>JABSRP010000129.1 GCA_013215145.1 Pseudobacteriovorax sp.
TTTTATTTCTCAAAACAAACTTTTGAGTTTACCAACATTTTTCAAGCAAAACTTAAATTGTCAACAGCCCCTAATGAAACCGCGTCCAGGAAGGTGGAGCCGACCGACAGCGATAAGCATATCGATGACTCTAGATTGGTCCCATCGCGAAACGACTACCGTTAAAATCTCTTTGGCGGCTGGGATGGTAATACGAAGAAGTCCAATCTTCTCTCTTAGCCCGGTACCGGTACCAAAATGAATATTGGGAGAGCCTAGTCCCGCTTGCAGGATGGCCCTGGCTAGGGGGTCGGCCTCGCCTCTCTGAACAATGCAAGATATTCCCACCAGATCATCACCAAACACAAAAGACCTTGTTGGTGAAAATCTCGTGATGGACTTGTCGATGGAGATAAATTCTCCGTATTGATGACAAGGCTCGGAGTAAACACTGCCCTGCCCTGGAGAGTAGAGTCGGCCTTTTTCTGCGATGATGGTTAGGACGTCATCCTCAAATTTTGCAGGCACATAAATGTTTATAATCTTCACGAGTGCAGAAAACAAAGACTGCTTGCCAGTAAAAAAGTTGGCAATGTTATTGCCCTTGCCCAAAACAGGGTGGCGCCCTTCCTGCAGGTAAATATCATAAAATCCATACTGCTCAAGTGTTTTAATGACCACTCCTGCAGGCTTTTGTGGGAGGACGGCGGTTATTTTCACTGTTTTAAAGCTAATCATGATGCCCTCTCGATGGGTGGTGGCTCAGAGTCTTTCTGCTTTGCTTTTTTGTTTTTGAATGCAGAACCAATCTTTCGACTTATGAGTCTACTACCATTATTCTGGCTTGCTTGAATGATAAGTCCTATTGATAGTACAACTAAGATAGGACCAACCGAAGCCAAGGCCAACAGTCCAAAACCTTCTACCACCTGAGACATAGAGCCAATTCCAAGTCCCATTGCTATAACTAAGGGAACCGTAATGGGTCCGGTTGTGACACCTGCGCTATCCCAGGCGATATTGACCAATTCTTCCGTTGAAAAATAGGTAGCAGCAGCAGGACTAAATAGGGGGCCATAAGCAAGGGGGCAATAGGTAAATCCCAAATGATCTTAGCAACCCCTACTGCCAAACCTAGTCCTACACCGATCGCTACCGACTGGATGAGTGTTTTCTTTTTGAAGTTACCTGCCGTGAGTTCCTCTACGGTGTTGCCTAGCGCGTTTAACGCTGGTTCTGCAAGAGTTGCCCCGTAGCCCATCAGGAAGGCGAAAAGTAGGACGATAATGGCTCCAAGTTTGTTAATTTCATTGCCAAACAGCGGGCCTTTTGTCTTTTGGTAAGTGTAGGTCTTAAGTTCGGGATCATGGCCTTTTTTGTCAAAAATTATAGTTTCTACCTCGGACTCGTTCCAGTGGAAGAAAAAAGGCTTTTTATTGCCGTCATCATCCACGGCGTGTTGGACGATGGATTCATTGAATTCCTTAATTTTTATTTGTTCTTCCAGTGGAATCTGAGAATAAGACGAGGGGAGTATTTTCCCCGTTTGGTTTCCAAGCTTAGCTAGACCCAAACTGATTCCAATGTTAAAGACGGCGAATCCTATAATAGCAATGAAGATTCCAAAAAAGATTTCGTCGGCCTTTTGTAGCTTTTCTCGAAGAAACCATAGAACGAGTAGCATCCCAAAACAAAGTGGAACGATAGCTTGCACGGCTGCTATGAGACTTGACAGGAACATGTTTGGGCCGTCAGATGAATCTGATGTGGGAGAGTCTCCTGCCGGTGAATTTGTTTGGCTCTGATAGGAGTCGAAGTGCTCTTTTGAGGAAAAAATTGGCATCACTTCGGCACGATTCTCTTGTGCGAAAAAGTCTGTCTGACTCATGGGAGCTGGAGTCGAAGGAGCTAAGAAAAAGCTTAGTGTTAGAACACTCGCAATAGGCAGCATACTTGCCAAGGTCACAATGCCAAAGCCGCCTAAGTCGGCCTTATCCTTTGATGTGATACGGCTGATGCCAACTCCCAGAGCAAGAACTAAAGGAACGGTGACAGGGCCTGTCGTGACAGCACCGCAATCCCAGGCAAGTCCAAGGGCGGGTGCGAGCTTTGGGTCTAACCAAGCCGTGACCGTAGCCATTAAAGTTCCTCCGACGATCACGAGGAGGAACGGTTTAAGGGACAAATGAAATAGGAACCTCAGAATCCCGCAAGAGACAGCTATGCCGACCCCGGTAGCTACCGAAAAAATCAGTAGATTGGTGTCTGTATTGAGTAAGCGAAACAGCAAGGGAGCTTCCCATGCTTTAACCTCGAGCCCTGCAGCTTTGAGAACTCCAATGGCAGGTTCTGCGAAAGTCGCACCAATGCCCAAGACAAAAGCAAACAGTATCAGCACGGATATGTGCGCGCGCCGTGGCAGCCGCAATCCAATGGATTCGCCGAGAGGCATGAGACCCAAAACTAAGCCTTCCATAAAAAACGCTAAACCGATGACGACTAAAGCAAGTCCGGCTGTTATGGTGAGGGTGTCTTGAATGGGAGAGCCGAGAATAAGTGTTTGAAAGCCGATCATGTATGTGACAATAAACATGACGGCCTTTACTTGGTCTAGTAACCGCTTTCTGGCGTAAGGAACGATTAAGCTGATCGCTTCTCTAATATACATCTTACCCACATCATAACTACTACCTGGTAGAATCATCGGTAGGGTTTCGCAGAAACATTAGGGGCCTACAGGACGTTTCTCTTCGAGTTAAAGGCTGTATATTGAAAACTCCACCTTGATAAAACGTCAAATTTTGGCGAATTCAGTGGTAAATCTCTGTGTCTATAAACTTTGAAGATACTTCTACAGAGGAGTTTGTAAAAGTGACGATTTATGTCAAACCAATGAAGCTTTTGACCCTTCATTCTTGCTTTTGGCTGACCTACCTCTGCTACGTAGTTAGCCTCGGATACAATAACCTCATTGCGGGAGATATGATTCGTCCCTTTATCCTGTTTAACTTGTCGCAGTATGCTTGGCGGCAAATTGATCCTCAATCTGGAATGCGGCATAG
>JABSRP010000130.1 GCA_013215145.1 Pseudobacteriovorax sp.
CAAGCGCTTTTGTTTGACAATGCTATCTGTAAATTTATATCCAGATAATGCAATTTCTTCCGGATTTATACATGGATTGTTAATGAAACGGTAGGCGCCTTCTATACTAGCTGGATTGTCACTGGCTATAACAATTGAGCTGCCTACATGAGAAGCCATATCACTCGTCAGTTTTACCAATCTATCCGTTCTTCTTGAATCACCTAAGTCTGATTGGCCAAAAACTAATTGTGCCCATTCTTCTGAAGTTGTGTGATGCATTGATAAAACCAATTTGTAAACAAAAACCAATTAGATCATACCTCTACTAAAAAACCAATACTCTTCATATAGAACATTATTGCATCACTTATAATGTAATTTTGACTAAGAGACAGCTATGTACCTAGTAGGCTCTTGCAATTCACCTTTCTTTGATAAAACAGGGCACCCCTTGTATTTCAGGCGTTTAAAGTAAGATGCAGATGCTCCATCTGCTTTTAAAATCATATCCTTAATGGCTAAAGGTTCAATACTCGCCAGAGGAGCAACCATTGCCTTGGTGACTTTGAGTGCTTTTCGCTTATTTCCACGCGTTGGTTTGCTTGGGCTTTGATTATCGCTACCATCAAACATTAGCGTCTCCCTCTGCTGGTTCGTCTAGTTCATCAAATACACCGACGAACTCCAATATATCTTCGTAGATCTCATCACCTGTAGGCGCATCCTTTGCGAGTGTCAAATACTTCATCGTTGTATCAAGGTCTTCATGACCCAAGCACGCAGACACCATCGCCAAGGCTTTATCATGTGATTTGGTTTTTAACAAAGTTCTAAATAGGCTTACAGCAAAAGTTGGGCGGAGATTATGGATTGACCCTTGCATATCATGACCTAAGATTGCTCGAACTGTTCTTCTAATTTCACCCCACCGGACATTTAACTCAGTTAATTTTAAGAAAAAAGGAACTCCTGAGCCACTCAGAAAAAGGTACTCTTTATTTTCATCAACACCATCTACGCTATCAAAAAAAGCGTCTTCACCATCAGCTTTCTTCTGCGCACACAACGCCTTAAATTTGACTAATCGTTTCTCGTATCGGTCTGAGCGCATGTATTCATAGAGTAATCGCATGATAGTACTAGGGATGATAGTTTTTCTTGATTTATCATCTCCTTTAACATCTTTTGTTGCAGAGCCATATTCAACGCCAACGCCCAACCACAGTACAGACTTACCCTTTGGAGGGGTGACTATTTGCTTAGAGTGCAGGGTTGCCACTTCTTCCTTTCTCAGTCCCGTGTAGCGACCAATTAAAAAGAATAGGCAGTATTCTTTTGCGAGGCTTACCCATTTATCCTCCCCCTTAACATTCTTTATCACTCTACGAGTATCCATAAGGATTTTCTTAACCTCTGCCCATTGTTTATCTGATATTGGGCTTAAATCCCTTCTCCCTGGTTCACCTGCTGCACCTTGGTTTTGGCTTGACTTTGGAAAGTTAAGCCGTAGGTCTGTCGTATGCACAACCTTAGACATATAGGCTTTCATACTCTGCCCATTAGCTTCAATGTTAATGCTAACTACCTCATGATCAAAAGGCGGGTTGTTGAAAATTTTCCCTGTGCGAAGATGGAACTTATAGAAACCTACAACATTGTTCATATAAGCAGTAGCTGTTGTCCTAGCTAATCTTAAACTTCTGTCAGGTTCTTTTATGACTGAATACTTTAGCGCAGCACGGTACAGGTAGGTGATTCGTTGGTTTTTACGAAAAGGCATAAAGTCCCACGTAGGCCGAGGTAGGTCTACTAATTCATCGAACTTCTCTTCATCATACGCATCATCCCATTTTTCCTGTAACTGTGTGAGGAATGCAAAGAAGTGAATCAGGGCTTTTGAGTGTTGATTTGATTCTTCTCTGCCTTCATCAATATGCCTAGCCATAAGAAAGTTGTTAACCTCCTCGATTGGCTTTTTGGAAACGATGTTACCTTTCTCATCTCTTCCTATTAAATTTAGAAAGGTTATCTGCTTGATGTGAACAGGATCGGTTTTAGAATAATAAACTTGAAGTTCACCGTGTTCATCTATGCTTACTATAGGAGTTCTATAGGTAAAAGGTTTTACTTCGGTCGAAGAAACCTCATATGAAATTTTAGGCATAAAAAAAGTAAGCTCACGTTATTATTAGATAACTCAAGCCTACTTGCTTTTCTCACAATGTAAAGTGTTTAGTTAGGATTTATACTCAACTTCTACTTCGTAATCATCATCCTCATTATCTTCATCATCAGAAGAATCACTCTCAAGTTTTTTAATGTTCTGTTCATCTTTAGCATAAAAAGTGTTTGGGTGTTCATCCCAATCTTCATCATCAAGATCATCTTCCAGATCTGACATTGTTTCCTGATGATAAGTATCCCATTTAAAGTCCATTGAATCACCTTCAAGAGGTTTATCTTCTTCAGGTGGTAGGCCTTCAATAAAAGTCATTAGTTTATAACAAAGCTGTTGAGTGCCCGTTTTGTTGAAAGCAGAAATACTAAACACATCACCTTGCCAATCAAGCTCAGTTAAAATTTCATTCGTGATTTCTTCCGCTTCTTCTTCTAGTAACAGGTCTAGTTTATTAAAAACAATCCAACGGGGTTTATCTGTTAGTTTACTTGAGTGTTTTTCCAGTTCATTAATAATTGTACGGGCATTTTCAAGCGGACTCGACCCATCAACCGGCATGACATCAATAACGTGTAATAAAATCCGACAACGTTCAAGATGTTTCAGAAACTGCGTTCCTAATCCGGCACCTTCAGCTGCACCTTCGATTAGACCCGGAATATCAGCAATAACAAAACTTCTTTGCGTATCTAAACGCACAACACCTAAATTAGGCACTAAAGTAGTAAAGGGATAATCAGCTACTTTCGGTCTTG
>JABSRP010000131.1 GCA_013215145.1 Pseudobacteriovorax sp.
AGTTTTTTTTGATTTCTTGACTTTTGAAAGCTTGCATCCAAGAGATCTAAGGCATACGAGATGTCTTCGATAAACGCTGAAAACTCCGGGTCGAGTTTTACCGTTCGAGTTGTGCGTGTGAACAGCCTGACATCCATCCTTTGTTCCAATTTGTTGATAGCTTTGCTGACTGTTGATGGGTCAATGTTTAGAATATTGGCAACCTCCCGAAAACTTCGGCCTTCGGCAACTAACCTAATAATTCTAAGCTCTTGCAAATTCTCTAACATGAGTCAAAGTCCTATAGTATTTCCGGTGTGTGTCAATAAAATATATTAAAAACAGCAAGTTAAATATTTTATTGAAAAATTGTCATGAATCTTATGAATTCATTCCTATTGATACAGTATCGCATTCTTGAGATAACCCTGACGAGGCGAAACCTGCATACATTGGAGAAAATATGAAAATAGCGTTACTTACTTATGAAGAAAAACCAGATTTATCCCCACAAGAAAAACCCTTTATCGACATCTTCCGATCTAAAGCTGTTGAAGCTGTCACTGTAGTTTGGAGTGACAAGACGGTTGACTGGAGTTCGTTTGATATTGTGATTCCGAAGGCCTGCTGGGATTATTATCTATTTCCCCAGCAGTTCCTGAGTTTTCTTTCGTTACTTGATCAAAAAGGAATTAAACTCATCAATCCCTTACCTTCGATTGTGTGGAACCACAAGAAGTCTTATTTGAAAGACCTTCAGGCAAAAGGGGTAGAGATCGCCGATTTTGAAATCATTCGATCTGTCAATCAATTTGAAGGCATCTTACAAGAAAAAAATTGGTCAGATGTTATTATCAAACCTATGATTTCCGGAGCATCATACCTTACAGAAAGCTACAGGAGCAACGATACTGACGCTGCAAAAACTCATCTGGCAAAGGTTTTAGAGCATTCTGAAGCCATCATTCAGCCGCTGTTTCCTGAGATTCCATCTCAAGGAGAGATATCGATGATGTTCTTTGGAGGTAAGTTTAGTCATGCTGTGTTGAAGACTCCTTTGCAAGGTGACTTCCGATCGCAACCTCAGTTTGGCTCAAAGGTGATGGATTATGAACCAAGCGAAAACGTAATAAGGGAAGCTCATCGAACCCTAACTTTAGCTCCTAGCGAGTTAGCGTATGCTCGCGTGGATGGCTTTCTTCGTGACGATCGGTTTTTATTGATGGAGCTGGAATTGATTGAGCCGTTTCTCTTTACTGATGAAGAGCCAGGAGTGAAGCATCAAACCTTTGTTGAGTCGGTATTGGCTTTCGCAAATCGATAAGATACTTGGTGTGATCTTTTTGTGTGACGTTTCTCACGGAAGAGATCCAGTTCAGCAACAAATTGATTGACGCCTATTTTATCGATAACATACTAGGTGCGGTCTGATAGGAGCTTATGAGTATAAAGAGCTTTTCGATTTTAATGCTAAGATAGTTGGAATAGTTTTGCCGAGAGTTAATACATAGAATTGATTGGAAAAATTACGATAGTTTGTATTTAAATATAATCTCAATGTCACGTTCCGGCCCTTTCAAATCCTAACTTGAAGGATTTATAGAACATGCAATATCAACAGATGGAGCCATTTAAGCTTGAGAATAAGGTTGTTGTCATAACCGGCGCAGCAAATGGCATTGGCTCTGCGATTGCCAAAACCCTCCATCAACAGGGGGCGATAATCGTTGCCGTTGATTTGGATGAAGATAGCCTAAAAAAGCTCGCGGCAGATTTGGATCATAAACGAATCATGATTGAGATTGCTGATATAACTTCTTACACAAGACTTCAGGAAATTCGGAATACTATCCATAAGAGCCAAGGGAAAGTCGATCTAGTTATAGCCAATGCCGGTATCGCTTGCGATCCACCTTCAACGTTCAGAAAGATGACTAACGAGGTTTTTGAGCGCATTGTGGAAGTTGATCTGTTTGGAGTGACAAGGGTAGTGAAAGTATTTCTGGAAGATATCATAGATAACAAAGGACATATACTGGTTACGTCTTCTGTTTACGCCTTCACGAATGGAGCTCTCAACAGCCCCTACGCAAGCTCCAAAGCTGCCATCGAGATGTTTACAAGATCTCTTCGAGCGGAACTCGCGGGGACAGGTGCGACAGCGGGTGTTTTATATCCAGGATGGGTGCGCACAGACATATCAAAATCTGTACAGGGAGACCATGACATCGCTACGAAATTAAAACAAAGGCTCTTTGTGGGACCACTCGGGCATTTCATTACCCCTAATCAGGTAGCAGAGCAAGCCTTAAGGGGTATTGTTCGAAGAAAACCCCGCATATTCGCCCCCAATCGATGGACTCCCTTATCGCTATTGAGAGGGTTTCTATCCATGGCCACTGACAATTTTCTAGATCGAGACAAGTTCTTTCAAACATCGATAAAAGAGATAGAAGATAGTCTGGACAATACAAAGTAGTCTAAGTATCAGGAGCGATCGAAAATATGTCAATTTGATTTCATTAATACTGAAGTCACCGGCGGCATGATTACTTTTTTAGTAGTCATCTCGCCTTCCTATCAGGAAGTCCTTTTTTTCTTGTCAAGCGATTCTAGGCGACCTATATCATCAGTCCCTCTTCTTTTTCGAGTATAGAGTATCGATTCATCGAGCTGAGGCTCGTTTAGCTAAATGGAGTTTGCAATGAAGATATTCACTTCTATTATATTACTACTTGCGGCTCTCCTCCGTTGATGGTGGAGACAATAAAGCATGGTAAAGATAAATAGATTAGTGACATAGCACAACTCAGCGTATTTTAAGTTCGCTTAAAAAATCAAAACAACGCCATAGGAGCGTGCTATGTCTGAGCGAACTTTA
>JABSRP010000132.1 GCA_013215145.1 Pseudobacteriovorax sp.
CTCGCTTACATCCTCCACCTGAAGGAAGAGGTTTTACGCTCAGGCTGGATAAATACGATCCGGCGAAACTCCTAGCTCTATGAGAATCGCTTGTTGAGCGGAGAGATCTTGTTTGTTGGTTGAACACCGCGCATATCCGATCAATGTTGCAGTCATAAAAGCACCCGTACGATTAAGACACCCTAGATGAGAATTAAATCGTACCACTTAAGTGAGACGGAAGCTACTGGATGCGAACGCTTTTTTTGGAAGAATATTTTGCCGTTCGATTGAGGGCCCTCTTACGGACAATCTCTTGCCGCAGCCATAGTATAATAGGGGTGTTTCCAAAACCTAAAAACAAATAAGGAAAAGACCATGCTAAAGATTATCTCAATGGTAACCAGCTTCATTTTGATTACTTTCGGCTCGTCCGTATATGCCGCTACAAAGGCGGTCAATTTTTCTCCGGCGCAAAGCAAAGTTGAATGGGTTGGATCTAAAATCATTGGAAGTGAGCATAATGGTACGATATCCATCAAAGAAGCTTCTATGAAAGTTGAAAATGGGGTTCCCAAAAGCGCAAAGATTATCGTTGATATGAATAGCATTAAGAATCGTGATTTAAAAGATAAAAAGTACAATGATAAACTTATAGGCCATTTGAAGTCAGATGATTTTTTTGGGACGAAGAAGTACAAGGAGTCCACCCTTATTATCTCAAAAATTCAGAAAGTTAATGATTCAAAATGGAGACTCGACGGAAATCTCACAATCAAAAATAAGACAAAAAGTGTTAGCTTTATCGCAAACTCGACTCTAAATGGCTCAAAGTTAAAAGCTGTGAAAGTTGATTTTGAGTTTGATAGGACCGACTTCGATATTCGTTATGGATCTGGAAAATTTTTTGATAACTTGGGGGATAAGATGATTTCTGACAAAGTGCAAATAAAAGTCATGCTTATGCTAGAAAAACCCGTTGAATTAAGCTAACCGTTACGGCTTTTCCTTTCTTCCTGACTACCAAGAAATACATCAGAGATGGGCTAAATATGTTGTGAAGTCCCTCCTTGGCTCACTAAATAAATTGGACACTTTAGGAGGTGTCCAAAAATAATGTGCGCAACTGTGTCGTAAATTAACTAAATGTCGGGTTCTAATCTATAGTTCCACTTTGGAAAAATTTTATCAAAGTGCAGTTTTAATGCTCCGAAATCCTCGTCTGATATTTTTATACCTTTTTTATATTTTTTTGTATCTACTTTGGCTTTGATCTTTAGTCCTTTAGTTGTAGTAGTATTTGCTATTAGACTGACAACAGTTTCATACGTCTCAAGCGGTTTGCCTCTCCAATTCATGCTAATATAGGAAAACATGCGATGTTCTATCTTATTCCATTTACTGGCTCCAGGCGGGTAATGACAAACGTACACAGAAATGCCTTTTTTTGTAGCAAATTTTTGCAAGCAAGTTTTCCACAGCCTGTTCTTACTTCCATTGCTGCCACCTCCATCTCCGCAAATCAGTAATTTTTCTGCATTTGGGTACTGTTTTTTTCCGATTCTCTCCCACCATTGCTCTATACTGTTGACAGCAAATTCAGCCGTGTTGTGTGAGATTCCAATATTTACAAATCCTTCGTTTCTAGCTATATCATAGGTTCCATAGGGAATTGCTACCCCTTCAGCATCTGATCTAAAGTCATAAGTAAATACTTTCGTAGGTTTTCCCTTTTTTTGCCATTCTCTGCCGTTATTTTTGAACTTACCAACTAGTTCTTTTTTCTTAGCGTCCACTGAAACTACCGGCAAATTAGCTTCCATAAACCTCGAAACTGTATCATTGATATGATGAAACTGTTTGTCTCTATCAGGAGATTCCTTTTTAGACAGTGTTTTTCGATTTGACTGTAATGAGTATCCTTGCTCGACCAGCATCCTATGAACAGTGCTTCTGCTAATATCGTATCCTATGCTACTGATTTCTTTGGATATATTTCTAACTGACTTGCTGGTCCATCTCAAATGGCTCATTGGATCACCAGCAGTAGATTCTTCGAAAATCTTTTCCATTGCTGTAATCACCTGATAATTCTCTGAAAGATCTTTTTTTCGCCCGCCGCCAACAGCTCTTTGACGGGTACTTTCCATCTTATTACGAAGTTTAGGAAGATCTTTTAGACCTTTAGAAATAGTGTTTCTGGAGAGACCTGTATGCCTAGCAACCTCGGAAATGCCTCCGTATCCAAGTTCTTTCGCTTTTATCGCAGCAGCACATCGCTTTTGTAACTCATTTAAATTATTGAATAATAATAGCCATTCGGCGGATACTTTGTTACTCATAATGGACTTATTCTGGCATAATGAAACAATTTCGTCAATATTAGTTGCTCATATTATATTGGGACACTGACTTATGGCTCTTCAAGTGAAACAAGCGATTTTATAGTTGATAGCCTTGAAATTTGGTGGAGATCTAAAGGGTCAGAAACAGAAAACATCAAAACATTGGCAATTAACTTAGATAATGGCCCTCAATGCTCAAGTGTTCGCACTCAATTTATCAAGCGCATGAAAGACTTTGCCAATAAATTTCAGATTGATATTCAGCTGATCTATTATCCACCTTATCATAGCAAATATAACCCAATTGAACGGTGCTGGGGAGTTCTGGAAATGCATTGGAATGGAGCTGTATAGTGGACCCCGTTTTTAGGACCATTTGATAAGTAAAACTCCTAAATGTAACATGCTGAATTTACATAAGGA
>JABSRP010000133.1 GCA_013215145.1 Pseudobacteriovorax sp.
CGAGAAATTATAGATCGATGGTTCTAGTTGCATGTAGCTATATTTGGTTACCGATGTGAATTGTCAACAGCCCCTAGAGTCGTCTTTAGAAAATTTGACAAAAGCAACGTCCACAACAAAGAAAGTACTTCCGAGTGAATGTTATCAAGGCTGATATAAATCTGCATCGATACAATTTTTTGCTTACCACGGCCATTTTGATCATAAAAAAAATCATAGATCTGTGTTTCGTAATTCTCTTTCGGAATCTCGTTTCCACGCTGAAAAACTCTACCTTCAGAAGTTTTTAACGCGATATAAACAACATCAGGACTGCTATAGACTCCGTCTAAGAGAGTTTCTAAGATCTCATAGTTATACTCCCGTAACGCGTCCACAAAAGTACTCTTAAATGCTTTATTAATATTGTCTACAGCATCGATTAAGGAACGTTTATCACGATGAAAATTGGTATAAAGCTGAAATACTGTCACAATTGAGGACAATAAAGTACTGGCGAGTATGACAGATAAGGCAAATTTTTTTCCAAGCGACATCGTCTATGGGCCCATCCTAGTAAAAGTCCTGCATTAACTAATTTTTATGAACTAGAAGCAACTTTTCAAGACTACCATCGGATTTCATCTGCTTTAGAAGCCGATTAAAATCCTTTAGTAGTTTGTCTTTACCATTAAAATTCTTCCGCACACCAAAATGGATCGATCTAGTAGCGAGAGCCTTCGGTACAAACTCGAGTTTTTGGGCTAGACTTTTATCTTTACGGGACCAAAGGTATGTAACAACATCCACACTATCGAGAGTAAGGTCGACTCTGCCACCTGCAACCATCCGCAGGCCTTGTAGGGTATTGGTAACCACTTGCTTTTTCAAAAAACTCGCAGTATCAAATGCTGATTCATAAAAATACCCCTCACCCACAGCTATTTTATAGGGCTTTAGATCAGGCAGTTTAGCAAAAGAGATCGCTGAACCTTTTTTTCTGACGAATTTGACATCTGTTTGAAAAAAGGGTTCGCTTAGAGTCAAATATTTCTTAAGATCTGTATCGGCAAATAGATTACCAATCAGATCGTAATCACCGCGTTTTATCCCTTGGAGAGCCCGCTCCCAAGGCACCACTGATGCATCGATCTTGTATCCAGCTTTTTCCAGGATAGTCGTCATTACATGCAGAGAAATTCCTTGATGTGGTAATTCGGCTCCACCAAACGGTGGCCACTCATCAACGACAATTTTTAGCTTGGTTTCAGCCAGAGTCTTTGTCGCAATCCAACCACTAACAAAGATAATACTGATCACTTTTAGAAAGGCAGCAAATCTCATTTTATAATCCTTTCGGCTCGGCGATAATATTACCAAGACTTTCATGTTCCGTTTAAGTATCAGTCAAGACCATGATAGACTATCACTCCCGACCAGAATTCTGTCCAGTCGAAACTCATCAAAATGGTTATTTAGCCTCAAGCATGCCATTTCTCCTCCATAAGCTCTAGCTATCGCCCACAGGAGCCCTATTAGCGTTATTAGATAAACTCTGCTACCTTTCTAAGTGCCCTTTTTTGCCACAGTCAATGGGATAAAGATGACAGAATATTCTGAAAGTTTTTTCAAAGATGTACTGGACTCAATGAAGGATATGGTACTAGTGAAAGGCGAGAGATCAAACCTGAAGTGGGCTAATGCCGCCTTCCTAGACTACTATGGGATGAATGAATCGGAGCTATACCAAATTGTCGATGGACCGCAAAGTGATCCAGACGACACCCTGCAGTATATCAGAGACGATCAGACCGTTTGGGTTCAAAAGGCTCATCTAAATATCCCAAGCGAGATCATCAAAGATAAGCTAGGACAAGGCAGACCATTTCATACGATCAAGTCTCCCATATGGGAAGGCTCTGAGGTAAAAATGACCTTGGGAGTATCTCGTCTTATCGACGAGAATTCGATAGCGCAAACGACGCTACCCCATGACGAGGCTAAACTGTTTTCAGCCCCACTGCGCTCCATTACCAGAAGTTTTCCTTTGCCTGTTATTTTACTCGATCTTACAGGCCGAATTGTAAATGGCAGCCCCAAGTGGCTCGAAGAGTTTGATGAATTTAAGGAAGAATTAAGGTCAGAATTTTTCGATGAAGCTTACCCGCGACTGATGACTATATACGAACTCCGCCATAAATTAAAACAAACCGGAGTCATGCAAGAATTCACAATGTCTCACCTGAAGGAAGGGACGCCTAAGTCCTATCAATTCTGCATGGATTACTGGTACTACCCAAACGGTGCTCGGGGAGGATTCACCATCACAGCATCAGATATTACCTCTGTTATCGAGAGTCATCAGGCTCTACAACGAAGCAAAGAGGAACTAGAGATCTTTGCCTACAGTGCCTCTCATGATCTCAAGAGTCCTTTGAGGGCTATCTCACACCTAGCTCAGTGGATAGCTGAGGATGACGAGAATCAGTTGAGTGTTCAATCCACTAATGATTTAGGGGAACTTAAAACGCGGACGGAATTTATGAGTGAAATGCTCGATGCTCTCTACACGTATTCACAGGTTGGAAAAACAGATAGCACCATGCAAACTATCGACTTGGATAACTTAGTTAAAAGACTAAAGAGACTAGGGGCTGTTGACAATTCACATCGGTAACCAAATATAGCTACATGCAACTAGAACCATCGATCTATAATTTCTC
>JABSRP010000134.1 GCA_013215145.1 Pseudobacteriovorax sp.
CAGGTTCTATGCATCAGTCGGTGACTGGCTACCGCAAAGGTTCTAGTTCCAAGGTGCGATGTGTAGACGTTGCAGCCCTCGTGACAGCAGCTATTCTGAGAAAGAATCCTGAAGCGACTGTATTGCCTTTCGAAGGCAAGGTTGTTGACATCGATCTCAACCCATTGGACTCGGTGATGACTAACGCCAAGAAGTTGGCCTCGATACCGGCGGGTGCGACGAACTGCAGTGCACCTTTGAGGTTGCTCAACAGCAAGAAGGCTTCGGTATCCATGGTGATCTTCATCTCTGATAACGAATCGTGGATAGATTCCTCGGGTAGAGGTTATTATAACTACGCTACAGCGACCATGCAGGAATGGAACCAGATCAAGTCTAGAAACTCGGATGCGAAGATGGCTTGCATCGATATCGTGCCTAACACCACTGTGCAGGCCAAGAGCGATAGAGACATTCTCAATATCGGCGGTTTCTCAGACCTGGTATTCCAAGTGCTCTCAGCATTCGCTGCGGGTCAGCTCGGAAAAGGCTGTGCCTCAGCATTGATTGATGCGGAAGTGGTCTAGTCTTTAGCCCTCATTTAACTTAACTAACAGAAAGGAAAAAAACGTTATGAAGTAACAAGCAATTTTGGCACGGTGAATGCCGTGTATGACTACATTTCCAAGATGACTGAAACCCAATGTCATACTCATTGTTGTCACCGTGCCTCAGCCATTTTTGGCATCCTCACCTCAAAGAGAAATCAAGGGTGGGGGTGTCACCCTTAAGCAAACAAACCGGGCGAATGCCATTAGGAACTACATCATCCTTAATGACGTGGTCGTGGGTTCGAATCCCACCTGAGCAACTATTGCTCGGTAGCTCAGTGGTAGAGCACGTAGACGTTCCTGAGCCTCCTTGTCGCCTTTGTTCCATGCTTAAGTCAGTTTAAATAAGGCAAATTCAAAAAGCCAGCGAATAACTCCTAACAATATCTAGGGCATATTTAAGCTGCTTTTTCTCTGATTTTTGGTTCTAGTTCGCTTGGTGATTTATAGTTATGAGTTTTACGAGGTCTTTGATTAATTTCATCTTCTACCCTTCGAAGTGTAGAAGATGAAATTTCGCCGAAGTCCGATCCTTTAGGAAAATACTGCCTTACCAAACCATTAAAATTTTCTACACCCCCCTTTTCCCAAGAATGATAAGGATTACAAAAATACCCTTCTGCTTCTAAAATAGAACAAACTCTCTGATGATCAGCGAATTCTAAACCGTTGTCATAAGTAATTGTGTGGACCTTATAATCTTTGAGTAGCTGAATCATAGCATTGCCTGTTTCTCTCGCTCCTTTTGTTGGAATGTATTGGAGTTTTCCCAATAGAGACTTTCGTTCATAGAGGCTGACAAGATAGCCAGAGCCTTTCTTGCCTTCTATTAGATCAACTTCCCAATCTCCATACCTCATTCGAGCATCTACAACCTTTGGTCGTTGTTCTATTCCTTTTCTATTTAGAATTTTACCAACTCTGCCAGCTTTATTCCTGTGCTTGTAACGACGTTTGCCGTTTATACGCAGATGAGTATATAGATCACCTCCAAGCCTCTTATCCTCAGCAATATAAGAGTATATACATTCGTGACTAACGAAGATCTTCTGAAGCTTCAGGTTCCCACTAATCTGTTCAGGACTATGCTTCCTGCGAAGCCTTTGGTGAATCTCAGTTTTTAAGTCGCCTGTAATTATTTTGGCTCGAGACCTTTTAGTGGCAGATCGGTTGTCGGCTTTGCTCTGAGCTTGTTTATATCTATAACCTCGTTTACCCCTGTTACGCCTCAATTCCTTGCTTACGGTTCCTTGGGTAAAGCCGATTGCCTGAGCTATTTCAATTTGTGACTTTCCTGCTTTATTCATTCTGTATATTACTCCACGATCGGCTTCGCAGAGGCGGCGGTAATTTGTTGATTTCATTGTTTTTGTGGTAAAAAACAACTTCAACATATTCCCCGTCTTTGCTCTAACTTTTATTCGCTAGCATATTGAATTCGCCTTTCCTATCAGGGCAGGGTGTTGAGAGATTATTCGGTGGAGTGAAGGGGAGTCAGGTGTCAGGAGAGTTAGGAAATCAATGGAATCATTTTGGGGGTGATGATCGAGCGATGTAGCTTCGCAGTGCGTATATCGCCAAAACCAGGCACCTGATGAGCCATCAGCGAGAGCCATCCCGATATACGCACTTTCTTGCCCTTCAAACTTGACTGTATAATGGATTCTACTTATCAGTGAGAAGCAAGTAAACGTTGGATAACAGTATCTGACGTCATATGAATAATTACTGTTGTGTTGAATAGTCTAACAAAATGCAAGAAATCTCAATAACAAACATATCTAGTAATGAAGTAGCTAAGTTGCTAGATATGGATGAAGGTCATTTTTGTGATCTAAAGTCTTACCGGATATCACCTTCAAAACTCACCAAATCAATTTCAAGTTTTGCAAATGCAGAAGGCGGCGAACTTTTTATTGGGGTTGAAGATTCGCCTAGAAAATGGCACGGATTTGAAAATCAGGAGGCAGCGAACGGACATCTTCAAGCACTCGAACGTCTATTCCCTCTTGGTGCGGATTTTGATTACCAATTTTTAAGGGCTGCTGACGAGC
>JABSRP010000135.1 GCA_013215145.1 Pseudobacteriovorax sp.
GTGGGTCAAACAAAACCGGTAAGGGTGGTCCTCGGATTCCGGTTAGGGTGGGTCAATGATTGTCGTGACGGGCAATTTGAAAGAAAAGATCAGACTCATAAACATTTCTATCGAAAAACTTCTGGGCGAAGATGAAAGTTCCGAACCACTATTTAAAGAGCAAATTTTTATTCAAAATTGGAATCTGATTCAAAACAAGTTTTCGGAAATTCGTGAAGAACTAAATGAAAACATAAAAAAATCAGCTGTTGCAAACACGACTCAAATGTTGGCGCACGATGTGCGGAAACCTTTTTCAATGATAAAAGCTCTTATTTCAATGATCAATGACTCTAGTGTTGAGGAATCAAGAAAAATCATTCAAGAGAGCACAACAAGTATTTCTTCTGCAATTAATTCTGTGGAAGGTATGATTCAGGATGTCATGGAGGTTGGAAATGAAGGTAAGATGCATATCGAACCGGTTAATATTGGGAAATTTATTTTTGAAAATTTAGAAGCTATTTTTCAGTTTCGAGAGAAAACGGACATATCAATTAGCAGTGATTATATCGGTACAATAATTTTCAAGGTTGATAGTTTGAAATTCTCAAGGGTTGTGCAAAACATCCTTTCAAATGCCGTTGAGCACATGGATGGAAAAGGTAGGATTTGGATAAAAGTGGATAGTCCAATTGGTGGTTTTGCAACTTGTACAATAGGAAATTCCAATACCTTTATATCAGAGGAGGATCGTAAAAATCTCTTTAATGCATTCTTCACAAAAGGTAAGAAAGGTGGTACAGGATTAGGCCTAGCGATCGCCAAAAAAATTGTTGAAGCTCATGGGGGAACAATAGACTGCAACTCTACGAGAGCAAAGGGAACTGAATTCATTTTTACGATACCTTCCGAGATATCTTCTCAAAAGCTCGATTCTATTGAAATTCATGATCACTCGAGCAAATTTAGATCTATCTCGACGTCTCTAGGCTCTAACAACTTAGATACCGGAAATGTTAACACGCCCCTCCTCAATGAAGTAAAAGAGTTCAATTTTTCCACTATCATCTTAGACGATGAGACAATCTATGTGAACTCAATTAAATCCTTAGCATCAAATCTATCCATCAAAAATCAAGTCTCTAGTTTTTCGTCAAGTAAAGAAATGCTTGCGAACTTTGATCATAAATCCGATCTAGTAATTCTCGACGTCGATCTTGGAGACTCTTCTCAAAACGGCTTCGACGTTAGCCGAAAACTAAGAGAAATGGGCTACAAAGGAAAAATCTGCATACACTCCAATAGAGGACGCCTCGAATTCCAACCTAAAGCCATCGATGCCGGTGCAGACTTCTTCCTTCCAAAACCGATGAGCAAAAACGACTTAGTTATGCTTCTCAGCCAGTGTGTTGATCTTGAGAAGGCAGAAACCCCTTCAGTCAAAGCTTTGCTCTTCGAAGATGAGGGCATTTACCAGCGCCAGTGGAAGCGCATGTACGGCCCTGGAGAGCTTGAGATTCATGATTCCCTATCTAGCTTCGATATAACCTCAGCACAAGGCTACGACTACGTAATCTGTGATTACTACCTCAAAAATGGTGAGACCGGGATCGAGGTCGCTAGGAAGCTAAGAGAGGCTGGTTTTGATAAGCCAATATTCCTTAATTCCAATGTCGATTCGTTGCCTGAGGATGAGGCTGAACTTTTCGATTTGATAGTAAAGAAGGATGCTAAGGAGGCTTTTGAGCAGATAACGGAGTTTCTCGGCCAAGCTTAGGTCGCGTGAACCAAGGTGACCTTAAAACGACTATTCGTCTTCTGGAACTAATGGAATTCCCAAAGCCTCACTTATACTATCATCGACTGTTCTATAACTCCGTAGAGCCCAAATTCCCACAGGTTCGCGAGCTTTTTTTTACCCTAACACCGCTGTCATTGTAGAGGTTTCCACTTGTATCCCGAAAGAAATGCTCTGAGAAAATTTCCGCTTCACCCGGAACTATATTACCAATCGTTAAGAAAAAACCTTTTGACCAGGCTAAGTTGTTTGTTACAAATGGTGGAATTAAGAGCTTTTCCCTGTTCAACTCTGGAACCTCATCTATAAACTTAGACGAAGCTTCGTATAAGTAAACTAAATTACAATTAGGAAAAGGTCCGAGATTAAAATCGTTTTTGATGACGAGGCCAAATCGATACAGATTCACCTCTTGAGACATCTGGAAAACAAAAAGATCTCCTGCCTTAATTTTTTTCCTTGATGCCTCAAGCACCATCATATTAGTCTTCGGAGGACTCATCGACTACTTCGATAGTGTATTCAACTCCCAAAG
>JABSRP010000136.1 GCA_013215145.1 Pseudobacteriovorax sp.
AAAATAAATTTAGATCTTCTTTCTGATGACTTAACTGATCCGAATAGTCGAAAAAGACCGTCAACACTGGAAGTCTTAGATAGTGCGTAACCTGCTGTAATATTGAAACTAAAATATCGGTCACTTATGAGACAGGACTATTTTAATTGATCTTAAACTTGGCTCAAATCATCAATCGCAATGTCAAGAGATATAGGAGGGTTCATCATGTATGTTAGACAAGATATTGTATTAGAATTAATGAAAGTACAAATGAATTTATACGGTTCAGAAATAAGGCACGATTGCCTTGCCTTTAATTTTTCGGAACTTGGAGCCGTCGTAGCAACTCAAAGTAGGCTCAAGGTCAATCAAGGTGATATAATAGATATCACCGTATACCCTAATACCAATGATTTTCAGCCTCCTCGTAGATTCTTAGCATTGACTCAACGAAATATAAGCCCAGAATCATCTGAAGTAAACTCTTACTACGATCTATACAAAATTTCATAACATGACATAATTTTTTCCTCAGTTTTGTCGATCAAGTTCTATGACATGGATTCCAGTGACTTAGACTATTTATCAACAAAAATCAATAACATGCCAAAATCAGCTTAGCACGACTATTCAGATCAAACCTATGAAGAGGGTACCTAGCTGTCAAATCCGAAGATGGCCCACCAAAATATAATGGTCCATTGACTATTGATATGTCGTCATCAGCGAACAATTGAACACATAATTCACATTTTTCCATTTAGCCTCAGAAGATTGAATATATGGATTCCGATCAGAATAATGTATTCGATACTTGGCTGTAATTCCGATCTCAAAGTACTATATATCTTAATTTAGCTGGAGTAAATCCATGGAAACAAGCATTAAAAAGGATAGAGCCTGTTAATGGGATCACAGACGATAGTAATGAAATTAAAGAAACTGTTGCCATCGGACTTCAACAGTATTAGCAACATAAATCGGGAGTAATTTAGAGTGAAAAAATTTGATAAATCTGAAAAAGGATTTGGCATTTTGGAGATATTAATTGCCTCATCTCTGCTTCTATTGATGTTTTCATTTCTTTCCAATAGATTTGTCAACTTAAGCAGATATAGTGATAAAAAGAAGAACGACATTGGCTTCCTGATGCTCAAGACCTATATTAATGAGCGAGCAGATTGCGGAAAAACCCAAGATGCGAATGGGGACTCATGTACCGACAACACTTCTTTGGAGATTCTGGCTGCCGATGACAGCATCATAATTTCAAGAGATAGTATCACTTCAGTTGGTCCAAGCTATCAAGTTAGGGCGGTATGTAAGGGTGGTGACATAGATATTCTTGCTAGAAAAGTAAGAAATGGAAATCCTGTTAGGGACCCACTAAAGAGAAGAGTCGTTGGGAACAATGGCTGGATTTCATTGTACAAGAAAATTCCATTTCACTGCAGTCTATTATAATTAATTATGAATTTTAGGATAGAAAGATGAGGAATAAAAAGTATAAACAAGAGGGTTTTGTGTTGACGTCCGTCCTCGTTGCTATTGCTCTATTTTCTTTGATGAGTATAGGTATAATGAATATGACGTCTAGTTTGAAAGCGAGTAGTCACCGAGCAGATCTCGATGTATTATTGATGGATGCCGGTCTATATCTGTATCATAATTTAGACTGCAACCAAACTTTCAATGGTGTTGATTGCAATGCTAATCCAAAGGATATTACGGGACGTCGGAGAGACGGATCAACTATTACAAACCAAGATGGAACAACAAAATTGGGGCCTTTCTTCGTAAAAACAAGTTGCCAGAGCAATGATTTATATATGTACTATAAGAAAGAAGAAAATGGATCTTGGAAGTATTTAGTCGCTGTAGCGAAATATAAAATACCTTTATTTAAAGGCTTTTGACTTCATATAGCTCTTTACTTACTTTAACTCAATCTGGTTCAAAATCAGCTTTTTACAAGGTATCTCATCAGTTGACGAAGGTTGAAACCTCCCATTGCCGCATACCCCGCAGATAAGTTTCCTTCGTCCGATTTCATTCGCGATTTGCCTAACTGCCCTCCAGATTTTATATGACCAATTATCGCTTCTATTCCTGCACGGTGGTCCTTGAGCTGTGAGTCCAAATCGTCGTTGACATCCTCGTATTGATAACCAAGATGCATTATTCCTGTAGTCGAAAGCGCTTCTAAAACTGCTTGTTCGTTTACCAAAGAATAATAGCTTTTGTCGGTAGCGCATGACTCTATTTCGATCCCATCGAAAAGACGCTCGTGTACCTCTAATAGCGGT
>JABSRP010000137.1 GCA_013215145.1 Pseudobacteriovorax sp.
AGAAATTATAGATCGATGGTTCTAGTTGCATGTAGCTATATTTGGTTACCGATGTGAATTGTCAACAGCCCCTAATATAAAAATGTAAAAAGCCGTGTTAAGGCACCGCCTCACATCGACTTACTTCATGATTAAGGCAACAAGAGATCAACCAAAACTTTGCCCTTGGTGAGTCCAAGCCTTGCAGGCCAACCGAATTTCATGCTCACCCACATCCAACAGACCCTCAACCACCTTGAGGCGTGTCAGGGACAGGTTCTCAAAGATACATTCAAACAAGTAAGACAGACGATCGCAACCTAAGGAGGTGAACAAATCTCTAAGCTTAAAGATCACGCTTTCTAAGACGGGAAGGTTGACTAACTTAAATTGCGTCTTCGCGTAGTCAAACGCTGAGGTAATGTACTGAAAGGTCTTTTGGGCGCGAGCGTAAAACTCCGCCGAAATATGTAGGTCCCGCCCTGAGGTGCGGCTGTAGACCTCCAAACGTTCCAGTCTTTCCATACAGTTCTTCACACAAATATGACTCATACGAGATCCACTCACTAAGGTAATATAAAATAAATTTTTAGAGAATATTAACTATATTAATCAGGAGAACTTGCCATGGCAAGAAAAAAAAACAAAAAAGCTAGCTACGTTATGTAGCTAGCTTTTTTAGTCTTCCTGGTGGAGGTAAGCGGAGTCGAACCGCTGACCCTTAGAATGCAAATCTAATGCTCTACCAACTGAGCTATACCCCCTCTGAAGTGGTAGTGATATTGCTATAAGGAGGAGGAGGATGCAAGTAGAAATTGTAGTTTCACCATATTTTTTTTCTCGTTGAAGTGGAAAGAGGGTTTCCTGCCTTAAATTTTATAGACTTGATTCCGTCCTAACTTCTTCGCCTTATATAAGTTTTCGTCAGCCTGCTCCACCAGCAACTCAATATTCTCTTGGTAGGTACAATTCATGGAAGCGACTCCCGCACTAATCGTGATATGTGTCGAAGACTTTTTATAGACAAAATTCGTGTCCTCGATTCTCTGACGAATGCGGTTAGCGACCATGTAGGCATCATGCAAAGAGGTTCGCGGAAGGCATAGGATAAACTCATCACCACCAAACCTTGCGACAATATCAGTTTCTCGTAAGTTACTGGAGATAATCTCTGCGATCTGTTTAAGCACCGCACTACCCAATAGATGACTATGGGTATCGTTCACTGATTTGAAGTTATCAATATCCATCATAACGATCGCTAACTCATCGCGGTATCGAACCCCCATTTGGAAGTGGTAATCGGCTTTTTGATAAAACGCATTCTGATTATAGAGAATTGTAAGACTATCTTTTTCAACATCATGCTGAAGCGAGATACTATGTCTGCCAATGATCCAAGTCCACAAAACTAACCAGAAAACATAATTTACCAACAAAAGTACAAAAATCGGATCCTCATCGGGATTCGTATTCATGGCAATTAAGGATCCACTCAATAGCGGAGGCAGGCCAAATAAAAAGGCCCAAAGAAAATACTTCCAGCTGTCGGACTCTTTAAGCAAGACTGCTTATCTCCAAAAAACAAGACCTTCCCGGCATCGTAAACGGGGATCGGCTGTCAATTGGAGACATAAATAGGAAAAAAATACCGAAAGATAGGACTTAAGGCGAACGGAACTGCGAGTCTGAGGCCCTTAGAAATTTGAGCCGCTCTTCCTTAGCATCTTGAAAGGCTTGATGACTGGTCACAAATTCAAATAGATTCTCATGCTTCGCGCACTCTTCGTAACCAATGCGCTGAACAGCGCCAACGAACTGTGCTGCCCAAGCCGGTCCAATTTTTGTCGGATCTTGAAGCTTTTCTTGCATCAAACTGAGAGACTCTTCACCGTAAAGCTCTTTGAATACGCGAAAGGATTTCTTTCTGAATTGGATAAATGGATAGTAACCATCTCGCTTGGCAATGTGGGAGATATATCTCTCGTACTCAAACTTATGGGACTTTTTAATTTCAGCTTTAAGCCACGCCTCATCTTGCGTTTTGTCAGCGGTCACTGCCATTTTAGCAATGCGTGAAATACTCCGCTCATTGAACTCCCATTTGAGAGCCATCTTTTCAATCTGCTCCTTAACCATCATGGATGCATAGTTTAACAACTCTGGATCTATATACTGACGCACCACTATTCCCTTTTTTTACTACGTAGGGTCTAGCGTAATGCTGACCAAAAAAACCAG
>JABSRP010000138.1 GCA_013215145.1 Pseudobacteriovorax sp.
ATCACCTCGTTCGTGTTCGGGTCGATGATCTCATCCGGCAACCTCTCCCAAAAGTCAGGGATCGGCTCGGATGAATAGGTTTCGTGTGGGCAATGATCGAAATCAAATTCGGCGGGATCTTGAAACCCCGCCGATTGTCCAAATTGTTTCGCTAATGCTAGGATGTCCATTAGGCCGCGTTGAGAAGTGATACCTTATAGACTTTCACTTTTCCGGCTCCTGCTTTCTCCTCCTTGATAAACTCGATCTCGATTGGGGTGTACTGAGGAATCCCAGCTAATTGACTTACCAAGTTCGATCCAGCATTGACGAAAATCTCGCCAGTCTCTTCCATCCAGCCAACAGCGGGAAGCGCGATAAGCTTTTCGCCCTCTTTCTTGTTCAGGGTTTTCATGCCGACGAATACGCCGCGAGCCTTGTCGCCCGACTTGTTGAACTCTTTGTAAGTAGTCGTAAGACTAACGCCCTTTTTCATTGAGCCTAATTGCGAGGCCAACTCACTAACCTCATTCAATGCCTTGGGGTCCATGATCGTTACTTCCTGAGTTAGCTCAGTTTCTTTGAGTTCACCCGTTTGGCTGTCTAATGCAGTTACTTTTTCCATGATTAAGAATGATTTGAATGTCAATAAAAAACCCCTCGAACGTGAGTAACAATCAAAATGAACTCACGCCGAGGGCTATACTTTGTTGTTACACTACAAATATAATAATAGATTATTAAAATAACAAGTTATATATTTATCTCCCTTGGTGGGAGTGGTACGAGATCATAAGTACCAGGAAGTAGGCCGAGTTCGTCCTTAATCATTTCGATAGCATCTTCGTGGTCTGGTTGCTCTTGCATAACCATTCCGAATGCCTTGAAAGACCCATCGCCTACATAGTAAGCCGTGATCATTTCGGGTTCATCACTAACGGGGGTTTGGTCCTTGAACTGTTTGAAACAGATAGTTGGTTTGTACTTCATGATTTGTAGATATATAGGATTCCTTTTTCTTCTAATATTCGTTCTCGATCTATTCTAATTGCTTCCATGACATCACAGATAGAATAGACAGCCCTTTGGTCGTTGTCTCCAAAGTAGGGCGGTATCTTTTCGGGATATTCTCGCAAAAGTCGGTTGAGGTTCTTCATTCCTCCAACGTGCTTTGATAGATAGGCTTTGGAATAAAACCCGTCGTGAGTCCGTTGGAGCGCCAACGAATCCAGTTTTACGGGTGCTATTCCTTTTGCCATTAGAGGAGTTCAGATAGTTTTTCGAGATATGCTTCCTCCGTTCCATCTTTGACGGGAACGATTGCAAGATTTCCTTTGATGTGGAATAACTTATTAATCCCATTTTCCGTAATATGCACCACAATATTGTTATTGTGGCGATTGTTGCTCATTTGCTTGAGTGCTTCTAGGGTTAGGTTTTCCGGTCCTTTGAGAAGGGAATTGTAGTTTCGAATCCACTCTAGCATCGTGTCAATGTCGTTTTTTGCCCACCAACCTTTTTTGGTGGACTTTATCCCTCGCACCTTGATCCACTTCTGGAAAGTGCTGTAACTCATTCCCAAAATGGCAAGGGAATCCCGTGTCGAATAGTTCCGACTTTCAAAATTTGTTGACATTTAATAAGTTTTTAGACTTATTGCGTACGCAATAGGTTGTTACGTGTAGCGATATATAGTTATAAGTAGCAAAGGATTGTAAACATCGTCCTTTTTTGTCTAAAAGACAAGCTTTTTGACCAAAAAAGACAAAATACTTGTTTCATGATTCATCAGGGAGAAGCCTTTCGCGATTTTCTACTATCAAAAAAAGAGACACGACACATTAGCAAGGCTGCTCAAATAGCTTCAGGAGAGGCAACAAATTCACCTGGATGGAGAAAGGCAAAATATAGAATAAGTGAAGCCATCAAAATGGCTGACTTAGATGATCGACCTAAAATCAAGGCTTGGATTGACGAAAAGTTCCCCGAGTTTTTATCCTCGATCCAACAAACAACAATAGTCGGAGACGGCAACATCAACAACTCGCCGAACTCAATATCTCAAGTGGGTAATAATATTACCGAACTAGAAAGACTCAGACTAGAAAACCTAGAACTAAAACAACAGAACACCGCGCTTCAACAACGACTAAACGATTTAACCGATCAACTGCTAGAACTAACTAAAAAAATCTTAAAATAAACGGTTATTCAATAATTAATTAATTCACACTTTT
>JABSRP010000013.1 GCA_013215145.1 Pseudobacteriovorax sp.
ACATGGCTTTTTCATATCCAGACAACTCCCCAGAAATATTGACCCATATAGATTACAGCCTTAAGTTAACGGCATTGTTGGCGCTGATCCTTGCCTTTGATCTTTAATCTCGTGCAATTAGAGTGTAGAACGATTACTGCCAACTGTGCTTAAGTTTACTAACCATTTATAACAACGGAACCAGCGCTCATGAAACCCATAAATTCACATGTCAACTTGCCCGAAGTGGAAGAATCCATCCTAAAAAACTGGCAAGCAGGTGAAATTTTTAAAAAATCTAATGATAAGAGGCAGGGCGCCAAAGAGTTTAACTTTTACGATGGACCACCATTTGCCAACGGATTGCCTCACTACGGCCACCTACTCGCAAACACGATTAAAGATACTGTTCCAAGATATTGGAATATGAGAGGTTATAACGTCGATCGTCGATTTGGCTGGGATACTCACGGTGTTCCTGTAGAATTTGAGGTCGAGAAAAATGAGAACCTCAATGGTAGACAAGATATCCTTGAAATGGGTGTCGATGTTTTTAACGAAAAGTGCAGGAAATCGGTTCTTCACTACACAAATGAATGGCAAACGACAATTACGCGATTGGGCCGCTGGGTTGACTGGGATCGTCAGTACCGAACGATGGATAAGTCGTTTATGGAAAGCGTTTGGTGGGTATTTCGGTCTCTTTATGATAAAGGTTTGGTCTACCAAGATTATAAAGTTGTACCCTATTCACCTCGAATTACAGCTGTACTCTCCAACTTTGAAGCCAATCAAAATTACCAGGACGTCCAGGATCCTGCCATCACTGTTAAGTTCAAGTTGAAAAGCGAAGAAACTTATGTGTTGGCTTGGACGACAACCCCTTGGACGCTAATTTCAAATCTGGCACTTGGAGTGTCTTCCGAGATAGAATATGTTAAAGTTCGTCATAAGGAGTCGGGTGACGTATTTATCTGTGCAAACGATCTATTGAAGCAAGTAATAAAACCAAGTAAGAAGCAGAAGCTAGAAGATCTTTGCGAAATCCTTGAAAAGGTTTCTGGAAAAGATCTTGTTGGGAAAACTTACGAGCCACTGTTTCCTTACTTCAAAGATGAAGCTCATGCCTTTCAAATCTTGGATGCTGACTTTGTCAATACTAACAATGGTACTGGAATCGTTCATTTAGCTCCAGCTTACGGTGAAGACGATTTTCATGCTTGTCGTAAAGCAGGAATAGGTATCGTTGACCCTCTAGACGAGGATGGATGTTACACGAAGCAGATCCCTGAATATACCGGGCAATTTGTAAAAGATGCCGATAAAAACATCATAAAAGATCTAAAGCAGTCGGGCGCTCTATTCAAACAAGACACCATAGTTCACAGCTATCCGATGTGCGAAAGAACCAATGGTCCTCTGATTTATCGAGCCATACCTTCTTGGTATGTTGCTGTGGAAAAATTTAAGGATCAAATGGTTGAAAATAATAAAACGATTAACTGGGTTCCCGGACACCTCAAATCTGGTCGTATGGGGAAATGGTTGGAGAATGCTAGGGACTGGGCTATCAGCCGCAATAGGTTTTGGGGGACGCCCATCCCTATTTGGGTTTGCGACTGCGACGAAACGAAAGTGGACTGTATAGGTAGTGTATCGGAACTTGAGGAAAAAACCGGGAAAAAAATTGAAGATCTGCACAAGCATTTTATAGATGATTTGGAATATCCCTGCTCAACCTGCAACGGGACGATGAAGCGAATATCAGAAGTATTTGACTGCTGGTTCGAATCTGGCTCAATGCCCTATGCTCAAATGCATTATCCTTTTGAAAATAAAGATCGATTCGAAACTAATTTTCCTGCTGACTTTATTGCCGAAGGATTGGATCAAACTCGCGGTTGGTTTTATACCTTGGCAGTTTTGAGTGCCGCATTGACAGGTAAACCTGCATTTAAAAATGTTATTGTAAACGGCTTGGTTCTCGCTAATGACGGTCGTAAAATGTCAAAACGCTGGAAAAACTTTACTCCGCCGGTGGATCTAATCAATGAGTATGGTGCCGACAGTGTTCGGCTGTATATGTTGAACTCCGCTATCCTTCGTGGAGAAGATCTAAAATTTAGCAACGAAGGGGTTAAAGAGACCACTAGATCAGTTATCTTGCCTCTGTGGAACTCTTTGAGCTTTTTAACGACCTATGCTGATTTAGATAAGTGGAAGCCTCACGCAGACCTTGTCGATCAGGCCCCTAAGGCTACAACAGAAATCGATTCTTGGCTCCTATCAAAGTTTCAGTCTCTTGTGGGATCGATTCACGAAGATATGGAACGTTATGAACTGTATTCAGTTGTGCCAAAGTTGATTGCGTTTATCAATGATTTGACAAATTGGTATATTCGCCTGAGTCGAAGAAAGTTTTGGGGTGGGCAGGGCGAGATGTCGTTAGAAACAAAAAGCGCCTATGAATCTCTGTTTCACGTACTTATCAACTTTTCAAAAGTTTTTGCTCCCTTTGCGCCATTTGTTTCCGAAAAAATTTACCAAGTCTTGGTTGAAAACTTGGATGGCGTAGAAGAGTCTGTTCATTTGTGTGATATTCCTCTTGCTAACAAAGAGCTTGTGAACAACAAATTGGAACACAAAATGTCAAAAGCGATGGTTGTTGCGGAGCTCGGAAGGAGTCTTCGTGCTAAACATCAAATCAAGACTAGACAGGTGCTTCCAAGTGTTCTTGTTATTGTTAGTAACCAAGAAGATATGGAAGCTGTCTCCGATGCTGAAGAACTTATCAAAACAGAGCTAAATATCAAAGAAGTCGATTATTCGATGGACGAGATCAAGTATGTGAATTTAAGCATTAAACCGAATCTTAGAACGCTGGGAAAGAAACTAGGTAAAAAGCTTAATACGGTTAAAGCTTCGCTTTTAGAAATGAGTCTTGATCAGACAAAAGTTGCAAAACTATTGTCAGAAGTGGAATCTGGAGGAGAAGTTGTCATCGATGGCGAAGCTCTCACGGAAACTGACTTTTTGATTGATCGGGGTCCCAAAGACTCACGTCTGATAGCGACTTCAGCGGGAATCACGCTTCTGCTAGATACTAACTTAACGCCGGAATTAATAAGAGAGGGCCTTGCTCGAGAAATTGTCAATCGAGTGCAGAATATGCGGAAAGAGAATAATCTCCAAATATCCGATAAAATTCTTTTGGAACACAGTAGTTCTGATGAGTTGGCGAAAGCTATTGAAGAACATGCGCAGTACATTGAAAAAGAAACTCAAGCGATTCGGATTAAGAGTCTTTCTAAAGATCAATCTAGTCAGTTGAGTATCAGTGAAAGCTTTGCTTTTGGCGATCATGAAACGAAAATAGCTATTCAAGTTGAGTCATAGTGTGAGGAACGTTTTTGGTTTTTTCGACTTTTCTTCGGCTATTAATTCTGACATTCGGGACTAGTTCACTAGTCTCGTGTTATTCAATTAAGCAGGCCGTTCATTTTAACGGGCTATTTAATTCTAGAGAAAAGATCTCTGAAGTCATCGTTGAACAAAGATATGAAGCCAGAATTCTTGCAAAACTCGATTCGGTGAATGAAATTCTTGAATTTGCTTTGCAAGAAGGTCTGAACGTTGGTGGCTCTTATGCCCATTACATCCATATTGACAAAAAAAATATTTCTTACACCGTACAAGCTGCAAAACCGCTGGAAATGAAGTCAAAACGTTGGTGGTTTCCGTTTGTTGGATCTGTTCCTTATCTAGGTTTCTTTGACAAGAATGAGCGTGACAAAAAAGCAGATGAACTTAAACTCCGCTATGATATCAATAAAGGAATCGTTGGAGGGTTTTCTTCATTAGGTTGGTTTGATGATCCGATTCTGACTCCGATGTTAAGGCGATCAAAAGGGAGTCTAGCTCACCTACTTTTTCACGAGCTGACACACAGGACTTTTTGGTCGGTAGGGTCCACAAGATTTAATGAGAATCTTGCTGAGTTTAGTGCCGACATTATGACAGAAAAATATCTATCCCAAAATAATCAAACCTTGGCTTTAGAAAAGTATCGAAACGGTAAATCAGACAAAATTAAATTTAAGACATGGCTAGGTAGTTTAAAGACAAAACTCAGTGAACTATATAAGAGAAAAGATTTAGATCAGCAATCAAAGTTGCTGGAAAAAGAAAGAGTCATTAACGAATTTAAAGAAAATAGCCCTCAATTTTCATCGAAGCGCTATGATTTTGTTACAAAAAAGAAGTGGAATAATGCTTCGATTCTAGCATTCAGTTTATACTCTCCGAATACAGACCAGTTCATGAATGCCTATCATTGCTCTCAAGCGAAAACTATGGGCGAATTTCTGCAAAAGCTAGAGGACGCTGAGGACGAAACTGATGATAATTTTAAGGCTTTGACATACCTGTGCCTAGCTAATGGAAAGAAGGGTCAATCATGAATGAAAAAACGATTGAAGAGATTCACTCACTCCTTTCGTCAGGCAACTATAAAGGTATTCGACTGGCATTACATAGAGTCGATCCAGCAGACATTTCTGATTTTTTTGAAGATCTAAATGTTGAGAAATCCGTGGAACTGTTTCGACTGATTCCAAAAATTAGACGATCTGAAGTATTTTCTCATCTTCCATTTGAACTGCAGTATGAAATGCTTCAAATTCTGCCTGAATCGGTTGCATCTTCGCTTTTAAACGAAATGGACCCCGTTGATCGAACTCAGTTGCTTGAAGAATTGCCGGAGGAAGTACAATCTATCATCATAGGGCAACTAAACCCAGAAGAACGGCAAATAGCTTGGCAATTGTTGAGTTATCCCGAAGAGTCAATAGGGCGTCTGATGAGTCCGGACTTCTTGGCTTTTAGAGGCGATACTAGTGTTGGCGATGTATTAGCGGAGATTCGCTGGAAGAGCTCAAGAGTGAGCGAAAATCTACTGAATGAAATTTTTATAATAGACGACGACAAAATGCTCATGGGAAGGGTTTCGTTGGCTCGACTTGTTGTAGCAGATCCTAGTAGCATTTGTATTTCAGATATCATGGATGATGTATTAGCCCTTGTTGCTACGGATGATGAGGTTGTTGCAGTTGATCATTTCCGAAAGTATGACAAACCGTGTATCCCCGTGATCGACGAGGCCCAGAGACTGGTCGGAATCGTCGAAGCGGATGATGTTTTTGATGTTGCTGAGGAGGAGGCAACCGAAGATATTCAGGCCTTCGGAGGTCAGGCTTCTCTAGAGGATTCCTATTTAAGGACTCCAATTTTAACTCTACTAAAAAAAAGAGGAATCTGGCTGGCAACGATTTTTCTGATGATGATGTTTACGGCCAACGTATTGAGTGCCTACGAAGACTCTTTTCGTTTCGAGTACCTTTTAATATTTTTGCCGCTTATCATTTCGTCAGGGGGAAACTCGGGATCACAAGCGGCATCTTTGATTATCAGGGGGTTTGCCATCAAAGATATTGACCAAAAAGATTGGTTTATTGTTCTTAGAAGGGAAATCGTGATTGGTATCTTGCTAGGTTTGATACTCGGTACTCTTGGTTTCTGGCGAGTCTTTGTGATAGGAGATTTTGGTCTTGCCCCAGGGATGATTATTTCGCTATCTCTTCTTTCTATCGTTTTGTTTGGCGCAGTAACTGGATCAATGCTTCCCTTTATATTAAAATCCATTAAACTTGATCCTGCCGTTTCAAGTTCTCCAGTCGTAGCGTCTCTTGTGGATATTTTTGGAATATTCGCACTATTCAATATTGCAATACTAATAATTGAATCCGGGATATTTTAATGTGGATTGATGATCAAATTATAGAACACTGCTCAAAACGCTTTCATTCCGAGACGTTTGTCCCGAAGAATTCTCTGGTAGTGTTGGGTAGAAGTAATAAACTAGAATTTGAAGTGAACGTTGAGAACTGCGAAAAAGACTCTATCGCTATAGAAAAACGTTATGGCGGTGGAGGTACTGTTCTCCTTCATTCGGGATGTATAGTGATTTCTGTTGGCGCATGGATGATAAATCCTTTCGCCAATGACCTTTATTTCTCAAAAATTAATGAAGGTATTATTGCAACTATCAATACAATTTATCCCGACGTAGAGATTTGTCAGAGAGGGTTTTCGGATTTAGTTATAGGGGATAAAAAGATTGCAGGAACCTCCCTTTTCAGGAGTAAAAACTATTTGCTCTATCAGGCTAGCTTACTATTTGAAACCAAGATTAAAGACATTGAGCGGTACCTGTCGCACCCATCCAAAGAACCTGACTATCGCGAGGGGCGCGGTCATAGCCAATTTTTGATTGGTCTCGAAAGCGTCAATCCAAAGATTTCCATGGTAGAGTTTTTTAAAATCTTCAAGAACAGAGCCCCTGGTTTGATTGAAACAAACCTCAGCGAACACTTAGGATCGCCAAACGAGGAGCACTTTGTGCATTTGAGAAAACGCGCGGGATTAGTTTAAAGACTGCCATTGGTCGACCTTAAATCCAACCAACCCAACGTTATCACCCAGTATAAACGGCCTCTTTACAAGCATGCCATTTGAAGTTAAGAGCTGAAAGGCCTCTTCTTTAGAAATAGTGCCTACCTTTTCTTTTAGGTTGAGGTCTCGATAGATTTTGCCGTTTGTATTGAATAGCTTTTTAAGATCACCATCTTGCAATGAAAGCATTTTTGTGAGTTCTGCTTTGCTGGGCGGCTTGGTAGCGATATCAATTTTTTTGAAGTCAATACCATTCTCTAAAAGAAATTTTTCAGCTTTTTTACAGGTTGAACACTTATCATAGCTATAGAATTTCATTAGGCCTGTACCTCGATGTTTGGTTTACTTTTGATTGATTTAACAAGGTGATAGTAGCTTGTCATAAACACGATACTTATCGAAAATATTAAAGACGTGATAAGGGTGGTAGTGATTTCTATCCCGTGGAAATAAACAGTATTTGGCCAAATGTTGCCGTCATAGAAAAAACTTCTAGATGTCCCTAAAATTTTGTCAGGCGCATAAAGATAATAGCTTCCAGTAGTAACGAGCTCGATTAAGGCGGCACCGATGAGTTGATAAGTGAAAATCTGGAAGAAAGCACTAAATCGACCTACAGGAGCATAGTTGCAGTATTCTATTCTTAAGCTCTTTTTCAAAGATGCGATGGTGCTATGGCCTTGAGATAAATAGATGGGAACGGCATATGCCAAAGTTAAATAAGCTATAACTACTAATTGTAAGATGCCAAAGATCCCAGGGATGACCGCCCCAAATAGCAAAACTCCTGCACTGCCTATCAGTAGTAAGATCAAGGCAAGAATGACTTTTGGTAGAGTTTTGACGACTGCCTTAATATCGTTAGCAATCAATGGTGAAGTAGCGGATTCGCAAACTCCACTCGTCCGTCTGATCAGAAATAATATGGTGGCTAAACAGATAAGATAGGGTATAACACCTGAGCCAATATAGCTGTTTGTAAATTCCCGGAGTTCACTTAGATAATTTTCTATAGATATTGGAGAGTTAGAGGAAATCCAAGACTCGAAAATAGCTACCTGGGTTGATGCAAATTGTTTTCGATAATTGTTCAACAATATCAAGGGCAACGCTAAACCAAGAGTACTTACTACCAGTACTAGGGGGAACTGAGCCTTGAGGCATCGGTACCCATGTCTCCATGGCTGATATGAACTTAGTAATTGCTTTCGATCAGACGACATTTAATGTCCCTTATTGAGGATATCTTATGGATAAAAGCCTAGATAACCGAGAATTAGTGATAACTGAAATTTACCCTAGTATTCAAGGAGAGTCTTCATTTGCTGGAAGGCCTTGCTCTTTTATACGCCTGACTGGCTGCCCGCTGCGCTGCCGATGGTGTGACACCGCATATGGATTTGCAGGGGGGACCAAATATTCAGTCGAGTCGGTAGTGCAAGAAATCAAATCACTGGGAATCAATCTCGTTGAGATTACCGGCGGTGAGCCCTTGGCCCAAGAAAATTGCCTTTTGCTTATGCAGGCGTTGATTGATGAAGAGTTCGAAGTTATTTGTGAAACAAGTGGCTCTGAGTGTATTGAAACGGTTCCCGAAGGTGTGACCTTGATCATGGATTTAAAGTGCCCAGGTAGTGGTATGGTGGAGAAAAATCTTTGGAAAAACATCGAATATTTGAAACCAAAGGACGAAATTAAGTTTGTGATTGCGGATCGGGCAGACTTTGATTGGACTGTTGATATTTGTCACGAGTATCAGCTATTAGCGAGACATCAGGTGCTCGTTTCCGTTGCGTTCGGTCAGCTGAATCCGGCCACGCTAGTGGAGTGGATTTTGGAGTCTGAATTACCTCTCCGATTGAATCTACAACAGCATAAATACATCTGGAGCCCGAGAAAAAAAGGAGTCTGATTCAATGATGTCCAATGCTCAGTACATGGAAAGGCTCTCACAAATTGAGTGTCATGATTCTACCTTCCCGTGCCACGAAAACCCCCTGGTTTTCGCCAAAGCAAATGGGAGTAAGGTTTGGGACGTAGAAAGTCGCGAGTACTTGGATTTATGCGCTGGATTTGGAGTCATGAACTTAGGGCACAACCCATCCTTTCAAAGAGACGTTTTTCATCGCTTTGCCGAGTCTGGTTTGGAGATGGTTCATGGTATGGGGGATGTTTATCCCTCCCGCGCTAAAGTTGACTTTATCGATGCTATGCTTGCCTTACTCCCCGATAAAATTAGACGTGCTGCATTGTCACTATCGGGTGCTGGTTCAGTCGAAATCGCTCTTAAAACCTGCCTGCTCAGAAAACCCAATGGGAAAATAGTTGTTTTTGACGGTGGCTATCATGGATTGGATTTAGGCGTACTACCCTTAGCGTCAAGGTCAGATTTCAAAAGCCCCTTCGAAGGCTGGCTGCCTCGCGACCAAGTAATTACGGTTCCTTTCGATATACCCGAAGAACTTCTACGGAAGACGCTATCTGACAACTGCATCTCTGGTATGGTCGTTGAACCGGTGCAAGGTAGGTCAGGAGTAAAGATACCTTCTCAAGGTTGGCTAGCTGTGCTGCGAGCTGTGGCAGATGACTATAATGCCCTTTTAGTTTTTGATGAGATTTTTACAGGATGCGGAAGAATTGGAAGCTTTAGTTCCTCGCACGAAGTTTTACCCGATTTGTTATGTCTTGGTAAAGCCTTAGGAGGTGGTTTGCCCCTGTCGAGTTGCTGCGGAACCGAAGAGGCGTTTTCTCATTGGCCTAAAAGCAATGGTGAAGCTATTCACACAGGTACCTTTTTTGGACATCCTCTTTCTTGTGAGCTTGGATCTGCTTTTTTAGAAACTTTCCAGAGGGAGAATCTAGCAGAAAAAAGTGCCGTTTTGGGTTTGTGGGCTCTCAAGTACCTCGAGAATCAAGTCGGCGGGCACCACTCTGTCTTTAATATTCGCGGTAAGGGCTTAATGATAGCTATTGAGCTGGCTCCAGGCAAAGGAGTAGATCTTATGAATAGGCTTCGCGAAAAAGGAATCATTGCTCTTGTAAGTGGCAGCTCTGGTGAAGTGCTAAGCCTTACCCCAGCATTGAATATTAGCCAAAGTACCTTCGAGCAGGGACTTAGTTTAGTCTGTGACTGTATTCGGAAAATTTGAGACGAAATGCAGGTAGGGTTCAAAAAAACTTCACATCTGCCTCTTGGCTAGATGCAAAGTTATCCGCAGCATTTACCCATTCAAACCTTTCAAGTTCCGTTCTACACTATCGATCTGACTAGAAATGTTTTGGAACTGAGCTTTTGTTTGCTCAATAACATCTTGCGGTGCTCGATCCATAAAGCTTTTGTTTTCCATCTTCTTAGAGATTCCCATTAGCACTTTACCTAAGCGCTTCTTTTCATTTTCAAGTCGGGTCTTTTCTGCCTCGATATCTATTAGATCAGCCACAGGGATGAAAATCTCATAGCCTTTTCCAACTTGAGTCAGGGACTGCTTAAGCTTAACGTTCTCGGTCGTCGCAGTAACAGTAGAAACCTTAGCAAGCTGTTTGATCCACTGGCTTGCATTGCTGAATACATCTACGAGATCATTTTCGCACTTGATAGAAACACTGAGGTCTACCTTTGGTGGAATTCCCGCAGTTTGCCGCGCAGACCGGATTTTTGTGATGAGATCCTGTACGGTTGCCCATTGAGTAGCCTGAGTTTCGTCGAACTTAGCCGATTTAACCGGATATTCTGCAGTGACAACACTTGCTCCCTTTTCCAAATCCGGATGAACAGGAATCTTCTGCCAAAGCTCTTCCGTGATGAACGGCATAACAGGATGTAACAGTCTCAAACAACCATCAAGTAGGTAAACCAAAACAGAAAGTGACTTATCTTTAGTCTCTGAATTTTCGTTCAAATTTCCTTTAGAACACTCCAGACCCCAATCACAAAGAGCTCCCCAGACAAAGTGGTACATACTATCAACAGCTTCGTTAACACGGTAGTTTGATAGGTTTTGGTTTACCTTTTCCAAAACCGTCTGATACTCGCTCAGAAGCCAATGATCGTAGGCCTGCAACTCGAGGTCTTTTAAGGGTTTTAACTGGGTTTTTTCGTCATAGTATTTGAGAATGAATCTGGAGGCATTCCAAAGCTTGTTGACAAACCTGGCGCCATTTTCAAAGTCAGACACCTCCATCATGACTCTGCCGCCTAGTGGAGCGAGACTGATAGCTGTAAAGCGCACGGCATCTGCTCCATGTTTCTCCACAACCTCAAGGGGATCTATGCCGTTACCTAAGGTTTTGCTAAATTTTCGACCTTTTTTGTCTACAACTGTAGCGTTGAAATAGATGTGCTTAAAGGGTAAGCGGTTCTTAAACTTAATATTGGCCATCACCATCCGTGCGACCCAGAGAAAAATAATCTCGGAGCCAGTCACCAAGACATCGGAAGGGTTGAAGTAATTTAGCTCTTTTTGCTCCTTGTCTTGTGGCCAGCCAAAGGGACTCAATGGCCAAAGCCAACTGGAAAACCAAGTATCGAGAACATCTTCATCTTGCTTTATATTTTTCGAATTGCAGTGGCTACACTCGGTAGGGTCTGTCATTCCCGTTGTGATCGACTCACAGTCTTGGCAATACCAAATGGGGATTCTATGTCCCCACCATAACTGGCGAGAAATACACCAGTCTTGAATGTTATCAAGCCAATAAAGATATGTTTTTTGCCAGGATTGGGGGTAAAAACTGATCTCACCATTGCGAGCCGCGTCGGCCGCTGGTTGCGCCATCTCCTTCATTTTTACGTACCACTGCATGGAAAGCTTTGGTTCTATAACAGTTTTGCTACGCTCAGAATGTGGGACTGCGTGTTTATAGGCTTTCTCGTCATCAAACAGTTCCAGGTTTTTTAAGTCTTTTAGAATCTCTTTCCTGGCTTTAAATCGATCCATTCCCTTGTATTTTTCGGGAATATCTCCGCCCATGCTTCCATCATCGTTCATAACGACGAGAAAAGGGAGGTTGTGACGTTTACCTATTTCAAAGTCATTTGGATCGTGAGCTGGGGTGATTTTTACGGCTCCGGTGCCGAATTCACTTTTTACGTAATCGTCGCCAACAATTGGTATGAGACGATCAACGATGGGAAGTCTGACTTGTTTTCCGATGAGATGTTTGAATCTTTCATCTTCAGGATTCACGGCAACGGCGGTATCGCCAAGCATGGTTTCAGGTCTTGTGGTCGCAATTTTAATATAGGAGTCTTTTTCTCCCTCAATGGGATAGCGATAAAACCAAAGATGACCATTGATCTCTTTGGTTTCTACTTCATCATCTGAAATGGCAGTTTTTAGTACTGTATCCCAATTTACCAGACGCTCGTTTCTATATATGAGGCCCTGGTTAAACAATTCTACGAACACATGCCTTACGGCTTCAGATAGTTCTTCATCTAAAGTATAAGCCAGACGACTCCAGTCACAGGAAAAGCCCATCGTTTTAAACTGATCAAGAATCAATCCACCATATTTTTCTTTCCAATTTTCAAGATGCTTTACGAACGCCTCTCGACCGAGCTCTTTCCGGCTGGTTCCCTCACGCTCTAGCTGCTTTTCCACCATCATTTGGGTGGCGATGCCAGCGTGGTCTGTGCCGGGGAGCCAACAGGCATTGAATCCGGACATGCGTTTCCACCGAATCAATAAATCTTGAATCGTGTAGCCAAGCCCATGGCCCATGTGGAGCTGTGAAGTCACGTTGGGAGGAGGCATAAGGATCGTGTAGGGTTCTTTATTAGGGTCTACCGGAGCATCGAATAGATTCTGCTCAAGCCAATAGCTATACCATTTTTTTTCGTATTCTTCGGGTTTGTAGGTGGGTTCTATATCAATCATCGGTGGGTCCCTATATGCCAAATAAACATCTATTCGCATGAATATATTGGTAATCCGATGATGCGTCGACTTATTTTTTGGGGAAAATAAAAAAACCCACCTTAGGTGGGTTCTGGAGTCTAACCAAAGCTAAGTTTACTTCGACGGTTCGACTTGTGGAGTGTTAGATGCAAGCCAAGACTGCGCTGTTGCGGTCATTTCTTCGGCTTCGGTGTCTTTTTCGAGCTCGAGAACGAGGCTGTCTATGTCACAAGCGTCGCCTTCGCATCCATAAATTTGCTGAATGCGCTCAATATCGCCTCTTGAAATCTTTCTCGACGTAAGACCTTCCCCAATAAAAAGGGAGGGGTTCATGATGGAATAGGAATCCACGTTAACATCGATATGAGCCAGTCCGAGCAAATGACCCAACTCGTGGAGTGCAAGTGACTGCATGTCGACTACTTCTTTGTTGCCTTCAGCGCTTAGTTGAAGACTGTCGCCAATGACGTAGTACTCATTGTTGAAACGGATATCGGCTTTAGCGATTTCAGCTCCACTCGAGCCATTGTTCCAAATGGTGGTTGCAAGGACGGCGTCATCTTTGTTGGTTTTCGCCCAGTCGTTATCGAGGTATTGGCCGTTGATTTGGTCGTCGAGCGAGCTATATAAGTCAGTAAAGGAGTCGCCCGTGGTCTGCTCGTGGGTTCCGGCAAACTCAAACAGGTTTTTGCCCACTGCCCATTCCCAGGTCTTAATAGCGGCCAAGAAATGAATCTTTTGCTCCTCATTAAGATCTTTGCCGAACCTAAAGGGTATTGGCAGTTTTTGCCAACCTGATGGTGCGTGAATTCCATAGAGGGTCGACTCAGGGTCGTTCATGTCTGGGTTCGCCGCGATGGACTCTTCTGTAGGCTCAAAGTCATCCTCCACCGAGACTTGATAGAACTGGCTCCCACATGCCACAAAATTTCCGAAAACCAGGACTATGGCGGCCATAGATCCCGCGTATTTAAAGGTCATATTGTTGTATGTTTTGCCCATGGTGCTCCTCGGTGTAGACTAGATTTAGGTACTTATCGTCAGGTATAGGTCTGGGTAAAATGGAAGGAAATTGACGGTGATTTTCGTTGGAATATTAGGTTTTTAGAGGTTTGATTAAAGTAGAAATTCCCCTGCTGGTTTTCAGCAGAGGAAATATCTAGGAAAGTCTTTTTTCTGTAATATTAGTGAGAAAGTCCTTGGTATCCAGCATCTGATAGGTTTTGAGCCATTTTCTTGGGGTCGTGATATTTGACAACCTGTCCTGGTGTAATATTGTTGGGGTCAGGTATCTCAGCTTTGTTTAGATGCCATATAGGTTTCCAGTAGTCCGCGCGACCAAAGAGTCTTTCCGCTATCACCGAAAGTGTGTCTCCAGCTTGAACCATGATGACTTCCGGTTCGAGTGCGGTGTAGGCGTCGTTGAAGCCTTGTCCTCGGCTATCGAGGCTAAATCGAATAACATCACCGGGGAAGATTCTACGAGGGTTTGAAATTCCATTTTCGTCAGCGAGCTCTCGCCAGCGGTTAGAGTTTCCGTATACGACATTGGCGATTTTCCCTAATGTGTCTCCTGGCTGCACGACGTACTCACCCGAGCTGCCATCGCCAGTGGAGCCTAAGCTGTTGTCTACCTCTGGTTCAGTGTAAGTTGGGACCGTCTCGTCCTCAGTCGGGTCTGTGTCGACTACCGTTTGGTCATCAACTCCCACATCCCCTTCGCCTCCTTCTGGTGTCGTCAGTTTGTCCAGTTCGGAAGCTAAGGCTTCTGATGATAGATCGCCCATGGGCTCTTGCATGACATCTTCGAGTTCTTCGCTTGGCACTTCAGGTTCGGTAACTTCCGTATCGCCTTCTGTCTCTTCGGCCAGCTCTTCTTCAATGAGTTCTTCCTGTTGTTGAATTTCCTGTTCTGACTCCTCTGCCATTTGTTCTTGGATTTCATCGTACTCGCTGGTGGCGCAGGCTGAAAGAAAACCCAGCATGGAAATAGATACAAAAAGGCTCCTCAGTATTTGCCAAAGTTTCATGGCGACTCTCCCGTAGAATAATCTTAAATGGACGTTTGCATTGGGATCGGGTGAACTAGCCTCTACTTAACGGCTTGCAAGTTATGAGTCTAATATTACTTAAGAAATTATTTATTAGGAGTCACTTCGGTTGCTTTGCGATCCATAGTTCGCAGGTCTTCTTTGAGAAAAATTTGGTTGAGTTTCGTGTGATCAAGTGTTTTTAAAAAGTTTTCTTTCTTTTTTAACGACTCTAGTGAGGGCATGGTTTCGAATACGATTTGAGACTTAATCTTGCCATTATTTGGTTCGAAAAGAATGTACTCGTTAGCCATGGTTTGGGTCGAAATAGCAAGCCCTAACATGCAATATAATGTCCGATAGATCTTCATCGATTCGTCCTCCCATCGGAGGTATCGGACTTGCTAGTAAAAAAATTACGGCTATCGGTCTAGGTAATTTATGAGATCCTCTGCCATGCGATCGTAAATCGGCCTTTCCTCTTCACCAGGCGCTACTAGCAGACGTGGACTTGTGATATTAATCTCTGAGATTTTGCCGCCAATTAAATCGTACCCAACAAAGTAAACCCCCTTGTCGAGTAAGGACTGTGAAACCTTGGCTACCATTGCCGACTCCTCGGATGTAGGCTGGTACGGTTCAATCGTCGCTCCCATGCGAGTGTTAGCGAGAAATTCTCCTTTTGCAGGGACCTTAAGGCTCCAAGACAGGGCTCGGCCCCCTGCTGTAAATGCTCTGACCTCGCCGTCAAAAATAGCTTTATCAAAGGGTTGAACAATCCGTATTTGACCGTCGCTAAACAGGGAGGAAATTTCCGCAGTCAGGGCACCGCCAGGGCCTTTCGCCTCCAAACGCTCAACTCCTCGCCCACCAAACAAGTCTAATGGCTTTACAATGGCGTCTCCGTCACAGGCTTCGCAAATAAACGTTTCGATGGCTTTTGGGTCGGCGCTAAGTATGGCAGGGAGGGTATATTCGGGAAAACTGAATACAGAGACCTTCTCATTAAGATCTCTTAGAGTGCTTGGGTGGTTAAAAATGAAGGCTTGTTTTTCCAATTCTGACAATACCCACGTACAAGCTAGATAGTTGCCGTCAAATGGTGGGTCTTTACGCATGTGAACGGCATTTATGTCCGCCAGATCAACCGTTTTCTGGGCACCCACTTGCGCAGTATTTTCCTTGCCTTTTTCAAGTTTATTCACGTTAGCGAGAAGTTTCGGTAATGATTTTGACTGCCAGGAAAGATTTGAAGGACTAGTCATAAAACAGTCTTGACCCATATGTAACAGTGAGTTCGCGAGTCTAAGAGTCGAGTCAAGTTTGAGGTTTAGATTTTCTACTGAATCCATTACAAATAGGTGCTTGTGATATTTCATATGGGATCTTTCATAAGGATCTATCTACCAGATATTTATAGCCTTGGTCTCATCCTATACTACTAAACTGTCAACTAAGGAAGGTATAACATGGAACTTCGGCAATTGAATGCAGTCGATTTGAAAGACAAAAAAGTGCTACTCAGGTTGGACTTAAACGTTCCACTTAGAGACGGTGAAATTACAGATGATACGCGAATCGTGGCTGCTTTGCCCACGCTCAGGCATATTCTTTCTCAGACAGACAAGCTAGTAATTATGTCGCATTTAGGGCGTCCAAAGGGCAAAGTTGACCCACAATACAGCTTATTGCCTATTGGTTCCAAGCTGGCGGAGCTCTTGGATCGTGAGGTTGCTTTCGTAAACGAGTATCTTGAAGAACCTGTCGATCAGATACTAGCGCAAAAAGACCCTAACCAGATTCTTCTGCTTGAAAATTTGAGGTTTCACCCTGGAGAAACTAGCAACGAAAGGGACTTCGCTCAAAAGCTCGCCACTGGCTTTGATGTGTTTGTGAACGATGCGTTTGGTACTCTGCATCGAGCTCATGCATCGACTGTGGGAATTCCCGAGTTAATCAAGCCAGAACAACGAGCTGCTGGACTGCTCGTGGAAAAAGAAATTGCGCAGTTATCAAAAATCCAAAAACATCCTGAAAGCCCATTTGTGGCGATCGTGGGCGGATCGAAAGTTTCAGACAAAATAGGGGTTACTCTTTCGTTAATGCAGCACTGCAACAGTCTTCTGGTTGGCGGAGCCATGGCATATACCTTTCTTAAGTATTTGGGGGTTAATGTAGGTAATTCAGTAGTCGAATCTGATAAGTTAGACCTTGTTGAAACGATTTATCGTAACGCTGAGTCGCGAAAGGTCGAGATTTTACTACCAATTGACCATGTTATTGCTGAAACGTTTGCCGAATCTGCCCCAGCACATATCACTGCTGACCAGCAGATTGCGGACGGCTTTCTTGGGCTAGATATTGGACCAAAAACGCGTGCACTGTTTTCTGACCGAATTACTCATGCCAAAACCGTTTTATGGAATGGTCCCATGGGTGTGTTCGAATGGGAAACTTACTCTGCAGGAACCTTTGCTGTAGCCAATACTGTGGCAACCACTCAGGGCTTTACAGTGGTTGGCGGTGGCGATTCGGTGGCGGCGATTAAGAAAGCAGGTTTAGCCGATCAAGTTGGGCATGTTTCAACTGGTGGTGGTGCATCGCTAGAGTTTTTAGAAGGCAAAGTTCTACCTGGAATCAAGGTGCTTTTAAAATAAGTTGGAAGGGAGAGTGAATTATGAGACGTCCTGTTATTGCCGGAAACTGGAAAATGAATATTTTACCCAGTGAGTTGGAGGCTTATTTTTCCGCATACGCGAGTACAGTAAGTGAACAGTGTGCGGACTTTGTCGATAAAGTTGTTGCGCCCCCTACTTCCCACCTTTTCATTGCGCAGTCTATCGCGTCCAAACTCGGTGTGATTATTTCATCGCAGAACGTCCATTGGGAAGACTCGGGAGCTTTTACTGGCGAGGTTTCTTCGAAGATGCTTTTGGATCTAGGAATTCAGTATGCCATTATTGGTCATAGTGAGAGACGACAGTTTTTTGGAGAGACTAACCGAACCGTTGGAGGGCGTGTGGCCAACGCCATGAAGGCGAATTTAATTCCCATCATTTGTATCGGAGAAACAGAAGAGGAAAGAGAAAGTGGCTTGACGGAAAAAATTCTCGTAGGTCAGCTTGAGTCTTTTCTAAACGAATGTGAGGGGCAGGGGGACTTTATTATTGCCTACGAACCCGTTTGGGCTATTGGAACTGGAAAAAGCGCTACAGCAGAAACTGCGCAAGAGACACACGAGCTTATAAGGTCCAAATTGTCAGAAACATTGGGAAGAAATGTTGCTGACCGGACTCGTATCCTCTACGGGGGATCTGTTAAACCATCGAATCTAAAAGAGTATCTAGAGCAAAACGACATAGATGGTGGGCTAGTCGGTGGAGCTTCACTGAAGGGCGATACCTTTGCTCAAATGGTAAATATTGCCGGCGAAGGCTTGTTGAACTAGATATTGGCTGATATTGGCGTGAATTATGGGTATATAGGCGTCTCTGAGTTTTTTAGGAGCAAGTATGTCTAAAGTTCATGTTGTTGGTGGAGGCTTGGCGGGTGTCGAGGCTGCATGGCAAGTTCTATCTCAAGGTGTACCAGTTACACTTTACGAAATGCGTCCTCATAAGCAAACCCCGGCCCATAAAACGGGTGACTTGGCAGAGTTGGTTTGCTCGAACTCCTTCAAGTCGCAATCAGAAGGCAGTGCTCCGGGACTTTTGAAAAGGGAGATGGCGTATTTCAATTCTCTGGTCGTGCAGTGTGCTAAAGAAGCAGCTGTACCTGCCGGTCAAGCGCTCGCAGTGGATAGACTTAAGTTTTCAGCATCGATTAGAAAACAGCTCGAATCATACGAAAATTTTTCTCTAGTGCATAAAGAAGTCGCCTCTATTCCAGAAGACTTGGAAGGGTACGAGGCCGAAGATTTAGTGATTGTAGCCAGTGGACCACTTACCAGTGATGATTTGTCTAATTTCGTATCTAAGGCGATTGGGCGAAACGACAACTTATACTTTTATGACGCGATAGCACCAGTTGTCTCTGGAGATACTCTCGATGAAACAAAAATTTTTCGAGCGAGTCGTTGGGACGAAGATGCTGATGGTGATTACCTCAATATACCTCTGACCAAAGAACAATACGAAGAGTTTATCGATGACGTTCTGGCGGCGGAAAAAGCCCCTCTCCACAACTTCGAAGAACCCAACTACTTCGAATCGTGCCTTCCCATAGAAGTTATGGCGGGAAGGGGTAGAGATACCCTACGCTTTGGCCCGATGAAACCTTCTGGTCTTACAGATCCTAAAACAGGACGATGGCCATACGCTAACATACAATTGCGCATGGAAGACAACCAAGGAGCTATGTATTCCCTCGTTGGATTTCAAACAAAAATGAAATGGCCCGAGCAAAAGCGCATTTTCAGTAAGCTCCCAGGTTTAGAGAATGTAGAGTTTTATAAACTGGGTTCGGTGCATCGTAATACCTACATCAATGGGCCAGAAGCTCTCGATCAAAATCTTAGATTAAAAAATCGCCCAGATATTTTGATGGCAGGTCAAATTACCGGGGTTGAAGGCTACACCGAGTCTGCGGCCATCGGTCTCTTGGCGGGGCGCTCGGCGGCCTCAATTCTTACTGAGCGTAATCTTAGAATGCCGCCATTCAACACGATGATGGGTAGTTTGCTTCATCACGTGACAGTCGGTACCCGTGGTGACTACCAACCAATGAACGCGAACTTGGGCCTACTTCCTCGCATTCCCAAACAGCGCGGAGTCTCGAAAGCTGAACGCAAAAAAATTCAGTGTGAGAGAGCTTGGAACTCATTAGAACAGCACATGTAGGACCGTGATACCATGTATGACAAAATTCCGTATTCTTTTGTTTTTTCTTGTGATTTTTCTTGTGATACAAGATTTTCATGAACCTTTACTAAAATTCATTGGGATTCCGGCAAGGAACTCCATCGTAGGAGACTTTGGTGAACAGGTTGCTACTTTTAGGAAACTTATTGAGCAAAGGAGTGGGGATTCTCAGTAGAGTCCACATCCCAATCCTTTCAAGAGGTTTGAATGTTGCCTTCGTGAAAGTATTTGGCATAAACATGGACGAGGCGGAGCATCAAATCTCTGGCTATAAAACGATCGAGGATATCTTTACCCGAAGGCTTAAGTCTGGCGCTAGACCAATTACCGGGCCCATTGCGGTGCCTGCTGATGGTGTGTGGAGTCAGGGAGGGCATGTAGTTGAATCAGATCAGGCCATCCAGGTTAAGGGGCTAACCTATTCTCTCAGTGAACTGGTTGGGTTTAAGCACGAACGGCCTTTTACCTATTTTTCAACAGTCTACCTAGCTCCTCACAATTATCACCGGGTCCACAGCCCTATTGCAGGAAACTTGAGGGCGCTTCTCTATATCCCTGGGGCAGTTTGGCCAGTCAATAAGCCCTTAGTGCGCTATTTACCGAGGCTATTCAATCGAAATGAGAGACTCGTGTTTCAAATAGAAGCAGAAAATGGCGGTACTGTTTATGTCGTTATGGTCGGGGCATTGAATGTGGCTAGGATGGTGACTCCATTTTGGAGGGGATTTGCCTCCAATGACAACTTTGCACATAGAAATCAACAGATAAAAGCTCTAGAACAGCCTATTGGTCTTGAAGTTGGAGACGAGCTGGGAACATTTATGCTCGGCTCTACGGCTGTCGTAGTATGTGATGACAAGGCTATGGAAATATACGATGAAATTTGCGGAGACTTGCCTCGCGGACGACCTGTTCGCATGGGGGAAGCTCTTGCTCCCTAAATATAGGAGTCGGTATGCTAAAACAAGGAAGGCGCACCAGTGTAGTCTGGTCGTTTGAAGAAGAAAGTTTAACGAAAGAATACCTTGAGAATATCAAGGGCACAGATATCGACGCTATAAGAGTCGCGTTTCGACCGGAAAATATCGCCTCAGCCTTGGAAATTGTCGGCTCTCTAAAAGGACTAAACTCTGAGCAAAGTTTTCCTGTGATCGTTGATATTTTTAAAAATCCTCGGGCTGTCTTTCGCTGTGCAGAATCAGAGATCGAACTTAAATTTGAAGACTCTTTCAAGATCCTAAAATCCGACAAAAGTCAGCGAATTTTTCTGGAAACTGAAGATTGGGATAGCCTATTCGTGCCTGGCGCTACAGTCTATTGCGGAAGCGAAGCTATTTTGAACACGGTTTCCGTTACCAATGACGCCGTAGTTTTGGAAGTTCTTCAGGGTGGCACTTGCTATGACCAAACAGAGTTGTACGTTCCAAAAACCCAAGCCGGCCCTACTTTTGAAGATATTCCTGACCAAGCTTGGTTGGTGGCAGAGAATCCCCATGTCGACTACATAGTTCTCCCCTCGTTTGAGTCAGCAGAGGACATTAAAAAGGTTATCGACAGAATTCAACAAGGTGAATATGCACCATGGTTACTGTTGAAGATAGGAAGTGAAAAAACCTACGAGAATCTTGCCGAGCTTTTGCCTTACGTTCGTGGCGCCCTCTTGTCAAGAATTGAGCTGGCAATGCATATGGATCCTGCGAAAATCCCAATGCTTACAAAAGAAGTTATCCAATTGTGTAAGGACCACACAAAAATCAGCCTAGTTGCAAGTGACATGCTTGGCTCTATGAGGCATAACGCCACTCCGACGCGAGCAGAAGTGTCTGACATCGGCAATGCTGTTCTTGATGGGGCAGATGCTGTTGTCCTGTCTGATGTGCTAGCAAAAGGGAAATACGCAAAAAGAGGCTTAGAGCTTGCTCAAAAAACAGTGATGGATATTGAGTCATCTGCTGCCAATATGAGACTGAACTGGCAAAAAGTTCAACCTGAAATCAAAGATGAGATCCACGCAGTGACTTTTGCGGCCTATAGGGCTGCGTTTAGGAACGCGGCCAAAGCCATCGTTTGCATCACTAAGATGGGAAATACCGCAATTCATCTGTCGTCATTCGACATTGAAACTCCCATCATCGCCATCTCGCTTTCCGAAGACGTTGTGAGACGCCTTAAATTAGTGAGGGGTGTAGATGGGGTTTGCATCGATGAGCTTCCCTCAGTGGATCAGGTTTTACCTCTGATAAACTCTATGCTGGTGCAAGATAGCTGGCTTTCCTCTGGCGATAAATATGTATTTGTTTCGGTAACCCATTCTTCGATATCGGTTGCAGAGAGTAACCTATTCACCATTCAAACGGTGGATTAATACTATGACAGAGGCGCCCACTGAGTATTTAGAGATCGAATACAAATACGTTTTGGACGATAAAGACAACGATGGGCTTATTCGTAAAGCGATTTCGGAACTTGGTCCTGTTAAGACCTTTCAAGTGGACGTGGAGGATAGTTATTTTTACTCACCTTTGACTCCTGATTATGTATTCCGCCACAGATTCGATCGGGAAATTCAGCAACTCACCATGAAGAGCATCACGAAAGATCCGACAGTCAGAAAAGAAGTGAATATCGCTCTAAATCAAGACCGAGGAAGCCAATTGGCGGCAGTCCATGCTTTTTTAGAGCCCTTGCAGGTCTCTATTAGTGCCACAATCAAAAAAAGGGTTTGGGCGTATTATTTTCGCGATGTTGAAATCGTCTACTACGAAGCTTCGAGACATGGCTGTGATGTAAGCTGCGTCGAAATTGAGGCCATTGATCCCGAGACTGTACAGAGAGGAAAAGAGCTTATTGAGCTTTACGCCAATAAGCTTTGTCTCGATCCAGAAATGCTAAGCTCGTCTGCCCTGTTCAGCCTTTTAGTCCCAGAGTTTTCCGAAATGGATTTGGCATAAAGCAAATCATTACATGAAATTTTAATATTCTCTGTGGTATGAATGTTCTCTGCTGCGTCCGGCAAATTTTACCTGACGGGCAGTAGTTAATAAAATGTATCATGTTGGCTGAGCAAGCCTAAAGGCTTGACTGTTCCTTCCGACACTGATGCTAGACTCATGCGACCTTTAATTCCGTGGAAGGCTATTGTCATAATGACTGGTTTTGGTAAACGACATGTCTTGGCGAAAATGGTATTCACTGCCGGCGTTGCGACGACAGGGGTTTCTGCTCAAGAGTTTCAAAACTCTACTTTCGAAATTCCATACTGGGATAGGTCATCCACTCCAGTAGCACATTTGATCGGTAAACCCATAGACACCAAGTCACTTTTTAACTTCCCGAAAATTCGTGGAATCGAGGTCGATTCGCCAGATTGTGCCGCCGTGGCCGGTTGTGCTGTTGGGAGCGAGTCAAGCCCGCTCTTGACCGAAACTCCGACTGGCGACCAGAAAATGTTGATTGACGGCGTAGGTTCGGAAGTGGATGTGACACATTTGACTGGAACGAACAGTCAGGTTTTTATCCGCGACGCTGGCATTGTAAAATTTAACAAAGAACTCGGCCGACTTGTGGGGGTTTCTGCGGGAAGTACAGAGCTATACGTCATCAATGGGATCGACATGCAGATTGTTCCGGTTTCGGTGGTTGGTAGCCAAGATCTCGCATTCTCTGGTGATTTGGCTAAAGTTGATCTAACGACTACGTCAAGCGGTGAAAATAGCGTCGACTTTGCCCGACTTAGCGAGCCATACGAGGCGGGTGCTAATATACCAAGTCTGCGCCTTCCTGTGTTTTCTGACGATTATCAAATCAACGATCAGCTACTTTCCTTTCAACGGGAATATGGCCAGGCAAAATTTAAGAAAATCGCTATCCGTGCTGTGGACTACCTATCGAGCAAAGGACAGGAAAAGCCTGGAGGCGTTCCCGGTGTTACCGTTCGCCTTATTGGTAGTGACTTTGTTGGTCGGACCAATGTTCAGGGGATTGTAGAGGTTGCTGATGTTCCCATTGGCAGCCGATTTAACGTGAAGTTCGAGGATAAGGCTGGTCGCATCATGGAACAGATGACTGAGCTAGCTACCGAGTCTACGCGGGCGGGAGAGATCTTTACGGTACGGATTATGCCATACGAGACGTTTTCCTTATATACCCAGATGACTGATGTGACCCAGAAAGCTTACCTATCTTCCATGTGCGTTCGTTTGATGACCTATGACGGTAACTCTCCACTAGATGGGTTCAGCCTACAAATTACTAACGAGCCCGTAAACAGTGAGGCTAGAGGACCGTTTTATCTTAACAACTACGTTCCGGACTTATCCTTGTCGGCAACGGGACAAACGGGGCGGGCCTGTTTCTTCAATCTCGAGCCAGGGTTGGTTGAGTTGGATATCTTGGAAGAGGATCAGTTGGTTGGAACAACCACTATTTCGCTGGGTGAAGGGCTTCACCTAGAAGAGGATATAGCTCTTTCTGATAGCGGAGCGATTAAGGCTCAAGTAGTCGCTATGCCTGGAGTGGTGGATATGATTCACCGGAACGTGGTTGGATACTATCCCTTAGATTACGTAGACATGACAAAAGTTTCTAGCGACGATGATTTCGAAGTGCTTGCCCCAGGTTTGATTAAGTTTCCGAGAGGGACAACGAGTAACAGAGGCCGTGCTTTCGGCATCGTTAGGGTTTCTGATTTCGAGGACGCTCTTTATGTTTTTGATGAAGTGACCCGTTCTAGCCAGGCCCAGGGTGTAGAAGTCGTAAAACTGTTACAGGCGGGATTTGTTGAAGAGCTCTACCGCCTTTTATACGAAGATACTGAACAAGCGCGATTTGCTTACGACAGTTCGTCAGGTAAAGTATTCGTAAGGCATGGAATTGAAGAGCAGGTAGACCCCGATTCTGTTAGCTTCAAACTATTAAACCAATATGGAAACGAAGTTTCTGATGGATGGATTTTTGGAAGTGGTGAAGACGGGTTTGTTAATGCGATGTTCTTCAACGTTGAACCAGGTCTTTATAGCCTTGTAGTTCAGACGGAAAGAAATCACTGGCTTGATGCCACAACACTTCCGGTTGGGGAGAGCCTTACTACAGTTATCCAAACTGGCAAACCGCTTGTTCCGATGTCACAAACAAAGAAAAACTAATTAATCTTATAAGTTGACCAAGTCTATGTCTTCGATCCCATAGTGTTTGCCGAAGTTAGCATGCTTGACCATCCAATGGGTAAGTTTGATAGCGCCTTGAGCAAACAACTCCCTAGAAACAGCTCTGTGTTCGAAGGATAGTTCCTCATAGTCTCCGAGAAATTTTACCGAGTGCTCACCAAACACAGAACCGCCTCTTAAGGCTACGACACCGAGTTCATTTTCATTCCGCTTCCCTTTTCGGTCGGTCACTACTTCGCGGTCAGAGGCCCTTGCAATCTGACTAGCCAAGAATAAGGCGGTACCACTAGGGGCGTCGATTTTGTTTCTGTGGTGACTCTCGACGATTTCAATATCAAATGACCCTTTGGATAAGGTTTGGGACACCTCTCGGCTCACCTTCATCAGAATTAGCACGCCCAGGCTGGTGTTAGGCGCAAACAAGATGGCATGTCCTGACTCCTTGGCAAGATTCTTCCAATTCCTGAGCTGGTCCTGACTAAGCCCAGTAGAGCCAATCAGGATTTTCTTGGAGATACCTTGATCCAACCTAGAAACTGATTCAAAAAGCAAATCATTTCCTTCAGAATTCGAAAAATCAATAATGACATCTATCTTTGCTAGGTCATGAGATAGGACAGCAGAATCCACCTCTTTTTTTTCTTGAAAAGGGTTTTTGATATAATTTCTACCTGACCCCCCAAAAACTTCTAAACCTTGACCTTCTTGCTCCAAGAGCTTTTGAATGGTTTGCCCCATCCGGCCGTTATAGCCGTGAATCCATACTTTACTAGACGTCATAAGTGATCTACCTGCTTTCTATTTTGGTTAATACGGCTTCATATTCCGAGAGAATGATTTTTTGGCTTTTCTCAGAAACTGGAACCATAGGCAGTCTAAAGACATTTTTGCATAACCCCATTGACGTCATAACCGCTTTGAGGGGACAAGGGTTGGGTTCGATGAATAAGGACCTTATGAACGGGGCCAAGATATCATTGATCCTTCTGGCCTCGTTAGTACTGCCGGAGGTAGAATGCTCTTGAATGTCCACCACAAGTTTGGGGAAAACGTTAGCTACCACACTAATCACACCTTGTCCGCCAACAGCATTCGAGGCTAGGAAGGTGGGATCGTCACCACTCAGCACGGACTGTTTAGTTTTGGTACTCACGTCATGAAACAAAGCGACATTTCCGGAAGCCTCTTTGACCGAAACAATACTCTCGTTTTGACAAATGTCAGCAATGTCGCTTGACGACAACAGCTGTCCAGTCCGAGCAGGAACATGATAAAGACACAATCCAAGCTTTGTCGCCTCAGACACTGCTTTATAGTGTGCTTTCAAACCACTGAGGCTAGGCTTATTGTATGGCGGGGTCACTACCAACAAGGAGTCAGCTCCTGCATCACTCAATAGTTTTGCAAGTTCTACGGAATGTTGGGTATTGCTACCACCGCAACCTGCCATGACATGTATATTGGTGGGAAGCTGAGCTTTGGCTCTACGAACGAGTGCTAGCTGCTCCTGAACCGTAATAGTCGGTGATTCGCCTGTAGTCCCACAAACCACGACTCCATTCACACCGCCTTTGGCTTGGTGCTCCAGGATCTTGTCAAAGGAATCCCAGTCGATCTCTCCCGATTCTAGAAAGGGTGTAACAATTGCAGTAAAGACACCAGACACTAGCTGAAAATTATTCATCGTTCACTCTTGGTTTTGCTTTTCTTTGGAGAAACAGCGTTTCTGTAGGGAATATCAGGCTTTAAATCTATCAAGCTTGATTTAGGCTGGGTCTTGACACCGCAGCCTACTGTTATAAAGCATAAAGGGAGGAATAAGGCAAGAATTGACAAAGCTGACGTAATCCTTGCATAGTCGATCTTTAATGACTTTATTTTTTCTAAAATAGTTTCTTTTGAAGCGCTTTCGAACAATTTGAAATTTAATGAGGGATACTTACGTTTAATCTCGGACAAAAGCTCTATAGTCAAACTCCCATGGATCCCCTGTAGTTCAATAGGATTTATTTCAGTCAATATCACATTGTTTTTTCTGCAGTACGATACTAAGTTCCGTCCGGCTCTATAGGCTTCCACAGGTTTCTGCCCCAACTTGATTAACTCAAAAGCGGTGAGTCTGGCGATATCGTTTGTGACAACATCTTTTTTATTCAGTGCGATGAGCGACACTAATTCGTTTAGCTGAGTCAAAAAATCCCTACAGTGAATCTCAATTTGAACTATTGATTGAACCCAGTCTACGGAACTAGAATCAAAACCACCGTCAACGTCAACTACAGCTGGTGAGTCCGATCGTAGTGACCGGACAGTAGTGGAAAGCTTTTGAATGCTTCTCACTATTTTGACTAAGCTAGCAGGCTCTGTCGTCTGTTGCTTCAATAATGAAAAAAACCTTTGCCATCTCCTGGTAAGCGACAACAGACTCTCCGAAATCTCTTCAGTTATTGTATAGTCGTTGGCAAATGGGATGGACTCGTTTACTGCTTTTATAAAGCCTAAGGACTTCCATAATGACTGTATATCTCGCTTAGTAAGCTGAGTACTCTCAGGGATTTCATAAGTCATTGATAGGTCGCGTGCCTTTTTAAGTCGACTGATCTCTGAAAGAGTCCCTGAAATGACTTCGGTAAAAGCATGAGCTATCAGACCGACAGCTTCTGGGCCGGCATCGCCTTCGGCATAGATAGGGCGATTAATAAACCTTGGAGTGCAGTCCATCAACTCATTCATACTTTTACTGAGCGTGTTTATAAGCTCGTCTATGCTAGGTCTGATGAGGTAACGAAAGTAGTTCGACTGTAAAACCCACTGGCCGAAGACTAGGTCACAAATTTCTGAGAGCTCTTTAGATTCGGAAAAAATCTGCTGAAATACGATTTCTGGTTCATAAGCTGCACTTAGGCTAATCACCTCAGATGAATAGCTCCTAGTCAGGAGACCTGAATCGTGAAGGTATTTAAAGGTAGTGACAAAATAAGAGTTGATGTCGGATCGGATTTGACGCTCTTGCATAAAAAAGCCTCTTTTAAAAGTCGTAAAGAGGCAATTATGCTAGCAAACTATTGATTCTTCAAAAAGGCCTAAAAACTAAAGGAAAGTTGCGACTGTAGTAAATAATTCAATTCGGTGTCGGCATCAGCATTGGTCTTCCAGGCATCTCCGGGGCTAGCGATACCAGCAGCAATACCTAACCTAAAGCCCTTTCCTAAACTTCTTTCATAAGTGACATCAAGCTCGGTACCCAAATCTGTTCCACCATACCCAACGGCAGAAGTTCCTGAGCTGTCGATCGCCGTGATCGCCTCATCAGGTATGGCCTCATTTAGGGAAGCCGTGAGGACTTTTATTTCTAAGTCGCCGTAGTCGAAGCTTTTGTAGCGGTAACCAAGAGACAGAACAGTAGCATTCATTACCCGAAAGGGATCAAAAGCTCCGTCTACTCTAAGTGCATCGGTTGATCTCTTCCCGTTGAACAAGATTAATCCGGGTTTAAAGTTCTGATGAAATGCTACGGCTCCAACATCCGTATCGCGGAGGTTTTCGAGACCACTGCTAGCCTGCTCAGCGAAGTAGCCGTCTGCGTCCCCAGGAGCATAGGCATATTCGAAAAACAGTGAATGGCTTTTCGAACCTGTGCTTTCTTCTCCTAAGGGGCCGGTATTATTGCCTACTTTTGAAAGAAAGTATTCGATATTTCCTGCAACGGCTATCGATTGAACGTTGTTCCTAATCTCATTGTCGTCGTTGGTACCTCGCGCTCCACCTAGTAGCTTAAGATTTGGGTCACTAGATTCACCAAGACGAAAGAGAAACTCATTTTGAATCAATAAATCAGAGACCAAAAAATTGACGTAAAGGTCAGCAATTTTGATGTCAGTTTTCGTATTTTCACCGCCAAAAATGTTAGCGAAGTATATGCCAATCTGCTGGGAAAAACCCTTGCCAGCATTGATTTTATGAGTGTTATACTCGAGTGTAAAAAAGAGTTGATCTAAATCGTCCGATCGATTTGTCGCCCCGAACGTGTCCGTATCGCTGCTCGGATTGGCAAATGGTGAGGCACCAGTTTCTGTAATTTTGTCGTAGCCAACAGAAAAGCCTAGTGTTTGGCTTTTTTGGATATTGATATCACAGGTAATACCGTCATAAAATGACGCGTCAGTGTCAAATACGTCTTTGCCAGAATCAAGGTACATACCAAGTCCCCAATCGCGCGGACGTCGACCAACAGTTAAGAGGCAGTATTCGGTGGAAAATTTTGCATATGCCGCTGTCACTGAGGGCTGGTAGGGTTGGTATCTGGGCTCTAAAGAACTTTGACTCTCAATGCAGTCTCCAGAGTCTATTTGCTCTTGGGTGCAAGATGTACCTCGAGAACTATCACCAAAATAACTCTCTCGTCTGTCGCCAAATAAATCGAACTCTAGAAAAAAAGATGCATCATCACTCACACGTAATTCCGACTCAAAGCGGAAATACTGCTCAATAGCTTGATAGTTGCCAGTATCTCCCGAAAATCCGGGTTTGGTCCTAGTTTCCCCTAGTAAACCGTAGCTGCCACTTCCATCGATAAATACGGCTTGTGCCGTCATTGAGGCGCATATAATTGATAAAGGTAACGCTAGAATTTTTAACATTAAGACTGTATCTCCATGGATTGGTTTGCGAAGTCCAGAGTGAGCCTTCGGTTCAAATCATACATATCATGCTTCATTCAGTGCAGCTATGCGAAAAAAATATGTCACTTTTGGTCATCATTGATAAGTTTTGACAACTCCCAACGATACCTTTTGATGGAGTGACATAGTCCACTTTTAGGGTCTACAGAAACCTCTATAAATGGGGTCCAAAGGTCTTTTGAAGCAGGTTCAAATCGTTTGCGTTCATTATCTTTCATGCGAGCAATAGCTGCTTCTGTTTTGATTCCAATGACGGACTCGTACGGTCCCGTCATGCCTATATCAGTTATATACCCAGTAGCATCCTCTAATATCCTCTCGTCAGCTGTCTGCACGTGGCTATGAGTACCGAACACTAGACTTACGTTACCAGCTAGGTACCGTCCGACTCCCTGTTTTTCGCTTGTCGCTTCGGCGTGAACATCGACGATTCTGACTTTAACGTTTTGCGGTATCCTGTCCATGATCAAGTCAATTGTTTTAAAGAGATTTCGATTTCCAGGCTGCATAAAGGCGTTACCAATTAGGTTTATGACAGCAAAAGGATTCCCATTGCGGTCTTCGAGAATCTTGTACCCCATTTCGATAGACTCTACATTCGACATATTTGCTGGAACAACCAGGCGTTCTGCTTGGGGAAGAAACTCGAAAATTTCACGTTTATCGTGCCAATGGTTGCCTGTGGTCACGCAGTCGATGGAAAAGTTCTCAATAAACTGTTTGTATATCTTCTTAGTAATACCAAAGCCGCCGGCAGCGTTCTCGCCATTGACGATGACAATATCTGGATCTATGCGTTCTCGGATCAATGGAAGAGACTTGGCTAAAGCCTGCCGACCCGCTTTCCCGACGACGTCTCCGATGGCTATAATTTTAATCATTTTGCAAAGTCAACTTCTTTGCTCTCCCTAACCACGGTTACGCGCACTTGACCGGGAAATGTTAATTCATTACGCAACTTAAACGCTATATCATTTGATAGATCGACAATTTTCGAATCGGAAACGCCAGTGGGAGATACCAAAGCACGAATTTCTCGTCCTGCCTGAATGACAAATGATTCTGAAATGCCCTCGAAGCTGTTAACGATATCTTCCATGCTACCCAGCCTCTTTATATAAGTCTCCAGAACTTCTCGCCTAGCTCCAGGCCGCCTTTCCGAAAGGACGTTAGCGGCATGAACGATGGTTGTTAAAGGAGACGCGAAACCAAGGTCATCTGTGTGGTGGTTTAGTACTGCATCCACTACCCCTGAAGATTCTTTAAATTTTTTGCAAAGTTCTGCGCCAGCATCAGAATGATGACCCTCAACCTCTTGATCAACAGCCTTTCCAATGTCGTGCAGTAATCCAGCACGTTTGGCTTTTTTTACATCGAAGCCCATCTCGGAAGCCATGATTCCACAAATATGCGCGACTTCGACAGAATGTTGTAGCACTGTTTGTTGGCCTGAAGTTCGGTACTTTAACTTGCCCAAATGCTTTATCAACTCAGGGTGGAGGTCGGTGATCCCGATGTCAAAGGCAGCCTGCTCGCCATTATCGGCAATGACTTGGTCAAACTCATCTTCGACTTTCTTGACCGTTTCCTCAATCCTTGCAGGATGGATGCGCCCATCAGCAATGAGTCGTTCGAGAGAGATTTTAGCGATCTCTCTTCGAATGGGGTTAAAACATGATAAGATAACGGCCTCAGGGGTATCGTCGATTATGAGATCTACCCCTGTTGATTGCTCGATAGCTCGGATGTTTCTTCCTTCGCGACCGATAATTCTACCTTTCATCTCGTCATTTGGTAATCCGACTACTGTGACGGTTGAATCATTCACATATTCACTTGATACCCTTTGAACTGCTAGACTTACCATGGAACGACCAATTCGTTCTGCTTCAGTTTTGGTCTCTTCCTCAATTTTTCTAAGCTGCTCGGCAGCGTCTTTTTTGGCATCTTCCTCTAAAGACGAAATTAATTCTCTTTTCGCTTCTTCTTGTGACATACTAGCGATGTTTTCTAAGGTCTTGCGATTGCTTTCGATGCTGCTTTTTAGCTCAGTAATCATTTGTTTGTATTGAGATTCTTGCTGATTTAAGTGTGATGTCATCCGTTCCAGGTCGGATTCTTTCTTCTCGACTAGGGATAGCTTTTTTTCGACAGACTGCTCTCTTGATTTCACTTTGTTCTCAAGCTTTTGAAACTCTTGACGCCTTTTTTTTAGTTCTACATCTAACTGGTTTCTACGTTCTTTGTTGTTGGCCTTTGCTTCCTGGTGCGCGTCCCGCATGATCCGGTCTCGCTCTTTATTGGCTTCCTGCAGGATTTTTTCGGAATCTACCTGAGCCGCGTCAAATGCAGAGCTCAAGCTCTTTCGATGAAAAAAAATTCCCAGGACAAATCCAAGGATTAGAAAAATAGCGCTTGCTATAACTAAAATCACTACGTTCACGGGCTATTGCCTCCGAGATAAAATTGCACCTTCTTGTTTCAACGATTGAAAGCTCAACTGACTGACCGGTGATCGTAACGTTTAAACTCCAACATTGCAATCAGTGCTTGCGGGCAAGTCAGTAGGTTTGACATGTATCGATGACATTTATTTAGAAAAAAGGAAATGCTGAGGACGTGGAAGACATGTCTTCCAGCATGACTACTGGAAGACTATTTTGGAGCATTATGGGTTAGATAGTACGAATTCAGCTCGTCGGTTCTTTTCCCAGGCTGCCTCGTCACTTCCTTCCATAGCAGGTCGCTCTTCGCCATAGCTCATCGTTGGTAGGCGACTTGGGTCGATTCCAAGCTCGACAAGGTAGTTCTTAACGGACTGGGCTCTTCTTTGGCCAAGAGCTAGGTTGTACTCGATAGAACCTCTTTCATCAGTGTGTCCCTCGATTTGTACGACCGCCGCAGCGTTGTTGCGAAGATAGTCAGCCATTTGACCCAATGACTCTTGTCCCAAGGGGCTAAGTGTATAGTCATCAAAAGCGAAGTAAACAGGTTGTGTGATTTCGTCAAGATTTACTGCTGGAGCTTCTGGCTCTTCGGGAGGAACTGCTGGGGTTTCAGTTTCCACAGGTTGTACGACTTCTTCGACCGGCTGATCCTCAGCGCACGCTCCGTTTAGACCAACAACGACTGCAAACACTGCGAGGGATTTCAAATACTTCTTTAACATCATCCTAAGATCTCCTGACAACCTTTTGTATATTGATAAAAACTAATAACCTTCTGCAAGAAGGAACATGTTAAACGCTTAATTTTTTATGTGCAACCTAGATTTGACGCAACTATAAATCTCCCGATTCAAGTTTTTTTCTTCGAAAAGGGTTCTAAATAGTGTCAATCAGGCTATATTGGATTCCAGAAAAACTGCCGCTCGACATAAAAATGACTGCATCATTGGGTCGAAGTGTTGCTGCAAGAGAGTCGGCAAGTAATTCATTAGTTGGGTATGCTTCGGCCTTGCTTCCGATAAGTCCAGCGAGTTTTTCTGTATTCATCCGGTCTGCCTCGACGATACGTTTATCTTCTGGACATTGTCCTATCAGGACTTTATCGGCATTTTGGAAAGATCGGGAGTAATCATTAATGAAAAGATTCCTCCGGCTTGTGGCATTTTTCGGTTCGAAAGCTACAAAAAGTCTTTTGTTGGGATACGACTTTTTAAATCCGTCAATCACATTAGCGACTGCGGTAGGGTGATGAGCAAAGTCTTCGTAAATCTCTATGCCATTTTTTTTGACAATTAAGTCGAGCCTTCGTTTTACCCCCCTGAATGAGGACACGGATTGGGCTATATCTGAAGGCTGTCTCTTTTGGATCACATTGGCTTTGGCAAGCTCGTTAACAGTGGCAACAACCTGGCTGATGTTCGCTATATTGTAGTGGCCGGTAAGTTTAGTTTCATACCTGAATGTCTGTCCATCATGACGGATCTCAAATGACCAGTTGGGGTTGGTTCTGATATCCGAGACAACATAGTCTGCCTCTGGATACTGGCCTGATGTGCTGACAGTCGTCACGTCGTCCAAAATATCGAGATCCCGAAGGAAGCTTCTGACACCATCGTCATCAACGTTAGCAATGATCTTGTGTTTGTCGTCAATCATGTAGAACAAGCTGTCGAATTGTCTTTTAATATCGTCGAGACTGCCAAATATGTCGGCATGATCAAATTCTAGATTGTTAAATACAACGAATGACGGTCTGTAGTGTAGAAATTTTGAATTTTTATCAAAAAATGCCGTATCGTATTCGTCCCCTTCAATGGCAAAAGCCTGTCCGTTACCTAGATGGAAACCTCTTTCTAAATTCTTTGGCTGTCCGCCAATCAAATAACCTGGCTCTTCGCCTAATTCAGTCAAGACGTGAGCAATCAGGGAAGTTGTTGTGGTTTTGCCGTGGGTCCCTGTGACAACCACAGGTGCTCGGTTTTTTAAAATATATCGGCCCACAAAGTCAGGGAAACTTGTGTAAGGGATTCCAGTATTGATAGCCGCTTCAAGCTCCTCGTGACCCCTCGATAAGACATTCGCTACAATAAAAAGATCGACGCTTTTCCCTTCAATATTTGAGCCTTGGTAGGGAGTATAGACTGGAATTTCCAAGTCTTCCAATAAAGTTGACATGGGAGGGTAGAGGTTTGCATCGCTGCCTTCGACGTTATGCCCTGCCTGCTTCGCAAGGCCAGCAACGGTAGCCATTCCTGTTCCGCCAATTCCGATGAAATAGATATTTTTTTTCATAATCCTCTTTCTTCCCAGATGAAGTGTTTGCTATCAAGCACTGCTTTGGCGCCGAGTAAAAACGGAAAGTTTGTCTCACCATGCCCAATGTTTGGAACATGGGCAACAGGGATTTGGTACCGTTCCTCAACCAGCTTAGCAAGCTTTACTATTTCACTTTGATCATCACCATCTAGACCAATAAAGTCGCCTAAAATTATGCCGCAGGACTTAGTCAGCAATCCGCATTGATGCCATTGGTTGAGGTTTCTAATGATTTTTGGGATCGACTCGTTCACATCTTCAAAAATAAGTATATGCTCATCGAGCTTTTCAGGTAGAAAACTGGTCCCAATGAGATTGGTCAATACGGAAAGACAGCCACCAAAAAGTCTACCCTCGAGGGGACCTTTTCCGCGGAGAAAACTGACGTCCATAGTGTGTTGACCTCCAGAGCTGTTAAAGCAATTGAGAAGCTCCTGGACATCATCTTGATAGAGCGAACGCCAGTTCTTCGTGTTGATCATCGGTCCGTGGATAAGACTCCAGTTGGGTTTATCATAAAACGCTGCCAGCAAGGCGGAAATATCCGAAAATCCACACAATAGTTTGGGAGAGTTTAAGTTGTTGATGCTCTTCCAATTCAAATCGGGCAATAAATCACTGCAGCCATACCCTCCTCGGCCGCAGAGTATAATATCAACTGATGGATCATTAATGGCATCATTTAACTCATTTAGACGAGTCTTTCCTGGGTTCGAAAGCCAAGGCGCTATAGGATCTCCCGTTGTTGGTTTTGATTCGGTGTGATAACCGGCTTTTTTCAGTTCTATAATTTTTTCAGAAAGTGTATCTTCTGTGGCTTTGCTTGAAGGGTGTATGATTCGGATTTTCTGCATTCTACTTCCAATTAGGTTAGTCGCTTGAGTATATCATTGAGAGGGAGACCATGGGATATAAAACTGATTGTAGACTCTTTACCGGTTATAAACCTTGTGTGCACAAGATCAAATGCGATGGTTGTCCTCATTACGATAAAATTCAATCTCATATTGGAATTGTGAGTCTTGAGGCCATGGGAGCTGTTTTACGATCTACAGTATTGCTAGAACCTATAAAACGTAGATTTCCTCATGCCTACATCACATGGATCACATTGAAGAATGTAAAACCGCTGCTCAATAATAACCCTCACATAGATAAAATCATTTGTCTCGAGCCAAAAACGCAGTCGGCTGTTGAAATGATGGAATTTGACGCCCTATTTGCGGTGGATAAATCCATGGAAGCTGGCGCACTTGCTATGAAACTCAATGCCAAACAAAAATTTGGTTTTGGTATGGATAAGCGAGGGGTTATCATCCCTTTAAGCAAACATGCCGATTATCAGTACGACGTGGGACTAGATGATAATTTAAAGTTTTTTGAAAACCAAAAACCAGAAACTCAACAGTTGACAGAGTCCATGAACCTAGAGTGGCAACGTGACCCCTACGTTTTAGAGTTAACCAAAGCAGAGCACATTGAGGTTGATCAGCGTAGAGAGAAAATCTTAGAAGAAACCGACGGAGCCACTAAATTTATAGGGTATAATACCGGATGTTCTGTATTGTTCCCCTATAAAAAATTCACCATCGATAAAGCAATAGAACTAATAGCTCAGTGGCGCAGGAAATTTCCGGATGCTGCAGTGCTGCTCTTGGGAGGGCCAGAGGATAGCGAGCGACAGCAGCAGATCAAGGCTCACTTTAAGTCGGATGCGAGAGTTGTGAATACCCCAACGACTCAGGGTCTTAGGAGCGGCGTGCTTTGGATGGCCTTGTCAGATCTAGTTTTTTCGGGCTGTTCTTTGGGTCTTCATATCGCCATTGCCCTGAAAAAACCGAGTATAGCTTGGTTCGGAGTGTCATGTAGCCAGGAGATCGACCTTTACGATAAGGGAGAAAAAATCATCGCATCGGTGCCTTGTACTCCCTGTTGGAAAAAGTCATGTACCAACGAGCCCAAGTGTTTCGATATGGTTGGACTGGACGGTATCATGAACTCGACTGAGAGACTTTTGGCTGGTTCTGCTACCTCATAGGCAAGCCTTTGGCAAGGCTGGTCCCCTAATATTTTTTTTTCTATAATTGAGACATGGCCGTTACGAGGTCTTTTAAAATATTGGGGAGGGATCAATTTGTCGTTTATCGTTGATCGATATTATCAGATGCTCGAAAATCACAAACTATACAATTTAGTCAATTCCCCGCAATCTCTCGTTACATTCCTTGAATCTCACGTCGTTTGTGTATGGGGCTATCACGCACTTCTGCGCAGCTTGTACAAAGACCTAGTCACCAAAATCCAAAACATTAATTCTGACTCCAGTAAAGAGTGCCTGCGCCTTATTACCGAGGTTGTGTTGGACGAAGTCGTCGAAGATTTGGGGGATGGGCAGTTTCAAAGTCATCTCGAACTCTATATAGAGGCAATGGAAGACGCTGGTGCTAACGTTTCTCCGATCCTTACATTTTTCGATATGTTGGAAAAAGGTTTTGCTGTTAGGCGATCTTTGGAGTTATCTGGATTTACACCGGAAAGTGTCCGGTATGCGAAGACAATAGTTGGTTTTTTGAACGAGCCTATGCATAAGAAAGCCGCAGCACTTTTTTACGAGGGAGAGCCCTTTATCCCCGATCATTTTTTGGGAAGAATCGAAAGTTTAGGCCAACGGATGGCGACAAACTTGATTTTAGACTACTTTGAAGGTCATATCGAAGGCCTTAAAAGGCCGGGATTTTCTGCCACTGGTAGACTAGTAGAAATACTTTGTTGTGGAGACAAGGTTCTGCATGAGCAGGCTGAGAAAGTCGCTGAAAAGATAATGAAAACTCGATTGGAACTTTGGAACTGTCTGGGAAATATAATCGATCTTCAAGAGGACGATCTTCCCGTGTTACGGGTCATTGCAGGGGGTAAAGAGCTAGGGCTCTAAACTAGTGGCAACAAGTCTTCAACGGTATTCACTGTAAAATCCGCTCCTGCTTTCATCAGTATATCCTCCTGCTGTATAGTCTTGACTCCAATGCACATCATCCCGGCTGACTTCGCGGATCTAATTCCATGGGGACTGTCTTCGCAAACCACTATGTTAGATTTTTGCTCAGGGTTTGCGAGTTGCAGCTTTTCTGCTCCAAGTAAGTAAGGTTCTGGATGGGGTTTTGGGTTTCGATAATTCTCTAATCCTAAGAAAAAGTCGCAGGGGATGCTTTTTTGGGAAACACAGGCCTCCAAAAACTTTCTTGGAGAATTGCTTACAATGCCAAAAGGTATTTTGTTTGTTCGAAGGCAGTTTAGTAGCTCTAAAGCACCAGGGTAAAGTGGTACGTCAGCGCTAAGAGCGATGAGTGACTCAAGTTTTGCCTGGATTAACGTGCCCCGTTCGTAAGGTTTTTCTGCATATTGACAAAGGTTCCTCGCGATTGCTTCTGTAGATCGACCTTTCTGCCTGGAGAGGATGTTATTCTCACAAGATCTCTTGAAGCAAGCTTCAAATGCATATTTCCATGCATCAAGATGAATGCCTTCGGAATCAGCTAGAACGCCATCGAAATCGAATAGGAAGGGGTGACCAATCACCTGCAAAATACTGTCTCCGGTTAGTGGGAAAACTGCTAAGATGTGCCCATAGGTTTGAACTATACGAGGTACATAATGGTACAGCGACTGATAAAAAATTCTACCGTAAAAGTTACCGAGGCGCTACAAGCCGCTTTGATGGAATATGCGAACCAAAGAAAATCTGCGGTTGGTCCCGAAGGAATTTTGATAGCACTCATAGATCAACAGGATTCTATTGTATTAAAAATATTCAATCATTTAGATTTAGATGCTGGTGAACTAAGGCGACGAATTGTCGATCATGCCTTGGATGCAATGAATAGCCTCCCCGAGTTTAGTCCTGGGCAAATGAGTCAAATAAGGATGACAAAAGATGTAGAAAACCTTTTTGGTGCAGCTGATCGCGAGCGGAGAAGACTGGGAGATGCCTTTATTTCGACCGGAGCTCTATTTCTCGCCTGTTTCGATGGCAGTGTACCTGGTAATGAGAAGATCCTTACCCTAGTGGAACTATCATACGATTCCTGCAAGCAGGCTCTTGATGAAATCCGAGCTGGACAGAAAGTTGAGAGCCGAGAGGAGGAATCCAAGCAGTCTACTCTAAAAGAGTACACGCTAGATTTGACTGCTTTGGCGAGGAAGGATCAGCTCGATCCGGTAATAGGAAGGGACGAAGAGATCAATCGCGTGATACAGATTCTGTCACGTCGTAAAAAGAATAACCCTCTCCTCATCGGCGAACCAGGTGTTGGAAAAACCGTGATTGCCGAAGGCCTTGCAAATCGGATTGCCGCAGCTGATGTCCCCGAGTACTTAGGAAACAAGAGAATCCTTTCCTTGGAGATCGCTAGTTTAATTGCTGGTGCGAAAATGCAAGGTGAATTTGAAGAAAGGCTTAAAGGAGTAGTCGATGAAATCAAAGCTTCTGATGGTCAGTATATACTATTTATTGATGAGATTCATACTGTCGTGGGAGCAGGTCGTTCTTCTGGAGGATTAGATGCTTCGAACATGCTGAAACCAGCTCTGGCGATGGGACAGCTGCAGTGTATTGGAGCAACGACTAACCGTGAGTACAAACAGTATATCGAGGCGGATAAAGCTCTTGAGCGCCGATTTCAAATTGTTCGAGTCAATGAGCCCTCCACGGAAACTTCCATTCAGATCCTTAGTGGAATTAAAGAAAAGTACGAGGGTCATCATAAGATCAAATATACGGATGAGGCTCTAGTAGCGGCTGTTGAGCTTTCTGATCGTTATTTACAAGAACGTAGTCTACCAGATAAGGCCATCGACTTGTTAGATGAAGCCGGGTCTCAAAAGAGGCTAAAGTACCTATACAGCCCGCCCGAAATACGAACAATCGAAAAAGAAAGAAATGAACTCCTAGAATTAAAGTCCAAGGCTTTTAATGAGCAGGATTTTGAGCAAATGTCTATGTTTCAAATGGACCTTGCCCGATTGGAAGAGAAACTATCAGCCATGAAGGATGAGTATAGCAAGACAACCGATCAAAATGATCGGATTGTAAATGAGGAGAATATTGCTGCTCTTATCAGTAAACAAACGGGGGTTCCCGTAAATAAACTTGTTGCTGAGGAAGCAGAAAAATTAGTTAACCTTGAATCGTATCTCAAGAAGAGAGTTATCGGTCAAAACCATGCGGTAAAAGCCGTATCTAATGCCATCAGGAGAAATCGGTCTGGCTTAAAGCGATCGAGTACTCCAATTGCCTCATTTTTGTTCTTGGGACCCACAGGGGTCGGGAAAACCGAACTTGCTAAGGCCTTGGCTTCACATATAATGGATGATGAAAGCAAAATCATCCGAATTGATATGTCCGAATTTATGGAGCGCCATGATGTTAGTAAGTTGATTGGCTCTCCTCCTGGTTATGTTGGCTATGGAGAGGGGGGACAACTCACTGAGCAGGTGCGCAGGCAGCCTTACAGTGTGATTTTGTTCGATGAGTTTGAGAAGGCGCATCCAGATGTATTCAATCTACTCTTGCAGGTTTTGGACGAGGGTTGGCTGACTGATTCCGAAGGACAAAAAGTGAGCTTTACTAATACTATTGTGATAGGGACCTCAAATCTTGGAAGCGAGGTTATGGGTGAAAAGAAAAAACCTATTGGAATCGGCGCTCAGTTAGATCCTTGGTCTAAAGATGATGAAGTTAAAGAGGTCTTCCAGATTGCTAAGAAGTTCTTACGACCAGAATTTTTGAATAGATTAGATGAATTGATTGTCTTTAACCACCTTGGTCCCGAGCAGCTTGAGAAGATAATTGATATAATATTTGATGACTTGGCGAATCGACTCAGTGATTTAAATTGGAATCTAAATCTTGATAGTGCGGTAAAGCCGTTTATTTTGGATGAAATTGATACCCACAGTTACGGGGCCCGTCCCTTGAAAAGAAAAATTCAAGATTTGGTAGAGAACCCCATAGCCAACGTCCTATTGAACCCAAAATTAGTTGAGGGACGTCAAAGCGTTGATGTTAAAGTACTCGATCAAAAGATTAGCATTTCTATGTCTTAGTATCTTAGTCTCGACGCCCATTTTGGCCTCGAACCAAAAGCTTCGGGACTTATTAGAAAACTACCGTACTCAAAAAAAAATAGAATTTGAAAAAGCTGAATTTGAAAGCTCACCTCGCTTTCATAACTCAATTACTGATCAAAACCTACGATTAATGTCGCAGGCAAATTTTTTGTATCAAACAAAGAGTTACGGTGAAAGTAGGAAGTTTTTAAATCAAATCAAAAAAGAGGAATTACCGTTTCAGAACTACTTAAAATTTTTGAGATTAGATTACATGTTGTATCTGAAACAAGGAAACTTTCAAGAAATACGAAAGCGTCTAATAACTCGGTCCAAAGATAGTAAGTACATGATTTTTTTGGAAGAAGGTTCAGTATTTTCTGAAACGTTATCACTGATCAAAAAAAATAGAAAGTTGACAACGATCTTCTTAAATAAATCCGTCGCTGCCTTTCCAAAATCTGAAGCTTCCATAAAGGCTTTCCAGTATTTACAAACTTGTGAGGCCGATTACTCCTTAAAGTTCCACCAACTGATGAATTTGGCTAGACTTACTGAGCTAGTTCCAGGGTTGGACGATTGGATTCTATCCCTCCTCGAGCAAGATAGAATTGATTACGGCAGAAGTAAACAAATACCCTTTTTGCAAGCTAGGCTTCTCAGAAGGCTGGGTAGGTTTGATAGGGTCGAAGGGTTGCTCGAGAATCTTGACGAAAAATCCCAAGACTCGATGAAACCTGGGCGGCTTGCGAACCTTGCGGCCCATATGTACCTGGATCGCGATCTGACTGGTAAAGGGTTCAGCTGGTATTACCGCATAGCCAATAGTCCTAAACTAAGTTATTTGCAAAGAAAAAGGCTCGCATTTAATCTGGCCGAACATGGTTATTTTCGTGAAGCTGGGACACGATTTGAGAGTTTGAAGAAAGTAACCGGAAGTCGTTCCGTCCGCTGGGCCTATTTCTGGTCTCTATATCGATCAGAACAATACACGAAAGCTCTAAGACGTCTCAATCGAAATCGTACTCCGCCCTTGGATCCAGCAAGTCGGGAGATGCTAACCTACTGGAAGTCTGTGGTGTTGGATAAACTGGGACAAAAGCGAAAGTCCGAAATTGAAAAGAACCGTCTTTTGGAAAAATTTCCCGACAGTATTTATGCTATCGCTTTAACCCCAAGGGCTGTGGACGGGGACCCAAGGCCTTCAGAGTCTGCGAGTGGAAATTTTCTCAATGATGACATCTTTGATCAGAGAAAATGGCTAGAGGGTCGAACTGATCGGATTAAGTCGATGAGAAAAGCAAAAAAAGCTAAAGAACCCGACTTATTAAACTCGTTGGAAAAAAATGAGTTTCCTAAGCCTTATCGGAATTGGGTAGAAACAGTTTCAGGAGTTTTAGGGCTAGACAGTCATCTTGTATTTTCAATCATGAGGGCTGAGAGTTTTTACAATCCCTATGCTCGTTCTTTAGTTGGTGCGATGGGGTTTTTACAAATTATGCCTCTCACGGCTTTTCGGATAAGCTTAGAACTTCAAGATGAAAACTTTAAAGTAGAAGATCTGGAAGATCCGAGAATAAACCTTCTCTATGGAATTTACTATATCGATAAATTATTGAGGGCTTTTGACGGAAACAAGATTCTAGCCGTTGGATCTTACAATGCTGGACCTGATGCTATGATGGACTGGATAAGGCATTGTCTACCCTGTAATTCTATGGAGCTTGTTGAGTCTGTCAACTACAGGGAAACTCGTAGATATATTAAAAAAGTTATTGGTTTTTATGGCCGATATAGCAAAGTTTACTCAGGTCGCAGGGAATTTTCGATCAATAAGGATGTAGCTCAAACAGTGTACTCAGGAAGACTTTATTGATCCATCTGTCAAAAGTCTGACATCGTAGTAAATTCGCGATACCTCATTTAATATTAATCTAAGGGGGGCTCAGCATGGAAGATAAATGGCTATCAATCGTGGAATATGCGAGGACGTACGATATTTCAGATATGACAGTCAGAAGACGGATCAAAACAGGAAAGCTCAATGCAGAGCTGCGAGATGGGAAGTACTTTATTAATGCCAGTCTTGAAAAACCAAAAAGTCGTTTTGATGCCACCGAAACCACAACAAAATTACCGATTGTAGAATCGCGCAAACCTTTACCAGAAAGCCAGTCACTTGATATTGTGGGAGCTTCTCACTTCGAAGAGCGATTAGAGCAGCCAAAGCCAAGCCCAAAAACTCTTCGAGATCATGAAGTGGTAAACAAAATTGATGAGATTCTACTCATCTGTAAGTCTAAGTCAGATCAATATAAGAAAAACGAGCAGTATTTGAGAATGAGTTTTTCGAATAAAGTCTTACATCTCGAACAGACCATCAAAACCAAAGATATGGAAATCGCGGCGCTGAAACAGCAGGTTGAAGATTTAGAAATATTGCTACGAATGTATGACCAAAAAACGATTCAAAAATAGATCAAACTCGAATCTCCATAAGAGAAAAAACGCAGCTCTTGTTCGATAGCATATCGGTAGATTTCTAGAGTTCTTTCGTAACCAGCAAGTGCGGAAATGAGCATGATCAATGTACTTTCAGGTAAATGAAAGTTTGTTATGATCCCATTAAATATTGAACTTCTGAAGCGATAGTCCTTACTTTTTGGGTATATGAAAATATCGGTCTTGTGCCATCTGTCCAAGTTTGTTTTATGGTCTTGGGACATCCCCATCTGAAAAAAAGCTTCGATGCACCGTAATGAAGTCGTGCCAACTGCAAATATTGGTCGATGTTCTTGTTTCGCCCTAACTAGTTTTTCGTAAACAGATTCGGTGATCAAATAAGTTTCGCTATGCATTTTGTGGTGTTCAATACTCTCACTTTTTACTGGAAGAAAAGTACCGGCTCCGACATGCAAGGTAATATCGAGCATTTCGATATTGTACTCCTGATTTAATTGTTCAATCAGGTCTTCAGTAAAATGCAGTCCCGCAGTAGGCGCTGCAACGCTTCCTTTAGGTCCAGAATAGACGGTCTGATACCGCTCTTTGTCATTTACCTCATCCTCACCGCTCCTTTTTATGTAGGGAGGTAACGGTATGTCGCCATATCTATCAATAAGTGCATAAAAGTTGTCCCAACTACAGTCGAATTCCACGACAAATGTGGGTAGGGTGCCCTCTTGGGTCTGCCGTATTTGTCCTTCGAACCCTTCGAATGTTAGCTTTCGACCTGATCTAATCTTTTTAAAGGGCTTTCCAATTCCGACCCAGGTGGCATTTTTTGTTTCTAACAGTGGCTCAATAAGGGTGATCTCTACTTTTCCACCTGTGTCTAGTCGCCCTGTTACCCGACTCGGTATGACTCTGCTGTTATTGCGAATTAATAGAGAACCTTCTGGAAGAAAACTTCCAATATTCTTGAATATCGAAAGCTCTTTTTCTTGGCTCGAGCGACTCACCAGCAAACGAGATAAATCCCGCCTGGAATTTGGGATATGGGCGATCAGAGATTCTGGTAACTCGAAGTTAAAATCGGATTTGGTTAACATAAATAAGTCTTTCAGTAGAATAATTCTCGGCCATCAATTTTTGTCGACCATGGTACGCGATTTAAACTGCCGTGTTCACAGTGCTTTGGGCCTGTTATGCTGGATCCAATGATTTGGATGCTGCGATGATTTGATAGATAATGATCAATGAAAGGTTTTTGTTGAAAGTCATACAAAATGATTGGAATTACGAATTGGTTTCCCGCCATCAAAAGATCGAGATCTAATTTACTGTGGTAATCGACGAAGTAAAAGCAAACACCTGATTTTGTTTGTACGGGATATTCTGCTTCTGTCACCAATTGAAAACTTCGAATCCTGTATTTCAGAGGTAATGCCGGAATACTGGTGTTCAAGATCAACTCTTTTATAACAGATTTTATTTCGTTTGATGGGTTGCCCTCAAAAAAAATCGCCCTACTGGACCGGCAACCTACGTTGGCAATGGCAATGATATCCTTTAGAATCCTGGTCCAATCATCGACGAAAGATGAGGAGGACGTAAGGGATACGGCTAGTTTTGTACCAAAACCATTGATTGCCAGCTTATAGTTATCTGTTAATGCATGTAGCGTCTCGTCGCTGCCAAATACAAGCGCGGCGTCAAAGTCGGAGGGGTTATTGCTAAGTCGATACGATGGGCTCAGCACTGTGAAATCTAGTCCATTACCTTTGACAAACTCTCGAAGTAATTGAAAGAACTTTAGGGAATTACGGCCTGGTCTAACGGTAAGCCGTCTACCTAAATATAAACCTACCATAATGGGATATAAGACAGCTATTGGGTGAGTTTGGGGGGAAATAATAAGCCAATGACTGTGAGTAATTACCTCGATTCGTTGCCTCAAAATTTGATTAAAAGCCAAATCCGAACTGGGAAGGTCGTTAATTAAATCGTTGATACATAAATCCACGATTTGATCGGTCAGAAGACTATCCAGAAGGCTTCCTTTCACCTCATCTTTTTGGATCCAATCTACAAACTCTGCCCTATTAAAACTAGGCAACGCTTTTGGAAGAGCCGGGGAGTCAATACGTTTTTCAGGGTTATTTTTCGCTATAATTTCAGATAAGTGTAACGAGCAACCCTTTAGTTGGGTATTGGGCAATCTGCCTTTTAAGACGAAAGTTTGGTTTTTTAATTCAACAAAATCTTGGGTTCGGATCGGAGCTGTTACGTCAATTCTAGTGGGGTCATCGATAACAAGAGAGCCTTCACCACTGGCATGTACGTCATTGTTGTCTCGTTGGACTCCTATTTTGACCCAATTGGGGAAAACAAAATGTTTCGGTTTTGTGCATTCAGGACGCTTAAATTCATAGGCCTGACAGGCTAGCTCCGCCATACCGTATTCACTAACAATTTGATCGTCTTTGATCTTAAACATCGTTCTAATCATTTCGTGTAACTGAGCTCTCGAGACTTCTCGAGTTTTTCCCTTAGTTCCACCGGTTTCGATGACGATTGCCCCTTTGGGTAGTTTGGATCGGTAGCCGCGGTCGTATAAGTCGACAAAGTGAAAACCAGTCCCGAAGATCCAGCATGGTTTAGAGTCAGACTTGGGAGCAGTCTCACAGTAAGTTACGGGAGATATTTCAGCTATCCACTCAACCATTTGAGCTAGACTCGAGTCAGTCCATTCTTTGGTTGATGGAATCATGCTAATGCCTTCGGCTTTTACTGGTTCAGGAAAAAAATTCTCCAGTATTCCGTAAAAGCTCAATAGGCTACCTCGCCTGTAAAGCTCGAGGCCGTCTTTTGAAAACCAAGAAAAAGACCTAGAGGCTTCAGTCGTTCCACTTGATCTGAATAATTTGAAGAGTTTATTAGGAAATACAATATCCGGATCCGTCTTAAATCGTTCGATTGGAATGGGACAAGTGGGTTCTCTCGTTTCATAAAAATGAGACGATTTCATCTTGGACCAGAGGCTTTCATTTGCAGATGATGTCCAGGAGAATTTATTATTTTCAAGAATATCAATTATCTTCAATCATTGAACCTTCAAGCTAAGGATGATGGTTACTAATGGCAGGTCGTAGCATAGTTTTCACGAAAGCTCATTAACAACATAACAGCTTTAAAAAAGCCCTGTTTGGGGTAAGCTATTAGCCTTGACCGCATAGAATTGTGGCAAATTATGTCTTTATGAGAAGGTTGAGGCTAAATGGCGTCAAATTATCAGCTTAAGCTAAGTCAATTTGAGGGTCCTCTTGACTTACTTCTTCATTTAATTAAAGTCAATGAGATCGACATATTTAACATTGATATATACCTCTTATCGACACAGTATATCGGATATCTCCGTACCGTAAATTATGACGATTTAAATGGTGCCGGCGAGTTCGTCGAAATGGCAGCAAGTTTGATCGAAATAAAAACTCGTCTGCTTCTACCTCGAAACGAGTCCGAATCCCAATCGTCTGAAGAAGAGGAGGAGGATCCAACTAAATCTTTGCAAGAAAGGCTTTTAACTTACGAAGCCTTTAAAGGCGCAGCCGAATACCTGCTACCGAGACCGCGATATGATTTGGTTGTTAGGACGTCGCCCGAATGGGAAAGACTGAGCCCGCAGTATGAACATATTGAACAACCGCTTGAAGGTGATGTTGCTTCTTTAATTGTATTGTACGAACAAATGATGACTCAACTTTCCACCCGTAAACCACCGGCTAAAGTTGAAGCTAAAATGCACCTTGTTACCGTCGAACAAAAAATTCTCGAGCTTGAAAAACTTGTGGATACTGTTAAGTTCACACTTTTTCAAAGCTTTTATAAACAGTTTCGCTCTAGATATGAGTTAGTCGTTTATATACTGGCTGCCCTAGAACTATCTAAAGGAGGTCGTGTTAGGCTGCTTCAGCAAGAGCTTAATGGTCCACTATGGATTTATCGCAACGACTTCGATAAAAATCAGTTACCAGTGGTGCCAGTCGATGAACAGGCAACCTCCGCAAATATAGGGATGATACATGACGAATAATGGGCCCACCGAAGAAAAGGGAGCGCCTCAATCGAAAGCTGAAAATGAAGATGAGCAACTGGTCTCTTCGGAGACGGGTTTTGAATTGGATCCAGACTCCCCGACACCTCAGGAGCCTATGCCATCTTCTGTAGAGCCTGCGCTTACGGATGAGGGTCTTTTGTTTTCACCAGAGGAAGATGTCGAAGCTGGGGACGGTGAGGAATCGATTTCGGACGATCTGTTTGAAGAAGCCTTACAAGAAGATGTGGATCAAAGCTCGCAATCTTTGATGGGTGAAGAAAGCTCTTCCGAGGAGGGGACTCTCTCATTTGTCGAGGAACTAACTCTTGAAGGGCAGATCGAGGCAGTGCTGTTTGCAAGCCCTAAAGCCCTAAAGTCTAATGAGATATTCGAGTTGCTGTCCGATGATGACCTGGAGCTATCAAAATCGGAAGTAGAAGATCAGTTAATGCGGCTAAAAAAACTTTACGAAGAGAGGGCAGGTGGATTTCGCCTGTATTTTGAGCCAGGAGAAGGATATCAATTTCGTACCGTGCCGGCGGCTAGTCATCTGATGGAACAGATGTTTTCCTCCAGACCTCGGCCTTTGTCACGGGCCGCATTGGAAACACTGTCCATCATAGCCTACAGACAGCCAACAACTAGAGCCGAAATCGAATATGTAAGGGGTGTTGATGCTGGATCTATCATAAAGAATTTGCTAGATCGAGATCTCATTGCCTGTGTAGGAAGAAAAGAAGATGCAGGGCGTCCAATGATTTTTGGCACTACAAAGGAATTCCTTAAAGTTTTCCGTATCAAGGCTTTGTCTGATTTACCATCATTGAGTGCATTCCAAGTACCAAGCGAAACTAAGCAGCAAGCTGAAGCAGATTTGGAAAACATAGAAGGTGTGGATGTTGAACTCTTTGTGGGCGATGAAACCGAGGAGCCAATTGCCTTTTCGGATGGTTTAGTGGAAGATGATTTGGTTTTGCCTCCGGAAAATTTGGAAGAAAAACCTGGCGCTACGCGTGAAGCGTCTACCAACGAGGAAACGATTGAAAGAAAAGATGAGAATACAGAAATGGATGTCCCAGCTGGGGGTAGCGTCTCGAAGGCAGGCGGAGACCTGGATATCTGAGGGTAGAGTCAAGATCAATGGCAATTTAGTCACAGAGATGGGTTTTATGGTTGATGTTGAGACGGATGTCCTCCTTGTAGATGACAAACCTGTGACAGCCAAGAAACCTCCAAACGTTTATTGGATGCTAAATAAGCCAGATCTTTGCTTATCGAGTCACCATGGCGATGGAGGTAAATCGACGATTTACGATCTTCCATCGTTGGCATCTATTCCATTTAAAGTCAATTCTGTGGGACGGCTGGATTATCGAACAGAAGGTCTTTTGCTGCTGTCAAACGATGGTGAATTTATTCACAAAATGACCCACCCTAGTAGCAAGGTCCCTCGGAGTTATTACGCCCTTGTCCACAGCAAACTGGAGTCCGATCAATTGAGAAAGATCCAAAAAGGAATGACTCTCGACGACGGACAGGTCGAACCTATCAATATCCAGTATGCCCAGGGTATGAATCTTGGAAAGTCTACGGGTGCGTGGTATTACCTCACGGTACATGAAGGGCGCAATAGGCTAGTTAGGCGGATTTTTGAATCGTTTGATAAAAAGGTTGTCAAGCTTGTAAGGTGTGGTTTCGGAAACTTGCGACTGCCGGATAATCTCAAACCTGGCGAGTACAGGCAGCTAGAGCCGAGCGAACTGGCAGAACTGCGTAAGGGGGCTAATAAAAATGACTAGGAGACAATTATGAAATTAGGCACGGTTGACAATAAGACCCGCGATGGGCGACTGGTCGTCGTTAATAAGGAAGGGACCCTGTTTGTTGAAGCTGACGTGGCTTCAAACCTGCAACAGGCATTGGACGATTGGGATAATATAGAGCCAAAATTATCTCGCATCTCTGAAGATCTAAATTCGGGTAAACTACAGGGAATTAGTGTTTCTGAGGCGAAGTTTATGGCGCCATTACCTCGTGCCTATGAATGGATAGATGGATCTGCCTATATCAATCACGTTGTTTTGGTGAGAAAAGCTAGAGGAGCTGAGCCTCCAGAAACTCTTAAGACCGATCCTCTAGTGTATCAAGGTGGATCGGGAATTATGCTGGGACACGAAGACGATATTCGACTTGCCGATCCGGCCTGGGGCTGTGATTTTGAGTCAGAGGTATGTGTCGTTCTAGGTGATACCCCGCAAGGTACGACCTCTGATCAGGCAAGTAAATATGTTAAGCTCGTCGGTATTTTAAATGATGTATCTTTGCGTAACTTGATTCCAGGAGAACTGGCAAAGAATTTTGGCTTCTTTAATTCAAAGCCAGCTACAGCATTTGCACCATTTTTTGTCACGCCGGATGAACTTGGTGACGATTGGCTAGATGGTCGGTTACAGCTTGATCTTGTTACCCGTTATAATGGTGAGATATTTGGCGATCCGAACGCTGGGCCAGAGATGCATTTTTCGTTTTATGAATTGATCGCACACATTGCGAAAACCCGTAGCTTCACTGCAGGAACAATTTTGGGGAGCGGCACAATTAGTAATGAAGATCGGTCTAAAGGTAGTTCCTGTCTGGCAGAGAAGCGAATGATCGAGAAAATTGATGAAGGTACCATTAAAACACCTTTTATGAACTATGGTGATCGTGTCGAAATTGAAATGCTTGATAGAAATGGTGTTTCCATTTTTGGCAGAATATCTCAGAAAGTTGTTGAGGCGTAAATGCTATGGTTCGCTGCGGTGAACCATAAAAGCGTTCGCTTGGTCAGTCGGCATGATTACTATGTCATCGATATTGACGTGACGTGGCCGATTGACAACAAACTCCACGCAGTCTGCTACATCGTCCGCGGTAAGAGGGGTCATTCCCTTGTAGACATTATCGGCTTTCTCTTGAGATCCAAGCCTTACCAAGGAGAACTCAGTTTCAACCATTCCCGGATCGATGCTGTTAACTCTAATGTTGGTTCCGAGAACTTCCTGTTTTAGAGACCTCGTGATGGCTTTCACTCCGAATTTACTTGCACAATAGGCACTGCCGCCAGCATAGGCTTGATGGCCGGCGATCGAACCAATAAATACAATTTGACCATTTTTCTTTTCGATCATGTATGGCAGAACTAATTTCGCCATGCGGAGGACGCCCATAACATTTGTGTTCAGTATAATGTCCCAGTCTTGTTCCTGCCCATTTACCACAGGATCGATACCCTTCACTAAACCAGCATTATTAACCAATACGTCTGGTTGTAGTTGTTTCGCAAAACCAAAGTCACCAAATTTTTGGACTGAGTCCTTATCTGTTACATCTAGTTCATGGGAAAGAGCTCTGACGTCACAGGAGTTTTTGATATCTTTGACTAGCGAATCTAATCGATCGACCCGACGGGCCCCAAGGTAAAGATCGAAGCCCTGCTTCGCTAACTTTTTTGCCGTTGAGTAGCCGATACCAGAGGAAGCACCCGTAATCCATGCAATTCTGCGATTCACCTTTAGGTCTCCTTGGAACGAACTACGACCACTGAACGATCGTGTCCTTCACCACGTGAAACGGATTCGAATCCTTGAGCAATGGCATGTTTATGTTGAAGTCGTCTGAAAAAGCTATTGGCTGGAGCGAGTTGAACCTCACTAAGATCTGGTTGATCGTTGAGTTTCGAAACTGCAGAATTGACTTCGGCCAAGGCAACTTTTTCTTTTGCTTCAGTAGATTTTTTGTCATTGTAACGCTTTCCAGGCCTGCGATGATTGTCTCGTTTGCCATGTTGCCTGTCACCACCACCTTTGGGCGGTCGCCGATCGTTACCTCCCCTATCCCTATTACCACCTGGGCTAGATCGTTTAGGCCTTGGGGCATATTTTCCTATTGGCGGTCTCGTGCCAACGTCCCATTGTTTTTCTTCGTTCTCACCGTAGGCCCACTGCAAATAAGAAAGAATATGTTGAGTGAAGTTTGGGATTTCCTTCGCTAAAACTTGCTCTATTTGATTCCACAGTGTCGGGTTGGGGCGTGATTTACTAAACGTGATTTTCTCGTACGTATCATCTGCTTCAAAGATCATCCTAAGATCGAGCGCGAGAAATACGACGGCCGGAATAATACCATTGATGTTAGTGAGATTGAGTTGCCCTTCACTCTCTAGGAAGGGGAACTGTTCCACATACCATTGGTAGCATGCTTGCATTTGACCATCGAGATTTCCTAAATCGGCAAAGCTTCGGTTTTCTCCTTCGATATACGAAACAGCTCTGGGCCATCGTTCAGCACCCGTCGATCTCGTTGGGGTAGCTTTAACTGTTTCTTCAAATTCGAAGCATGAATAGAGGAAATAATCGAGTTTAAGGGATTTTGGTCGCTTACTTTGATTATGAGTATTAATGTTTGTCGCCTCGGTTTTAGTGGAAGTTTTCAGGCCTCTTGGCCATTTACTTAAATTTTACTATACGTGATATCAAGAAATCACCTCGAAATATCATTTTAGTTAGCGATTCGGTCGAATACGTCTTGCTAGAGTTAGTACGCGCGAACTTGCTTGGGATAGCTCTTCGATTTCCGTCCATTGCTTACTGTCCCTTTGATGGGTATAAGCAATCAGTTCGTGATCGCCTTCGAAGGCGTCAATAACGCTATCGATAGCCGCTTTAAGGTCGTCTTCTGTGCCGTTGGGCTTCTTCAATACTTCTGCAGCGGCCTGAAGCTGCTCGATTGCCTCATCGTCATCTTGGCTTGCTAGGAGTATACATAGCTTTTGCATGGCCTCCACCAGTGCCTGAGTCGTAGAACTTCGATTTCTTTTGATGATCGCCATGTTACAGAAAACCTTTCAAGGATGTGATAATCGGGTATTCACACGGAAACGTGATCTTAAGAGAACCTGTCGTAAAAATCAAACTTACATGCTTCAATCTAAAAAAAAGTTGACATTGTAGCAGGCTGCGGGTAGATACGTACTTCCCAAATACGGGAAAACGGGCTCTTAGCTCAGCTGGTAGAGCAGCACACTTTTAATGTGCGGGTCGCTGGTTCGAACCCAGCAGGGCTCACTTAAAAAATGATACGTCCCTATCGTCTAGCCTGGCCCAGGACACCGCCCTTTCACGGCGGCGACGCGGGTTCAAATCCCGCTGGGGACGCCATTTTCTTCTTCAATAAAATCCATTTATCACAAGTTTCCAGGCTGTTTGTAAGATAGATGGCTTGCTATGGTAATCAAGTCATATGATTGCCCCAATAAATCCGTTCCCTTTTCTAAGTTGATTGCCTAATAATAGCCAAGTCAAATCTTGTTAAGACCAAGGAGGAGTTATGCTGTCTCACCTTTTGATCAAAGGGCTCGCCATAATTGAGGAACTCGAGATCGAGTTTAACTCCAAACTAAATGTCATTACTGGAGAGACCGGTGCAGGTAAATCGATATTAATTAAGGCTTTAGACCTGGTGCTCGGAGGGAAAAGTAACAGTGATGTCGTCAGGCAGGGGTGGAAGTCTGCGAGTGTCTCCGCCGTGTTTCTTTTTGACAGAGGTCATCCTTTTGTTGGGATAGCTGGGGCTCATGGAATCGAGTTAGATGATGGGCAGTTTATCATTCGACGGAAAATTTCCGTAAAAGGCCGAAGCCAGGCTTGGATTAACGATAACCCTGTTACGATCTCCACTTTGAAGAGAATTGGTAGCTACTTGATCGATATCTTCGGACAGCATGATAACCATCGGTTACTGAACCCCGCAAATCATATTGCTTATCTAGATCAGTTTGTCAGCGAGGACATCCTGGGGTCCTATGTGGACGCCTACAAAGATCTTACTCGTCTAGCTAGAGCAATCGTTAGTGATAGACGGGACTTTCATAGGAAACATCGAGATCTAGACTATATGACCTTTCGTTATGAAGAGATACTCACTTTTGGGCCAGATGAGCAGGAGTTTGTCGACCTGACAGAATCAGTGGGAAACTCAAAATCTGACCTTGAAGCTAAGCAATTGTTATTGGAAGCCAGAAACCGGATTGATGGCCAATCAGATGAAGGACTTTCTATTACTTCTTATCTAGGAGTTAAACGGATACTTGAAAAGGTAAAGCACGATGGGATGCTTGATCGAGCCATTGAGCTCTGTGATGAAGTCACAGCACTCAAGGATGAGTTAAGTTTTGAGGTTGAACGCTATTTATCCCAACTTGATGTTGATTCGGAGTCCATCGAAAGAAAGCAAGAAAGACTCTCTGCCTATCATGCGTTGTTTCATAAAATGCGAGCTAGGGATATACACGAATTTTTGATGATTTTCGAACAGCTTGGTCATGATATTAATTTTGTTAAAGAAGCTGAAATAAATTTTGAAAAAAGCCTAACTGAGTTTGAGAATCTACTTGAGGTACTTATTGCAAGAGACAGTGCTCTAAACAAATCACGAGACAAGGCTTTTCAATTGGTGTCCAAGCGGATTTCAAGGGAGTTAAATCAACTTAACATGAAAGGTGCCGAGATATTTGTCGATAAGTCGCCTTACAAAAAAGGGGAAAGTGACGATCCCTCGCTAGTTGAATCTTTGGATTCTAGGTTAGTTGCGCTAATGCAAGAATTTGAACGATTTGGACCTGATGGTTCCAACTCCATTCAGTTTTTGCTTAAGTCCAATCCAGGAGAAGAAGCCAAGCCGTTAAGTAAAATTGCCTCAGGAGGCGAGGTATCCAGGATCATGCTTGGAATTAAAAAGGTGCTATCCGCTGACGCGAGAACCTGTGTTATGGTTTTTGATGAAATCGATACAGGAATCTCTGGCCATACTGCAAGTATTGTCGGGAAAAAACTATTGGAAATATCGAAGGTATTTCAGGTTATTTGCGTAAGTCACCTTCCCCAGGTGGCTGTTTATGGAAATACGCACCTTAAAGTTGAAAAAACCGTTAAAAAAGGGCGTACAGAATCGAATATTACTAGGCTAAGTAAAAATGAAGCTTTAAACGAAATCGCTAGGCTCCTATCTGGAGGTCAAATTACCAAATCGAGTCTTCAAAACGCTAGGTCTTTGCGCAAAGAATCTTTGGAAAAGTCGGCATCAGTTTAGCTGCAGTGGTATAACAGGTCGACTAATTTGCTTTCTCGAAATCCTAGAATTCTGCTTCTTTCGATCGTCAGACTTCTTCTGATCCTTTTTATATTTTTCCCACTTTTTCGCTGATACAAAAACACGGAAAGAGACTTCTGGAGTGTGTTGCTGTCTGATGGTAATCAGTCGTTTTGAATTACGACGTTCATATTCGTTTCCATAGAAAGAATTGTACTGCGACAGATAAAATTTCCCCTCAATTAGAGGAATTGTCGAAGGACTTTCGAGTGGTAAATCTAAGGTAAACCCATCGAAGGGAGCTCCAATGGCTTCAATTCTCACTAAATCAGTTATGACATTTGCACGAAAAGCCGGTTTTGGATCGAGTTTAATAAATCCAACTTTTAAACTGTGATGTTCCTTGTTTGTAGGGAGCTTATATTTTAAGTCCCTCGATCCTTCGACAGATACATAGGCATCAGTTTCGAAATAGAGAATCGGGGCATCGGAGGTTCCTTGAGCAAATGGCGAAACCTTATCCTTCTCAAAAAGATAAACCTTACGGTTTCCTAAACACTCCCAAGTCCATGGAGGGCAGTCAAGTGCAACCTGTACCGAGCGAACAACTAGGTTGATACTTTCGTCTTGCTTTAATTCGATCACTTTAGACTTGAGTGAGCCGTTTAATTTTAGGTTCAGGGTACCAGCTAGAACAGGGTAGCTGACGTTAAGATCTAACCAATGTTGTCCATTAAGTTCCACATATAAAGGTGAAACGAGAATATTGGAGGAAACCCTGAGGTCAACTGACGGGTTAGTAGAAATCTTGATAAATGAAGGTCGTATCTTCAAACTTTGGCCTGGACCTAGGGCGATTTCCTTCTCAGTACCATTTACTCCTATTCTGTACTGACCCGGCAAAAGGTAGAGCCAGTGACCAAACTCTTGGTTTTCGGTGATGGAGATTAAGTCAGAGGTGGGTGATGCAAAAAACATAGTTTTTGTTGACATAGAATCGAAAGTTTCGAGTTTGACAGCTGAGAGTTTGAATTCCAGCGTCTTAGAAATTCCGGGATTTGGCATAGATTCAAAATCAATTTTTAATGGAACCATTCCGACTAAGATATCGTGATTCCCATGGAGAATATTGAGGCTAAAACGGTTTCTTATTCTTTGAATGGATTTGGTTTGACTAAATCTCGAACACTGAACAGAGAATTTGTCTTTTTCGCTAACCTTGTTTGGTGTAACAAACGTAACAGAATGACTGACTATATGCTTTGTTTGACCTTGATGAATATCAATCATTTGATGACTGCAGTCAGCGAGAATGAGGTATGTGCCCGCCTGAAGTTCGAGAGGGTTATTAAAGTAGCCTATTTCTTCAGAAATATATTGGAAGGGGTTCTCACCTGTTATGCGATAAACCTCAAAACTACCTTCTGTTGGAGCTTGGACTAATAATTTTCCCTTGGGAATTTCTGGGGAACAGCCAACGCAAGCGCACCATGCAACGAGTGCTAGGCTCAGAATGTGTAATAAACGAAAAATTTCAAGAACCTACATAACAAACGTGGTTTGAATACCCAGGCTCCAGCCAGAAATTGAGCCAAGGTTCACGGCTAAACTGCTTCCAAACCACACCTTATCGTGAAACTTCCACTGAATGCCAGTGTCAATTTTTGCGGCGAATCCAGAGCCTTCGGGATCCTCAGAACCTTCCGGGATAGAGTTGATCGAATCTAGTCGCACGTCAGCGATACCTATATCTAACCCGCCGGTCAAGCGTAGATTTTTCTTAAGAATATAAGAGAGGTAGCTTCCGAAAAGATGGATATCGGCGACTCCTCTATACTGGCCCTGGTTGACTTTTACCAGAACATCTATGGGTTGATAGCTGTACCTTCCCGTTAAATCCATCTTGTCTGTGATGGGTAAGATGCGATAATTTAGTGAAAAACTGCCAGCAAAGCCGGACGTCCAATCTCCGACGTCCCCAGAGATTTGTGAGAACAGCATAGTAACGGAGAGTCCAAATTTATCGGTTAGGAAATTCGTTGATTCCTTCTCCAAAGGGGGGTTTTTTTTGACCTCAACAACTTTGTCAGCTGGTATATTTGAAGGAATCTCTTTTTTCGGTTCGGGGGTTTTCGTTTTGGTCTCAGCCGGTTTGCTAGTCGCAGGAGCTAAGTCTTTGAGGCCCTTAGCTTGGGCATATCCTCCGACGAAACATAGGCTAAGTGTTATGGCATAGTTTTTCACGAATCTTACTCCTTTGGCTGCGCCAACAAGGAAGGTTATAGAAGTACCTTAAGCTGTAGGGCGTACCTTTGGCTCTGTTGCGATCCCGCGACTTCGCCAAGTTCTTCAGAATAAGCAAGCACCCTAAGATTGACGATACCAGCGTCGAGTTGGATGCCAAAGCTAGGGTATCCTTGATAGAAGCCAAGCTGAGTTTTCAGAAATTGGCCCCAACCAAACTCCGATCCAATTCCCACCTTCTTGGAAAAAGAATAAGGTTGGTTGATGGCATGCATGTCCATAGAAACCCGAATATATTTCCGATTCTTCTGGTACGGCTTCAGCGACAGCCCTAGGTTAACACTTGGCAGTTGGACGTCAGGTTTGCCAAACGCATCGTCTTCGATCTTGGCCTCCGTAAATCGGGTACCTCCGATATCGATGACAGCAAGTCCGATCGTTGGCTCCATGACTTTTGTTGGTGTGAAAAGGATCCCTATGTCCGCTCCGACCCCAGTACCCGCAAGAACGAAGTCATCGAGGGTTTGTGTCGGCTCAGTGGTACCCCCTGCTTCGGCGTCGGCTCCCTCATCGTTGTCACTCAACGCCTCTAAGTCTTCGATGGAGAATTGCCGATCAACGGCGGCTACAGCTCTACCTTTTATCGTTAAGCCGACACTCAATTTCTCTTCGAAAAAACTATGAGCGTATGAGAATGGGACGATCAAATCCAGTCCCGATAAAACATCCACCGAAATATCTCGTCGAAAAATCATGGAAGCGTTTAGACGCGCGGAAGCTCCAAAACCAAAATTTCGAAAAATTAAATGAGGAGACAAGCCGGCTGTAATGCTTTGGTCTTCGCCAGTGTTAGACTCGATGAGGTCGATGGTGTCGGAAGTCGTTTTCAGATCTTGGGCGTCTTCCACCAGAGTTTTAAACTTTGACGAAAAAATAAGCATGGGGTTTAAAAACTCGCCGTCCCATGAATCGAGTCTAGCTAATCCAGCCGGGTTATAGTAAAGGGCGTTAAAATCATCGGCAACTGCTGTATACGCGTTACCCATGCCTAATGGACGTAATCCAAAGTGGGTCCACGGTCGGTTGCTGTTTGCAAGTAAGGGACTGGCCAAGGCTGTCGAGCAAAGGCCGATTGCGATAACCCATAACGTCTTCATGGTAACCCCAGTGCGGAGATATGTTCCACTAAATATCTGTTTTTTATGTAGAATAAATGTAACATATAGCCATAGCGATGCCAAGTTTTCCTACTTGTTGAGCTCGATTTCTCATTGAATCCATAGGAAAACAAATGTCTAATGATGAGTTACTCGCTATTTCCCAAAAATCTTAGAAAAAGATGGGGAATGAAGCATAGGAAACCTGTATAAGGCGCATGCATTTTTATTTAGGAGAATCGTCCCATGTCCAAGCCAGATGTAGCTGCAGAGCGCAAAGACCAAATAGTAAGAGCAACGGTAGAGTGCATCACGAAGCACGGTTATCATAATTTTTCCATGCAAGATGTTGCAAGAACTGCTGGCGTTAGTAAGGGTATTATCCACTACTACTTCCTTAATAAAGACGACCTGATGATGTCTGTGTTAGATCGGGTTGCGGGTGATATCGAAAGTGTCTTGGCTCATGATATGAAAGAAATAACCGATCCTCTCAAAAAGCTGGATATTTTTATGTCCGTCTCTTTTGATGTAGTCAGAAGTACGAAAGAGTACTACCAAGTTAACATGGACTTTTGGACACAAATTAATCAGAAAAAAGAAGTGCGTCAGGTGATATCGAGGCACTATGCCAAATTCAGAGATACCTGCGCGGCCGTTGTCCAAGAGGGAATTGACAAGAACGTTTTTAAAGACGTCGATGCAAATATATTTGCATCGTTTATTTTGAGCGTCATCGATGGTGTGAGTCTGCAATGGCTTTTTGATGAGACCGTATTTGACTACGATGTCATGGTGGGATCGGCAAAAGAACAAATTGTTTCTAGTCTATCGAAGTAGACCGACGCGGCGGAGTATTCTTTCTGTATTAAAGTTATTTGGCGGAGCTGACAGTGGACTATGAAATCAAACCTCCAGAGGAATTGATTGAAACTTTAAATACAGTGCGTGCAGACGACTTGCCGGATTCACAGAACTGGAATCAATGTCTTGATATTTTGGAGCAGTACGAATGCTGGAGACCTTTGTTCAAGGTTGTTGAAAAGAGAATGTCCATACCTTCCCTAAGATCTAGCGAAGACTATATCCGATTAGCCAAAATCCAAATTAAAAATCTGGAGGACATTCACAAGGCAACCGACTACTGCACTAGGCTATTTTCCGATTTGAAGGTGGTCTATCATGATTTTCGAATAAACATGTTACCAGAAATGATTGACGAAGAGGATTACTCCTCTGAGGGTGAAATTCTATTCAGTATCCTGAAGCGACTTCAGACAGAAGAAGAAAAAATAGAATGCCTAGAAAGAATGTGTCTGATTTTCGAAAAGAAAAAATATGACGAAGAAAAACTAAATTACTCCTACGAAGAGCTATTGCGAACGAATCCCTATAATGCAAAGGCCTTGAGATATTTTAAGGCCGTCTATACTCAAAATCAGCAGTGGGAAAAAGTTATCGAAGTGCTGCGAAAGCTCCATAGTAGTGCAAAACACAAAAACGATGGATTTAGGATAGCCCAAGAGTGGGCCACCGTTCTATTATTCCAATTAGACAACCCACAAAGTTGCATTAAAGTACTTGACGAGCATTGCAAAGATTCACCTCTCGATACAAGCTCTTTGTATTATGAAGCTCATTATCGGAAAGGTGATTGGCATGGCTGTCTCAAAGTACTACAGATTTTCTTTGAAAAAGTAGATTCGGATACTAATAAAGCGATAGTTTTACTAAAAATAGGAGAGCTACAAGAGCTTACGGAAGACATTGAGCAAGCTATTGTTTCCTATCAGAAGAGCCACGAACTACACCCCGATTATTTGGAATCCTTGGAAAACCTCATAGAGATAAATCTACAGCAGAGAAACTGGAAAGAAGTCGTATACTGGTTGGAAAAAATGTCTTCTGTTGTGGAGTCTAATAAACTCAAGGAACGATTGGATGAAGCCGTCGTTCGGATCCAAGATGGTTTAAAGAGTATATAGTGTTGGAAGTCATATCCAAGCAGCAATTTTATATCGATCCAGTGAGGTCATGCTTTCAGAAAGGATCGACTGAAGTATTGCCTAGTGGCCTTAACTTCGAGAAGTTGGTTTTTGGTATGTTGCTAGGCCAACTGCAGGGATATCCCCATAGACCTAGTATTATCATTGCTGATTCTGGTTCAGTGGTTCGCCATCAAACACTTTCCGTCTTAGACGGAGATTGCAAGATTTGCCACAGTATTTCTAGTTCCCTTGATTTGGTTTTTCAATCACTGAAGTCCGAAAAAGATTTGATTTTTATTGTAGGTCGTCACGAAACTCCAGCGACGCCACAGTCTGATGATTATTGGTCGAACATGTCCAAATTCATTTCCTTAGATTGGTCTCACCATCCACCGCCTCCGTTGACCTGTGATCCAGTTATCATTGAGGAGAAACCTGGAAAGTTTAGACTAGTTTCATTACACAGCGAAAGTCTAAAAATCTGGAAAAAGAAGGAAATTCCCGCCACTATCGGATTTGGAATCGCTGGATTCTGTTTAGGCAGACTGTCTCAACCGAATGTCGTGTGGAATCGGCTGAAGCTCAGTAGCGAATCTATCGATTTAGGTACGGTTGATAGGATATTATTCGAAGGCTTAGCGAAATCGAATATCGATTTAGAATCCGATGACTTCGAAGTTTGGCTAGAATGCGAAGATCTAAGGATGCTGGCACTTTTATGTAAGCATAGTAGTGTTGGAAAGGTTTTTTGCCCCCAACTTGCCTATGGATACCATCCATCCAGTTCTATTCTAAGTGCATTGAAATTTTTTAAGCCTGTAGTTTTGATAATTGTAAATTTCCGGTATGAGGTCGATGTTGTCGTCGTTGGTTAATCAAGACAGCGAAACCTCCTATATACTTGATCTAGAAGGTTTAAATTACCTCGAGATAGCCGAAAAGCTGATCAGTTTTTTCAACGAAACTAAAACCAATCAGAAGAAGATTGAGCGATTATATCTTTTTTGTCGAACTGCTAGAAGTGCTTATGACTTTGTTGGTATGCAAACCAAGTATAGGGTCTCGATATTAGTTGAGATCCTGAAATTAAGGCTCGCAATAAGGTTAATCAAATCGAGCGAGATTACTATTGTCGCAGTTAGTGAAGAGCTTTGTGAAGGGTATTTTGCTGAGTTAGTAATTGCGTCAGATGTGCATATTTGCCTATCAAATCAAATTATTATGAGTTTCCCCGAGCTACTTAATGAGATCTTCCCACTAGGGGGAACTTTTGAGTCACTTCACAGAAAGAACTCAAGGCTAATTGACGAATGGAAGCTGGATCACCTTAAGGTCGAAACCAGAGACAGTAGCAGTATTTATCGACCTGATCTTTTTATCCACTGTAGTGGGTCGATTCTAGAAATAGCGGCACGATTAAATTCCTTGAATTTACCAAAAAAAGAACCTTCAAAAACTGTTGATCGTCAGATTGCATTTTTGAAATCGGTGATATCGTCGCCAATGGATTTAGAAAACTCCCTGAGGTTCAATCAACAAGATCGCTGGAATTTCCAAAGAGAAATTTTGAAAAAATTTTCTGATCCCATTCAATCGTCTCGTAATTTATGTTTGGCAGCGGCTAATATCATATCTCGGAAGTATTTTTTCCCGAACTCTGATGGCAGTAAAGGGGGTTTTTCAAGATTTAGCAGTCCGCCTGTAGTCTATTTAGATGTTAACAACGCTCTTCCGAACAAAACTGTATTGGCACGACTACTGCGATTTAATTTCCGATGCGTTATTTGTTGTTCAGATATGAAAAAACTACTTCGCTCTCTCGAGCTTTCCATTGCTGGAATCGAAAAACTAGGTGACAAAACCCTTCGTGAGAAATGGGGAGAACTGGTTTACTGGTCCACCCGAACAATTTTTCCTGAAGAAAACTCTATTCGTTTTAATATTGATCATTCAATAGATTTACAGTTTGTTGGTAAGCAGGTCCATATATCCTACATTGAATATGGTGACAAAAATCTGATTTGTGAAATCAATTCTGGGCAAGAGTCCTTTCACGATCATTTGAATAAGCTGGGGTTCAGGCTAGTATCTACTCCCAAAGAAATAGATGTCATAGTTTACACTAGACTCTTTCTGCTACATGCCATTCGATCTGTCATTTCTTTCGAAGATACAGAGAAGCTTTTTACTTTACTCAAAGAGTCGGGTTGGAAGTTCGCAGCGTCTCAATCGAATTGGGAATTTTATCTAAGGCACAAATCTAGACTGGAAGAAGTAGCCGTGGAAGGGCCTGTCTGGACAGAACTGCAAGAAATTAATGAAATCGCCTCTTGGAAGCAATTTAAAGACACGCTGACTCGAAAGAATACGGCAAAGACAAAAAACTTTCCAGAAGACTTGACGAAGGACTTGATTAGCATGACTTATAAAAGCTTCGAAAATCTCTGGAAATTTTACGATTTTGATTGCACTGACAAGGGACTATTGGAATTGATCATGAGGTCGGTAGGGGTGCCTCAGGCGAAGGAGAGCCTCTTATTAGAATGGTTGGATAAGCCTAGAAGGCATATATAAATTTCCATTGTGGTATTTTTGATACCCCTCCTACCTAGGATCGTGTTAAGACTGCCACAGCAATGTTAAGATTCCTGTGGATTTTTAAAAAAATGGCGTTAATTCAGTGTGTTGGAAAGTTACAGAGATTTGGCATAATTTCTGCATAGAAAATAACATCGGAGATTGTTAGGACGTACTGAATGACTAATTCACTAAAAACTCAAAAGACCCTAAGCAAGTCAGTTAAGATTTCTGGTAAAGGTCTTCATAGCGGGCGGATCGTAAACTTAAACATTCATCCAGCCAAAGTTAATAGCGGAATAAGTTTTTTAAGATCGGACGTGGAGTCAGCTCAGATCGTCAGGGCTCTGGCTACGGAAATTAGCAGCACTCTTCTTTCCACCACTATCGGTCAGGCAGAATCTAGTATCTCCACAGTCGAGCATTTGATGGCTGCTTTGGCTGGCTTAGATATTTGCAACGCATTCATCGAGATTGACGGCCCAGAAGTTCCGATCCTGGACGGTAGTTCAAGAGTATTTGTCGATGAGTTTTTGAAAGTTGGTATTCACGATCAACTCGTACCCGCTGTGGGTTACAGGGTTCTCAAACCGATTACCGTCGAAATTGACGATCAATGGATTCGGATCGAACCATCTGCGAGTAGTACCATAGAGTGTAATATTGATTTCGATCATCATTTAATCGGTCAACAGAGTTTTAGGTATTCACCTTCGTCCTCTGCTTTTATTGATCTGGCGGGTGCGAGAACATTTTGTTACCTGAGGGATGTCAATAAAATGCGTTCTAACGGGCTTGCGCTTGGTGGATCTCTGGAAAATGCGATTGTTCTAAATGAATCAGGCATCGAAAATCCAGAAGGACTGAGATCTAGTTTGGAGTTTGTAGAGCACAAAATGATCGATCTGATTGGTGATCTTGCTTTGCTTGGCTCTCCTATTGTTGGTCGGGTAACAGCATATAAGCCCGGTCACAGCCTGCAAGCGAAATTGACGAGGCTTTTGTTGAATAATTTTGAAGAGTTCTTATCAGCTTCGACAATCGAAAGTTCTGAGCCTTTGTCCGACTTTCCTGGCGAAGGCCAGCGAACTAGTACGGGTTACGAATGGGCTAGTCTGGGCTGAAAGTGTCAGCTAAATTCCCAATCAGTACTTTCCAAGGCTCGTCAGGAGGCGATTCCAATAAATCACTTGATAGACTTTTAAGGGCAGGTAATAGCTCTTCCTTGTTGCTTATCGAACCAAAGTCTACAGTTCGATTTATGCCATCAATAATCGCCGAATTTTGACAATGCTTCGCTGCCTTGATGATTGATACTAATATGACTCCTTCTTGCTTTAAATCGGACTTTGCTCCTTCCACTAAGACCAAATATTCCTTGATAATCGGTTCCCGTATTGGTTCAGATAGCGCTATAAATCCCGCAAGTGCCAAGGCTTCAGGATCGTTATCGCGTAACTTGATGCACTGAACAATAGAAGTCCAAGCGTCGAAATGTCTTGATTGGGCCCAAAAGCATTTTGCAAGCCAAAACCATGCGATTGCTCCACTTGGATTGATTTCCGTGGCATTTTCGAAACTTTCGGTAGCACCTTCCAGGTCCTTAATCTCCCATTCTGCTTGACCTTTGAGCGACATGACATCCGCGGATTTGAGCGAAATGTCTTTGCAAATCGCAATGCACTCTTTCGGCTTGTCCAAATTAAGCGCTGCCCAAGCGACAATAAATCGATTTATCTCGTTGGTACGTTCGGAGAAGATTTCTTTAACTTTTTTATATAAGTCCACCGCTAAATTATTTTTAATGGTTTCTTCAAATAGAAAAGAAAAGGCTTCCTGAAAGTTTTGGTTTTTGTCGTGAATTTCAATTTCTAATTTTAAAAGGTCTTCGGTGGTTAGATTTTCAAAGAAATTGTTCGCTCTGTTTGCGAGCTGTTCGACCTGAGTGGTTTCGAATACTGTTACAAAATCTCCATAGGTTTTCGAGAAAGTGCCTTCTTTTATTGTAGCCATGAAGCTAGGGAACTTACTTATATATGCTGGTCTCGTCACGCCATCGTCCTCGATTAAGAAGATGCTGTTGGTTTCAACAATAAGTCACTTGCCTCGCAGCAGCTATTCACCTAGATAGCTATGCGAGGGGAACATGAACAAGGTACTTTTTACTACCATATTATCATTTATTTTGTGTGATTTCGTGTTTTGGCTTTGGAATGGTGTTTTTGTTGGGCACGCTGTTCTTATCGCGACTCATTTTTTCACTTTATTTGTTCTTGTATTCGCTTTTAGATTTTTTAGCGAAAAATGGCCAAAACGTGTCCTGATAATAGGGTTTTGCACTCATCTATGTATTTTGTTTTTCTGTCTAGAAGACCGATCCTATTTAGCTTACTTTTTCATCAACGATACACCAACCGAACTTGATAGCTTTCGTTTTGGGGCTTTAAAAGCGATTCACGGAATCATTTTCGAAAATATTGGAAGTCCGTTGATGAGGTCGATATATCTAAGTTTTTTCCAAGGTTCGTGGTCCTTGGATTTTTCAACAAGGGCCTTGTTTAAGGACCTTGGAGTGATTCATCTATTTGTTATTAGCGGTCTTCACATCAATATTATTCACAGAATAGGTTTCTTTTTTACAGGATTAATACCTCGTTCACTGTACGTTGTAGGAGCGATCCAACCATGTACCTTTTACAAGGTCGATATAGCACTAGAAATCCCACCATTATTGGCTATTTGGGCATTTGCTTGGTTGACGGACTTTTCGGCTCCCTGTGTGCGAGCCTCTATAATGGTGTCTGTCTCTTGGATCACCCTCAGATACAACTTAGATATTTCGCGGGGCAATGAAATCTTGTTATGTTTGATGATACAGAGATATCTGTTTTTCAATAATTTCTTTACATCATCAAATTTTTTGAGTTGGTCGATTTACCTAATTCTTATTCTATTTGCTAACAAGTCTTTTATCGCGAAAGTGAAATCTCAAATATTGATTTCCTTTTTGCTAATGATCATTTTTGGAAAATTTCCTTTTTTTGGGATATTTATCAATCTATTTTTGCAAAGATTTTTGTCTTGGTTCATAATAGCGGTTGTTGGCCAGTTTGGATTTTGGATAGCTGGGATCGATTCGTCGATTCTTTTGAATTTGCAGGCTTGGGTTTTGCAAGAGTTACAACAGACAAAACCACTATTACCCATCTGGTCTCTTGGACTAACAGAACCATGGAGGACTGTTGGTTGCCTTCTCTTAGTATCGATTATTGGCAAAACAATGTATGATGAGCTTCGTCAATCACGGAAAGGATACTCATAATGCATGCTTTAAAGGTATTGGTTGTTGATGATTCTAGCCGCATGAGAAGTAGTCTGACTCAAAGCTTTCATGATCTTGGACATGAAGTCGTTGCGGAAGCGCAGAATGGTGTGGAAGCACTTGAGCTAATTAACGAGTTGCATCCAGACCTGGTCACAATGGATATTATTATGCCGGAGATGGATGGTATCGAGTGCTATCGTCTTTTGCGTTCACTTTCGTACCCTCCTAGGTGTATTTTGATTAGTGCTTTGGCGCAGGAGACCAGGGTCATCTACGCCTATCGCGAAGAGATTGACCCCAATCATTTTTTGGTCAAGGGGGCCTCGATAGAAGATCTCAAGAATAAAATTGAAGCTGTCTTTAACCAGACCCCGCTACCACTTCCTGTGGTAGAAGATGGTGGCGAAGCTTGAATGACTTTTTAAAGTTCTAGAAAGTGTTAAATATTTAGGCTGACGCTTTATTTGGATTTGCATTACCGAATGATTGAGATATGGCCTCGAGTTTTTTTGATTCCATTTCGGTCTTGTTCTTGGTGCTTTGGAAAAACGAGATTCCGCTGACGATTAGGGAAAACAGAGCGACAAGAAGAAATGCCGGGTGCCAGCTCAGTCCAATGACAAGGAAAATGAGTGAAGATATCCCCGTAATATACCCGTTAACCGCGACCTTATCCCTGTGAACTAGAGCCAATTCTCCATTGAGTACCCCTTTTCCGTGACCGTCGATAAGGAGCTTTTTCTCCTTGCCCTGATAAAAGTGTCTTAGGACGTTTTTTGGACTGTAAATATAGCCAACTTTCCAGAGCGGAATATGGATCAGTTGGATACCAGCTACCTCGAGCTCAGTGCGGTAATCTAGCAAGTAATCTACATTAAGCGACGAGATTTTGTAGTGATACTGGTCGACATGATTTTTGGCTCGTCTTAGGGCCTCTTGGTCATCAATTTGGACACCGAGTATCGGCAGACCGTTGGCGTACTTGAACTCGAAAAAGTTTCTTGCCTCGTAGACAGATTTTTGTTCTTCGTCAACAAGACGCCCTCTCGAGAGCGTCGAATCGAGTGGAAATCCATCCCAGTCGACGTTGATAGCTTCCGGGGGTTCGTGCAAACGAACTAATCCCCAGGTTTCGCAAATATTAGTTCGGGCCGATATCGCCCATCGATATCCCCTGCGGAATTGTCCCGTTTCTACAAGATACTCAGATCCTGCGGAGAGATTTCCATGTGCGGGGGTTGTCCGTTTGACTAAGCCTTTCCAAGCAGTGTGGGCCTCGAGGGATACAACCCAAACGGGTAGGCTGAATCCTTGTACGTCAATCACGAAGAATTCTTTGTCGACTGCTCCAGGTCGATGGTGTAGACGACTTAACCACTCTAGTGCCATATCTTTCACGGTTGCTGAGTCGAGAAGGTTGGCGACGATGTAGTGGTCACCGAAGATCTCTTTTTGCCCCGCTTCGACGTCGAATTTGAACGTGGTCGAGCAAAAGGGACACATCAGTAAATAGTCTGAAAAGATATACTGAGATGGCTTGTTGCAAGATGGGCAGGTTAACTCATGCACTTTTGACCTCGGTTTTTTCTTTCATATTATCACGATTGACCAGTTGACAGGAAATAGAACAGCCTTACTTTGTTGAGGGAGGCAGTTCAGCTACTGCATTATGACTGTAAATAATTTTTTTTAAAGTAATTTCAATATATTAGCTTTCGAGCTTTAGACATGGAGAGTGACATGGGAAAGATTATCGGAATCGATTTGGGTACGACTAACTCGGTAGTTGCCGTGATGGAGCAGGGCAGTCCCAAAATTATACCTAACGCTGAGGGGAAAAGAACAACGCCAAGTGTTATTGGCTTCACCAAAGACGGTGAGGTCTTGGTAGGTGACGCGGCACGTCGTCAGGCAGTAACAAACCCAGAAAAGACGATATATTCATCCAAACGTTTTATTGGATGTACCTTTGACGAACGCAAGGACGAAGCTGGGCGGGTCCCTTACAAAGTGGCTGAAGGCAAGTCTAACATGGTTGTTTTCGAGGTAGATGGAAAGCAACATACACCTCAGGAAATCGCGGCCAAAGTACTTGGTAAGCTCAAGCAAGCGGCCGAAGACTACCTTGGAGAAACAGTCACAGAGGCTGTGATTACAGTTCCTGCCTACTTCAACGATAGCCAGAGGCAGGCGACTAAAGATGCTGGTAAGATTGCGGGTTTAGATGTCAAACGAATCGTAAACGAGCCTACTGCTGCCGCGTTAGCCTATGGTATGGATAAGAAAGCTGACGAGAAGGTTATTGTTTTTGACTTTGGTGGCGGAACTTTCGATGTTTCTCTACTTGAAGTAGGCGAAAATGTTGTTGAAGTACTAGCGACTGGTGGTAACAATCACTTAGGTGGCGATAATGTTGATGAAGCCTTGATCAAGTTTCTTGTTGATACCTTCAAGAACGATACTGGTGTAGATGTTACAAATGATCCGATGGCAATGCAAAGGTTGAAAGAGGCTGCAGAAAAAGCAAAAATAGAGCTTTCATCTGCTCAAGCTACCGATATTAATCTTCCGTTCCTAACTGCTGATCAGTCTGGTCCAAAACACTTGAACGTAAATCTCTCACGAGCGAAGTTTGAGCAATTGATTGGAGATTTGATTCAGGCGACGTTAGAGCCCTGCGCGCAGGTTATGAAAGATGCGGGAGTCAGTACGAGTGAAATCGACGAAGTGATTCTTGTCGGTGGTTCGACGCGGATTCCTTTAGTTCAACAAAAAGTTAAAGATTTCTTTGGTAAAGAGCCAAATAAGTCTGTTAATCCTGACGAGGTTGTTGGGATAGGCGCTGCTATTCAGGGTGGTGTTCTTGCAGGAGATGTAAAAGATGTACTTCTTCTTGATGTTTGTCCACTAACTCTTGGTATCGAGACACTTGGTGGCGTAATGACAAAATTAATTGAGCGTAATACTACGATTCCTCATAAGAAGAGCCAGGTTTTCTCTACTGCTGCAGATAATCAGACATCTGTGGAAATCAGTGTGCTGCAAGGTGAACGTGAAATGGCTTCGGATAATACTCAGCTAGCGAGATTCACGCTGCAAGAAATCCCCGCAGCCCCCCGAGGCGTTCCTCAAGTAGAGGTGACTTTCGATATCGATGCAAATGGTATTTTATCTGTATCAGCAAAGGACCTTGGAACAGGTAAGGAACAAAAGGTTCGAGTAGAAGCGGCCACAAAGATCGATGAAGCAGAGATAGATCGAATGGTCAAGGAAGCGGAATCCAATAAAGAAGCTGATCAGAAAAAACGTGAGGCAGTCGAAGCTAAGAACGGATTGGATGCACTGATCTTTTCAACAGAAAAATCCTTGCAAGACGCAGGCGATAAGGTTACGGCAGAGATTAAAGCTGAAATCGAGTCTGCTTTGTCAGTTGCCAAGGAAAAGCTTGGATCTACCGACGTTGCGGAACTAAATGCAGCAAGGGAAGAGCTAGAAAGCAAGACTCATAAACTGGCGGAGTTGATGTATCAAAAAGCTGGTGCTGAAGCCAACCCTCAAGGAGGACCTGGAGCTCAGCCTGGTGGAACCAGTGGAGGGTCTGATAAATCTGATCCGAACGTTGTTGACGCAGAGTTTGAGGACGGGAAGTAACGTCTTTTCAAGCTTAGTAACTGAAGAGATGGCCGCCTAATCATAGGTGGCCTGTTTAGTCTTGAGACTAGATTTCTTTAAGCAAATCCCAAAGGTTCCGTTTGAGTTGGGGCATCTCTAATAGCCGACGCAAACTGGCCGTCAAATATATCTTCTTTTCACCTAAGACTGTAAACCCAGATTCCACAGGGTGGTTGTCGGACTTAAAAACGACTGCCAAATCTTCAGAGAAGATGATGAAATGCCTCCCACTTTGGTTGGCGATAGCGGCTTTGAGTTGGGTGCCAGAACTTTCCTGGTTTTGATCAAAGACCACGAATCGAAATTCACTATCTCGGATCTTCATAGCAATCATGAGGCGCGTCAACATCTGCATTTCGGCTCCTCGAGGCAATGCTTTCGCAACCAAAACAATTTGTCTACCAATCAGCGTTGGTTCGTTGGCAAAACTGTCTGGTTCTGTAGCTACAGCTGGCGAGTCGTCGACTTCTGGAAGATCCACGGATGCCACTGGAATCGAAGCTGGACTTTCCTGTTGGATGGATTTGTCTTTTGGTTTCTCTTCTACTAGGCAGTTTTGGATTGAAAGGAAGGTTGGTTTGTTAAGGCCTCGCGATTCTAACCATGATAAATAGTTGATGGTTTTTTCAAGTAGCATTGATCACTCCAATCTCTCTAGATTTTTTCTAGCACGAAACGGGCAAAAGATAAAAGTTTTGTTCTCTAGGAGGCGTCTGGAATTTTTGCTCTTTCAATTGACCGTCGCATTTTGATTTTTTTGACGGTTTTTTTAAGCGTAAGAGGAGAGATCGTGTTCTTATCAGATTTGTTTGAAAGGATTTTTCTCTGGACCATGTAAGCGCAGCCTAGCTCTTCTTGCTCTTGAAACGAAGAATTCAGTATGTCGAGAAAGATCGGGTGCCTAATCTTTTTAATTAGTGCCGTATGAACCGTGTCTACAGCACGGCTGTAGAAATTATACTTCAGAAACAGCTTTGCCTGAGGTAAATAACTAGCAAGATCGCTCGTTTGGTTTCTGTAGGATGTAAAAATGGCGTCTACCTCGTCTGGAACTCCTTGACTAGCAACGATTTGCGCCCAGCAATGATAGAGGGTGAACTCTTCCTTGTGAATCTCAATTCCTTTTTTGAGCACCTTTATTCCGTCTTCCGGCCTTTCGTCCTGCAACAAGAACCTTGCCAATATTATGTAGGTATCTAATCGATCTGGATGATTTTTTTTCTCATCCTTAAGCGCAAGTTCAGCAAGCCTGTCCTGCTGACTGAAGCGGCAAAACTTGACGATAGCTTCGAGGGATTTCGAATCTTTAGGAAACCCACGCCGATGCCGTTTCAAGTAATAAATAGACTTCTCCAAGTTCCCATCTTTAAAATAGGCGATTGCCATCCCAAAAAGTGCTTCCCCGTTCTTACTGTCTTCTAACAGAGCCTGCCTAAAGTGCTCTTTTGCTTCTTTGTAGCGCTTAGTTCTGACTAAAAGATTTGCCAATCTGATCTGACGAAACACGTTTTTAGGGTTGAGTTGGAGTTCTTTTTCAAATGACTCTATTCCTAGTTGATGCTTACCTTGCTTTAGATACAAATCTGTTAGAAGTTTGTAATTTTTTAAAAAATCGGGATATAGCTCGATCTGTTCTTCGAGAATATCGATGGCTAAATTTAGGTCATCTCTTTCTTTTTCAATGACTGCCCTCAAGTACCCAAGAGCAGGCAGCTTTTTGCCCGCTTTGACGAAAGTCGAAATTGCTTGCAGAGCCTGGTCAAAGTCTCTAGATGAAATGAGAGTCTCGATCTTGCGCAGGGCTTTTACTGTTTTGTTTGGTGAAAAATAATGATTTAGCATTGCCAATAGTTTCTTTTTAAGGTCCTCACTCTTGAACGGTAAAAGCATGTACTCAGTAGCGCCCTTGTCAATGGCTTTAACGATATCTTCTTTGTCGGTTTGCCCACTCAAAACAAGAATAGGTGAATCGGATAGGCTATCACGATTTCGGATCTGTTCGATGATTCCGTGTCCATCGTAATCGGTGTAGTAGAGGTTCATTATGATGAGGTCGAAGTCTACAGTTTGAACGATCGACGATGCTTCCCGACCGGAGTGTGATTCTTCAATTTCTGTGATCCCCATGAAATCCAAAACTTTTCCGATGGATTTACGGATTAAGCCATGTTCATCTACAACTAGAACTCTAATAGAATCAGGTTTGAATTGGGGTGTTTCCACGGTTTCCTCCAAGGGAAACGATCGGAAGTTCTCCGTAATTCTTTATGGTTTTGAATTTTTTCACCCACCCGACGAGGGTTTTGGTGTGATTTGTTGCTGTACTCCATCTCTTAGACATTTGACCAACAGCTTTGATGTCCGGTCTCGGGAATTCAGTTCCTGGGATTTTACCCAATAGTATTCAGCATTTGAAGTTTCTCCCAGGCGGTAGAATGCTAATCCCAAAAGGTTGAAGGCCTCAGTCGAGGGTCCTACGCTTGAAACCAGATCTTTTAGCCTAATGACCACTTTTTCGAACTGATCGTCTTCAAATTCGAGCTCGGCTAAACGTAGGATTTGATCGGGCATCCTGGGGTAAATTGCCAGAGCTTTTTCGTACTCCCGCATTGCTTCCGACGAAAGGTTATTTTGCTTGTAGTAACGGGCCGTCTCACAATGATGATTGGCAATTCTACCCATTACCAACGAAGGCAGGTTGCCCTTATTTTCAGTAATTTTAGAGAGTGAGTCTTCGGTTTTACGAGCCAGATCGTAAAGACCTAAGTCACAGTATAGAATAATCAGGTTAAGAGAGGCTTCGATGTAACCCGGATTGATTTCAATGGCTCTCTTAAAGGAAACTATGGCTTTAGTAAACTCGGATTGTTTGTGGAATGTCACCCCTAACAGGTTGTGTAGGTTGGCAATATCACCAAGTTCCTTGAGGGAATTCTGTAGCAAATTTACGGCCACATCAAACCTCTCTACAGCGAGGTTTAATGCTATCCTTTCCTGAATGTCTGTAATTTTGGCCCGAAGTGAAGACACTTTAGATCTCCTAGGATCATTAAGCTACAGCTACCGATTCAAATCGTCTAGAGACCAAGACTTTTATTTGGCCGGGAAATGCCACGTTTTCTTCAATTTTTCGCGCAATGTTTGCTGTGAAGGTTTTAAGGTTTTCTTCCCTAATTTTTTTGTGGTTGACCTCAACGTGTACCTCTCGTCCACCATTCATGATTGCCATTTTCTGGATGCCGGGAAAACTCTTTACGACTTCTTCGATGGCACTTAATCGGACTTGATATCCTTCTTCAAGATTGACTCTTGCGCCTGGTCTTGCTCCCGAAAGTGTATCGGCTGACTTTAGAACGTAGCTCATAGGGGTTTCCAACACTAGATCATTGTGATGGGACATAACTGTATCGCAAACTAGTTTTGACTCCCCGTACCGATCGGCATAGTCTCCACTAATGACAGCATGGCTACCTTCGATCCTGTAGTCCAAGCCTTTTCCAATATCGTGAAGGAGTCCACAGCGCTTCGCAATGTCTGGATCAACCCCAAGTTCGAATGCAAGTATTCCTGCAAGCCGGGCGACCTCGAGTGAATGATGAAATTGGTTTTGGCGATAGCTGGTTCGCCAATTTAATGCTCCAACCATCCGTTGGACTTCTGGGTGTATGTTGTCGAGTTTTAATACCGCGACGGCATGGCGTCCTAAGCGTTCCGCTTGCTGATCCAACTGAGTGCGGTGTTTTTGGTAGACTTTTTTAGCAGAACGATCCCAGTAGTTTTTTCCTTTTGGGAGGATCTCTTCTAAAGTTAGTCGTGCCGCTTCCTTGTCCATTCCGTACCCCCCGCCTAATTTAATAACGGGAGGGATCTCCGGCTTTTCTTGGTTAAGGCTAATCTCGACTAAGTCAGTCATTTCTGCTATGTCTGCAATTAATGTCGACTCGTCAGAACTCAATAGATCGATCACACGTTTATCTGGTAAGTCTACGTGACTAACTGGCTTCGGCCAGACAAAATTAGGCTCGTAACGGGATAAAAGTCTCGCAAGTGTCCTTTCTGCAGTTTTTTTCGAGTTTATGGTCACTTGTTCCGTAATATCTTTAATCCGTCTTTGGCTCTCTAGTTGACGTTCGTTGATAAACTCGTCTTTTAAGAGGTTAATTTGCGCGTTGATTGTGCAGTCAGCTTTAGCCGCTAGGCCACTTTGAAGCTCTTGTCTGAGGGAATTAAGGGTTGCTATCTCCGTTTCGGCTTCACCTCTCACGAGGTCGACTTTTTTCGAGTAAGATTGATAGCTAGCCTCAATTTTCTGCATGCGGGAATGCTCCCTCTGTAAAAATTGCTCCTGACTTAAAATCTCTTCTTCCTGAGCAGCTAAATCGTATTTCCTATCTTCTATGTGATTATCTAATTCCTCGACGGCCATCATTTCTTTTTCTTTCTGCCTGGCTGCAGCCTCTTCCAGGATTTGCTTCCGCTTTAATTCGGCTTTCTGAATGACGAGATCTCGTTGCTGGAGATGCTCTTTGTGCAGTCGTTTTGGTAGTGCTTTTCGCATAACAGTGAAAAATATGTATCCTATGCTTAACCCCGCCAGTGCAGTTATAAGAATAGATGTGATTTCTAGATTTGATTCCATTTTTTCTCCAACTTACTCGTCTTATGGATTCTTAGTTTTGAGTGTCTTAAGTCCTTAGAGGATTTCGGGTCTTGTCCCGCAAATATTGAATAGTCAAAAGTGCTTGCGTATACCCGATTCATCCACGATCATACAACATAGCGTTTCTCCTATAAAGCCGTTTGCATCAAAGGGGGCTAAATGAGCATAGAGCTCGAGTTTTTACAAATGGTTCTTTTGAAAGCTGGTGACGTACTATCAGAACTTTTTGAGCAAAGAGATGTGAGCGTTACTGTTAAAGACGATGACTCGCTAGTCACGGCCGCTGACCTGGCGAGCGAAAAGACTATTTTATCCATGATTAATGAAAAGTACCCTGAGGATAAGGTTTTTTCGGAAGAAGCAGGCTTAAGTTCGGCAGATCGCACGCCTGGATCTAAAATTTGGATCATAGATCCCTTGGACGGTACAACAAATTTTGCGAACAAATATCCTTTTTTCTGTATTTCGATCGCTCGAGGAACTTTTTTAGAGTCCGGTCTGATCCAAGTCGACCTTGGAGGCGTTCATGATCCCATGAGGAATGAGTGCTTTATGGCGCAGCTAGGGAAAGGGGTGACGAAAAACGGTCATCCGATTAGCGTACGACCGAACCGTACTCCCGAAATGGCTTTTTTAGTGACAGGTTTTTCCTACCACAAAGGAGAGCAACTTGAAAAAGATATCCAAAGATTTCTTAGTGTTGCAGAGCGATGTCAGAGCATTAGACGTGATGGCGCTGCTGCTCTTGATTTAGCATATGTGGCGGCAGGTATTTATGACGCTTACTGGGAGTTTGGGCTTAAACCGTGGGATGTCGCAGCGGGCTCATTGTTGGTTGCCGAAGCTGGGGGAGTCGTATGTGACCCTCATGACAGTCGTAAAGCATTTGATCCGGAAATGCCTGGAATACTTTGTGGTTCAAAGTCAATTACTGATTATCTTCTAAGTAAAATGGACTAGTAAATGGTTGGAATATTGTTTGGCATGGTATGATTAAAGAGGCTTCGTACCACTGCTGAGGAGTGTTTCATTGAGGTCTTCGGTCGTACTTACGGGGATTATAGCGCTCTTAGCTGCCGCCCCTTCCTTCAGTTTAGAGCGTTATGGCCGAGTAAAACTTTCTTGGTCAACTATGAAAGTTCAATTTTACGGTTTGGCTCCAAGGAAGAATGAGAGTTTTTCTAGCCAGGAGAACTACGCGATTAGGGAGGGAGTAGCTTATCTGGCAAAAGTCTTGCCCTCTATTCGCATGTCTGTTTTGGACGGTCGGCATCTTGGTTCTAAAAATGCACAGAAGAGAATGATCAATAGGATCAGTCGTAATATTCGACACAAAGATGTTGAGGTTTATCGTAGCGGTCGTATGAAGGTCAACCTGGAATGCCATTTAACTCAGCTGTTGATGCCAATGGCTTTAGATTTGGCAGAGGACAATCCAGCGGAGACCGCCACCACCCAACGCTATTCTGGTTTGTTGATTCGTCTTAACAGACCCATGGATCCTGCCATATTGTTCGAGCTTCGGGACCCTTCGGGCACGTATCGTCATTCGTTTCGGAACGTCTCGAAACAAGCATTTGAGCGCTATTTCATGGGTAGATTCTATCTGAAGGCTTCAGGGACGCCTTGGCGATACCATCTAGGAAATAGTGTATTGGAACTTCCGGGTTCCCTTGAGTGAGATAAGACTATTTTGTTGTCAAAGATCGATTGGGAGAAACACCTGCTGCCTAATATGTCATTACTGCGCAAATCTCGGCTAGGAATCATCGCACATTGATCTTTTCGACTTGCTGACTTAACTACAAAGATGATAGATATCTCCTCCTGCGAGCGATTTTCGTTCCAATTTTCATTTGTGCGGGCTTTAAAATGCTGAAAGCTGCCTAGCATAAAATTCCACGAAAGGTTCTAATCATGCCAAAGGTCAAGACAAAGCGAGCTGCTGCAAAGCGGTTTAAGATTCTCCCTTCCGGGAAAATCAGACGTAACCATGCTAATAAACAGCATATTCTTACTAAGAAAACGAGGGCGAGGCTGAACAAGCTGAAAAAAGCCGCTTACGTTGTGCCATCAGACGTCAAGTTGGTCCTACGTTGTTTGCCAAATCGTTAAAATAGAAAGGATATAGTTAATGTCTCGCGCAAAACGTGGCTTTAAAGCCCGAAGAAGAAGAAAAAAGATACTTGGACTCGCAAAGGGATACCGAGGCTCAAGAAAAAATCGATTTAAAACCTCAGTCCATGTTGTGAAAAGGGCCTTGGCTTTTGCTTATCGTGACCGTAGAGTCCGAAAGCGAGAATTTAGGCGTCTTTGGATCGTTCGAATCAATGCGGCTGCAAGATCTAACGGTTTAAGATATTCTGAATTTATTAATGGGCTGAAAAAGGCTTCAATAAACCTTGATCGAAGTGTGCTAGCTGATATTGCTATAAATGATCCAAAAGGATTTAGTGATATCGTAGGTCAGGCTAAAGCTGCTCTAAGCTAGAAATATAGCAAGAATTATGACTTATCCACAGTTGATTTCCAAAACTGTGGATATTTTTTTCCTAGATATATCAACAAGTTAAAATAGCAATCGAATAAAGATACCAATGTTATCCACAATAAAGATCATGAGTGACAATTCTTATGAATTTGGGTCTGGAGCTTTGTATAGATGTTTAAGAGAAGATGAGTATGTTTGATTTTACAAAGTATCGCAAGAGATTTTGTGAGTAAGATTTAAATGGTGCGGACGGGGAGACTTGAACTCCCACGCCAAAGGCACTGGCTTCTAAGACCAGCGTGTCTACCAATTCCACCACATCCGCGTGAGGATTGAGGTTTTCCCTTTATTTCCGACTTTTGTCAACAAAATTATTTACGCTTGATTTATCGACAAACTGAAAGAACGATGAACGGGTAAGTTGGACAGTATTGTGGAGGGCATATGTCATCAGAAGAAAAAGTTGAGTTTACGGCCTTGGTTCTTGGATTCTGCTCAGCGTCTCTTTCCTATATGGGGTTTGGGGATCACCAGGCAACAAAGAACCTCGCTCTTGCGAAACAAAATATTGATATCATTGCCTTATTGCAGGAAAAAACTCGTGGCAATTTGACCCAGGAAGAATCGACTCTGATAACGGAAGCATTGGCCGACTTGAGAGCGAAATATTCAGAAGCGCAAAAATGACTTTTACTTAGTAAACGAATTTTAGACTTTGCCGATGATCTTCCTAGGGGGGGCGGCATGGAAGTTTCAAAATATGACTTTGACTGCAGGAAAGCTCTACACTTTGGTTTGAGGTATGCAAAAGGTCTCGGTCATGATCTTTTGGAATGTGAACATGTTGCGTTAGCTCTTCTGAGGCAAAAATGGGATATTCTTGAGGCAGAGGTTCATGGCTTTACCGAACGCTCGTTAGAAACCTTTTTACAGTCTTATCCGAAACGCTTCGGAGCCATTCAGGTAGAATTCGGTCCAAGGTTAAATCGCGCGTTGGATACTGCCGAAAGAAATAGTCTAAAAAGTCAGGTCAGTATTGACGAGCTGTGGTATGTGCTATCGATAAATTCTAGTGCCATAAAACAAGCCTTAGAAAAGTCAAAAATTGATATTCGAAAGCGTGAGGGCTTCGAGACAGCCGACTTTTGGAAACAAAATAACGATACCAAACAGGAAACGACCTCACCAAAAGCCGATATTCCAACTACTCAACCAGCTAACAATCTCGATAAAGCCTTGCGGGAATTTACCACTGACCTAACACAAGAAGCTGCATCTGATGCTCTGGACCCCGTTTTTGGGAGGGACGAGGAAATTAGAAGAGTTTTGGAGATTCTTGGTCGGAAGAAAAAGAATAATCCTATTCTCTTAGGAGAACCCGGAGTTGGAAAGACGGCGATTGCGGAAGGGATCGCTCTGAAAATCGCTAACGGGAAAGTCCCTCAGTCCTTGAAGAATGTGCGACTCCTTTCCCTAGATTTAAGCAGTCTTGTAGCCGGTAGCAAATATCGAGGAGAGTTCGAAGAAAGGCTAAGAAAATTAGTCGACAGTCTGATTTCCTTAAAAGGTCAAGTGATACTTTTTGTCGATGAACTCCATACTTTAATAGGTGCAGGACAGTCTGAAGGTGGCTTGGACGCGGCCAATATACTGAAGCCCGCTTTGGCACGAGGTCTACTAAAGTGTCTAGGGGCTACTACTAATACTGAGTTCAAGAGGTATATCGAAAAGGATCCTGCCTTGGAAAGGCGATTTCAACCGGTAGTTGTAGACGAACCAACTGGGGCGGCCACTATTTCTATTTTGCGTGGCTTAAAATCAAAGTACGAAATTTTTCATGCAGTCGAAATTGAAGATACAGCCCTCGTCCATGCAGTCGATCTTTCCATCAAATATTTGCCGACCCGCCGACTACCTGACAAGGCTATCGATGTCTTGGACGAAGCTTGTTCTAGGTTGAAGCTAAATATTGAAAGCATGCCGCGAGAGCTAGATATTGCTTTGTCCGAAATATCTGATCTAGAGGTCCAAAAGGCAGCGTTGAGTGCATCAGGTGTTTCTGACAAAAAAAGTCTTGTGCGTATCGAAGTCAAGCTTAACAAACTAAGAACTGAGTGCGAGGCTATAGAATCGGCTTGGAATCACCATAAATCACTTTTGAAGGACTTGAGCCTTGCCGTTAAGGAGCAGGATGATATGGAGGTTCTGTTTGAAGAAGCGAAACGTTCTGGGGACTTCGGATTAGCTGCAACCATGGAAACCAGTGAGAGAGCTTCTATTAACCTAAAAGTCGTTGAGCTGAAAAAAAGAATTCATGATATCGAAGCTCGGAACCCTCATTTGCGTCAAGTCGTTGGAAAACCGGAAATAGAAGCCATTATAACCGAGTGGTGCGGGGTGAGTCCTGGTAATGTCAATATAGATAACCGTAAGTTACTTAGTAAGGTTGAAAGCAATCTTTCGCGAAGAGTCTTTGGTCAATCATCAGCTATTTCTGCTGTATCGAAGGCAGTAAAACGCTCCCAAGTAGGGGTGGATGATCCTACAAAGCCCAGCGGAGTTTTTCTATTTTCTGGGCCAACTGGTGTTGGCAAGACGGAAACGGCAAAAGCTCTTGCAGAGGAACTTTTTGGTTCGGAAGAGAAAATGGTACGCATTGATATGTCCGAATTCATGGCGGAGTACAGTGTTTCGCGTTTGATTGGGGCTCCACCTGGGTACGTTGGCCACGACGCAGGAGGAGAGTTAACCGATGCCGTCAGGCAGAGACCCTATTCCGTTGTCTTATTTGATGAAATCGAAAAAGCGCATCCGCGGATAATGGACATTATGCTGCAGATTTTTGAAGATGGGAGATTAACGGATAGTCACGGTCAATTAGCTGACTTTAGACATTGTCTAATCATTCTTACGACAAATATTCCGATGCCAAACCTAGTCTCGCAAGATCTTAGATCTCGCGACCTGCAAAGGCAGGCACTTAACGAGTATTTTCGTCCTGAACTGGTTAATCGTATTGGTGATATAGTTGTCTTCAAAAGTCTCAACAAAGACGATTTGCAGCGATTAATAGACAAGCAGCTCGACCTATTGAATCGCAGGGTGTCGGCCTATGGTATCCGACTGAGCCTATCTAGTGATTTAAGGAGTTTTCTAGTGGATTTTAGCCTGTCTAGCCCGTTTGGCGGAAGAGGGCTTGTTCGGTGCTTCCGCGATTTAGTTCAAGACTCAGTGGCGGCTCGTTTGATCACTGACGAAGGCTGGTCTGGGGCATGGGTGATGGATATTGACTCAGATGAGTCAGTCATATTTGAAGTCGATAAAGGGGCCCACAAATTTTTGCCGCCTGCGACCTGATTTTGATTCTCGCTCTTGACAATTCGTAATAACCTGAGGTACTTTTTGCTCCCGTCAAGCAGAGCTGCATCGAGTTAGCTTATTGGGGCGTCGTCAAGTGGTAAGACACTGGATTTTGATTCCAGCATTCGCAGGTTCGATCCCTGCCGCCCCAGCCACAACACTCTATTTACGTATCCTTTTATTATATATTTGATTAAAGAGGCGAGCATGGGTCATGATCTTGTGGTTTTTTCGGGGAAATCTAATCCTCAATTAGCAGAGGAAATTTGTAAACATTTAGATATTCGCGTTGGCGACGCAATCGTGGAAAAATTCTCTGATGGCGAGACTAGAGTTGAGTTAAATGAGAATATTCGCGGCAAAGATGTCTTTATCATCCAATCTACTTCAGCACCGGCAAATGACAATATCATGGAATCGCTTATTATGATCGATGCTTGCAGAAGAGCGTCGGCTAAGCGTATCACTATGGTCTGTCCTTACTTCGGCTATGCGAGGCAAGAACGTAAGAGTGCTCCCAGAACCCCAATATCGGCTAAACTGGTCTCAGATCTTTTTACTGTCGCTGGCATAGATCGGATGTTGGTTCTTGAGCTCCATACCTCAGCAATACAGGGATTTTTTAACATACCGGTCGATCACTTGTTTGCAAAACCGATATTTGGACCCTATTTTCAGAATGTTGCCAGTGACAAATTTATTGTCGTATCTCCTGATGCTGGAGGGACCGAACGAGCAAGGGCTATCGCCAAGTACTACAACTGTGGGCTTGCGATAGTCGATAAAAGGCGTGATAAACCCAACGAAAGCGCAGTCATGCATATCATTGGTGACGTTGAAGGAAAAGACTGCTTAATCGTTGACGATATATGCGATACAGCAGGATCGTTGTGTAAAGCTGCTGATGCCTTGATCTCTAAAGGAGCTGAGTCTGTAAGCGCGGCCATTACACACCCAGTGTTGTCTGGGCCGGCGATCCAAAGAATCGCAGAATCTAGTATCCGAGAATTGGTCGTAACTGATTCAATACCGTTGTCTGCTGAGGCTGTTGCCTGCGGTAAAATTACACAGTTGTCAGTTGCCAGTCTACTAAGTAAAGCAATTAGGCGTATTCATACCGCTGGTTCTATTAGTTCATTGTTTGTGTAAAGTATTTTTTATCCACAAGGAGCTTGCATGGGCCGCTCCTTACCTATATAAAGCTTAGCTCGAGCTGTTCAGATTGACTAGCTTTTACGGCTCGAGTACTTAGTCGCAAGGATTCCTCAAGTGTCTGAAGTTAAAAGATTTTTGAGGTAAAGAGGAGAGCAAATGAGTAACTCAGAAGTTACAATCGAAGCCACTGTACGGACACAGACTGGTAAAGAATACGCTAGGAAATTACGGAAAAACGGTAAAATCCCAGCAAATCTAATCGAAAAAGATAAGTCAACTAGTCTTGAGCTTGATCCAAAATGGTTGGGAAAAGCCTACCAAAACGGTAAAAAGTTCAACCTGACTCTCGAGGGTAATACGAGAGAGGTGAAAATTCAGGAGATCTGTATTCATCCAACTAAGCGCGTCGCATTGCATGTAGATCTCATGTACGCATAGCTCTTGAGAATGTGTTGAAACTGCTGGTTGGGTTAGGAAACCCTGGAGTCAAATACGAGACGACTCGGCATAATATGGGCTTTCTTGTGGTAGACGAGTTGGCTGAGAGAAACGCTATCTCGTGGTCGGGTAAAAAGTTTGACGCTGTGGTCGCAAAGGGGTCTGTCTTTGGGATAGAGACAGTCTTCATCAAACCTCAGACATTTATGAACTTAAGTGGTAAGTCAGTTTTGATGGCCTCTAAGTTCTTTAAAATTCCTATAGAAGACATCATTGTTATCTATGATGACATTGACATGGTTTCTGGGAAGGTTAAGTCGCGGAGAGGTGGAGGACATGGTGGTCATAACGGGATCAGGAGCATGATGGCATCTTTGGGTGGTTCAGACTTCGAGAAAATCAAAGTTGGAGTTGGTCGTCCTGAGAATAGTAAGGTCCCTGCTTCAGATTGGGTTCTAAGTCCGCTAAGCGATGAAGAACTAGAATCTGTCCAGAAAAGTGTGATCCAAGACGTAGAAATGCGGCTTGAAGGTATATATAAACAGAGTCGTTAGATTCTCCTTTGCTACAGGGACATATCTTGTAGCTGTTAAACCATAAGGGAGGTTTTTGAATTGTTAAGAGAATATGAATTCACCTTTGTGACAAAAGCTGATTTACCAGATGCAGAGAAATCTAAAGTACTTGAAGGGTACGAAGAGATTCTTGCTCGCGAAGGTGGTCAAATCATCAAAAAAGCTGATTGGGGTTCTAAAAAACTAGCTTATCCCATCAAAAAGAATTTCCGAGGACACTATACATTTTACGATCTAACTGCAGCACCGGACAGTATAGCGGAATGTGAGAGACTTCTTCGGATTGATGATAATGTGTTGAGACACTTGGTGATCAAGATTGACGAAGGTGTCGATGTAGAGGCACGCAAAGCTGAGCTCGCAAAAAAAGATGTTCAGAAGACTGAGGAGAAATAGAAATGCGTTTAATTCTAAACCAAAATGTCGACTCCTTAGGTCAGATAGGTGACATTGTAACTGTTAAAGCAGGCTACGCTAGAAACTATCTGATTCCACGCGGTTTGGGAGTTATTGCCAATGTTGGTAACGAAAAGGCCTTGAACCAGCAGTTAAAAGTTCTCGATAAAAAGAAGCAAGAGCTTCTGACTGCGGCAAAAAAATTGGCTGCTTCAATCGAAAAAACTTCCGTCACTGTTGCTAAGCAAGTCGGTGAGGATGAGAAAATTTTCGGGTCCGTTACAACTGCAGAACTTGAAGGGCTATTGGCTGCCGAAGGTTTTGAGATTAATCGTAAGGATATTAAACTAACTGAAGAAGTTAAAAAAGTAGGTGTCTTTGCCGCTGAGGTAAAAGTTCATCCAGAAGTCACTGCTAAGTTTAAAGTTTGGGTTGTTGCTCAGTGAGTGTCTGCTTGCTTCTAGCAGGCGGCAATCCTAGTCTTATCAACAACGCGAGTTTGAAATGGTTCAGGAATCCTCCTCCGGAGGTGGTAAAAATCAACTACCTCATTCGGTGGAGGCAGAAAAAGCCGTTTTAGGTTCCGTCCTCCGTGATTCCGAAAACTTATCCCAAATTGAAGGTATGCTTGAACCAAAGCATTTCTTTATCGATACCCATCGAAAAATTTATGAGGCCATATTCTCTCTCTCCACTCAGGGTGAGTCAGTCGATCTAGTAACAGTATCAGAAAGACTTCGAGAGTTGTATTTAGGTGAGCAAAATCTAGGCCCTGCATACCTGGTCGATCTCACCGAAAAGAGTCCCGTTTCTCAAAACGTAGAACACTACGCGAAAATTGTTAGAAATCACTTTTATCGTCGAGATATTATCACCTCCTGTGAGGAGGTCATCGACGGGGCAAAAACCTTTGACGGCTCCATTGAGTCGTTTATAGAAAAAGTAGAAAAACAATTTTTAGCCATTGCTTCCGAGTACGATAGCCAAGGGATTATTTCGGCAGACAAGGTTTTAGAGTCTACTATTGAAGACATCCAAAAGAAATTGGAGTCTGATGGCTCACTTTCAGGTGTCCCAACGGGTTTCAATGATTTGGACCAATTGACTGGCGGACTTCAACCGAGTGACTTAATTATCCTTGCAGCCCGTCCGGGGATGGGAAAGACCGCTCTCGTACTTAACATCGCTACTAATGCTGCTCTTGAAGGTAAAAATACTGCAATTTTCACCTTAGAGATGAGTAAAGAGCAGCTTATGGCCAGGGTACTTGCTAGTGTAGCAAGGGTTGATTCTTCGAGATTACGAAAAGGTGATCTTGGCGATGAAGAGCAAGATCGGTTGATGGAAGGAGCTCGAAGAATTTATGAAAGAAAAGAAGCTCTGGGAATCGATGAAACACCAGGAATATCCTTAATGGAGCTGAGATCTAGGTGTCGTCGTTATCACAAAGAGAATGGCCTTGATCTTATTATAATTGACTACTTGCAACTTATGTCGGGTTCTTCACAGGCAAAAAGTGAAAGTCGAGAACGTGAGATCTCCGAAATATCGATGGGGTTAAAGAATCTTGCTAAGGAGTTAAACGTACCTATCATTGCCCTTGCCCAGTTAAATAGAGGGCCTGACTCAAGGCCAGATAAACGACCTAAGCTCTCAGATTTGAGGGAATCGGGCTCCATGGAGCAGGATGCCGATATGATTTTTTTCGTATATCGTGATGAGTATTACAACCCGAATTCTGAGATGGCTGGGATAGCTGAGTTGCTGGTAGCAAAAAATAGACATGGCTCACTTAGCACTGTGAAGCTAGCATATCAGCCAAATTTTGTATCGTTTCAGAATTTGTTTCAAGAGACAGGTGAGTCCTAGCCTAAATTCCGTAATGTTTGATTTTTTTACGGAGAGTATTTCTATTGATACCCAATATTTTTGCCGCCTGAACCTGATTTCCCCCCACTCTGCGGAGTATTTGAACAAGCAGTGGTTTCTCGACTTTTGACATAATGAGAGAATGCACATCCTCAGGAAAAAATGTACCTATTTGATCTAAAAACCTAGAAATTTTAAGTTCAACAACGTCATCAATGGAATACTGATCTAGCCGCTTGATCAAGTCAAAGTCATCTATATTGACGGATCTAGAACCTGCTGTTATTGGGTTTGGTGAAGGCCTTTGAGATGTGGGCCCTTGATTCGCTGAGTACTGGTCCACCAATTAGTTACCTCGTGTTAGTAAGCCAAAAAAGGGAGTCGGGAGAATCTCAATAAAGAGGTTCAATTTTTTTAACAGGTTGTCTCCTTAGATGTCAACGTTAGGTTCGAATTTGAGCGGCACTTCGAGCTGTCCGGCATCCTTTTCCTACTTCAGGGGAATCGAATCGATATATTATGGGAATATCTTCAATTTTTTGGGCGGAAGTGCCCTTGATTTTCAAGAAATCAAACCCATTATTAGACCTGGTGTTTATGAATGCGCATAAACAAAAAGCATAAACAAAAGGGTCATGCAAAATGGATATCAACCAAGATCAAGATATGAAAAAACCAAAAGTTGAAATCGTCGACGATGGCGAGGAAAAAGACACTTCGGCCAGCGAAGACTCGAGTATAGCGGCTCAGGAGTCTGAGGTGGAAAAAGAGGAAGAGGATGTCCTAGCGACTGAGTTGAAGAAGGCTAAAAGAGAAGCACAAGAGTACAAAGATAAATTCATGAGGGTCGTAGCTGAAATGGATAATCTTCGGAAACGCTCGGAAAAGGAACGAGCGAATCTATTGAAGTACGGCCATGAGAAAGTTCTTGAAGACCTACTTCCTGTCCTGGATAGTTTTGATAAGGCTGTTCAGGTTGCCGATGGTACGGATGTTGCGGCAGTTGTCGACGGAATGAAACTAGTTTCCAATCAGTTGGTATCGACTTTAGAAAAACACGGGTTGAGTGGTTTTGATTCAGTCGGCGAAGGCTTCGACCCAAACTTTCACCAAGCGATTCAAAAAATCGATGATCCTGATGTTAAAGAAGAAGTGGTAAAAGAAGAATTCCAAAAAGGTTATAAGTTGAAGGATAGATTGCTTAGAGCTGCGATTGTTTCTGTGGCGGTTCCAAAAGACTAGGTGAAGCCGAGATGGGATACCAAAAAAAGGGCGATTCTGATGATCCCGTCGATAAGAAACAGGAACGAGCTGATGTCGAAGCCTTTCTAAAGGAAACTCCCCTCGACGACATCTCCTTTGATCAGTGGTGTAATCACAACAATTCTCTAGATTTGAAATACCCAGTTTTTGTGACTGAAGACCAAGCAAAGACTGGGTGTGAGAAAACCATAAAGCTGTCTCGAACTATCTTCTACGAGGAAGATGGAAAGAATAAAAAGAAAAGAGTTAAGTTCTCGAAAGTTATTAGTATTCCTAGACTCGATAGTGATTCGCTTGAAATGGTGTTTGATAGAGATGGAGACGAAAAAGAGGGCTGCTGTGGAGTGCTGATAGTTACCGTTAAAGTTATAAAATAACAGCGATTCTTGTCTTTTTTTTCTAGGTGGATACCTCTTGGGGAATTAATGTTTCTCCTTATGTCACCGATCAGTTTATGAAAGCACCCGAAAGATATATTAAACTCAGGGAGTGAGTGATGAGTGAAGCGAAAAATGGACATATTGATGCGGCTAAAGTTGAGTTACCTCTCTTGCCATTGAAAGACATTGTCGTTTTTCCAAACATGATTGTACCGGTTTTCATAAACGAAGATTTATGTATGAATGCCGTTGAGAAGGCCCTAGATGGGGAACGCAAAATCTTCTTGTCAGCATTTCGTGTAATGGGTCAGGAAGGCGAGGGATTGAGTTCCACTCTTGATGCTCCATTTGACGTCTACGATACCGGAACGGTTTGTTCTATCATGAGGACCCGTAAACTTCCAGACGGTCGGATGAAAGTATTGGTTCAAGGTTTATACAAAGCCAATATTAATGAACTGATCCAGACAGACCCTTTCCCAAGCGTTTCCCTGTCAACCGTTAAAGATCCTGAGCTTGTAAACTCTTCGAGCGAAGTGGAAGCGTTGATTCGAGCCGTGAGAGAAAGTCTTGAGAAGGTGGTAGGACTAGGGAAAGTACTGTCTCCGGATATTCTGATGATTTTGGAAGATGTGACGGAACCAGGGCGGCTAGCGGATTTGGTAGCCTCGAATCTAGGGCTAAAAGTCCACGAAGGCCAAAGTATTCTTGCGGTTGGAAATCCTATCGATAGATTAAACAAGGTCTATGCGTGTCTTTCAAGGGAAATAGAAGTTTACCAAATGCAAGTTCGGATTCAGTCGCATGCCAAGGATGAAATCGGACGAATGCAGCGGGAGCACTACCTGCGTGAGCAAATGAGAGCTATCAAGTCCGAACTTGGCGACAATGATGGTCGAGATGAGTTGGACCACTTTTGGCAAAAAATGGACGAAGTACCCCTCAATCGTGAAGCTAGAGATGAGGTGACAAGGCAACTAAAAAGACTAGAGCGGATGCACCAAGACACCAGTGAGGCTGCGTTGACGAGGACCCACATAGAGGTTTTACTTGCTCTTCCTTGGGGAAAGAAAAGTCACGATAATTTAGACTTACGTCATGCAAAGGAAATTCTAGACCAGGATCACTACGGTTTGGACCAGGTGAAAGATCGAATTGTCGAGTATCTAGCTGTGAAAAAATTGAATCCATCAGCGAAAAGTCCCATTATTTGTTTTTATGGACCTCCTGGGGTGGGTAAGACAAGTCTTGGCAAATCTATTGCTCGTTCCTTAGGACGAGAATTTTCGAGAATTGCTCTCGGTGGAGTTCGAGATGAGGCCGATATTCGGGGGCATAGGAAAACCTATGTCGGAGCATACCCAGGGCGATTGATGAATGCTCTGAAAATTGTAGGAACATCAAATCCCGTGATTATGCTAGATGAGATTGATAAGTTGGCTTCGGACCATAGGGGCGATCCATCGTCAGCCTTGCTTGAAGTTCTGGACCCTGAGCAGAATAAAGCTTTTACCGATCACTACTTGGGTGTTCCCTTTGATCTGTCCGACATCATGTTTATTGCCAATGCTAATACACTAGATACGATACCGGCTCCCCTTAGGGATCGCCTCGAAATTATCGAAGTATCTGGATATTCAGAGGAAGAAAAAGTAAGTATCGCAAACCAATACTTAATTCCAAAGCAGGTGCGGGAGGCTGGGCTAAATACAGAGAAGATTACGTTCTCTAAGCCTTCGGTTTCGGCAATAATTAACGGATATACGAGAGAAAGCGGTCTCCGAGGTTTAGAGAAAAAAATAGCAACCATCTGTCGGAAGCTTGCAAGAAAGCATGCTGAGGAAGGTGATTTGTCAGAAAACTTGAGCCGAAAAATCCGATTGACTCCTACCCTTGTCCACAAACACTTGGGTGCAGAACGATTTGGCGACCAATTTTACCATCAAAAGGCGCAGGTTGGGGTGTCCTTAGGTTTGGCCTATACACAGGTAGGTGGAGAGGTTATGGCTATCGAGTCGACTCTAATCCCTACTGATAAGCACCGATTTGTTCTAACTGGCAAGCTTGGTGATGTCATGAAAGAGTCAGCCCAAGCGGCCCTATGTTATATAAGATCTAAAATCGAGACATTCGGACTGAATCCCAGCGTAATTGATAACCATGAGCTACATGTTCACGTGCCGGCAGGAGCCGTTCCCAAAGACGGGCCATCGGCTGGTATTGCCATAGCCACTTCGATACTTTCGGGGCTAATGGGTGTGGAGCCAAAAGAGCGTGTTGCTATGACTGGAGAGATTACCATTCATGGAAAGGTTTTGGCGATCGGAGGGGTTCGAGAAAAGCTTCTCGCCGCTCAACGTGAGGGTATGTCAGAAGTGATAATACCTGAGAAAAATAGAAATAATTATAGTGAATTGCCAGCGTCACTAAAGCGTAGCTTGAAAGTTCATTTTGTCAGTGATTATAATGAAGTGTTCGAAGTATTATTCGAAAATGCAAACAATTCTGGTGTTGCCTTTAGAACTGTGACAGATAGTGTAGATAAGGGGTTAGCCAGCTAGAGAGGAAACTATGGGTAGCATTGTTAAATGGATCTTGAAACACACTTTAGTTGCCGCTTTCTGGGTCTTCGTGCTCTCCATACAAGTTCAAGGCAGACCTCTATTTTTTCTTGCTCACAGCATCCTTATTGACAATACCTTAGTGAGAAATATGGACAGGCATATTAGCGAGTTATGGGTTGAAATTACCATGACAGCTAGCGAGACTTACGAAAAGATTTCCGAATCCCGGGATAACCCAGAAAAAGAAACCTTTTGACCTCACTTACAGAGAATATCTCCCCTTTCCTCCAATTCATGACTTGAACAAATTGCTATGATATAGTCTCGCAGTCCTTATTCTATTAGGACTATATGGCAAGATTGTGTTTAGGAGAGATTCATGGCGGTTCTTAAAGTCCTAGAATGGCCGGCAAAAGTTTTGGAAACGAAGTCGGAGCCAGTCGAGAAAGTTGATGACGAAATTAAGTCATTTGTTGCCGATATGCACGAGACTATGGATGCAGCTGGGGGGATTGGTTTGGCTGCTAATCAAGTGGGAAGGGCGGTTCGGGTCTTGACAATAATGATTCCTTGGTCTGAAAGTCGATACGCTGATCAAGAACCGGAAAAAAAGGAACCTTGGCATGATAAGCGTTGGACTTTCATTAATCCCGTAATTAAGAAGAAGAATGGGAAAATCCGTTGGCAAGAGGGCTGTTTAAGTTTCCCCGAAATATATGAGTTTGTGGACAGAGCTTCAGAGATAGAAGTGGAAGCACTAGATGAAAACGGTCAGACATTTACAGTTGAGGCAAATGGTCTTTTTTCTGTGTGTCTTCAGCACGAAATAGACCACATAGATGGGATAGTGTTCATCAACCGTATGAGCCGATTAAAGTCTTCTATGGTAAAGAAAAAAGTAAGCAAACGTCAGAGGCTAGGTAGTGTCGAGGAGTCTGTTAATGACCAATCATAGCATAGAGTTGGCTCCTTCGATTCTGGCAGCTGATCCCATGAATTTTATGAAAGAGATTCAGGATGCCGAAAACTGTGGTGCCGATCTTCACCATTTCGACGTCATGGACGGGCACTTCGTTCCTAATCTAACCTACGGGTTACCTCTCGTGGCTAAATTCAAAAAGGTCGCTAAGATCCCTCTGGATGTTCATATCATGATTCAAAATCCAGACGAAATGGCCATTAAATATGTTGAGGCTGGAGCTGATGTCTTAGTCTTTCATGTCGAAGCTGCTCGCCATCACCATATGCTAGCAACTAGTATAAGGAATGCTGGTGGTCGTCCTGGTGTGGCGATTAATCCTGGTACATCATTATCAAATCTAGATGCCATTTTAGAAGATCTTGAAGTGGTCAACGTGATGACCGTAAATCCAGGTTTTGGTGGACAAAAATTTATTACTTCGAGTTTACGAAAAATAGAATCCTTAGCAAACTTGATTGCTAAGCGGGGTTTGTCTGTTGTCATACAAGTCGACGGCGGCGTGAATGTAGAAACCGTTGCCTCGATTCGGAATGCTGGCGCGACTCGATTGGTGGCTGGTACAGCTTTTTATGGTGCTGAAGATCGCATGCAGGCTGCGAAAATGCTAAGAGGATAATATGAAAGAGTTTTTGTTAGGTGAAGATCACCTTACGATCGAAGCTTTCGTAGCGATAATCAACGATCAACTAACTCCGTCTATTAGCGAAAGCGCTTGGAAGCGAGTCAGACAGTATCGAAGCATTATCGATAAAACCTTGGCCTCTACGGAATCGGTATACGGAATCAATACTGGATTTGGTTTTTTAAGCGATGTTTCGATTCCAGAAGAAGACTTGGAAACGCTTCAAGTGAATCTTGTACGCTCTCATGCTTGCGGTGTTGGTCCATCTGTTCCTGATCGAGTCGTAAAAGCGCTACTCATTCTTAGGCTACATACCTTCTGTTTGGGACACACTGGGATTAGTGAGGATTGTGTTCGCCACATTCAGAGCTTTTTACAATTTAGAATTTTTCCAGTCGTACCTTCAAAAGGTAGTGTTGGAGCTAGCGGCGATCTAGCGCCCTTGGCTCATTTGGCTCTTGGTTTTATCGGTGAGGGCGATGTTTCCGTTGACGGAGTCGTCAAGGAAGCGTCTCAGGCTTTAGAAGAGCTGAAACTCAAGCCTTATGGCCTTAAAGCGAAAGAGGGTCTCTCTCTGATAAATGGAACGCATTTTATGACCGCTATTGCTGCTATGGTGGCAGAAGCGGCCTCGAATCTCATGACCTGTTCCGATATTATTCTAGCGTTGAGTCTAGATGCCATCCGTGGAACAACGAGGGCATTTGACGACAGAATACACAGAATAAGGCCTCAATCCGGGCAATTAGAGGTAGCGCAAAATATTCGACTGCTTTTTGAAGAGAAAGACGAGATCCAAAATAGCCATAAAGATTGTGGTAAAGTTCAGGATCCCTATTCGTTTCGATGTGCTCCCCAAGTTCATGGAGCTTCACGAGATGCTTTAAGATTTGTGAAAGGGACCCTTGAAACAGAATTAAATAGCGTTACTGACAATCCTTTGGTGTTTGAGGATGGAGAAACCATTAGTGGGGGTAATTTCCACGGTCAGCCCGTTTCCCTAGCTATGGACTTTTTGGCTATTGCATTAGCAGAAATTGGTAGCATGTCTGAGAGGCGAATTGAGAAGCTCACGAATCCGAATATGAGTGGTCTACCGCCATTTGTAGCCAGAGAAAGCGGTGTCAATTCCGGCTTTATGATTCCTCATGTCGTCGCAGCTGCTCTTGTTTCGGAAAACAAGGTCCTATGTCATCCGGCTTCGGTAGATAGTATTCCTACCTCTGCAGATAAAGAGGATCACGTGAGTATGGGACCGATCGCAGCTAGAAAATGTGAGTCTGTCCTCGAAAACGTTACGGATATTTTAGCCATCGAATTGCTGACTGCATGTCAGGGTATCGATTTAATGCAACCGCTAAAACCAAACAAGACTCTCTCGGCTGTGTATAATAAAGTTAGAAGCGTTAGTCCGTCAATGGAATCGGACCGTTCGCTGCATAAAGATATAAAGGCGGTAGCAAAACTTGTTGCTTCTGGGGAACTAAGAGTCATTATCGATGAGTTAGGTGTCAAACTATCTTAAGGTTTAATGTGATGAAAGTCTTTTCAAAGGCCGCGCTTTTTTTATTTGCGATTCTTTCACTCGGAGCTGTAGCCAAATCTAACGAAGTACAAGGGACTTACCGATTTGAGGTGCAGGAAAGGGCTAATGATAACAGTGTTGTTGTCAAGCTGAGGGTAGAAGGCTCATCGAAATCTCCCGAAAACCTCCTATTTATAAGCCAACATATACACCCATCAGTAGCAACTGGAGTGGTTAAGAAAATTTATGGAACTTTGACTGGGCAGAGTAGTTCTGAGGGTCTCCACCTATCGCAGCTCATGATTTGGGTGCAAACTCAAGAAGGTCGGTCTCCTGTTTGGATGGTATCGTCTGAGTACCCTCCTAAGCGAATCTCTGGGAGCAAGTATCTCAAAATGCATAGTCCAGGTTCGGATTACCGTATTTTTTGAGGCATTTTGATGTACAAAGTCGACCAACAGCCCCCTCGAAAGCCTCCGTTGATGCCTTTCGCTCGTCAACCGAAGCCAAGCGAGTTCTTCGTTGGGACTTGGAGTGGCCGACTTATTCTCCTAAATACAGTCTTCTTTATTGTCGTCAGTCTGCACAGTCAGCAAATCGTGTTGCCTTCCGTTGAAACACTGCTCTTTTGGGGCGCAAAGGACCCAGTTCTAATCTCTCAGGGAGAGTATTGGCGCTTATTGTCTCCGGTAGTTCTTCACGCTGGGATCCTGCATTTTGCTTTCAATAATTGGGCTCTGTATAGCCTCGGGTACCAAATCGAGCATATTTTAGGGGCCAAATGGTTTCTAATTTTGTATTTGATCGCTGGCATCGGAGGAAACGTCTTAAGTAATCTGACGTCGTTGAGTCCTGGAGTTGGTGCTTCTTCTTCATTGTTCGGGTTGCTTGGTGTCGGAGTCTACTTAGAGCGCTTGATTGCAAGAAAACAATTGGGTGAGTTTGGTGAAAAAAAGGGGTCTTCTGTCTACTTGACAATGCTAGTAGTAAATCTGGCCATTGGTTTTATGATACCCCAAATTGACAACGCCGCACATATTGGCGGCTTACTTTCAGGAATTGTTATAGGATATGCTTGGACTAGAGTCCATCGGACTAGGGTTGCCAAATTTGCGCCCAAAACTGGTGTTATTGGCCTTGTGTCCCTTGTTTTGGTAATAATTACGATTGCGGGAGTTGGCTCGTCTAAGACCGTTTTGTCACAAAGGCTTTGGTTCGCCTCAAACCACTCAAGCGAACCGGTTGCGCAGAACCGATATTTAACAAAAATTGTCGAATTGAGTCCTGATGACTTAGACGCTAGACTGCTGAGGCTTGAGTTATCCCTGAAGTATGGTAATTATACGATTGCAGAAACTGATCTGACTAAAATAGTCACTATGGCCCAGGGCCAAGATGCATTATTGCAACTGAGTAAAAAGTTCCATGCTGAGGGAAATATTAAGGCTCTGACCTGGTTAGAGCGACGAAAGAAGGAACTTGGGACCTTCTTTTAAAGAATGAAAAATACAACACTCTTAAGTGATTTAGGAAAGATTTTTTAACTTCTCTTCCAGAATTCCGACAGGATTCGGAAAGGGTTGCAACACGAACTGAATGCGAGCCGGAAATGGAGGAGACACATGTCAGCAGCGAGTAAGACGAATATGAGTAATGAAACAGCAGAGCTACAGGTACAGGGAAAATCCATAGAGCTACCGGTAGTGGTGGGTAGCGAAGGTGAAGTTGGGATCGATATAAGCCGGCTTCGTGCAGAGACTAGAGCCGTCACGATCGACAACGGTTTCGTTAATACGGCCTCCTGTTTTTCGGGTGTTACATTTCTAAACGGCGAGGAAGGCGTATTAAAGTACCGAGGGTACGCCATAGAGGAGTTAGCTGAAAAGTCTAACTTTATCGAAGTCGCTTATCTGCTTATTTACGGCGAACTTCCAACTATTACTCAACTTGCTAGGTTCGAATCAAGTATTAAGGCAGGTCAAGAAACTCCGGAACAAGTCAAACAGCAGATTAAGTTATTTCCAAAAGATGCTCACCCTATGGGTGTTTTGTCAGCTTGCCTTTCCAGTCTCTCGGCTTACTACCCAGAGCTTTTAGATCAGGATTTGTCCGCGGACAAAAAAGACAGAATCATTGGGCAGCTGGTGGCACAGGTGCGTAATTTGTCTGCTTATTTTTATCGTGCAAGCCAGGGTAAAGATTTTGTCAATTCAGATGCTAATTTAGATTATTGCACTGATTTTCTGAATATGATGTTTGAAGGCCAAGGTAAAATAGATCCTGAAGTTGCCAAAGCCTTAAATGTCTTGTTAATCCTTCATGCAGATCACGAACAGAACTGTTCTGCATCGACGGTTCGTTTGGTCGGCTCGTCAAAGGCCAATCTTTATGCATCGATCTCGGCTGGCGTCGGTGCGTTGTGGGGGCCTCTCCACGGAGGAGCTAATCAAGCTGTCATTGAGATGCTTCAGGAAATTGACAAAGATGGCGGAGATTATAAAAAGTTTTTGGACAAGGCCAAAGATAAAAACGACTCTTTTCGACTTATGGGATTTGGACATAGGGTCTACAAGAATTTCGATCCGAGAGCTCGGATCATTAAAAAGGCCTGTGATACGGTTCTAACCAAACTTGATATTAAAGACCCCCTTCTCGATATCGCAAAGGGCTTGGAAGAAGAAGCGTTGAAAGACCCCTATTTTGTTGACAGAAAGCTTTATCCGAATGTCGATTTCTACTCTGGAATTATTTACAAAGCCCTTAATATCCCAACAAATATGTTTACGGTGATGTTTGCTTTAGGTCGCATGCCAGGCTGGATTGCACAGTGGAAAGAGATGATTGAGTCACCGTCAATGAAAATTGGGCGTCCGCGGCAGATATACACTGGTGAGACTGATTTAGAGTACCAAGCTATTTCTGACCGTAAATAGGCAAAGAGAGATCTACAGAGAGTCAATTGAAAGGGCTTCCCACTAGGGCTGCCCTTTTTTGTTTAATTGGCAAACGTTTCGTCTTTATCTTCCTCTTCAATCTGAGTTTCTGTGACAGATGGGTCTATAAGACTAAAAATCTTAGATTGATCGTATTCTTTCGGTAGGGCGCCAGCGACGTGAGTAATGATGGCAACTAGCTTACCAAACTCATTAGCCAAGCCCTGGTACATCTTCATAAAATGATAGTCGTTGTGGCGAGAACGCATCAAGCGTGACGCTGACTGATAGGCGGACGAACCCATGGAAATGTAATAATTTGTGTTTACGGTCTTGCGGTTAAGTGAATCTTGAAAATATCCTGCGACATACAAACTAAAATCACCGAGTTTTTTATATACTTTCAATTGATCGTTCGGACCGGATTCGACAGCTTTTTTATAGATCAGGGCTAAAGGAGTGTCCATTAGGTTGATTTCGTCGATTGTCATGTTCTGTGGGTTTATGAACTCGCAAAGCAGATTGACTAAATAAAACTCGATATCTTCATTTAAAGGTATCTTGAGTTTCGACGCAGCGTTTTCAATGCGACTTTGAAAAAAATCGTTTGGATTTAGAAATTCTACGAAAGTCAAAATTTCCCCCTACACAAACTTAGAATAAACCAACCCGTCTCAGTGCTTATCGGTATTTTTGTCGAAATACTTAATCTTATTAGGGTATTACTTCGAATCCTATCTAACCCATTAAAATTACTGAAAATAAAAAGTAGAGGCACATTGGCCTGTTATATATTATACCTAAGTAAACAGATTGAGGGTTTCCATGGACGAACAAAACGGGAAAAAAACTGACAAACTTGGACTCGAGGAAATTGTAAAACTCGCTAACAAGATAGGTTTAGAATACGTTGCTGCAAAACGTGAGGCTGAGTATCTGGATCTAATGAAATCACCTATTAAAGCAAAGATAGCTTTGAGAATAGATGATGGTTCACTTTCAGAAACGAAATTAAAAAGACTCACAGATTCTGACCCTGAATACTTGGAGTATCTTGTAAAACTCTCTGATGCGAAACAAAACGCGGAAAAGCTTAGAATCCGTTATGAGTCTTACAAGAACCTATTTGATGCACGAAGATCATTACTAAGTTATCAAAAAGAAGAGATGAAGCTGCTATAGTTCCAATCTATAGCGAAGGCTTTTTCGAAGTTCTCTTTTGACCACTCGTTGCGAATGTGCTGACTTTTTTTCGAGCATTTTCCACTAATGAAGAGTATTCTGGATCTCCGGCGGCCTGCCTAAGGAATTTTGTATAAAACTTTTTTGCTAAATTGGGGCGGCTTTTGTAATGAGCTTTGCCTAGATAGTAAAACGATTCGATCATTCCAGGTTTGATTCTGGCAGCTCTTTCGAGATAGGAAATCGCAATATCCGCTCTATCGCCTTTCTCAAGCAATACTTTTGCGAGTCCTAAAAGGGCCCCAGCTAGAAGGGGTTGGTCTTTTAATGCTTCCCGATACGCTTCCTCTGCTTTTTTGAAGTTTTTTTGTGATAAAAAAATATCTCCTACAACACTGAGTAGATATGGTTTTTGTTCTGCCGACAGCGTATTTAGGTGAGCTCGAGCGATTTTTAGAGCACGACGACTAGCTCCCATTTTGTTGAGAACTCTGGCGTATATGATGGTAACTTGAACGTCTTGGTTTTCTTGGTTTTTTAGCTTTTTGATAGTGCTGAGTGCTGCTCGGTAGTACCGAATTTTATAGTAGCTCCAGGCAAGAGCCTTAGTTGCAAGGACATTTTTCGGTTGGGCCGTCAACGCTATTTTATAGCGAAAAATAGCGTCTCCGAAACGCTCCTGCGTACGATATGCCTCTGCTAAATAGTAGTTGGCTTCGAAGTTATTAGCTAAGTTATCTATGACTGTCTCGAAGTGTTTGATAGCTCTTTCATACCGACCAACCTTCACGTAAACGATTCCTAACAGCCGATGAGCTTCTACAGATGCTCCATCAGTTTTAAGCGCTTTTCTCAGCTCTGTGATGGCCTCTCTGTACAAACCGTCCACAGCGTATTTGCTTCCGAGGCTCAGACTAGAGTTGAGCTTTTCGGATGCTTGCTGCTTGCGCTCCTGATCTGGATCTATCTGTTTGGTCTCAGTAGTAGAGCATCCCACCCCAAGGAGGATGAATATGGCTAGGTGAGCGATCGGTCTCATGTGTTAATCCTTGTTGATAGACGTCCATCTATAGATTAACACAGGTAGCAAGTAAATTTTAGTATCTCTAATTTATGATGTAGTACTCTTCAAACAGGGACCAGCATTTTTCGTCGGAAGAGTAAAACGACAGGATGATATGTCGGTTGATAAAATCTTTGTAATTAGCCGCCTTGTAAGTGTAGTAGCGAAGCTTGAGCCTGCCACTTTTCCCAGAGACGAGACTATCCGGAATAGGCATAAACTCATCTAGGTAATAACACTCGTTTGCGCTATTTTTAATAAACGGCAATTGGACACCAGGTTCGAATTCCTCTACGATGGTAGTAGTCTTGCAACCCACGATCAAAGCCGTTAAATAGAATATGATAAATTGCCTAATTATTTTGGTTTTCAATTTATTATCCGAGGTTAACAGTTTAACTACACCCTCAGCATCTCGACTTATTGGAATAAAACTTTAGGAGTCTATCCAAAAATGTTTCGTAGTAACTTGTTAATACTGGCTATTTTTCTTAGTTCTTGCATTAGTTTTAAACCGGATACCAAGTCGAAGTGGGCTCCACTTGGACAAGCACAGTCGGTTGACTGTGAACTCGTTAAGCTGCAGCCAGGTGATTTGGAGCTTACTGATTTGCATGAATTTACGGATGAGAAGACTAAGGTAAAAAGTGTATTGACGAAAACTAGGAAACGGAATGGGCTGACTGGATATAGTCTCAGAAAATTATCTGGTAACGAAGTCTCATCGGACCAACCTCAGACTCTAAGCTGGGGTCGTAAGGCAAGATATATAGGTCAGATCTATATCGAAAATACTACCTATGTAGTGGTGGAATCCATCGATAAGGATAATTTCAAACGCCTTGAAATACGAGATCTGCAGTCGAATGTGGTGAAATACAGCTCTTCGAGACTACCGTATTCTTTTTACACCAAAGCTCTTTACCCTTCGAAAAAGGGAGTCTGGATTCTTTTCAAATCTCGGGTTAGCAGGGTGTCTGACGATGACTTGCCAGTCAAGATCATCGACGGAACTTTGAGTGATAAAGGTGAGATCGCTTTCAATCAAAAATCCTATTTGGCTATGAAGGGAGAAAGTAAATTTTTTGGATTCGGTCATGGCAGATTGGCTGTTTTTAGTCTAAAAAAGAGTAAAAATACTAAAAAAATGGGCTTTAGCTATAATATTATAGATCAGATTGGGAGTGAATCTACTGAGTACGCAGTCGGGGAAGAACCAATTGATCGGGTCGAAAGCTGGGCTATCTCAAAACATAGGGATGGTTTGGTTCTCGCGTTCCTTTCTGGTGATACTTTAATTTGGGATAATGCGAAGCTTAACATATTAGTCTTCGATCAACAGGGTGACGTCCTTTGGAGGAAAGAGTTCAGTATTGAAGGGGAACATGTTGGAGAGCCCGTATTGGTGTCGGGGGCCACAAAAACAAGACTTTTACTTCCGAAATGGTTAGATAGCGAAAGCACGATTCACCTGCTTGAAGTGGGAAGAGCTGAAGTTGTCGATAAAGGTTACCACGGTGTTTTCCGCGAGGGAACGTTTTTATACAAAGGTTTTCTCGGAGATGGAGATGACCTGAATCTAGTCTTCAGATTCCCAAAAGGGTTCTCCAAAGGTCACAAAATTTGTGAGATTGAGGGTTAGGAATTGATTTGGTTGCTAGAAAAACAGATTGATAAGCAGCCTCTATTGAAAAATCTGCTCAGCGGTTCTTTTGCAATCCGTGCGATTGCCTCTGTGGAAAGTTTTTTAATTATCAGTAAGATCACCGACTCAAAACATTTCCCATCTATTTTTCTTGTTAATGGAGGTCATTTTAATCTTCTCGATTTGGATCATGAGGCGGTTCGGACCTTGATAGAGAAAGGTGTAGTCCTTGCTTGCTACGGTAACGAAGAAGGCAGGCTCAATGAGCTCTTTACCGAAATTCGATGCGATCTAGAGAGGCTACCTTTCTACCTGCAGGATTTACGATTTATCAATGCAAATAGAGAAGCGAGAGAGAAGATCAGTTATCAAATTGATTTTGAGGCCAAACTACTATTTTGTAAACGTAACAAGATGAAGGTATCTCTTTCATTTATCGAAGCTCGGATCCTTAATCAATTGCTGAAGAATTTCGACCTCATTGTTACACGCGAAAATCTCATTGAAACTGCTTGGCAGAATAATACCGTTTCAAACCGAACAATTGATTCATATATTTCGAGAATTAGAAAAAAGTTGGAGAACACCTCTCTAGAGATCGATAGTATTTATCGGAGTGGTTACCTTCTAAAAGATAATTCTCGTATCTCCTAATTTGGTTTATTTTCTGTCAGGTAATCTTGCCAGACCTTTCGCTTGTAAAACTTTCCTCGGAATTTTTTTTCATCATGATTATTGACTAGAAATCCCCGGCCTCTATCGTCATCGACCCATGTGATGGTTATGTTTTTACAAAACACAGCTGAATCTTTATCAATGATTAATTCAGGTTCGGTCATTATGGTAATGTCATCTTCGCGTTTTTGGTCAAAAGCAATCCCGTAAAAGAAGCCATCACAGCCTTTACCTTCGATATAAAGCCGAAAAGGATTGCCTTCGGTATCTTCTTGCGCCATTTTCAAAGCTTGATCTCTTGCCTCATTAGAAAACTTTATCATAGATAATCCTAAATTCCGATTGTGCCAATGAATTGCTTTGCTGCAGTGGTTGGAGAAAGGGTCATGCTCTCTACTTCTTTCTCTAGTGTTAAGTAGTTTTCTCTAAATGCTTTTTTAGCAGAAACTGTTTCTAAAACTAGTTCCGAAACTTCGGACTTGAACCATTCTATGGCCTGTTGTGATCTTCGATGGGAAAAGTCGCCTTTATCTTTTAAAGCCGTGATCTTTTCAAACACCTCGTCTAGAAACGTATCTATACCAGTTTTTTCTTTGGCACTAACGAGTTGGACTTTGGGTTTTTCCACAGTATTGTTTTTGTATAGTAGATTTAAAGCCAGCTCCAAATCAACTTTTGAGCGTTTGGCGGCATTTAAATGATCCGAATCAGCTTTATTGATTAAAATACTATCGGCGAGTTCAATAATTCCTTTTTTAATTCCTTGAAGGTCATCTCCTGAATTTGGTAACTGGAGGTATATGAACTGATCAACCATTCCCGCTACAGCGACTTCTGATTGGCCAACGCCTACAGTTTCAACGATGATAAAATTATAGCCTGCCGCTTCACATAGCAATATTGACTCACGAGTTCGTCGTGCAACACCTCCCAAACTTCTCCCTGCAGGAGAAGGTCTAATGAAACACCTTTGGTCTGCGGCAAGGTCTTGCATTCTTGTTTTATCTCCAAGTATGCTCCCCTTAGTTTTTGGGGAACTTGGATCGATGGCAAGGATGGCAAGTTTATAGCCTTGTTCTATAAGCTTCGATCCTACGGACTCGATAAATGTCGACTTACCCACCCCGGGAGAACCGCTAATTCCAAGACGCACAGATTGTCCCGTTCTTGGCATAATAGTCTGTAATAGCTGATCTTTTTGCAAGCCTGCATCGGTCCTTGTACTTTCAACCAATGTGATGGCTCTGCCTAGAGCGCGACGGTTACCTGCAAGTAATTTCTCAGCCAAAGATTTTGCAGACATAGACTAAACCCTTGCGTCAATCGCAGCCACAGTGTCTTTCGCAGCCTTTGGAATGGGGGTGCCTGGACCAAAGATGGCTGCAGCACCGTTTTTATAGAGAAAATCATAATCTTTTTGAGGTATTATGCCTCCCACCACAATCTTGATGTCGCTAGCGTCCTGATCTTCTAGCGCTTTTCGAAGTGCAGGTACCAAAGTCATATGGCCCGCAGCCTGTGAGGAAACACCAACTACATGGACATCGTTTTCAATCGCTTGTTTTGCCGCCTCTTCAGGGGTTTGGAATAATGGTCCAATATCAACATCAAAACCGAGATCCGCGAAACCGGTGGCAATCACTTTAGCGCCTCTATCATGACCGTCTTGGCCGAGTTTTACGATTAGTATCCGAGGTTGACGACCGTCTTTCTCGGCAAATTCTCTGATCACGGCCATTGCTGACTCAAGGTCTTCGTGTCCAGAGTACTCTCCAGCATACACACTTGAAATTGTCTTAATTTCAGCTTTATGCTCCCCAAAGACATTCCGCATAACATCTGAAACCTCTCCGATAGTGGCTCTAGCTTTGATAGCGTCAATCGCAACTGCCAGTAGGTTGCCATCTGATTTTGCGGTGTCTTCGAGTCGTTTGAGATGCTTTTGAACCTCTTCGTTGTTTCTCGAGTCGCGTATTTGCTTTAGCTTTTTAAGTTGGTTATCCCTGACTTCAGCATTATCGATATCGAGAACGTCATACTCGCTTTTCTCAGTGGTTTGGTATTTGTTCACACCAACGATAATCGAACTACCGCTATCTATACGGGCTTGTTTTTTAGCCGCTGCTTCTTCGATTTTCATTTTTGGGTAACCTTTTTGAATCGCCTCTACCATTCCGCCCATATCGTTAATTTCGGCGATGATCTCTTCCGATTTTTTGATAAGGTCATGGGTGAGCGATTCCATGAAGTAACTGCCACCAAAAGGATCGACGACGTGGGTCATATCGGTTTCGTCCTGTAAGATAAGCTGAGTGTTTCGAGCCAACCTTGCGGAAAAATCAGTTGGCAGACCCACTGCTTCATCGAAAGAGTTTGTGTGCAATGACTGGGTTCCTCCCAAGGTCGCTGCCATAGCCTCAATGGTAGTTCGGATGATGTTGTTATAGGGATCTTGCTCGGTAAGCGTGTAACCTGAAGTTTGGCAGTGTGTCCGAAGCATCAGAGATTTCGGGTTTTTGGGTTGAAACTCTCCCATAAGCTTTGCCCAAAGAGCTCGTGCAGCTCTAAGCTTTGCAATCTCCATATAAAAATTCATTCCGATGGCAAAAAAGAATGATAGTCGCGGCGCAAATTGATCTACATCTAGTCCCTTACTAATCGCCGCCTTTACATATTCGACGCCATCAGCAAGTGTGAATGCCAGTTCAATGGCTGAATCAGCTCCTGCCTCCTGAATGTGATAACCACTAATGCTAATACTATTAAATTTCGGCATATATTGAGCCGTGTATCCTATGATGTCTTCCACAATTCTCATGGAAGGCTTCGGTGGATAGATATAAGTATTTCGCACCATGTATTCTTTTAAGATATCGTTTTGAATCGTTCCTGAGAGCTTTTCTGTTGGAACCCCTTGCTCCTGTCCCGCAACTATATAGGCTGCTAGTATCGGAATAACGGCGCCATTCATTGTCATCGAAACACTCATTTTATCTAGAGGAATGTCATTAAACAGTATTTTCATATCCTCAACGGTGTCGATAGCCACTCCTGCTTTTCCTACATCCCCGACCACGCGTGGGTGATCAGAATCATATCCTCTGTGAGTCGCTAAATCGAAGGCTACGCTGAGTCCCTTTTGGCCTGCAGCCAAATTCTTTTTGTAGAACCGATTCGACTCCTCTGCTGTGGAGAATCCCGCGTATTGGCGAATAGTCCAAGGACGGTTGGTATACATGGTAGCTCTTGGCCCGCGGGTAAAGGGAGGCTCACCAGGAATGCTATGACAGGAGGTGACGGTTTCGAGGTCCTCAGCAAAGTATATCGGTTTAAGCGGTATTCCTTCGGGAGTCTGCCGAGTCAACGAGTCTGTTGACGCTCCTCGAAGCTCCTTGCTGGCAATCTCTTTCCATCTTTCAAAAGACTCATTCTTATTCATAGTTGATCCCTTTTCGTATCAGATCGCGTGCGCTTATGAAGAGTTAGCTAGACTTATTTGGGTATGACAAATAAGACGTGAAAACCGCCCCTTTGAACATGTTTTATCTTATTATTTGGTCGAGGGCCAGCGTTGTACGATGTAGGATAAAGCCCAACAACGAGTCGCTTTACTTTAAAAGTCGCCGCTAGGGATCTACCGGCAACAGGAGGCTGCCCACAGTTGATTTGGATAAGTCATAGAGGATACTGCGAAGGGGTCGTAGAGAACACTCGGAAAGCGTTTCGCCAGGCGATCGATGCGGGGTTTGTTTCTCTGGAAACCGACTTGCGCTGCACTGCAGACGGTCATATCGTATTGCACCACGATCGCAGTATGGAAAGAACCGCTGAACGTTCCGTGAATATTGACGAGATGACACTCGAAGCTTTCAAACAGACGGTATTAAAGGATGGTCAAAACGGAATGACCTTCTTGGAATTCATTGAGGAGTTTGCTGGGTGCAATTGGATACTTGATATTAAGCCAGAAACCGCTCGGCGAGTTATTAGAGTGCTTCGCGATTGGTCAGATAAACAAGGTGCTGCTAGTTGGATTCAGAGTCAGGCTAGGTTTCTGGTTTGGAGCAAGAGGGATGCCAAGTATTTGAGACGTCTCTTTCCAAATTCAGTGCTTCTAGCACGTCAATCGGAGTGTGTAACCTTAGGACTTTTTGCTCTTGCTTCGTTAGAGCGATTGGTGCCGGTATCTCCCAACAAAACCTACAGCATTCCCCCCAGGTTTTTTGGTATAAACCTCTATAAGCGAGATTTTGTCTCTCGTTACCATAAGCTTGGAGCTAAAGTGCTTGCCTATTTACCTGCTACAGCTCAAGAGGTAGAGGCAGCAAAGAACTCTGGATGCGATGAAATTTTGACGAATGGATTGATAAGTTAATGCGTACATGCTTGTTTTTGTGTCTTTTGGTTCTTGGTGCTACTGCTCAAGGCCGTGATTCTAGAGAAGAAAAGAGAAAACAAACCAAAGATTTAAGGCGCTTTATTCAGCTCTTAGAGTATAGCTACGATGATCCTAATTACTTGAGTCATGCTTCAATGGCGAAGCGCAGAAGCGAGTTGTCAGAAAAGCTCGAGCAGATTGCTGTCAAACTGAGTCCCAAGAAGAGGAAGAAACTTAAAGATGCAGTTGGAAGCTACATGGCTCTTTTCGGTAGGGCCGATTTTCCAAAAGGTAGTCAGAAGGCCTACTCTTCTGCGAGAGCCACGACCCTTGAACTGTTTCGTGTCGTGCTGATTCCCTCGCAATCGCCCAATTTCTCAGTTGGGAAAAAAGTCTACGAAAAACAATGTCAGCAGTGTCACGGCTCTGAAGGTAAAGGAGACGGTATTTACACAAAAAACCCAAAGATAAAAATGGAGCCGCCACCAAAAGATTTGACGAAACAGTTTATAGAAGGCTCTAGGTCACCATTTTCCTATTTTAACTCTACTTTGGCAGGTTCGGAGGGCAGCTCTATGCCGAAATATGAGTTTACTCTAAGTGCTCATGAAATGTGGTCCGTTGCATTTTATATGGCCCACTCTTGGAATCGGAACGATCGCGATCGTACAGGGACCAATGCTAAAGTCAGCATGGAGAGTATATCTAAAATGACAGGTTATGAGCTCAAAGCACTCGGTTTGAATGACCAAGATCTGCGTTATTTGAGGGATTGGCGAAGTTTTGACCCAAAAACGCCACGAAAGTAGATTCCCTTAGGAGTCTTTCATCTAATACTCAGTACCACGGGAAAATCAAGAAGGACGGTTTTCGGCCTTCTTTCAACCTTATTTATAAGGGGAAATTGCCCATGGATATTTTACAAGTAATCGTAAGTCAGCAAGATCGGTTTCTTAAGACTCTTTCCGGGTATAACTCGCAATCATTAACGGACGATAGCATCCGTCGTTTCAGTGAAGAGCTGATTAAGCAGTTAGATTTAGACTCAGAACATTTGGTGCCTGAGGTCATTGATTTAAGTACTTCTTCCAAGTCAGTGGCTAAACGTTTGTGCAGTAAGGGTGAAGAAATCAGAGCCAAGATTCGCCACCTAAAGCTTGTCGATATAGATAGTGCAAGTGGTTTAATGCTGGGGATCCTAGAAGATTATCGAACTTACAGCCAAATTATCCTTGACGACCTAAGACCGATTATACGCGCCAAAATGCCAACATACGAACGTGAGGAGCTTGGATTTGTGTTTATGGATCTGGTTGACGAAAACTTTGGCTGGGACGAGCTAAAATATGCTTAAACGGCATGATAATGAGCACTAAATTCTTGACTAGGAAGCAGCATTCATGTAACTAAGGTCCTTCGTACGGCGTAGATACGGACACAAAACCGCCAAAGTACAACTTAAAGAATAGATAGGTCTCTCATGAAAAATAGCATCATTGCAAACTTTGAAAAGAAAAAGTTCGAAAATCATAAGCCTTTACCAACATTTCGCCCTGGTGACACCATCAAGGTACATTACAAAATCCGAGAAGGCGCTGATGCTAGTAAATTCAGAGTGCAGCCGTATGAAGGAGTGGTGATCCGCTTTAAAAAGGGTGGAGTTGATTCAAGTTTTACAGTCAGAAAAATGGGTGCAAATGGCGTTGGCGTTGAACGAGCCTTTCCTTTGTATTCAGGGAACATTACCAAGGTTGATGTTTTAGCAAGCGGTGTTGTTAGACGGTCACGTCTTTTCTACCTCCGTGAATTAACTGGTAAAGCAGCAAGAATTAAGAGTCGGTACGTACCAAGAGCTAAGAAATAGTAACTTAATTTGGTTAGAGCTGGAATCGGTGCGCAACATCGAGTTTTTGACCAGAGACCAGAAAAAGCTCGATGCGAATCGTGTCAAATCTCTCATCAATTGAAGTTATATAGTGTAAGGCGCCTCGCATGAGGCGTTTTTTTTATTTTGGTCAACTAGTTCATGAGGGTTAAATACTCTATGATCTACTTTTGAGCGGTACTTTACCTCTGCAATCAAGAGCTCGCTCGGCTTTTTTGCGATGATGTCAATTTCGAAACCAATATTTCGGTAGTTCTTGCGGCAAATTTCCCAGCCTTTTTTAATTAGGTGAGCAGATATTTTTTGCTCTGCTATTTGCCCGTTTTTGAAGTTATTGGGCATGATTTATCATCTGTCGTATAGGGGCAAAGTTTTTTCTATGCAAGGGACTTATGCCGGCCTTTTTTAGACCTTCGATATGCTTAGCCGTCCCATACCCCATATTTTTTTCAAAGCCATAATCGGGGTATTTCTTATCCTGACTCCTCATGAAGGCGTCCCGGCTTTCTTTTGCAAGTATCGAAGCGGCCGCAATGCAATAGCACAATCCGTCTCCGCCAATGATGGCTTTTTGCGGGCTAGTTATCTCTGGAATCGTATCTCGACCGTCGACAAGGATCATACTATTTTGCGAAAGGGAAAGAGGGGCCAGGGCTCGTCTCATAGCCAGGAAAGTGGCGGGAACAATGCCGAATCTTTCGATTTCATGTACGGTAGCAGACCCGATACCTAGTAATAGGGAACAGTCTTTTATCGTTGTGATAATGTTTTGCCTCTGTTTTGAGGAGAGCTTCTTGGAGTCACGAATGAGCTTCAATTTTTCATGTGGTAGTGCAAAGACAGCCTCATAATTTAGTTTGACTGCAGCTGTGACAACAGGCCCCGCAATGCAACCGCGACCCACTTCATCCACACCAACCACTTCGTAGTTAGTCTTTAGCCAATGACGTTCGAGGTCGCCTTTATTAAGAGCTAGCGAAGGATTCGATAAAGATTCTGATTTTTCGTTTTTCATGTTGACCTGCTAAAGTTTCTTTTATGGCGCCTTTATGCCAGATAATAATCGTCGGAAGGGTCTTGACTCCCAGCTCCGCAGGTACATTAGCATTTTCATCTACATTCATACAAAAAAAATGAAGGTGACTCTTATAAATGTCTTCCAGCCCTTTCAATGTGGACAAACTCTGTTGTCCAGGTTCAGACCAAGGGGCGGAGAAACAAATGACAGATGGTTTATCAATCGGAAGTTTTTCTGATTGAAAGCTCTTATCAAAAACTTCTTGCATGAATCTAAGCTCCTACAGTTCAAGTCTACGACGAGATTTTGCCATGAGAATTCTGCAGATTTTTTGGTCCACTAACTTTAGGCTGGGAGGGTGGGTCCAATCAGCTCGAGCCTTGTAGAAATAGGGAATGATATCTGAAAGAACTAGTAATAGTTGGTCGTCGCTTTCAGCCAGTGCAAGCCATTTATCAATGTAGCTATATTCACTATAGGGTAGAAAAAGCCCTCGCTTTCTATGCAGGAGAATAAACTGAGCGATCAAGTTGCGCCCGTTAAGATGTTTATCGGGAATGAATGTCATTTCTCTCCTGAATCTTCAAAATTAGAAATCTGTGTTTCGACTTTCTGTATCCTATTCTGCAAGGTCTCAATTTCATTTTGATATCGAAACAACTCGTGCAAATGATCGTGAATCTTGAGAAGATTGGCCACCCTTATTGGAATAGAGTCTGTATGATGAGGGTGTAAAATATCAAAATACCAGTTGTTGTCGGCGAATGTATGAAGCGATTGAGATGATTCTGCAAATGAAATTTCCGTAACAATAATACAAGGGGTCCATATACTGTTTTGGCGTATTATGCGCTTGTTTAGGCCCTTCAACCAGTCGTGAAATATATCTTCATCGATTGCTGTTGCCGCTACTATCAGGAGATCACAAGGTTGAAAATTCTCATCTTCCAGGCTTACTAGATTGACTAAATCAAAATCCGGTAAGAAGCTCAAGTGTCTTTCGAAATTTATTTTTGACGAGTCAGTAAACTTTTTCTCTGCATCCCAATAGCATATCCGGCGTTTGCGATAGATATTAGATAAGTCCTTATCCAAAGTTGCATTCTCCAACGACTCAAAGATTTTTGCTTGCTATAATAGTTTACCTGATTTCTTTAAATTCAAGGAGACATATAATGGAGGTTACGGCTAAAGTTCCTACTAGAGTCGATTTGGCTGGCGGCACACTAGACTTGTACCCCCTGTACGAGGTTATGGAGGAATCACCGGTAACCATAAACTTCGGAATTTCTCTTTACGCCAGAGCAACGGTTTCTGATAAGACTACAGCTACGGCATTTCACAGTGTCGACCAGTCCGTTGAAGAAGGTTTCAACTGGTCAAATTGTTCGCCTCTCGACAGCCGCCTTCCACTCTTGAAGGGTATTTTCCTTCGTTTGTGGAAAAAATCTTGGCCTAGCATCCATTTGACAACGCAATGTCAGTCTCCTGCTGGCGCAGGTTTAGGTGGGTCATCAGCTCTTGGAATCGCAGTGGCCAGCGCATTGAATAGAATGGCTGTAGAAAAAAACTTGATGTCTGCCATGTCTGAACAAGAAATTGTAGATCTTGTTCAAAGTGTAGAAACCAAAATTATACACTGCCCGGCAGGTGTCCAAGACTATTGGGGCGCCATTCGTGGACGACTAAATGCTCTTTCCTATCAAAACGGTCGAGTACATATAAATACTCTGGACGGTGGATTTATTAATTCCTTAGACAATCGATTGGTGCTTTGCTACTCGGGTGTTTCGAGATCCTCGGGAATTAATAATTGGCAGATTTTTAAATCAGTTTTCGACCGAGAAGAACGTGCTATTGCGCAATTAAATGAATTGACTCGTCTCAGTCTGCTTGCCTATGAGGCGATTGAGAAAGAGTCTCTGGACGAACTACTAGAGCATTCGAAATCAGAATGGGACATTAGAAAAAAGCTTTGGCCTGCTGTTGAGACAGAAGAAACAAAACGAATCGATGCCATTATTGGTAAAAACACCAAAGGATTTAGTAGGGTGTGTGGCGCCGGTGGCGGGGGGGTTGTTGCGATTTTTGTCCCAACTGAAATGCGAGAGCAGTCGATAAAGGATCTCTCAGATGAAGGGTTTCAAGTCCTAGATGGAACGATAGCGCGAGAGGGAATCACGTTTTATGATTGTTAAGCATTTGAGGCTGATTGGACCCCTGCTTCTTCTTTTAATTTCATGTGCAACTCCAAAGAATAGACCCTTGTTGGAGTTTACCCAGCTGCCTTACGACAGCGTCAAACACTCGGATTTTAAACGGCAGAAAGCCAATTTTGCATCCATGAAGCAAACTGGTAAATTTGCAAACGTTGAGATTGATGGCTTGCCGACTATTCTCGATGCCATGCATTATCAGCAACTTAAACAGTTTGATAAGAGTATCAGTTTATGGAAAAAAGCCCTAGTTGAGTCAGAGGATCTGCTCACTGAATTTGTCTTTGAGAGATTGGTGAAAGACCTCAATCAGTTCTATGGAAATAAATATGAATTGTCTTCGATTAGCCAATACCTAAAATCCGATACTAGCTTAGGCGAAAGCGATTGGATGAAACAAAAAATGGACGATCAAGATAAGTCGTTTGAAACTAAAGTGGCGAAAATTCTTGGTATTCAGCTAGAAGACATCGATATCTTGAAAGATAAGGCAAGAAATGAGGTGCATTGGGGATCCCTCGGCAAAATCTATTGCTTTTCGAAGCAGTTCTATGATTGGCGAACCCATTATGAACGTTTAGCTGCTGACCCAGGACTAGAATTTTATTGGCAAGGAATCGTATTTGCTTGTCAAAAAAAATACAGTTTATCGGTCACAATGCTAGAACGTTCTATGGTGAGACTCCTCGAAAATCCGAAAAGCTACGGTGCATACATATTACATGGTTACCGATCCCTTCTCGAGGGTTATCGATTTCTAGGGGATAGGGAAGCAATTTCCAGAACGTACCTTAGAGTTTCTGCCTTCGTCAGTGACTTCGAGGGGTCTGCCTCAGAGCTTGGGTATGAAAATCAGTTCGATAGACAATATCACCAAGTGAACTATCAAATTTGGTCTGGTAGGTATGAAGCTCTTATAGGGCAATATGAATCGGCAAAAACTCAAATCAATGGAGCTCTGATCACGATCAAGAAGTTGGTTCCGAAGATCGATTCATCGCTACAGGCTCGTAAATTAAGAGAATTGGAGGCAGAGGCCTATCATGTCTTGTCTTGGCGCATAGCAGTCGAGCAAAAAGAGTATTCAGAAGCAGAGACCTATGCAATTTCCGGTCTATCGATTCCCAGTTTACCTGATGACTGGATCAATCGATTTCTATGGATGAAAGGCTGGTACCAATACCTTAATGGAAATATTCAGCTTGCATTTGCGACTTGGTCAAACGATAGGTTGTTAAGTCCGAATCATCGATCTCGAGTTAGAGTAATATTTTGGCTAGCTTACTTAAGCAAAAAACTTGATAAGTCTCGCGAGCACGACAAATTCAAAGAACTTTTATTCACCGAGCACGGAGAGTCTTTTTATGCCACCTACGCCAGGGGGCAACTACAATGGAAATTTAGACGAGCTTTATGGGATGATGTTAACCCGAGCATGCTTCGTTCCTGGGATCTAGATAAAACCAAGATAGACCAAAATCCTTTGTGGAGTCGCCTTTATCAGAAAAGCTTGCTTCTATTAGAACTTGAAAATAAGCCCTTAGCAGAAGTGTATTTGCATGAGCTAAGTGGTTTGATTGCTCGTTCCGGTACGGCTTTTTATGAGGCTCAGATGATTGTGAGTCGATTACTTTTGGTGAACAGCTCTTATTCCGGGAGTTTGATGGCTTCGAGCCGTGCCCGCCAGGTCAATCGAAAACTTCTTGAGGACTATCCGGAGCAGATTTTCTTATATTATCCTTTTGCCTTTCACAAAGAAGTTGCACTTGGTGCAGAGGAATCAGGGGTGGATGATACAATGATCCTTAGCATCATGCGTCAGGAGTCGGGGTTTCGGTCTAAAGCAACTAGTTGGGTGGGAGCAAAGGGCCTCATGCAGCTGATGCCGGCAACGGCGACTAAGTATGGACTGACTGGCAGCAATGAAATGGAAAAGATCCAGAATCTAGAAGATCCTAAAACTAATCTGAGTATTGCGGCGTCATACCTAAAAGCTCTCAGGATTCGTTACCAAGGAAATATGGTTAGCATTGCGGCTGCCTATAACGCAGGGGAATATGTTGTTGACCGTTGGCTCAAACATCGAAGGGTAGGCAGTCAAATCGAATGGATTGAGACAATTCCCTTTTCAGAAACTCAGAAATACGTCAAATTGGTATTAAGAAACTATATTATTTACTCCGAACTGTATAAAAATGAGGCGCATGAGGAGATTTTGTTGCTACCACAGTCGTCATAGCAGAGCCGATTTCTCTTTGTATTCGTCTATTCCCATGGTAAAAACTGTGTTTGACTATATTGAATATGAGCTATATCCAAAAGCCGGAGTGTTAGAATGAGTAGTAAGGAAATCGCAGAGAAAAATAGCCGAGAATCCCGTGGTTGGTACACTCTCGCGTTTATGATGGTACTTTTCCCAGTGTTATTTTTCCTTTGCGTTTGGGCACCTATGTGGTTTGCTGATACCACACCTTACTAAGTGGAAAACTTGCTTTATTCAGTTGCCAGGTATGGTCAGATCAGTGTATGAGTAAGTCTAATTGACAATATGATCTGGCGTCATTCTAATGCCGGAACAGAATGGTATTCGCATATGTCCTTTCAAAATATTGGTTTGGCTAGTGCCTTAGGGCTTCGGGCTCAGGCTTTGTTTTCCATGACAAAGCCCACGATCTCTCTTCTGGTTATCGTGACGATGGTACCCTCGCTTTTGATTTCGTCGGGAGGAGCACTAGATTTAAGTGTTGCTCTTATTGCGCTGTTTGGAACCTTCGCTGCCTCTGCGTCAGCTGGGATTTTTAACCACTTAGTGGACTCCGATTTAGACCACAATATGGAGAGGACGAGAAAAAGGCCTTTGCAGGCCGGAGTCGTCAACAACCGTAGTGCGTTTGTTGCCGCAACTAGCTTGGCAGTTTTATCTTTTTGGCTTCTTTTTCATTTCACGACACCATTGGCAGCTCTGATCGCTCTTGCAGCTAATGTCTTCTACGTTGTGTTTTATACTATGTATTTAAAGAAGAGGACTATCCAAAATATTGTCATTGGAGGTGCTGCTGGCGCCGTTGGCCCAATGATTGGATCAGCTGCTGTCACAGGTCGTGTTGATCTTCTTGCGTGCATCCTTTTTCTGATTATTTTTCTATGGACACCTCCTCATTTTTGGGCGCTGGCGATCAAATATCGAGACGATTATGCTCGAGCTAACATCCCTATGCTTCCTTCTGTAAAGGGGATTCCAGCGACAACGATCCAGATTTTTATCTATACCCTCACACTCATTCCATCCGTTTTGTTGGTAAGCTTTATGGGTTACGGTGGAATGATTTATTGGATTCCGACCCTACTTATTACCCTAACGTTTGCTTATTTAGCCTTTCGCTTGCAGGTATCGCAGGACGAAAAAAAGGCGATGCCTCTATTTATCTTCTCTTGTTTTTATCTCTTCGCTGTCTTTGGTTTTTTGACCCTTGATGCCATGATAAAGATACTATGACAGTTAGTATTGCTGTTACTGCAAAGAGCTTTCTAAAGAACTCGGACCTTGTCGATCGATTGATCAAGACTTTTCCTAACTCGAAAATTAGTCTAGCGACTGAAAGTGACTATGGTTTGCCCCAGGTCAAAGAGTTTTTGATGGGACATGATGTATGGTTGATCGGTCGGGAGGCGGCTAAAAAAGATCTACTTGCTCAGTTACCGGACCTGAAACTAGTGACAAAGTATGGCGTTGGTCTCGATAATGTTGATGTTGCTGCTTGTGACAACTTAGGAATCAACGTTTATTATGAACCGGGTATCAATAGTCAAGAGGTCGCAGAGCTGACCCTAGCGTTCATGATTTCTTTAGCAAGAAACATTGGGTTGGTTAGCCGCCTATTGAGCCAGGGGCAATGGTTGAAAAATGGTGGGCATAATTTTAGCGGGAGCACAGTAGGGGTTGTCGGGTTTGGTCATATCGGATCGAAAGTTGCTCGTTTAGCTAAAGCGTTTGGTTGTCATATTCTAGTTAACGATGTCAGAGATGTCTCCAAAGACTGCGAAGCCAAGGGTTTTGAGTTTACTGACTATTATTCGCTGCTGGAGCGTTCAGACTTTGTCACGTTTCACGTCCCTTTTACCGATAAAACACAAAGGATGCTCAGCGGGGAAGCCCTAAATCGTTTGAAACCCGATGTAAAGATTATCAATACCAGTAGAGGCGGGGTGATTTGTCAAAAGTCCTTGACAGAAATGCTTGCCAATGAACGGATTGGCGGGTTGGCCTGCGATGTTTTTGAGGTCGAGCCACTTTCAGATAAAAACCTGTATTTACAGGGTAAATTTATCGGAACAGCTCATATTGGTGGAAATAGTGTAGAAGCTGTTCAGAAAATGGGCATCAGCGCCATCGCAGGCATTGAAAAATACCTAGCAAATCGGTAAACATTATAGGTGGTAGATTTCTAATCCTTATCTAGGAGTCGCTTCATGCAAGAACAGATCAAAAAAATTATAGACGCTGACATTAACCCTATGCTCGAACTTCACGCTGGCGGCTGTGAATTAATTGACTATGAAGACGGAATTGTAACACTTCGATTGTTTGGTGGATGCTCTGGATGTCCATCATCGCAAATCACTCTTTTCAATGGTATCGTGCCAATATTAAAAGAGAAAATCCCAGAAGTGGTGGATGTCGTCCTAGCCTAGACGAACAAAAAAAAGGCCCAATTGATATGGTATGAACCTTGCTTGTAGTGGGTTGTTGAGGGTTGGAGAAACCCTGCTGTCCCTGAATCTTGGAGTGACCCATGTCTGCTGATGTTGTTTTTTCTTGTGATTTCGACCCGGAAACGATTAATTCCCTGAGAGATTTGAGAGTGCTGCGCCGAGGGGTACTGGTGTCTCAAATGGAAGAAATCGAATCGACCTTGATCCACCTAGTGGACGATGGTTCGATAAAATCCTCTGAGAAGGGTTTGTATAGGTCTCAGGTTTTGGGAGAGATTTCTCACCGACTTGAGCAACTGGAAGAGCGAATGAAAGATCCGTCTACGTTTTATTCAGATGAGATAGAAATGTATCTGGATCTTTTAGCTGAGCCCAACAGCTAATTGGTAGGTATATAGTTTTCGCTTACTGTCAGAATTTCAACTTGGCCGTTGCTTCTTATGGCTATTGTATGCTCAAACTGGGCACTTAAAGATCCATCAATAGTAACTGCGGTCCAGCGATCCTTTTTTATTTTCGTTTTCCAATGTCCGATGTTGATCATAGGTTCGATGGTGAAGACCATTCCTGGTTCGAAGGGTTTTCCAGTCCCTGGTTTTCCGTAGTGCATGATTTGAGGATCTTCGTGGAATTTCTTGCCAATACCGTGCCCGACAAACTCTCGAACTACCGAGTACTTATGCTTCTCAGCGTGCTGCTGAATAGCCGCTCCAATGTCCCCTGTTCGTCCACCAATTTTAACGGCCTCTATTCCCAGCTCCAGGCATTGTTGAGTAATTTCAACGAGTTTTTTAGCCTCGCGAGATGGCTGACCCACCAGAAACATCCTCGAGGTGTCTCCATGATAACCGTTTACGATAGGTGTTACATCAATATTAATGATATCACCATCTTTGAGCTTTGTTTTTGAGCTTGGGATGCCATGGCAAACTACGTCGTTAATACTTGTGCAGATGGATTTCGGAAAACCTTTGTATTTCAAGGGAGCGCAAATTGCGTTGTGCTTGATCGTGAAGTTGTGGCATAGCTCGTTGAGTTGCTGTGTTGTAATACCAGGTTTTACATGCTCTGCTATCATATCAAGTGTTTTTGCGGCAAGACCACCTGCCAACTTCATTTCGTCAATTTGTTTGTCTGATTTCAAATAAATCATCTTCCCTCACATGCATCATTATATTTGATATTGTGCTAACTTGGCTACTGAACGAAGTGCACAGAACCTGTGGATGGAAATATGCGAGACCATAGACCAGTAGACGTCATAGTGATTGGCTCAGGAATAACTGGCACATCTTGTTCCTATCATTTGAGACGCTTAGGCTACAAGACTAAAATGATCTCAAGTCCATTGGTTCGTAGGTCCACCCCCGAAGGTAAGGCGATAGCTTGTGCCGGAACCTCGGATCTGATAACTCGAATGAGTGATGCAAGAGGGGTTGATTTTGCAGAAAAGATCTGGGCCTATTACGGTCGGGCCATGACTCACCTATTATCCTACCTGCAAGAAAAGGGGATTCCGGTGGTCCAAGGGGGTCGGTATTACTTCTCTAAAGACGCTTTGGAGCAGTCCGAGCATGATGCCGCTTTGGTCCATGCTGCTTTTTCGAGCGCTTCGATAGCCACCCCAAAATTAGCGCTGGCAGCCATACAACAAGAACCTAAAACGTTATGTTTCGATATTGATCATTTGCTCACATCGCTTTGCGAGGGTGAGGAGGTGATATCCGATCATGTTTGTAATATCTCACAAACAGATGGAGGCACTTTGTGCATTGAAACACAGGGGAACCAATACACCTCTGAAATGGTTGTGCTAGCGGCGCATGCAGCCATAGGTGACTTTGATTGTCTTCCAGATGGAAGTTTGGTCCCTTATGAAGATCAGGCCATATTATTGGAATCAAGACTCCCTAGCCCCTATCATGTGCTGGGTAACTATTATTCCTGGAAACATAATCATTTTTGGGTGCAAGTAATTGGTGAGAGATTATTGAGGGTTGGTGGCGCAAGGTTTTTGCGAGATCGAGCTGGGATTGGGGGTCATCAGTTGACGATCCACAAGAAATCGGCGGATTTAGTTTGTCAGTCGGTACAAGATATGTTTGCTTGCGATATCGGGGCAATCTCGATAGTACCTACGGTAGGATGCCTCCCTTGTGATGAGGTAGCTGTCATCGGGCCAAGCACCCTCAATGATAGAATTCTTCTAGCTACCGGCTTCGGCTCGGTTGGTTTGTCAGGTGGATTCGAGGCCGGACGATGCCTAGCGCAGATGGTGGATTCGGGTGTTTCCTCTGACTTACCCCGTGAATTCTGGCCGGAACGACTACGACACTTTGGAGGTTAAAATTGAAGATTTTGTGTCCAGTCTGTAAATCGCAAACTGTTTTTTCAAGTGAAAACGAATGGCGACCATTCTGCAGTGAGCGATGCTCACTGATTGATATGGGAGCATGGGCCACCGATGAATACAGTATCAAGGGGTCTGAGTATGCAAGCGATGATGATACGGATTTTTGAGGAGCTCAGCAAATGGGCCATTTTGATTCAGTCCGACTAATAACTCGCCCATTAGCTTTAATTCATACACCTCGCCAATGGGTAATTTGTATGCTGAGATGGACTTGTTTTTGGGGTCGAAAACTTCGAGCCGGCCGCTTTCGAAAAGAAACCCCTGTCGAAGGTCGTCAGTTGCCATACCCACAAGATTATCGCCTGGAGCGATGCTGATGGATTGACCAATCCTGAGATTTTTTCCATATCTTTTAATTTTCTGATTGCATCCTACCCACAGACTAAAGGGATCCTTTTGGATAAACCGTTGACCCGAGCATCGCGACAGCTTCTTTTTTTTGAAGGTATTATCTGGAGTCAAGGACTCAGAAACTAAACGATTTCCGATAAAATGCCAGAAGTTACCCCCAAAATAGGCCATGCGTTTTCGGGCTAGGCGGTCTTCCGAGTATTTGAGTATGAGGTTTTTTTGAAGGTCAAAACGAAACATTTGATTGGCTGAGCCGAGGAAGATCTCATATGCACCTCCACTAATAAGATGCCTTACAGGTAAGTTGTCCGGGAGAGAAAAATAGCTCTGAGAGTTTATTTTAAGATCATGTTTTAATAGCCGCTGATCTGCCACCAACCACATAGTATTGTCGATGACATGTATATCGCTTCCTCTGGCTGTGGATCCTACCTTGATGCGCGTGAGTTGATCTATGGTTGGGTTCCACTTCCAAAGGTACTGTTTGCCAAGAAAGTAGATTTCAGCTTTCGATCTTACATAAAGCCCGGAGAATGGCTTGTCGCCAGAAAGGCTGGCTGTTTGATTATCTGTGGGCTTTAAGGTTTTCGAAAAGGACTGATTTGATAGCGCGACTATGAAACTTAGAACTATCAATCGGAGCTGTCTCAATATATCCCCATCAATGATCCAATGATTTGATTAAACTTCAGCTCAGGTGAAGTGCTTTTTGTTTTAAATAGAATATCAGCTTCGTGGCATTGAGACAAAGCCAACTTAAAATGACCTTCCTTTGTGGCTTGGCAGTAGTTAACAAAGTTCTGTAGAGCTCTTGGAGGCATTTTCATGTGTTGCTTCATCTCCTGTTGAGAAAGTCCTTGCCTTGAAAATGCTTTAATTTTTAACGCTTTAATACAATGGTTTCTTAGAATCGCTAAGATTCCCAAATGATTTGCATTACGTAAAAGTAAATCGTGTACCAGGAGCATTGCCTTGGCTGGTTGTTTGGCTACCAGAAAATTATCAAGAGCGAAGGCGTGATCTTCTTTCAGACAGTCTAAATACGGAGCCATTTTCTCTTGATCGAGAGGGCCTTCATTCTCATTAAAAATCAAACCCAGACGCTTAATTTCGTTTTCAAGAGTCGTAAGATTGTGACCCACAGTTTGCATTAAGAATTTCGCTGCATCCTGCTGGATAGTTAACTTATGCTTTTTGGCAAGGCCAACGAGAAACTTTGGAAGTTCAAACTGGTTTGGGTCATGGCAGGGGATTTGAAGTACACATTGCTTTTTCACAAACGCAGCTATTGCTTTTGGTATTGTATTTGATTTTGATACAAGGAGAACTTGGTTTCGGATAGCGGTTTTTTCAGGTAAGTTACTAATAGTCGACCAAATTCTTGATTTTTTTTCTAATCCTTCACATACAATCGCATGAGATTCGCTAAACATGGTGTCTTGAGATAAATACTCCAAAAACTCAGGCTCTGTAATCTTCTCAGAATGAATTTTAAGATAGCTCTGACGGTTGCTAGCAACAAATTTATCAATGGTCTTATTCACCAAAAAATGACTCGGACCAAAACAGATAATAAATCCTGGATTGTCCTTTTTCTTCCCTAGGGAGGACATGGCCTGAAGGTAATGATTGAAGGTTAAGCGTTGGAAACTCACTGGATTCGGTCCTCAATTGAGACATCACAATTCCAAGCTTTGGAAAGTGCTTTGGCCTCTTTTCTTAGTGCTTGTTTTTCGGCAGCAATGGACTCCGTGTCTTTGTGTACAAGAGTCAAAGTTAGTGTCCCTCGGCTAAAACCTACATCAATCTCTTTTACTTTGTTCAGTCGACTTCTATTGGCACAGCGTGCTGTCCTAATGCAGGCCCCAAGAAAGTTAACTAATCGAATGCGTCCCCGTAGGTAAGGAAATTCTTTAAGCCTTTGATCGTCAGCAACACGTTTGCGCGAAAATCTATTGATGAGGGCGATAACATGCTTTTCTTCCCTAGAAAATCCAAGAAGATTGCTATTGGCTATCAGGTAATAACTGTGTTTATGATAGGAATTGAAGGAAATAAACTTTCCCGCTTCATTCAGATAGGCAGCTGATTCTAATAGAGTTTTGCTATCAAATAGCTCTTTTGGTAATTCCGCCTTCGGCAATACATTAAGACACTTTTGAAAAACAAGAACTGCTGTAGCTTGAGTGGCCTCGGCAAAGCTCGCGTCGATTTTCAATTTGGTTCCGAAGCCTCTTACACTGCGCCAACGTTGGTTGAATGTTAATGAATCAATGTTGTAGTCTAGTCTCTGAAGTGTGTCTAAAACAATACCTTCACGGATACCGTAGGTCGAGATCGTCCAACTATCGACTTCAAATAGCTTGGAAACACTATAAAAAATCTCAGCACCTGCAAGGATGGTTTCAGATCGTTTCGTATCAATTTGATAGTATTCTTTAATGAGTTTAGGGTCTCGTAACTGATTGAGACGGTCGATGATGATTTTCAAATCGGAACTTGGGAAATGATAACCATTCGGTTCGCTGAGCACCTTATTTGTCATCTCTAAATGATGTAAGCGTGCTAGGGCTTTTGCTGTGCCAGATGTTCCAAATCCTTGGCTAATTGTGAAATTAATAGCATCTTGAGATAGCGGCGCCGTCCTAGTCAGAATATGGTTTTTTAGTCGTTTGAGTTTGCTATCATCAGGAGGCATTAAATCAAAAAACCTTTTACTGCTTGTTAATGCCCCAAGTTTGATCGAAGTCATAAAGTAGGTTTTTTCATTGCGACCAATAACTATTTCCGTCGACCCACCACCAATATCTAGACCAAGGGTTAAGTGATCGTTGAGTTTGTGGCAGTATCTCATTCCCAAATAGGTCAGGCGGGCTTCTTCTAGACCATCAATAATTTCGACCTTTAGTCCAGTCTCCTTAGCGATCCGATCGATGATTTCTTCGTAATTTGAGGCCATTCGCGTTGCCTGAGTGGCTAGTACTCGATATTGAGGCTGGTAAGGCTCGGCAATATGTTTCATGACCTTTAAAGCAGCAATGCCAAGATCGATTTTATCGCGACCAATTTCTGATCCATGAACAAGGCTTTCACCGAATCGAACTGATTCTTTATGTGAGTCCAAAACTTCAATCTGGCCCGACTGATTTACACGCGCGATGAGCAGATGGAACGAATTGGTTCCAATGTCGATGGCTGCAACCGTTACGTTTTGTATATTTTTCGGGACAGTGTCTGGCACTATTTTTTCTTGCCTTTCAGGTTCAATTCCTTTCTGGAATCGCGCTTTGCTATAGGGCGTCGCTTCTCTTTGGAAGGGTTATGCCAAATCGCAGTCTCATACGGAAGGGATTTTATTCCTTTTTCTCGAACAAACTCAATGAGGCGATATTGCGCACGTACAGGCTCCTCATTCTTCTTCCGCTTTACTGCTTCGTAACCGCCAGACTCTACTAATCTTTTCGATTTAACGTTGTCCTGCCAGTAAGTTGCCATGATCTCGTTCAGGATCCGGTTCCGAATCCCATCGTTAAGGATTGGGAACATGATTTCAATACGTCTATCCAAATTACGAGGCATCAAATCGGCAGAGCTAAGATAGACCTTACCACCCGTATCGTGATGAAAATAATAAATACGGGTATGCTCTAAAAACCTATCTACAATGGACCTTACCTCAATATTTTCGCTTAGGCCCTTCACTCCAGGGATTAAGCAACAGATACCTCTGATGATGAGTTGAATCGTAACGCCAGCTTGTGATGCCTCGTACAATTTATCTATGATGTCCTTATCAACAAGCGCATTGAACTTTCCAATGAAGAGACCGTCTCCTGATTTACGGTGGGCTTCGATTTCTGCATCAATCAGAGCTATAAATCTCTCTCGTAGGTTTAGTGGGGAAGCAAAAATCTTACGAAATTGCGGCTGTACCGGTGCGGTGATTGACTGTTCGGCCGTAAAGACGTTGAAGCCAGTGAGCAAATTGAAGAGCTCGGAAATATCACGCCCGAAGTCAGGGTCCGCCGTAATCAAACCAACATCTGTGTAGACTTTGGCTGTCGAGCTATTGTAGTTGCCCGTTGAAAGATGGCAGTACCGACAAATCTTGTCGTGCTCTTGACGTACAACTAAGATGGCCTTGCTGTGTGTTTTAAGTCCAATAAAACCGTAAACGACATTGACGCCGGCCCGTTCCAGGCGACGAGCCCAAGTGATGTTGTTTTTTTCGTCAAACCTTGCCTTTAATTCGACTACGGCAGTGACTTGTTTTCCACTGCCTACAGCCTCAATAAGGGCATCTATTATGGGAGAATCACCTGAAGTACGGTAAAGAGTTTGCTTAATCGCTAGTACTTTTGGATCTCTCGCCGCCATTCTCAAAAACTCAATAACCGTATAAAAACTCTCGAACGGATGATGTAGCAGAATGTCCTGATCCTGGATGATGGAAAAAATATTTGAGTTTTTCCGAAACTGCGATGGAATCCGAGGGTTAAATGGTTCGAACTTAAGGGTGCTCAGAGGTAAACGATAAAGCTCAAAAAGGCTATTAAGCCCTACAGGACCCTCGACCTCGTAGACGTCACTTTTCTGTAGGCCTATCGTTCTCAATAGAAAAGCTAGTAGATGGCTAGGAATGTCGGCAGAGGTCTCGCATCGTATAGCTTTTGCCTGGTCTCTAGCTTTGACTTGATTTTGAACCGATTGTAGCAGGTCGACAACTTCATTTTCCAAAAGAGAGATATCTAGATCTCTAGTGACTCGAATGTGGTGAATTCCGCTTATTTCTAATCCCCAAAACAAGGAGTCGATAAATTGAGAAATGATCTCTTCTAAAAGAATGTATTTATTTGTCTCAACTTTGACAAACCTTGGTAAGACGTGAGGTACCTCGACAAATGCAATTGGTGGAATATCGAACTTATTCCATTGGCTACTTTTGAATTCGATGAGGAGATACTGGGTAAGGTTTGTTAGGAAAGGAAAAGGATGAGCTGGATCCACAGCAAGTGGTGTCAGTATTGGATAAATACTGGAATGAAAATAGGATTTTAGATTTTTCTGATCTTGGGCTTTCAGTTCTTTGAAGCCAACAATCCCAACCCCAGCTTCAAGGAGTTCTTCTTTTGCTTTGTCGTATGTCCGATAAAGGTCTTCCAAAAAGGTTTCCGTTTTGGGGCGTATAGAACCGAGGATATCTGGATTTTGGGAAGAGTCGGGACTATCGTTTGGCGAGAGCCCTTCCGACGTAGTTTTTTTCTTACCAGCCACGCGAACCATAAAAAATTCATCTAGATTGTTGTAGGCTATCGCGATAAATTTGAGTTTCTCTAGAGTCGGTGTCGATTCTGCTTTTGCTTCAGCCAATACACGGGTATTGAAATCTAACCAGCTTATTTCGCGATTGAAGTAGCGTGGAATCGCCGGTTTGGCGGCGTTAGGAAATGGACTGGACATAGGAAATCCCAAAATGACGTGTTTTACAGTGATTGTTTCAAATTACCATATTTTTGCGCGTGTAAACCTTACCCAGCTTAGCTTATAGAATTGGAGTTATAGTGCAATACCCATTGATGAAAATCTGTCTGAGCACCTTATTATTATCAGCTTTCGGCTGTGGTGACAGTGACAATGATAGAAATCTTGGCGGGAGCCCAAGTCAGTTAAATCGCGCTGATTTAGCCAAATTTTATGATCGTAGCCCAAAGCTTTCTGATGATGGCAGCAAGGTGATTTTCTTGTCTGAACGAGTGATCGATGAGGATGCTATTCCGACTGCAAAATTATACTTATGGCAATCAGGGAGTGAATTGCTGCGTCTAGACACGAAGGTTGCTGGCACGGAATCGGCGAGTGTGGTTGCTGCAGATATCTCAGGCGATGGTGTCTGGGCGGCATTGGCCTATGTTAGCGAGGCGGAAGACGCGGGCCTAAACTATAGTTTGTGGCTGGTCTCCGTAAATACTGAGACGACAATCGAGATTACTCTGCCTAGTTTGGCTGATGTTAGGGCCTTGGAATTTGTGGATGGTGGCAATGCTTTATCAATAGATTGGACATCGTCTGATGGTGAATCTTTTGTGAGCCTTTTTCCTTACGATGCCACAAGTGGTGCGGTTTCTGCTGCAACAAGCACGGGCGCTGGTGAGGGCCAAACGAAGTCTTTGAAGGTTGGTGATGCCACCTATATTCTCACGGAAAAGGTGCAAGCGAACGAGGCTTCTATCGATTTAAATCTTTATACTTTCGATGGTGCGACGCTAAGTGGACCGGTTACTATTTCTGAAGCATCCGTCGATGATAGTTTTTTTAGTGGGCTTACATCGGAAGGACCTATTACCTACATTCCACTTTCAACGATCAAAAAGAAAAAACAGCAAGGTGATCTGACCAACCTTGAAACAGGGGAGCCCATCGATGCCTTCATCCAAATGAATCACGAGTTCAAGGCATATGGATTTACTGGAATTGAAATAGAAACAAGCGACTTTTTAAATTCTGAAACCGGTTATCCTGCGCTAGAGGCATTTCAGGTCTTCGGGACAAGGGCTGTTGGTGATGTTACACTCGTTCTGGGAGGCGATTATTATGTTTGCCAGAACGGCACACATTTTGGAGCTGGATTCACTTTGGTGAATCATGCAACTAATGCGTCGATTAACTTTTTAGTGGCTACGGAATCACCAGAATCCGGGGGTAATCCTTTGCCAACAAGTCTCGTGACGGACGCTTGCGCTGTCATTCAACCAGGATTGTTGATTACGTCCCTTTTTGAGAACCGAATCACATCGTTTGACGTTAGCACAACTGATAACCAGACATTTGCTCTAACCTTCGAATCTTGGGACTCCGGTGATCCTGAGATCTATCACACGACATTTACGATTTCGGATTTTTCTAGTTCAGCGAATGCTTTGACATCTTTTGTAAGTGGAGAAACATTTACAGCGGTCTCGAGTAATCCCTTTACATTTGAGTAAGTATCTCTAACGCCGTTTTGCAGTCTTTCGAGATTTGTGCTTTTAATTCCTGAAGAGAAGGGAATTTTTTCTCTTCTCGAATCCGTTTTACAAACTCAAGTTTGACCTGAGATTCATAAAAATCCTCACGATCTCCCCCTAGTAGATGCACTTCCACGGAAACGTCAGCATTTTTTTCTACCGTAGGTTTGCTTCCAACATTGACTACTGCGCGGATACTTTCGCTGGAACCCTTGGGAAAGCTTACCAAGCAGGCGTAAACGCCTTTTTGGGGGATTAGGTCACGGTCTGGTTCTAGGTTGGCTGTTCGAAATCCAATGGAACGACCCAGTTTCCTGCCATGGACAACACGACCAAAAATAAAATAGGGCCGTCCTAACAATTCCATAGCTTCCTGAACATGACCTCTCTGAATGGTACTACGTATGCGTGTACTACTAATGATTTGACCTTGTTCATCCCTAGCAGCCTGAACAACCGTCACATTAATATCTCTTTTCTTTGCTTCTATCTGCAGGTACTCGGTATCACCAGAACGATTTTTGCCGAATCTAAAATCGTGCCCGACAATGATGTTTTTGGCATTGAGGTCTTTTAAAAGTAACCTTTCCAAAAAGGTTTTTGGTGCTAGATCGGCAATTTTTTGATCAAACTCCAGGATTACCAAGAAATCAAAACCATACAATTTACAGGCTTCAATCTTATCTGAAAGAGAAAAGATTCGTTTCGGGGCTTGAGCCGGGCTAAAAAATTCTTTTGGAGTTGGGTCGAAAGTTATGACGCCTTTTTTGACAGGGAAAGTTGGCTTATAGCTGACAACCTTTTCAAATAAGTTTTGATGGCCCAGGTGGCACCCGTCAAAGTTACCTAATGTGACAGAGCAACAGAAGTCTCCCATGTCTGATCTTGAATATTCATGGGTTCCCCTGAATATTTCCAAAAAGATACTCCTAGTCTAGGTTTAAAGGCTTTTTTAGCCCGTCCCTTTTATCAAGTCTCAATATACCATGCAACTAGTCTTAAGAGTTTGATCAAAGGGTTGCTGATTTGCTAGGTTTGATGGCTAGTTGACTTAGATTTGAGGGTCGCGTTACCAATATGGCGACGATAACGGAGTTACATTAGATTGGAACAAAAAATGCCAAAAATTTCGGGTAAAACGCCTAAATATGGAATCTTAGGATCTCCCATTGCCAAATCTCTTTCTCCAGCCATTCATAATCATGCGATATCAGAGCTTGGGCTCGATGCCTTATACGTTCCGATTCCATACGACGGGGAGGATATAAACGGCTTGATAGAATGGCTTCCAAAGTTGGGATATGCGGGAATAAATATCACTGTTCCGTTTAAAGAGAAAGTGGCTGCAGCTTTGCCACAAATAGTTTTGGACTCTGTAAATACCCTTCGGTTTGATGCTGATAGCCAACCAAAAGCTATTTCCACAGATGGTAAAGGGTTTTATCGCGCGTTGGAAAGGGAGTGTCATCCGGGAGATTTTGATCAAATTATCGTGTTGGGAAGCGGTGGTGCAGTCATTTCAATCCTTGACTACTTTTATCAGAAGCACCCTCAAATCAGAACGCAAGTCATCAGGCGCTCAACACGAAATGATGAGAGAATACAGAAAATCTGTTGTGGGAATGCGAAGTTTAAGTCCTTCGACCCCTCTAGTATTCCCTCTGCATTGGAGGACGGGAAAAACGCTTTGTTTATCCAAGGGACTAGTGCGCCTATGCACGGCAATCCCCTATCAGACTTTGCAAACGAGTTGGACAGACTTGAAGGGTTCTTGGTCGATATAACTTATGGCTACCCATCTGATCTACTTAAATCTGGTAAGTCAAAGGGTCTAAAAACTCAAGATGGACTCCCGATGCTAATTGAGCAGGCTAGAGTGTCTCAGGAGTTTTGGTGGAACAAGTCTGCGTCCTACGATGAAATTTTGAGAGTTCTTTCTAATTCATAAAAAAGTAGAAGATTAGTTGTAAGCCGAGACATCAAAATAAAGGTACTCGCCCACGAGTCCAACAGGATCCTTAAAATAAACACTTCTACCGTCTTTTCGGTCATAGGGGCCCTTAAGTATTTCTGCACCTTTACTTGAGATGTGGTTGGCAAATCGATCGACATCATCAGCCGATTTAGCATAAAAACCATAGTGATCGAGCGCTTGGTATCCTGCTTTTTCTACGATCTCAGACTCAAGGCCATGTTCAGGTTTTTGTACCGCCATTTTTGGCGTTTTAACGGCTAGTACGTCAGAACCAGCTAAAAAGAAGAACATTTCTCCACGATCCTCTAACAATCGAAGCCCAAGAGTCTCAATAAACCATGTTTTTGCTGCCGAAATGTCTTTTACGACCAAACCCATGTGATTGAGGCCTTCTATGCTAAAATTACTGGACAATTGCGACTCCTTTAGATACTTGGTAATCTTGTTGTTCAACCGTGACAAAGATATGATCAATCTATCCCAAATTTCTAGCATTTTTAATGAGCACTCTTTAATACTTTTGGGATGTCAAAAGTTAGCGCCAGATCACAAAAGCTATGAGATCTTGGATAGCTGGCTTGACGATGGGAGGCATGGTGAGATGCATTATCTCGAAAACCATCTCCACCTTCGTAAAGATCCTTCAAAAATAGAACCTGAGATGCCCTATGCTATCTCGATTGGACAACCCTACAAAAGCAGCCTCCGTAACAAACAAACTAACCGATCCAAAATAGCTAGTTATGCAGTTATGAAAGACTACCATAAATTTCTGAGAAGGCGCATTGAACACGCATTCTTGGCATTTTTGAAGACTCTTCCAAGTTCATCACATGTTCGATACCGCATCCTTGTGGACACCGCGCCTATTCTGGAACGAAATATTGCTGCGAAAACTCATTCTGGATTTATCGGAAAAAATACCTGCTTCATTCATCCTGAACATGGGAGCTTTATGTTCCTGTCGGAACTGTTAACTAACCTAGACCTAACGTCTATGACAACTTTTAGACCGCCGATCGATCCTCATAAAAGGGGGGAGAGAGGTGGCTGTGGAACCTGCCGTAGATGTCAGGTCAAATGCCCGACAAATGCACTTAGTAGCGACTATAAAATCGATGCAAGTCGCTGCATATCCTACTGGACGATCGAGCATCGTGGTTTGATTCCGTTGGAGTTTTGGAGGGCAATTGGGCAATATTGGTATGGTTGTGACATATGTCAGGATGTATGTCCCTACAACAGGCAAAAAGCTAACTATGATTCTCAACTACCTTTAAGGCCTGATCTAGCCGCACTGAAACTCTCCCAGATCGCGACGATGAGTCAAACTGATTATGAGAATTGGTTTGGAGGAACGCCTATGACCAGGGCCAAGCGAAGAGGACTACAAAGAAATGCTATCATTGCCATGACGGTTAATAAAGATCCGGAATTAGTTGCTGTTTTGGGGGAGTTACGAGACTGTCAGGAAGAATTGGTTGCGGGAACAATAGATCAAATTAGAAAATATGCAGAATTTGGTGCGAACGAGAGGACTTGAACCTCCACGGCCTTGCGGCCACTAGCCCCTCAAGCTAGCGTGTCTACCAATTTCACCACGTTCGCGCAAAGGATAGGCCTGCTACTCAGGCTTTTCGTCTGATTCTTTATTGTCTTTGGCTTCAGGCTTTGTGTCTTCACTTTCAGTTTCACCAGCTGCCTGCTCTAACCTTTCAGTCAAACCAGTTTTGCCAGACGTACCTTGGATCATGGACAATCCGATGCTAGAAGCCATAAAGATAGCTGCAATAACATAAGTCGTTTTGCCTAGGAAGTTTTGAGCACCAGTTGCCCCGAAAACACCCTGAGAGTTTCCGCCGCCAAACGCAGCACCGACACCACCGGAGTTTCCACCCTGAATGATGATGACCAAAATCATGAATATGGCAGCAGCCATATGAATTATTGTGACTAGTGTTTCCATTTACTCACCAAATAAAAGTGGTGGCTCCTCCCAGAATCGAACTGGGGACACGAGGATTTTCAGTCCTCTGCTCTACCGACTGAGCTAAAGAGCCACTTCCCGAAGGGAGTTAGTTAATTAATCCTTTCTTATGGCGAAGTCAACACCAGTTTCCAAAAAACTTTGTATAACTTGTAGTCGTTTGCGCCAATTGTTATCAAGGATTATAGAAATTTTTGTCGCATTTCGCGAGCCGATAATTATGGGGAGTGCCTTTCGTGAAACCTGTTAAATTTACTACAAAAGCCGAGAGACCAATTGTCATCGCTGGGCCCTGTATGGCTGAATCCAAAGAGATTATCCGGGAAGTAGCTGCCTTTATGGCGCCTCTTGCTGAAGACTTGAAATTTGATTGGGTTTTTAAGGCGAGCTTCGACAAAGCAAATCGCACTTCGATTCATAGTGAACGAGGACCAGGCTGGGAAAAGGCTTCAGATTGGTTCCTTTCTATTAAGGAGGAGTTTGACTGTCCGGTTCTTACGGATATTCATGAAACCGAACAGGTACCAGCAGTTGCAGAAGTTTGCGAGTTTTTACAAATTCCTGCTTTTTTGTGCCGGCAGACTGATCTTCTAGAGGCAGCCGTTGCATCCGGTCGGCAAGTTAACGTCAAAAAGGGGCAATTTCTTGCGCCTCAGGACACTGGCCATATTGTCGGCAAGGCTAAGGAAATAGCGAAACTGAATGGCTTAGATTTTAATCTAGGATTAACAGAGAGAGGAACCACTTTCGGTTACGGGAATTTGGTCGTGGATATGAGATCTTTTCCAATTATGGCCAAAACAGGTGCTGCTGTTATTTTTGATGTGACTCATTCACTTCAGCTTCCAAGCGCTGCAGGGGGTGTTTCCGGAGGGATGCGAGAATTTGCTCCTCACCTTGCCAGGGCTGCTGCTGCTACAGGATGTCTCGATGGGTTCTTTATTGAAGTTCATCCGAATCCTAAAGTGGCGAAAAGTGATGGAGCGACTCAACTAAACTTTGCTCAGGCGAAAAAGCTTTTATCAGATGTCATAGGCATATGGTATCAATATCAAGGTGTTACGGAAGGTGACGATATTTTTATGGATTAAGTTAACTTTTCACGACATGGCATCGAATGTAGGTGTGAGAATCATTTTTACTTGGAGAAGCTATGAGTCAGAGCATAAAAAAATGGGGAATTATTGGGGTTGTAGTCATTGGTCTTGGAGCTTTTTTTGCTTTTGGCGGCCAAAACCTGCTAACCCTTGAGAATTTAAAAGCCCAGCAAGCGGGTATTCAAGAATTTTATCAGAATAATCAAATCATAACCATCGCCATGTATATGGGTATTTATATTCTGGTCACTGCACTATCCCTGCCGGGTGCTTCGATCTTAACTTTGGCTGGAGGCGCATTTTTTGGGCTTGTGACAGGCGGAGTGGTCGTCTCGTTTGCAAGTACAATCGGTGCCTCGTGCGCATTTTTGGTTGCTCGATATTTATTCAAAGAATCCGTACAGCAAAAGTTTGGTGATCGACTGAAAACTATCAACGAAGGCGTTGAAAAAGAAGGGGCGTTCTACCTTTTTACCCTTCGACTTATTCCTGCTTTCCCCTTCTTTCTGATAAACTTACTTATGGGAGTGACTCCTATTAGACTTTCGACATTCTTCTTCGTTAGTCAAATTGGAATGCTTCCAGGCACGCTAGTTTATGTGAATGCAGGGACACAGCTTGCGCAGATCGACTCTTTACAGGGAATCTTGTCGCCAAGCTTACTAATCTCGTTTGCTCTATTGGGTGCCTTCCCATTAATTACTAAAAAGGCCATGCAGTTTTTTAGGAAACAGCCAGTTAGGAGCTAAATGGAGAGACGAAGCCGCGAACGGTGCCCTGTTTGCCAAGGACCAACAAAGATGGTTGATGGCAAACTGATTTGCAGAAATTCACTCTGTAGCTTCAATCATCAATCAGTGGAATGCCCAAGGTGCAAAGCCGTTGGCTCCGCTGAGGCGACTAGCTTCGATGACGGCAAATTTTCTTACTCCTGTGGAGAGTGTTTGAATAAGTGGCAAGAAACTTAAGACCCTTAGCCACCGACATTGTTAGCCATATCGAAAATCGGCAGATACATAGCGATTAGAATAAAGCCAACGATTCCCCCGATTACCACAATGAGCAGCGGTTCAATCATTGACATCATAGCAGCAATGGAGTTGTCGACTTCATCTTCGTAGATGTCAGTAACCTTGGCTAATGTTTCATCGAGGGTACCAGTAGACTCACCGACTGCGACCATGGAACTAACCATTTTAGGAAACAGTTCGGAATCTTGAAGAGGATCCGAAAAATTGTCCCCACGGGAAATTTCTTCTTTTACTTGAAGTACGAACTCTTCGATTTTCCTATTGCCAGATGAGGCTGCACAGATATCTAAGGCATCCAGAATAGAAACCCCTGACCCCAGCATCGTAGACATTGTAGAGCAAAATCGACCAATGGCAATTTTAGACATGACATCACCAATAATGGGGGCTTTCAAGATATAGGTATCAAAAAATAGACGGCCTTTGTCGGTACCATACCAATATTTGAACCCAAACAAAAAGCCAATGAATCCAGCGACGCCGAGGTACCAGTTCTCGACAATGGCGTCTGAGGCGTCAAGGACGAATTGGGTTACTCCAGGTAACTCATTACCACTGTCAGCAAATTGCTGAGCAAAAGACGGCACAACAAAAACTAAAAGCACAACGATCACTGTAATAGAGACGAAAACGATGATACTTGGGTAGGCCATTGCGGATTTGATTTGCGCCTTCAGTTTTGCTGTCTTCTCGATATATTTCACTAGCTGTCTTAAGATGACATCTAGCTTACCTGAGGCCTCTCCGGCTCGAGTCATAGCAACGTAAAGTTGATCAAAAACATTTGGGTACTGCTCAAGTGCATCGCTTAAGCTAGTTCCTTGTTCAATGGAATCGGCAGAATTTGCGATGATTTCACTGAATGCCACCTTCTTTTGTTGCTCTTTTAAGAGTTGGAGAGCCTGTAACATGGGAATTCCATTCTCAATCATGAGAGAAAATTGTTTGGTGAAAAGAGCCAGCTCCTTTGTCGTTGGTAAGCTTTCACCTCCCAATTGAATCTGGATTTTGCCTTCCCGGTCACGGTATATAAATCCCCTACCGCCCTTATTTGTTCCAGTTTTAGAATTCTCATTTAAAATAGCGATTTTAATTGGTCGTAGATTCTTGTTGGCTAGTAAATTTTTAGCGCGTTTTTTGTCATTGGCCGATATTTCTCCCGAGACGACTTTACCTTCGTAGTTTCTTGCTCTGTAAGAATATCTTGGCATAAATGTTTACCTTCGAGGTGGGGACTTTTTGCTAGCCGCACTTATGATCAAATCCTGAAGCTCATCGGGCTGACGGCTGTAGGATAAGGCGATCTCTTTGTTGATGATTCTTCGTGCAACTAAGTTAGCGAGAGACTGATTCATCGTCAGCATTCCAGATTCACTCTGACCAGATTGCATAGAAGAATATATTTGGTTGATTTTACCCTCATTAATCAAAGCGCTGATGGCGTTGTTTTTGACCATTATTTCCAGAGCCAAGCAGCGGCCTCCCCGATTGGACACGATGAGAGTTTGCGAGATGACAGCTTCCAGAGTCATGGCAAGTTGGGTTCGGATTTGAGCTTGTTGATGAGGAGGGAATGCGTCTATTAGTCTATTAATACTGGCTATTGATGAGTTTGTATGGAGAGTGCCAAAAACGAGGTGGCCTGTTTCCGCTAGTGTTAAGGCAGCGGATATTGTCTCCAAATCCCTCATTTCGCCTACCATTATAATATCAGGATCTTGTCTTAGCACACTTTTTAACGCTTTTGAAAAACTATGGGTGTCACCACCTACCTCTCTCTGATTAATAATACTGTTCTTGTGGGCATGGATAAATTCAATGGGATCTTCTATAGTGACAATATGACAATATCTGTTTTCATTTATGAAATTAATCATAGAAGCAAGAGTTGTCGACTTACCGGAGCCAGTTGGTCCAGTTACTAAAATCAGTCCCCTTTGCTTATGACACAAACGAGTGACAACAGGAGGAAGTCCAAGTTCTTGTATGGAAAAAAGCTTATAGGGGACCACACGAAAGGCGGCTGCGACCGAGTTGGCCTTGTAATATAGGTTTGCGCGAAATCTAGACAAATTTTTTACAGAAAATGAAAAGTCTAATTCCTTGTCCGATTCAAACTTCTTTTTTTGCTGCTCGGTTAGCACACTGTAGCAAAGCTCTTGAGCGTCTTTAGCTGTTAGTTGAGGCAGATTTAAGGGTACAATACTCCCATCGATTCTAAGTCTGGGGGGAGAGCCCGATGAAATATGAAGATCACTTGCCCCCTGCTCAACCAAAGTTTTAAAGAGTTGTGATAACGTATAATCCAATTAGGCAGCCCCCTCTTCGCTGGAATCTTTGTCTGGAGCTGTATTTTTTATGACTTCAACGGCATCAATCTCTCCGCGATTCATCTTAACCAAGGCGTTATCGCGAAGAGTTCTCATTCCTTGGCTTGCCGCAATGGATTTAAGTGTCATTGCGGGCTCGCCATTCATGATGGCGCTTCTTAGCTCATCCGTAATGGGCATAATTTCGTGAATGGCAACCCTTCCTTTATAACCCGTGTCATTGCAATTTCCGCAACCTCGTCCACGAAATGCTTGAAAAGAATCGACCAACGATTCGGGAACACCCAACTCTATAAGGTAGGATTTTTTTATTGAGGTATCTGGCTCTCTACAGTTTGGGCAAATACGCCTTGCGAGTCTTTGGGCGACAATAGCATTTAGTGCGGAAATAATATTGAAAGACTCCAGACCCATATTCTGCATGCGAATGATGGTATCTGCTGCTGAATTTGTATGGAGCGTCGAAAGAACCAGGTGGCCGGTCAGTGCAGCTTTGATGGCGATCTCTCCAGTCTCTTTGTCTCGGATCTCACCAACCATGATGATGTCTGGGTCTTGTCTTAGAAAAGCTCTAAGTGCCGAGGCAAAGCTCAAACCTATTTGGCTGTTGATATGTACTTGGTTGATTCCATCGATAGAAAACTCGACAGGATCTTCGGCGGTCATAATGTTTTCAGTAGATTTATTCAGATCGGATAATGCTGAATACAGAGTTGTGGTTTTACCAGAGCCAGTAGGTCCAGTAACTAAGACCATCCCAAACGGTTTGTATATGGCGGTTTTAAATCTCTCAAAATCGTCCTGTTCGAAGCCGAGTTTTGTTAGATCGACATTTAATGATGATTTGTCAAGAATCCGAAGTACAATTTTTTCGCCGAATACTGTGGGCAGTGTGTTAACACGAAAATCTATAGGCCTTCCTGAAATGGTCACATTTATATTGCCGTCTTGGGGTAGCCTTTTTTCAGCAATATTTAACCCTGCCATGATTTTAAATCGACTAGTGATAGGGGCTTTGAATTGGCCTTCAGGTCTTGCTATCTCAAGAAGAGCGCCATCCACCCGAAGTCTTACACGAAGAAAGGATTCGTATGGTTCGATATGGATATCGGAAGCTCCCGTGTTCACGCATTTCATCAGAATCTGATCAACTATTTGGATAACGGGGCCTGAGGCCTCACCGCTAGATTCGTTAATGATGGCTCGCTTATCTTGTTTCTGTAAATTTGTCTTTTTTAAGGAGGAAACATTTTCTTTGGAAAGTTTATTGATGTCCATCCCCTGATGGCGATAGTATCTATCTATCGCTCTAGAAATCTGTGAGGACGCGGCTAGAACAGGCTTTGCTACAAATCCGGTCTTAAATCGAATGAGATCACAAAGCTTCAAGTCGTGGGGATCTTCCAAAGCTACGATTATATTGTTTCCTACTCTATCGAGAGGAATGATACGAGACTGTCTGGCAATGTTATGTGGAATTAACGATATGATATTATTAGGGATATCCATGGCATCCAGATTCGCAACCTTGACTTTGTAACAATGGGAATACGCGGCCAGTAGAAGCCTTTCCTCCGCAGCTCCCAAGGAGATCAGAGTGTGGACGACAAGGGTGTTCTTCTTTCGAGCTAACTGCTCGGCCTCTTTGTAAGTTTCCGGGCTAACTTTAAGTTTTCCCGTAACTATGTCTTTAAACGAAGTTTTCACCGATTCTGATCCCTGAAGTTTGCCAAGGAAGGATCGGAATATTTTGCAATTAAATTAGGTTAAATTTGATCATCTTGATAGAATTTACGGGGATCTACATGAATGTGTCGGCAGTGGCGTAGCTGTTTTCGTGCCAACGAGTGAAGCAGCTTAGAGGCTTGAAAGTTTTCGCTCGAAATCACCTTTTTGAGTTTTTTTCGGATGATTTTATAAGATCGGTATGGATGGAAAATAACGCCTTTGCTCATGAAAAATTGCTGATTCATTTGATAAACGAAGCATTGCAGGATGTCTTTTTTCTGTATGCCGTCCAATCTCTCTTGAGGTCGAGCAGTAATCTGAATTTTCTCACTAGTTATCAAACTTTTTAACTGTAGTTTCGATTTAGTCTTCTTTACCACTACGAACAGTGAGTGTAAATATGGGTGCAAGGCGACATCGTTATTTTGTGTGTAAACTTCGTATGGCGTCGACCCACCTAACTCTTTATGACTTTCAACAGGACGCTCGAAGATAAAGTGGTCTATGAAGTAGCTCATCCGGTTTGCAAAAAAATCGTCGTCTGGAAAGACTTTGCCCATTTTCCAATAGAATTCTTCTTTGGCTTTGACCATCTGCTCTGAGCCTAATTCGGCGTAGGACCAAAGGAGTACTTTTTCAAGTTCGTTTTCGACTGTCGAACCAACCTCTCCACCTACTGATTCGTCGATAGCGATAAGGCTGTCGATCGGTGTGTTCGAGCTGTTTACGATTTCTTCAGGAGGCACCATTCTATTACCTTTTCCCCAATAATAGGAATTCTAAACTTCAGAGGAACCCAAACATATATAGAACCTACACCGCAAGTCTTTTTTAAAAGTGATAAATAGGTCTTATTATGTTGTTTTGCGCGTTTCAATATTATGTCATCGATCGGTATATAAATGCCATATCCGAGAAAGTGTTTCTGTACTTCTCGTTGCAAGGTAAGGAAATCATCGTCATATTTTTTTATCGTTCCTTCCTGAAATTGCAAACCAGCATAAATGGCCTTTGCTGCTGGGTAAGTAGAGCTGTAAGCAGCAGCAAAGAGTGCAAAAATGGTGAGAATGATCAAGAAAGACTGTGATTTCAATACTAAGCCTTGCTGAAGGTGTCTAACGAGTCTTTTTCTGCTGCCAAAGAATTTCAGCCGTATTCGTTTTTAAGCTGATGTATCGGCTGACTACGAAGTACCAATCACTCAGTCGATTTAAATACTTCGGCAATTCTTCGCGGACTTCATGAGTCATCTTCAACTTTACTAGCGATCGTTCGCAGCGTCTACAAATAGTCCGACAAATGTGTGCAACAGAATTTGAAGAATGCCCCCCAGGCAAGACGAAGTTTTTCAGGTTAGGTAGCTGCTCATTCATCTCATCGATCTCTTTTTCTAGCCTTTCAATTGCATCCATCTGGATTAGGTAACCTGCATCAAGGTTGAGAGACTGAAACGGAGTCGCCAGCTCGCCCCCAACATCAAATAGTTCATTTTGGACTAGTGAAAGTTTTTGCTGTAAATCTTGTATCTCGGGAAGTTGGCGGATTTGGTCTCTGAGGAGTCCTGTATAGCTATTTAATTCATCTACGTTCCCATAGGAGTCGATTCGGCTGTCCGACTTACTGACTTTGCTTCCATCAGCAAGCATAGTCTGGCCTTTATCTCCCGTTTTCGTGTAAATCTTCGTCAAACGCACAGTAATGCCCCTTCCAGTTTTATCAGAATAGAGCGTTTTACCTCGATTGCTTGGAGACTCATAGCAAAAAAAGGAAATCTTTGTTGGATAGCTCAGCGGTTATTGGGAGTTAGGGACAAATAAGATGGTTGTTGCAAAACCACCGAGTCCCACGCTGCTTATTCAGTAGGACTTTTATTAACTTGATCTCGCATCTTATCGGAAGGGTGGAACGTCACCACTCTTCTTGCAGAAATTTCAATTTTGTCTCCAGTGTGGGGATTTCTACCTGGTCGAGAGCGTTTCTCCTTGACCGTCCATTTACCAAATCCCGAAATCTTAACGTCCTTACCGTCTTCGAGCCGTAATTTTATCTCCTCAAGAATGATCTCAAGTATCTCTTTTGCTTCTTTGACGGGGTACCCGACTTTGTCCCGGATCATTTCAACAAGCACGTCTTTGGTTAGCGTTGACATAGCTGGCCCTCCTGCGGTTTGATAGTGATTGCCATTCGTAAACAGATCAAACGAAACAACAACTTACAGAGTTATATTAACAGGTTCTTGAGCAATGGAGAAGCTAAGGTGAGAATTTTTATCTTTTTTTCCGCGTAGGGCGGGTTTTGGAAAGCTCTGCTATGCGAGCACCCAATCCGATCCCTTAGGAAAGATGACTTTCTCTTCTTGACACAGCTTAGGTGGCGAATACTATACATATGGTGAGTTTCGGCGACCAAGAGGAAGGGGGTGTAGTCTTGATTAAAGTCTCAAATATCAGCAAAACTTTCGGTGGGTTAAAGGCTCTGGACGAAATATCCTTTCATGTGGAAAAGGGGCAAATAGTCGGTTTTCTTGGGGCGAATGGAGCAGGAAAAACAACGACAATGGATATCATTTGTGGGTGTCTTGGAAGCGACACTGGTAGTGTTTCTGTCAGTGGTATCGACGTTCTTGCTGAGCCCGTTTTAGCAAAGAAAAAGATTGGTTATTTACCTGATGAACCACCAATTCACCATGACATGCTCGTAAAAGAGTTCATAAAGTACGTAGCCAAGGTTCGATCTGTTCCAAAAAATATTCTGGATGAGCGAGTATCCGAGGTCATTGAAAAACTCTCTCTAAATTCTATGGAGGATCGCCTAATTGGCAATCTATCAAAGGGATACAAGCAAAGAGTGGGGCTAGCACAGGCTTTGGTTCATAAACCCGAAGTTTTGGTACTAGATGAGCCGACTGAAGGTCTTGATCCTAAGCAAATTGTTCAAATTAGAGAACTGATTTTGTCTCTAAAAGGGGAGCATACGATACTTTTCAGTTCCCATATTCTTACTGAAGTTGAGTCTCTATGCGATAAACTTATTATCGTCGATCAAGGAAGAGTCATCGAGCAAGGATCCTATGGGTCCATTCTAAGTAAATTCAATCAAAAGCATCAATATAGTCTCGAAGTGAGGCAGGGCGCCAGCAAACTGGAAGGCGAACTGAGGTCTTTGGAAGGTTTAACGTTAGTAAGACCAAATAGTTCGGAAGATCCTACGATAGAATTTTCTGTGGAAGACCCTGAGTTGATCGATAGTGTGGCAAGTTCAGTGCTTAAAGGTGGATATGGTATGGTTCAGCTTGCGCGAAAAAAAGCAAGTCTCGAAGATGTATTTTTCAAATTAACAAACTAAGGGATAAAACATGTCTGCAGTATTAGTGATAGCCCAGCGTGATATGAAGTCATTTTTTCATTCCCTCCGTGGCTCTGTAATTTTTTGGTTTTTTCTAATATTCATGGGGTTTTTCTTTCAGTCATTTGTCATTTCATTTATAGAAATGCAATCACAGTCTGCTGGCTATGGCGGAGACGGCCCGACTCTAAATCAACTTTTGACCGCTATTTTCCACAATCTACACTTTATTCTTTTACTGATTGTTCCTGCGCTAACGATGTCTGCGTTTGCTGAGGAAAGAAAGACCCAAGTCGATCGTTTACTACAAACATCTCCTGTGACCATGTTTCAGATTGTTTTAGGAAAGTTCTTTGCTTCAACACTTATGATCTCTTTGGTCTTGCTCGCTTCTAGTGTTTATCCGATTTACACGGTTATATACGGCAATGCTGATGGTGCTGTTATCCTGTCTTCCTACCTTGGGATATTTTTACTGGTGTGTTCTCAGGTTGCCTTGGGGTTAATGGTCTCCTCAATGACCGACAATCAATTCCTGGCGTTTGTGTTTACAATGTTTGGACTTTTCTTGCTCCTAATACTGAACTGGATCGCTCCAAACATCACCAGTGCAGGAGCTACTGAGCAATTTGTAAAGTATTTAGCCTCAACGACTCATCTTGATAACTTTTTTAAAGGTCTCATTACCATAGCTGATGTGACCTATTTTATCCTTTTCACAGGACTTTTCCTGTTTTTTACTTTCATCACTTTAGATTCTAGACGGTGGAGATAGTTCTATGAAAAGCAGTCTAATTGTTTTGCCATTTATTGCCATTGTTCTCGCTGCTGTTGCTGTATTGACAGGAGTATCCCTAACAGACATTCCCATTGTATCTTATGTGTCCTGGGCTTTATCTGTTTCTGCGCTTATTTTGTGGTTTGTGCTAGATTGGTCGGGTTTTAAACAAGCCTTTTCGAAAAAAGGTACTGCCAGGGGGCTGAATTCAGGGGTAGCAGTGATTCTTGGGATTGCCGTTGCCTTTGCTATTGGTTTCCTTAGTAAACGAGATCGGTTTAATTTGTCGTTTGATGTCAGCCGTGATGGAATAAATACCCTGTCAGATCAAAGTAAGAAAGCGATTGATTCTCTTATGGGGACCGATAAATCGCTTAGTCTAAAGACGTTTTTTCAGGATGACTTAAAACAAAATAAATTTGAAGCAATGATTGCAAAATACCAAGCCGCCGGACTTGAAGTCGATATTAAGTATATAGACCCACAGCTTGATCCAGCGGCAGCCCTAAGTGCTAATATCACCTCGGCTGATACCGTCATTTTTAACCTGGGAGAAAAAGAATCTCGCGTGTCGGTTTTTTCCGAAGAGAAAATGACTAACGCTTTACTTTTGCTTATGAAAGATAGTCAAAAATCGATAGCGTTCATTACTGGGCATGGTGAGAGAAAACTTGAAGGGATGCAGCCTGAAGAATATGGGGTAGCAAAGCAGGAGCTTGAGGCAGAGTCCTACATTGTTTCGCCTTTAAACTTGATTGAGCAGAACCAGCCTTTAAATCAGTTTCAGGTAGTGATTATAGCCGGACCAAAATACGATTACAGAGAAAACGAAATTGAAATTCTTAGAAGGTATGCTAGAGCCGGAGGCTCAATTCTGATCATGCTTGATGCTATGACCTATTTACCCAATCTACAGAATTTTGGTAAGGAGCTTGGATTAGAGTTTTCAAACGATTTACTACTATTGCGACCCGATGATCCTAGAGCGCAGATATTAGGGCAGACGAACGCAATTATCACCGAGTTCGACGAATTCTCTCCCGTTACTAGAGATTTCTCCGACCAAGGGGCAATGGCTATGGTATTGCCTAACGTAAGATCTATTCAGGAAGTTCAAGATAACGAACTAAAGCTCAAACCTAGTTTAGTTGCAAAAACCTCTGAAATTGTGATTGGCGTCAGCAATATTAAAGCAGCGGAGGATTTAGCTAATATTGAACCTGAACAAATAAGTTCTGGGCCTTTTGCCATGATCGCTGTAGCAACAGGGCAGGTAGGTGGCGAGAAGATTGCAAAAGTCGATGATGAGAAGGTCGCGACAGATTCACCAACGGAAAGTGCGTCTTCATCGAAGGAACTTAGAGTTGTAGGTGTTGGTACAAGCGAGATTGGCAGTAATTTAGGGGTCCAGCGAGCGGAAAACTTGGATATGTTTTTGAATCTTGTTAACTATCTCGCTCAGGACGATGCCTATATTTCAATTAGGCCGAAAGATATAGAGAAGTCTATCTTGGATATGAGCTCGGTCACGAGCCAAATCTCTTTGCAATTCATTTCTTTTCTATATCCATTTCTTTTTCTAATCATAGGAGTTTTCTATTGGCTTAGGAGAAGACGCGCATGAAAAATTATAGACTGATTCTGGTACTAATTTCGGTTTTGGCAATAGTTGGAGGTTTAGTTTATTGGGATGAAGCGCAAACCGAAAAAGAAACTGAACAGGCTAAACTTAAAAATAAGATTTTTACAGACTTAGCCATCAAAGATATCTCAGACTTTTCTCTCGAGAATAAAGAGTTCGACTACAGGATTCAACTCAAGAAAACAGACGGTCAGTGGCTGTTTGTAAAACCAGAATTTGGAGTTGCCGACCAATCCTTTGTTGATAATTTTTTACGTCCGATTGTGGATTTGAAGGCCGAAAAGATTCTGACAGAAGATGTTCGAGCAGATGCTGTTTATGGTCTCGATGAAGCACAGATTAGGTTGGTTTTGAATGATGGAGAGCTTGGAACCATCGCTCTGGGAACCAAAACCCCGGTGGGATTTAGCCGATATGCAAAGGTTGATGGTGTGGATGGGTTAGTTCTTTTCCCTGGACATGTCTACACAAGTCTAAATAAAAAGACTTCGGATTTTCGGCACAAGACCATACGGCTGCCCGAGGAAATATCTCTCGATGTCTTGACCTTGGTAAATGAAGAGGAACTTGTTTTTGAGAATGATAATGGTAACTGGAAGATGGTTTCTGATAGATCTGAGGCTCTCGACCAAAGTATATTCAAAGAGTTTGTCAAGAACTTAAGCGGAAATATCATAGAGGACTTCATTGATGAACCATCTCAGGAGCTCCTGAAAGCTCTGTCGTCTGAGAACTCCGAAAGTGAAACAATTGCGACTCTTCGTTGGCTCCAAAAGGAATCTAGCAATAGTGTTGAGTGGCAATTTATTCGCAACAATGACAATTTGTACGCTAAAGTGGGCAAAGAACCAGTAGGTTTCAAAATCAAAAATAGTATTTTAGATGAACTTTCTAAAACCGCCTGGGATTTTGTAGATAAACGGTTTTTTAAGAAACCTCTGTCTGAAATCAATAAGATCTCAATAGATTCGAAAGAATTTGAATTGAATGAAGAGGGAGAGTGGAGAGAATCGAATAATCAAGATATTAAGGCAGATTTCATACGATCTTTACTTATCGATATTGAGTATGCTCGCACCCTTGGAAATCAAAAAAAATCTTTGTTATCAGATATTAGTTTGAGTCATCAGATAACTTTGAATTCTACCGATACAGAGATCAATATCAGTCTCTATAAGAACCCTGAGGACAATGAGACTGTATTATTTCAGATTATGCCAGAAGATACACTTTACACCATTGATGATGATATTCTTGAAAACCTGAGCGATAGAACATTGGCGAAAAGCACAGATGAAGAAGATCAGGGATAAGTTACTTCAGGTTTCTTATTCCGTCCTAATAGTTTTGCCAGAGCATCGTCTATGTTGAGGCCTCGATAAAGAACTTCAAAGACTGTGTTTGTTATCGGGGCATCTACATCAAGTTTAACTGTCAATCGGTAGGCTGCCTCAGTGGTTGCGACTCCTTCCGCCACAGACCCAAGCTCGGCAACAACAGTTTCTAGCTTTTTACCTTGCCCAATCCCAAAACCGGCTGAAAAATTTCTACTCTTAGTTGATGTGCAAGTTAGGAATAAATCGCCGACGCCTCCAAGACCATTAAATGTAATTGGGTTAGCTCCCAGCGCTACCCCAATTCTTGTTATCTCTGCCAAACCTCGTGTTAGCAGGGCGGCTTTCGAATTATTTGCAAGACCCAGCCCAGATGCCGCTCCAGCGGCTAAGGCGATGACATTTTTTAAGGCCCCTGCGATTTCTAGGCCAATAACATCTTGTGTCGTGTAGGCTCGAAAGGTTTCTGAATGAAAAATCTCTTGGATATAATCTGCGCTGTCAACTGATTGACTCGCAATAGAAACCGCAGTTGGTTGCCGTTCCACGATCTCGCTGGCAAAACTAGGTCCAGACAATACTGCAATATTATCTTCCCTTACTGCGGAAAATGTCTCCTTAACGATCGCAATTGGCATACTCAAAGTATCTAGCTCTATGCCTTTCGCTGCACAAACAATCTTAGTATTAACCCCAACAGCCTTGTTCATTTTCGCAAGAACCGATCTCATGAACTGAGTAGGAATTGCGATAACAATGACCTCGAATTCATTATCTCTTGTGGGAAGATCAGTGGTTGCTCTTAACTTTGGTGAAAGCTGATAGTTCTGGAGGTATTTGGGATTTCTGTGATTTTGGTTTATGGACTTTGACGATTCTTGGCTCCTGCACCAAATAGTTGTTTTATGACCTTGCATAGCCAAGTGATGTCCTAGGGCTGTGCCGAAGTTTCCCGCCCCTAATACAAGTATGCTTCTCTCAACCAATCGTCCGCTCCGTAACATTTCGTTGCCCAGATTACTTTATAGGTTTCTTTTTCAAGAATGAATACCTATAACTGTACTGTGCCATAGTGTAGTCTTTTTAAACTAGGCTTCTCAAGGACTTTAAGATGCTGGATGTCAAATTTCTAACCGTAATATTTGGTTTTATGATCATTTTTAGCCAAGGCTGGGTGGGATTGATGGTGGGTCAAATAGGCCTTGTTTATGCTGTTTCGGTATTCTTGAACATACCTATCGAACTAGCAGTGATTTGTTTAGCGAGCAGTTTTTTTAGTAGCCTTCTTTTTTTCGACCGAAATCACCAGGTTGGAAAAACTAAACTCAATCAACTCCTCTTCGCTACTGTATTGGCAATTTTGGTTTATAAGTTTGAGGGAGCATCCGTTCCCTATATCACCTTAGCCGTAGCGATCTATGCTTGTAGGAAGCTGTTGTCCCATACCTTCATACTTGGTATTGACTTAATCGTTTCAGTAGCAATGTTTTCGCTGTTTGAAGATTATCCCTTGTCTTTTATGTTATATACGATTTTCTTCTCTTGGATTTTGTTTCGACTAGCATATCTTTTTAAACTTAAGAAAATTATTTCTGAATACCAATCCCGATCAAAAGATCTCTCTGTTTTGCGAGGATAGCCATGCTGATTTTGGCTGCACTAATTTTCACAAAAATCGGATTTTGTTTTCTTCTCTTTAAGCTTTCTAAAGCAGCAAAAGAGTCTCGAAATATAGAAGATATGGATGACGCGATACAGAAGATTGAAGACTTTCCTCCACTTCGTTTTTTTGAAACTATTGGGGTTGTGCTCTCAGTGAAACAATCCCCTAGCTATAACGTTCCCGGCATTCTAATAGTTGCGACGCTTTTTGTGTCCTCCGCTTTTTTATTCAATCAGGTGAAATAACCGTGTATTGGCTATTGTTTTTGTTAATGATCCCTTGCTTTTTTCTGATCTCCGATCCTATAGCATTGCTAGTCATCATTGATTCAATTTTGTGCATTGGATCAATAGTACTTATAAAACGAAATGTTCGATCTATTGAGGCAACGGTTAAGCTAGTTCTAATACAGTGGTTGTTGCTTTTTTTGGTTTTGGTAGCTATGGGGTTGGGGAACCGATTTGAAGAGGGTATTCTATCGCATCTATTTGCTACAGGTTTTCTTGTTATGAAAATGGGCTTAGGAATTTTTCCTAGGCAGTGGATTGATTTTTTGGATGGTCAAGATGAATCGAGTATTTTTCTCGCATTTCCTTATGCCGCTTTCATCATTTATTTCATTTCGGATGTCATTCAAATTGGTAATATTGTGAATTTGTCTTTCCTGTTTTATGCAGTGTCCGGACTGGTCCTTGTTACTAGTTTAGTCTCTTTGGCTCAAAACCATTTAAATCGTTTGTATGGTTATTTATGTAGTTTTCCTGTTGCATTGGCTTTTCTTGGAACTATCAAAGGTGAACAGACTTTGTCACTCTCTCTTTTGGGAGTTTCCGCTATATTGCTTGGTAGTTCGATTTATGTCTCAAAAAAAAGAGGTCTAGAATCTGTGGATAGCTTTGGGGAAGAAGGATTTGTATTGTTACTGCCTTTGCTAACGCTATTTATTTCTGCAGATTTATTCTTACCTTGGATTTTTCTTAGTGACTCGATCGAGGCAAACTATGAAATCATTACCGGCACTATACTTTGGTTCTCAGTGTCATTAGTACAGTACCGGTTGTTGAGATATAGAATCCTAACAAAATCTCTTGCCTCCTAAACCCACTATTAGGAAATAATGGCAAGCAGATCGGATTCGTTTATAAGGTCTCCTACTTGAACAGATATCGACGACAAAGTTCCGGAGGCTTTTGCTGTTATGATATATTCCATTTTCATGGCCTCCATAACTAAAATACTATCCCCTTCTTTAACTTGACTCCCTTTTTGAGCTTTGATTTCTATTATTTTTCCTGGCATGGGAGCTCCAATGTGATTGGGATTGAAAGTGTCTGCCTTTTCTCTAGATATAGATGAGCTAGTAGCCGTCTCATCTACAATCTCAAGAGCTCTTGGAAAGCCGTTTAGCTGGAAAAAAAGTCTTCTATTGCCATTAGTATCTGGCTCTGTGATTCCCGAAAGACTTATATAAAGTGTTTTGCCTGGTTCAATATGAATCTCAATTTCTTTGTTGGGTTCAATTCCGTAGAAAAATATATCGGTTGGAACCTTTTCAATGGCACCATATTCTTTCACGTGTTTGGTGTAGTCCAACCAAACTTTTGGATAAAGTCTGTAAGATATCGCTTCTCTTTCCGTTATCGGGCGTCCGATTTTTGTCTCGAGTTCTTCCTTTGTTACACTAAGACTATCATCGTCCACAGCTGCAATGCTTGTCAGATCTTTGTGCTTGCCAAGGACGATGTCTTGAACTTCGGTGTTAAATCCACCATAAGGTACTCCCATTTCTCCCTTGAAAAAACTTATGACTGAGTCGGGATAATCAAGGTTTGGTTTTTGATCGAGAAACTCAGGGCCTGTCAGATTATTTTTTTGAAGCAATAATGCCATGTCTCCCACGACCTTGGAAGATGGCGTAACTTTAACTATATCACCAAACAGATCGTTAACTTCCATATAGCGTAAAGTAAGTTCGTGGAATTCGCTGTCTGTTACACCAACTTTTTGAGCTTGATTGTATAAGTTTGAGTACTGGCCACCAGGAATCTCATGCTTATAAACTTCGGTTGATGTGGCTTTTAAACCTGGGTCGAAAGCCATGTACTTTTTGCGAATACTGGCCCAATAGCGGCTTGCCTCATCAAGATCTTCCAGTTCGACATCTGGACAGTTGTTTTCACCCTCGAGTGATGCAACAAGAGCATTGAGGCTGGGTTGAGAGGTAAGGCCTGACATGGAGCTCATGGCTCCATCAACGATATCACAGCCAACTTCAGCTGCTGCAAGCAACATGGCATCTGAGGAGCCAGAGGTAGCATGAGTGTGCAGATGGATCGGCAAATCAATCGCATTCTTAAGTTCTGTCACTAATACCTTGGCAGCCTTAGGGCGAAGGAGTCCGGCCATATCCTTGATACAAATGATATCTGAGCCCATGACCTCGAGTTTCTTTGCTAAATCAATGTAATACTTTAGATCATATTTAGTTTTGCTTGGATCTAGTATATTGCCTGTGTAGCAGATACAGCTCTCTGCGATTGATCCGTGTTTTTTCACCTCTTCAATCGCAAGTTTCATTTGATCGGAATTATTTAGACAATCAAAAATCCTAAACAGGTCGAGGCCAGATTCCGCCGTAAGTCGAATAAAATCTTTAATGACCCATGATGGGTAGTTAGTATAGCCGACAGCATTCGAGCCTCTAAAAAGCATTTGCAGAAGATGATTGGGTAACGCTTCGCGCAAAGAAGCCAAACGATCCCATGGATCTTCTTTCAAGAACCTAAAGCAGGTATCAAAGGTAGCCCCTCCCCACATTTCCACTGAGAATAGATTTTGCAGATTCTCCTTGTAAAATTCTGTTGCACCATAAATATCTATGTTTCGTAGTCTGGTGGCGAAAAGTGACTGGTGCGCATCACGCATTGTTGTATCGGTAAGTAAAATTCGATTTGAAGACTTTATCCAACTTTTGAGACCTTCGACGCCGTCTTTATCGAAGACACTCTTGGCATTGTCAGAATCTCTTTTTGATTTCCTTTTAGAGATATCGTAATGACCTGCTTGTGGTCGAAAGTCCTTTTCTGGTAGTCCGTGAGGGTTGTTGATGGTCACGTTTGAGATGAATTTCAGTAGGCGTGTAGCCCTGTCCTGTGATTGAGGAAACTTATAAAGATCTTTTTCTATTGCCAGAAAAGAAGTGTCTACGCTCCCTTCGAGAAATCTATTATGATTCATGATATTGATGAGAAGCGGGATGTTCGTTTTGACCCCTCGAATGCGAAACTCTTTCAAAGCACGAGCCATCTTCCTTGCAGCACCGTAAAGATCGAAGCTATATGCCGTAACTTTCACTAGCAAAGAATCATAGTGTGGTGTAACGAGGCCGCCGGATGTTCCTAGGCCTTCATCGAGGCGAATTCCAAACCCTTGAGCCGGTCTGTATGCTAGAATAACTCCAGTATCTGGAGCAAAGTCTTTCTGCGGATTCTCTGTCGTGATCCGACACTGAATAGCCACACCTTTTGCTTTTACATCTGATTGTTTGGTAATACCTATTGCTGGGTGCTGTAAAGTTCGTCCAGCAGCTAGCAAGATAGACATTTGGACAAGATCGATTCCGGTTACCATTTCTGTTACGGTATGCTCGACCTGAATCCTTGGATTAACTTCAAGAAAGTAGATGTTTTCTTTGTCGTCGACTAAAAATTCAACAGTACCAATGCCTACATAATTTACATGGGCTGCAATATCAGTAGCGTACTTGAATAATTTTTCTCTTGCGTCCTCACTCAGATTAATTGAGGGTGCAATCTCGACTACCTTTTGATGCCGTCTTTGAATCGAACAGTCACGTTCGTATAGATGAATAAATTGACCTGAACTGTCGCCAGCTATTTGAACCTCAATATGCCTGGGGTTTTGGATATTTTTTTCCAAATAGACATCTGCTTTACCAAAGGATGTCAAAGCTTCAGATTGTGCTCTCTCAAACTCGCCTTTTAGCTGAGCTTCGTCTTTTACAATGCGAATGCCCTTTCCACCGCCACCCGATAAAGCTTTTAATGTGATAGGATATCCGATGGTTTCAGCTAGAGAAACAGCCTCTTTTATAGAAACGCAAGGCTCCTCACCTCCTGGGATCGACGGAATATTAGCCGCAAGTGCCACCTCTTTTGCTTTTAGTTTATCACCAAACAATTCAAGTATTGAGGAGGCCGGACCACAGAACATGATACCTGATCTTTCACAGGCTTCGGCAAACTCTGGATTTTCAGAAAGAAAACCATAACCTGGGTGTATGGCGTCCACCTTTTTTTCCTTTGCCAATGCGATAATGGCTTTCCAATTTAAGTACGAACCAACTGGGTCGCCCTGTTCCCCTATTTTATAAGCTTCGTCAGCCTTGAATCGATGGACGGAAAATCGGTCTTCGTGACTATAGATGCCAATGGTTCTCATATTTAACTCTGTGGCAGCCCGGAAAATTCTGGTCGCGATTTCACCACGATTTGCTACTAGAATTCTTTTGTTTGCGACGACCCGATTTTTCATGGTAGTTCCTTTATGACAGGCGTTATGGTACAGCAGGAAGGCTTAGCGATTTGTAAAGCTTGCGAAAGATAGCGGCAAATCGACTGCCTTTGGAGTCTCGTCTTGGCAATGTTTTATAGCATATCTTCTATATGCTCAATAGGGAGCAAAACTGTAGCTACTTGGAAGTGTGAAGGTGCTCTCATAAATGTGTGACTGTCAGTGACATGTTTCCTGATTTAGTATCTTTCGTGTTTTAATGTGGACTGAAAATAAGATATTTGATCAGAAGGTAGGAGTTCTCTTGGCAAATACCCTAAACTCGTCCCTAGAGAGCGCTCTAAATGAGGCTTTGCTGTCAATACAGCCTAGCTTTAGTGGATTTAAAGGCATGCCAACTTCATTTGTGGGCTTGTTTGAAGAGGAGCAGATGATACTGCTCCAAAGCCTCTTATCCATAATCAATCAAAAAAAACTCTGTGGCATTATCGTAGTCGTTTGTGATTCACAGAAGGAAATTCATCGCTGGTACAGCTTATTGAGCCAGGGACAGAAGGCAGAATGGACGAATATTTATTCGCTGCCACACTTTGATCACTGGGGTCATGCCAGATATTCCAATAAATCCTCAGAAGTCTTTCAGCGATTAAACTCTTTGATTGCTTTACAAAACCCTACAGGGTTTTCGTTGGTGCTTACTAGCAGATTAGGTATAGCCCAATACACTATTGATATTGGGACATGGGAAAAGCTACAACTCGTCGTAAATAAAGATGATGAGATAGATATTGATGATCTGATTTCCTCGCTAAAGTCATTGGGCTACTTCGAAGATGAAACTGTGATTAATCCTGGAACATATTCCCTTCGCGGAGGAGTCCTCGATATATTTTCCTTTCATTACCAGAAGCCTGTGAGAATCGAGTTTTTTGCTGATGATATTCGCTCTATCAAAATTTTTGACGTGGATAGTCAGATGTCCGGAGAGGAGCTTCAATTTTACATTATCTCGCCGGCGCACGAGGCCGTTACCGAGGAGGCCCGATTAAAAGAACAGGCTCAGAAACTCAATGAATGCTTGATGGATCAGGAGCTTGTGACAAGGGGAGAACGACAAGTATACGTGGACTGTGTACTAAATCGCGAACAAATTCCAGATGTCGAACGAATACAACCTTTACTTCGGCTTTCAGAAGTGCCTACCGTGGACTATATAAGAAAATCGATAGTTTTTGATTTTTCTACCAAGAGCGGTAGAGTGCGTTCACTTGAAATGATTGAAAAGTGGGAATTACAAACTTCAAATTCCTCAATTTCAGGTCTCGCAGGCTTACGACCTGAGCAATATTTCAAAATTGAATTGATCGAAAGTAGGCTGTCTCAAGTCATGTTGGATGTTGGTCGTACAGAGGGAAACCATGCCTCTTGGGCTTCAATAAAGTACCTTAATCTACCAAGTGATCGTACTAAGCTTGTCGCCCAATTAAAAAAATTTTGTCATAACGACAAATCAGTTATTATTGCGACGCCTGAGCTAAAGCAAATCGACAAACACCTTCGATTTTTGGAGTCCATTCATATCGAAGCACATCGGTTGGAAGGCGGCATCTGGCAGCCCTCTTTGCTAGGAAACGGAAAGATCTATGTTGGGTTTGGTTGGTCAGCGATTCCTGTTGAAATAGCGCATCGCAGGCTCCTGATTATCCCAGATTTTATGCTTTCTGGAGATAGCTTAAAGAATCGGGGGTTTAGCCATACCAAAACTAGCCCACAATCCATTAAGTCAATTTTGGATAATTTGAAGAAGATTGAGCCTGGAACACTTGTGGTTCATGAAGAGCATGGTATAGGCAGGTTTCTCAGCATGAGTTCTCTAGTCGTGGATCAACAAAAAACCGACTTTATGGTTCTGGAGTATGCTGATGGGGACAAAGTCTACGTACCGGTCGATCGCCTTAACAAAATTCAGAAATTTAGCGATGACGACGAGAAAATTCGTTCTCTTGATAAGCTTAAAAGCTCTGCATGGGAAAAAAGGAAGTCCAAGGCAAAGTCGGCGATTAAGAAACTAGCGTTTCGTTTGGTCGAGGTGTATGCCAAGAGAAAGCTAGCCGAACGAAAGCCATACTCCCCCACTGGAGATATCTACTATCAATTTGAAGAAGACTTCCCATTTCAAGAAACGGCCGACCAAATAAGGTCTATCTCGGAGGTTCAGGAAGATCTTTCTAATAGCTACCCGATGGATAGGCTACTATGTGGTGATGTTGGGTTTGGTAAGACGGAGGTTGCCCTGCGTGCTATTATGCGAGTTGCGCTTGATGGGTTTCAAGCCATTGTTTTAGCGCCAACTACTGTCCTTACGCAGCAGCATTTTTATAGTTTTACTTCTCGGTTTAGTAGCTTTGGGATCAAAGTTGGCTTATTAAATCGATTTGTATCGACTAAAAAGCTAAAGGAAACCATTGAAGCCTTTAACCTAGGTACTGTTGATGTACTTATAGGTACTTCGAAGGTCCTTTCTAGCAAAATTGATACCTCTAATACAGGTATCATAATAATCGATGAGGAACAGCGCTTTGGTGTTGGACAAAAAGAGAAATTGCGCTCCCTTCGTGCCTCTATTGATGTCCTGAGTCTCTCCGCCACACCTATACCAAGATCCCTTCATATGGCAGTTTTAGGTATCAAAGATATTTCGATTCTAACAACCCCTCCCGTGGAAAGAAAACCAGTAAAGACTTTTACCATTGGATGGGATGTGACCTTGATCCGCGAGGCTATTCTCAAAGAAGTTCAGAGGGGTGGTCAGGTTTTCTTTGTTCATAACCGTGTTGTCGATATTCTTGGTATTGCGAGTAAGCTAAGGGACATCGTTCCAGATATAAGTATTCGAATCGCTCATGGGCAAATGTCTGAGAAGGAATTGGAGTCAACTACCATCGACTTTGTTGACAGGAAATTTTCCGTACTACTAAGTACCTCTATTATCGAAACTGGAATCGACATCCCCAACGCCAATACGATTTTTATCAATAATGCCAATGGCTTTGGACTTGCTCAGCTGTACCAGATGAGGGGGAGAGTGGGGCGTTCTGAAAGGCAAGGGTTTGCTTATCTCATAACTTCAGGAAACCCAAATCCAAACTCTGAAAAAAGACTGGAGTTGCTGGCGGCAAATCAAGATTTGGGTGCAGGGTTTCAGGTATCCAGTTTTGACCTCGATATGAGGGGCGCAGGTGACCTTTTGGGTGCCGAACAATCTGGTCAATCCTACGATATGGGTATCGATTTGTTTATGGAGATGCTTGATAGAGAGGTTAGGAGCATTCAGGGTAAAGAAGAGTTAAAGGATAGGGCTGAACCGGAAATTAAGCTAGGGATTGATGCCTACTTTGCCAAAACCTTCATCCCGAGTGAATCCGTTAGGATTAGAATATATAAACGACTGTTTACATGCCGCACGCTTGAAAATGTGATGGGAGTTCAGGAAGAGTTAGTTAATCGATTTGGTAGTCTGAATGAGCCCGCTCTGGCTATTTTGTCTATTGCTCAGATAAAGGTTCTTATGAAGGCAGGGAATATGTCCGGCCTAGTGCGAAAGGCCGGTTCAAATCAGCTATGTTTGAAGTTTTCAAAGTTGACGAAAGAGATATTGCAGCGATTAGAGCGTTTGAATCAGATAGGGCTCTCACACTGTAAGTTGGAGAGTGATTATAGTGTTACAATATCTCTGGTAAGTGTCAAAGATGAGCTGGCGTTTTTAATTTCAACTATACAGCAAATTATTTCAGAGAGTTAAGCATGATTAAGAATTATCTTTTGATCGTTACTGGCCTTTTTTTCTTTGCAGGTGGGGCCTACTTCTGGAAAATTGCAAATACTGGGGTATACCATCGAAACGAGTACCCCTCTGCTCCTTCAAGCGAGTTGTTATCCACTGGCGATATCGTTGTTGTTGGGGACCAAAGAATTGGAAAGGACGATATTGATTGGGAGTTTTCACTCCTAACGAATGGGTTGTTTCAAGATCCCGAATTAACGGCAATTCCTGAGATAGATAAGGACAGTCCTAGCCTTAATACCTTGAGAGAAAAACTTACTACGAACTTAATTGAGAGAAAGTTACTATTTGCTTTTGTGAAACAAGACTCCGACTTCAATACGAACGATCCCGCTCGGTTTGAGTCTTGTCTGAAGGATTGGCAGCATGCTACCACAGAGCAAGAATCATTATTTAAAACTAAGCAAGATCGCGAGCGTCTTAAGAGCAGATTATGCGAGCGATCGATTGTTTACCAATACCTGACAGAAAGGGTGTTCTCTAATATCGAAATAACCGACGAAGAAATGAAATCCTACTACGTTCGCTCCCAAAATAAGTTTGCGGCTCCGCAGCGCGTGATTATTCGTCAAATCGTACTTGGGTCAGAACGAGAGGCCAAAAAAGTAAGGCATAGAGTCACCATTGCGAACTTTTCGTCGATGGCAAAAAAGGTGTCGATTGCTCCAGAAGCGGAAAATGGTGGATTGTTAGGTCCTTTTGCTAAAGGAGAGATGCCACGAGTATTTGATGTGGCTTTTTCAATGAGGACTGGAGAGATTCGTGGTATTTTGAAGTCCACTTACGGGTTCCATATCATAACCCTGGAAGAAAAGCTTCCGAAGTCTAAAATGACATATGAAGAAGCCTTGCCTCTAATTAAAAAGGCTTTGCTGACAGAAAAAAAAGAAGAGGAATATCAAAAATGGGTAGAAATGGCCTTAAGTGCTGTTCAAGTAACATCGCCGCGATCGTTGTAAGTATGCTGTTTTGTCATTTTGCAAGTGGGGCGGAGCTCGTCGATAGACTCCTAGCAGAAGTCAATGGGGACCCTATCACCCTTAGTCAAGTGCAAAAAAAGATTGATAAAAATGTGCTTGTTGAAGTGTCTCCTTACCCAGCAACGGAAAAAGACCCCAAGTTTGAGATCGCTCTACAGGACAGAATCAACCTGGAGCTCATCATTCAGAGGGCAGAAGAGCTGGATATTGAGATTGAAGACGATGAGCTCGAAGCCGAAATAGATAAGTTCATCCAAAGGCGGGGACTCACGAAGGATCAATTGCTCGCAGCCCTTAAGCAAGAAGGGATGTCATACGCACAGTATAAAAAAGACTGGAGTAAGCAGATGGTTATTAGCCAGTTTCAAGGCCGTGAAATCATGCCATTGGTTAAAATTACAGATAAAGACTTAGAAATCTATTACATGCAGAAGGTTGGTGGTCAGGGTGAGAGTATTAGGCTAACCCTAAAGCAGCTGTTTGTAAGAATTCCTTCGGGCGAAGGGTCCGTAAAAAAGGGAAAAGAGGATATTCTAAAGAAAGCCTATAATGAGCTTAAAGATGGCTTAGCCTTTTCTAAAGCAGTCAAGATTTATTCAGATAACGAGGATGCTCGTAAAGATGGTGGTGCCATGCCGCCAGTAATGTTGAAAGATCTATCTCCCAAAATTCGAGATCAGGTTTCCGTCTTGAATCCTGGCGAATTTACATCACCAATTAGAATTGGGGCTGGAGCTTACATTTTCTATCTTGAAAACAAAGAGTTTGCCGGTAGTGAGGAGTTTGAGCAACAGAAACGAGTTTTGGAGCAGCAACTGAGACAGCAGCAAGTTGCTAGTCAAACGACTCAGTGGTTGGAGAATCAAAGGCGTCGATCAGATATTAAAATCATACGTAATTAACGGACAGCAGTTCCTAGGTTTGTACAGAAACTTATCGTTTTACGAGAGAGACGGGAGTGATGAAGAAATCTGGGGTGGCTAGTGGGATTTGAACCCACGAATGCCGGAATCACAATCCGGTGCGTTAACCCCTTCGCCATAGCCACCATAGTGAGAAGGGATAGTACTCGATGCAGAGAATCTGTCAATAGTCTTGATGCCTAAAAATTAAAAAAGACAGTATTACTTTAAGCAACTTATCAGCGCCGAAAAAGCCTCGTATGGAAGTTTTGGTCCAACCATCTTATCCTTAATGAACTGTAAAGCCTCGTATCTACTACGTTTATTTTGGTAGGTGCGGGAAGATGTCAGGGCATCAAACACATCAGCCAACGTCGCAATCTGCACTTCTGGTAATAGGGAGGTGCTTCCAATCCCATGTGGGTAGCCGCTTCCGTCAAGTTTCTCGTGATGATGTAGGATGATTTCCTGGGGAATATGGCTTAGATTCGCGTCGTTAATCGAAGCGAGTCCATATTCGGGATGTGATTTCATTTGAGCCCATTCGTCTTCTGTTAAAGATCCAGTTTTATTAATGATTTCTAGTCCTACCTCTTTTTTCCCAATGTCATGGAATATTCCCCCAACCACAATTTCTTTCATTTGTCTGTGGTCGGAAAGGCCCATTTCTACCGAGATTGCCAAGGCGTAGGTTGCTACCCTAATACTATGGTAGTAAGTATAGTAATCATGGTCTGCCAAACCAGAGATAGCCTTGATACACGTCCGATCTTCGTCGATGCAATCGGCTAGGGTCCTGGCGATTTCTTCTGACTTCTTCACGCAGGCTGGAGTAATCTCCCCTTCGTAAAGGGCTTTGATGAACTGCGAGCCTATCTGTTCTAAGGATTTAATTCGTTCGAAAGGTGGAAGATTTTTTTCGACTTTGGGGATTTGAGCAATCTGCAGATACATATTTGCTTTTTTGGTGTCTGTTTTCAAAGTGAGAAAGTCGCTGTATCCATTGGCTATCAATGCGGATAACTCCTCTTTAATCCAATGATATCCATTGCTTGCATATAAAACTATGCCGTCACCTAGTTTTAAAAATAAATCGAAATCTGTTACCGAATTATCCACTAAGTTTGTTATTGGAAAGTTGTTATACCAGGTCGCTTCGGTTGGAAATAAGTTTTGTGCGGTCACAATCGTCCCTCCTCTGAAGTTACGATCGGTCTTAAAATCAAAATCTTTAACCTTAATGTATGTGGTTTTTTAGAAAATACCAAGGTTCTGTAATTATTTAGCCAATCGAACATATAAATGTTGACTTGTCACTCCTTCTCCTATAGGTAAGGTCTTCCACTCTACAGGTAAGCCTACTTTAATTAGTAAGCCAATGCCGCCAAAAAGACATTGGTTCTTCATTAGGCTTCCTGTAAAGACATTGGATCGAGACAACTTGTCGAACATTTAGGGTTAAGCTATGAGCAGCCAAAACATTAGAATCCGTTTAAAAGGGTATGACCACAGACTATTGGATCAGTCTGCAGTCGAAATCGTAGAGCGTGCCAAAAGAACTGGCGCAAGGGTTGCGGGGCCTATCCCTCTCCCAACAGCAATTAATCGATACACGGTACTGCGAAGCCCTCACGTAAACAAAAAATCCAGAGAACAGTTTGAAATCAGGACGCATAAGCGAGTTTTGGACATTATGGAAGCCAAAGCGCAGACTATCGATGCTCTTATGAAGCTCGATCTAGCAGCAGGCGTTGACGTAGAAATCAAACTTTATTAGTGGCTCGTCAGTTTTGATATTCGAACTGACGTTCCGGATGGATTAAACAACAAAATGAAACGAAAGTCAGAGTAATGCAGGGACTGATCGCAAAAAAAGTAGGTATGACTCGTGTTTTAGACGAGCAAGGTCGTATGATACCAGTAACTTTGTTGAAGATCGAGAATCAACAAATTACAAAGATATTAACCTCCGAGAAAGACGGATATAATGCCATTCAAGTCGGTTACTATGAAAAAGCTGAACGTAAGTTAAACAAGCCCGACTTGACCCGCCTAAGAAAAGCTTCAATAGATAATAACTACACAAGATTCAAAGAGCATAGAGTTGAAGATAGTTCTGCTTTTGAATTAGGAGCTTCATTGAATGTAAGCTCTCTAAATGAAGTTAAGACTGTTGATGTAACAGGTATCACGAAGGGGCATGGCTTCGAAGGTGCAATTACAAGATGGGGACATAAGACGGGTCGTAGGACTCACGGTTCTCACTTCCACAGAAGACCTGGTTCATTAGGCCAAAGGACGACTCCTGGTCGTGTATATAAGAACAAGGAAATGCCAGGACATATGGGTTGTGCGCAGAGAACAGTGCAAAACCTAAAAGTTATGGATGTAGATGTTGATGCAAATGTGATCGCTCTTAAAGGGTCAGTTCCCGGACATCGTAATGGCTTTGTCGTTGTTAAACCGTCTTTAAAAACGAAAGAATCGCAATAGCGGTTTCAAAGGGAGATGATCATGCAGATTGCAGTAAAAAGTATGGATGGCAAAGAGGTCAAGAAGGTTGATCTTCCTGACTCTATTTTTGCAGTAGAATTGAACGATCACGTTCTACACCATGTAGTCAAAGCTTACCAAGCCAACCGCAGGCAGGGAACGCATGCCACAAAAACTAGGGCGTTCGTTAGTGGTGGAGGCAAAAAGCCATTTAGGCAAAAGGGAACTGGTAACGCGCGTCAAGGTACCAGTAGATCGCCTCACTACCCAGGTGGTGCCGTATCCCATGGACCGCAGCCACGAGACTACACTCAAAAGCTGAATAAAAAAACTAGGCTTTTAGCGTTGAAAGTAGCGCTTTCCGATAAGGTTAAGCATGGTCAACTAGTGATTGTTGACGACTACGCTTTGGACTCGTTTAGTACGAAAAAAATTGTATCGTCCATGGCAGCTTTAAACGTCAAAAGAGCTACTTTCACAGATGCTGAAGATAACAACTTTCTATATAAATCAGCCAGAAACATAAATGGTGCGGCTGTAAAGAAGGCGTCTGAACTGAATGCAGAAGACGTTCTGAGATACGAAAGCTTCGTTATGTCAGAAAAAGCAATTGCCGCTCTTACAGCTAGACTAGAAGGGGATAAGTAATGCAACCCTACAGTGTAATTATCAAGCCGTTGCTATCTGAAAAAAGTAACGATGTTCGCGAGGAAACTGGACAATACACTTTTGTCATTCGTCGTGATGCAACTAAAGATGATGTGAAAAAAGCCATCAACAAGATTTGGAATGCTAAAGTCGATAGTGTCAGAACGCTAATCACCAGGGGTAAGATTAAGCGTAGAGGGACTAACTTTAGCAAGCCGATTAAAACCAAAAAAGCAATTGTGACGTTAGCCAAAGGCGAAACGCTTCCGTTGTTTGAAGATCAGTAGGAAGGAGTAAAAGAATGGCGATTAAACAATTTAAACCCACATCTCCTTCTCGAAGAGGTGCGTCGGTTGTTTCTTATAAAGAGCTAGATAAGGTTGCACCATACGGCCCGCTGGTTGTTTCAAAAAATAACAAGGGTGGTCGGAACAATACTGGTCGGATTACTGTTCGTCACAGGGGTGGCGGCGTAAGGCGTCATTACCGAGTGATCGACTTTAAGCGTAACAAGCTGAATATACCAGGGAAAGTTGAGTATATAGAATACGATCCCAACCGAACAGCTTTCATCGCAAGGATCCTTTATATCGACGGTGAGCGCCGTTATATTCTGGCTCCAGACGGACTTAAAAAGGGTGATCCAGTAATAACAGCTGAAAAGGTTGATGTTAAACCAGGTAACGCTACGTCTCTCAAGAATATCCCCCTTGGAACCGCCGTTCATAACATCGAAATGAAGGCTGGTAAGGGCGGACAAATGGCAAGAAGTGCAGGTGCGTCGGCTCAGCTAATCGGTCGAGTTGATGGATATGCTCAGCTGAAATTGCCTAGCGGTGAGATGAGACGAGTTCGAGAAGAGTGTTTTGCTACGATAGGAACGGTTAGTAACTCCGATCATTTTAATATCGATCTGGGAAAAGCTGGTAGACGCAGATGGAAAGGTATCAGGCCGACAGTTCGTGGTGTAGCTATGAACCCGGTTGATCACCCGCATGGTGGTGGTGAAGGTAGGACCTCTGGTGGTCGTCACCCTGTTTCACCTTGGGCTGTGCCAACTAAAGGTCACAAAACTCGACAGAACAAGCGAACTGATAAGGATATTATCAGACGTCGCAAGAAGAAATAAGGGGTAAGGCATGGCTCGTTCGATTAAAAAAGGTCCGTTTGTTGATTCATATTTGTTCAAAAAAGCTGATCAGGCTGCTCAGGATAAGAAGCCGATCAAGACATGGAGCAGACGGTCAACAATTGTTCCTGAATTTGTTGGTCTAAACTTTCTTGTCCATAACGGTAAGAAGTTTGTGCCTGTATTCGTAACAGAAAACATGGTTGGTCATAAGTTAGGCGAATTTTCTCCTACACGTACTTATTACGGTCATACGGCTGACAAAAAAAGTAAGAGATAATAGGGAGTTCTGATTTGGAACAGCAATACAAGGCAATTCTAAAAAATACGAGAATGTCTGCGAGGAAAGCAAGGCTCGTAGTTGATATGGTTAGAGGAAAGCCAGTTTCTGTAGCCTTAGATACATTAAAGCTGACTAACAAGAAGGCAGCTCCTTTGGTGTCAAAATTGATTCAGTCAGCTATGGCGAATGCAACGTCGAATGCGTCTGTTGATGTAGATAGGTTGGTTGTATCAGAGGTCTTCGTTGACGAAGGTGCAACACTGAAACGATATTTGCCGCGGGCACAGGGTAGAGCGACCCCAATTAGGAAGCGCTCAGCACACATAACAGTGAAGCTCGCTGAGCTATAATAGAAAGGGAGAACCGTGGGACAAAAGGTCAATCCAATAGGTTTTAGAACAGGTATTACAAGGCCGTGGGCTTCTCGTTGGTATGCGAAACATGACTATGCGAAATATTTGCAAGAAGACATGAGGATCAGATCTTATATCGAGAAGAACTTTGATAGCGCTGGAGTTTCAAAAGTTGAAATAGAGCGCGCAGCTGCAAACATGCGAGTCAATATTTACTCGAGTCGGCCGGGCATCATAATCGGTAAAAAAGGAGCTGGCGCCGAAAACCTTAAAGAGCAATTGATTAAGGTTTGCAAAATCGATTCGGGTGATCCAAGTGTCAATGTATACGAAGTTCAGAAGCCTGATACCGATGCTAGTCTCGTGGCCCAAAGCATTAAGCAACAGTTGCAGAGAAGAGTTTCCTTTAGGCGTGCGATGAAGAAAGCTATCGGGGCATCTGTTAAAGCTGGAGCTAAAGGGATCAGGGTTTCTTGCTCTGGGCGCCTTGGAGGAGCAGATATGTCTCGGACTGAGCAATATCGCGAAGGCCGAGTTCCATTGCACACCCTTCGTGCTGAGATTGATTACGGCACAGCCGAAGCGCTAACAACATACGGTTTGATTGGTATCAAAGTTTGGATCTTTAAAGGTGAGAAGCTCGACTCTTAATAGGGACGCGTTTCTACAGAGGAAATATAAATGTTATCTCCAAAACGATTAAAGTTTAGAAAGCAGCATAAAGGCCGGATCAAAGGAGTCGCCAGCCGTGGAACTCACCTAGCTTTTGGTGATTATGGTTTGCAAGCCCTAGAAAGCGGAAAAATCACAGCCAGACAAATTGAAGCTGCTCGTATTGCCATGACTCGTCACATCAAAAGGGGTGGGCAAGTTTGGATTAAGATGTTCCCAGATCATCCTGTTACGAAGAAACCTCTAGAGGTCCGGATGGGTAAGGGTAAAGGTTCTGTAGATCACTACGTGGCTTACATCAAGCCAGGCAGGGTTTTATATGAAATGGACGGTGTTGATGTAGACATAGCAACAGAAGCACTGAAACTTGCTGCTGCCAAACTGCCGATTAAAACAAAAATTATTATTAAGTCGGAGGATCCTTGGTCGTAATGGATATCTTAAAACTAACAACAGAAGAACTTAGAGCTATAGATCCACAAGAGATAAAAGCCACAGAACAAGAAGTTCGTAAGAAACTCGCGGAAATGAGAATGGATGTCTACACAGCTGCGGCAACAAATGTAGGACAGATCAGAGGTCTTAAAAAAACATTAGCGAGACTAAAAACTGTTCAAAATGAGAAAAACAGGCAAGCAGCTAAAGCATAAGGTAAGCGTCAAATGAGTAATAACGAATCAAATAGCAACAAATCGAAACCGTTACTCGGTGTTGTGACAAGTGATAAAATGAGCAAGGCGCGGGTTTGCACCATAGAGCGAACTGTGAAGCACTCTCGATATGACAAATATATCCGTCGAAGAACGAAAATTATGTTCCACGACGAAAATAATCAGAGCAAGCTTGGTGACTCGGTGTTAATCATCCCATCAAAACCATACAGTGCTCGTAAACGATTTAACCTATTGAAAATCGTCGAAGTGGCGAAAGATTAAGACAAGAGGAAATCCAAATGATTCAGATGGAATCAGTGCTCCAAAGTGGAGACAACTCAGGGGCAAAGGTACTTAAGTGCTTTAAAGTTCTTGGTGGAAGTAAAAAGCGTTTTGCAACAGTCGGGGATACGATCGTTGTTTCTGTTAAGGAAGCAATTCCCAATAGTAAAGTGAAAAAAGGTACGGTTCACAAAGCCGTGATCGTACGAACAAAAAAAGAAATACTTAGAGCCGACGGTTCCACGATTCGGTTTGATGAAAATGCGGCCGTATTGATTAAGGGCAAAGATAGTGATCCTATCGGGACTCGTATATTTGGCCCTGTCGCTAGAGAAGTGAGAAATAAAGGTTTTATAAGAATCGCTTCATTAGCGCCCGAAGTTCTTTAATAAACTATTAACTTATAAGGTGAGTGAAATGGGTTACACCCCAAGACTACAAGAGCATTATAACAAGATTAGGGATGAATTAGTCAAAGAACTAGCTCTGCCTAATGTCAATCAGGCTCCTAAGATTGAAAAAGTCGTTGTTAATATCGGGCAAGGTGAAGCCGTCCAGAATATTAAAATTCTTGAAGGTGCAATGAGAGACTTGGAGACCATAACTGGACAAAAGCCAGTTATGACAAGGGCGAAAAAATCGATTGCCGGCTTTAAGCTCAGAGAAGGTGTGCCCATCGGATGCAGTGTCACTCTCCGTAAGCAAAGAATGTATGAGTTTTTAGATCGTTTGATTAACGTATCTATTCCTCGAATTCGTGACTTTAGGGGTTTTTCGCCAAAAGCGTTTGATGGTCGAGGTAATTATACTCTTGGAGTAAAAGAACAGATCATTTTCCCTGAGATTGATTACGATAAAGTTGATCGTGTAAGGGGTCTTGGTATAACTATCGTTACAAAAGCTGAGAACGATATCCAAGCAAAAGCTCTTTTGGACAAATTTAACTTCCCCTTTAGAAAAAACTAGGCCGAAGGAGTAGAAATGGCTAAGAAAGCACTAATAGAAAAAGCAAAAAGAAAACCAAAATTTTCCACTCGCGCCTACTCTAGATGTAATCGTTGTGGACGTCCAAAGGCTGTGTACAAGAAATTTGGTGTTTGTCGGATCTGCTTTAGAGAGCTTGCTCTAAATGGGATGTTGGCAGGTGTAACGAAAGCATCTTGGTAAAAACACGAGACTTAATTAAGGACTGAGCATGAATATTACAGATTCAATAGCAGATCTACTCACAAGAATTAGAAACGCGCAGAAAGCGGGGCATGAGGTAGTTTCTGTTCCAGCGAGTAAGATGAAAATAGCGATCACACACGTTCTGCGTGAAGAAGGTTTTGTAAGAAACTACAAATGTATCAGAGATAAAAAGCAAGGCGTATTGAAAATCGCTCTAGCGTACAACCATAACGGTGAAGGAATTATCAAGGAACTTAAGCGAGTGAGTCGACCTTCGCATCGACAGTTCGTGGGTGCGGATGATATCCCTTTTGTAAAAAATGGTTTTGGTACGGCAATACTATCAACATCTCAGGGTATTATGACCGACCGAGAGGCGCGTAAAAATCACGTTGGCGGCGAATACATCTGCTCTGTATTTTAGATAAAGGTTTAAGTCATGTCACGAATTGGAAAGATTCCAGTCGCGATTCCAAGTGGGGTCGAAGTTAAACTAGACGGCAATCATGTAAAGGTAAAGGGCCCTAAAGGCAACTTAGAAAGAACTTTACACGAAGCTGTTACGATTAAACAAGACGCTAACGCGTTAACTATTAGCCCCATAAACGAAACGAATGAGTTGAAGCGTTTCCACGGTCTAAGTAGAACACTCGTTGCCAATATGGTTGAAGGTGTATCTAAAGGCTTCGAGAAAAGATTAAAACTGATTGGTGTTGGTTATAGGGCGGCGAAACAAGGAACAAGCTTAAACCTAACACTTGGTTATAGTCATCCAATTATTTTCGAACCAATTAGTGGTGTTAATTTGGATGTAGAAAAGCAAACGACAATTATTGTCTCTGGTGCTTCAAAAGAAGATGTTGGCGAAGTTGCTGCAAAAATTCGATCTTTACGCGCTCCAGAACCTTATCATGGCAAAGGTGTTCGTTACGAGGATGAGCACATTGCAACCAAAGTTGGTAAAGCAGCTGGTAAGAAATAAAGGAAAATAAGCATGGGTAATGCGAACAAAAAAACACAGCTTCGATTAAAAAGAAAAAGAAGAATTCGTAAAAAGGTTTCTGGAACTGCTGAGCGTCCTAGGTTGTCAGTATTCCGTTCGGCGCGTCATTTGTATGCTCAAGTCATTGATGATCAAGCAGGAAAAACACTTGCTTCAGTCAACAGCTTCGAAAAAGGCTCTGATAAACGAGCCAACAAAGATGTTTGTACAGACTTGGGTAAGAAGCTTGCAGCTGAATGTGCGTCAAAAAATATTTCTTCGGTAGTGTTTGATAAAAACGGCTATGCGTTTCACGGTAGAGTAGAAGCTTTCGCAAGTGGTGCGCGCGAGGCTGGCTTAAAATTTTAGTAAAGTTTGGAGGCTTGCGTGGCAAGAGAGATGAGAGATAAGAAAGAAGATGGCTTTCAGGACCGAGTTGTTAATATAGCTAGGGTTGCGAAAGTTGTTAAAGGTGGTCGAAGGTTTAGCTTCAGTGCATTGGTTGTCGTTGGTGATGGCAAGGAAAAAGTAGGATTCGGTCTAGGAAAGGCGAATGAAGTTCCTGACGCAATTCGGAAGGGTTCTGAGCAAGCTAAAAAGACGCTGATAAGTGTCCGTAAAAATGGCGGAACGATCCCTTTTGAGGTTATCGGACGCTACGGATCTGCACGAGTTCTTATGTATCCTGCCAAAAAAGGTAAGGGGATCATTGCTGGTGGTGCTGTTCGTATCATTGCTGAACTTGCAGGTATAGAAGATATTGTCTGCAAAGTTCATGGAACGAGGAATCAACAAAATGTTGTAAGGGCAGTCATTAACGGTCTTGCGCAACTTGAAACGATTGAAGAATATGCTGGGCGACGCGGTAAAGAAGCCGTAGATGTCTTCCAGGCTAGACACTGAGGTTGAAATGGCTTCCATTAAAGTAATACAAAAAAAGAGTTTAATATCTGTCCCGGAGTCCCAACGTAAGGTTATGCAAGGCCTTGGGCTGAACAAAATAGGACAGGAAAAAACCCACAAAGACAATAACTGTATTCGCGGCATGATTAATAAGGTGTCTCATCTTATTGACTACGAATTACTGTCTAAGTAGAAGAGGGCTATTAATGAAATCTTTGGGAAATTTGACGCCAGCTAAGGGCTCAAATAAGAATAAAAAGAGATTAGGTCGTGGTCCAGGTAGTGGTCTTGGAAAGACTGCTGGTAAGGGACACAAAGGTCAGAAAGCTCGAAAAGGCGGAAAAGTTGCTCCAGGTTTTGAAGGTGGGCAGATGCCATTGTACAGGCGACTTCCTAAGAGGGGTTTCAAGAATCCTTTTCGCGTTGAATTTAATGCTGTAAACTTAGATACTTTGAATCGTTTTGAGGCGGGTAGTACAATCACTCCCGAGACGCTTGAGCAAGCTGGGTTGATTAGAAAACCTGGAAAGCCAATCAAGTTGCTCGGTAGGGGTAGTCTAGAAAAGTCCATGACCATTTCATTGCATAAGTTTAGTGCTTCTGCAAAGGCAGCGGTAGAGAAAGCAGGCGGCAAAGCCGAGGAGATCTAAGTTGGGACAGCGGATATCAGCACTTCCGGAGAGTATGAATCATCTCCAGAAAAAGATTCTTTTTACGTTAGGGTTTCTCGCTCTTTATCGGATTGGCGTACACGTACCCATACCAGGTGTCGATGCTGCCAGACTAAGTGAATTTTTTCAGAGTCAAGGTGCTAACGCTTTTGGAATGATCAACATGTTCTCTGGTGGTGCCTTAGAGCGATTTAGTATTTTCGCTCTCGGTGTCATGCCCTATATCTCTGCTTCGATTATCGCCCAACTTCTAACTGTTGTCGTTCCTCATTTAGAAGCTCTGTCAAAAGAGGGGGATGCCGGGCGAAAAAAGATCACTCAGTATACACGTTACGGAACTATTCTTTTGGCACTTATTCAGGGCTTTATGATCGGGCGAACACTATCAGGTGCTGAATTTGGTGGTGGCTCACTTGTTTTAAACCCAGGAATGGGATGGTTGACGTTCACGGCTATTAGCTTGACTGCAGGTACGGCTTTGGTCATGTGGATTGGTGAACAGATTACGGAACGTGGCGTTGGTAACGGTATATCCCTAATTATTTTTGCGGGAATCGTCGCTGGATTGCCTTCCGTAATTACGAATACCTATTCAAAATACAACAGTGCAGAAATGGAAATCATCCAAATACTATTGTTGATTGTTATCGTGGTTGTGATAACGGCAGGTGTTGTATTTATCGAACAAGGGGCTAGACAAGTTCCTATACAGTACGCAAAGCGACAGGTTGGTAAACGAGTCTATGGTGGTCAAACATCCCATTTACCGATCAGGGTCAACACAGCTGGTGTCATTCCACCAATATTTGCTAGTTCTTTACTGCAGATTCCGGTGACTGCTGCTCAAGTGATGGAAGGCTCGGACACAGCAAATGTAATTAATACACTTTTTATTCCGGGTGGTTGGGCATACAATTTAGTATACCTCTCTCTGATTGTGTTTTTCGCTTTCTTCTATACATCGATTCAGTTTAAGCCTGACGATATAGCTGAAAACCTGAAAAAGCATGGAGGCTTTATTCCTGGAATTCGTCCGGGGGCGAAAACTAGTGATTTCCTTGCAAAAGTTATTAGTCGACTGACATTGACTGGAGCGATTTATCTAGCCGCAATATGTTTGGTCCCGTCTATAATAACGGAGAGGTTCAACGTTCAATTTTACTTTGGTGGCACTAGTCTTCTGATTATAGTTGGCGTTGCTTTGGAGACATTTAGGCAGATTGATGCTCATAGACAGTCTCTTCGCTACGAGGCATTTATGAAGCAAGGCAGTTCAAGAAGCAGCGGTAGGGGACGGTCATGATAGTCGTTCTGACAGGTGCGCCAGGTGCCGGTAAAGGAACACAAGCTGATTTGCTTGTAGAGCGTCAGGGTTACAAAAAGATTTCCACTGGTGACGCTCTAAGAAACCAAATTAAAGGTGGGACTGAACTAGGTAAGACGGCCAGTCAGTTTATGGAGAAGGGGGAGTTGGTTCCAGATGCTCTCTTACTCGACATCTTAAAGAGCGAACTTTCTGCAGTTGCGGGACATAAGGTACTTCTAGATGGCTATCCGAGGAACCTCGATCAAGCTAAGACATTAGAGGGCTTAGCAGCTGAGTGGACAGTCGGGAAGGCGATTCACCTAGATGTTGAATCAAAGCAGCTGGTTGAGAGACTAAGTGGACGGCGTACTTGCTTAAATTGTGGAGCGACGTTCCACATGACAATGAATAGACCAGAAAAAGAAGGCATCTGTGATAAGTGTGGTAGTGGTCTGACTCAGCGACCAGATGATGAAGTTAAGAAGGTTCAAACTAGGCTTACTGTTTATGAAAAGTCTACAGAACCGGTTTTGGACTTCTATCGCTCCAAAGGGGTCTATGTCAGAGTGGATGGCCTTGGCTCCACAGAGGACGTATATTCTAGGTTGCTCGAAGCCCTTTGAATCTAGGGCTTTGTGGCTTGGGAAATAGATAATCTGTGCTTGCCACTTATTGGTATAGCGTGTAAAGTGTCGCAGCTCAGGCTAGACTAGGGTTGCCTTATGTTTTTTAATCTGAGATTGGGACAAAATGGCTAAAGAAGACGTAATAGAAGTTGAAGGCGTGGTAAAGGAACCATTACCGAATGCTATGTTCAAAGTAGAACTTGATAACGGTCATGAGGTTTTGGCGCATATTAGCGGCAAAATGCGCATGCATTTCATTAGGATACTGCCAGGAGACAAGGTGAAACTAGAGATTTCTCCTTACGATCTGGGACGCGGTCGAATCGTTTACCGTTCAAAATAAAAGTGTTGGTTACGGAGTGTAAGTTATGAAAGTTAGAGCAAGTGTAAAACCAATTTGCGACAAGTGCAAGGTCATCAGACGACGTGGAGTTTTACGGGTAATTTGCGAAGTTAAAAAGCATAAACAAAGACAAGGTTAAGAACTAGGAGTTCCAGATGGCGCGTATTGCTGGGGTTGATTTACCCGCACACAAAAGAATAGATATCGCTTTGACTAGTATTTACGGTGTAGGACGAAACACAGCTGTAAAATTAGTTGAGAAGGCTGGTATCGCTATCGATAAGAAGGCGGGTGACCTTACAGGTGACGAGGTCAACACGATTAGAAATATTATCGATTCAGAGGCCATTGCTGTAGAAGGTGACTTAAGACGCGAAGTTTCTCTTAATATTAAGAGACTAGTTGACCTTGGTAACTATCGAGGACTCCGCCATCGAAGAGGTTTGCCTGTTCGAGGACAGCGGACAAAAACTAATTCTAGGACTAGAAAAGGGCCTAGAAAGACTATCGCGAATAAGAAGAAGTAGAATTTTTCCTAATTATTAGGATTTAACAGGAAAAAGGTAAGTCATGGCTAAAGGTACCGTAGGTAAAAAAAGAAAAGGCAAAAAGAACGTCCCTATGGGCGTTGCACATATTCAAGCGACATTCAATAATACTATCGTAACAATAACTGATTTGAATGGCGAAGTTGTTTCATGGTCAACAGCTGGTACAAAAGGTTTTAAGGGATCCAGGAAAAGCACCCCATTTGCTGCTCAAGTAGCAGCAGAAGAGGCTGCGAAAAAAGCTATGGATGCGGGAATGAGATCTATTTCCGTATTGGTCAAAGGGCCTGGATCAGGTCGCGAAAGCGCCGTGAGGGCTTTGGCTTCTGTTGGACTGAAAGTAAATTTGTTGCGAGATATCACACCTGTTCCACATAACGGATGTCGTCCTCCGAAAAGGCGCCGAGTTTAAACTTAGGTTTGTCCCAGGAATATTGTGAAATTAGGTTCATTATATTAATGGACCAGGGACGAAATATTGGTACAATAAGTTTTTATCATTGCGTTTTTAAATCGGCTGTACCCGACTGGATAGCTTAACGAAGCCTTACGGAGAACATTTATGCATCGTAATTGGCAAGATCTGATAACACCGAACAATGTTGAGATCGCCACTTTAACCGACACTTACGGAAAGTTTGTAGCTAAGCCATTAGAGCGGGGCTACGGAATCACCCTAGGAAACTCTTTGAGACGGGTGCTTTTGTCCAGTATAAACGGGGCTGCTGTAGTTGCGGTTCGTATAGCTAACGTTGACCACGAATTAAGTACCATACAAGGTGTCAAGGAAGACGTTACTGACATAATTCTAAACCTGAAGCAGGTCAATATAAGGTATCTGGGAGAGCAAGACGCTCGCATTACCTTGAAATCTAACGGTGAGGGTGTGTTGACTGCTGGTGATATCCAGGCTAGTAGTGACGTAGAAATTCTAAACCCTGAGCAACATATTGCAACTGTCGGAGAAGACGGGTCTTTGGACATGGAGATGATCGTTCGGCACGGTAGAGGGTATGTTTCCGCCGACCAAAACCGGACTGAAGATGTTCCGACTGATTACATCGTGACAGATTCAATATTCGCCCCGGTAAGACGTGTCGCGTACAATGTGTCGAATGCACGGGTAGGTCAAATGACCGACTATGACAAGCTGACGTTAGAAATTTGGACGAACGGTGCAGTTAGGCCAGATGACGGACTAGCCTATGCAGCTAAAATCTTGAAAGAGCAGTTGACAATCTTCATCAATTTCGACGAAACAGAAGAGGTTGAGGCTCGACCGGCTGAAGAGGATACGGAAAGAAAACCGCAGCTTAATGAGAACCTTTTCAAGACTGTGGACTCGTTGGAATTAAGTGTAAGGGCGGCTAACTGTTTAGAGAATGCCAATATAAAATTCATTGGCGAATTGGTAACAAAGAGCGAAGCTGAAATGCTTAAGACTAAAAACTTTGGTCGAAAGTCATTGAACGAGATTAAAGATATACTCGCTGAGATGGGATTATCCCTCGGAATGAAAATTGATGGATTCGATCCCAGTATGCTCAGGCAAAGAGATACAGAATCAAATTAAAAATAGTGAGGACTGGTAATGCGGCATAAACATGGATACAGAAAACTTGGAAGAGAGAGCGCTCATCGAAGAGCGATGCTAAGAAATTTGGCAACATCTCTTGTCAATGAAGAGAGCATCACAACGACTCTACCGAGGGCTAAGGAGCTTAGAAGTGTGGTCGAGAAAATCGTCACTTTAGGTAAGGACGGCTCTCTCCACAAAAGACGACAAGCTGCTAGTTATTTGTTTGACAAAAGTGCCGTTAGTAAAGTCTTCGGTCCTCTTGCAGAGCGTTTCAAGGATCGTCCAGGTGGGTACCTAAGGATATTGCGACGCGGTGTTCGATTTGGTGATGGTGCAAAACTAGCAACGATACAATTTGTCGATTACGAACCAGTTAAAAAGTAGCTCAAGATAAACAGAACGTACTAAATCCTGCTACTTGTAGCAGGATTTTTTTATTCCTATATACTATAGCCTTAGGGAAGTCTTTTACTTAAGGTAGATTATGCTTCGAAATTACTGTCTCTTCAGCATTCTGGCATTTTCCGTGTCGTGCGAACAAGTCGAATCTCTTAAGGTCGTGCTTGATAACAAAAGCTTCTCGATGACTGGGGGTACGCTTTTTCTCGAACCCACACTAGTCACAACTAAAGAAATTCATTTCGACGCGGGAAGACTTCTAGGAGCAACCGTTTTACTGTCTGCTGCTGTTGAAGAGCTTGGAAAGCATGATACCTATATCGTGGTTTCCGATGGATCGGGACGCATGCTTGTTGTTCTAACTAATTTAGAGGACTCTGGATTTGTTAAAAATGATCTAAAGGAAAAAAAAGTAGAAATACTCGGGACTGTGGAACGAGGGAAAAAAGGGTTACCCTACATTCTGGCAAGATCAGTAAAACTTTCGACACCAGACTGATATGACTTTATTTCTATACGTATTGAAAGACTATTTAAAGTTTGTTTTTGGAACTTTGTTGCTTTGCGTATTTCTTTTCTTATTGTTTGACTTTATTGAAAAAACTACCCGTTATATTCCAAGATATACTCCCGAAACCGGTGATCTTGTTAAGTTTTACATTTATCGAATTCCTAGCCTTCTACTTCAAGCATTACCTATTTCCTCTTTGCTGTCTTCGGTGATTACCATGGTTTTGATGAGTAGGACCAATGAGATTACCGCAATGCGAGCAGCTGGTATGGGACCCTTAAGGGTTGGGATTCCCATAGCAGTTGGTGGGTTTTTATTGTCCGTGTTTTCCTTTATTTTGGGTGAAATTGTCTTGCCAGAGTCCGCAAAAAAGGCTCACTATATAAAGGAAGTAAAGATCGAACAAGGTTCAGAAACCCAGCTTGCAGAGGGCGCTCGATGGTTGCGACAAGATGACTCATTATTTACATTTAAAGACTATGATCCAGTAGCGAGTGTTATGTATGGCATCAAAGTGATTTCAGTAGGGAAAGACTTTAGGCCAAAGAAAACCTATGAGTCTGAAGTGGGTGTCTATAGGCCTAGCGAGGGCGATTGGGTCCTATCAAATGTAAAAATTCGATACTTTTGGCCCAATGGATCCATATCTGATTCGGAGCAAAAAGACTTTTTGCCCGTTAAAATACCAATAGAGCCAGAAAAATTAAAAAAAGAAAGAAGGGAAGCAAACGAACTTAGTATATTTGAATTAAACGAAATCGTAGTTCGTGATGGCGCTTCTGGCATCGATATTCTATCTTATCAAGTTGATATGCACGTAAAGATGGCTTTTCATTTTGCTTCTTTCGTCGTGTGTTTGGTTGGCCTAAGGTTTGGTTATAAGTCTGAAAGAAGTATGGAAACAGCAAGAAGTATACTCTTTGCTGTTGCAATTGGTATTAGTTACTGGTTTTTTCTCAACGCCGGACGTGCCTTAGGAAAAAGAGGGTCGATTGATCCCTTATTTAGTGCCTGGGCAGCAAATATTATTTTGATCGTGATCTCTTGGATCAGTATTATTCGAGCTAGAAAAGGCTAGTTTGCAGCACTGGTTTCATCACTTATAGGTTGATAAAGAACAATTCTTCCAACTTTATTTGCCCGAATCTTACGCTCTTTTACAAGCTTTTGTAGAATCCTTTTTGTAGTAGTTTGAGAAGTCATTATTCTATTGGATAGTTGAACCCGAGACTGAGGGCCTTCTTGTAATAGTTTCAAAATCTTTTCCTCAGATTTAGGCTCTTTTGGTGAAGATGGAAACTCTATCGCTTCTGTAAAAAGATGAATTCTTCCCTCCGAGTAAACGATAATAGGAGCAATCGTATAAGGAAACAACGAGCGGATTCTCATGATTGAGTTGCGGATTTTTTGCTGCCACCCTTGCTGCCTCGTCGTTTGTTTCCAAACTTTTTCTTGTAGGTCCTCGGCGCTGATCGACTGGTTTTTATGAGCAAACAAGTATTGCATGAGCCGATGCAAAACCGGATAAGAGGCAAGGGAAACGCGATATTGTTTAGAAACGAGGTAAATTGAATCGCCTAAATATTCAACCTTTGGGGAAAAGTACATTTTTGTAGATGAGATGATAAACTTTTTTTGCCACTGAAAACTCATTTTGGGTGAGTGTCCCTCAATTGTTGCCGTCCAAGTGTTCAAAATTTCTTGTTTTTGGAATGGGGAATTTAATGACCTTTGTGCCTCTTTGAGGTCTCGCTTGGTTCCTACAAAGTCTCCAGTAGCATAGGCTTTTGTTGCTGATATCAGGTAATACTGTATAGAAAAGAGTTTGAACTCAATATTTTCTGATATTTTAGAAAGAAATTTTAGTGATTTCTCGAACTTTTCATCGAAAATTCTTTGAATTGATTTGCTTTGTGCGAGTAGGGTGTGCGCTTGCGCTTCGTAGAATTTGAATCGATACTTACTTGCGATTTCAATACACTCTTCCGAAAGAGACTCCACCAACTGGAAGTTGTGCTTTATCATATGTTGCCCGCACATTGAGATAACATACTCAAGCCATGTCGCGTTGTTGTGACGCAAGTTCTTCGAGATACGAACGGAACTGTCTGTTCTAATATTTAATTGAGCTGATTTAATATTATACCGGCTCAGAGTCGCTAGTTCTTCAAGAGTATTGACACCATTTGCATATAAAGGTCTGGTAGCCTCATGAAGTAAATCGTACGCCTCATTCACGTCACCTCTTTGCCAGTAGAGTTCCGCTTTTAAAGTAACATACCTGATCTTGAATCGTTCGGACTCGTCTCTTTTGGCAAGCTCTAACGTTTGCTCTCCATATTTCTCAGCGTATTTAAACTTACCAGATTTGATAAAGGTGAGTGTTAGCATCGACAAGATATGAAGTTTTCGGAAGCTATTTTCCGATTCGGGTATCAGATTTAGAGCATTTCGATAATTATCAGCCGCCTTTGAAAAAACGCCCCGGTTGTGAAAATGTGTGCCGTGAAATGCAAAACAGTGGGATAGAGGGCCGCGTAAGCTGTGATTAGAGGCTATAGTCTCACACCTTTTAACTAGGTCTAGAGCTTTGTCCTGGAATTCAACCCCAGCATTATCAAAAGATGCGGCTGCATTAAACAAAGCACTGGCAGCTGCTTCCCACCGACGGCTTTCGATAAAAATACGGTGAGCTGACACAAATATTTCTGCTGCGTCGCTATAATTTCCTAAGAAAAACTTCGATCTTGCGATATTTGAGAGCATATCGGCTTTTACCGTATCTGGGAGATCGATATCGTGAACTAGCATTTCCAGCTTTTTAAGCATTCTTTTGGCCATGGTATTACGGCCTTCTTCTACATAGCTTTTACAGACTATCATCCGCGCGGAAATGCTATCGACTGCATTAATATTTTTTAACCGGAGAGTTAACGAAGAAATTTTTCGAGCCTGACTTGGCTGACCACACTCTAAAAATATTTCGGCGGCTTTAATTCTAATTCCTGGATTAGGAATAGCTAATGCTTTGTTTGCCACAAGCAGTCCGAGCTCTAAGTCCCAAGCGCTTACACAGCCAGAGAGCATTGTATTCCAGACATGCTCACTATATTGAAGGCACTGCGCGTCGGCTAGAAGTAGACGAAAAATTTCATTGAGTGGTTTAGAAACGTTTGATCTGACAATAGCTTTTTCGTTCTTAAGAAAAAATGCCTCCCAAGACTGCTTACTATGACAATTTTTTGCATCTTTGACTAAAGAGTCCCATTGCATGACTTACACTGCCGCCAATATAAGATTCGATGAGATAGAAAAACTCACAGTAAATCTAGCAAACAAGGCATAAAAAGTTCTAGTGGAAAAAAATGTAGATCTTCAATTACAAATTTTGCCTTATGACAAAAAGGTGGTCGAAAGAAAAAATTGACAATCTGTCGCTATCTGCATTAGATATAGTCTGGTTCCATTTTTAAATTTTTATAGCCATATGTATTTTATTTCAAAGTGTGAATTTTCTACTGGTTATTTTTGTCACGGAGACTTGGTGATGCGATATATCCTAGGTTGTCTACTAGCGCTGTTTGTCTATTCCAATTTAGCCATCAGTTCCGAAAATGAAGAAAATATAGAAGTTATCAGTTCGATCCTTTGGGATAGAGATTTAAAATGGGTCTATTTTCCCGGTGTGAAAAGTATCGTTCCGGAAAATGAAAATAGCCGCGAATACAGAATAGAATTTTATCTTAATCAACCATTTGATGCCGATGACATTTATTTAGAACTGGAAGGTCCTCTTCCAGATAGCAGTAAGTTAGTGAGTATTCAGAAAGTCTCTTGTGATCAAGAAGCTACGGAAGGTACGGTTTCAGAATTAGAAGGTTACGTTTGTACCATTGATATTCAAACTGCCGATAACCTGCCCCTTGGTCAGTTGGCGGTTCAGGTAATACTCGGTGGTCAAGGTCAGAAAAAGCGACTCCCAAATTTATACTACGTATTCATGGTTGCTAAGGGAAATGGTTCTGTTTGTTTGCTTAACGAGGATGGGGATTCTATTGAAACGTTTCCTGGGTCTTCCATGGTGTCAGATTTTAACGCATATGATCAGTCCAAGTCGAACCCTGCTGAAAGTGTCGTTCAGATAAGTAAGTTTGGTCATATGGCTCTAGGTACTGGATTCTTTCTAACAGATTCAAGTCAGGCCAAAGTTCTAGTGGCAAACTCTCCTGAGAGAATTGGTGATGACTATTACATTTTGACCGCAGCACATATTTTCCCTACTGGTAGTAAACGCTCTGAGTGGGTTCGCGAAGGTATGTATTTCGATATTCGTTTCAAGGGGCAGCTCGTAAAAAAAGCGCTTGAATTGGTTTATTCAGACATAGTTAGTGATCTCGCCATACTTAGAGTTCGTGATGCAAAAGTTAGTCAATTGGAAGATATAAATGAAGGCCTGCTCGATAGTTTAGGTCTAAAGTTGAGAGCTTCTGAGGGCAGCGATCGTCCATCGTCTAACGGCGGGAGAGCGGACAGAGTTACAGTCATTGGTTACCCTGTGTCTAACGCTGGAAGTGTTGCCGAAAAAACAGCTACGATCTCGAGAGAAAATGTTATTTCTGACGATACATCAAACTTTGGATCGCAGCCAAAAATAAAGCTTAGGCCAATTAGCTCACGGTATGGCTCGATTGCAGAGCCAGGAATGTCTGGAGGGCCGGTTATTGATGAGGACGGGTATGTGATTGGTATGGCAATTGAAAAACCTGTCGATGAAAATGCCTTAATAGCGGTATCATTTGGAATGACTCAAGGTATTATCGATAATCGCCCTGGTTGCAGACTTGAATTTAGTCCCATCTCTAGAACTCTGACTCTTGAGAATACAATTAGAGACTGCGACTATGGAATGTTCGGTTCTGAGTCTGTTCCCAGTTCGAATCAGCTGTTTGGAAATTGGGTATTTCAGGAAGTGTTTATGATTCAGCATAGGTCTGGTAACGGTTATTCCCATGTGAACGGTCATGGGATTATCAATGGACACGGAATCATTAATGGTCACCGCATTTTTCGGACTGAGCAAGATTCAGGAGTTGTTTTTGTTAATCGCGGAAATGTCTGGAGAGTTAACTCGGACCTATTGAGAGATGGTTTTCAGTTTCAGCCAGATTCGTTCGCTCCTTACACGATATATGGTGTGCGTGTAGTGTTTTCCACTAGCTTTTTGTCTTTCGCTAATGGAAAAATCATTACTGGTTATCGAAACAGGGCTTCTGGTCCTTATAAAAACATTTACTCAATGCGAGAATTGGTTCTCTGGCTGCATCAGAATGCCGAAGTAGACGACATTGATAAACTGCTACGATTCGGCAGTTAGTATTAGTCTTAAAGAATTATTTTGTTTGAAAATATTCTAGCTTTCCTTGATTTCGAATAGACCAAGTTGACAGGATATTTCTATCGTGTTACTACTCTCTGCCTAGATTAATTTCTAGAGTAAAAGTCATGACAACTGTGATGCCTTGCCCTCTCTTTTTTGGAGATGTAGCTGGGCTTTTTTATTGGGACAAAGATGAATCGACAACGACGCAATGACATCATCGATACCATACAAAGTGCTTTAGTTGATACCAACTATGAGTGTCTCGAAGTTGAATGGCAGCCTGCGGACAAGACACTTAGAGTTTTTATTGATGGGCCTCAAACGGTTCTTATCGATGATTGTGTAAAGGTTTCGAGGATCTTAGATGGGTCTGAAGATTTCGATCATTTTTTTCCTTCAGCTTACAGACTGGAAGTTAGCTCTCCTGGCGTTGAGCGACCATTACGGACAGCAAAGCACTTTGCTAGTGAAGTTGGTTCACAAGTTTCGGTTGAATTGACGGAGTCTTTTGAAGGGCGTAAAAAAGCTTCAGGCAAAGTTATAACTATTGAAAATGAAGATAAAATTAGGCTGGAATTAGAGTCTGGTGAGATTTGGTCAATGCCAATAAATCTCCTTAAGTCAGCTAACTTAGTATATGATTGGTAGAGAGAGTTTTGACGAGGGGCTAGAGTTACCCTTCAAGCAACCTTATTCCCATGAGGTAGGAAAATGACATTATTAGACAGTTCGGAACTCGAGTCAGAGTTGAGGAAAGTCATCTCGGGTGTGAGTCGAGACAAGAATCTAGACAAGGCAGTAATTGTCGATGCTCTAGAGCAGGCTGTTGTCCATGCAGCTCGCCGATCCCTTGGTGCTACTTCTGATCTGGAAGCACACTATAACGAGGAAACGGACGAAATCGAATTGTACCAGTTTCGAACTGTTGTAGAAGATGATGACGTTGCGAACGATCAAATTGAAATCGCCCTTGAAGACGCTAAGAAACTTGATGCTGAATCCGTTATGGGTGATGCATTAGGTGTTAAAATAGATACATCAAGATTTGGCAGGATTGCTGCGCAGTCTGCAAAACAAATTATTGTCCAGAAGGTTAGGGATGCCGAACGAGCTCAGATTCACGAAGAATTTTCAGACCGTGTTGGAGAGATATTGAGTGGGTATGTTCGACGCTTCGAGAGAAACGACATCATTGTCGATCTCGGTAGGACTGAAGCGGTTATCCCTTATAAAGAGCAGGTCCCGATTGAAAAGTTTCGGGTAAAAGATCGCATTCAGGCCTATGTGCTAGACGTTAAGCGTGCATCCCGCGGCCCTCAGGTGGTCATGTCGCGAGGGCACTCAGGTTTTCTAATCGCTTTGTTTGGTCAGCACGTTACCGAAATCTATGATGGAATTGTCACGATAGAAAGTGCGGCCCGCGATCCCGGTTACAGGTCTAAAATAGCGGTGTACTCAAAGGACTCTAGCGTCGACCCTGTTGGTGCGTGTGTCGGTATGAAAGGGGCTAGGGTACAAGCCGTCGTGAACGAACTTAACGGAGAGAAGATTGATATAGTGCCTTACGATCACGATCCGGCAAGGTTGGTCTGCAATGCATTGGCTCCAGCTGTGGTTAGCAAGGTGATTGTTGATGAAGAGCGTCAGAGTATGGAAGTGATCGTTGCTGATGATCAGCTATCGTTAGCAATTGGAAAGCGTGGTCAGAATGTAAGACTCGCTGCTCAGTTAACAGGTTGGCGACTCGATATTAAGAGTGAGTCATCAATTGAAGAAAAATTAAACGACGCTAAGAATGTTTTAGCAACAATCGACGGTTTGAACGATATGATGGCTGAACTTTTGGTTCAAGAAGGGTATAATACGCCAGCTGAAGTCGCCGAGCTGTCTCCCCGGTCTTTACTTAGATTGTTAAATCTTGAGCAAGATCAGGCTCTTAAATTGATCGAAAACGCCAAAGTATTGGCTGAGTCTCAGGTTGAAGAAGAGAAAGACGATGATGTGGAGACCCAGGAGCTGTTGGCTAATGCGTCAGCGAGACCTGTTGACGAAGTTGATGCCGGCGAAGTAGATACTAGGTATGATGAGCGCGTCAACATGTTTCTACAGCTCTCAGGTGTTGGTGAAGCAACGGCCTATGCGCTAGCTGACGGTGGCTATGGAACTATCGGTGATATTATAGCAGACTCTGCCGAAGAGGTATCACAGAAAACCGGTATTGCACTGGGAGTGGCGCGGACAGTACAAATGGCCGCTGATAGATATTTGCAGTCGGAATAAGATTCGATAAATTTTTGGGGGACTCGGAACGGATGTCCAAAGTTCGTGTTTATGAGCTAGCTCGTGAGCTAAAAGTTGAAAGTAAGGTACTCGTTTCTAAGGTTAAGGAAATGGGTATCGATGTTTCGAGCCATCAGAGTACTTTGAGTGCTGATCAAGTGGTTCAAATTAAAAGACAAATCCAGGGCGGCTCGGAAGGAACAAGTAAGTCCCCTCAAGTGATCCGGCGGAGGCGACCCAAGAAAGTAGAATCGGTTGCCGAAGAAGCTAAGGTTTCATCAGATCAAAAAGCTTCAGATGTTTCTGTCGAACCTAAAGAAGAGCGTTCCGACGCTCAAGACCGAGTTGTTTTGAAAAGAGAGTCAAGTTCTGCTCAGGCTCCGACGGAAGCGCCTAAGGAAGCCGTGCCTGCTAAGAAGGATGTAGCTTCTGAGCCGGTGCAGGAGGTTGTAGAACAACCTGCTGTTGAAGCAACGTCCTCGACTGCCAGCGAAGAAAAAAACACAGAGAGGAAGACTGCTAATTCAGAGTCTTCTGAAACAAGTATGAACGTAAGTCCTGAGTCGACTCAGGATATAAGTCCCCCCGAAGTTGAAGCATCTAAGGAAGAACCTTTGGCTGTTGCAAGTAAAGTAGAAGAAAAAGCGTCCCGACCGAGTGGTGGTGCCACTATTGTCAGAAGAGCGACTAAAGAAGAAGTGGCTCGAGTTCAGAGAGATCGGGAAGAAAAACAGGAACGGCGTGTCAGAGGGCGTGACCAGCGGCGGACACCGCCAGGTAATAGAGCTGCTTCAGAAAGATCTTCTTCGGACGATCGACACTCCTCGGGAAGGTCGCAAGACTCGCGGCCTCCTAGGCCTAGCTCAGGCGGTAACGACTTTAGCCCAACTCAGGCATCTGCCGGAGGGTTTGATCCGGGGTTGAATATCGATAAAAGAGGTGATGGTCGAGGCCGAGATAAGAAAAGAGGACCTACACCAGAAACTTCTGAAGAAGCGGCAGCGGCCAAAAGAGCAGCCGTAAAACAGAAACGAGATCAGTTCTCTATGCGCTCTATCTTGAATCAGATTGACAATCCAGATGAGCTGGACGTTAGCGCTACGCAAAGCAATCGTCGAAAGACAGTGTATACACCTCAAGCCTCAAGTAGAAAAAGAGACATAAAACGTCGCAAGGATCTAAAAAAGACTCAGATCACGACGCCTAGAGCTTCCTATAGGGTTGTGAAGATGGGGCAGGAGATCACTGTTAGTGAGTTGGCTAAGCAGCTATCTGTGAAGGGTACCGAGCTTATTAAGAAGCTAATGACTCAGGGTATGATGGTAACTATCAATCAGCAGATAGATTTCGATACGGCTAGTCTCTTAGCAAGTGACTACAACTACGAAGTCAAAAGTAATTTGGTTCAGCTGGATGATATTTTGTCAGATAAGAAAAAAGCTTATGACTCAGCAGAACAGGTTGAAAGACCACCGATTGTTACAATCATGGGTCATGTCGATCACGGAAAAACTTCGATTTTGGATGCTGTTAGAAAAGCTAAGGTCGCGGCAGGCGAAGCAGGCGGTATCACCCAGCATATTGGGGCATACACAGTAGAAAAAGACGGCAAAAAAGTTGCATTTTTAGATACTCCCGGTCACGAAGCATTCTCATCTATGAGATCTCGAGGCGCTCAAGTTACCGATATTGTTGTACTTGTTGTTGCCGCTGATGATGGCGTCATGCCACAAACGGTAGAAGCGATTTCTCATGCGAAAGATGCAGGTGTTCCCATCATAGTGGCTATCAACAAAATGGATAAGCCTAATATCAACCTGGACAGGGTTTATACTGAACTGACAGAGCATGGAATCCAGTCGGAAGAGTGGGGTGGCGAAACTCAGTTTGTCAAGGTTTCAGCTTTAAAGGGAACAGGTTTAGACGATCTTCTCGATTCTATATTGCTCCAGGCGGAAGTCCTAGAGCTTCAGTGTGCCGTAACAGTCCCCGGTACTGGTGTCGTTGTTGAAGCGCATCTTGATAAAGGAAGAGGTCCTGTTGCTACAGTAATAATAAGGCAAGGTACTCTAAAGACCGGAGACTATTTAGTAGCAGGTACTAAAGTCGGTCGAGTTAGGGCTATGCATGACCACTTAGGTAAAAAACTAGAAACAGCCGGACCGTCAACGCCCGTAGAGATTATCGGCCTTTCTGAAGTGCCAATGGCTGGCGATAGTGTTGACGTTGTTGAAGAAGAGAAAAAAGCGAGAGATGTTGCCGATTGGAGAAAAGATAACATCGCTCGAAGCGCAAGTGCCAAGTCAAGTGCCGCCTCTATAGACGAGCTACTTAGCCGTGCTCAAGAAGGGGAAACTTGGGAGGTGCCTATCATCATCAAAGGCGATACACAGGGCTCCGTTGAAGCTGTTGCCGAGGCCGTATTGAAGCTAAATACCGACAGGGTAAAAAATAGAATCGTCCACAAAGCTGTTGGTGGCGTAAATGAGTCCGATATTACGTTAGCCGAAACCTCGGGTGGCGTGGTCTTAGCCTTTAATGTCCGAGCTGCTCGCGGGTTGGATGATATGGCCGAGAAAAAAGGCGTACCTATCAAATTTTTCAGTGTGATCTACGACATAGTAGATGTGTTGAAAGCTATCATGGCAGGTAAACTGCCGCCCGTTCAGAAAGAAGTTATCATCGGGCATGCTGAAGTTCGTGATACCATTAAGGTTCCGAAGATTGGGATGGTCGCAGGTACTGCAGTTACCGATGGCAAGGTTACCAGAAACTCAAGTGTGAGACTGATTCGAGACGACGTGGTTATTTTTAGTGGCAGAGTTGGATCTCTTCGCCGTTTCAAAGACGATGTCAAAGAAGTTGCGCAAGGATACGAGTGCGGTATCGGTATCGATGGTTATAACGACATCAGAATTGGCGATGTCTTAGAGACTTATGTAATTGAGGAAGAGGCGCCGACTCTTTAGTTAATTTGCTCTAGTGATATGGCATCAAAGTTACCCGTGAATTGCGAGAGCTTTTCCGGGTTTTTTATTTTAGAGGGAGTTCGCCAATATGGGCTTAAGGCAACAAAAGTTAGCCGATGAAATTAGAGACCTTTTAGCTATGCAATTTCAGGGCGGACGTATGGCTGACCCACGTCTACAGTCAGTAACGATCACGGCAGTGAAGGTTTCTCCAGATCTACAAATTGCTTCGGTCTATTTCCGAGTATATGAGGATGACAAAGTTGTCGATGCGGAGGCTGGCTTGAAGAGCGCTAGTGGCTTTTTGAAAAAGCAATTGGCCAGCAATCTTGATGTAAGACGCGTGCCTGAACTTAGGTTTTTCTTCGACAAGAGTGTTGAAGAAGCTAATAATATTGAAAGTTTACTGCAAAAATTGAAAGACGAATCATGACGAGCGAAAACATGCCGAATCCAGTGCCGATGGACGGGATATTGGTCATAGATAAGCCGCGAGGTATGATTTCGAAAGATGTCTCAAGGTGGTTAACTCGGCGTATAGGTAAAGTAAAACTAGGTCACCTAGGGACTTTAGATCCGCTAGCAGAGGGTGTTTTACCAATCCTCTTCGGCACAGCGACCCGACTTCAGGACTATTTTATCGAACTTCCCAAAACCTATCGCTTCCAAGTTGTGTTTGGAGTTCGAACCACAACTCTTGATTCTGAGGGCGAAGTGGTTGAGACATTGCCGGTGGGACAGCTAGACTCTGACCATTTAAGAGAGGTTTGTGACTCCTTAGTTGGGGATTTTGTTCAGGTTCCACCAATATACTCAGCGATTAAATTCCGTGGGAAACCTTTGTACGAGTATGCGCGCTCTGGTCGTGCTGACGAGGTTCCCCTAAATTCTCTCAAAAAAGTAGTTGAAATCAAATCCTTAAAACTTTTAAAGTTTGAAGGTGATCGAGCTACATTTGAAGTTGTAAGTTCTAAAGGTACCTACGTTAGAGTTGTGGCTGAGGCCATTGCAAAAGCTGTTGGTACCTGCGGATATGTTTCTATTCTGGAACGCTTTAGCGCTGGCGGGTTCAATCGAGCCGAGGCGCTTTCTCTTGAATTCCTTGAAACAAACCTGCACACTCTTACAGATTTACTGGTCTCGATTGAGGATTCTCCCATCCCGCTTCCACGCTATCGAGTTGGCGATGAAAAACTACTCGATCGGCTAAAAATGGGTCAAAGGTTGTCTTTGAATGTTGGCGATGCCATAGCGTCCTTGGACGACCGAAGTTCCCATGCCTTTTCTGAAACTGAAGGAAAGGTCTTATTGTTGGATCAAGGTAAAAAATCTTTCGGTATTGGGAGTTACGTGAAACGGGAGTTGGATTTAATGACTATACAAATGAGAAGGGGACTTTAATGACTCAGAACAAGCAAAACTATTTTTTCACTTCAGAATCTGTAAGTGAGGGGCATCCTGATAAAGTCGCTGATCAAGTTAGTGATGCGATACTCGATGCACTTTTGGAGCAGGATAAAAACTCACGGGTTGCTGTCGAAACTCTGGTTAAGACCGGCCTAGTTGTTATTGCAGGTGAAGTGACATCTTCTGCCAGAGTCGATTATGCTCAGGTGGCTAGAAAAGTCATTGCAGAAATTGGGTATAATGACGGGTCCTTGGGTTTTGACGCCAAAAGCTGTGGAGTCATTACTGCCTTAGATCAGCAGTCAGCTGATATTGCTCAAGGTGTTGATGAAGGTGAAGGCCTTCATAAGGAGCAGGGAGCTGGTGACCAGGGCATGATGTTTGGCTATGCTGTAAACGAGACAGAAGAGTTTATGCCTGCTACGATAAGCTATTCCCACAAGCTTTTGAAAACCCTTTCGGATCATAGGCGCGCAGGCACCGTTCCTTACCTACGTCCAGATGCGAAAAGTCAGGTCACGGCGGAATACGTAAATGGGAAAATAAGTCGTATCGATGCTGTTGTTTTATCGACCCAACATAGCCCGGATGTCGAGCATAGTGAACTGAGCGACTTTGTTGTGAATCAAGTTGTAAAAAAAGTAATTCCCCTTGATCTCATCGATAACAACACAAAGTTTCATATCAATCCTACAGGGCGATTTGTTATTGGAGGTCCACAAGGAGACTGTGGATTGACGGGCCGAAAAATTATCGTCGACACTTACGGTGGCCATGGTGCTCATGGTGGCGGAGCATTTTCTGGTAAAGATCCTACCAAAGTCGATCGATCTGCCGCTTATATGGGACGATATATCGCAAAGAATATTGTTGCTGCTGGGATGGCTGACAAATGTTTGGTACAGCTCGCTTACGCTATTGGAGTTCCCGAGCCCATGTCCGTTTTTGTCGAAACCTATGGAACCGGAAAAATTAGTGAGCCTGAGATAGCAACGGCTGTCAGAGAGGTTTTCCGTTTGACTCCAAGAGGCATAGTAGAAACCTTCGATCTTTTACGTCCTATTTACCAAGGAACTGCCTCTTATGGACACTTTGGTAAAGACAATCTTCCTTGGGAAAAAACTGATCGAGTCGAGGCGCTTAAGAAGTTCTTGTAGGTAGAATGAATAAATGGCTTAGTTTTTGTTCTTTGCAAGGTTTGGTATCCAGAATATACTAAGTAAATGAGTAAGAAAAAGCCGCCAAAAAGAAAAAAGTTGTATTTAGTAAACCGCGACTTTCAGATGAGATATACTGGAGCCGCGGTTGTGGTTGGCTTGATGTCAACGCTACTTACGATAACTCTAATTTTATTTCCTCTTTATCAGTTCGAAATTCTTAGAATCCCTCGATTTCTCCCATGGCCTATACTTATGATGATGGCTGCCGCAGCAATGGTAAATATTCTGCTAGTTGGGGTTATGGGGATATTCATTACTCACAAAATTGCTGGACCGATGTACAGTTTGGTGAGGCATTTTCGCATGGTTGAGGAGGGCGCGTGGGGAGGCGTCATGAGGCAGCGTGAAGGTGACGACATGAAATATGTTGTCAGAAACTTTAACGGCATGATTACCGCGATTCAAGATCAATTGAAATCGGACTCCACAGAGCTCGGTGGAATCCTTAGTGAGTTAAAAGTAGACGAGAGTCCGCTAGCCACAGACTCACGGAAAGCTCTTGCCGAGAGACTAGCGACACTGAAGCAATCAATCGATTTGAGGCTTGAGGCAGATCCAAAACCCGACCCTGTTGCAAAATAGAAAGACTAAAATACATGTGGATTGAGAGATTAAGAGGCAGATATGATTCCGCTCACCCAAGTGGTGTGATCATCGACGTTTCTGGAGTGGGATATGGTTTAGAAGTTCCCTTGACTACTTTGGCTGGTCTGCCCCCTGTGGGGAGTGAACTTACTTTATGGGTTTACTCGCACGTCCGTGAAGATAGTATTCGTTTGTTCGGGTTTACCAGCCAGGCTGATAAGGCTATTTTCGAAATTCTCTTAAGCATTAGTGGGGTGGGGCCAAAAGTTGCGTTGGCGATTCTTTCGACCCTTTCAGTCACGGCACTAAAGAGGGCAGTTCGATTGAATGATTCACATTCATTTAAATCCGTGCCGGGAGTAGGGCAAAGAATGGCGGAAAAAATTCTTCTTGAGCTCCGTCCCAAAATAGCTCGTATGATTGATGCTGAAGTAAGCCTGCCGCTAGTTGAGTCCCCGGATCAAGCTCCTAAAAATAGTCAAGAGGACGAGTCAGAAGAGTTCGAATTAGTTTTAGATGACGTTAGGTCAGCGTTGGCCAACCTTGGATATAAAGAAAAAGCGGTAGCCCCGATTTTGCAGAAACTTGTTGATGAGTTACCTAGAGAGTCTGATTTTCAATCTGCTCTTAAACTAGCTCTGGCCTATCTTTCGGAAGGCAACCGAGATACAAAAAAGGGTCGTCCCGCGAGTAAGCCTGCAAAGCAACAAGAACTATTTTAGGTAGCTATGATGACAGCGCAAATTGATAGAGTCTCTGATATGTTTGAAGAGGAGAGGTTAACGTCTCCATCAAGCCATAGCGATGAGCAAATGACAACAACCTTACGACCCAATACATTTTCCGATTATCCAGGGCAATCACAAGTTAAAGAGAATCTCAAAGTGTATGTGGCCGCCGCGATAAAGAGGAACTTACCTCTAGATCATTGCGTTTTTCACGGGCCTCCCGGATTAGGAAAAACGACATTGGCTAAAATTGTTGCAAGCGAGTTGGATGTACCTATTTATCAAACAAGTGGTCCATCGATAGATAAGCCTGGTGATCTTGCGGGTATTCTCACTGGCCTGGAAACTCGTTCAGTTCTATTTATCGACGAAATCCATAGACTACCTATTACGGTCGAAGAAGTTCTTTATAGCGCCATGGAAGACTTTTGTGTAGATATTATTGTCGGGCAAGGGCCATCGACCAGGACGGTGCGAATGCCTATTCAGCCTTTCACTTTAATTGGCGCGACCACTCGCATTGCGAGTTTATCTGCCCCTCTTCTTAGTCGGTTTGGAATTCAAGAACACTTAGATTTTTATGACGATGAAGCATTAGCAACGATTCTAAAAAGAAGTTCCGAGTTTTGGGATATTCCCATTTGTGACGAAGGAGCATTAGCACTGGCAAGGAGATCAAGAGGTACGCCAAGGGTTGCTAATCGCTTGCTTAGGAGGGTGCGAGACTTTGCTGACTTTGATGATGTCAAATCTCTTGGGCCAGATATTGTCGATAAGACTCTTAGACGACTAGACATTGATTCAGCTGGTTTAGATAGGATGGATCGGAAGATTTTGACGATCATTAGAGACCGCTATGGAAATGGACCTGTTGGAATCGAGACACTTGCGGCGACGGTTGGGGAGGAGCGTCATACGATCGAAGATGTCTATGAACCTTTTTTGACCTTCAAAGGCTACATTATTCGAGGCCCCAGAGGGCGGGAGTTGTCAGAATTAGCTCTGACACATCTAAATGATCACACCGACTAATAAGAACAAAAGCTGGCCAATATGGAATTTTTTGATTGGATTTACGCTGTAGTTTTAGGGGTTGTTCAAGGAGTCTCGGAATTTTTACCGATTTCCAGCTCGGCTCACCTCATTGCAGTGTCGTGGTTGTTTAATGGCGTTGCCTTGCCTTTAACCCTAAATATTGGCCTTCACCTGGGCACAGTTTGCGCAGTCCTATTTTATTTTAGACTAGATTGGGTCCGAATTATTAGGGCTTTTTTTGACTTTGGGCGTACAGAGTCCTATCGTTTTGAGTTCCGTTGCCTTATACCCGGACTAATTGTTGGAACCATTCCAGCCGGAGTTATTGGGTTGTTATTCAAAGATGATATTGAAGCTATATTTCACAATCCGTCATCCCTTATCGCTCCTTTAGCTATCATCGGGATTGTTTTGTGGCTGGTTGATGCAAAATCCCCAAGCAAAAGAACTCTCTCATCTTTGACTGTCCGGGATGCTTTAATCGTCGGTGTTTTTCAGGCGTGCGCCTTGATTCCCGGCACCTCACGAAGTGGCGCAACAATTACAGGGGCTCGTTTTTTGGGGCTAAGTCGAGAGGATGCTGCCAGGTTTTCGTTTTTGTTGGGTACGCCTGCAATGCTTGGGGCCGCAGTCTTAGAGAGTTCAAACATTCTTGATAGTCTTAGTAACCCGGTGTTTTATATTGGTTTTGTGGTTTCTGCTGTCACTGGAATCATCACGATTCATTATTTGCTAAAGTTCGTCAAGCATTTTGGATTTTTGGTTTTTGCAATTTATCGAATACTCATTGCTCTTATTCTGTATTTCTTGGTATCCACCTAGCTGTGCCGGAAATCCTAGTTTTTGGAGTAAGAGTTGCCCGATTATATAAGAAAATCGATTTTTACAAAGATTGCCGCCGTTGGTTTTATATACCTAATATTATTAGCAAATTATTGGTTTGGGTCGACGATCTCAGGGGACCCCGCTCCTGGTTACGTCTATTACATGTTCTATGCTGGTGTATTTGTTGTCTTTTTATCTTTTTTTGGCATTGCTTATTTGGTAGGCCAACGGTTGCTTTCCTCGTCCGATGTTCGGGATAGTCAAACTGAAGATAAATATGAAGAGCGTTAGGTCGACTTTGCCTCATAAGCTTAGTTTTTCTGTTTTAAGCTGACTGATATACTAAGGGAGAATTGGTTGTGCACGGTAAGAAAGGGTCTGCGAGCTTGAGTACTTCCACGGATATGAAAAAAATTAGAGAGAAAGAAGCCGAGTTAATCAAGCTGAAAAACAAAGTAAAGGCACAAAATTCATCGAAATCAAAAGAACCAAGTGAAGGTGCTGAGTTGGAGAAAGATGTCGAATCAAACACAGCTGCTGAACCTGAAGATCGTACGTCCCATCTAGTCAAAACTCTTGAGATGGCTCGCGGTAAACGGCTTTTAATTTGTATTAAGGGCTATCCTGATCCTGATAATATAGCAACATCATTAGCATTAAGCCACATGTGTTCTGGGTTTGAGATTCAGTCGACTATAGTGCACTTCGATCAGATTTCTCATCATGAGAACAGAGCACTAGTTAAAAAATTGGATCTCGATATTGAAGAGTATTCTGAGCAATTCGATTACACAAGCTACGATTACTTCGCGATCAATGACTCACAGAATACGGAACTTCCTATTAAGATTCCTGAAACCTGCGAGCTTCTTGTATTTGTTGACCATCACAAAAAGCTCGGCTCTGTGAAAGGTCACTTTGTCGACATTAGAGAAACTGCTGGTTCAACCTCGGCAATTTATGGTGAATATCTCACTGATTCGCGTTTTGGTTTTAGCGGTGATTCCATGGAGGGGTCAAGAATTGCAACGGCCCTTATGCATGGTATTCGCTCGGACACGGACAATTTCGTTAACGCTATGCCGATCGACTATAAAGCCAGTGAATTTCTCTCCAAGTTTGTCGACAAAGACCTTTTGTCTTTGATTTCGAGACAATCGATTCCTGCAAAAACGATGGATTTGACACAAATTGCGCTACAAAGAAAGGACATTCGAGGAACCTTTATGTTTTCGGGTGTTGGCTACGTTCGAGAAGAGGATCGAGATGGCATTGGGCAGTGTGCCGATTATCTGCTTAATCGTGAAGGTATTGATACTGTTGTTGTATACGGCGTAGTGGGAGGGGAGTTTGTAGATGGCTCCCTCCGCACGAAATCTCATGTACTCGATCCTGATAAGTGGATAAAAGATGTGTTTGGTCAGGATCAGCATGGAGTTTTCTATGGTGGTGGTAGGAAGGATAAGGGCGGCTTTCAGATACCACTTGGAGTATTCGGAAAGTGTTCAGATCGTGAACTTTTGTGGATACTGATCAAAAAAACCATTGATGAGCTTTTTTATAACAAAATTGGCGTTGAAGATTCGGAAAGCGCTGGTGATTGAAGTTATATAATTTTGGAACTGTCCACGATTAGTGTCACGGGACCATCGTTAACAGATGATACCCTCATACTTGCTTGAAACTGCCCAACCTCCACGTGCAAAGCAAATGAGCTCTTGAGCACGTCGACGAAGTCCTGATATATAGTAGCGGCTTTTTCTGGCCTTTCCGCCTGGTTGAAGCTCGGGCGTCTACCTTTTCTTGCATCCCCATAAAGGGTAAACTGGCTAATAACTAAAACCTGACCAGCAATATCTTTTACCGAAAGGTTCATTTTTCCATCTTTGTCCGGAAAAATTCTCAGATTTGCTACCTTGTCGGCTACATACATTAAGTCTTCAGAGCTGTCTCCTTGACAGACTCCTAAATAGACAAGCAGTCCCTGCGAAATACGTCCTATTTCAACCTGCTCGACAGAGACAGCTGCCTCTGAAACCCTTTGAACGACGGCACGCAATTGTTGTCTCCTTTATGGTTTCGATAAATTCTTATAGGCTATTTTGCTTCGGTTAGCTAGGTTATGAAACCAACTAACGTGTGGAGAGAAAAATGACTAAAAGACGGGTTTTGACGGTAGTTATGGATGGTATCGGTATTCGCGACAGTAGCTATGGCAATGCCTTTGCTTTGGCAAAAACACCAGCATTGGACTGGCTTAAATGCCATTCGTTGTACAGGAACCTCTTTGCACATGGGCCTTTTGTTGGTCTACCCTCTAAGTCAGACATTGGCAATAGTGAGGTAGGTCATAATGCCTTGGGGGCTGGAAAAGTCTACGACCAAGGAGCCAAACTTGTCGCTAATGCGATCAACTCAGGAGAAATGTTCGAGGGTGATCCATGGCGTCGTCTAGTAGAGATTTTATCTGGAAATAAAAAGACTCTTCATTTCATTGGTTTATTATCTGATGGAAACGTTCATAGCCATTGCGATCATTTGTACAAAATGATGCAACGTGCCAAGCAAGACGGTGTTGGTCGCGTTAGAATTCATTGTCTACTTGATGGGCGTGATGTAGGGCCGAAAACCGCTGAGACTTACATTGAGCAATTAGAAAGTTTCATGAATGAACTCCGCAGCGATTCCTTTGATGTTGCTGTAGCCTCTGGCGGAGGACGTATGACTACGACTATGGATCGCTATGAAGCAGATTGGTCAATGGTGGAAAGGGGCTGGAACGCTCACGTATTGGGGCAGGCAGAACACGAATTTGATTCAATGGCTGATATGCTTCACCACTTTCGGAAAGATACCGAGCTTACGGATCAGAATTTTCCTGCCTTTACCATCAAAAACAAAGGTCAAAAAGGCATAATTGATGGCGATGCAGTAGTCTTGTGGAATTTTCGAGGAGACAGGGCCATCGAAATATCCAGAGCATTTACCGAAGCAGACTTCGATGGTTTCGATCGGAAGGCTTTTCCATCGGTATTCTTTGCAGGTATGATGCAATATGACGGTGATCTAAAGATTCCCGAAACCTTTCTCGTCAACCCTCCTAAAATTGAAGGAACGCTCAGCGAGCACCTTATTGGTAGCGGGTTTCGTCAGTTTGCGTGTAGTGAAACGCAAAAATTTGGCCATGTTACCTACTTTTGGAATGGTAATCGATCGGATTATTTTGACAAGTCCATGGAAGATTATGTTGAAATACCCTCAGAATTGGGAGGCTTTGATCAGACACCGTGGATGAAAGCTCACGAAATTACTGAAGCCACAATTGCAGCCTTAAGGCGACCAGATTTTCAAATTGGCCGAATCAATTATGCAAATGGTGACATGGTCGGGCATACGGGGTCGCTACAAGCCAGTATCGTAGCAGTAGGTGTGGTTGATCTCCAGATTGCGCGCCTCATAGACGTCTGTCGAAAGACAGATACCATATTGATTGTCACTGCGGATCATGGAAATTGCGATGAGATGTTTGACAGTAAAGCCGATCCAGATAGTGATTGGTTTGCGGAAACTGATATGGAGTCTTGGCCCTCACCAAAAACATCCCATACCCTCAACCCTGTGCCGTTTTATTTTTACGATCCCAAGGGTATTGCAGGGTACGAGCTCAACCAAGACCCCGCCTTATCCATTGGTCATGTGGCTGGCACGATAGTCTCTGCGTGTGGAGCGCCTTCATTTGATGACTTTCTAGATCCCGTTGTAAGGAGAGCGAAGTCTTGACAAAATCGTTGGATGCCTCGTTTGAAAAGTTAGTTGATGTCATTAAAGCTCTTAGGGATCCTGAATCGGGATGTCCTTGGGACCTAAAGCAAGACTTAAAATCACTTCGCAAATATATGATTGAGGAGGCCTTTGAAGCTGTCGATGCCTTAGGCTCTGAGTCAGTAGACGATCAAATTGAAGAATTGGGCGATGTTCTGCTTCAGGTTGTTTTAAATGCTCAGATTATATCGGAGACTTCGGAAAACTCGATTTTGCATGTGATCGACGGCATTACTAATAAAATGATCCGGCGTCATCCACATGTTTTTTCTGAATCCTCCTCTAATATTTCCGTAGAGGCAGTCAAAGATAACTGGCAGAGGATTAAAGATAAGGAAAAAGCGGCTAAGGTTGGGACGAAGCAGTCGATGTTTTCTGATCTTGATAAAAATCCAGGTAGCTCCTCTTTAAGGCATGCCTGTGACATTGGCAAACGATCAAAAACAGTTAGTTTCGATTGGGGTAGTCCTTTTGATGTGCTTGAAAAAGTGAAAGAAGAGATACGCGAACTCGAAGAAGAGATGGGACAAGATATCATCGAGAACCATCGTGTTTATGAAGAAATGGGAGACTTGCTTTTTGGGGTCAGCCAACTATGTAGGCATTTAAAAATTGAGCCTGAGACCTGCCTTCACGATGCTAATAAAAAATTTGTCAGACGCTTTCAGAGTATGGAATCTCTAGAGCCTTCGGCTTTTCAGCCGCCTATTCAGCAAGAGCGTTTAGAGGTGTTGTGGAAGAAGGTCAAAGATAACGAAAAGGCATAGAGTTGCGCAAAAACTAATAGAGCATGTCCCATAAGGGAATGCTCTATTTAATAATGGTTTCCTAGCTGCCTGATTAGGTTCAGTTAGCTAGCTTTTTCTTTAAAGCAGACAGCCTTGCTACCTTACGAGATGCGTTGTTGGAATGAAGAATTCCTTTCGCAGCAGCCCGAGAAAGCATGGATTGAGCGTGGACGAAAAGTTTTTCAATTTCCTCGCCTGATGCTTTGCTCTCAGCAGCAACGCGAAAGTTTTTTACTGCCTTCCGTACGGAAGATAGATATGACTTATTTCGGTCACGGCGGCGAACACTAGTGATCGCTCTCTTCTTTGCTGACTTATGATGTGCCATGATTAACCTCTAACAATGATTTGTATTTGTTCTCTCGCGCCTACTTTTTGGCAGCGTCTATTTTTCGTTGGATCCGAGCTTTAAGTTTTCTTCGGGCTCTCATCCGTCGAATTTTTCGAGTTTTACGATTATCTCCGCGTCCCATGACGACTCCTTACTTCAGTTTGACACCGGCTTTGCGTGCGTATGCATCCAAGCCTAGCTTATCGATTGTGCGGATAGTCGAAGTACAGACCTTCAAGCTAACAAACTTGTTAAGTTCGACTGACCAAAACTTTTTCTTCTGCAAGTTTGGCAAGAAACGGTGTTTAGTCTTTATGTTTGAGTGAGAAACTCGGTTTCCGACTAATACTTTCTTTCCGGATAATTCGCATTGTCTAGACATCGTTTATTCCTTTCCTTCCGGCTTGCCAGCAGGAGCGTCTGATCGATCTGATGGACGATTTACTTTCCGTGCAGTTCCGATCGCTGAAGTGGCGATGGCAGACATCTCTGTTGCGAAGTTTCTCTCTTGCCTGTGAGCTAGTGAGAAAGGAAGCAATGCCAAATATCGAGCTCTTTTGACAGAAGTACAGATAGCTCGTTGTTGACTAGCAGTCGCACCTGAAATGCGTCGTGGGATGATTTTGCCGCGATCTGTAACGAAACGACGTAAAACCTCAGGGTTTTTGTAGTCAATTTCGATAGTTGGGTCTAACGTTCGTTTGCGGCGAAACAAAAGTCTCTTTTTTCTTTTCGCAACCATGAAGCCTCCAGTTTGCGATCTACTCCCCTTAGGGTACTATCCAGTCTAAATCTCTCCAGAACTGGGTATGGGACAGTAGCTTAATAAGCCAATAACAGCAAGTTGTTTAAATCCGTACACCAAATAAGTCCTCCACCAGAGGCTATCGAGTGGTATATATCGCTTCTAAAGGCAATTTTGGCGCTACGGATCTAACTAGTCGCCTAAGAGATTAACTGATAGAACAGTCTTCGGTTATAGGCAAGGATTTTTTACCTTTGATACAGTCAGAAAGACAACTCACTTCGGTATATGCTGAGATCGCTGTAGATTCGCCACTCCACCGAACATTCACATACCATTGGCATTCCGATTTGACAGTTGGGGCCCGTGTTGTTGTGCCATTTGGGCGGCATAACGGGGAGAAACTGGGCCTTGTCCTTCAGGTTTCCAAAGACAAACCCAAATTCCGTACAAAGTCGATTCTGTCTACCGTAGACGAAGAGCCTATATTCTCCGAATCCTTGTTGCGATTGGCTAAATGGCTTAGTAGTTACTACTTCCACCCAATAGGATTAGTCTTAAAGACTATGTTGCCCGGTAGCGTAAGTAAAAAGAAAACAGCAACCATAGCGCCGACGGAATTGGGTCTGGAGGAGATGACTGAAGGTCGTCTCATTTCACAGTGCTTGTCATATATTTATAAGAATAAAAAAACTCTTAGCCGTGAGACTTTCCTCAAGCGGCTTAATCAATGGTCGAGCTCGGAAGCAGAGGTGGTAACACTTGATCAGTTGCTGGGTGAGCAATTAGTCGAGGTTGAGACAATTCAAAAGCTCTCGCTCCGCACGCAGCGCGAAAAAAATGGAGTCGCAGATCCCAAGTCGTCTCAGCCTAGTCCTGTGACAATTGAGTATACCAGAGGCCAGAGGGTGGCCTTAGAAGCATTGAAGACCAAAAGGGCTCAGAATCGTCCCTTTCTACTATTGGGGCCTACTGGTTCAGGAAAGACCGAAGTTTACCTAAGTTTCATTGCTCACCTTTTTTCATTAAGTGAATCATCGCAGGTTCTAGTCATGGTGCCTGAAATCTCTCTCACACCGCAGATGTCGATAGTATTCGAAAAGCGATTTCCAGGAATGGTTGCTTTTGTTCACTCCGCACTCGAAGACTCCGAGAGATGGGATCGTCTTGCCGAAGTCAGAAGAGGTAACCTTCGCATTCTGATTGGACCGCGATCCTCAGTTTTCGCTGCATTCAACTCGCTATCGGCTATTATTGTAGATGAAGAGCATGACAGTAGCTATAAGCAGGGCTCGGGGCTACGATATCAAGGACGCGATGTGGCTATAGTAAGGGGGCGCTACGAATCAATACCTGTAATTCTAGGCAGCGCAACACCATCCTTGGAGAGCTTTCAAAACGCTAGATTGGACAAATATCAGCTTTTACAGTTGACCGAGCGAGCCAACCGGTTGGCGATGCCAGAAATTTCTATTTTAGAGCATGAAGTCAAACCAATGATATCACAAAATCTTGGAATTGCACTAGAGGAGACTGAGGTTCCGATACACCCTTCGATCTTAGAAAGTCTGGAGGAAAACCATAAGAATGGCCAGCAGTCTATGGTGATCGTCAATCGTCGCGGGTTTGCCTACTTTTTATATTCGAAACAAGAAAAAAAGGCTGTTTCTTGTCGTAGTTGCGATGTCACTATGACGCTCCATAAAAAAAGAGAGCAACTAGTGTGTCACTACTGTGATGAAAGGGTTCCGTTGGCGCGTGTTGTGGGCAGGAATCCAAATGATTTCATCGCCGTGGGCTTTGGTAGCGAACAGGTGGAGGAGTTTTTGGCCCAGGCAATACCATCAGCAAAAATCTCGCGAATGGATAGCGATTCTACCGCAAAAAAAGGCTCCCTCGAAACACTGCTGTCGGCGTTTCGCAATAAAAAGATCGATATTCTTGTGGGTACGCAAATGTTGGCCAAAGGTCATGATTTTGAAAAAGTAACCCTCATTTGTCTCATCGAGGTGGATCGTATGATGAGTTTGCCAGACTTTCGAGCAGGGGAACGAACATTTCAGTTAATGGTACAAGCGGCCGGACGAGCAGGCCGGGGAAGTCTTCCGGGTAGGGTGCTTCTCCAAACGGGTATGAAGGACAACAAAGTCATTAAGCATGCCATTCGTCACGACTACAAAACCTTCGCAGAGGAAGAGCTTACTTTTAGACGAGAAAATTTTTTTCCACCGTTTGTAAAAATGCTGTGTTTCGAATTCTCAAGTGAAAGCCATGACCAACTGTCTCGATACTGCCTTCATTTGGAAGTGCTCCTTCGTCGTCTATTTGCCGAGAATGGTGAGATGGTAAGACAGCTTCAAGTCCATGGTCCCGTGCCACCGCCAATTGAAAAAGTAAGGAAACACTGGAGGCGATGTCTCTTGATGACCTCGGCGGATGTTATGGGTTTGAGAAGGTTTGCAGAATTAATGAACTCCGAGTTGAAAAAAGCTCCGAGTAGCATCAAAATATCCATAGACATTGACCCCCAGACACTAATTTAGGCAATGGAACTAAATTAACGTATCTTTTTCCGGTACGAGGTAATAATCTTAAATCTGGGTGAACGCAAAAATTGAGGAGCCGAACCGTGGAGAATCAAATCGGGTTAGATCAGCTTACAGCTATGCAGAGTGAAGCGAAATTAGTCGAGAACCGGACAATTTTTGTATCCGAAGGGATAAATTCGGCTGTCGCAAAGCGAGTGGTGAACCATCTTTTGGCATTTGAAGCCCAAGACAGTAGTAACCCAATTTATATGTATATCAACAGCCCCGGTGGAGAGGTGAACAGTGGGTTCGCTATCTACGATACCATGCGATTTATTAAGTCAGACGTGCGAGTTGTGTGTACTGGACTATGCGCCAGTATTGCTACCGTGATCCTATTGGGAGCAGACAAACAGCATCGTTATGGGATGGCTAATTGTAAGTATCTGATCCATCAACCGCTGATTGGTGGTCATGTACAAGGACAAGCCTCAGATCTCGAAATCACGGCGCGGGAAATCATCAAAACGCGGAAAAAAATCAATCAGTTACTCTCTGATGAATGCGGTAAAGAGTACTCTCAGGTGGAAGAAGACACGACTCGTGACTATTGGATGAATTCCGACGAGGCATTGAAATACGGTCTCATCTCAAAAATTGTCGAAAATATTGATGATATAAGCTAATAGCAGGGTTTGGTGGAGCGCTTTTGATTAGGCGTTGTCATCGTTTTTAACCATTCTGCTTCAGGTATCAACTTGCTAGATCGAAATATCCGACGCGAGGGCTTGGCCCTCGGTGCCGCGACTCTGTTTTCACTTGCTCTTGGGCTAGTCTCAGCGATTCTTTCCTCAGCTATTGGGCCAGCACTCCAAACTGTAAACGCACCTTCTGACATGGTTCTCCAAGTAGTAGATTTGCTAGGTCCTAAACTAGCGGAAGTCGTTAAAAATCTTGCGAATATCGAATCGATCAGCGTTGGACAACTCTGGACCAACTTACCCTACCAAATCCTTGCTTTGGCGGGATTTCGGCTCGTGTTTAGTATTTGTCAGTGGTACCTCTGGGAAAAGACCACGGAGCGCATTGCCTTTCGCGAGCGGGAAGCGTTGGTCAATGGTTATCTGGGTATGACTCCTCATCATATTTATCAGCTCGACGGGGTTAGTCCTAGACTGTCTTCGACTATCACGACAGATGTGAAATTATATCGAGAGTATCTTGTACATTTCTACGGTGGACTTCCGCGAGAATTGATTCAGGCTTGCTTTTATTTTGTAACTGCCTACTTTTTATCTCCTACGCTATTTATAGTCTTTATTTTGGGGCTGACTCCGGCAGGTATAGTCTTAAGTAAACTAGGAAAAAAAATCCGGAGACGGTTTGGTAAATCTCTTGAGAGCTATGCTGAGCTTTCCGAGTGGCTTCAACAAAGACTACTCGGAACTGAAACGATTAAGCAGTTCGGCACTGAGAGTGTCGAGTTAGAGAACCTCCGAAAAAAAACTGAGGACCTGAATCGGACTTATCTTAAAACTATCAGAGCCAAGTCTAGGACAGGTCCGCTGCTCGAAATCATCGCTGTTTTTGTCCTTGTATTTGTCATGTTTTTAGCCCTCAAAATGTTGGCCTCAGGAGAGGTTGGTGGCTCAGTGATGATGTCATTTTTTGCTGTATTGGCCATGGCGGTTCAGTCAGCATCTAAACTTGGACGATACTACAACAGCAACAAGGAGGGCCAGGCAGCACTTGAACGCTTGCGGTCGGCTCAGGAAGAGTTGGGTCGTTTTAAGGACAAAGGACGTGTCATCAGTCACTCAGATGAACTCTTAGATAATTTGATTCTGCGATTGATTGATGTAGCAGTTAAATATCCAGGCTCAGATACCCAAAAAGCTCTAAACAGTGTGAGTCTAGACTTCTTTAGAGGTAGATTCTATTGCGTCGCGGGTCCATCAGGGTCAGGAAAAACGACGCTTATGCTGGCGGTTCTAGGGTTGGTGCCTTTGGATGCAGGTAGGCTTGTGGCGAAGGAGGGGTTTGATGCAAAGGATATTGGCTATTTGCCGCAGAAGCCAAATCTTATCTCAAAAAGCATCGCCGAGAACGTGGCCTATCCCAACTCCGACTTAGACTTACAAAGAGTTAGGTGGTCTTTGGAACAGTGTGCTCTTTTAAGTGAAGTTGAGAATCGGTTAACTGTACAACCAGACGGAAACGGATTGGCGCTGTCTGGAGGTCAACAACAGCGTTTGATGCTAGCCCGTCTTTTTTACCATAATTATTCATTTATAGTGATGGATGAAGGCACTTCTGCAGTAGATCCGGAAAATGAGCGTCTAATTTATGAAGCGTTGAAGTTGCTAGTAAAAAAAGGTGGAACTATTTTGATGGTAGCTCATCGGCCCGAGGCCATTGCTCAGGCTGATGAGGTTATATACTTGGATGCTGGCCAACTGACATCAATTAAGAGTTCAGAGCCTTAAGCTTTTCCGTAAGGACCGGGACTGCTTCAAACAAATCCGCCACAATGCCGTAGTCGGCTATTTTAAATATCGGTGCATCAGGATCAGTATTGATGGCAACAATAGTTTTCGCAGTGCGCATACCTGCCATGTGTTGTATCGATCCACTGATTCCACAAGCGATGTAGAGATTAGGATTGACCGTTTTACCGGTCTGACCAACCTGCATATCGTGGGAGGCATAACCAGAGTCAACAGCAGCGCGTGAAGCCCCTACCGTAGCTTCCATGGCCGCGGCGGCTTCGTCTAAAATTTTAAAGGCATCAGCCGACCCCATAGCTCGACCGCCAGAGATGATACGCGATGCTTCTGTTAAGTCCGCCTTTTGGCTTGCACCAGCTTTAAGTTCTAATGCCTGGATTTTGGTATCGAGTGAACTCCAATTGATTGTCTCAACAGTCCCTAAGCCTGTTCCTGGTTTTTTGACTTCAATCGAATTTGGCCTTAGTGAAACAAGGCAAGTCGATGAAGTTTTGGCTTTAAGAGTAGCTATAGCTTTACCAGCGTACATAGGTTTTTGGGCTTCGAGCTCATCACCCGAATGACTTAGTGAGATGACGTCGGTAAATAGAGCGCTATCAAACCTGGCTGCCAGCCTAGGTAGTACGTCTTTACCCATAGGGGAGGCCGACGCTAAAATGAGGTCGGGTGAAAAAGCCTCGACAGCGAGCTCGATGGCTTTTGAGTAAGACACGGGGTTGTAAAGTTCAAGTTGATCGTCTTCCACCACGAAGACTTTGTCTAAGCCCTGTCCGGCAAAATCTCCGCAGTTTGATGCGACACCTTTGCCCACGACGACGGCTGCAATGTTTTCTGGAGACGATTCGAGGGAAGAAGCTAGAGAGCATAGTTCCCAGGTACTAGATTTAACAGCTCCAGACCTTTGGTCTGCAAAAATCAATATTTTCATAGATATCTCCTTAAAGTACCTTAGCTTCGTTTCTTAATAATCCCACGACTTCTTCTACCATTTCAGGAATTGGTTTATCCTGGAATACTTTTCCTGGCGGTTTCTCTTGAGGATAGGTAAAGCTTGAAATCGTCACTTTGCTTTCTAAAGAGGAGCGATCGACACCGAGATCATCAACGGTTTTGATTTCGAAAGGCTTCTTCTTGGCTTTCATGATGCCAGGAAGCGATGTATAGCGGGGAGAGTTGAGAGACTTATTGGCACCGATAATTCCAGGCCCTTCAAACTTCAAGATTTCAGTCTGGCCGCCTTCTACTTCGCGCTCTACCGTGACAGAACTGCCTTCAATTGTGACTTTATTTGCAACATTGACGTGCGGTAAGTCTAATAGCTCTGCCAGCATAGTACCTACCTGCATGTTATCATCGTCGATACCTTGTTTGCCGCACAGAATCAAATCGGGGTTTTCTTGAGAAACAAGTCCCTTGAGGACCTTAGCCACACCCAAGGCGTCCGTACTCTCAAGGCCTTCATTATTGACCAAGACGCCGCGGTCTCCGCCCATAGCAAGGCCTTTGACGATGAGATCTTTACAGCTACTATCGCTGAAGCTAGCTATTATAACCTCACCAGATCCTTGCGCTTCCTTGATTTGTAGTGCTTCTTCTATGGCGTATTCGTCGTATGGATTGATGATGAACTTTGTCGCAGAATGATCGACAGATGATTGATCTGCTGACAACTCGATTTTTGTCTCGGTGTCCGGAGTCTTTTTGATTAAGACCAGAATTTTCATAAGTACCTCTCATGTCAAATGCAGAACTGGGTTTGCCCCTGAAGGGAAAGAAACTACCAATTTGATGGTTTTTGCGCAAATCTATCTCGTCAAAGAGACTTGCTAAAATGCTCTTGTGCTGCCTGAAGACCAGATCCTATGCGAAAATTGTACCCACAAGCAACTAAAGAACGTTCTAAGACCGCGATCGCCGTCAACAGACTAAATTCATCTATTAGTCCTAGGTGCGCAACTCTGACGATTTTTCCTTTTAAATGGTCCTGCCCTCCCGCAAAAATAGTATTATGCTTTTCACGAGCATGGCGGATAAGTTGCTGTCCGTCGACTCCAGAAGGTAAGGCAATGGCCGTTAAAGACGTTGAGTGGTCTGCTCGGCTGAATACCTCGAGACCCATGGCTACAGCAGCTTTTTGACATGCTTCCGAACATATTCTGTGAAACTCGGCAATTGGTCCGAGACCTGTTTCGAGAATGATATCGAGAGCGGAGGAGAGACTGCGTATCAATGTGGTGGCAGGAGTCCAAGCAGAAAGCCCCTTCTCCTGCCCAGTGGCCTCTTTTTTGAGATCAAAATAGAACTTCTCCCTCGTTGAGATTTGATCCCAGGCATTTTTAGAGAGGGCGACAAAGGCCAACCCTGGAGGTACACCAAAACCCTTTTGACTTCCGGACAAGAGACAGTCGACCCCAAGATCCGACATAGGAAGATTTTGAGCAATCAGGCCGCTTATGGCATCCACAACAACTAAGGCGTCACTGTGTTTTTTGATAATGGGAACAATTTTCGCAATCGGATAGGCAACACCTGTAGAAGTCTCGTTAGCTTGAAGAAAAACAGCCTTCAGGTTTTTATGAGACTTGACTAGAGATTCAAGGTGATCGAGATCGATGGAACTCCCCCATTCCAGGTGATAGACCTTTGTATTACATCTGTAGGATTCGTTGAGCTTGGTCCATCTTTGACCGAACTTTCCCCCTTCTATTACAAGGACAGCATCACCAGGGTTAGTCAAGTTCACTACCGCGGATTCCATGGCTCCAGTCCCTGAGGAAGTCAAAATCAATGGTTTGGTGTCACCTCGGAACACCTGATCTAGTTGGTCTCTCGTCCTAAGAAAAATTGACTTAAATTCTTCCGACCTATGGTAGATCTCGGTATTCAAGGATTGCTGTGCGACCTGAGTCGGGACGGGAGTAGGACCTGGACAAAAAATACGGGGTGGATTGAACCCATGGCTCATGTTGAATCTCCTTACAGAATACGACGAAAATACCGCTAAATGGAACTGAGCTCTAGGAATTTTTGGATGCGGTTCTGTGATTTCCGACTAGGTTGTTCTTTTATTTTCACTTCCAATTCGCCGAATAACAGTGGGAATTGGAATAGCTATGCTTTTACCTGGTCTTAGTCTCTTTGGTTTGATGTCGGGGTTGATGTTTAAAATCTTTTTCACGGGTACTTTGTAAGTTCTTGCAATCTTACCCAAGGTTTCCCCTCGCTTGATTTTATGCAGTTTGAAATCCTTGATCTCTAATTTTGCAAATCTGGGCATAGAGCTTTCAAACTTAGAGACAAGACTTTCAGGCAGTCGAAGACGATAGTATCCGCCACTGATTTGCGATTTGGGCGGTGTCACTCCTTTTTTGAGGTCTGGATTCCAGTATGTAAGAGTCTTTGACGGGATCCCTAAATAGCTAGAAATCTCCTTCATAAGCACAGGGCTTTTTACCTCGACTGTTGACAGAGGAGTATAATGCCTATTATCGGAAATGGCTTGAAATCCAAATTTTTCTGGTTCGGAAGCTAGGATTAATGCGGCAATTATTTTGGGGACGTACTGCTTTGTTTCTAGACGAATGTACTTTGAGTCTGCAATGTCCCAGAATGTATTCGATTTTGTGCGTCTTAGGGCTCTCTTTATCTTTCCTGGTCCAGCGTTGTAAGCCGCGATAGCTAGGTGCCAGTCGTCGAATATATGATAAAGGTCCTTAAGATATCTTGCTGCCGCGTGGGTTGCTTTCTCTAAGTTTTTTCGTTCATCCACCCAAAAGTTGATCTTCAATCCATATCGCTTAGCTGTCAGTGGCATGAATTGCCAGGTCCCTGTTGCTCTAGCACGACTATAGGCTCTATTGTTGAATCCCGACTCGATCATAGCCATAAACTCTAGTTCGATGGGTACCCCATGTTCTCTTAATATGGGGTGAATGATATCTTTAAAGCTCTCTCGTTTTACTAGCCATTTGAGAAAGGTAATCCGGCCTTTGGACTGGAAATGCCGGACCCATTTTTCCACCTTCTCATTGTTAGTCATGGGAAAGCTAATGTGTCTAGACTGCAGACTAACATCGGAAAGCTTGTTCCTAGTTACTAATCCAAAGAAGTCTCTGCGTTTACTTTTTTTTCGGATGTTTTCGGCGAGCGGCTTATGATGTTCTATAATGTATTGCCCGTAAATCGAATCCTGACAGTATTCAAGATCCCATTCTGGAGGCTGATCCTCGGGGCTTACCACAGGGTTTTCCGCCACCGTTCTGGTCGGTTCGATGGGAGATTCGAGATGGGGGCTTGTCATTTGACACGCAATCAAAGCAAATGCACTTATGATCAAGACTAAAATGTACAAGTTTTTTCCTCTCAGTTGGCATCGAAACTGTCTTTAGGATTTTGGTAGTTTTGATTCCGCCGACCTAAACGTTTCAGCTTTTTCCTTGAGTTGTTTGGCAGTCATGGATTTGAAGTAAATATTTTTATCGGATTCGGGGTCTTCTGCTTTTATTTTGGCCATCTCTTCAAACGACTTTCCCGCCAGTTGCAGAGCTCTTCTCTGAATGTCGGGGAAGTCTTTATAGCTTTCTAGAATATTAACAGCTCGAAAGGCACAAGCGTGGTAAATCTCCTGTTTGCAATAAAAATTCATGACAAAAACCTGAGAGTCAGCGATGCGCTTGCGACCAATTTTCATCTTTTCCCTAGCTTCTTTTACGTATTTACTACTGGAGTATTTGTCGAGAAGCGTTTGCCACTCTATCATGGCCTGAGAGGTGAAGTCCTGCTCCCTGTCAACCTCTTCAGGAGCTTCAATCCAGTAGGCTTCACCGATACGAAACTGAGCGAAGTCGACTTTTTCGTGTCTTGGGTGTAATTTGATAAACTGAGAGTATGCTATGGCGGCTTCCTGATAATTTCCCAGCTCAAAGTGTGAGTTGGCCATCATCAGATCTGCCTGAGCGGCGTGTTTGCTGTAAGGGAAGCGCGATTTGAACTGACCTAGCTTTTGCAGCGCTATGTCGTAAAGTCCATCGTTGTAAGGTTCTGCTGCCGCCGCAAAAACGTCAGCAGGATCTTCAGGATTGTAAGATTTTTCGCTACAGGAAACTATCAATATTATTAATATCAGATACTTACATATGTGTAAGGGCGGAAATAGATTTTTGTACATGTACTGTCCTTCAATTATCGTCCAATCTGCCGAATAGTAATTAAGCTAGTGTGATACATCCGACGTAAGGATGTTCTACTAAGCCAGAGTAAATTTGTCAGCAAATCTTATCACGAGATTCTATAGGCGATATGACAAAAAAAGTGAAAATCGTGACATTCCGAGGGATTCCAAAGCCTAGTATCAAATGGGTGATTGGTGCCGGCTTCCTATCGCTTTTGCTACACCTATTCTCATACGCAAATTTGGAATACTTAGGGAAGTTGTCAAATAAACGTGGTTGGGAAGGGGCCGAAAAGAGTGCGGTGAAAATAAACGTCGTAACTAAGCCCAAGAAAAAAGAAGAAAAACCCAAACCTAAACCGAAAGACTCCACCGATGGTCCCAATAGGATTCTCGAGGCCAAGCTGAAGCCAACGGCTAAACCTGAGAAAGCTGACTTTAAGGGAGCCCAAGACCATATTGCCGAAAAGAGAATGAAAACGGCGCGGCGATCTCAACTGAATGACGCTGACCCCGGTTTGGGTGGAAAGCAAGCTGAGACACAGGCGGCCCAAAAGGCACAAAAAGGTAACCAAGCACAGAAAGCCCAAAAAGCTCAGAAAGGTCAAAAGAAGGTTCCTAAATTGATGTTGGGGGATGGTCCTGTTTCCGTTCAACCTAAGTCTAACTACCAAAAACTGCTTCCTTCTCGGCAGGAATTAGCAAGTCAGGTGCAAGCTGGTTACCAGGATTACATAGACGATGAAGTGGAAATCGGTGATAGAGTTGATTTTAACACAACTAGTTATCGTTATATTGGGTATTTCACCCAGTTAAGGAAGGGCTTTAGCCAAACTTGGGTGTATCCATCCGAAGCAGTCAGGCGAGGGCTGCAAGGACAGGTGCGTATCGAGTTCACCATTGGAAAAGACGGGCGTTTGAGAAAAGTCAAAGTTCTGGAAACCTCGGGTCACAAAATACTTGATGATGCCGTTGTTGATGCGATCAAGCTTTCGTCACCGTACTCTCCTTTGCCCGAAAGTCACGAAAAAGAGAACTTAACCGTAGTCGCAAACTTTGTTTACTCCCTAAGGCAATACGCCTTTTAATCATCATCTGCTATAATAGTGGTATGCTAAAAAATCATATCATATTGATTGTCATGGTTCAGTTGATCTTGGTCGCACTGGTGCTCGAGAGAAATATTGAGACTTGGAATCTGGTCGATGACAAAGCCAATAAATTAATTGGCAGCGTAGAGCTAGGGTTGGTCCAAAAGTCCAAATTAGTAGACATTAACGGTCAGGTATTAACCCTGTTCGGAACTGGTGAAGGACGGGGAAGCCTCAATATCAACCATGCGCCGCAACATGTGTTGCAGGCCTTTATTAGCGCGGAAGACAAAGATTTCTTTAGTCACTGGGGGGTTAGTATCTCCGGTCTAGTCCGGGCTTTTTGGTCAAATCTTTTCTCTCAATCCTATGGTCAGGGTGGTTCCACGATTACCCAGCAATTGGTTAAACTGCGTATGACCGATCGCAGTAAAACTCTCCTCAGAAAATTTAGAGAGATATTACTGGCGATAAAAGTCGAAGGGAGCTATGACAAGAGCGAAATCTTAGAAGCCTATTTAAATACAATCTATTTCGGAAATGGTTGCTACGGAATCGTTTGTGCAAGCAAGGCCTACTTTCAGGTAGAAGCCGAAGAATTATCGCTCGAGCAAGCTGCATTGCTTGCGGCAATCATTAAAGCGCCGAGTCGCATGAGTCTTAGAACCGACGAAGGGTTGGCTAAGGCCATGAATCGGAAACGCTACGTCCTTAGACGCATGATGGAAGATAATTATACACCACAGCATGATGTCATTAAGCTGCCAGAGCTGAAACCGGAACGTTTTATGCGCAGCTCTCACGCCGTGGACTATGTGATGGGTTCGCTATCAGCTGAGGTTCAGGATGCATCAAGTTTTGGAGAGATCCAAACCTCACTAGACCTGAAACGGCAGCAACAGCTCGAAAATCTTTTGCGTTCATGGAAGCTGCCTAAAGGGTTTCAAGCGGCTGGAGTTATCATTAACCCCGCTAGTGGTGAGTTGGTTGCTATGACCGGTAGCAAAGATTATAGAAAATCGAAATTTAATCGCGCTACCAACAGCTCTCGCAACATCGGTAGTTTGATGGGTTATTTTTTATCAGCAATTGCTTTAGATCAAGGGATTGAGCTTAACGATCCTGTTGGTGATCAAACCCTTTTGTCGGTTATGAGACATCGAAGCTTGTCTGGGATGGGCCAGCTCGCCCAGGAATTAGGTCTTGGAACAATAAGTAACTATATGAAATCGTTTGGAATACAAGATGATTTTGAACACTTTGGATTCTTACACTCGGGTGTGTCGATGAACCTACTTGAGGTGACACTTGCGATGCGAAATCTAGCCTATCCTGGAACCATTGCTAAAATTACAACAACTCCAAACCCGCAAGAATCACTGATGATTCATCGAAATATCGTGGATGATCAGTCCAAACGCTTGTTGATGGAAGGCATCATCATTGGAGCTCATAATCACTCAGTACAACCCATCACGGGTCGAGATCTAGCGGGCAAAAATCGGTGGGTCTTTTGGCCAGGTAACCACGGTCTACTGGGGCTTTGGATTGGTTCTGAAAAGGGAAACAAATCCGTCTCAGAGCCAGTGTTTCGCAGGGTTGTTGATCGAACAATCGACAGCTTTTCTGGAGGTATAAAACGCCAACCTAAAGGCTTTCATTACAAACTTGCTGTTGATGAGCTAGCATCACGTCAAAATATCTTCGTTCCTCACAGGATTGTGTTTTAGCTCTGCGCTAAGTAACCGCTATATTGGCAGAAAAAGCTTGCCAGCATATAGTCTTTATGACATAATTCACTTTTAGTATTTCGCCGAAGATGTAGGAAAAGTAAATTTACTACATATTTTTGATTTACCAAATCAGAGTATTTTTCGTTTTAAAAATTATGGAAAAAAAGGTAATAATAAGGAAGCGAGCAACCTAACTACGTTATGAGGAGTTTTATCTGATGAGTATCCAGAAAAAAGTGCAGAAGGGTTTCATTGATGGTCGCGTGAAACGAGATATTCCTCAGCTTAACTCAATTGATAGTTCAGTCATCGATATGCTTAGAAGCTTGGAGTTACCGGAAGCGGTAGCCTCCTTTAGTGAATCTCTAGATATTTACTCTCAGAAATTGGCAAGCTCTCTCAAACGTGCTCACACTTCGCTGGAGTCTTCTGATTTGGCCGGCCTAGAGGAGTCTGCTTTAGACTTATCGCAAAACGCACTGCGTATTGGTGCTGTCAATATGCTCAAAGCCTCATTTGAACTGCAAAATGTAGCAAGATGTCGGGATATTACACAGGCTGAAGCTATTGTGCAAAACCTTGAGCTAGAGTACCTTAAAGTTAGACGGGACCTAGAAACCTACGTTTAACTTGAGAAATTATTGTCGCTTAAAAAATCTACCTTTCTATTTACAGTCGGGACTCTACTTAGTCGTATTACTGGTCTAGTTAGAGACGGGGTGCTAAGCGCCGTCTTTGGTGCAGGAGTCCTCATGGATGCGTTCAACATTGCATTTCGGATTCCCAATCTTTTTCGCGATATGCTAGCCGAAGGGGCTCTTGGAAACGCGTTTACAAAACTGTTTTCTGAATACTCCGAAACTGACCGTAATCATGCAGTACGATTTTTCCAACAGGCCATGACCGTAGTTTTTCTTTTATTGTCTAGTTTGGTAGCCCTAGGAATGATCTACTCTGAAGATTTCGTACGGCTCATGACTTTGTCTAGCGGTGAAAGCTATAACGAAGTTCGAGTACAAGCCATATCTCTCACCCGTATACTTTTTCCCTATTTAGGTCTTGCAAGTATGACGGCAATATTAGCCGGAACACTCTACCAAAAAGGATCTTTCTTTAAATCAGCAATCACACCTATCGTCGGTAACCTAGGCTATATTTTGGGTGCGTTGATCTTGGGAACTGTATTTGCCGATCTTGATATTCGTTTATGGTTTGGGCCGAGTGAGTTAGATCCTCGCATCCTAGGGTTAGCGGTTGGGGTCATGATGGGCTGCATCGGGCAATTAATGCTGACACTCTGGTTTGCCAAGGAATTGATTTTGAAGGCCTTGACACAAGTATCAGGCCTTTTCCAGGGGCTGTCCTCTATGAAGCGGCTTGCTGTATTGAGTCTACCTATGATGATTGCATCATCTGTAGGTCCGCTAAGTGGTTTGATTAATACAAACTTTGCGAGTCAAGTAGGGCCTGGGGCGGTGTCATGGTTGGCATATGCATTTCGATTGTTTCAGCTGCCTGTTGGTTTGTTCGGGGTTGCTGTGGGAATCGTGGCCTTGCCGGCCCTAACAAGAGCCATAACCAGAGCTAAAGGAAACGTGGATCGCACAGTGATTGCAGAACTCGAAAAAGGTCTGGGTATCGTTTTCTTTTGTATGCTTATGAGTTTTTCTTTTGTCTTAGTTTACCACCACCAAATTATTGAACTTATTTTCCAACGAGGCGCATTTACTGAGTTTGATACCATCTCAACTGGAGCAGCATTATTAACTTATAGTTTTGGATTGTTTGGCTATGGTTTTATCAAGGTTTTAACATCCTTTTATTACGCAACGGAAAGAACAGGCTACGCAGTTAAGGTGTCTTTTATAGGCGTGACTAACACTTTAGTCGTTTGTTATTTCTTGGTTGATGTTATGGGACACATCGGTTTGGCTTTGGCAAGTTCCGCAACTCTAACTCTGAATTCTTCGTTACTTTTGCTTGGTAATCGCTCCTACTTCTCTCTTGCTGACTGGGCGGCAATTCGACGAACCACGTTGATATTATTAGGCTTCTCTGGTCTTGCTATAGGTCTTCTGTTTGTCTTAGATGAGATCCTAATGGCACTACCTATCTTTGACAGTCGGTCTCTCGATCTAGTCATCAGGCTGTCTATTGGGTTGGGCGTATGTATGCTGATCTTTGGTCTGTCCCTGACAAAAATTTACCGCATTAAAATCAATCAGATTCCTAATTTTTTGCGTCAGAGTTTTTCAAAATAAGAGACAAAATCTTCCCAAGTATTTTCGATATCTTCTTGCTCAACGGGAGTGGTCCAATGTCCGGCATGTCTGTGTACGGATCCGATCTCCTCAAGGAGAATCCATCGTGTTGTTTGCCCTGCCGATTTTTTGTCTAGTGCAACATACTGGACAATGTCCCTGAGCATTTTGGGATCACGCAGATTATCTGAGGGAAGGTAGGCTTTTAGCTTGGCAAAGCCAATTAAGACTTTTGAGGAGACCACAAGATCGGCAGCTTTCTGAAATGCCACCTCTGTCATCTGACCCAAGTGTTTTGACAGGAACAATGAATATAGAATGCCTATACCAACCGCTTCTCCGTGGTTGATAGGTTGATTAGGGTTGTTTTTGTGGGAGTAGGCTTCTAGCGCATGAGCAAGGGTGTGGCCCAGGTTTAAGATGGCGCGCTCACCTTTTTCTGTCGGGTCCCGCGAAACCACCTCTGATTTTAGGGCAATGATCTTTGCCAGGTCTACAGTAGTTAATGAATCAAAGGGTTTTGTGGCCAGAGAGTTGGGTAGCTCTTTGCTTAGTAGGATATGCTTAAGGCACTCGGACCGACCGGCGTTGAGCTCACGGTCCGGAAGGCTGTTAAGCCAATTGCGCCAGACTAAGACTTCCTTAGGGAATGCAAATTTTCCTAGTTGATTTTTACCATAGGGAGAAAAATTCACACCTGTTTTGCCACCAACACAGGCATCTGCCATGGACAGAAGAGTGGTGGGAACCAGATTAAAGTCGAGACCCTTCATTGAGCAAGCAAATGCCGCTGTATCGCAAAGAATTCCTCCACCAACGAGATAGATTGGTTTTGGGTTAGACCTATAGGGCTCTAAAAAGGAAAGAATTTTGGATACGGTAGCTAGAGATTTGCTGGCTTCTTCAACCTGCAAAATTAAGCAATTGGCCGTAACACTATGCAATGACCACGCATCGGCTACATTTTTATCTATGATACAAACATCATTAGGGCCGAAAATTGCTGGCATGACCTCTGAAAACGTAATGTCATAACTGCCAAAGATTTGTTTTTGGGCTAAACCAGATACGGCAACTCCACGCCTAAAGATTCCGGCTGCAGTGGTAAAAGCGGGTTTGTCATGTTGCTTTACTTTGGAAAGATCCCACTCTAAAAACCGATCAAGTCGGTTTTCGAATGCCCTTATTAGTATCGAATGGGTGCCCTCAGGCCAGCTTAATTCGGCATCTAGCGGATGGGCAGTAGGCTCAAATGTCCATACATATGAGGTGCTTGGCTGTGCAGGAGGATAAGTCATGGACCAATCGACTCTCAAAGAGCTAGGTAACTCAGTGTTCATACATGGGTCTCGATCTATTTTGGTAAGGGTTTCATACCTACGACTATAAAGTTACCTAACATCTTGCCGATGTCTTGAAAATAGATTTGTTAGTAGGGCGAGATGACAGTAAGAAAACCACCGAAACATGCAAATGTGCCTCTCGGATCAGCGATCGAGGCATTAAAACGCAAAAAGTTCTCTAAGCAAAAAGTCGTCGATTTGAATGATTTTAAGTTAGCTTCCGCTGCGGAGCGAGACCGGACCATTTTGGTCTGTGATCCTTCAGCGAGTTGGTTTAACGCCGTCAAGAGAACACTGCGATCGCAGTCGTTGAATGTTGTCGGTGTCACAGAGGTTGAGGATCTTCCGGCGAGCTGTTCGTCACGTCAAATAGATGTGATTTTTCTTGCCGTAGATTGGCCATGGGTTTGTGGGTCGGAGATCTGTAGGATATTAAAAACCCATCAGGAAACGAAGCACATAGCCGTCTTTCTCGTGTGTGACCCCGATACTGTGCCATCCCAGGATAGCTTGTCCCAGTCACTTTGTGATGATATTATTATGCGACCCCTTCAAGGTGAGGTTTTGCAAAGCAAAATTGATGTGGTTTTTTCAAAAAATCTTTGAAATTCATTCAGAGCGCTTGACAGGAAGTACTCTTGCAGGTATCACACTTAGACAATGATCCTCAGTAGCTCAGTTGGTAGAGCAAGTGACTGTTAATCACTGGGTCGGCGGTTCAAGCCCGTCCTGAGGAGCCATCCACTCTTATAGAGACGACTCCCCTCCCAAAGTTCATATGTCGAAACCGATGTGTATCGTCGGAAAAATAATGTATTCATTCTCTTGGTAAGTTTCTCCTGCTAGCTGTATTTCTAGGTTTTTCTTTGAAGGATTGATGATCTTATCTAAGCCGATCCATGGCATGATATAAAATCTTTTGCCGAGCATCCATTTGTAGCCGGCCCTGACTCCAAAAAGGTTTAGCCCGCGATTAATCTTGTTATCAGAGCCTTTGAGCATGTAGCTGGCGGTTATATTTCCGTACTCAACTCCCCAAAAGCCTCCTTTAGTTGTAGTTCCATAGTAATCAAGTTTGAGCCCATAGCCGCTTTGCCTGACCTCGAAGGCATCGTTGTCTTTGATCTCGTCGGGTATTTCAGCTGCAAACAGTCCGATTTGTAACCGAAAACCGTGACTCTGCAGTCCAGTATGAAGTGAATGACCGGATAGGGCGTAGGCAAATGGATCCGCTTCAACGAAGGCTTGCCCTTGCAGAGAGTTCGACGTTGCCATGCACAATAAAAGGGTAAACATAATCTTGAAAAATAGGGTGAGTTTCTTCATACCTGCTCCTTCGGCTTGCTAATGCTGTTGTTAGGGTTCTTGACCCGCTACATAGATCCTATCGGTATACGGATATGTCTGTTAATTGGCAAAATATAGATACTTGATATACAATAATGTATATGGATACTATTGATTGGAACTTGCTAAAATCATTCATCTATGTCGTCAGGAAGGGATCGCTTTCCGCTGCTGCGAGAGCCTTAGTCTCGACTCAACCAACTGTTGGGCGACATATAGAAGCTTTGGAAAACCAGTTTGGTTTGCCTCTATTCACTCGATCGAGAGAGGGACTGATTCCCACTGACTACGCTCTGAATTTGTTTCCAGAGGCAGAGGCCATGGAGTCCGCCTACGGTGCCTTGATGCGAAGGGTCTCGGGCGACCATCCTGAAGAAATAGGGACCGTGCGGATAAGTGCAAGCGAAATTATCGGAGGAGAGGTCATACCAGCACTACTGCAGAAGTTCCTAAGGCGCTATCCTGAGATTCAAGTCGAGTTATCGATTTCGAACCAAATCGACAACTTGCTAAAACGTGACTCAGATATTGCCATTCGCATGAGCTCCCCTCGGCAAGAGGCTCTTATCGCTAAGAAAGTTGGGATCTCTCCAGTTGGCTTATATGCTCACAAATCCTATTTAAACTGGGCTGGGATACCCAAAACCCTCGAGGGCTTAAAAGGTTATACTATCATTGGACCGGATACTGATATGCTTTTTATTCAAACCCTTAAAACCTTAGGAATTGGTCTTTCTAGGGAGGACTTTGACATACGAGTGGATAATCAGTTGGTTCAGTTAGAATTGTTGAGGAAAGGAACTGGAATTGGAGTTATGCAAGAAAAACTCGCAGCGAGAGAAAAAAACCTTGTTCGGCTTTTGAAAGACGAGTTGTCTATCCCCATGCCCGTTTGGTTGGTGATGCATGAGGACTTGCGCACAAGTCGACGAGTTCGGCTTCTTTATGATTACTTCGTAGAAGAGATGACTCGGTTTGTCGAAAGTTAGACCGGTGTAGGCTAAGATATAAGTCTCCACGCCTATTTTCGCGTCTACCAGACGAAGACTCCTCCAGCCCAGGTAAACCCAGCACCAAAGGCTCCCATAAAGACTTTATCGCCAGTTTTTATTTTCTCATTACGAACGCACTCATCCAATAGCATAGGAATAGATGCGGCTGAGCAGTTGCCATACTTCATGATATTGCTATGGATTTTTTCCGAGGGAATTCCCATAGTGGCAGCAACTTTTTCATTGATTCGTAAGTTGGCTTGATGAAACAAAAAGTGATCAATGTCATCGACTTTGAGCTGGTTGAGTTCCAATGTTTCATTCACAACTTCCACAAGTCTTGTGACCGCGTGTTTGAACACATAGCGCCCTTCCATATAAGGGAAGTGGCGACGCTCTTTGTAGTCAGTCTCATTAATCCAATTACCTCCGGCCGTCCCAGGTTTCTCTAGCCAAAGCTTATCAGCAAATTCGCCTTGACTATGCAGAGCAAAATCTAAAACACGTGATTCGGAATCCGAGGCTTCTAAAATAACGGCACCGGCTCCGTCTCCAAATAAAACTGAAACGTCTCGTCCTTCGGTGGTCATGTCTAGGACCGGAGAGTGGGCTTCGGCGCCTACGACGAGGACTTTTTCGTACTGGCCAGAAGATATAAATAGTTTGCCTACATTCATTGCATAGAGAAAGCCAGAGCATTGGCATTTGATGTCCATAGATGGCACTGTATCTAGATTAAGCTTTGCCTGTAATATGGCTGAGCTTCCAGGAAACTGGTGATCGGGGGATAGCGTCGCGAAAATAACTAGGTCAAGGTCCTGAGCAGACATCTGGGCTGCTTTCAGTGCATTTTTCGCTGCTTCTACTGCAAGGTCTGATGTTCCGACAGCGCCTTCAATATGGTATCGCGATTCGATACCTGATCTCTGTCTAATCCATTCATCAGAGGTGTCCATGAGGCTTTCTAGGTCTTTGTTGTCTATCTTTTTCGGAGGAACGTACATCCCTGTTCCGGCAATTTTGACGTGGCGAAGGTGATTCATTTCTTCCTCCAATTATTCGCGTCTGCATTTCGTTTCGTAATTCTTAGCATGAAGCATGCGCGATACCAACTAAAGCTTGGGTAAAATGGAAGGAAAAAAGGCTACACCAGATGGTGTAGCCGAGGCTTGATTACTTTTTCATAGCAGTCTGTGTACTTTTATCAGTATCGAGTTTTTCAAGATTGATAAAAGTGAAATCGACTCTACGGTTTTTCGAGTGAGCCTCTTCACCAGTTCCCTTGTCTGCGAGTTTTTCCTCACCAAATGACAAAGACTTCAAGCGCTTAGCAGCGATACCGTAGTCCGTTAGATACTTCGCAACGGTTTCAGCTCTTTTTTGTCCAAGTGCCAGGTTATACTCGGTAGAACCACGCTCGTCACAGTGACCTTGAACTTTAAGATCAAGTGCTGGGTTAGCTTTCATGTAGTCAGCAAGCGCTGTTAGATGACTAACACCAGCTTTTGTTAGTGTGTGCTGATCAAATTCAAAGTATACGATTTCGGCTTTGAATGTGACCTTTCCGCTTTCTTTGTCAACGGAAAAGGTTTCTTCCTTTGCAGGAGCTTCAATGACTTCAGATACTTCTTTAGCGTCATCGACACAGGCTACAGATCCAAAACAGACGATTCCAGCACACAGCGACAATTTCAATAAATTCAATGACATAAATAAATCCTCAAAAAGAGATTAAACATACCTCCGAACTTCTGCAATTTTCGTGACGGAATTTGTCTTAATAATTTGTACAGATAGAATTTGCCTTGGTGTAAGAAATTCAGAGGCTGTCGAGAGGTTGTACAGTTTCTTATAGGTCTGAATTTATTGGCTTTTTTTGAGTAACGAGAAGGCCTCAATGGCGACTTTTGTAAGTAATTAAATTTATTGAATATTTCGGCTTAGTTTACGATTCAATTATTCCTTGTTTCATTCACCAAAATCTCATATACGCTAATATAGCTTAGTGCTTGATAAATGTGAGGAGAATTTTATGAGAATACTAGTTGTAGAAGATGATCAGGCCCTATCTAGCTTACTTGTTAGGGCTTTACGTGAAGAGTCTTACGCTGTTGATCTAGCTCAAGATGGACAGGAAGCTGAATGGTTAGCTTATGAGAATCCCTATGACATTATCATTCTTGATATTATGCTTCCCATAAAAGATGGAGTCACAGTTTTAAAGAACTTACGTGACGGGGGAATCCAATCTCCTGTGCTTTTTTTAACGGCAAAAGATTCCACAGATGATGTTATTAAAGGCTTGGATCAAGGTGGTGATGACTATATTACCAAACCCTTTTCTCTAGACGAGCTTTTGGCTCGGGTAAGAGCCTTATTAAGGCGCCAAACAGGGGTTTCGTCTACTATCCTCGAAGTCGGACCCATTAAAATCGATCCGGCTCGAAAGCAGGTGACCCGTGATGGTAAACCTATTGATCTGACTGCTAAAGAATACGCTTTGATGGAGTATTTCGGCCGTAATGCAGGTATGGTGTTATCGAGAACTCAGCTATCAGAGCATGTATGGGACATGAACTTCGAACCGACATCTAATGTGGTTGACGTTTACGTCGGTTATCTTCGCAATAAAATTGATAAGGCGTGGGGAAGTAATTTCATTAAAACAATGAGAGGCCATGGCTATATGTTTGACGTTGAGACGGAGGCATCATCTAACTGATGTTACTTGAGCGCATACCCATCCGGATTAAGCTAACCTTTGGCCATGCGATATGGATGGCCATTATTTTCTTGGCTATCGGTCTCGGAGTGTATCGCGTCGTTGACGATAACATTAGGCAGTCTATTGATGTCACCTTAATGACCTCAGCAAAAAACATCAGAGATAGCCAACTCCTTGCTAAGAGACGCTCTCCATCTCCCATGAGAAACTGGGATCGATTGTTTGAAGACCTGTTCTCTGAAGGACGGACTTCAGCCCGATCCTTTGCTCAACTGATTGATACAAGCGGTGTCATCCAAGCGAAAACGAGAAACATAAGGGTCCGACTTCCTGTCTCGGAGTTAGCTCTTTCTCGTGCTGAATCAGGCCTTGAAACCTTTGAAAACGTTAATCTAAGTTCTGGTGTGACCCTAAGGCAACTGACTATGCCGGTCACGAACAGAGGCCGCTTCACAGGGGAGTTGATTCAGATCGGAACTCCCATGACCGCCACTAACCAGACCCTAAAGAGTGTTAAGCGCATGCTTTGGATGACCTCAAGTATTGGGTTGGGCATGTCAATTATTGTCGGCTATTTATTAACTATGTGGTCTCTTCGCCCGGTTTCCAGAATTACTTCCGTGGCAGCTAGTCTAGGTGTCAATAACGACTTTGATAAGAGACTCAAAGCATCGCCGGCTAATGATGAGCTTAATGAGCTGATGAATGCGTTCAATGGGATGATTGATCGCATCGAGGATGCCTTCGTCAGGCTTAGGAGGTTTTCCGGTGATGTTTCCCATGAGCTGCGAACGCCTTTGGCCGTTTTGCGCGGTGAGGCTGAATTAGCGTTGAGGCGTGAACGAAGTCCGGAAGAGTATCAAGAAGCGCTCAGAACGATCGTAAAAGAAGCCGGGCAGATGTCGACTATTGTCGAGGACTTGCTTCTTTTGGCAAGAGCCCAAGGGAACGCTTTGCAGCTGCAGAATCGCAAGATATTAACGGACGTTTTCCTAGATGGTATTCGAGAATCTGTCATCAAGAAATTTGATGAAAAGCAGATCCGCCTTATTATTAAGAATGAAGCAAAGGCAGAGATCACCGTTTCTCAAAACTATTTTTCCTTAGCCCTCCAAAACCTGCTTTTTAACGCCTGCAAACATTCTGCGGAAGGTAGTATCGTTGAGTTAAGAGTTTCGGCAACCTACAATGAAACCATCTTTGAGGTCGTTGATTACGGAGAAGGTATCCCAGAAGACTCACTTAGGTATATATTTGATACCTTCTACCGGGCCGATACCGCTCGCAATCGTGGTAGCGGTGGCGTCGGTATTGGTCTAAGTCTGGCTAAAGCGCTGGTCGGCATGCACGGTGGTAAGCTAAGTGTTAGCTCTGTTATGGGTCAGGGATCAACCTTTACCGCGACGCTTCCTCATGCTGATAATCATTTCAAAACTGACGATAACCACAAGAAAACTGCAGTACAAGTTGTGCCGTCTGATCGCAGATGATCATCGATATGGAAATATTGAAATCAAAGTTGAACGAAACCTGATCAATTTAGGTTTCGGATGGTTTAATAAGATCTCTGAATGTTTTTGCGCCAGTCGTATGACTCGATTCAATGCGAGTTAGCATGTCGACCAGTTGACCTTTGAAACGATCTTTCAGGGGTTCATTACCGAGGGCTTTGGCATACTCCTCAATGGCGAGCTGGTCAGGTGGTATTGCGATATGAATATGTTCGCTTTTTGAATCGTCAGATCGAATTAGTATGTTGTCTTCGATGAGGTCCAACACTGTTTGTTGAACCCAGGAAGGCGGGAGGCCAATTTCGGTAGAGATACTCTCGATATGGGTTCCTTGGCCCCTGTTTGCGTAAAAGTCTTGGCAAACGCGAAATACGACTATACCTGGTAGGTGGAAGCGAGCGAAGATCTCTTCTTTTTGGCTGTACAAATTTTTTGTGAGGCTGTCGTTGAGGCTGCTACTAAATCCCATATGCACCCTCCAGGTTAATACAGCGCCAAGGAGGACGATTAGCCAGATGATATATAGCCAAAGAAGAAATGTCGGTATCGCCGCTAGAGCGGCTCCGTAGACAACCTCGTAGTTGGAGAAAAGGACGACATAGGATGAAAAGATCTTTCCGGAGATGTTAAGCAAAACCGTCGAAAAAAGTCCTCCGAGCAAAGCAGCCTTTGTCTTGACATGACAGTTTGGAATGACCTTGTAGAGAAGGGTAAACAGAATCACCATGATTATTTTGTTGGCCCAGTTGCTTAGGACCTCGGCAATTTGGTTGACACCTGAGGAGTCATAATTAGACAAGGTTCCAAAAAACAAGGCCAGGGAGAACGCGCCAAGAGTGGTGAAAGTCCAAAAATTTATGAATCGAGTGATCAAATTTCGAGATTCGCGAATAAAAAATATGCGATTAAGGGCCAGTTCGATTTGCTTCAGGAGCAAAATTAGAGTGACTAAGGTTCCAGCGAATCCGGTGATCCCAATTTTCTGGATATCGAGGTTACTGATAAAGTCCTCCATATACCCTATTGCTTGTTCGCCACTGCCAGCGGCGAGGTGTTCCAGCAAAAAGCGTTTCAGCTCGGCAATGATGTTCGAGTCTTGTTGAAGCAACGGACTAAACAAAGACAGAACGGCAAAAATTGCCGCAAGCGACGGGATCAAGGAAAGCAGGCTCACGTAAGCCATGGCATATGCGCTCTGAAGAATATTACAGCGCTTGATATCGCTCCATAAAACTCTTAAAGGGTGGTTAGCGTTAAAACGACTCAGGCTTTTGAGAATTTGCTCGCGAATGGTAAGAACCCTTCAGCTGATGGCACTCACTAGTGAAGGTACTGATTGGCATCGCTAAACCGTCCTTTAATCCAGGTTTTTATTTCCGAGAGCCCTTTATTCGACCAGTCGTCCTGGGTTCTCTCGAGTAAAAATATGCCAAATAGACCATCTATAACCTCTATCATAGCACGGGTGGCTTTGAGCCTGTAGGTCAGCAAGTTAAAGTCTTCGAAGGAGGCAAATTCTTCCGGGGGGTCCGGTAATTTTACCGTCCTTGGTTCAAGGTTCTGTCCAGATAGAGAGCAATAAATATCACCTAATCCGTCGATATTGAGTCCAATGCGGAGTTCTTTGACAGAGTTGCCTGATTGAAGTGAAGCAGCAGCTTCTAAGCTTTGACTAGGCTCTCCACCTTTCAGAGTTTGCTGGTGGACTTTACTGTTGTGAGACTCTAGTACTAATCGATCATCGACCCAGAAAGTGAATGTACGTTGAGAGGACTTTCCTGCCACGGTGAGAGTTTGTCCGTCTAAACGTTCGGCCTTGTACCAAAACCACGTCAAAAACTCTTTTCCTAGAAACGCTTTTGCTTTAGCCGTATTGGCGATCGCTTCTAGATCGTACTTTAGACTATCTGTCATATGGTGGTATTCTCCAGAGAGGAAGTGAACTGCGCAGGCTAGAGTCTCGCCCGAAGCTAAATAAAGTGTCAATGGCATATTTGTAGGGGTGGTAGGCATGGGAAAAAAAACACCGAGATTCCGAAAGAAACGGCCTCCCGAAGACCAAACACTGACGGAAGAGGAAAAACAGAAAAAGCTGTTTTTGGAACACTTGGCGTCAGAATTCGACAGTGGCATGCCTTCTTCGAAGGCCATCGATCAAGATCTATCGCCGAAACCTTTACCTAGAAAAGGAAAAAAGCGCGGTAAAGCTCACGATTTGATTATCGATCTTCATGGAAGAACCCTGTCGGAAGCGACGGACTTGATCGATAAGAAAATTTTGGCCCTGAAACAGCGAAACAGAGCTCATAATCAGTTGAAGGTTCGTGTTGTGACTGGGAAGGGGCTTCACAGCGGTCCCGAGGGCTCCGTGTTAATCGCTGAATCTTATGATTATGTTGTCCATCGCTACGCGCTAGACCTAGTTTCGATCGATGATCCCCCAGCGCAGATCACGCACAATGGGATACCCATAAATGGCCATTTCGACTTTATCTTGAAAATCAGACAGTAATTGCGGTTGTCTCTCAGGGAAACATTATGTATAAACGGCGGACTTTGAACGCTATACGGAGATCACCTTATGCATCCAGACCTAACCTATTCTCTAACGATTTCGTTTCATTCATCGGACAAAAGTCATGCTGTTAAAGCGCAGTTGAAGGATTGGCTTGTAGGCAAGGGTGAAGATGCTTTCGTTGAGGGTGAGATAGATGGTTTAGATATTGACTTCGACTACTCTGGTGCGGAATCCAGTCAATACGATAGTTTGGGCGGTGATCGTAGCCCCTTAGTACTTTATAAATTTGATCTTGCCAGTCTCGAAAGTTTGGACAAGCAGATCCGAGAGGCCTTTGGTGACCAGGTTGTTTGTGAAGTTTCAAAGGTGGAAACCCAAAGTTGGATGGAAGGCTGGAAAGAGAGTTTCAGACCTTTTTCGACGAATAAGTTTTTTGTCTATCCACCTTGGGAATCTAGTGCTGGTTCCTCACTGATACCGCTAGTTATCGAACCCGGGATGGCCTTTGGGACGGGGCAACATGCTACGACTCAGCTTTGTTTGCGCGCGATTGAAAATCTTATGGAATCTCAGACGTCGATCGAAAGCCTGTTGGATGTTGGTACCGGAACGGGGATCCTTTCCATCGCTGCGGCAAAACTGGGAATTGAAAGGATTATGGGGACTGATATTGAAATTGATGCCATCCATGCTTCCAAAGAGAATGCTGCGGCCAACCAGGTGGATATCGAGTTTCGCGTAGGTTCGGTGGAATCCGGCACATACTCCCTGGTGATTGCCAACATTCTATTTGTAGTCATTCGAAAGCTGTTCCCCGAGCTGTACCGAGCCGTGGCCCGAGGTGGCAGACTTTTGGTCTCAGGAGTCCTTGTTGAGGAATTTAGCGACTTAAAGGTCTTAGCACAGGAGTTCGGGTTGGAAGTGAAGCAGCATTGGGAACTTGATGGTTGGATCGCCGTGATGTTAGGAGAGTAGACGTTGGGTCATCGCTATCGATTTTTCGCAGATTACGATAAGCAAAACAACCGCTGGACTCTGCATGGCCAGGAGCTAAAGCACCTGAAGAAGGTCCTGCGGCTCAGCTCTTCTGATATCATCGAAGTCTTTGATGGGCGGGGCTATTCGGCAGAGGCCGCTGCTGTTTTTTCATCCGATGGCTCAAGCCTGGAGGGTGAGTTTATCACAGGATTCACGAAAGAGCCTGAACGAAGGCTAAGATTGGCTTTGGGGGCTCTCGAAACGTCGGATTTTGAAGCGATCATCCCAGGGCTGATTGAACTCGGGGTTACTGATATTTTAGTATTCTTGCAGGATGGTGTTGAAAAGAAGCGGGTCTCCCAAAAAAATCAAGACCGCTGGGAAAGAATTGCTGTGAGCGCCTGCAAGCAAAGCAAACGGGATTGGCTTCCTAGGTTTAGTGTTTTTAAGCGGCTCGAGGGCCTTGATGAGATATTGCAAGAGGGTATGGAAAAAATTGTCCTAGATGGTGAAGGGACACCCTTGGCTCAACGGAAGATACACTCTCAAGACGTGATATATGCCGTCGGCAGCGAGAAGGGGCTTGGTCCGAGTGAATTGGAGTTTTTGAGCAGCCGAGGATTCTCGCCATCGTCCATTGGGCCTTACGTACTGAGGGCTCGTACCGCTGCCGTTGGTGGAGCCGCTGTCATCGCATCAATGAAAAAATAACAAATCGTATCGAAAGCTTATGGTATAATTCCTGTGTCACCCAACTTCTCAGGATTAGATGTCATGAAACCTTCCGGTCGTCGTCGCGGTTTTTCATCTTGGTTTGTCGAACCTCATCGCCAAGTTAAACTCGGACTTATGTTCCTTTGTTTGAATTTAGTCTTTTCCTTTGTCATCCTGTTAGTCTTCGGGTTCTATTTTTACGATGTGTATTCCACGGTATCGGAGTACTTTCAGCTTTCCGCCTCTCAAAGCAACCAGGTCCTGAATAAGTTTTTGCCGCCCATATTTATAGCAGCGGCTTTGACTGTCCTGTTTATAGTCACCTCCATACTTCTCTCAGTAAAGTACACGCACAAAATTTACGGACCACTAGTGTCTATTCATCGTCATTTGGACGGTCTTTTGTCTGGCGAAAAGCTCCCTCAGCTTAATTTGAGAGAGTCGGATCAGCTGAAGGAGTTGGCCGATAAGATCAACGAACTGCAGGCCACCTTTTCGGTAGACCGCCGCAAGAGCGGAATCAGGCCAATGATGACCCATATTGAACAACTGATTTCGGGGCAAGTGGGAGAGCAGCTCGTGCTTCGGGAAGACGACCCGCTCAAGCCGCTTGCAGAAAAGCTAAACGAACTAAGTCAAAAAATTTCAGCCAGTAAATAATTTTATTTATTCTTTCAGTGGTTGACAAATAAAACTACCACACCTATAAACTACATCTCTTAAGCAGATTCTTACCGCGGGGTGGAGAAGTCTGGTATCTCGTCGGGCTCATAACCCGAAGGCCGCAGGTTCAAATCCTGCCCCCGCTACCAGTTTTGTACCAGAATCCTTCGGGTGCAAATCAATAATATCAATAAGTTACAGAGCAAAAAAAAGCACACACGAAGGAACTTGGTTCCGTGCAAGAACCAGCAAACTTCTGTTGTGTTATTGGTTATTTAAGCCCGAAAATAAAGAAAAAATATTTTTTCGCCACACCCGAAGCCCTGCTGTGAGTCAGTAGATTTGGGAGTAAATCAGCCCGAAATTTCGTGAATCGTCCCCGGAAAAGGTCCATGGTTCAGCAGTGTTTGTTAATGTAACTGAACGTGAGTGTGTGGATACGGATTGGTCGAGCATTGGCTTGTAAGACTTTATTGGCGCAGATGGTTGGTTCGTGGTCTAGGAGCTGCATGCACCGCATATTGTGAGTCTGTTCGTTTGAATTCGATTGCGGATAGACTGTCTGTGTTGTAGTCGAAGCCTGTCTTGGTGATCTTCGGACCAGTGCCCGAAGAATAGCTCGGCTGGTGTTGCTCCCTTGAGAGCCTGAAGTGGTATCTTGTGGTTGGACTCTTCTATGTAAGAGTCGAGCTTTTTGTTGAGATCGTCGAGGCTGGTAAGCGGATGGTTGTAGAGGTGACTGTGCTTCATCCGTCTGAAAAGCGCCTCCACCATGCTATTTGAGAATTGAATATCGATTTGAGCAACGAGCCTCGTGATTTGCTTATTCTCTAAAAGAGTATCCACTTCCAAGTTGATGTTCTCAGTGCCGCTATCGCAGATAATCTCTGGTTTTTCTTCGACTGATTGGAGCTTGATCAGCGCTGCAACGAATCAGTGGGCTTTATATAAAAAGAGCACGAAGTTTCGCTAACCGAACCAACGAAAGGTCTATAGTTTTTCGGAGTTTGTCAGATCAAATTAATCTGGGAATTGGTCCATGTGGAGTGGGCATATGCTTTGCTTAAGAATGATTTGCTTGGTTTAGACTTGGGCTGGTTCTGAGTGCTATGCAGTGACGCATATTCCGCAGTTTGTATTCCGATTGGACTCAATTCTAGCTCTGATGGCAAGTTTGTGGTCTATTTTGATTTTCTCGGCATGGTCGTCGGGTAGTCTGGAGAAAAATGTTTCTGAGGGTGTTGCACCTTTTAGGGATGCGAGAGGGATCTGATTGTTGGATTCTTCAATATAGTAGTCTAGCTTCTCCCTTAGTGCTTGAAGGCTTGTGAGGGGGTGATTGAACAGGTAATTATGTTTCATCCTTTTGAAGAGGGCTTCAACCATGCTGTTGGAGAAATCGATATCAATCTGAGCAACCACTCGCTTGATATCTTGCTCCTCTAAGAGTGAATCAACTTCAGAGTTGAGATTCTCGGTGCCTTGGTCGCACATAAGAGTTGGCTTCAGCGTGATGGATCTAGTTTTTTCAATGGCTTGTCGGATAAGCTCAGCAGTCCTAACTCCGCCATAGTCAGAGGTTACATTGCTTGCGAGAACATATCGGGAGAAGTTATCGATAATAGCCTGAATGTAACACCTTGTTCCATCTTGAAGCTTGATGACACTGAGGTCGATGTGCCAAAGCTGGTTTGGGCTAGTAGCTCTGATTCCAACTTTAGGCTTTGGAGGATAGACTCGTTTACTTGGTCGCCGTAGTCCAAGTTTTCTGACAACTCTGGACCATGTAGCAGGCGATGCGAAGAGGTCTCCCTTACGTTTTGCAAAGATTGCCAGAGAGGATATGCTAAAGTGGGCGAATCGCTTTGATGAGATATATTCTTTAATCTTCGCTAGTTCTTTTGCTGTCAGGCCCAAAGGGTGTGCTCTTGGGCATAGATCAGCTTCAGGTATTTTGCACTTTCTAAGGCTCCTTAGCCAGTGATGGTATCGTGCTAGGCTTAGTCCAATGGCATCCAGGCAAGCGTTGAGATCCAGAGAATTTGCGGCGGACTTGATAGCTTCAATGAGAAGTTTCTTTTCTTCATCTCTGGGTAGTCTCTTGTATTGGATCTGAAGTCCAAAAATCCTGAAAGTGAAGATGACAAGCTTCTGCTTTGTCTTGAATGACTCTAGCTCATTCTTTAACTGGTTGATTTTGATGACAAGGTCTTCGGAGGATCGATCTAATTCAGGCAAGGTAACGACATCGAACGATCCTTTTTTGATCCACTCTCTTGCGGTAGACGGTGGAATTTTGAGGCTCGGAAATAGATTCGGATCTCCGGCATCTGCTATGAGTCGTTTAATTCGATGATCATAGGCCCGATGGGTTGGCATGCTGTTCCCTCCTAAAACTGAGGGCTAGCAATATGCCAATAAGGTTATATGATCAAGTTGATAGCGAAATTTCGTTTGATTTTAGCTAATTGCTACTGATTCACTGCACAGCGATGAAACCCAAGCCCTTAGTTCGAATCTCGACGAGATCGTCCGACAAGGAGCCCTGAAGATGCTGCAAGAAGCACTTCAGAAAGAAGTTGCCCTGCAGTGAATCAGTCGCTTTTGGTGGATAACAAACGAAGTTTCGTCTAATTTTAGTTAACTTCTACTGATTTGCTGCACGGTCGGAGGACTAGTCCCATTCTTCATGAGACAACACCACTTTTTCTTCCAAATCGTTCAACATTGAGGCGTATTCGACATCGAACCATTGGTCGAACACCTTCGCATTTCTTGCTTTTGGCCAGCTGGTCTCCAGGGTGTACCAGCCATTGAGCATGTACTCGAATATCTTAGGCTTTGACTTTTTGATATATTTCCTTGTTGCTTCCAAATCTTCATAGCTGGGGATGAGAAAGATATGTGGTTCTTGATTGACATCGTCCACCGAGTAGTCTTTATCCTGAGGATTTTCTTTGGTCGAGTTTATCCAATCGATGAATGGTTGTTTGCCTTTTACAGTGATTGCATGTCGGTTGATAAGTCTCATTTTTAGCCCCGATTTTCTCAATGTTTGTTAGATGCAGTTCAATGATTCGGAATCCAGAACAAATTTGATCCTGTGCGACACAAAGTTTTAGTATTCGACCCATTCATGGTTTTCGCTGGTGAGAAGAGTAAGGAATTTGGGATGAACAAATACCTTATCTCGGCCCACCTTCGATTCCTCCAGTATACCTTCGTCGCAGAGTCTTTTAAGATAGGCAGAAGAGGTTTCTCGTTTTGCGATTCCTTGTTCGACCAAATTACCTATTCGACAATAGGGTTGGGTAAACAGAACATCCAGAAGCTCTCTAGTATATATTTTAGGAAGTCTAGTTTGAATGTAGTCAGCTGTGTGTTCAGATAGCGAGCGAATTGCAGATATTTTTTGAGTCGTCCATACCGAAGTTTGCACTACTCCTTCTAAGATATAAAGAAGCCATTTCTCCCAGGATTCATTTGTAGTGACTTCTAGGAGTAAAGAGTAATATTCATTTCTGTTAGCGAGTATATATCGACTAAGGTACAGGATAGGTTGATGCAAAAGTCCTTCTTGGATTAGGAACAAGAGGTTCATTACTCGACCCGTTCTACCATTTCCGTCAGAAAAAGGATGGATGGCTTCGAATTGGTAGTGTCCAGCGGCCATTCTTACTAATGGATCGAGTTCGGTGGAATAGTGTAGGAATTTTTCTAGGTTTGAAAGTTTTCGAAGTATAGTTTCTTCACCCACTGGTGGTGTGTAGATAACCTCCCCAGTTGAGTCATTGGCTAGTGCGGTGCCAGGAACTTTTCGTACTGACATCGGTGACCCCTTGATTGCCGAGCAGACATTTATCGCAGTAGAGGTACTCAGGGGCTTTTTTTCAATGGATATGAAACCATCGTGTAAAGCTGTTCTATACCGTAGTGCCTCTTTGGTGGCCGCGTCGGGTAGTTGATGCATATTGTCGAAGGCATACCTAAAAAGGTTATCGGTTGTGGTAACAATGTTTTCAATTTCGGAACTGTCTTTGGCTTCTAGCAACGGTATCGTATTGATCAGTACAGACTGGTTTGGGATCAGATCTCCAGCCATTTTTAGTTCGGAGAGTGAGCTGCGAGCTTCAATGCATTTCTTGAGTACATGCTTGGTTTCAAGCTCTACTTTTGGAGGGAGTGGCGGCAAGTCATTATAGGGGCTTAGGGGGTCAAAATTATTCATATATAGACATCTTTTAATTTTTTCGATGTATGAATACCTTATGTCGATGCCGTAGAGATATCAAGCTCAAATGTCGAAAAAAATGAAAAATATCGACTTTTAAATCGCTAAGTGGGTAGGAGGTCCAAATCCTGCCCCCGCTACCAGTTTTGTACCAGAATCCTTCGGGTGCAAATCAATAATATCAATAAGTTACAGAGCAAAAAAAAGCACACACGAAGGAACTTGGTTCCGTGCAAGAACCAGCAAACTTCTGTTGTGTTATTGGTTATTTAAGCCCGAAAATAAAGAAAAAATATTTTTTCGCCACACCCGAAGCCTGACAGAAAAATGGACAAATTCGCCCATATTTTGTTCACAAAAAATCAGGCCTATACGTGTTATCTCGATATTCCGTATTGCTTTTTTTGAGGCGAGGCTGAATTCAACAGGGCCGTCTTGCGCCTAAAATTTAATATACCAAAATGGCTATATTCTGTCGGTGGTCCATCGCCTCGCTGACATAATCATGGTTCCTTTGAAAACCTTGGCGAACTTAGCCGCTAGGGCTTTGTAGCTTGCTAACTCCCTAACACTGAGCATTGAAAGTAAAGTCTGCTCAGGCGGCTAAATTAAGCCCGTTCATAGCTATACAATAACGGCATGACTTCAGATTTGGTAGGAGTTAGAAATAACCCACATTGGCATGATAGTCACTAAGGCTTATTATCGCAGTAAACCCCCTCTTACAGAAAAGAGAAGGAGTATCGTTTTGGGTTTTTTAGTCTTTATTGCGGCTATCTTTTTAGTCCTTTGGCTTTTCTTCCAGTCAAAAGCTGAGAACGAAACAAAGGTCGAAGTTCGGACCGTTGACAAGGCAACAGGCGATGAAACGATCGAATATAGAATAGAAAAAGGACCAAGTACTCCCACCCAAAAAGCCGCTAAAGGAGCTTTGGTTGTTGTCCTTATGATTGTTGCCTTCCTAGCATTAACCTTCGTTTTCTTTATTGTTCAAAGCTAAAATTTTTGAAAATGCGGCCAGTCACAGAAAAGAAAAACTGGCGGGGAAAAGAAGTCTTATCCAACTTCTTACTTTCTTATTGGCAAGCGACAAATAGTGAGATTTGAAGGATGATTTGGTAGGTGGCCGCATTAAAAAAGCAGTTTAAACTCCTAGAAGTCTACCGTCTTTTTATCCTAGTCTGTTCTTTTTGAATCCATAACATTCTGTTTCCCATTCTGCTAATGATTCTCTAGTCATGTTAGCAGTTCCTCTGTTGATACCCACGATGTTGATCTGATTTTCTAGTTCGAATATTCGCTTTATGTCGACATCAAGTCTTTTTAGGTAAATTCCTTCAATCTCATCAAGGGGATGGTGCAATGTACCATGGATTGTGTATTGCACCTGCTGCGCCGCGTGGGTGGGATTTTTCCATCCTGGTCTTACGGCGATAGGAAAATTGTGTTGAGTTTTATCTAGATCAGCATGAAGTCCGCAGTATTCATAAGTTTTATCGTCGCTAACTGTATATAGTTTTGAATGACCGTGAAGTTTGTTTAGGGTTATAGGATCAAGGGCGTAGATTTTCGGTGTCGAGCCTGAATCTTTTTTGAATGCCTCTATTGCACAAAAAACTGCATATCCCAGTGAATAGGTCCATTTTAGAATCCGAGTGGGAACTCCTGAATCGAAGCCTATTTGATATAGGCCAGGAATATCCGATTTCTGCGTTGAACCAGACATACAGTCCTTAATATCAGAAAAATCCCGAAGCATTTGCCGTTCCATCGCGAGGGTAGCATTCTCATTTTCATATAGCTTTGGCAGGAGTTTTGTGTCCGGCGCATCTGAAGTTTTCAAAGAGCAATAGAGAGAAATTGATGCATCGAAATATGGGGAGAGTGGCGAGGTAATGGAGTGGCAGCCATAGAAATGGCTTTACTAAAAGTTGATCGATTCTTAGAACTCGTCACTCTCAAGTTACTAAGATACGGGAGAAAAATATTCCTGAAAAAATTCTTAGCAAATATCTTGAATAAACGAACATCCCTAAATACGGCTTTGGTTATTTCATGTTCCAAGCTAAAATTTCGAACGGATAAATAATGTTCCTAGACGGGAAGCTAGAGCGTCGGTCACAGCCCGGCCGGCATCTTGATCAGGGTTAGTATTGACATTAGCCCGCGAATCTCGAAAGTAACCCTGGACAGTTGTTTTTTCGAAAAAGCTCGTCCCAAAACTAACCCACTCCACACCAAAGAACAGATTATCGGAAATCTGCCACTGATTGCCGATGGCTGCTTCAGCGCTCACACCATAACCTGTTACAGGGAATGATTGATCGTCAGACTCAAGATAATCAATCACATAATCACCTGACCATACTTCGACACCCATACCCCCATTAACAAACATGCCAAAGGACGTGAGATGCTGACCGATTAGAGAGACACGATGAATGTCCAATTCAGTGTAAAACTCGTAGTTTGATCTGGTCTGGACTCCATCTACTTCAGTCCTGCTTCCTCCAGACATGATAAAACTATTGGACCTTTGAAAGAAATAATGGGCTCCGAGGGATAGTCGTTCACTATAAGGTCTAAGCCACTTAATGGAAATATTAAAATTAGTTCTCTGATCAAAATTTAGATGTGCGACGCTAGTGCCGACAGACCAACTTTCAGCTTCTTCTGCTTGTAATCTGACAGAATCCAACAGCATTAAAAATATAACGACTAAAGGAAGATACTTCATCATATTCGCTCCTAATAAAAACGGTGCTGCCAGCCGGCAAACCAACCCAGGTGATCTCTCTCGTTCAAGGAGTCGTCCACTCCGCTAATATTCATCATGCCAACAGGAGCTTGTCGTTCAAAATCAAAAAAGCCAAAAGATTGGGTGACGTTTTCTAGTCCAACCAATAAACTTTGTGAACGCCAAAGATTTTTGACGAAAAGGAGACGTTGCTGGCGTATCATATTTTTGCGAGACGTAAAACCACTGGCACTAAGTTGCTTTTTCTCATATCGGAACAAACCAAGTTCATAGCGCAAGGTTCCTATCATCATAGGTAAGCGCAGACCCATGGTCCCACCGATACTTGGTATGTCCCCCTTAAATCCCAAGTGAATTCCCGTATAATAATAAGGAGTCCCAGAATTGATAGTTAGGTGGGTAAACCCAAGAGAATCGTACCAAACTTCACCATTGAGAATACCGTTCCTCACAATAACAATTGGACTTAACGGAATGCCGTTCATCTGATCGGAAATGCTGACGAGACCAAATTGAAATCCGGAGACGTGACCAGCAATGTTCACTAAACCGATTTGTCCTCCAGTTACTTTTTCGCTGCGGTTGACAAGTCCAACCTGGCCACCAATGACCTCGTTCGCTTCATTAATAGCTGCAGCTTGCCCCCCGAACACCTGTTCAGAGAAATTAAAACCAAAGCTCAATTGCAGACCGATGGTTTTGTTGTAGGTATAACTAAAGCCTCCTGCAAACATTACACCGGATGTATCTTCCGTAATCTGGCCAACGGTAGCTACACCCAGCCCTGCTAATTGGGGAGAGTAGGAGACGGTCAGACCAAGACTTAGGTTGTGGAAGCGTTTGTTCTCGAGGGATGCCGGATCTCTTGGGTCTGGATAGAGGGAAGCGTAGAAGACACCTCGCTCATAGAATTGTGGATAGCGTCCACCACGAGCGACTAGATTCTCATGACGCGTTGTGTCCATTAACTCAATGTCAGCAACACTCTTTTTTTCCCCTTTAGCAAGGGAAAGCCGACCGGTATAAAAACGGCGATTTTTTTCTTTCGTGAAGCGATAACGACCTGGTTCCAGTGCGATTCGATCTACTGTGCCCAGCTTTTTATTGATCTCGGCAACTAGTGCTCCCGATTCAGATCGTAAGAAATACCTCCCTTGGCTCGTCTTGGGAAATTCTAATTGCGAGCTTAAGGTGCGCAAATCGGTAAAGACAATGTCGCCCTTGCCTGATAACTGGAAATCATAGGACGGATGTTGGGGACCAATCCTTGAATCTTCGGTTCTTGCTAGAGTCTCATGGTAGGCGTATTGATAAGCTTCTCCGAGGGTGACTCTTCGATCACGATTATTATCGGCAGCCCCGCGAAGAGCTGAAATGAGGTAGTGAGTGAAAAAGGAACCTTTTATGGTATCTGATTCTTGGGCCGACTCGTCCGACGAAGCCGAGGTTATGATGGCAACTCCTTTGGCCTTTCGAGACAGGTCTTTGGCAAATGATTGCCGGCGACGTCCACCCTTAGCCAAGGTCAAAGCCCCTGAGGAGCAAGAGTCTAGGATAAACAGTTTTACTTGAGACGGTAGGGCTGTAATCATGCGTCGGAGTTTTCGATAGGGAAGAAGCTTGTTCCCGAGCAACAATCCTTTTTCATCGGAATGTCCGGAGTAGTAGAACAAGACCTCCGAATTTGGGCGATTGACTAGCTTCTTCTTCAAATTTGCCACCGCAGAATTGATTTGGGCAATCGTCGCATCTGTAATAACTAGAAGCTGTTCTTTGGGAATTCCCGCAAGATTGGCCAATACTTTGGAGAAGTGCTGGGCGTCACTGTTAGCGTAACGTAAGCGAGGCCGTTCCGCCCCACCATTGTTGGCCCCGACGACGATAGCATAGCGTTCATTTCCAACGACATCTAAAGATCCTGTGAAAGCTACCAAGAAGATCAAAATTTTAATTAAAGACGTCATACTTATTCCTTTAGCAAGAGAAAGCTATCCTGTTCCACACCCAAACCACCGGTAAGCTTTCCTTCCCTTCCACCATCTTTCCTTTTAAGGAGTTCTGATACTTTATCTCCAACCCATTGCATATCAATAGGCTGATCGGATCTTAGGAAAATGAATCGTTCAAATGCGGGCGCATCATCTAGTTCATAGGAAAAATCTAAAAGGTTTAAAGCACCCATCGCTAGATTTTGATTAGCATCAGAGTTTGCCGGAAAATGCAATGTGTACTGACCATTGCCATCTAAGGAAAAGATAACTCCGTAACCAGGCGTTTCATTCTTGTAAGCTATCTGGATAAGGTCTCCTGCTTTCACGGAAGATTTCGGAGAAAGGGATTCAATATCTCCTGTCTCCGTCTTCTTAAAGACAACCAAACCATCGTCTCCCCCTTTGGCTCGCTCGGTGCGAAGGTCAGACGGAGACTCAGGGATCACCATAGGGAAAATAAATAATAGTAGCAGAGCACAGGCAGCTAGTACGGGAAGAGCACCTTGCCAGTGGTTTTTCTTCCTATGAGTCTTCTTCAGATTCAAAGGAAAAGGGTATTTTTCCAGGTAGTCTCGATTCTGCCTTTGCAGATCCCCTATCAGCTCAGTGAGCTTTTGGGGCTCCATGTTAGATTCTATGAGATGTCTTTCTTCTTGGTTGCTCTCACCGAGAGCATACCTTTCTAAATACAGCTGTGGTATCTTTCTTTTTTCGTTTTGAGTCGGACTCATGCTATTTCCCCTTTTTTGAGAGATTCTTTGAAGGTCCTTAGTCTCTTTCGTATTCCAGAAACGGACATATCGACCTCTTTCGAAACCTCTTCCAGTGTCATTCCATCCAAGTAATGGAGAGTGGCAATTAATCGTGTCGAAGCATGCTCTCGATTAAATATTTTCTCTAAGAGCAATGGCGCATGCCTTTTTTCTTCGGCTTCTTCAAATTCCACAATTGAGTGAATTAGCTCACTATCGAGAACTTCTGGCTTGCGTTTATGGGTCCGCAAGATATTTAGAGATATGTTAGTAGCCATGGTATAGAGCAAGGACGAAGGTGAATCCATTTTGATGGAGTTTTTTGAATTCATAAGCTTCAAAAAAACATCCTGGGTGGCTTCGGCAGCCTTTTCCTCATTACCTATTAATCGCAGACATCGTCTGTGCACCATGGGAGCATATTTTCTGTAGTAAAATTCAAAGTCCAAATCACTCCTCCTACCCTTGTAACACCGTTACAGGGATAAACTGTCACCAGCATGAAGAAAAAAGTCCCTGCAATTCGATCATCTCATTATTGTTTATTATTTTTTCTAATAATGACAGCATGTTACGCGAAGTTTCCATTTTTTTCCCCCTATCCAATCACTTGCTGAAAGGAAAAGGGCCCGAGGTTTTTCGCTAGAATATGAAGAATTTATTCCATTATTTTCGGATGTTGTATTTTTTTTAAAAAAAGAGTGACACTTTGCCAGGACTCTGGTGTTTCAAAGGCAGGAAACACGCTTTCCCTAAAACCAAACTCAAAAAACTGATGGAGAATCTCATGTTGAAATTAAACAAAATTGCCTTAGGTCTAGCACTATCTCTTCTGTTGCCTGCTTGTGGAGAAGACGAAGAATCGAAACCAACGCCTCTAACCATAGATAAGGATAAGTTAGAGGGACTTTACATAAGTTCTTTCTACTCCGCGGGGACAGAAGACTATAGCGCTGCGCTACTTGCTAGTCAGTTGGTCCTAATTAAGGAAGATACGATTAGCTTCCAGACGGGTAACAATAACTTTCTTTGCATGGGACCAAGGAAATACGAAATTGAACTGGATTTAATCAAAGTGGAAGAAACCGAAGACTGTGGTTCTCTTACACTTAGAGTTACTAGCCAAAGCCAAAGCTATTTAGAAATCGATTTGGTGGGAGCAGATTTCGATTCCAACAGTTATAGCTTTACTAGAACCAACGAAAAACTAGCAGAAGTTCTTATTGCTAATACAGCCCGAAACCTAGAGGAAGTTAACTCAGATTTCACTGATCTCTATGTGGCTCCTTACGAGTCAACTGTTATTGACCCACATGTGGAATCCTTAACTGACTTTGCGAAAAACCTAACGCTAAAACTATCACCAAAGCTTCTCGTCAGGGATGATATTGCTATTCTCAAGAATGGTAAGATCTATGGCATCAAGGACGAAATCCCTGCTGGCGAAACCACTTGCTACTTAAGCGGATTGCAGTCTAATGACTTGTATCCTCTTAACTTAGATATGCTTATAGTGAATCTACCTCGAAGCAACGATAACCTATGGAGTTTTAACTTTGGTCCTAGCCGCGGTGATCTACTCAACTTAGGCCTCAACGAAGCGGAAATTGACAGGATCATGAGCGAGCGCACTGGGGAATTCTCAGCCAAAGCTGTTTTCTCCAATACTTGGGAGTTGGTTGCCGGAGACTTATCTATTCAGTGTTCCAAGAGACTCTCTCAGGGCATCATCACAGTTGAAGATGTGGCCACGGCTCTTGGGGAATACATCGAATTTGCTCAATAGTTGATTGAAGAGAGTAGGATTCCTGCTCTCTTTTTTTGTTACTACTTGCATCAAGGGATCATTTCCGATACTTTGCAGCGGGGCGATGACGTGCTCCTGACCACTCATATATTGTGGTTTACGCGGCCCTCCTAATCATAACATTAGAGAATGTAATATGAAATCGGCATCGAAACGCAAAGAGATCAATCCCAGGCGCCTTGAGTTTGACAAAAGTCGTAAAATTCCTCTTTATTGGATGGGAGGCGATCCTTTCTTAAGCACCTATTTCAACGTTCTTTCCATTCTCTTTCCCGCTGGAGAACGTCTCTTTGTTCACTCAATCGAAAAGTTTCAATACCTCATTATTGATCCTCAGTTAAAGAGAGATATCAAGGGATTCAAAGCTCAAGAACATTCCCACACCTATATTCACAATCTATTTAACGAAAATTTAAAAGGACGAGGATACAAAATCGATGAGTGGGAAAAGAAGCAACAGGAGAATTATGATTTCTCATACCGTGTGTTCGGAAACAAATTCATGCTTGCCTTTACCGTATGCACCGAGCATCTAACCTCGGTTTTCAGTGAAAAATGGCTTTCCGATCACTGGGATGAGTATACTCCTGATGAATACGCAAAAAGGGTTTGGGATTGGCATACTGTAGAAGAAATAGACCATAAAGCGGTGGCTGTTGACGTTTATACTGCCGTTGGTGGAACCTACTTTATGAGAGCTCTTGCAATGGTTATAGTCTGGGTCACTTTCTGGATAGAAATGGCACGAAGAATGATTCACTTTCTACGTGTTGATAAGCAGCTATATAAATGGGATACCTTCAATCATATATTAAAATTTTGCTTCCATCCCAAAATAGGTATCGTCAGTTTCGTAGGTGGGGTTTTGCGATTCTTCAGCCCTAGTTTCCATCCATCAAAGGTATTAAACGATAGTTTCATGGAAAAATACGACTCGCAGTCTAGCTGAACCACATTACATTCAAATAAAGTCATAACCCACGCTTTAAATACCTGTATATACGTGTCCGGTGCATTTAAAGTTTTCAAAGAGCAATAGGAACCTAGTGGCCTATTGCTAGGCCGAAACCAGTTGATTATATTTGACGTATTTTTTTGCTCGCTCTAGGTCACTGGGCGGTGCTGCCTGCCAATTCCATGGAAGCAGCTCATCGAGCCGAGACATGGGATGGCCTTCGTTAATTCGGATGGTCATATCGGTGAGATAGTCTTCTGGATCAACCCGACACAACCTACAAGTAGCTATAATCGTATTGAAATATTCGATAGCATTATTTCCTGATACCGACTGCGAGAATAGGTGGTTTTTTTGGCAAAGCTTTGGAAGGCGCAAGGCTCTCTCGGCTGAATTGTTGTGTGTGCTCTGATAAGGCACTTGATTCTAGCAGGTTAAAGTCCTGTCCGGGAATTGTCGCTTCACCCGGAACCACTTGAAGCGGTGCAGGAGGTGACAAATGTGCTGAAGCACTTCAAGAAAAGGCCAGTTTAGCTGGTCAGGGTACATGCGGGCTTGAACGTGAGTGAACACTGAGCAGGCTCCGAAACGCTAGATGTGGTAGCCGACTCGCCACAATAACGAGGAAGGCCGGAGTTTCTGGAATAGTAAGTGACCGAAACCAGAAATGCCATCGGAGTAGTGGTGCTTGCACGCATGTGAAGAATCAAGGAGCAACAGAGGAAGCCTTAAACGCTTTCTGTCTCCCCAGAAAAACAGCAGAATCGTGAGGTTCAGATGCTGGGTGTTTAAGGTGGCGGATGAGTCCGTAGTACCGGGGAAGGCGAGTAATGTCGCTTGAGGGAAGGGACTCTGGTCTGTTCATTATGCAAGAAGGAGCAAGATGATGGAGATTGACCGATGAGTCTACAAACTCCAACCAAAATTCAGATGCTACAGAATGCATTGCATGAGAAAGCAAAATCACAACCAGACTTTCGTTTTTACTCACTATGGGATAAAGTCTATCGGATGGATTTCCTGCAGGCATCCTGGAAAAGGGTCAAAGCAAATAAGGGGTCCAGCGGAGTCGACGGACAGACGATCGAACAGATCGAAAATCTAGGGGTAGAACGATGGTTGGGAGAGATTTCTGAGGAGTTAAGGTCAAAAACCTATAGCCCTTTACCCCTCAGACGGGTTTGGATTCCTAAACCCAATGGCGACCGAAGACCTTTATCAATACCTACAGTCAAAGATAGGCTGGTTCAAATGGCGGTAACAATCTTGCTAGCGCCCATTTTTGAAGCTGACCTACATCACAGGCAGTATGGCTACAGACCAGTGAATCAGTAGCTTTTAGAGAATAGCGAACGAAGTTTCGTTTGATTCTAGGTTATTTCTATTGATTTGTTGCATGGCAATCTTTAAGTGAGAGCTGTTTTGCTGCAGCATGAATAGCTTCCAGTAGGAGTTGTTTGTTTTCAGTCTTTGGAAGACGCTGGTATTGCAGTTGGAAGCCAAATATTCTGAAGGTGAAAATGACGAGCTTTTACATGGTCTTGAGTTTTTCAATTTCACCCTTGAGCTGACTTACCTGTGTGGCTAGCTCGTCGTTGGAGTAGTTTAGCTCAGAGAGGGTCACGACATCGAATGTTCTCTTTTTGATCCACTCTCTTGAGGTGGATGGTGGGATGTTCAATTGTGGGAATAAGTTTGGATTACCTGTGTCGGCAATCATTTGTTTGATTCTATGATCGTAGCATCTGTAGTTTGTCACAGTGTTTGTCTCCTTTTGGAGGAGATTGTCTATGTCAGACAAGCTGTTGAGTCAAGTATCGGCGAAAGTTCGCTAGTGAAATTGATAAATTACCCTGGTAAGCTGCACCGCAACGAGAAATCGTTCTATTCCTTTCTCAAAAATGCTCTGTAGCTTAGGGCAACAATCAGCACAACCAAGAGAAATGATTGTAGTTGACGGCTCGAGAGACGATGAAACTTATCCTTTAGGACCTAATATTATCAGATACACAAATTGATGAAATACATTATTTGATTGCTATCTAAATCTCCAATTCCGTTTTGAACGCAACCACGGCTCGCCCTCCAATTTGAACTTGATAGGCCTTACCATTATTTACCTTCATCGATACCTTCACTATGCCTGGCCTGCCCATTGCTTCTCCTTGTTTTGCCATAAACGACACAGCTTCATCTTGCGACGCTAAAATTTTTTGATCGACTAAATAAGCCCCTAAAGGCCCATTTGCATTTCCAGTAACCGGATCTTCAGGAATACCGATAGCAGGTGCAAACATTCGACCATGGGTAAGAATGCCATTATCATCAGAGTCTACTGTAAATACAAAATATCCATTACTCCCGATCCGCTCACTTATTTTTGCCAATTGATACATGTTTGGCTGTAGACCATTGAGAGTTTTTTTGTCTTTGATGCCAATCATCACCTTAGAATGCCCTGTGGACGCGATTTTTATCTGGCATCTTTCATCACGCTCCAGAGGACTTAGGCCGAGGGCATTCATGATGTCATTTTCAATTTCATCATTTAAAGGTTCTGAAATTTCTGGTTTTCCCTGAGTCATTATAATTTCGTAACTCGACCCCGATTTGACAATATCGACTGGTAATATGCCAACACCCGTCAGATGCTTCACCGTGCAAGTAGGTAAATCATTTTCAATAGCACGTACAAAGTGAGCTGCAATGGTGGCATGTCCACAAATGGGGACTTCTGTCGTTGGCGTAAAGAAACGTATTCTTACATCATGATCGGCTCCTGAAGGAGAGAGAATAAACGCGGTTTCAGAATTATTGAGTTCGCGCGCTATCGCTTGCATTTGATGCTCTGAAAGCCCATCAGCATTGGAGACAACCCCTGCTGGATTCCCTGTAAATCGCTCGCTGGTAAAAGAATCGACTTGATATACTCTATACCTTTTCACGCATTATTCCTCACTGAAGTATTTTTAGTAATTTTTTATCAGGCCATGCAATTTTAACCTAGTCGCTGTCTTTTTACTATTGACTGACGATTTAAACATGATCATAAAGTGTGTCAATTTACTTCAGATTGGACAATATTCAGCAAGATAAGAACAATAAGCTCAAGTGTTGAAGCTATTGTTTAGAATTTATCAATCAAATATTACATCTTCTATAGTGTAAAGAGCAAGCAAGTTATAAGTAGCCGATGGTAAGGTCACTATTGCGATTCACGGGTATGTTGCGTATACCAAAAAGCTGAATTTGACAGTGGTGTTTCAATAGGCAGTAGGGGGTTATTCAATTTAAAAACCCTTCGCTGGTGAAAGTTCAGTGATTTTAGCAATACTTTCTTCATTGCTTTTTCATTGATAAGTTTATCAAAATCGCCATCAGCATGGGCCAACATGAGTCCAGTTTTTATTCGCGTAGCCAGTTTGGTATTTTTTTTATTAACAAAAAAATAGATGGGCGCTGGATAATACAGCATCAAATGTTGTTCAATGATTAGTTTCTCAGTTCTGGGCTGCATCAGTTGAATTTCTTCCCAAACTTCATTAACACCTCGAGGAAAAAAATCGAAGCGCCCCTCTTCAAGCATATGAAAAAGGCTGCGATATTCTACTGCTGTCTTAACTGTAAAGCCATTGGCTTGTAATATACTCGTGTCTGGCCAGTCGTGACCTTGACCAGCTACCCGCTGCTTTAACTGTGACAAGGTCGTTTTTTGGGAATAGTGAACTTGATCTTTCTCTTTAATAATAAAAACACGATGACCTAACAAGCCTTTCAACAGGGGAATTCTAATGGGTCGTACTTGTTTTTCTCGTTCCCGTGAAGTCATGATCTTCATAGAGGATAGCTAAATGACTCTACCCTGCTTTGTGTCAGGGTAAAGTAGCTTTTTCTAGGTCGAACATTCGTTGATCGAATGTAGGAAATGCCAATGATTTATCAATGTTTGTCCGAATAATTTGCACTTTGGAATTGCTTTCAGCCGAAGGGGTATTGTTACTTTGGGGGGCGCCCTTGCTCTAGGCTATGCAGATCCCGCAGTTTGCGTTTTGGTTTGTAGCGATTCGTATCTTGATTGCTTCTTTATGTGCATCCGCGAGTTGCACTAGATCTTGCTTGCCAAATCGTCCTTCGAATATCTCGGAAGGCGTCGCTCCACCAAGGACGCTTTGAGGTATAACAAAGTTTGATTCGTTAATATAGTACTGAAGCTTTTCTTGCAGGACTTCAAGGCTAGATAGAGACTGTTTGAAAAGGTAGCTATGCTTCATCCTTCGGAAAAGAGCTTCGACCATGCTGTTGGAAAAGTCGACGTCAATTTGTGCGATGATTCTTTCTAACTGGTGCTCTCGTAGAAGTATATCCACCTCATCATTGAGGTTTTCCGATCCTTTGTCGGGCATGATAGCTGGTTTGCTAGGACTATGCTGTACCTTTGTGAGTGCTTGCCTTAAAAGCTCTTTCGTTCTAATGCCGCCATAGTTTTTAGTTGCTCTGCAAGCCAATATATACCTGGAGTGGTTGTCGATGATGGCTTGGATAAAGCATTTTGTTCCGTCTTGGAGTTTTATAATGCTAGCATCGATATGCCAGAGCTTGTTCGGAGCACTTGCTCTGATTCCTATCTTGGGCTTAGCTGGATATATACGTTTCAGAGGACGCCTTAGCTTCAACTTTCTGACCACTCTAGACCAGGTGATATGGGAGGCAAAAACATCTCCCTGTCTTTTTGTATAGAGTGCTAGGGATGCAATGCTGAAATGTGCGAATCGCTTTGATGTGACGTATTCGATGATTTTACCAATCTCAGTATTGCTTAGCGCTGTTGGATGGTGTCTTGGGCATTGAGCAACATTTTCTAATTCACAGGAGGCGTTACTTTTGAGCCAATTTCTGTATCTGGCTAGACTGAGGCCGATGGCATTTAGGCAAGCTTTAAGTGAGAGCTGTTTTGCTGCAGCCTGGATAGCTTCCAATAGGAGTTGTTTGTTTTCTGCTTTGGGTAGACGTTGGTATTGTAGTCGGAAACCAAATATTCTGAACGTGAAAATGACGAGTTTTTGCTTTGTCTTTAGTGTTTCGATTTCATCTTTGAGCTGGCTTACCTGGGTGGCTAGCTCGTCGTTGGAATAGTTCAACTCAGGAAGGGTCACGACATCGAATGTTTTCTTTTTGATCCACTCTCTTGAGGTGGATTGTGGGATTTTTAACTGAGGAAATAGGTTTGGATTGCCTGTGTCGGCAATCATTTGTTTTATTCTATGATCGTAGCACCTGTAGTTTGTCACAGTGTTTGTCTCCTCTAAGGATACTACGTATGCCACAATATTTTTTTAGTCAATCGCCAGCGAAAATTCGTTAATGAAATTGATAAATTGTCCTGGTACGCTGCAGGGTTAGCGAAAGTTCGTGCTCTTTTTATATAAAGCCCACTGATTCACTGCACCCAAAGTTTAGTGAGGATAGTAATGAATAAGCTAACTAGTAAAATACTTCTGACGACTTCCTGTCTGTTTGTTTTAGGTATAATATTTAATGTTATTAATAACAATCCTAATCAGGTAGTGTCCGATTTAAAAGAAAAGACAGAGTATGGCGTTTCGGTTATAGAGGAAAAGCAGGTTATTGATCAACCTAAGGAGTTCAAGGTAGATCCTTTAGCAAGATCTGAATTAGAAAGTATTGAGGACAGGAAGTCATTTGTCGAAAGACTAAAAGAAGATTTTCAAAATGATTTTCCTCAGTTTAAAGATTATGTCACGCATCGTGAAAAAGCTATATTAAGCAACGAAGAAAAGCGTGTCAAACAGCAATATTTATCTAATGAAGATTTATTTTTCCATGCTTTATCTGAAATAAAAAAGTCATCCTACGTCGATCCCGCCAGAGAGGCTGTAAAGCATTTTTATCTAACGAGCTTTGCAAGAGAATTTATCTATTTACATGCGTACCGAGAGAATACTATAAACATGGTTGAAGACGTTCTAGTTGACTTTGAATTTCGTGAATACGATCACGACAGTATGATGTTTACTGTCAGCTCTATGGTAGACCTATTCAATATATTAGAATTCATCGATCAAGAAGAAGCTAAGGCAGTTGCAGGAAAAATACCAAAAGATAATGTGCTCTACAGTCTTATATCTAAAAAACAAATTTAATTACTTTTTGATATTATCCCACCTTATTTTTCCTGTTTTAGCGCAAAAGAGGTTAATGTGCCAAAAAATTTTCCAACCCTAGAAACCAAAAGGCTGACCCTAAGAGACATCAGAGAATCTGATACTGACGCGTACCAAGCATTTTTTCAGGACTATGATTTAGTAAGATTTCTAAATGCCAATATACCTTGGCCATATCCAGATGGTGCTGCTTTATCTTGGATACGTGATCATCTTATTGCCAAGCAAGGTAAAGGGTTGTGGGCTTGGGCTATTTGCTCCAAAGAAAACACAGATACCTTCATGGGAGTCATCGAGATTCAGATCAATGATAAGGTGGGAAGCAGAGGCTTTTGGTTAGGCAGACCTTATTGGGGTAAGGGCTTTATGTCTGAGGCTGCAGACGCGGTCTTGGACTATGCTTTTGCAAATCTGAATGTTGACAAGTTCTTACTTGAAAATGCTGTAGAAAATACGGCTTCATCTAAGATTAAGGCTAAGCAAGGTGCTAAGCTCTTAGGTATAAAAGACAGCGCATTTGTGGATAAAGCGATCACTAAGTCTGAGAATTGGGAATTAACTAAAGACTCTTGGCTTGCAAGAAAAAAGTCTTAGTTCTGTATCCTTGCTCAATCCAAACCAAACTTAGCCGCAGAAACTCCCGCAATAAATCCTAGTAAATGAGCTTCCCAGGATACGTAGGGAGAGGTCGGCAATACTCCAGGGTAGCAAATCAGGAGAAATTAGCTGAAACCAAACGAAACTTCGCTTGCTACACACTAAAAGCCACTGATTCACTGCACTGTAGTTTGTCACAGTGTTGGTCTCCTCTGAGAGGACACTGCGTATGCCATAATAGATTTTTAGTCAATAACCAGCGAAAGTTCGTTAATGAAATTAATAAATTGTCCTGGTACGCTGCAGCGGATCACGACAAACCAAAACGCAAGCTGCGGAATCTGTATAGCCTAGGGCAAGGATACCCACCAAAGTAACAACGCTCCTTCGATCTACACCAATTCAAAAGTGCAAATTATTCAGACAAACATTGATAAATCATTGGCATTTCCTACATTCGATGAACGAATGTTCGTCCTAAAAAAAGTTACTTTGTCCTG
>JABSRP010000139.1 GCA_013215145.1 Pseudobacteriovorax sp.
GCCTAGTAGCAGTCATCAACTACATCGGTTTCTATGACGATCTAGCATCGTTTTATGATCGATTCGTAACGGACATGTTTCTGGCAATGGATTTTAATAGTGGGACCTTCAGTTGGGTTGATATAGATCTGTATTTATGTTTGGGAACCAATACAATAGTGGGACTTGTTTCTTTCGGATTGTTCTTAGTATCTAGGGAGCCATATGCCCTGATATTTCTCTCGAATTTCCGGATGGAAAGAGACGTAAATAGGGTACTGATTATCCTCACTTTATTAGCTTCCGGTGTCATGCTTATTGTCCCTCTTTTTCTATTCTCCTACTGGGCTACAAGAAAGTATGAAAACCACGTAACGATTTCGGCTGGTGATCCCGTAGTTCACGACCCGAAGTACTCGTATTTTATGGCTCGACTTTGCTATTTAAGAGAAATTTATAGGGGTAGTTTTTCTGAGATTAAAAACTACATTTTGATACACCCAAAGATACTCATTATAGAAGAAGCCTTGAGGACTGGTTTTTTGATTCTCGGCGGCGTCGGATCTGGTAAAACGAACATTATTTATAATTGGTTCATTATGCCGTTTCTACGCATGTCTGGGTATAGGCTCCTTATCTACGATCAGAAAGGTGATTTCAGTTCGGTATTGGGTGATCGTAGCGACACGGTAATAGTCTCACCATTCTTGGAAAATTCCTATGCTTGGCATATAGGGCGCGACATCAATACATCTGCAGCAATGGTTGAATATCTAGACCTTCTTGGTAGCTTTGACGATCAGCAAAAATCCACATTCTTTATTGGCGCTTTTGTCGACTTTGGAACCGCTGTATTTATGCATCTTCGGAACGAAAATGGCGAGGACTGGACCTTCAAAGACTTGTTTGACACAATGCAATCGGTAGACCTACTTTTTAAGATTGTTAAGCAATACAGACCCCAAGCAGAGATGTTTGCAAAAAAGGATGAGGAAATCGATCAAGCGCGGGGTGTTCTCGGTACAATTCGCGAAAAATTAATTAAGATTGAAGCAATTGCCAGAGCTTGGCAATCTGGTCAAGAGAAAATCTCTCTTAATGAGTTTTTCAGTCGTGATGGTATCGAAGGTAAAAGAGTTCTTATTGTTCGTGGAGACAAGAAGTATAAGGCCCTAAATAAAGCATTCTGTACCACGTATCTTGATACAGGTTTGAAGATACTTGTAAATGGCCCAGAAGAGGATTCTAAAATTGCGATATCTTTCGATGAGCTTCAGACTCTTGGCAGGATTCCCACCTTCATTGATGTCCCGCGAGTTGGGCGAAGTAAGGGACTTAGGTTTCATGCCGGTACGCAAGATTTCAGTGTTACAGATCGCCAGTATCAAGAAGAAGGAGGTAGAAAAGGAATTGAGAGCGTTTTGTCTAATAAACTTGTTGGTATGATGCCTGGGGGTGATGAGTCAGAGTCCGCTGCCAAGAGCTTCAAATTTGTTAATAAGGAGCGTTGGAAAAAAGACCCTAAAACTAGAAAGTGGAACGTCTCATCAGAGAACAATATTCAGTCGTTAGTGAGTGGATCTCTAAGCCTTCCGAAGCCAACTCTAAAGCGTCCTGCATACTTCTACTTTAAACATTCTGATTGGCCTATAATGAAGCTCTCATTTCGCATAAAACCAATGCCCGAACCAAGTTTTGAGGCGATACCCGCTCTTTGGCTTTCAGACTCCGACCTTTTGGAGGATACTGGGCAAGAAACTGAATCTCAAGAAGGGTTGTCACAAGAACCTGAGCAAATACCCGCCCAGCCAGCAAGCGACCAAACTCATAGAGAGGACGAAACTCAGACAAGCGAAGAATCAGAACAATCCACCGATACGCAAACGGCACCCGGGATGGACACCACCAAACAATCAGGTAGCGACCCTATCTCTGCTTCTGCCGATGAATCTGTTTTATCCCCTTCCAATCTAAATCATGGCAAGGCTGGAGGGGCCAGTGACCAAGCAAATAAGAGCGGTTCAGGCAATGCCTCTGTACCGTCAAATGCAAATACTAGCGGTGGTAAAACACCTGGAAAGACCAACTCGAAAAATTCAAACTCTCAGCCATCCCAATCTCTCAAGGGCAGCTCAGGTACTGGACATCGTTCCTCTGGTTCAAATCAATCCGAGAAAAATGAGAACGAACCTGTTACCCCGCAGAACAGATCTGGGCCTCGCGGGT
>JABSRP010000140.1 GCA_013215145.1 Pseudobacteriovorax sp.
CACCTACTCAAATTCAGATCATAAGAGAACTTCCTTAGATCAATTTTTTTTGCTTTCCTAAATCGCCGTAAACACTCGTTTAAACCGCCTCTGAAGGTTATTTTAAGTTTTACCAAACGCTGTTTTGTGTTCAGTCCAACTAAAAAACACCAATATTTTGAACTATCCATTGTATGAAAAATATCAAGAAATACCAAGTTCAAGAATCCATCCTTAATCGGCCCTCGCCCTGGTTTTCTTTTTACTAATTTTCGTAATCTGATACAGTATTATGGCTGTCTGGCGCTTTGTTGAGGGACCGCCTGTAGATTTCAGAAAGCATAGATTCCATTGCCTTCAGCTCATCAATTTCAATATTTAGTTCGATCAACTTATCCTCATACGCCTGCATTTCTCTGCGAATGGATGAGCTTCCGAATATTTCTAAAGACAAATTCAGAGCTGCAAACGCGACTATATTTTGTGGTTGAGATGATACCCACTCATCATGTTTTGAGATGACTGTCAAATATTCAGCGAATACAGCTGCTTGTTGTCCTCTAAACGATCTGTTAAATCCAAAAATCTGCGAGAGCATACGAATATAGTCGCAGTCGATTGGAGGGTGCAATCGGTATCCCAATCCATTTAAAAGCTTTCTCTGCATCGACTCTATATTTGAGTTGATCCCTTTATGTCTGAGGAGTTCATTAAAATGGAGAATGTGTACTTTCGGCTCAAAAAACATGCTTACTGATAAGTGTAGTGCTGATAGCGAAATAGTGGCACATTCAGAATAATTAGGAGCTTTTTCTAACGTTGACAAGTAACGGTCAAAATATTTTGTAGATAAAGCTACTGCTCGCCGATCTATTTGTAAATGATCCACGATTGAATAAGCTAATTCTGTGAATTCCTTTCTCCAAAGAGAAGGAACCTGCTGCGCATCATTTAAAGAGGTAAAATAGAAGCTTTCTTGCCCCATCATTACTTCAAATTGATCCTCTAGTTCAGAGGCGCTTGACGTAAACGAAGACATAAATACAGACAATAAAAGTATCATTCGAGTAAACATATCAATCCTTATCAATTTCACTTATTCAGATTTGAGGAAATAATTCTCTAATCTAAATATCGCCAAATGTCTACAATTGTTTTTGTTTTTCTTACTAAGGTGATGACAGCTCTAAATCAAATCGTAAACTCTTTGCTTGCTGAGAGCCTCTATATGCGATTCTAACCATCCTCTGTCGAAGCTGACAGCTCTTAGGTCGTCGAGGGTTTAAAATCGATTAAAACGAGCCTGAGAGCTTTTGCCGTTTTGAATAGGAATGGCGGTTTTTTGGAAGGAGCGAAGAGTTAAACAACCTCGCTCGATAGTCTTCATCAGGGTAATACCTGAAAACATATTACCCTGATGAAGACTATCTTTCTACCGAGGACAATCTTAAGCGTCTGATATATTTAACGTAATAATTAAATCGTCGGCCCGCTGAAAATCTAACGAACACAGATTGTAGCCTATCGAAGCCATCTTTAGAGTTTTTGAGCGGTAGATATTCTATTCCAAGTTGGGGAGAAAACCCCACCCCCCCCAACAAAAATTCTCCGCTCCTACAACTCAGGTGGGACCACGCCAACTAAGGTAACTCCAAATAAATGTCCTACCCATTGATGGTTAATTTTAGTACAGTTCTGGCCTGTGATTGCGCACTCTATGAAGGCTGAAATGGACGAACTATCTTCGAAACATCTGCAGACAATTAAACAAGCTTCAAAGTATCTGAGTGGTCACAAAAAGCGGATCTTCCAAGCTCAGGTCACACAGGACTACCTTAATGGAAGTGCTAGAAAAGCAGAAAGAGTATTTGGATGGTGCAGAAAGGCCGTCGAAACAGGGCTTAACGAGCACAGAAGTGGATTTGAGTGCATTTGCAATTATTCAGCGCGGGGTAACCGAAAAACTGAAGATAAGCTACCCCATTTAGAAGAAGACATTAAAAGTTTAGCTGAAGTTCAATCACAGGTAGACCCCAAGTTTCAATCGCCTTTCGTCTTCACCAGAATGACAGCTAAAGCAATGAGGGAAGCACTCGTAAAATTTAAACAGAAGTTTCCATCAAAAAATGTCGTTTAGGTTATGATGATCCTTGTAATATGGGACTTTTTAGTACCC
>JABSRP010000141.1 GCA_013215145.1 Pseudobacteriovorax sp.
GATTTTTAAGTGGTATCACAAATACCAATTCATTTATGCCCCATTTGCTTATTCGACTTATTCCTTATATTGGATATTCATAAAAGACCCCATTGGTAACTATCCAGCCGCTTAATTTTTTTCAGACAAAAGTATAATTTTTTTAAATTAGCGATGTGGATTTGAGATCTAAGTTACTAAAATTAGAGCGCCGTTTGTCAGAGGCTCAAAAAATTATTTTAGAGCAATCGCAACAAATTAAAAAGCAATCCGAAGAGATATCAAGGTTACAATCAATATTATCTGAAAAGATTGTCAAAACTACCAGTAGCAACAGTCATTTACCCCCGTCAAAGGACTTAACTTATTCTTCTAATAGCAACCAATCCTTAAGAGAGAAGAGTACTAGACCTATTGGTGGTCAAAAGGGTCATAAAGGACATACTTTGCAAATGGTTGCTCATCCGACCCAAGTAGAAGACTTGGTCAGTGCTTATTGTAATAAGTGTGGGGGTTCGTTAGATTCAAGCTTAAAACAATTAGTGAGTCGTCGTCAAGTGTTTGATATTCCTGTTATAGAACCAGAGATTGTTGAATATCGACAATATGGAATTATTTGTGATTGTGGTCGTCTTCAAAAGGCTGATTATCCTGAACATGTAACCAACCATGTACAGTATGGTAAGAACCTTCAAAGTCTTGTCATTTATCAGAGTGTTTATCAATATATGCCCTTTAAGCGGCTTCAAGATTTTTTTGATAAGGTAATGGGAGTTTGTTTGAGTAAGGGGACTTTGGAGAATATACTTCGTCGAAGTGCATTAAAAGCCGAGAGTACTTATCAAACGTTGCGTAAAGTCGTTGAGGTTTCCTTATTTGTAGGTTCAGATGAAACAGGGGCTAAAGTAAAAGGCAAAAAGAGTTGGTTTTGGGTATGGCAAACAGCATTGGTTACTTATATGTTGGCTGCTTGTAGTCGTTCCAAGAAAGTAATAGAAGATACTTTTCCCGATGGTCTTTCCAACGCAATAGTTTGTTCAGATCGTTTGGCTGCTCAGTTAAGTACAGTATCAAAAGGTTCTCAGATTTGCTTGGTTCATTTATTGAGGGACTTGAACTTTTTAATAGAAAAAGAGAAAACACCATGGGCAAAGGAGTTTAAACAACTTTTAAAAGATGCCATTGCACTCAAACAAGAACAAGTGCAATACCAAAGAGGAGACCCTAGAGCGAAAGACATTGAAGATAGAACAGACAGATTGTTGTCTGATTCGTTTGCAGAGTTGGGATGGGAAAAAGAAGCTCATCATAAAACCATGACTTTTTTTAAGGCTATGGTAAAGTTAAGGGAATGCTTGTTTGTTTTCTTGTACAGAACAGATGTGCCACCAGATAATAATGCCTCTGAAAGGGCGGTTCGTCCTATCAAAGTAAAAATGAAAATATCAGGGCAGTTCAAATCGCTTCAACAAGAATTTGCCATACTGCGTTCCATTGTAGACACAGCTATCAAAAATGGACAACCCGTTTTTGAGGCCATCAAAAGTATCGTCGAAATCCCTAGTGTAAAAGCGACTGGATAGTTACGAAAATTCTGTTGATAACTAATGTTCGTGAGCATTTTGATTGTCGGAGAGAAATCCTATTTTAGCGATAAGCTCACCCTAGCTTTTTGTTTTTAACCGAAAATGAGTTGAAACTTGATTGGGTGACTTACTTTTTGAAAATTGTAGCAATACTATGGACGGAAAAGTAGTGAAAAACGGATGATTGTTATCCATTTTAGGAAATAGAAAAAGTCAAGATGGTTTAATTACTCCAACATGGCAAAACGTTTATATGGCGCAACCTACTCAATATACAGAGGATAACATACGCT
>JABSRP010000142.1 GCA_013215145.1 Pseudobacteriovorax sp.
GCTTTAGCAGGTACGTCAAGTTTGCACGAATCAGCTAATTGTTTAAGGATATTTAAATAAGTATGCATGGTACGGGACATTGATACTACCGTGATATCCCGTTCACTTTGCCAGCTTCCGATTCAGCTTTGTGTTCCCGTTTAAACGAAAACAAAACACGATAAATTTAATCAAGTGTCCATATGTTTTTAACTAGTCGAACAATTGGTAAGATGCTTTATATTTATTTCCATTATTTCGTTGGTTCCGGTAGTCAACCGACAAGGGATGATAGTTTTTTTCTCGTTAAAGTCCCTGTTAAACTATCAACTACAAACGTTAACTCTGAGAAGCTTCTTCCTCCCTCCTTATAAACATTACGTCGGATCACAGCATCCACTAAAATAGCTCCTTTTAATTCAAATAGAGAAATAAGATAGTTTTTCTTACTACTTGTAGAATTAGTTTTATACTCTGCCGCAATTTCACCGTAAACAAAAAAATTATCTCGATCAATTTCAGTACCGCTATTAAGCGCATCTATCCACTCATAAATCGAGTGCTCCATACTGATTGTTTCATATTCTGGTAGATCGGCGTCCTGAATCTCATAACTGCCATCTTCATCTTCCAAAAAAGTCTTGTATTCATCCGTATTGTATCTACTAAACAGAATATTTTCGCCTTGTTTTTCAACAGAATTATCAGTAGTAGTAAACATTTCCGATGACGTATTTTTTCGAAACACAGCTTTAACAGGGTTGGTTGCTGCCTTTACATTTGTCAGATTACCTGTCCCTTCTGTATACAATGTTGTTCCTAAGTCAGCATGGAGATTAAAAATCAAATCAAAAATGAAAAACTTCTCTTTGTATTTCAATATATAGCGACCAGTTTCTACTACCTTTATTAATTCACTTCCAGATGTAGTCATACTTTACTCCAAATCTAAATAACATCACTTAATACTATTTTGTACGCTGTAAAACCTTGAGTAATCCCCAAGGTTTTACAGTAGGTGCTTAAGGAAACTCAACTTCTAAATCTTCAGCAACAAGTTCAATTTTATCCACCGCTATGCTGTTTTCTTCGGAATTCCATTCCGGCTCATATGTTGCCGCAGGAAAGGTGAGTTTGATTCAATTTTTCGTTTCTTTTAAACTTGTTCTCACACTCACTCGATTATATTTTTAGTATTTACGTCCCCAGAAAAAAATATCTTCATCACTATCACTAAGATTGTCACTTTCTTGATTTATATCAGGACATTCAATACCTGGATCATAATGAGACCCTCCAATATTTCCTTTTCTCGTCTTACAATGATGTGCATCAGAACAATAATTTTCTTTACGCCACTCTTGTGCACCATCTGGAAAGCCCACGTAGTAGTCATTTTCAGGATATTTTGTTATCAAAGAATAAGGGGAAGTTGGATCGGAAACCCAGCCTTTTATTACGTAAAATGCTTGCCATATAATACCTGAGGATTCTAAATCAGCCATATCGACATGAGTATCGTCCATCTCCGATTGCTCCATGCCGACGGACGTTGTTCCTCCATGAACAACACAGCTATAATTTTTGGCAATGTACGCTAAATCATCACTTTTACCATCTGGTGTTGCTTCTCTACATTCTGTAACCTCAGGATCACTTTGAGACCCAATATATATGTCACAACCATTCATATTAATAGTTGCTCTGTTTCTTATAGCCCAAGCTACGGCATACCTTGCCATTTGTCTGTGTCCCCTTGACTCATTATAAATGACTTCAGCCACATTAGTGACGAGCGTCGACCAACGCCTACCAGAAGAACCAGAGACCCACTTGTCATGATAAGACCCCCTACTATCATCACGCTCGTTATTGTGGGAAAATTTCCATGCATAAGCCTCAGGAAGACCCAATACATTAGCGGGATACCTGGCAACGCTGTCTATAGGTTTAGGTATTGCATCAATAAACGGACTGTGACTCAAATTTTTTCTTATCTGCTTTATTTCTGCATCGGCTTCACGCGTGTTTAACTTTAAAATACGCATAATTTTATGTCTTAGTAGTGCTATATGCACATACACCTGCCTTTCATCGGTATCGAATTGGTTTAATATCATCAATG
>JABSRP010000143.1 GCA_013215145.1 Pseudobacteriovorax sp.
TTTCATTACTTCAATCAGGTATTTACATAGTAGAGATTTCAAACGCTACTAAAATATCAACTCAAAAGAATACCGTTAAATAGAAGATATTTTTGGTAAAAGTCGATTAAATTTAAAGAAGCCGTCTCAAAACTGAGGCGGTTTTTTTTTGTTATAATCAGCCTGTTATATCGTATAAAACACTTATCTTACTGTCAGATAATCAGATAGATGAGTCCAAAATTTCAATCGTATAATCAGCAACAAAACTGGCTTTTCCCTCCTAGTATAGAAGAGTTAATTCCTAAAGATCATCCCGTACGGATAGTGAACGGAGTAATAGATCAGCTCAACTTAGATGTATTAATCTCAGAATACAATAAAGAAGGCAAGCCGAGCTACCATCCCAAAATGATGTTGAAAGTAATGGTGTATGCTTACATGGATAATACCTACTCCAGTCGGAAGATTGAAAAAGCCATGCGCGAGAACATCAATTTTATGTGGCTCTCAGCAAACCAAGTAGCAGATCACAACACCATAGCACGCTTTCGAAGTCAGCGACTGAAGACTATTTTCAAAGACATTTTCAAGCAAGTGGTAATGCTATTGGCTGATGAGGGCTTGGTAAAGCTAAAAGAAGTTTACACGGATGGAACCAAGATTGAGTCAGTAGCAGGGAGATATACTTTTGTATGGGGCAATGCGATAAAGACACGCAAAGTAAAAATGGCTGAGCAGCTGGAGCAAATGTGGAACTATGCTCAACAGATAGCTGATGAAGAAGACAAAGACCCAAACCCACCTAACTTTAAGACAATAGACAAAGAGAAGGTAGAGCAAACAGCAAAGAAGATCAATAGAATACTGAAAGATAATCCCAAGGCATCAAGTAAACACAAAGCCAAGGCACGATATATAGAGAAGAACTTTGCTTCAAATCTTGATAAATACCAAGAGCAAGAGGAAGTACTCAAAGGCCGAAACAGCTACAGCAAAACCGACCCTGATGCTACGTTTATGCGTATGAAGGAAGATCACATGCTCAACGGACAGCTCAAGCCAGGCTACAACGTGCAGATAAGTTCCCAATCACAATTTATTCTTCATTACACTTTACATCAACAAACTACAGACGTCCACACCCTAAAACCCCATTTAGAAACCTATGAAAAACTCTACCAAACACTACCAGAAATTGTAACTGCTGACGCAGGCTATGGAAGTGAAGAAAACTATGAACACCTAGAAAAGAAAGGGATCACAGCTTATATTAAATACAACACTTTTGACAAAGAAGAGCAAACCTACAAGTCGAAAAAAAGGAAAGTAAAAGAGGATTTTCATAGAGATAACTTACACTACAATGAAGAGCAAGATTATTATGTATGTCCGATTGGACAACGAATGAACAAGGTCTATGAAAGCGAGCGAACAACCAAGTCTGGGTACAAACAACTCAACAGTATTTACAGAGCAAAGAACTGCAATGGATGTCCTTTGAGATCAAACTGTCATAAAGCAAAAGGTGAAAGAACCATACAGAGAAATCATGCCCTTGAAAGGCATAAGAAACTCATTAGAGAACGGCTTACAACTACAGAAGGCGAAAAAAAACGCAGGCAAAGAACAGCTGATGTTGAACCTGTATTTGCTCACATAAAATACAATCGAAACTTTAAAAGATTTACCCTAAGAGGAATAGAAAAAGCCGATTTAGAGTTCGGGTTACATGCTCTAGCCCATAATCTTAAAAAGAAAGTGGCATAAAAGGCCAGCTTTTTACAAAAATATTTTTTCAGCAAAGTTCAAAATCAGAATACTCCTCAATATTAACTCATAAAAAAACCGCCTCAAATATTCCTTTGAGACGGCTTCTTTTCTGCATTCATCAGTTTTATATTAAACCATTTCACCTCTAGCTGGGTAGCCAGAAGAAACAATGTAGTCTACGGCTTTAACAAATGAGGCCAAATAAGGTCTAACCCAAGGATTGCTGTTAATAGCAGCATAATAAACATCATTGTTCTTATCGATAAGAAACAAACCTGGCTCGCTAAATACTGGTG
>JABSRP010000144.1 GCA_013215145.1 Pseudobacteriovorax sp.
AGGCGGTGTCTATGGTGCGTCAAGCCAAAGTACTGCTCTTGCTGAAATTAGTTTTCATGTAGATAATTTGGATGGAAGGATTCCAATTAGCAAAGAATTCAGCCTAAATAATGTTCTAGATTTAACTGATCCAGCGATAAGATCCGATTTAGGTGTTACACTGGAGGAGATAACCGGAAACTCCTATGGCATCACTCAAGAACTAGGACATTTTGCAAGGGAAAACGGTTTTGATGGGATAAGAGCTCCATCGGCAAGGGATGTAAATGGCTATAATATTATTTCATTCGAAGGATTTTAACTTAACTCGATTATGGAAAATAATTTGGAATTGTATTATCCGGGTGATGAAGCATGGGTGACATTTGTTAATGTTCACAGACAAACTTGGCACGAGTCAAGTAGTCAAATGGCCTTACTTAAGAAGATGGATAATCAACTTGATCTTGCGATCACAATCTATAACATACATAACGGCAGATGGCAAAAATGGATTGAATCCCAAATTCCTTCATTGGACTACTTGACGCCACTAGAGTGTTTAAGGACCCCGACACTAATAAAACGTTTGAGGACTGTACTAATGCGGATGTGAGGAGAGAATAGCGAAAGTTCAATAGAGGTTATCACGATTCCCATTTTCAGGGTTTTAGTAGGCCAACCTGAGGTTGTGCAAACCAGTGGCAATTCTCATGATTGTGTCTCTGATTCCTTCGGTTTTTAGTCTGATCGTGTTTCGGATCATCTTGAGCCGTTTGATGCCCCCAAATGAATGCTCCACTTTGATTCGAAGTCGGCTGTGATCCTTGTTGATTTCCTTCTGATCTTGTGACAGCTCTCCTTTCTTTGGCTTCTTGAATGGTAAGATCGCATTGGGGTAGTTTTTCTCAATTCCCAGGAAGCCTAAATCGGCCAGGATCTTGTGATCGGAACGCTCGATCTCGAGCTCATCCCAGATCACTTTGTCATGTACACTTCCCCCATAGGAATCACTCATAAATAAGACATATCCTCTTGGATCGGTGATCGCCAGATTCTTGATGGTATGACACTTCTTCTTGCCGCTATATTCCAGCCTTTGTGCCTCTGGATCTGTTTTACGAGGCACTTTTCGCTCTGTGACATCCGCAATCAGGTAGGCTATTTCCCTCTGCCGAGGGATTTTGAAGCTGTCTCTCTGCGCAGAAACACCCATCTGTTCCAAGCTCTGTTCTAGTACCGGAACCAGAAAATACACCCACTCGCTCACTTTGGACTGAGATAACCCAAAGGCAAATCCGTGATAGGCCTGATTGGCGTTTTCTTTCAGATACATCAGGATAAACTCAAGCTTTGCTTTCGAACCATGCAGACTACCATTTGGTCGCTCTCGATGCAATCGCCGATTCCTGGGTTTACCTTTGAGGGTAAAGCTAGCAAGCTTTTCTTCGACCAAGGGAGCAAATACCTGGAGAAGGTCATCAAATTTCGCTTGAGTAAGACTGATCTGAGACCTAAATTGACCTTCGGCTTCCTTTCGTGTTTGATTAGTTTTCACACCTCAAATCAAGACAAAGGGAGCCATCCTTTTATCCTGTCAAATCCCAATCGTGATAAAGTCTAATATTATCCAATTAGTTGTAGTAAAGGTTTGCCTTTTGTCTCTTTTGCTGGGTATGAGGTGGTCCCCACATGTTGGACAGAAAAGCGGGCGAAATAAGTTAATATGAGAAATAGGAATCGCCCTGATTCCAATGAGAATATATTTTTTCTGGACGAGGCTTCCAAGGCCTTTTCGGGAAGACTGCCATGAGCTGTCAAGGACGATGGCGGAGCCATCGCCCGAAGGGCTTGTCCTTGAGGGCTCGAGGCAGACTTCCGATCTTCGCCGTGGAAGTTTTGACACAGAAAAAAAGGCCTTATTTCCATAGCTGAATGGGCGGGATATTACCTAAGGCACTGTGAGGATTTTCTTTATTGTACTCTTTAAAGAATGTCCTGAGCCCACGATGTAATGCCTGACCATCTTCCTAGCTGTAGAGGTAAACATGGTCGTATTTGACCG
>JABSRP010000145.1 GCA_013215145.1 Pseudobacteriovorax sp.
CATAAATCCGGCTCCCGCCAGGGCAGAATTTTTGAGGAATTCACGGCGGTTTTTTGGGTTCTTATTCTTTTGCATAGGGATTTTAGTAGTAAGTTCTTGATTGGAATCTTAAGTTAAGGAATTCAGCGAAAATCTGGATGGGGAGACGTGATATTTCTGCCATTGGGGATGGGGGCTCGATAAAACCCACCGGAACCCACCGCCACAGGCCCCACACTCCCTTGCCTGACTCATGCAAGGCTACGTATTATACATATCTATTTCATTGGCAAAAATGCTCCAACCTTGGAATATTTGGCGAAACTTATCTAGTCCTCTTTTGAAGGTAATCGGTCCAGGTGGGGCTTGACTTTGGTATCCCTTCCACCCTCCTAATCTAGCAATGACCCAAGAAGCGAAAGCGAGTTGAGTATGGGGGAAAGGATTTTTCAATTTATCAGTTTTCCCTTCCAACTTTTTACAAAGGGCCTGTAAACACTTTTGTTCCTGCGCATTAAAGCCCCTATCAATACTTGGGGTGTTTTTCGGATCTTGCTCTCTTGCCAAGAGCAATTGTAGCACGCGAAAACCTGCTTCGAGGGTAAGAATACTTTGTTTAAAAATGGCCTGAGTTTGGGTTAATTCTGTTGATTCGATGTCAAATCCTTTTCGTTTGATGATGCGAAATAACTGCTCTACCATCCATCTTTTTTCATACCAGCGAATCATCTTACATGCATCCTCATAGCTTGCTATTTGATGAGTAGTAAGCAAGGTCCAGTGAACGGCTTGTTCTCCGGCAGGTAGACTTTCCTTCGATTCCTTGGCATCAACAAAAAATAAATCTAACTCTTTTGTCTTTCTTGGACGTACTCGCGTCGAAGGTTTGAGTCTGACAGGACCAAATCGGACTGCGATCTCAGCAGTTCGTGCCTTTCTCTTTTGCGCTTTGTTTTTGCTGTAATTATGCCGGTTTAGCTCTCTAAGTTCGAGTTCATACTTCCCAGCCAGGGCAAAACTTTCTATATGTTCAAAAAGCCTGATCCCATTCTGAGCGGTTTTCCAATCCCGGGATCCCCGAATTAAAAAGTGTGCATCCCATTCTTCTACTTCATGCCACAAATAGGAGAAGTTTGCTCCCTGGTCAAATATGAAGGTTTTTTCTCTTGCCTGGCAAGCTACTTCCAAACTCTTCTCTATGCCTAAATGCCATTTGTAAATCTCCTTTTCCTCCAAACTTCGCTTACGCAATAGAGCCGCCTTTTCCTGCTTACTAGCACTAGAAGGAACTCGATTCCACAGGACGAGGTCTGATAAGCCCAAGCCATGACCACTTGCAGCATCCAGAGCTATAGAAGCATGAATATGAAAGCCTGGCGTCTTATTATCGCTTAATACGCCTAAATCGGCCCAGTCTGTGATGTGATCCTCACAAGAATCCATCGATATCTCAGTGCTATCACTGATAATGAGAATATCTCGATCTGCACATGCTGCTACGGTGGGACTTACCACTTTACCTATCAAGTCTGCGATAGATACCTTTTCATTATCCATAAATCGATAATTAGCCATCATAGAGGCATGTGTTTCACTCAATCGGTAGATGACATTACTTTGATGGACAACCATCGAGGACAAGAGATGATCATAACGCCGATTAAGCCGAAGATCGCCGAAGGCACTACCAGACCTATTTAAAAAAATCTCTACTACGACAATAAGGAGAGTAAGCTTGAGCCATGATAAAAAGGATTAAATGAGCGATTAGTCCAATTTATGGATTACTTATGTATAATACGTAGCCTTTATTTTGCAAAAAATGGAGTGCGCTCAAGGCCAAGTCGTAGAGTTGTAATATAAGTTTTCATAGAAAAGACTCTTGCGTTGTTTATCTTTTAAGAGAAACGGGCTTGCAGTGGAAGAGTCCCAGGATGAGTCATTTAAACACTACCTCAATCTCATTGGATTCAACTCTCCCCACCCAGATGCCAAACTTTCGGGCAAGGCCGTCTGTTTTATTTTCGTAGGTAGCTTTGAGGGA
>JABSRP010000146.1 GCA_013215145.1 Pseudobacteriovorax sp.
CACTAGAATTTTGAAGGTGTTTTGATTTTTAGTTTTATAATTTTGGTTTTGCCTTATATTTGAATGATTTGCTCTACTTTTTAAAAGACCTTTTGAGTTATTTTCTTGAGTTTGACAGTTAAGAGGCTTAATAATCTGTATATGAGTTAGTTAATTTTTTAGCCGCGCACTACTTTTTTATGTAAAGTATTGATTTATAGTATTTTGAGGGGTGATATCCTTTGGCACTACTACTTTCAGAGATTTTGATATAACAGTTTGATTATCAGTTATTTTTGATCTCATGTAGACCATTTCCTCTGAATCGTCGCCACTTTGTATTGCTGATAGCTGCATACGATCCAATGCTTTGATGATTTGCTTCTGGCTTAAGGTCTTTACTGTGTTTCTGAGATAGTTTAAAAAGGTAAAGGCAACAAAGCACATCGCTATATGACCTTCGATACGTTTGTTGGTCCAATGGAACATAGGGCGTATGGCTAATTGACTTTTGAGTGTTCTAAATGTTCTCTCTACCTGCCATAGGTCTTTGTATTTTTCTAACAGCACTGCAATCTCCAGATTAGAGCTAGTTGCAATGGCTTTAAAGCCATCATATTTTGCATCGTTGTTAATTTTCTCCAAGTTGATTTCAGGGGTATCTTCGCTATTGGCTATAATGTACTTTGCCGCTCCTTTTGTTTTTGCCTGTTTGTATTGTGAAGGATTGTCCACCCATTTTTGAGCCTTTGCAATGAGTTTTTCACGCTCAAATGAATCCTTATTGGCTCTTTTTTGAGAATAGGTGCAAATGATACGCCTTCCTTTATAATTCGCCTCTGTATAGGTGAGTTGTCCCCCAGTATCTAAAGCGTTATGTTTTGTGGTGTCTAAAAGTTCTGCAATGATTTTTTTAGGAAGGTTTTTTATTCGGTCTCCTATGATGTAATCCAGCCCTGGTGTTTGTAGGATAAACTCTTGATTGCTTTGATCTATCATAGCACTATCGGCTACCACCACGGCTTGGTCTATCTGGTATTGCTTCTTTAAAGTTTCCAAAGCATCTAACAGGGTCTTTCCTTCATAGGTATTGCCCCCGTAGATCTGATAGCTGATCGGGTTTCGCATCTTATCAATCAACAAACCTAAAACCACTTGTGTCTTATGTGCTTTACCATCTTTACTGTACCCTTTTTGGCGCAAACTTCCCTCTTGTTCTTTTTGACTCTCAAAATAAAGTGTAGTCACATCATAAAAGACCACATCTAACTCTTGACTAAACAGCGTTTGCTGTACCTTGAAAAGGTGAGCCTTTAACAACTCTTGTTCCTCTGCCAAGACATCCAAACAACGGTAAAGATGATGTAAGGGAAGTTGCCTATCACAAATACCTATATAATCGGTTTGAGTAAATGCACTCTGTCGTTTCGAACAAGGATCATTCAATCGCTCGGCAATCATTAATTTAAAAGCATCTTGCCAATCAAAACGAAGACGTCGTTTATTGTTTACCTGTCGGATAAACTTATCAATGTGGTATACTGCCCATAACTTTTTTAGAACAAGACCATATCCGTAATTGTAACGGGCTACCTCGTGGAAAGATTCAGGGATGATATCTTCCAAAATAGTACCCGATAACGCCAACAGCTTTTTTGCAATGGCTTCTAACTGGTTAGTGGGGTAATCTTCTACCTTGCCCAGAGAATGCAAAGTTCTATGCTTGGGTTTTCCATTTTTCTTATAACTCTCTATAATACGAAGGTAAGTGCCTGACTGCTTCTTTTCTACTCTGAGGAATGCCATGGAGCGAAAATACGATATGAAAATGAGCTACACAACACCCTTTCGCACTACCCGTTTTTTCAAATGAAAATCAAAACCCCCATAAACACTGAGTTTGTTACACTGAAAACACCCAAAATACCACTCAAACTGTCAAACTCAAGGGGAATGAAACAGCGGCTCATTTGTTGGAAAATCAAAGGATTACCGTTATGATGTGTTCTTTTGATGTTACG
>JABSRP010000147.1 GCA_013215145.1 Pseudobacteriovorax sp.
GAGAATCCCAAAGGTTCTCGATGAATTCGCCTTGGAAGCAAGGCATAACCTGTCTTGAAAAGATTTGACCTTACATAGAGCCTGTCCCATTTAGTCTGTATTTCTAAAACGCTTTTCATTTAAGAGATTTGGGCCCACTAACTCCAGTAGGTTTGAATTCATTTCTGAGGTTTTTAATAGTCTTGGTAACTGATTTTACCGTTTTTAGGTTGAATTTAGGCAGGCATGATCCTCAGAGTGATTTAATTCACTCCATCAGATTTGGATCGGTTTTAAATGAATAAGGCTTAGGCAGCTTCTGTGTTAGAGCCAGTCAATTGGGGTAGCCTGGCAATACACCAAAGATTGTGCGCCAGAACCGCCCAGGCAACTTTCATTTGTTTATTTTCAATATTTCGTTCATAAAGTGAGCCGTCGAGAATAGAATTTTTAAATATGCCAATGCGAGCCTCAGTTTGAGCTCTCCTTTTCTGATGCTTTCTAAAAGATGGATCTTCCATTTTTTCGATAAATTGAGCCGGATCTCGTGGGCAGAGTCCACTTGTGATAGCCTTCTTTTGAAGGAGTTTATCATTGGCTTCTGACTGACATCCACGATCACCTGTTAATGATTTGATCTCATAGTTTAGGTCTTCTGTCAGGCGCTTAATACTTTCTTTTGTTGACTGGGGCTCTTTCACATCTGTTTCATAAAGCCTCCAATCAAGAATGACTCCGTCTTTCTGTTCAGCTATAAACAAAGGGTTACCGTATTCAAATTGTCCACCGGCTTTTCCGCGTTTGATGACATTAACATTGTCGTGATATGCGCTAAGTATCTTATCTTCATTTTTGATCACCTTATTACTGATAATGCGGGAATTAGCTTGTTCGATAGCTTTGGGAAGAAGGTTTATCATTTTGTCTAAGCGTCTGAGTATGCATGCTGCTTCGGCTTCAGAAAGGTCGGTTTTACTTTCTCTATCTTCGCGTAAACGCTGGGCATAATTGATTCCGTGTTGCTTAATGATCTGCGAAACTTTTTTGAGTTTTCGAAACATGGTTTTACGTTCTTTTCGTGAGCCTGGCTTTCTGCCAATTGAGGTCATCGACATACAAATAGCATTGATTTCACTCATGAAAGTTTCCGGCTTTTTAATACGGTGTTTTAAGCCGTGTTTGCGAATGACGATAATTGCCTTAAGAATGGTCATCATACAGTCTTTCATAAGTACCCAATCCACCGGAAAGTGAATATTTGCTTTCATACAGGTAGCATCGATGTAAACGTCATCAGTGGTAAAAGGGTCTTGAAGCTCTAAGGGATTTTCTTTTTCAGTCGCTTGGCTATTTAGCAGATCTACTTGAGTGCGCAAAAAAGCTTCATCAAACATTTCGGCATAACGTTGCAGAGTTGACTTAGTCGGAATTTGAATCTGACCATCTATTCGGGCAATAGTACAAAACCGTTGGAGCAGAGTACTGTCTGCAAGCATAATGCTCAGTTCCCTATAGGATTTCTTCAGAAATATTTTACACAGTGTACAACGGTAGGCTTTGACGGCCAGAGCCACGATATTTTTTGACTGCTTCCCACTCAATTTAATATTCACTTTATCCAGTTGTGCCCGGGCAAATGACAGATCTAAGCCGCTGATCTTTATGATTCCATCTATTCGCTCAATCAATGAACGGTAGTTTGAGTAATCTTTATGATTAGAAATTTCAGGAAGTTCATAGCTGAGCTCCCCTTGAAAGGGTATCGTTTCTACAGACATTTTGGTGGCCTTTCTTAATTATAAGTGATGTTTTTTTAACAATGTGCCACTTTTTTATAATTTTGTTCAGCCTTACATTTATTTACTTTGTTCATAGCCAGTAAGTTAGCCGATATGGGACAGGCTCTATCTAAGAAGTGTTTCTCAAGCTCTCGAATATGGTATGAGCAAGTGCCGCTTAACTCATGGGGATATAAAGCCTGCAAATATAATGGTGACTCATCGCGGGGAAGTTA
>JABSRP010000148.1 GCA_013215145.1 Pseudobacteriovorax sp.
GGATGGCTACATCCGGTTTTACTTCATTAGCCGACAAGACTATCCAATCCGCAAGCCGAAAACGCAAAAACAAACATTCAACTTCAAGCCGAAAGAGCCGTGCGTAACATGTCCAAGTATACTGTTAGTAGCGAGGGAATTCCTCAGGAACTGCTACCCTTTGATGACAAGTCAACCTAAGTAGACATTAGGAGGGTTCAGGAGATCCGGTACCTGCCCATCAATAGTTTCGACACTAGTGACACTGTAAATTTTGAAATCCCCGCTCAGCAGAATCTAATGCTTAAAAATATTGAAATTGTAACCAAATTCTCAATTGAGAATGATGATGATGCCAAGGCCGCAGTCTTAGTTTCAAATCCCGCCAATTCACTGTGGAAGCAAGTTGATATTATTCTCAATAATAAGCACCAGCTATCCAACCCGATGCAGCAGAGCAGTAACTACGAAACCTTCTTTTCGACCATTCTCAATGTGGACCAAGAACGAGAGGGCGTACTATTTAGCAATCAAGGTTTTCTCCTTGACGCTGCTGGTAGCAAGAGAGAAGCGGATCTGCTGACAAACGATAGTGCCATAAGAAGGGGCGAGCTAATCAAAGGCGGCCGCAGCTTGACTGTGATTAGCGACCTTAATTGTAGTCTCCTCAAAACGCCCAAACTCCTCATTCCCGGTCTAGAGTTTAACATTTCCCTAACCAAGAACAAGCCCGAGTTCCTCCTCCTCTCGGAAGGAACTCACAAGATTAAGATTGAAAAAGTATATCTTAGTGTTACCTATATTCAACCGGAGCAGGCCTATCTTGACATCTTGGAGCAACGACTGGAGTCCACGCCCGCCATCTACGATGGCCACCGGACCGAGATATCGACCTTTGGTATTCAAAGTGGTGTTACCGAATATCAATTCAACAACATTTACCGAGGTCACCTTCCCCACTTTATGGTCCTATGCGTCCAAGATCGAGATGCCATCAATGGTGACTATAGCAAAAATCCTTTTACCTTTTACCCCTTCAAAGCAATCCAAGTTTACATTAATAACCGGGAATACTTTGCCGACGCCCTGGAGGCGGCCGAGACCGACGACACGCTAGTTCTAAATCACTTTTACAAAGCATTGGGCTACGACCTCAAGGGCACGTGCCTTATAAATAGGGAGAATTTCAGGGCTCATTTTATGATACCCATTGCGCTGTCCCGTGATCGAACAATCAAATACCACCACAACTTGCAAGAAGCTGCAGACTTTAAAGTTGACATTAAATTTGAAACGGCTGTCCCAGCCAATCAAGTGCTTATAGTATATTCTGTATTTGACCAACTGATCAAAATCGACAAGCAACGTAACGTTGAAATATTATGAACTCCAACGAGCTCGCCCGAGTAATGCACATGTGCCCGGACTTTCGGGGTGTGTGGCCCTGCTGTGAAATTGATAAATTCAAAGAATTAGACTGCGTGGGTCTCATTGTCAACACAGATCCACATGACAAACCTGGCCAACATTGGGTCGGAATTTACAAGAACGGAAAAGATGCAAGTTTTTTCGATAGCTTTGGTAGAGACATTGTAGAATTTGAAGAACCCTTTGCTAGCATTATGAAAGACTTTTTTGCCGGCCTAAAAGTAAACACCAACCGCCTCCAATACCAAGATGATTTGGCGGATAGCTGTGGCCACTGGTCATATTATTATGTTTTATCTAGAATTTGTGGGGTAAATGATTTTAGCGAATTTACCAATGATACTGTAAAAAATGAAATTGAATTAATTAGACAGAAGAGAAAGCTTATGGAACTTTTAAATAATTTGTAGTTGCACGATATTTTAGTAGAGAACATTTTGTATATTTAGATTTTATGTACTTTTGAAAAAATGTCGTTTCACTGTTTACAAGAAAAGAAAAAGAAAAAAGAAAAAAACAAGAAATGCTGTATGACATGATTATGCAGTTCATGATCATGATAATCATGATTATGATCATG
>JABSRP010000014.1 GCA_013215145.1 Pseudobacteriovorax sp.
TTCATCTCTAAGCTTATCTGGGACTTGTTTTTGCTTGGTCAAATCCCACCTAGCTTTTTTTCCAAAACAAGCTCCTCCATTAGTGTGCCGATAACTGCATCCTTACGAGCAAGCTTTGATTGGAGTTCTTCAACTTTTTTATTAACTTTGCCAACTGCAGTTTCACCATTCAATCGACAATTCTTGCGCTCAAAGACCCGTTCCCCATTATCGAAGAACTGCCTTTCCCAATTGTAGATCTGGCTAGGTTTGAGATCGTGCATTTCCGCTAGTTCAGCGATGCCTTTTTCACCTTTTAGATAAGCTCTTAGGACCCGAATTTTAAGACTGTTTGGGATTGTTTTGCGCTTTGCCATATTGTACCTCCGACATTCATGAAAGTTATCGGAGAGTTATTAGGTTTCTTTAGGAGCACTACACAATCCTGCAAAAAATTCTTAAAGCTTTGTTATTCCTTTACCCTACTTTTTCTGTAGCCCAAAGCAATACGGTAGACCTTACAAAAGTAGACTGTAGCGCAGTTCAAGATCTACCTTTCGAGAAAGGTTTATGTAAAAAGTTCCAAGACAGCTTGAAATCTGCCGTCGACCGATTTGTAGTGACGATAGATGGTGATAACGGATTATTTTTTTCCGTGGGAGCACCTTTGAACATTGGATATGAAAAAGTAGCTAGTTGCAAGTATATTAAGCCGGACTATGCATCGGCAAGTTTTTACTATAATACATCTCAAAGTTTTAGACTCGATGTGACATCGATTAATGAGCCGATTATTTGGGCAGGGGATCACCCTCTTAGCCTTGACTTAAGCATTAGGGCCAAGGAAAGGCAAAGAACCAAAGTTGGAGGTAATTGCATTGATCCCACCTCTACCGATCACTACGATCTAATTGCTAAGGCTGACGTGGTAGGATCAAGTTACGTATCGATATCAATGAATCCAAAAATATCACTGATAGACAGTTACAGGGCAAGAATATCAATCGATCCCACGATTTTTGTCGACTATACTCTGCCAACACCTCCAGACATTGAGTTCGATGTACGGGGGCGAGACCATGGGATGTTTGCCGTACATCAGATTTTTAACACATGGGGATCGTTTCCAGCGGCAATCTACCACTCCGCAGCAGCTCTTTCTTTTGAGGCTATGCGACATTTAGGGAACAGCAGAAACCCATACTATACCGAAATGCGAGATTCTATTCCTTGGAGAGAAGCTTGGACCGATTTTGGAACTCATACAGGGGAGGCATACCTCGGTACGATGCGCGAATTCTTCAAGCGAACAATAGACCTAGATATCTATGATATTGCTGAAATAGTATTTGCAAACGAAGCAGAAAAAATTGCATATAGGAAGTTTGATGAAAAGCGTCCTGACTGGATCAATGAGACAGTTGATGCATTCTATGAAACATTTCCCAAAACTTCATATACGATAGATCTACGCGATATCTCTAGTGATTTTCTCTTTCCTCAACTTGTGAAAGATGGCTACTCACCACAAGCGATTCTAGAAGAAGATAAGGTACGTATTAGTAAAAACTTTATCTCAAACTCATTTAATCCCGTCAAAAGACATGTTGCACTCGAGGAAGCTAAAAAAGAAACAAGTCTTGCTCTAGGAAAGATTATCGTTCCTTCGGTTATTATTCCATCCGTCCTACTATAAACGGGACTACATTAGAACCTTGCACTGCATCGAGTCAGTGCCTTGTTCTTCGCTATAAGCGTACGCAGAATAAATGAATTGTAGAATGTAATAGTCAGTCTTTTATCGCTGGTCGATAGATTTTTTTAGTCCCAAGTAAGCAGACTTTCGATTAGAGTACTTTTGCAACTTAGTTTAGACTGACGCTTGACGTCGATGAACAGAAACTCCTATTACAAACTACGTTGAATTTTCTTTGACAAATACCGATAAACCATTTCACTTTTTCAAAACAGCTCCCATGAGTATACTCCAGCTATTCCTAACGTCACTTGTGACATTGATTAATAAAATTCATTCACTGCCCGGAGTTGCTATTATGAAAAAGCTAGCATTCATTGCCTTGTTAAGTACAAATCTGTTAAATGCCCAAGATCTGGATCTACAAATTGTCGATGACAATGAAAGACTACTAACCACTTGCGAAAGTGTTGATGCCAATGGCCATTCCAGCGGCAACGAAATCGATGATTCCATCAAAATCAGCCTGTTAAGAAAAGGGTTCACGTATATCCTAAATTATGAGGGACCAGCTTATACTCTAAGCAATGTTCAAGATAGTGATGTTAGGATATCCCTCACATCGAAGAATATTTCTGGCAACCCAGAGTACCCAGCTAGCTTTGCGAAATTTGCTTGTCGCTCAAGCGCTATTGGCGAAATCTGTGAGGTTGCCACAGGCTATAACAGCGCTGCTGTCAGCTTCAACTTTCAGCTAATTGGCAGCAACGCTACCTTAAGTTACCGGGACGGCAAGCCCATTGCCATCGATGCGGTTTTCAAGTGCCAACCAGAATAGACTAAGTTCTATCGAGGGTAGGCATAAGCAATTTGCCGCCCTCATAATAACTAGCTTAAAAATGTTATTTTCGATCCAAAACAAGCCAATATGAACTATCTTTCCACCGAATTCCAACTTCCCGAAAAATGGCAATAATGCTAACGTCCTCGTCTCGGTTTTCTTAACTATCGAAACATAACAGGACATCTCATGCATCTAGCCACCTTATTGATAAGCTTTTTCATCACTATCAGCCTGCAGGCGGAAACCTCGGTGTTGCTTGAAAAAAAATGGCTTCATGGTGACAGAAATTGTGCCCAACGAGATCTACAAAAAGTTGATGTTCTTGCCTACGATGAAGACAGCTATATCATTCGACAAAACAAGTGCTTTACTTACGAAGCACCGTTTATTTACCTATTGTTTGGCGACCAAAAAGCTTTTCTGTTTGATTCAGGCACGAGCTCCGACCCCAAATACTTTCCCTTGCTAGAGACCATCGAAAGTATCTTGAGTCAAAGAAAAACAAAACCCACGGAAATCATAGTTGGTCATAGCCACAATCATAGCGATCACTACTCAGGCGATGGACATTTCATCGGCAAAGAGCTTTATCAACTCGTTGGACTCAAATTAAATGCCATTACAGATTTTTATGGCATCAAAGCCTGGCCCGAGAGTTCTGGTCAGGTAGATTTAGGTAACCGAACTCTTAAAGTCATACCTAGCCCTGGGCATCAGGAAGAAGCGATTTCCATTTATGATCCTAAGAATCAATGGCTATTAAGCGGTGATACCGTTTATCCGGGACTCGTCTACGTGAAGGATTGGGAGGCCTATAGGTCTACTATCAACCGACTCCTTGACTTTACCAGCAAACATCCCGTATCTGCGATTCTCGGTGGGCATATCGAACTTACCACCAAAGGCACCCTCTATCCTATCGGGACGACCTATCAGCCTAATGAGACCTCGCTGCCGTTGTTCGTTGAAGATCTCAGATCACTCCAGCAGAATCTCAATAACTTGGATCAAAAGGGTACGATTCGTACGGAAAGGGTTTGGGTCGAGCCGATGGGTTTTTTCCGTCGACAACTTTCCAACCTGATCCGTTTCTTTTCTGGCTTCTAAACTTTAGGTCTTTAGACATTAAGGTCCACTGCTGCTACCGACTAGGACTCCATACAGAGTACCCATTACCTGCAGCCTCGATAGTCACCCAGCCCTGGCTATCGGTCCGAACCGTTCCCCCTATTTGTCCAGTATAGTCTTTGAGAGTTGTATTACGCCATCGGGTTTGAACTCGTCTCTTTTTATATCCTAGAGTGTTATTCAAAAACACAACGAGCCCCCGACCTGAGTTTCTTTGAGCAATGTAGGTCTCAGTGTCCACCCAAAGATTACTTGTCGAACCTGATGCTAGGTTTTTGTGAATCCACAGTAGGTTGTTGAGTTTATCCTTGGGCAACCAACTCTCGTAATCAGGATAGAATATCGTCGGGTAGCCCTCATGGGTCAAAATATACGCATAGGCTAACAGTTTATTGTGAAAGATCTCATCGACATCATGATTGCCGACAAATGTGACAGCACGAAACGGGTTCTTACTGACCAAGCCAGCATCAACTAGGTTGTTAAGATTGCCCCCCTGAAAAGCGTCCCTCATCTTGTAATATAACGCAAAATCAAAGGCATGAGCGCCTGACCGACTGACCCAATTATTTAAGTTGTCGGCATTGCCATCCCACAACTCACCAACCGCAAAACCACCAACTTCAGAGACCCAGTCGCGCACTACCCAGGGCGCAAACCCTTTGACGTAATCAAAACGCCAGCCATCAAAACCGATTTCATTTTTATAGTAACGTGCGACACTATCCGCCCTGCGCCAGAGCCAATCCTGGACGTAGGGCTTTACGTGACTCAGATCAGGCATACCACCAAAGGTTGCCTCATCGTTTCTTCTATAATCGTTGGGATGAAAGTCTAGATAACTACGGCTGAACTTTCCGTGGGGATGCTCAAACTTAGTGTAGGTCTCAGTTCGTGCAATCGGGTTCCATTCCGCGTCTCCGCCAGAATTATGATTGATCGTAATATCGGCATATACCTGGATCCCATAGCGATGCGCACGCTGAATCAAAGAGATAAGCTCTTCTTTCGAGCCGTGCCGTGTTTCGGTCGTACCCTTTTGATCGAACTCACCAAGATCAAAGTAATCGTAGGGGTCGTACCCCATGGAAAACCCACCGCTAAGAGCCTTTTGTGCCGGGGGGAGCCAGATCGCTGTAATGCCCGAGCGGGACCATTCCGGAATCTTCTCCCTGACGGTATCCCACCAAACGCCTCCAGCAGGCGTATCCCAATAAAAAGCCTGCATCATCACACCTGCAAAGGAAGCGATAGGTGTTAGAAGTACCGTGATACATATCGCAAATTTAAATGCTAAGGACTGAATCATTCATCCTCCCAAGACTCGAGGCAGATGCCTTCGATAAGTAATTTTCGCCAATGCCTAACTAACCAACACTAATGTATGGAATTGCGGAATTATATTACAACGATGTATTTTTAAAAGTAGGGATTTACCAAGGGGGCCCCAAAGTGTTCGGTGAGATGAAGAACACCTGATTGACTCACCTAACTTTTATCTTGAATCTCTTGGTACGCGAATGGCCGAAAGGAGAGTACAAAAAAGGTACGCTCTAGAGTTGCATCATCAGTCGATTCTAAGTCTGCCAAATCATCGATCTCATGGGACAACAGATTCAATTTCTTTTTAATAAGCAGTCTCGATTCTTTGGAAAGTGTACGAGTTTTAAAGATTTTTTCATCAAATACCGGATCAAAACTACCTTGAATAAACGTTCGTAAAATGATTCCTGAATATTTTGTCATCAACGGTCCATCTTCTTGCCAACGGACGGTCGTATGGGTGAGGATAACCTTTTGATCAATAACATCTTCGATCAGCCCTATTTCCCTAAGAATCTTCAATTGCTTTTGCAGGCCAATGGGATCCTTTTTTTGCAAGGTTTTGAACCACTCCCCCTTTGGCTCAAACAGAAGATAATGAAACAGACGGAACAAAAAGGGATCTTCTGACAGGATACTCTCTTGATCAAAACTAAGAGTGTAATGATCCTTCTTCGATGGCTTCATAAGTTTTGCTATATCAAAGAAGTCTAGTTCAGCGATGGCAAGAATTTTTGCAACTCGAGTTAGCGTCAACTCACCCACTCGACTAAAGGATCTCTTAATAGTTGATTCACTGACACCAAGTTTTTCAGATAGATGCTGGTAAGTCAGCCCCTTCGAACGCAGAGCTCGTTTGAGTGCCGCGATGAATAATTCATCTTGCAATGAGTACCTCTCGTCAATTATCCAGTACTGGTGTTATACCACAGGCCGTATAAGTTATCGAGCAAAGAGGTCTATTAACGATTTCGAAAACACCTCAGGGAAGATATGGGCAAATCGTATTTATGGGCTTTAAAGTTTGGTAGAACTCCTTCACCTTAGCTAAGACACAGGAGTCTGACTGACTTACCAACGCATGAACTCCCCTAGGAACTGTTACCAATCCAACTGAGATACCATTTTTTTGTAACTTATTAATGTGCTCCAAAGCACCCAGATAAGGCGTTTTTGGATCTAAGCTTCCGTGAAGAACTAAAATAGGTGATTTTGTCTTTGGAGATTCGCCAAAATACTGATCTTTCTTATAAAGCGGAAATCCTTGGGTCAGAAGCTGATATCCCAATGAAGAGGTAAATATGTGTTGCGTATCTTCTTTTTTTAGAACTATCGAATCTATCGACGGCCTTTGATTATTTTCTGAATTGCTCATAATCGTTCCAAGCGGGATGGAATAGGAGAACTGCTCAAATGCCTGATAAGGTTTCATGATATCTTGAGATCGACGTAAAATACTTTTGACAATGTCGGGTTGAGTTTGGTGAACTTTACGACTGGACTCAATGAGATCTGGAATCATCTGCCTCAATTCGCGGTGATCAAGCATAAAACCCATCATTTGTTTAAGACTATTCCCTGGAATATACGCCTCAATACTAAGTTCTTTATTTAGGTGGTCGCGTAAAGACTCTAAGGAGGAAAAACCAAGCTTTTGGCTACAGTGCCTATCTAGAAAACAAGATGCTAAATACGTTTTCCCAGCCAGATGGGTGACGTGAGACCTTCGACTCAAATCGAATGTATCGGATGTTTCAACCGGAACCAAGGAGTCGAGAACGATACCCTGTATGACCACATCGGATATTTGAAGAAACCGCAGAATCAATTGCGTACCATAAGATACACCAAATAGATAATTTGGAGTGTCATGACTTAAGGTCTTTACAAGTAAATCCAAGTCCCGGGCAGCATTTGAAATGGAAAAGGACTGCGTTCTTTTTTGATTTTCGTTGGCATATTGAAAGCAGTCAGGCCACTCCTTTCCAGCTAGTTGAAACCCACCAGGGCTTTCTTTTTTCTCTTGGTTAGGACAAAGCCGGGTAGAGTATCCGGTTCCCCGATGATCAGGAAATAAAAGGTTGTAATGAGGAAAGGTCTTTTGAAGTTCAAGCAATTTGGGATAATAACTGGCCCCAGACTCACCCGGCCCTCCTGCTAAAAACCAGATACTCCCTTTTGGAGACTTAGCCTCAATTTTGCGGACAAAAATTTCAGCCTTACCTAGGCTTGCGTTTTGATAATCTAGAGGAACAAGCACTTTAGTACATTGACTACCGGCAAGCTCTGGATGCTCCGTCTGGTCGGAGCAGGGCGTGAATGATTTGCTGTCTGCTATTCCTAGCTGACCAAGGAATAATAAGAACAAAGATAGAGAAAATCTGTAATTAAAATATGCCATATCGACCTATTAAATAGCATAGTTTGCGATAATTGAGTGAATCATGAGCAAACATACCAGCGCACTATCTAGCGCCAATAGAATCCATCGCTTACCCCTACTTCATAGTTAGGACAGTTTTGCCCTAACTATGAGACAGGGAAAATGTGATAATATTGCAGATTTTTTCCGCCTGTCTAACCATAAACATTACCAAGGGATCGGCTTTCCATCGCGAAAAAACCCAGCGGAAGGGCCTTCTGGTCCCGTTTTCGCGGCCCACAAGATTCCTGCGATCCCTTCGCTCAGTTCGCGGGTGGCGTTAGCTCCTCCCATATCTGTCTTTACCCAACCCGGACATACGGTGAGGGTTCGTATCTTTTGATCTGCAAGCTCGTGCTGGGCCTGAATCGATATAACATTGAGGCAGGCTTTCGACAGACGATAGGCCATGGTTCCACTACCCATATCTGTCAAGGACCCCATTCCAGAGCTGACATTGACGATTCTAGGGTTTTGACTCTTAGCCAAAAGACTCGAAAAGTTTTGAATCATTGATAGCGGACCAAGAGCATTATTGTTAATGGTGTGAATGATGGTGTCACGAGGAATAGTTTCAAAGGAATACTCGTTTTCTACAATGACTCCCGCATTGTTGATCAGACAATCTAGCCGACCATATTCCTTTTCTACGAACTCTTGCGCTGCCTTAATATGATCAATATCGCTGACATCAAGTTCAAGTAACTCTGGTAACAGCTGCTGATGTTTCAGCTTTTCTGCGGCCTTTTTCAGGGATTCGAGGTTTCTTCCCGTCATGATGACCTTATAACCTTCTTTAAGCAATGCTTCGGCGGTGGAAAAACCGAGACCACGACTAGCACCAGTGATTAGAATAATATCAGTTTTCATTTGTTATACCCTCAAAATACATATTGATAATCAATGCATTGCCTACATCTATCTCCGACACCATTAAACATATCGGCGGAACCAGCAAATTGTAAATATCATTTGATTGCATTCAGTTTTTAATATATTAAATTATTTATGATTAGAGAATTAGACATTTTTCGACAGATTGTAATCTCTGGCGGTTTTAAAAAGGCTGCTGACCCCTTGGGAATCACTCCGGGAGCTGTCACACAAGCTCTCAAACGTCTTGAAAGGGATTTGGGAGTGGTTTTAATTCAAAGGTCCACACGAAGCTTTCGCGTGACTAGCGAGGGTGAAGAGTTGTTTTCTTCCATCAACGATGGGTTCTCAAAAATCAGACAAACCGTCCGCGATATCCAGAAAAAGCAGGGACAGGATTCTGGCTACATCCGCATGAGCTGTGTGCAAAGCTACTATCTTTGGCGACTTTCTAGTCTAGTCAGTGACTTTCAAAAGAATCACCCCAACATCGTCGTCGAATCAGATCTTTCGGACACACCGGCCAACCTTATTGAGGAAGGTTTGGATTTAGGCATCCGTATGGGAAAGTTTCCAGACTCAGATCTCATATTTAAGAAATTAGAAACCCTCGAAGTCATTCTTTGCGCGTCACCAAACTATCTTAAAAACTCAGCTAAGATTTCATCATCTGCTGACTTGACGATACACAAGACCATAGGATTTAAGATACCAAGAACAAAACAGACCTATCCCTGGCAGTTTTACGAAGAAAAAGGTTGGATCACCTTAAAGCTATCCCATGTCGCCTATAGCAACGCCATCGAAGCTGTACTGGCTATGTCAGCAGATGGACTTGGAATTGCTCTAACACCGAAATACCTTGCAGAACATTACTTGAAAGCAGGACAACTTGTTGAAGTTCTACCGCGCCTTCGTAAAAAATCCGTCGATACCTTCATTTGCCTGCCAAGGAGAGAGGGGCGCTCCAAACGAGTTGATAGTCTAGTCAAGCAGCTTATGGAGGTTAGAGCCAAACCCTAACCTACCAAGAGGTCTGAACGTCAAGGCTTTAAAATCTTAAAAGCATGATTCCAGCTGTTATTTAGGAAACCTGGAATACACCAAAGGATACAAAGCGGCTCGATCGCTCGAGCAGCTTCCACTTGACCCATATCACCCGTCTCCCAGCCAAATTTTGTCAAAATATCTGTTACATCTGCCTTGGCTTCGGCGGAGTTTCCACAAATAAACATAGTAGGTAAAACACCATTATAATCAGGATTTACCATCTGGGGATTGCCAACAGAGGAAAAGGCTTTCACAAAATGGGCCTGTGTGAAACGGCTCTGCAACTGTTCCATAAGAGACTCATTGGGACCCGTAAAAAAGGAAATAACGCCATTGACTGGCTCTTCCCCGCTAATAGGATTTGTTGCATCGATGATGGTTTTTCCTGACAATACATCGTCTCCAACCAATTCCAATGCAGCGACAGCATGAAGACCCTGAACACATAATACTATGATATCTGCCCAGGCAGCCGTCTCTTTGAAATCCCCTATGTTGGCTTCGCCATGAGACGTCTTCCATTCGCCCAACTTCTCAGGACTTCTAGACCCCCTCATAACCGAGTAGCCATGTTTTAGAAATCCATTTGCCAATACTTCACCAACGATTCCTGAACCTAATACACCAATTTTTTTCATGATCATCCCTTTCGTTCTATCGCAGTCAAACGTATCGCTGTGAAAGAAAAACAAGTCGTATTCCACAAGCAGCTCTTGTATTATCGCCCAAAATCGAGACATTTATTATATTGAATTTTTTAATTTATTATTAAGTTAAATAAATAATAAGCATTTGGTATCCAGACAGGCTCTGTCGCTAGAAGGTTTTGAAAGCCGATGCTATTTGGAGTCCAATGGGACCCGCCTTCTAACTTTCAACCAAAATAGAAGGATGGTACTAGTGGCAAGAGTTCAGGAGGAAGCCTGCCCCCTCCTTAGTCACAGGAATCGGCCTGTTTGAGCCACTTGGCCCAGTCTCTCGTCACGGCCTAGGGAAAGACACCATATTCCTGCGGAATGTCATTCATATCTACAGGAATCACATAGTCACTTGTTAAGGCATTCACGGAATCATCGCCAATCCAGAGAGATTCATAATCCGTGTAAGTTAGGCTAGTACAGGTAATTTGCTCATCAGAGCCCATTTCTTGGCAGATGCCAGAGTAATCGTCGCCTGAGGGACCGTCACGCAATATCGAACCAAAACTCACGGTAACCCCATTGATAGGAGAGACTTCTAAGGGAAGGGTTTGGTCGTCGCCATCTTTAAGGTCAAAACTTCCCCATAAGCTGTCGTCTTTCTTGACTGTTCTGAAATAAATGTCTCGGATTCCCAGTAAATCTGGTAGCTGCTCGACGACCGGATCGTTCTCCCAAGCGGCATTTGCCGATTCTTCTGTCATCCTCATGCTTCCCTCGATAAGAAAGAACTCAGGATCAACTTTACTACTGGCCAAAATCCGCAAATGCATTCCAGGAGGAGGATTATCGCTACCACCCTCTTCTAGGCCTTTGAGCTTGATTTCTTGGACATGACAGGTGTCAGCGCTAGGACTGGCAGAGCATTGACTGGTATCCTCTTGATGAATAAACCTAACTTCTCCGGCAAGAGGCACACCTTGAGCCGTAAAGTCGAAAAATATCGTCCCTTTTGTGGGAGAGTCTAATTGTGCGGCAAAGACTCCAGACAGGGGATCAGATACGGAGTCTCCCGTCCAAATCCGGATATTCGACGGAAAGTTAGCCTCAGCATCCCTTCTGATGGACCAATTACCAACGGCATCAAAGGCATCTGTAGCATCATAATCAAGAAAGCTAATCGCAACATCGTTTTGATCATCATCTTGGAATCTCATGGACGTTATAGATTCGTAGTTTGCTAGCCCCCTTTCACAAAGTAGAGATACTAAAATTCCATTTTCCCCTTCGCTGTCGTAATCAGCGCAGGTCAACTCTCCGTCTTGATCACGATCTGGATCATCACCGTAAAGCATTTGCCCTACAAAGGGAGTTGTATGGCAGGCCAATCCCAGTGGTATTCCAAACACTCCAAGGTCTTGGAATTGAGAGCAATCGCTTTCATCCCCCTGCAGTTGCAATCCATCTTGGCTCGACGCTAGATTAATGGGTCTAGCATCCGGCACGCGAATATCCTTAGGATCAAACTGGGTGTCTTCCTCCACTCCACAAGAAAGGATCATAAAACTTGTTATTAGGGCTAGGCTTTTTTGAATCTTCACTTTAAAACTCCTTGAAGTCATATGTCATACACAAATTACTTATCGAGAGTTTCAATATTTTATTAAATTTTATTTTTTTTGTTAACATTTACAGATATTTATAATTTATATTTATACACAAATCATCATTTTTCATGACATCAGAGATCTATAACTAACTAAAATACTTAGCATATACTCTCTGTATCCCCATTATCAGAATTTGTGTACCAAAGTTTATGCTAACTTCCTGTTATTTAGACCTACTTTCAAAATACTCAATATAAGCAGCAAATATTCCGATAGGTCCTGTGTATAAAGGGAGTTGGGATGTCTCAAGAAAACTCAAATACACTAGACCTGAAAGAAGTCGGAAAGCGGGTTATGCCCAGCGACTTTCTCGATTACCGCCTATATCTCATAGCGATCTACGAACAACTCAAGGCAGAGCTCGATGGGTTCAATTATCGAAAATTTGGAGAAGCCATGGGTTTTGGTTTTGGAACGCTACTTCATCAAATCTGTCAGGGTTATCGACCTTTGTCACAAAAAAGCGGTCAACGAGTGATTAAAGCCATGGGTTTACAAGGTATTCAAAAGGAATATCTCACATCACTCATCTCCTACGGAAATGCAAAAAAAACAAAAGATCACGAAGCAGCCTTAGAGAAACTCATGGCATTAAAACGCAGCTTGTCACCTTCGGTTTTGGATCGTGATATGATTGCTTATTTCAGTCAGTGGTTTCATCCGGCTATTCGAGAGCTGGTGATCCTAGAAGAATTTCAAAACGATCCAAACTGGATTGCTGATTATCTACGCCCTAAAATCAGTGCTGAACAAGCCAAAGAGAGCATGGAGCTACTAGAAAGGATTGGATACATAACCTTTGATCGTAACACCAAACGATTTATTCAGTCGACCCCCCGAATCAGCAGTGGACACGAGGTGGAAGGCTTAGGCCTTCTCAATTATCATCATAAGATTCTTGACCTGGCTAAGGCCGCCTTAAGCGATTCTGAAAGTAGCGAGCGTGATTTTGGAGCTGTCACCATTGGGATCAATCCAGAGCTACTACCAAAAATCAAAGACCGTCTCCATAAATTTCAAGTCGAGATTGTAGACTTAGCTGATAAAGAGTCTGATCCTCAGAGCATATACCAGCTTAACCTTCAGCTATTTCCCATGACAAAACAACCAAACGGGCAAGGGAACAAATGATGCGTACCCCAAGTTTTTTTAAGAGACACTGTTATTTATTACTAGCCCTTGCTGGTTGCGGTACGATTGCTGGCAACCCAGGAACCACAACCAAGCCATCGGCGGTGCCTGAAGATATCCTTCTACCTGATGCCAGCTCCATTAATTTGAGTCAGCTAGGCAGCACATCAGCCACAAACTTGCTTTCGTCGGGGGCCTGTAGTGCTGATACAGAACTAGGTGTCTTTGGGTTTGCCTTTGGACCGATTTGTTCCGGCGGCCCGCTCATTGACGCCTTTCTTTACGGAGCTCAAAAAGACTCCGACGAAGATGGGACCATCACTTGTGCTGACCTTGATCCCGAGTCAGAAGACTCTGGGATTCTGTTTACACTTTTATGCTCGGAAGCGTTTATCGTCCTGGAAAACCTTAAATCATTGGCTTCGGATGAGTTCGCTATCGATTTCTCAGATTTCAATGCCACAGACGATGTTTCTGCCGTAGGATCCTGGACAGCCACAGCAACAGAGGGCCAAAACTATCCTGCTGATGTAAGAATTTGGTCGCAAGATCCAAATGGGCAGCTAGCCGGATCTTTAGCCATGCAAATTAATTCTCAGACATCCGGTAGCTTATTTTTAGATCTTTTCCCCTTTGGCGAAAACTTTGCTACTCATGCAGATTACGGTTCACCTGAAGGAGATGGCTCCACCTGTTCTGGTCAACCAAACAAATCTAACTGCTACTGGCAAGACATGCGTTTTAAAGGGCCTGAAGATTATAAAGAAGATGCCATCGCGCCTGGTATGAGAGTCTTGGTATTTGCTGATAGCAAAGATGAGCCAAGTTTTTATCGTATTGAAGCCAAAATCCGTTATTCAGAGAGCTTTGCCAACATCGTGTTTGATCCCAGCAAGGTTGATACTCCAGATAACTTTGAGCAAGTAAGAGAAATTTACCTGAGAGCAGTGCAAAAAGGCGATGAAATTTGGGGTTCTTTCGACTTTAAGAATGCCGAGGGACAAACTATCTCTTCAAGTTCAAACGGCTTTGACACAGGCATGATCTTGCGTAACGGCTTTTCTGATATCGATTATGCTGGCATTTGCCAAAACCTTGGATCAGAGGATCTAAAAGAATGCGAGACCATCCTTTACACCGACTACGATCAGTTTTGGATCGGAGACGAGCTGTTTGAAGGAGTGGGGGTCGAGTACGAATTGCCTGTTAGTTTTGGACAGATACCAAGTGAGGGAGTCATATTCGGCCCTTGATTGAATTAGAAATCGACGTTGCGATAGGATAAGCGAAGATTCTTCATATGGTATCGGTCTTGAAAGATAAGTCTTAGCTGCTCGCTAGTTTCATCTGTAGCTCTAAGATCCATGACAATATCATAATTATACTTTCCTTTAGCAACCAGATGAACTCCATCTTTCATTAGGGTCCAAGTCCCTTCGCCACTATGATAATCAGGAATATCGTAGCGAAACCGCCCATCGTCGTATAGTTTGATTCCTATAGGATAAGATTCGTTATAGATTTCTTTTGCCTGGGTGTTGTCTGCATTTAATAGAGACTTCAGCTTTGTTTCAGATACCGGATAGTAAGTCTCATTAGACTTATATTTAGGACCACAAGCAAAGGAAAGCATAACGAGAAGCAAAAGTAACAAACGCATGATTGGACCTCAGAGATATAGTTTCTTCCAAAGGTAGTCTAGCAATTGCTTTCGATCCCTGCTTAGGTATTTATTGCCTATACTCCGAGGCTATTTTTTTCCAGTTAATGCTTTCTCGACAACAGCCAAATGAGTCGAGAGCTCTACGAGTTCAGCTCTCATTTTCGCATATACTGCTTTATCGGCCACACCTTGACTAGCTTTTCCAAGAGCAATCACAGTAGCGGGATGTACCAATAGATCTTTGGCATGATGACAAATCGGGGAGGCCTTTGGTAGTGCTTTGTCCGCATGATAGTCATTTTCAATTTTGCTTAGTGGCATTTGAGAAAGCTTACTAGCGACTTTAAGTACTTCATCGATATATACTTTACAATCCATTTCAACATTTTTGAAGGCTTCAAGAATGGGAATCGACATATCAACCATGTCTACGGCCTCTTTACTAATTTCATTCAGTGGTTTTTGTATATCGATAAAAGCCATAGTTCTTTGGAGCTTCTTGCTGTAGAGCTTGGTATCGATCTTATTTGCCCACCCAGCTGAGCCACAGAAAGCAAATGAAAGTATTATCATAGGTCTTATCATAGTTTTCCTCACTGTCCTGTTAACGAGTAAAATCATTGACATATCTACTAGACATAATCAAGTTCAATCGATTAATGTTTCTTATACATCTTTAAGATTACAACGATTAGAATGCATTTGATTCGATTTTTGGGGTTTCGCGTGCTTGAAATTACATCTCTTAATAAATCCTATTCTAATACAAAAGTGATCCAAAATCTCAGTTTTACATTTGTAAGTCATGGACTATATGGGATAAAAGGTAGCAATGGAGTCGGGAAAAGCACTTTATTTCGATTAATCGGTGGTGCGGAAGACCCTGATTCCGGAACCTTAAGGATTCATGAAAAATGCTCAGTCAGGCAACCACTGGAATACCGTAAGAGTGTCTGTTGGATGCCTGGAGATGACCAAGTTTTCCCCTTTATGACACCTATCGAGATCTTCAATTTTGTCAGTAAGGCGCGACCATTTCTACCAGATACGGAAATCAGTCTGGTATCGGAAAAACTCGGTCTCGCTCCCTTTCTGAATACTCGCTTTGACCAGCTTTCCACGGGCAATAAAAAGAAGACTCTTTTAGTCATGACGCTATTGAGCCAATCCAATGTGATGCTACTTGATGAACCCACAAATGGCCTTGATGTAGAATCACAAAACGTATTTAAAGAGCTACTCGATCAACAAGCAAAACAAAAGATTATATTGTTCATCGATCATTTTGCTACAGACGACCAGTATCCAAACTCAAAGTGGCTCAAACTAGATAACGATCTAGCCTTCCTTCAAGACTTGGATTCAAAATGAGTCTCTTTCTTCTATTTCTCAAGGCCAGAATTAGACACTTTGTCAAAGAGATTTTTTCTTATCACTGGAAACTCTGCTTTGGATTAATGTTCCTATATGGATTTTTGGTTAGTGGCAATGAGCAGGCCGCGATAAAGATGAACTTCGCATCTCTCTATTCATCTACAGAAATTTCGCAGACATTGATGTATCAAGGTCTTTGTTGGTTTGTATTTTCTTTCATCCTATCGTTGCAAGTCAAAACCGAAGTTCTAGGCGGATCTGCCTCAGTTTGGTTAGCATCTAATCCTATTCCCTTACATTACCGACGATGGACCCAGTTTTTCCTTCTGACCATAATGAATCTCCCTATCATTGCTACGGTCCTCATGAGTCTAGAATTCATCGGGCTCCATGAATCAGGATCATATGGGCTTGCCATATTTGAATTCATTTATATGTTTTCTTTCTTTTATATTGGGATGATAGTTAGTCAGATTTCTTGGCTAGTACGACGACGTCTTTGGGCCCTGGGTTTGGCTGGGATCTGGCTACTTAGTCTACTGTTTAAAGATCAGTATATCTACTATTTGGCCTCAGGCTTACAATTGGCATTAATTGCACTGTTCATCAAATCCAGCTCATTGAAATCATCAAGATCAATCCCTAAGAATGCCTGGTTTCCCCAACTGAGACTAAAGAATTTTTTAAAAGTATCTAGCCCCCAGATTCTCCTACTTATCAATAAGCCTGGCCTCTTATACTCGAGAATGTTTTTTATTATGTTAATCTATCTACTAGTATACCTCACTGTGAGCGTCATCGAGTTAACTAGTCAAAAAATCTATGTATACAGCGTTTTGACAGGTTTGGCTGCCTTTGTTTTCGCAGGCTATATGAATCATTTTTTCAATTCAAGAAGATCAAGTAAACTCTGGTTAAGGAGCATGCCGCAGGACTCAAATCATTGGTTCTGCCAGGATTGGATCATAACCAGTATCGGATTCTTATTCATTCATGGGCTTGTCGGAATCCTTTTGATTTCTTTGGGCTACTTAAATGTTGCCATCGTCCTATATCAAGCATTGATTCAGATGATGATGCTAAAAGCCCTTCAATGGATACTGCGACCCAGCTATGAATCTTGGCTCCTTGTTGTTATACTCGGTCTATCTGTTGTTTGGATATTGATCGCTTGGCTATTCATACTCGTGTGGAGTTGATATGGTAAGTCACTCACTTTTTATTCCTGTAGAGGGTTCCCATAATCTTGAAGTCATAACTAATAAGTACGAGCAAAGATCTCCAGCAATCCTGTTTCTACCGGGAATGAGTGGAAGTGCAAATACCTGGGCCAATGACCTCGATCTTATCCCAGACACCTTTGCTCTTACTATGAGCTTTCGCGGTAGAGGTAAAAGTAGCTCTCCTAACTCTGGCTACGGTCACAAACATCACGCCGAGGATATTAAGTCAGTTTGCAGTCACTTCCAACTAAAGCGCCCTATCATCGTCGCTAATTCGGCGTCAAGCTATTGGTCGTTATTATTTGCACAGAGTTATCGCATCGGTGGACTCATCATAATCGATAAACTCCCAGCAAGCCGAGGAATTCCCGAAGAAACATTAACAATATGGCTGAAAGATGTGAACTTACCCTTCTCCAACGAAGTGGCTAAAGCATTACATGGTGAACTAAAACCGGAGGACGGCACCCATTTACTCCATAACTTAGATTGCAAGACGACACTATTGTTTGGGGGTAAAAAGGGCAGCCATATCACTGAAGATGAACTAATCTTCCTATCCAAGTATCATCCCGATCTTCGACAAGTCAAACTACCAAATTCGGGTCATGGAGTGGCACTTGAGGATACAGATATTCTAGTCAATGAAATACACAAGCTGATCTAAACAAAATAGAAGGGCCACAAGTGGCCTTTTTATGATCATAGTAGCTATAACTAATGGGATCTTACGTTGAGCTTAGTCTTAACCAGATCGAACATTTCCAGATTCTTCTTAGCGACGGCTTCGGCAGAAAATTTTCGATTGACTCGATCGAGGGCTATCTGGATTAACTCTTGCCGTAGGCTATCCGAGTCCATCATCCTCTCAATCTTACTAGCCAAGTCTTTCGGGTTTCCCTCTCTAAAGGTCAACCCAGCATCATCAACCACGGAGGGTAATTCACCAGAGTCAGATACCAAGACATTGATTCCAGATGCCATGGCTTCTGAAATGACACGAGTTGGCCCTTGTTCTTTCCAGTTTGCTCTGGTGAGAGAAGGTAGGCACATGACGTCACTAGCTTTAAAATATTTAGGCATCTCTGTTGAGGGCACAAAGGGAATTAGCGTGACCCTAGACTGAAGCTTGTGCCTATCAACCAAACTCTGCAAAGTTTCAAAATAGGAACCTGAACCAAGAATCAAAATCTTAACGTTACGATGAAGCAGATGCGTAGCGGCATCTATCAAGGTTTGAAAGCCTTTTTCCTCGACGATACGTCCTGCACCTAAGACGACGAAAGTATCGGGATCAATGCCAAGCAGCGAGCGAGCATTTGCTTTCATTGCCGGAGTAGTCCTTTGGTACATAGAGATATCCACTCCAACTTGAGGAACATGGAAAAATTCTCCCTTGTACCCTTTGAGACGAATGGATGCTTCCGCAGAGTCATTACCGACAACGGCCAGGGCCGAATTACGAAAGACATATTGCTCAATCATACGAAAGGGCAGTGGATAGCGTTTATGAATGTTCTGCCAAGCAAAAAATAAACAGGGTATCTTCATAGACTTCGCTATCTTGAATACTTGATAGGTTACAAATGAATAGTGCTCCTCTTCAACATTTAGGATATCGGGTTTGAATTCCGCAATGGCACGCTTCAATCCAAGGTAAAAATGAAAGTGATTTTTACCATTGAACTTTATAGGAAGCTGGCGACTCCAGTAGCCGGAGTCTTTTTCAGAGAGCGATGATTCGTATTCAATATTCGCCCATTTATTAGGGCAGATGAGTCCAATCTCCCATTCGGAGGACCGGGACATGATTTCAAATTTTTTTCGATTTGATGCCGACACATAAGGCTTCGATATAGTTAGAACCCTCGTAGGCATATTAAGTCCTTCCCAAAGTCAGTGTGATATCGCATTTTTGTGAGCTTTATCCAATAGTAAAGTAATATCGTGTGCTAGCTGGAGCCCCTCTTCACTAATGAGCTCCCCCTGGATGAGTCGTACCCAAGAGTCAAACAGGTTCTCCATAGGGCTAAGACTATCTATGGGAACGACTTTACCATCGAGTTTAAGCTTCTCAGAGAGACAGTCATTTAATTCTATAGTTCCATCTCTCCCTTTGACGATAAAATTTCTTTGTTTATAAGGAAAACCATTCCCACAGTGAATCGTGGCTTGCACCTCACCAAAAGAGAGTTCTACCGTATAGTTTTCGGCCATTGAATGACAGTCTTGTATTTTCCTATCAATCGAGGCAGTCACACGATCTGGAGTTTGTTTCAGACAACTCAAGACAAGAGAAAGATCATGAGGGCCATAATCCCAAAGTGCTGAATAGTCTTTCCTAAAAGGTCCAATGGATCCTCCGAAACTTTCTATGGATTCTATCGGGCCGATATGTTCCAAAAGCTGTTTTAGCTTTCTAAATCCTGAATGAAATAAATGAATATGATTGACCAAAACAGGGCTTTTAGTCTCCTTCGATAAAGCTAATAGATTTTGACTTTCACGAACATCTAAGGTCAGAGGTTTTTCAACGATCACAGGCTTCTTGATTTTTAGGCATTGTTCTAGGATTTTCCCATGAGTTGACGGTGGAGTTGCAATCACAACCCCATGTAAACTTGGGTCAGCAACCAGCTCTTGCCAGTCGTTTGTAATCGTTGTGGCGTTTTGGATTTGCGGACCTAGCAGCTCAGGTTTTTGGCTTGTGGCCAAGTATCGTAGACTCACTTTAGGGTGAGAGCGTATCACCCTTTCGTACACCTTTCCCCAACTGCCAAATCCAATCAGACCAACTTGGATAGGATCATTATGAATCACTATAGTTCTCAAGCGCCCAATCAAAGAAACGACGAAGCCCCTGACTCAAGCTTACCTGCGGATCATACCCAAGTTGCAGCTGAGCCTTTCTGATGTCGGGACATCGTCTATTGGGTTCATCTGCCGGATAGGAGTCAGGATACTCAATGACATCTGTGGAAACTTTGATCTCCATAGTTCTTTGGATTTCTTTAGCCAAATCAAGCATCGAAATTTCAGGCTTAGGATTGCCAATATTATAAGGCTCTCCCGGCACTCCCTTGGCGGCTATTCTCAAAAAACCACCAATGGCATCGCTTATGTAGCAGAAGGTTCGTGTTTGATTTCCCGATCCATAGACCTTCAAAGCTTGCTTCTTTTTGATGCGACTAGCAAAATTTGGTAGAACCCGATAATCATTCTCTTGCATGCCCGGCCCAAATACGTTGAAAGGCCTCACCATATTGGTGTGAACTCCGTACTCTTGATGATAAATTTGGCAGAGAGTTTCTCCCAATCGCTTACTTTCATCATAACAAGCGCGAGGCCCCAGACAGGCAACGTTGCCCCGATACTGTTCCCCTGTTGGGACATTTTCAGGATCAGGGTCACCATAAATTTCGCTGCTACTAAAAAACAAATACTTTGCTCGTTTTTGTCGAGCTAGTTCAAGCATATGTTTTGAGCCAAGCACCGCGACATCAAGTGTCATAAGTGGATTTGCGCGGTAGTAAAAAGGACTTGCGATTCCTGCAGAGTGAAGGATGAAGTCCACATCCTCTTCAATAGACAAAGGTTCAATAACGTTATGTTTAATGAAAGTCTGTCCAGGACGATCAATACATGATTCCCCCAGCTTTCCAGCTGTAATAAAGTTATCGGCTCCGATAAATTTGCAAGGTTTGTCTAGTACATGCTCATTCAAGTAGTGAAAGGTCTCGGAAATATAGCGACCCAAAAAACCTCGGGAGCCTGTCATTAGAATTGTCTTTCCTGAAAACTCCTGAGCCACATCTTCGAGTCCCTCAGAAATTTCCTTTAAGTCTTTTTGTAGAACGAATTCACTCATGAGATCACCTCAACATGGGGTAATGGTGTTATGAAATGCCCGCCGTTTGTCATAAAATCGCTGTGTTTTTCGATGATTGGTTTTGCAAAATTCCAAGCTAAAATTAGGATATAGTCCGGCTTCTTTGTTTGGATGACGGTTGCTGGCAAGACAGGAATATGAAAGCCCGGAGTATAAAGGTTTTGCTTGAGATGACTATCATCGATAATATAGTCCACAAGGCTAGCATCAATACCGAAGTGATGCATAAGCGTGGTCGCTTTTGCCGGAGCGCCGAAACCAGCGACCCTTTTACCTTGAGCTCTCAAATCGAGAAGAAGCTCCTTAAGTTCCTTTCCAATATTGTCTATCCGCTCACCGAAGTCTTGAAAGGTTTCTGCCTTGTCCAGTCCTGCCTCAGATTCTAATTGGATCATTTCGTTGACAGAGTTTTTGATAGGGTGCGAGCCACCCTTAAGCTGTGCAATCGCTCGCAGCGAGCCCCCATGAGTATCTACTCTTTGGGCATCAATCAACTCCATACCATGCCGCTCAAAAAAGATTTTCAATGCTTTCACAGAGTGATAGCAAAGGTGCTCATGATACATCGTATCGAAAAGAGTCTTTTCGAAGACATCTAACAGATAGGAAACCTCGAATGAGAATATTCCATTATCATCAAGAAGTACCTTGATACCTTCCACGATCTCTGAAAGGTCGTCAATATGGGCGAAAACATTGTTCGCGACAACTATTTGAGCTTTCCCGAGTTCCTGCGAAATCTCATGGGCTACGGTTTGATTGAAGAAATCTGCTCGCGTAGGTATGCCCTGATCACTAGCATTTTTTGCTATATCGATGGCAGGATCAACTCCCTGTACCCTCATCCCCATTCCCTTGAAAAACTTAAGTAACGTGCCATCATTACTACCTATGTCTACCACAAGGGCATCTTTTTCTACGGCATACGAACGAGTCAATGCACTGGCATAGTCACGGAAGTGATTCACAAATACAGGGGACGTGCCGGAGACATAGACATACTTGCGAAATAAAATATTTGGATCGACGACATCAACAAGCTGGAGGTGTGTACACTCCTCGCAAAACGCTAAATCCAGAGGATAGCACTTCTGTTTATTGGCAAGTTCGTCAGCTCCGACAAAGTTGTTTGCCGGAGGGGTTGGCGTCAGGGACAGAACCGTCGTCAAATGAGTGGACCCGCATAAGCGACAGGTGTCTCTTTTGTAATAGTGTTCCACTTAGTTTTTTGCTCCCAGCACTTCTTCAGGGTAGAGTTTGATGCGAGTGATGTCGTTTTCGTAAACCTCTTGATCACGAGAGTTTTTACCCAGGCACAAAAACTTTGTGTCTTCCGGAAAAACCATGGCATGCTCCACCATGGGAGGTGTAAAAAATGTTTGTCCAGTTTTTACCAGAGTATGCTTTGGTGGGTTACTATCACCAACGGGGCGATGGTAGTAGTCTATCGAACCTGAAATGACTAGACAGTAGTGCCAGTCAGTCTTGTGAAAGTGATTGGCTCGGACAGTACCTTTTTTTGATTCAATCATAACTGCGCTCTTCATGTCTTCATCAACCAATGGTTGGATGACACCGCGCTCATCTTTGTGTGGTACTTCTAATTCTACGATGGGGTCATCGAGAAATTGTTTGTTAAGGCTTCTCAGTTCACCCACATGCGTTGATTCTCGATTACTCGTTTCCATGGATTTCCTTCCGTTGAATTGCGTGTCTAGTCGTCTCTTGTTTAAAAAATGTAGTTCAAGACCCTTTGTGAATCAAGTTTTTTGCAGATTGACACCGAAACATCTTTTTTACGTAGCTTAAAAGTAGTGCGTTGTTTCGCGCGCTCGAAGAAACCAACCATGAGACCAGTTTTTAATTCATGAATATATTTCAGATATAAGAAAGTCGATGCAAAAATTGCGATGAATCAAAAATCGCAACGACCGATAAGTCTGTATTAGACTGGAGGAGAGCCCACTGGTAGCGAAGTCCGTAATAATTCTGAGTATTTGCCTACTATTCCAATCGTTGAATGCTTGGGGTCTAGTCATCAATGCGCAATCCCAGAAGGACCAAAATTCATTCTTACTAAAAGGTAATGTCAAAGTAGCCCTGGGGGAATTACTCGAAACCATCGATGGTGAGCGATTCGAAGGTCTCGAGACCAGGGTTTTGGATCGTTCGCAAAGCCCAAAGGACCCAAACTTTGGGACCTTTGTTGTCCGAGTAACGGGACTCGAAAGCGATCGGACATACGGTGTTTTGCAAGGTGCTGTCTTTAACTCATCGCGAATCTTTTGGTTGGCAGATGGAACAGCATCTAGTGTAGAAATATTAAGGTTTGCCAAGCCCGGCAACGGATCTCCAGAAGCTGGATTCGGAACCTACTCACCCATATTCTATAAGAGTTTCGTACCCAAAGCTAAAAACGGATATCTGCTTGTCCAGTACTCCTCAAATCGGCCACAAAATTCAGGTGGTCTGGTTGGTTTCACACAGCCGATTGAACTAGGAAATCACGAAGACTTAAGCCGTAAATTTGCCAACCATACCACGGAAGCTTATTTTGTTCTCGGTATGTATATTTTGCTATTTTTCTACAATCTATCCATCTTCATCCAAAGGCCTGGTGACAAAGGATCGCTAGCTATTGCGGTCATCGCCTTTGGTTTCTGCTGCCGCCACATAGCTACCTCAGGTATCCTTAATTTGCTGATCCCTATTTCTGAAGACACGGCAAGACTAACGGGCGTTTTGATGACGACATCTCCTGCCATTGCAACCGGTTCGTTGCTCGTGCTTGTGAGAGTTATCTTTCCTGAAAGCAATTGGCGCTATATGTCAAATCTCTTGTTGCTACCATACCCATTTATCATACTTGGAACCCTTGCTCTCGACTTTACGCAAAACATGTTGATCTGGACTCAGATCACCTACTTTGAAATCGTCTCCGGAATTTATTGTATCGCCGTCATGGTAAGAGCCCTGATTCGTCGAGAAATCGGTTCCGTTCTAGCGTCTATTGGTATGTTTTTTCTCATCGCCTGTCATTGCTTCGATGGTCTGATTGCATTACAGATTGTAGAGTCGAGCTTCTATACAGGTCACTATAGTATGGTTCTATTTATTTTTTGTCAGTCGCTCATCTTGGGAAAACGCTTTGCCCTCACTTACCAGGAATCTCAGACAATGTCTTTGGAACTCCAAGACAAGAACGAATCTCTCTTAGCCCAACAATCCCATATCAAGGCCCTCAATGAAGAGTTGAATTTGCACAATGAAAAACTTGAGGATTTGGTCTTAGAAAAAACGCGAGATATACGATCTATACTTAATTCCATTGAACAAGGTATTGTTACCATAACAACCGCTCAAGGCAATATTGGAGAAGAAAGCTCTCGATTCTTCCAACAGCTATTTCCAGAATACAAAACAGAACTCAACCAAGACATCATCGATCTTTGTTTTTCGAAAATGGAGTTTTCCAAGGATCAACTCAATCAGATTCGAGCCCGCATAAACTCCATCGTCAAAGAGCCTGATTTTGCATTTATAGCGAATTCCGCAGAATTGCCGAGACAGGGTTACCGCACATTAGGTAACAAAAGGCAAAACTTCGAATTAGATTGGAATGCCATACTCAATGAAGAGTCTGAAACTGTAGAGAAAATCCTTCTCACTGTGAGAGATGTGACGTCTTTGGCAGAATTGAAGGAAGCTTCCCAAAGGCAGGAACTTGAACTCGTTATGATTACAGAGATTATAGGGGTATCATCCATAAAGTTTGCCCAATTTTTGCGAGACAGCTCAAATCTCATTTTGGATAGCGAGTCTTGTCTAACTCGATTTAACGACACTGGTGAAGGCATGAACTGCCTTTATCGTAATATCCACACACTAAAAGGAGTGGCGAGAGGCTTTCGACTCAATTTTTTGACTGAGGCCATCCACAACTTAGAAGAGCACATAAAGGCCCAGCAGCAGGGTCAGGTTAGCGACTTAAGCGATATAGAAAACCATCTGCGCCATTTGAAACATTTGTTGGGCGAGTACCGCGATTTAAACAATAACAAACTGGGACGATTGCAGAGTATCAACGATGAGCTCATCGCGGTCCCACGCGACGAATTAGTAAAGGGGCTTAAACTTCTCGAAAGTATCAACCCAAAGCCACTGCCTCAACGGGATCAACTGAACCTACAGGCCTTTCAAAACCAAATGATTGGAATGGCGTATCTATCCTTCCGCGAGGTCATTGAGGATCAAATCGACTCCATGGAAAGCATTGCCGCCGAACTCGGCAAAGACTCGCCAATGATCGTTATTGACGATAACGATATCCACTTCAGCCATAGCTCCCGAGATTTACTTAATAAGATCTATACTCATTTAATCAGAAATGCCTTGGATCACGGCATCGAGTCACGAGACGAGAGATTGGCACTAGGCAAGATTCCTAGAGGGTGCCTTTTCTTCTATATCCAACTAGAAGACGATCGTATTATCATCGATATGCATGACGATGGACGTGGTTTAGACCATGGTAACATCATTCGCAAAGCTCAGTCCGCGGGAATCCTAAAAACCGAAGATCCATTGAGCAGCCAACAAGTGGCAGACCTACTTCTTTTGCCTGGATTCTCAACAACACAAAATATATCAAATATATCAGGGCGTGGAATCGGTCTTGATGCTGTCGAAGCGTTTGCCAAAAATGCCGGGGGTAACCTCAACATAAAGGTGGTTCCGAGTCGTCATCATTCCCCCCGCCTTCACTTTGTTTTAGAGATTCCGCTGAGTTTAGGTACCAAAATTAGTCAAGTGGCCTAGCAGGAACAAAAAGCAAATAGCTAACTTTCGGTCGTCATGCTATGGATCAATCATCGAAGCGACAAAAACAACACTAGTATTTACACCCAAAGAGATTTCTTAGAAAACCATGACAGACATACATCAAAAACCAAAACTTTCGTTACTGACCTTGGAATTATCTATCTACAGATTGAATTCTGATGAGAAGATTCCAGATTGGCTAAGTCAAAAGTCTTTTTTTTCCGTCACACGAACTCATGACGAGTTATCTATTGTTTGTCCGCCCGAACCAAAATTTTCACCCCGCCGTGAAGAAAAAAACTGGCGGGCAATAAAGGTGCAAGGACCTTTAGATTTCAGCCTTACCGGAGTGCTGAAGTCAATAGCTGATCCTTTAGACCAAGCTAATATCAGTATCTTCGCTATATCAACCTTCGACACCGATTATATTTTGGTAAAAAATCAAAATCTAGAGCAGGCCTTATCAGTACTGAAGTCCCACGATTTTCAATTCGTCAAAGACGACTGCTCCTAAACCCCCTTCGGCGACTCCAAAAAAAATTGATCTGGCATGTCCTCTTTTATGCGCTTCAATCGTTTAGCCATTCAAAGGACACAATACATCTTGGAGACCCACATGCTACGAAGCGTTTTACTGATTTGTTGTTTTTTACAGTCCACCATCGCCTTAGCCGAAACCATCTACCTTAAAAATGGGACAGTTCTAAGGGGATCGATTGTAGAGATGAGCGAAATGAATATCACTTTAGCGACCTCCGATTTAGGCACCGTCGTGATCAAACGCCGGTCAGTGGCCGCCATCTCTGATATTGCTACCCCCCCTCCCACACCAGTGGCTCCGCCCATTAGCCGTTATCAAGCTCCGACCCCGCCCCCCCAGCCAGACCCCCAGCCAGTGCCGAGACAAGTACCTAGTCAATTAAATCAGGAAATCCATATCCAACAGCCACAAAGCACCGCACCCACCATCCAGCCTACAACCCAAACCCTATCTAAGACACATTCACAAGCCGACAAGGGGCACCTTCATAGTTCCGTCGGCATAGGGTATACCTCGATAATGTATGAAGATGATCAGATCAATATGCCTACATTGCATGTTGATTTGTTATCTTACCGGTCACCCTCAGGATCGAGTTTTGCCGTTTTTGGATTGGCTGGTGAAAACTCGACGTCAAGATATTCCGCCGCAGATATCAAGGCGGATTGGGCTTTATCACGAACACGCTTTGCAGGGGGAGCTTCGACCCTTTCATTTGGCTTTTCAGGAGGTGTTTCCAGTCTAGACATTGACGAAACAGACTACTATTATCAGTACTATTATTATTGGGATGACACCAGCACTTCAGAGAGTGGTCCAGCTTGGGGTGCTCAATTGGTGTACAACTACCTCTCGGATAACAGCTTTGGATTCCAAGTAGGAGTGTCTGGACTCTCTTCGTTATCAAACAATACTGAACTAGTATCAGCGAGTGGTTTTGGTGGCATCTCTATCGTATTTTAATCGTAAAAAAATATCACAGCACTCAACTTCCCCTTCCATAGTGGACTATGACTATAGCAAGGAGGAGGCGGTAACGGATTTGTATCACAAAGTTGCAAAATTTGCGATCAGCAAGACTGCATACATGGTGAAGTCCGAAGAGATCGCCCAAGACATTGTTCAGGATGTGTTTTTAAAACTCTGGCAAAAAAAACTAACATTCACCACCGTGGAAGCAAGCTATAAATGGATTTATATTTGTTGCCACAACGCGGCCATAGATCATCTGAAGAGCTATGCAATAAAAAATCAAAGGCCTATTCCAGATACGTTGACTTTGCCCGAAACGGTATCTGAGAGAATCGCCAATGGCGAAATCATTGGTATCCTGACTAAACGCTTAACGACTAGGCAGGCCAGTATCCTCTTTTATCGCTATGTCGACGGTCATAGTTTGGCAGAAATCAGTGACCTAAATGGACTGGCAAAAAAGACGATTCAAAGAGAACTCAAACAGATCTCGCAAATAGGAATTCAACTAAAGGAGTCTTTGCATGACACCTGATAAGCCAAAGGCCCACCAAAATGACCTTTTATCACAGCACCTGAGGATACTTCAAAACGAAGCCGTGAGTCATGATAAAGGAGAGCAGCAACGCCTGAGCCAGATAAATCCCAAATCTCTTAAAATGTCCCGTTTCAAGTATCAACAACTAACAGTCGGTCTTGCTCTGGCGGCCGGAGTTCTATTGACACTTCCCATGTTGTTCAGCTCATGGGAGTCTCCGCAAACCGATTTGATTGCGAAGGGTGCCTATGGAGTCAGTATCTATTGGCAACGAAACGAAATGGTCAAAAAGTTTGCCCCGGACCACTTTCCATTAAAAGAAAATGATAAAATCCGGGTTGAAATTACTTCAGGAAAAAGCTCCCACGCCTATCTCGGAATTTATCGATGGGACGGTCGGAGGCTGAATTCTCAGAGCTCTTTAGCCAAAAGTCACGTTCACCTTGACCCTGGTGGCATCGAGAAAATGCCCAATGCCTTTGCCCTTACGGGGGTCAGTGAGGGAGAGTTCGTCGCTGTTTTTTTCTGTAAGGACCAAATGGGCCCATCTGACCTGAAACTTACAAAAAAACTATCGGTAAATGCTGGTCAAAACTCTAATTATGAGCCAATCTCTATGGGTAACAATCAATGTGTGATTAGAAAAACCATACTTCGATAAAGGGACCTTATTCGTACATGAATATTCCAGCAAGATTTTTTCTTCTTTTGATGGTCCTAAGCACGCCACTTCAAGCACAAGTCGCTGTTATAGCCATTGGTTCCAATGTATCCTTAGAAAAAGATCTTAAACCACTTCGATTTGCAGTTACCGATGCCAGGCGATTTGCCCACACCATGCAAAACTGGGGGCGCGTTGCTTCCGAATCGATCTCTCTACAAGAAAACCCTAGCAAAAAGCAGGTAGTCGATGCCATCAGGTGGGCGCGAAACAAGTGGCACAATACCGGCGACCTTGAATCACAAAAGTTTATTTTTTACTACTCCGGACATGCCGATGCCAGAGGACTCCATCTAGCCGACGGAATATTTTCCAAACAGGAATTGCATCAAGCATTGGAGTCCATTTCGGCCAAAACAAAAGTGATCATTCTCGATAGTTGCTTTGCGGGAGGTTTAGCGCAAAAAGGTATAAAAGATGTGGAACCTTTTGAAATCCCAAAAATGAGTTTTGATGAGCCCTCGGGTTCCATATTTCTCTCGGCGACCAGTTCGGACAGACTCGCCTTTGAGAGCAAAAAACTTGGCAGTAGCTTATTTAGCCACAGTATCATTATGGGCCTCAAGGGTGGCGCCGACGGCAACGGAGATGGGATTGTAACCGCAACAGAGCTATATGAGCACAGCTTTCGCCAGTCCCAACTACAGAGCCAAATCATTCCCACAGCTATCCAAAAACCTGAGTTTATATCAGATTTACGAGGTCGTGGGGCAGTGGCTCTTTCGTTTCCGAGCGCTGATTCAGGTCACATCCATTTCCTCAAAGGTCTCGAAGGGACGATTCAGATCCGATCATTAAGGGGGCTCCACTCTTTTAAGCTGGCAGCTAATGATAGCCGCAGTCGCAAAGTTGAACTGGCAGCTGGCGAGTATCAAATCAATGTGAATGCGAATGGCAACCGAGGCATCGCCCAAGCAAGTGTTTTTCCAAATCAAATGACGGTCATGACCGCCTACGACTTTGACTGGCAAAAACCCGCTGAACCAGCATCCCTCGCTCAGAAAGGAAGGCCTAAGCAGTCGCGTCGAGCCTCTATCTCAGGACTTTTGGGAATAACGACCATCGAAGGAGACGATACAACCCTTGAGTCGATACCATCCATCGACGTTGATATCTTTCGCTACGATTTTCGCAGCTTTCGTTTATCTGTAGGAGGTGTTTACGGCCAAAGTAATCATGAACAGATTCTATCGACACGCATTAAAAGCGATTGGAACCTTGTCCGTAAAAGGCTCTTCAATCGCAATTTTCGGCTTGAAATGGGGATCCATATAGCCTACAGCGAACTAAAAACCGAAGACGCTTACCAGGGTTTCAGCTACTTTTACTACGGCACGACCAGTGTCAACCGTACATCTGGAGCGGCCATTGGTGCTCAGGTAGCAGCTAGTTTTGATATTAGACCACGGACGAGCCTTCAACTCTTGGCCCAGGCTGGAGGAGTAAACGTTTTATGGTCAAATGAGCCCAGACAAATCACTGGTTTGTTTTGTGGCTTGAATTATCGGATTTAATCTGACGCGTAGCTGGGAAGAACTGCATACTAAGATAGAATAATTCATCCCCACCAGACTGAACTGAGAAGCGCTCATCAAAGGTAGTACGGAACTCACCGAGCGTGTTGATGGCGTTTTGGTAGTTTTCCTGTTTCATGGCTAAAATAAGAGATCCCGCATAACGTTGATCGAAGGGTAGATCGTCTAAGGCATGAACCGCCTTTGAAATAACGGCTTTATGATATGTCCTGACCGCATCGGAACCAGCTTTCGGATACACGCCGTAATTGGCCTCTGGTAACAATATATCGTCTTCGATCACCTCGATCATGCCAGCTCGCTCTAAGCGAGCCAATGCCTTGAGTACCACAGGACCAGAGACGCCAATGCGTTGTGAGATCCAACTCAAATCACTCCGAAAATCATGGGTTTTGATAAGCTCCAAGATCGCCAAGTGATACCATTCTTTCACAAGTAAAAAAGAATCTACGGTCAGTTCTGTTTTTGATAAGGATTGTAGATAGGTTTGGCAACGTACCACGGCCAAATCTCGGGCCAAGGATGTCCGCTGTTGGCCAATCAGTGCCAAGTCAGTAAAAAGCTGCCTCTCTCCCTTATCATCTGTTAATCGAACCACAATTTTTTTTGCCAGCTCAACAGATATGTTACCATTTCGATTCATTAACTCCGACAAACGTGACGCAGACATCTGTAAATCGCGAGCAAATGCGCGCAAGGAATAGGAGGGGTTTTTGAGTTTTCTTTTCTCAAATTGCTGCTTAATATACCAAGCAGGATTAAGCTTCTGCTCCTGTAAAGACGACATAAAACACTCAAACTATCTTCTATCAGAGATATTTAAAGGATTCCTATAATGTCATTATCGTTGTCATCTTGGATATACAAAGTCAAGGCATTCCTAGCTCTTTCCGTGAGCCTCTACCTATTTATGCCCATGCTTTATGGAACTGGTCAAGATGTCGGCAACGGAGGGGATCCCGTTCAACAAAAAATTGAGAATGCTCGGTTAGATGCTCTAAGGCATTTAGCATTATACCGCCCCGATAGGATTTATTTAGACGACTGGCAGATCTATCAGGATGTCGTAGCCTTTCTGAAAAGGACCTGGGAAGGGCAAACCATTGACGAAGCTATGTATGAAGACCTACGGACTAGCCGTTATATTTTTGTTGAGGATACGGCAGCCAATCCGGTACAAACAACATGCGCAAGAACAAATTTATCAGATATCGAAGGCGGTAAGACGACTGTCCGCTACTCGTTGACACGCTGTAGAGAGATTGATAGCAGCGACCCGAGTATCTTTGAGGCCCTAGTACTGCATGAATCGGCTCATCACTTAGGTCTAACAGACCCTTCAGATGAAGCCTTAGCCATCCGGGTTGGTGCCTTTTTAGTCGCAAATGCCAAGGCCGCCAGCGATGTGACAAGGTCCAGACGGAAACAACTCAGTCGTCGCAATGCACCTGATGGTAGGTGGCAGCACGAAGTGGTCTACGTCCAGGCATCTTTAGATAGAAGTTTTGACAATTCTATCGTTGTGTTTGGAGGTTGTCACACCTCCCATATTACCAAAGTCGACAGCTGTAAAAAGTACCTAAACTCGGGCTCAATTTATCATTTTGAAACGGGGATATGGAGCCCAATCCAAGGCCCCGACAATAGTTTAGGTCGAGCTCATTTCGGAATGAGTCAGATAAGCCATCAAGAAAAGGATCATATCCTCATTTGGGGAGGTTGCCGTGATGATGAGGGATCTTGTCGTGATAAGCTTAACTCTGGTTATATATTTGATTTATCCAGTGACCAATGGAGCGCAGTCCCAACTGAAAGTGCTCCCAGCAGTCGGTCGGACTTTACCTTTATCCCCTATAAAGACAGTGTTTTTATCTGGGGAGGAGCGGAAACCTTCCGCAATCGTGATCGACCATTAGGCGATGGGAAAATTTTGAAATTCTCTTCTTCGGAAGAGCCCGTTTGGCAAAACGTCAGTCGCGAAGGGGCTCCACAAGCGCGGTACGGTCAAAAATCGATTCGCGTCGACAACAAAGTCTATCTTTGGGGCGGCTGCGGAAAACAGGGAATTTTTCGCTGCCGTGAGGCTCTAGATGATGGAGGTGTTTTTGACTTTTCCACCGGTAGGTGGATGAATTGGCCCAAACCAGATTTTAAGCTGACAGGAAGGATCCACCATACCATGACTCAACTGGGTCGGTTTATCGTTATTTGGGGTGGTAGCGACGTGATGGGAAATACCTTAGCTGATGGTGCAATGTTTGACGTGAAGACTAACAAATGGTTTCCCCTGAGTGAGCTGTCTTTCCCAGAGGAAAATAGTAATTTAGGACGAACCCGAATGAGGTCCATCGCTTCGGGGAATACCGTATTTTTTCTCGGTGGAGAAAACAAACTCAGATACTCTAGTAAAATTCTAAGGCTAAGAATGAGGGATCCATTAAATTCTACAGATCATGTTTGGTCTTTTGATGATGCTCTCAATCCAGAGGACTTTGCCACCATTGGTCACAAAGTTCTCGAGACAAAAGACGGTATCATCACAATGGGAGGACTCGACCGGCAAGGCAGATTTCTGCAGCGCATGAGCCTTCGCCAACCCCCTAATCTTAGAAACTCAATGTCATCACAGAGGTAATTGGTAGAGATTGATGACATGATTCATTTCAATCTCTCCGGTAAAGATGTTGATCTTTAAGTTGGCTCTTGCAGCAGCAAATTTACCATCTGTTTTCGGATCATAAGCCACTGATGACATGAAGCCCAGTTGCAAACGGTAGTCGACAAAGCCAGATACGGCGGTACCAGCATCAAAATCGAAGGTTAAAAACCCAGCCGATCCCGCGGCTACCAATGCTGTACCACTCCTACTATCCAAAGTGATCGCCACCGGTGGCGACTCCTCATCTTCCAATCGATAAGCACCAGGAATCTTAGCCACTAAGGTATCAGAGACGAAATCGTACAAGTAGACTCCCTCATTGTTGATAACAGCCAGATAATCTTCCTCTTCACTGAGCCCTGTGGCACCAAACCAAAACCCTCCCTCGGTTAGTTCAGGAGAGATTTCCGAAATATCACTCACTAAGTCACCACTAAGAACATCCCACAGCAAAACTTTTGTTGGATCAATAGTGACAGCAAAACGCCCCGATTTCGAAAAAAAGCCTTTTTTGATGGGCCAGTCATGAGCCCTAGTGCTATATACTGGTGTCGAAAGCTCTAACTGCCAAAAATCAATATATCCATTTGATTCACCCGTCATCAATCCGCCCTCCGGATGAAGGGATACCGTACGATAAATCGAATCGAAGGGTCGCCCTGACTGATAACCTTCGGAAATAACCTCACCATCCAAAGTGTTATAAGTTGCCAGATAAGACTGACTGCCACCGACAACTAAGCAGCAACCATCGTCTGCAATATCAATGGCAAACAATCCGATTCCCCTATCAGAAAGATCGACCTTCCAAACGATGCGCTTGTCTCTTGTATTCCAAGCAATCATAGAGCCGCCAATATCGATACTATAGAGCCGATTTTCTACTACGGGATCCCAAATAAAGCCTGTAATAATATCCGAATGACCATCTCGCAAAACGGTTTCTGAAAACAAGGCAGTTGCCGGAAGCTCAATCTCTTCCCCATAAATTCCCTGTGGATGTAGGTAAATCAAACCAAGTAATATGACACACAAAAGCTTACGTAGGACCATCATTCATACTCCGGAAGGCATATTGAGATTCATGTTTCTATGTGCCAGTATCTAACATCAATCTTCAAGAAAAAGGAGTGGAAACATTTATAGTCAAACAAAAAAATCACTAGCAAATTGGCTCATCATCTTTTTGATTACGACTTTAAATAGCAGCGCTTTTGCAAGCTTAGAATCTGTGAAAGGTACCTGGACCACTGGATTTTTGTTTTATGAAATTGGTAGCTTTGCCGAGTCGATGGAGTTTAAAGACAATCGTCAACTCGATTTTAATTCTAGAGTTTTTATCGAGTATGCACCATTTGGAGGAATCTTTGCCGGAACAGACCTCCGCATAAAAACACGGATTGTAAGCTTCGAAAAGGCAAGCGAAAACACCGTGCCTGCAGACCGAAAGGACTGGGATATCTATTGGATCACTGCTGAAATACAAGATATCGTTACCACCCATTATGATGTTTATGATGTTTTTTATATGAATGAAGATGTCGCATGCGGATCTACAGACTGGCAGGTTGCCGTTGGTAAATCCATAATGAATACGGAGTGCGTGATTAACGGTGATCTAGAGCTAGTTTTTCCTATTGCCATCAAGGACGGGACCTTACTTGGTCCCATGGAGGCCGAGTTCGAGGGAGTGGACGAGGATGATCTTGATGAACCCAGTATACTGGTGGATTTTTCCGAGTTCGGTGAGGCTAGCTTAGATGATCTAAACGAAAAACTTCCCTATCATCGCCTTGCAAATGACTGACTATGCGCCGCGGTAGTGCCACTTAGCATCATAGATGCCATGGCATTACCCACAGCGAATCGCCTTAAACGATCCTTGGACGTTATGCATAGATTCATCAGCACCGATTCATCCCAAACGCCCTAGTAAAAAGTCTGGTTCAAGATCTTCAATCACAACATTGAAATAATCTGTCAAGTTGTTAGAAACATCAGATAGAATCGTCCAATCTACAAAATTGAGAAAGGTGGTGGAACCACTGATGATATTTTCACTGTGATAGGTTCCAACAATCTCAGGCACACTCACACTCAAAATTCTACCATCCTTCCCATCCTGCGAAAATCCATTAAGCTCACAGGGTGATTCTGCTTCAAAGGGATAAAAATTGAGCTCTACCAATCCAGGTTCAAAACTATCTTTACTCACAGTTGCTATTTTATAGTCCCAAGGTTCCCCTTCAAAAACTCCTGATAACGGTTCAGAAGATATATTGAGCTCAGGTGGCTCCCCATCATCGGGAATCATCAGATCAGGCGGAACTGGTAGCGCTGGGCTCTCATTAACCTCAGTCTTACAAGACAACAAACTAGTTAGAATAATTCCGAAGAACGCACTCATTCGCAACATGTGATCTTTCCCTATACAAATTCAAATGACGAGAATCAGACTGACAGAAATCTCTAACACCCAAAAGCCTGAGAGCCATTGACCTTACTAAAGTGTTCGGGCTTGTTCGGTGCCCAAGGGCAAATGCTGCCGGCCAACACACAATCAATCAGAAATAAACATGAATAAAAGATTCATAATTTCATTAGGTTATTAACATGAACAAAATTCATAGCAATTTATTTAGCAGCAAACCCGGTTCACGCCCAATTTTCGCCGGCCCAGCATCCGGACAACTTGTTCCTGAGATCCAACTGGCATACAACGGTGCCAGCAAAACAGCTAAGTATCAAACCTACACAAAAGGAATTAGTAATGAACATTCAAAAAAGCATCATCCTATCAGGACTTCTAGCTAGCTCGTCTCTTTTTGCAGGCACCAGCGCAATCAACTTTACAAGCACAGACCTTGCTGATGGCCCTGTAGTTGCAGGTGATTTGCTTGCTGGCGACGCCATTGAAATCAACTACAATCCTGAGCGCTTGCGTGTTTGTACTGGCTCAAACCGTTTGGTTCAGTCTTTCCGCGTTCTTCGCTACAAGCTAGATGGCGGTGAGGTTCAAAGCAAAACATTAACTTCTGGCCCAATCACGATCGCAACTACAGCCGATACAAAAACACTTGAGTACTGGTTCCACAACTACTCAATCGGTTCATTCCTTTGCGAAGCATACGATTCCAACCTAGGCGCAAACTACTTAGTATCTTTGAAGCCGGTGGTTACGTTTTCTACTGATATCGCGGAAGCCCCTGTAGCTGGCGAAATCAATGCTGGCGAATCAATTGTCGTTAAGTACCCATTCGCTCGCTTTACAAAATGTACAGCAGCTAACCGAAGCACTCAGTCTTTCAGAGCATTATACTACAGCTTTGACAATGGTGACGTTCTCAGCAAACCACTTTCACTAGCTGATGCCGAAATCACCATCGATACCCCAGCTGAAGCTACTAGCCTTCAAATCTGGGTTGGCGCTCGCTCAATTGGCTCACAACCTTGCCAAGCTTGGGACTCTAACCTAGGTCTTAACTACAACCTAGAGCTCAACTAGTTTACGTTGGTCTGCCCTTGATCAAGGGCAGGCTTTCCCGACCTCCGAAGCCTTCCATCAAATCTGCCGCTATTTCAAATCAAAAATTTTCATGTGACTATTTCTATATTTCAAGCTAGCAAACTAGTTTGTTTACTCAGCCATTTTAGTAGATTAGGAGGTCGTCTCTTGAAAAAAGTCGTTATTTTTGGTGCAGGTGGTGCAGTGGGCACAGCCTTTCAAAATTTTTTAAGGCAGCATCAAGGTTACTCATGTATTCCTTGGGATCGGCACAAAATTCCGCTGACTAACTTTTCGGAAATTTCAAGCAAACTAGAGACCTTGAAGCCTGACTTTGTGTTTAACTTTGCTGTTGCATCATCACCTAATGGATCAAGTGAAGATGCTCCCATCATCAATGTTGACTTTCCCGAGCTACTGGCCAAAAAGAGTATCGCATTGGGCTTTCGTCTCATTCATACAAGTACCGTTATGGTCTTCCCTGAAAGCCAAAATGGACCTTATTTTCCAGATACAGTGCCCAATCCAACGGAAGGTTATGGACTAGATAAGAGAATGGCTGAGCAAAAAATACAAGCTACAAAATCACCCCATGCGATCATTGCCAGGCTTGGTTGGCAAATCGGGTCAAAACCTGGATCTAACAATATGGTTGATTTCCTAACTAAGGCTCACCAACAAGGCCCCATAAAGGCAAGCCGACATTGGTTTACATCCTGCTCTCACCTATCCGATACTATAGAAGCTCTTTTTCACTTAAAAGATCGCGAAGCGGGAATATATCACATTGACGCCAATCGGGACAAAAGCTTTTACGAGATTGCCCTACAACTACGCTCCCGGTTGAACAAACCAGAGTGGGTTGTCGAGCCCACAGATGAGCCAATCTATAACCAAATTATGAAAGATGAACGGATTAAACTACCTTTGTTGTTCTAAATCTCATCTTCGAGTATCTCGGAACACAATCTGATGCAGATGGGTAAAAATCCTTACCCCATTCCAGGCAGGCGATTTTCCAAAAACTGATAGAGTATTTCCTGCATTTTAAACAGAGCTTTCTACTATACCATTAAAAAACCACAATCATTACTCACCTCCACTGGGAGTTTCGGGTAAGAAGATGACGGCTATCGGCTATTCCCACAAAAAACGAAAATCAACAACTGAAACAAAAGGTAGCGGTTACCGAGATCATCAAAAATATCAATACTTTGACGAAACATTTTTAGAAAAAGCGTCCTGAATTGAGCAGGTTATTGGTTTCTTTTTAGGGAACCCTTGAAGGATTCTTCTGTCCTCCGATTCATTAATAGAGAAAGTTAGGGAGGGAATTTTATGTCTATGGAAAGAAATTATGAAGAAATTTTCAAAGCTATTTCAAAATCCATTGCAATCATCGAATTTGATTTAGCTGGTAACATTTTGCACGCCAACGAAAATTTTCTAAACACCATGGGGTATACCCTAGAGGAAATCGTAGGAAACCATCACTCTCTATTTATTTCAAAAGAAGACGCTCAGTCTGAGGACTACAAAGCGTTCTGGCAGAGACTTAATTCTGGCGTTTTCGACTCAGGTCAATATAAAAGACTAAATAAACAGGGAAATGAGGTATGGATTCAGGCCTCATACAATCCTCTATTTGATGATGATGGCAAACTTGTTGGTGTGATAAAATTTGCCACTAACATCACAAAAGAAAAGCTACAAACAGCAGAGTTTTCTGGAAAAATCGATGCCATTAGCAAAGCCCAAGCTGTCATCGAGTTTAATCTAGATGGCACCATCATTACGGCAAATGAGAATTTCCTTAACACCGTCGGCTATCGACTAGACGAAATCAAGGGTCAGCATCACTCTATGTTTACGACTCCCGGCACTAAAGAATCTGCGGAATACAAAGCTTTCTGGGAAAAACTTAAAAGCGGTACCTTTGATTCAGGGCAATATAAACGATTAGGTAAAGATAGCAAAGAAATCTGGATTCAAGCTTCCTACAACCCTATATTCAACCCTGAGGGAAAGCCTTTTAAAGTTGTCAAATTCGCCACTGACATCACAGAATCAAAAGTCAAAAATGCTGACTATGAAGCTAAATTAAATGGAATCGATAAGTCTCAGGCAGTCATCGAGTTTACACTAGATGGCCATATTTTGTCTGCAAACAAAAATTTCCTCGAAGTAACTGGCTACAACCTGGAAGAGATCAAGGGCAAGCATCATAAAATCTTCTGCAGCCCAGCACTAATCAATAGTCCGGAATATAAAAACTTTTGGAGTGACTTATCAAAAGGAATCGCCAAATCGGGAGAGTATCATCGCAGAGGAAAACAAGGCAACGACATTTGGATATCTGCCACCTACACCCCAATACTGGACCCGGAAGGGAACCCTATAAAAGTAGTTAAATTTGCGAGTGACCTAACGGCTGAGAAACAAAAGTACAACAATCTCCTGGAAAAGTTTTCTAAAGTTTGTCTAACACTTAGCGAAGCTGCCCAAAGATTCGAGTCGTATTCTAAAAAGACTAAACAGGAATCTTCTGAATCCTCTGATAAGTCAGCTCAGGTCACAAAACTGTCCGATGAGGTACTCGACAGCATTAATGAGGTGGCAAATAATTCAGCGGAAATGAACCTTACCGTTTCGGAAATTTCGGTTAAAGCATCGGAAACATCAAAAATTGCCCAAGAAGCAGTGTCTTCGGTAAACACGGCTAAGCAGCACCTTAGTGGACTTGACGCATCATCTAAAGAAATCACCTCAATCATTAAGTTAATTTCGAATATAGCGAACCAAACCAATCTCTTGGCACTCAATGCTACCATTGAGGCCGCTAGGGCAGGCGAGGCTGGTCGTGGATTTTCTGTAGTCGCAAGCGAAGTCAAAGAGTTGGCGAGCCAGACAGCAGAGGCCTCCAATAGAATCGTTGAGACCGTATCCAATATTACCGACGTCACTCAAAAGTCTATTGGCTCTATGAAAGAAATCTCTAATGTTATGGACCGCGTGCAGGAGAATGCAAACACAACAGCATCTGCAACTGAAGAACAAGCAGCCACCACCAACGAGGTAGCCAAATTGATCGCAAGATCAAAGGACGGTATGACCGCGATTTCGAATGAAATTCATTCGATGGCCTCTTCTATAGGAAGAACAGCAGAGCACGCAACTCATTCATTGAAGGAAGCGGAAAGCCTTTCCGCTACTACGAGGGAACTTGAACAAACTCTTAGTGACGTAAAAGGAAAGACTCAGGATCAAAAAATTAAACTTGCATCGTAGATGACTTTAGGTTTCACCTTACTTTGACTGGAAAATTTTAGTATTAGTCGCCTGATGTCGATAACTCAGGCAAGTATTTCTTCCATATCCATGAGATAATCAAGTGCCTAACGGCAATTCAGGATGATTTTTAGGAGATACTTGTGTATATATTACGATCGATATGTTTGGGAGTCATGATAGTATCTTGCGGTGAAGCAGAGGATTTGCGTCAGGAGACCCCTGTTCCTACGAGCTCCAAAGGCTTCAATTCTGAAGACGCTCAAGTCAATAATGATGAATTGTTATCGAAAGAACTACAAAATCTCATAAATTTTAGAGAGGGCCGTGACCTCTACGGTAGTTTTCTAACCGAGGTCCAACCACTTTGGTACGAGTCGAAGGTTGCTACGCTCACGGATAAATACCAATACCGATGTGTCTATATCAGTGGAAAAAATGGCAAGAAGACACCTATTAATCTGCGATTTTACCAGGAAGATACAGAGAGATTTGTTGTCCAATCCACTAAAGATATTATCGCTTTCGGCACATTTGAAAAAACTAAAACTAAGCCTTCCGCCAGACATAGTTTTCAAGACGAGAAGGTTACGGCAGAGGTCTTTATGCGACAAATGAATAGCATCATCATGTTCGAGCACACTATTTCACCATTCGTCGCAAATACAGAGGAGTTTATTACTACTTATGGTTCTGACTATCCTTTTGCTCAATCCACTAACAACGGCCTAGCAAGAGGGTATAGTTACTGCCCCGAAGTGGCGATAATAGACTAGCCGCCGTCTATAAATTCAGAATTATCGAAACAAACTTAGCTTTTTTTGTAGGCAGACACCACCACAGCAGGAGGTATATTGCGGGCGACAAAATTAAGATTTACCGAGGCAAACTGAGATCTAAGGTAGTCAATCAATACTCTATTTTTGCCTAATTGAAAGGTATGAAAATACAAAAAGGTTTTAAACTCTCCACCAGGTGCCAGCATACCATGGATGGAATTTATAATGTCTTCACTGTCTTCCCATTTCATATTTGAAAAGGGTAATCCTGAGACAACGGCATCGACATTCCCGACAAAGCCACTGGTTTCTGGTTGCAAGGAGTCATAGACCTCAACATCAGGGAAAAGAGACTTGATGTGCTCACGAAACCTTTGGTTAATCTCAACGACAGCAAATCGAGTATCTTTGTTCTTTTTCTGGTGAATCATTCTGGTAAACGAACCTGTTCCCGGTCCAAACTCTACGATGTTTTGTGTGTTTTCATCGATGGTATGGGTCATCAACTTAGCAAGCTGCCTCGATGATGGAATGATGGACCCTGTCGAGATGGGGCTACGAATAAACTCTCCCAAAAAGGATCGGATCTCTGTCGACTTCGTTTTTAACTGTGTTTGCCTCATGGCTAACCTTTTCTAAGAGAAATAAGTGACTCTAGGCGACTTACTTCAAAATCCGCGCCAAACTGATAATTCAGGCATACAAAATATCTCTCATTTGCCGAGGCTAAACAACCATATTAACTATAATAAATAAATAAGATCTTGGGGATGACTCGAAAAGCCCGTAGGGGTACTCCAAGATTTTCCTCGTCTGACCAAACACTTGTCGGAATCGTCCTATCCTTAAACAGGAGCTAGAGCTCTATATACCTGTTATTTTTAGCTTAATTTTTGCCCGTAGTTACAGGGTGTAAGATGGGAGACTGCCTTGTATTGGAGACAGCCAACCTGTGGTTTCTATACTTTCGCTTTAGATCATCTAGTTTGGCGGAGGTAAACCTTCTCCGAGCACATCCTACTATGTGATTTCAGCAAAGCCCTACAAAATTATCTTCATTTTGAATCAACTGTTCAAATATGCCTAGTTCAGCGTGCTAATTTTAAGAAAAGTACTTTAAACGCAGAGGTTTCTTTTGAAGCAATCGATTCAAAACTTTTTAAGTCTTTTCAAAACCGAAACGATAATTGTTGTACTCGCTGTGCTACTTGGGGGCGTCGGTGCTCTCATCGAACACTCCAATCAGGAAGCCTTTCGAGACAAGCTTTTCAGTGACTATCAGCTCACATCTATCCTTGTAACGTCGGATCGGATTATATCAGGTTCTGTGCTGAAAAAGTCTGATCTCAAAACCAAAAAGGTACTGACGTCATCACTCACAGGTAACATGGTTCGCCCGAAAGAGATCAATACCATCCTAGGTAAGTCGGTAAAAATTTCCTTGGGTAAAGGAGACCCTGTTCTCCTTAGTATGATAGGCGGAACATTTCACGAAGATTCCATCGCAAATAAAATTCCCGAAGGCAAACGCCTTTTTATGATGACAGTAAAAGACTCCGTGGCAAAAAACGGGTTTATCAGACCGGGTGACTATGTCGATATTTTGACGATAATGGAACTTCCTCGCAAGGGGCTTACTTCTTTTACCCTTTTACCAAAGATTCAACTCGTAGCTGTCGGTAAAAGCTTAGACCCTAGTACAGGAATCGAGTCTAGCGAGATGTCCTTTTTTGTGACTCCTAAAGAAATGGAAGTTCTCAAATTCGCCGAAGGCAAAGGCGAGTTTTCACTGGCTCTTCGCAACCCTAACGATGCTAAGCAACTAGCCCGTTCGAAAGGGGTCGATATGCAGAAATTTCTCGAATCAGACATGCTTTATGAGCCTGCCGACCTCCCTGTTGAGGTCATCAATGGTCCGAAAAAAAAGAAGAAAAAAAGGTAAATCATAAATCGATAGGAAGTAAACCCATAATATGACTATACCTCCACCTCCACTACCGGTGACATCTGCTGTCGCCACAATAACTTGGCGATTTGCTGATAAAGCTCAGTCGATAAAGCTAAAAGACGGCAGATATCTTATTGGCAATAGCAATCACTGTCATATCAGGATTAAAGAAAAAGCTGAGAGTACCATATGTGCCGTAATAACAGTCAACGACGATAATATTATTTTAAGGTACGTGAATCCTTCCATTCCACTCAGAATCCAAGGAAAGCTTCAAGAGCAAGGAGCAGAGTTTGAAATTGCTGAGGAAATGTCTTTCGTCATAGGACGCTATAGTTTCGAAGTCTTAAGAATTCTCGGTGAAGGTGAACCGGAACAGGTTGAGATTCAAAATAATCCAGACGAATTTCTCTCAAATGCCCTAAGCCTTCGACGCTACCTCAATAAGAAACTCTTGGAAAAGCTCAATGTATCTGGGATGAATTTGAATAAAATCCACTCTCAGGAGACCCGCCAGCACATTGAAATCATCCTCAAAGGTATCGTCCAGGAAGAGGAGTTCCCTGCCGACCTCGCCTTCGATCTTAATGAAATCCAAATACAGGTTCTTGACGAAGTCATAGGTCTTGGTCCCCTTGAGTCCCTGTTAGCCGACGATGACGTCACAGAGATTATGGTGAACAATCCATCCCAAATATATATCGAAAAAGGCGGTAAGCTTGTCACGTCTCCGGTGACATTTAGTTCGGAGCAGGCACTACTCGCCGTCATTGAACGCATCGTTTCGCAGGTTGGTCGACGAGTGGATGCTAGCTCCCCTATTGTTGACGCAAGGCTACTCGACGGTTCCCGAGTCAATGCTATCATTCCACCCATATCACTCAAGGGCCCGTGTCTGACCATTAGACGATTCAGCAAAACCCCCATCTCCGTCGATCAACTCGTCAAATGGGATAGTATGAAACAGATCATGGCCGATTTTTTGCGGATCTGCGTTCACTCTCATCTCAATATTGTAGTCTCTGGCGGTACAGGATCTGGTAAGACCACCTTACTTAACGCACTTTCGTCTTTTATTCCTGAATCCGAACGTATCGTTACCGTAGAAGACGCTGCCGAACTCCAGCTACAGCAACCTCATGTGATATCTCTAGAGACTAGGCCTGCGAACTTAGAGGGACGTGGAGCCATTTCTATAAGAGACTTAGTTAAAAACTGCCTTAGGATGAGACCTGATCGCATCGTCGTCGGTGAGTGCCGCGGTGGAGAGGCTTTGGATATGCTTCAAGCCATGAACACTGGTCATGATGGGTCTTTGACCACAGCTCATGCTAACACGCCGGAAGATATGTTAAGAAGGCTTGAAACCATGGTGTTGATGGCAGGGGTAGATTTTCCCCTAAAAGCTATCCGAGAGCAGGTTGCATCAGCCGTACATATGATCGTCCAACAAACTCGTTTGCCTTCGGGAAGACGCCTTGTGACAGATATTTCTTGGATACACTCCCTCGATCACGACACGGGAGAGTACGTCGTATATCCCCTCTTTGCTTTCGAGATAGAAGAAAACTCTGATGCCGGTGCCTACAATATTATTCATAAAAACATCAAGCAATTCGCGAAAGACTTTAATATCAGTCAAACCATTCAAGACCTCTTCGCAGCCTACAAAAGTAAAGGAGAGATTTAATCATGTGGATCGCAGAACCTATTATGATATATGTCGCCCACGGACTAGTTAGCCTTGGGGGTATTCTTATTGCTATATATTTTCAACGTAGAATCCTCAAGAAAAAGAAAAGCAAATCAAGCCAAAAGGCCTCGCAAGTAAGCTCCCATCAAATCGACTATGATCTCATCCGAAAGAATGGTCTTATTTTTGCCCTAATCAGTTTCCCCTTAATGGTCCTAGTCGGCTTCCCCCTCTTCCTTTCGGTTATCATCACAGGAGGATTAACCTTTCTCCTACCTTGGTTTTTAGCCAGAAAAGCTAAGCAAGATCTTTATGAAGCATTTGATGAATCTATGCCTGATTCATTGGCCGGTATTGCTTCCTCGTTAAAAGCAGGTTTAACGATTCAAAAAGCTATGGAGGTGGCAGTAAAAAGCACACCCGAAGTTTTTGCCAAAGAGATCGACCACTCCCTCAAGGAATATCATTTAGGTGTTCCCATAGACGATGCTCTCAATAATATTCGACTCCGGATACCGACCACATCATCAAATATGGCCTTCGGAGCCATCGTCATCGGCCGAAAACTTGGTGGACCTCTCCCACAAATTCTAGCTAGGGTTGCAGAAACAATACGGAAGCGCCTAGAAGTCGAGGGAAAGCTGAAAGCCTTGACGGCCCAAGGTCGCGCGCAGGGAGCTATCATATGCTCGGCACCTGTACTGGTATTCTTCGGTCTGGCTTTTATGTCGAAGGATAAGTTTCAAATTCTAACAGACACACCTGCTGGACAAATTTTACTGTCGTTTTGCATTATTCTTTGGCTGGTAGGAATGGCTGTTACCTGGCGTGTCATGCAGTTGGAGGTTTAGATTTGGGAGAAAGTCTCTGGCTCCTTGCATTGACACGAGGGGCATCATCAACACTAATTTATACAGCCTTCGGCCTTTTGGCACTGAAAGGATACCGTAGTCACGGGTATCTTTATCGCTTTGATTTTTCCAAGAAGAATCTTAATCAATGGATCGATATCTTTATGCCTATTGCCAAAAAGATCAAGCATAAGCGATATCGAGCATTACTCGAAACCAAGATGCCACAAGCAGGAATTAATCCCGCCTGGAAAGTAGATCATTTTATAGCTCTTCAAATTTTTGTGGCGGCAATTGCTTTCGTTTCAGTGTTCTTGTTCTTCTTCATCCTCCTTGGCGCTTCCATTGTCATCCCATTTATTGCTGGTATAGCAATGTTTTTTTTGCCACTCCTAAAAATCATAGAGACTGCCAGTGCCAGAGTTTCCTCGTGTCGAAAAGATCTTTCCTATTTCTTAGACTATCTATCTCTCTCCATGGCTGCTGGTATGGATTTTAACCAAGCCCTTAATGTGGTCATTGAAAGCGCTCCTAAATCAGTCTTAAGAGAGGAATTTAATGCGGTCAACCGTCAGCTCAAACTTGGTAAAACCCGTATTGATGCTCTACTGGAATTCGAAGAGCGCATGGCGACTCAAGAAACGAAAATATTTGTTCAAAACTTGGTTCAAGCTTTATCTTTGGGGACTAATGTATCAGAAACACTCCTAACCATCTCCCAAAGTTTAAGCACCAAACGCTTTCAAAGAGCTGAGGAAGAAGCAGGCAAAATATCGGTAAGAATGATGGTGCCCATGCTCGGATTTATTTTACCAGTAGTCATCGCCATGATCGTAGGGCCGATGCTTTTGGCCTTTATTAATGCATAGGAGATCAGAGATTTGATTCGAATTGTTATAGTTCTACTTCTCATGAAGACACAAATGGTCTTGGCTGAAACCTATGATTTGAGCTCTGATATTATCGTCATAGATGACGCTGTTCGATCAAGCCCTGAATACAGAGATTTTTCTAAGACGGTCATGCGTAAAATATGGAAGCCATCGGATGAATTTACGATGGAAGATGCTGTCTACCTTGATCTCAGCAGAATGAAACGTATGTCTTCGGGCATGCCTCTAGATCCAGCCATTAGCAATGTGATACTTAAGCAACTCGAATCAAAGGCAAAAAAGCATGCATTAATCACTTTTTGCGAACGGAATGAAAAGGATGAGTTTGAGACTTGTGGCATCTATCGATACTCTTCAGCAAGTCAAAGCATAACAGCAAAAAGCACTCGACAATTTAAAGTCCCCATTCCCGATCCTACCAGGTGGGCAAACCCCATCGCAAAAAGCTTTAAAAACGGCTACGCCGCATACGAGTCTTACAAAACAGAACAAGATCTAAAGGCATTTCTTAACAAGTCACAGCAACTGGGCCAGGAAACTCCTTCGGAGCTATGGATTGGTTTAATCACCTCCTTTAGCGACCCTTCGTTAAAGGCCGATTCAGCGCTACCTCAATCTCAAATACTGGAGCTTGGTCTTGGCTTAGGCCAACAAGTCGGTAATAAAAAGTATGGACTAGATGTACTCCATGGACAATCACTCGAGCAAGACCGTGAAAACCTAGCGATCACTCAAACTCTAGGGCGAGTCTTTTTTGATGCCTCTTTCAAGGCTGTTTTTAGTATTGTCTGGAAACTAGGTACGGAAATTGGATACGGGACTCAGTCGGGACGAATTGGGTTTAATCGTGAACTTAAGGAAAATTTTCTGCACTTTGGGTTAAGACCGTCGGTGGGAATCGACTTAAGCAGAAGCATACAACTCACCCAGACCCTCAACTATGCCTGGCGCAATCGGCTCTCGAGAAAAGAAAATGAAAATTCCAATATCATCTCAAGTATCGATAAGAATCAAATACGCTATATCATTGGCCTAAATATAAGAGTTTAACTCGATGGAGAACAGACAGTCATGATCCGATATATTTTCCTCATTGCAACATTGATTTCTTCTCCCACCTGGGCGCAAGACACCAAGACTATGAAGATAGGCGAGCAGGCTATCTTTCAGTTCGAAAATGATCTTTTGTCAGTTAAGGCCTCTAAATCTGGCATCGTTGAATTAACACCCTCACGAGATAAACGCAGTTTGCAAATTGGCGCGCTAAGAGCTGGTTCGACGGTGGTGACAGCGCGAACAAGAAACGGTAATCCAAAGGTCATCAACATTAATGTCAACAGTACACGCCAATCTCGAGCGGCTATCTTAGCGAGCCTCCGTGCGCGGATCAATGAGATTAGCGGACTGACAGCAAGACTTCGCAAAAATAAAGTAGAGGTAACGGGAATCATCGCCTCCAGACAAACCGCAGATCAATTTTTTTCCGTACTGGCATCCAATAGAGAGTATGTCACCGACAGAACACAAAAGCGCTATCGAGATTCAGGAATTGTTGCTGACGCCATCAACTCAATCCTAGAACAAAATGATATACCAAACCTAAAGGTTCGTGCTATCGGCAAGCTACTTGCATTGCAAGGGTTTTCAAAAGACGCCAATGAAAGCGCTTTAGCACTCAAAATCGCCAGACTCATCGATCCCTCTGTGGAGGATCAAATTGAAGATAGTCAATACAATGGTGGTCACTCCGTGGTTGTCGATGTGATGTTTCTTGAGTCTAACCGCACCGATAATTTAGATTTTGGATTTCTCGGACAATCTCCTGCTGTGGCTGCCGATGGGGTGAACATCGGTCGTCTAGATTTTGCTGGTTCCACTGGCAGTGTTGGCGGAACCAATGGCTTTTGGGCCGTCGCACCTCTTCGAAGTATGATTAATCTTTTGCAGGCAAAATCAAATACTAAAGTGATGTCCAATCCTAAGATTGTCGTTCGATCAGGGACAGAAGCGAAGTTTCATTCTGGTGGAGTTGTTTATCTATTTAGCCGGGAAGCTCAGACAAACAACGATGGCAATACCCAAGTCTTTGAGACCAAGCTTTTTCCCATCGAATATGGGATGGTTCTTGACGTTAGACCGAAAGTCGACCCTCTTGGACAAATTGATATTGTATTAACAGCCGAGGTTTCCGAGTTTGTTCCGGGTCAAGGGGACATTAATCCTGGTACCACACTGTCCAAGACAAGCACAGCCGTGACAATCAAAGACGGCCATAGCGTGCTTCTAACCGGCTTTAAGAACGTCAGAAAAAGCAAGGCCACAAATCGTATTCCATTTTTAGGACACATCCCTACCATAGGCGAGCTGTTTAAAGCGAGAAAAATGGGCGATGAAAGGCGCGATCTCATGGTTTTGCTAACGGCAAAGATTTCACGAGTTCATACCGATCACATTAAGGCATTTTCGCAGCTGAAACAAAAGACTCTACCAAATGAGGTTAAGGTGCTGGAACAAATGTCAGAAGATAGTATTAAATTCAGTATTTTTGATTAACGGAAGTCTATGATGACCCATTATTTGTTGCTTAAAGACAAAAAGAATACAGTTTCTGCTAAGGCTTTGCCTGTTTTTGCCGGCAATCAAGAGATCTGTGAGATCTTATTTACGGAACCAGACCTTTTCCCTGTTCAGGCGATGATTTCCGTCGAAAACTCAAAGCTAACTTGGACAAACTGTCTTGGCGAAAAAACCATTGACGAAACAAGTTTAAAAGAAAAAGGGCTGTCGATCATCGGATTTTCCAGTAAAAACTCGATTGATCCTTTGAATCAGTTATGGGCCCGAGAGCAACACTTTACCAGCCAAAAAGGTTCTGGTTTTCAGTCTCTCGCCATGTTTCATAAGCCAGCCAAAGTTCGGATTGCGAGCTTTGCCATACTTTTCTGCGCCTTGCTTGTGGGATTATTCACAGTTATCTCGATGACAGGCAATGAAGCTAAGCCAGATTTATCAGGAGAAACTGTCAATCTTGCCTTAGGGATCAACAAGAAAAAAATGTATGGCAATGTTGGCCAGCTCTCTTCGATTCACAATCAAATCACCTATGAAGTCAGTTTAACCGAATCCCCCTCGACGTCAGGAGTTTTTTCCATGAGACTATGGGGGCTCAGCTACCAAGATCGCATTACGGTTGAAGTCAATGGAAAAAAAGCCTGGGGCAATCGAAGGCAGGAAGCCTGTATCCTCTCAGGCTGTGACCAAGAAGTGCTCGTCACCAACTCCCTCCTACAAAAAGGCAAAAACACCTTCACGATAACCAATCATGATCCCAAGCAGTTTTGGGCCATTATGAATACGAGCTTTTTTCTGAGGCAACCAGCCTCCGAGGCTGAGCAAATTCGTATCAAAAAACTATTGGACCAGGCCGAACTGCTTTTCTCCCGCAAGCATATTTCTACTGCAAATATGTTTTCCGCTCGCGCCAATCTTGACAGAATCACCAAGATTCTAGGGGCAAGTATCGTATCTGAATCTATGCAATCGACCATTGATGCCCTCAATACCGAGGTAGACATCGCTATCAAACGTTACGTGGATGATTCCCTTTTTGAGATCGATCGATCGATTCGTAGTGGGGATATGATCAAAGCAAAAAACGTAGCCCAGGAAATGGAGCGTTTCTTTCCTGATCCAGCTACTACAGTGGGTTTAAAAGTACATAAAATTATGGAACGATTGGAGAACTTAAAGTAATGGCAGCAAAGTCTTACATCTTATGGGAACTGGAAGACGAGCGACTGAAGTCATTTCAAGTCTTCAACAAACCCATAGAACTTGCTAAAGGTATCAATATCCGCCTTGCTGACGAATCAGGAAATAGTATTCTCGAGGCCCTCGACAGTGAGACGCAAGTTTACTATCAAGATCAATTGGTAGTGGATATTTGCGAGATTTCGCCGGGAAAATATATCTCGGTGAATGCGGCTAAGTACGTCGTGACTGCTTCAAACGAAGCCATTGTCACCAGTGCAGCGATGAAACCTGAGCTAAAAGAAAAGGCCATCTCCGAGGTCAGAGCTAAAAAACCCATTTCACAACATGGGTATGATAGCGAAAATATATCGCCGACGACTACCAAAGGCAAACCCATGAATAAGGGATTCCTTGTTGGCGTTATGATGTTTTGCTCTATGATTGTGGGAGTAGGCTATTTCCTTTCATTGGAGGAAAATCCACAAGCTCAGAATTTGACTATTACGGGCAATCAAAGCAATTCAAAGGCAAAACAACCTTTGAATCAACCGCCAGAAACACAACAAGCACCCGAACAAGAAAACCCAGATAACTCCCTGGCCTCAGCTCAAGATGGATCTGCATTAACAGCAGAGGTAAAACCCGAAGCCGAGGACTTCGATCCGATCGAATCAGAAGGCTCTAAAGAGGAAAGTCAAGATTCAGGTAACAATGAGGAAGCTACGCCCAAAGAAAAAGAGACTCCCACAGCAAAACCAGTAGCCAAGAAAAAACCCAAGGGTAAAAGGGTTTTGACCTGCAACAGCAAACAAATCAAACTGAAGCCTTGTCAAAGCGTCGCCTGGCTCGTAAAAAACAATTTAAGCAGTGCTCCCTTTGCGCAGCTTACAAAGCATAGCCTAGAGGTAATGAAGGCAAAGCGTACGATGAATGTAAAACTTAAAGGGTTCCAAAAACTAGAGGCAAACATAAAAACACAGCTAAATTATCGATCATCGGCCATACTCGATAAGATCCAAACCGTGCCAAGCGCGAAGGCTGTGTCGCAGTACTCTTCGATAAAATCAATCATCAGGTACTTGGGAGCGTCAGCAAAGTCGAAGTTAAGCGCCTATGAAAACAGCTTTTCCGACGGCATTACAAAGGCACTATTAACCGGTCAGGTCGATCCAAAGAAGGCGGAAAAGGACCTTCTAACCATGCAAAAAAGATTGCCAAAGAACTCAAAATTATACCGCCAAATCAATCGCGAGCTTAAAAAGATCCGCCAGCTATAAGGAAGATGCTATGAATCGTCTATTGCCAATATCTGTTTGTCTATATCCCATGTTCGTGTCTTGTGGAGCCAGTGAGCAAACAAACGCAAACAATAAGATCACCGTAGCAGGCCTTTCAGGGAGTGAGGAATTCGAAAGCAAACGCGCTTTTTGCGGACCTGCAACTGATGCCTTTATCGTGGGCTGCAACGTTTTTTTTGATGAGACTGAGAACTATCCAAGGTTTGACATACTGTTTCCTGACTCGGCTGGACAGGGAGTCAGCTACAACAACTTTGATGAGGGCATTCCGTTGCCTACCACAGCGTGGAATATTCAAGACAATGGTGTAACTATCGTCCATAGATTAGATACGGGTACAGATACTTTAATCGGTATCAATCAATGGGATCATTTTGAAAATGGCACTATAAGCTTCATTATATCTGGCACGTATGCGGAAAATCCACTACCTTCATCAAGTTACTCAGACCCAGAACCCGGTGTTGTCTACATAAGTACAGGTAAGATTGAAGCTGTCTTTCAAGATGCCTATATACCAATTTTTGAAACAGAACAGTAAGAAACAGACCTATGAGTCCCTGGTTGATCGCACTTGTGGGATGTAGCGGACTGTCTTCTTCCGTTATACTGTGGCTCTCTCAGAGCAAAGACCTAAAGCTTGAGTCTTACCTAGAGCAACACTCAGATTTAAAAAGCAATCTATCAAATAGGCTAACCAAATCCTACTCAGCATTTATATTAATGGTATGCGCTGCCTTAGCAAGTGCTTATATAAAAGACTTCGATAAGTTATGCCTTCTTTGGCTTCAACTACCGGCCTTATATTTAATGATTCGCATCGATTTACGATTCTATTTTCTGCCCGACTGGATGCAGATCTATTCTAGTGTCATCGCTGCCATCTACTTGACGTATCGGATCTATCAGTCTGAAACCAATCACACTATCTTTGCAGGACTGATCATTGGACTATCATTTTTTATACTAGTAGCCTTGGGCAGACTGATGACAAATAAAATTACAGGCAGAGATATTTTGGGACTTGGGGACATTAAACTATTATTTTGGATGACCCTTGTTCTCGGCGATTGGCTCCCTTACACCTTAGTTATCGGTGGTGTAGCGACCCTACTGGTATCATCAGCATCGAAACTCAATCGAGAATCCCACCCCGTACCATTCGGCCCGGGTTTGATCCTATCTTATCTCGTTCTGCTTACGATCCAGGCATAAAAAAGGCAGGATAAATCCATCCCGCCTCGTTCCGATTTTTGATTCTATGGTCTATTTTTTGTCTATAACTCGAGAAATTTCACACTCTCCCCGAACCCCTAAGCTAAGGACACCAAAGAAATCCACAGCATTAAAATCTAAAAAGTCTTTTGGATTACTATTGCTAGCAGTAATGCGAATCGATCGCTCATTTTCACTTAAGCTGCCTGTAGATTCTGGATCTGCAGTAATTTCGACCTTCAAGGTTTTTGCATTGTTTCGATCGGCACTAATTTCAGAGAAAGTCTGACTGGTGAAATCTAGAGAGTATGTTTCAATCGCCTCAGTCGCTCCTTTGGGAAACGACTCAGTATAGGCTTTTTTGAGAAAGAGTCTACCATCGTCCTTGAATACTAATGAAGATGCTGTAATGTTATAGTCTTTAGCAGGGTCAAGATTGACTAAATACATGTCATAGGACAAATCTTCCGCATCTTGGTCATGATGAGCAATCAGTAGCATGTTGGTTTCGATATTTAGTCCATAATAGTATAGGTCCGGAAAAACCTCTTCATGTTCCGAGCCTTCAACAGCTATTGCGGCAAAGGCAACATCGACGCTATAAGGCGGTTTTCGTTCTTCAAATTCCGACGCATTCTCCCCGGCAAGGATTAATGTGGTCATGGGCGAGGCTGGAGTGGCTGCACCGACCCCAACAGTGATCTCACCTACCCCGCAGCTCGAGCCCACTTCATAAGTCGAATTAAAGCCTTCGGCCACGTTTCTTGTTTGATCTGCAAAATCCACACTAGAATCTGATCGATAGTTACGAATCGCCTCAACTATTTGGTCTTTTGTGGCCGTGTTGGTAAAGTCAGTCGCGAACTCCTGCACAGCTTCACCAAGGCTCAAAACCACCTGCTGATCATCGCTGTTGGTATCCCCTATATTGTTGCCTTCATCTCCTCCCGATCCTCCGGTACAGGAAAACAGGACAGGTAAAGATATTATCACAATGTGTTTCCAAAATCGGTTCAATTGATAATCCTGTTATAAGAGTTTTGCTAGACTTCCTAAGTTTACTCCTAAGCTTAGGAAGGCTGATCATCTAGACACGTACTAATTCTTTCCTTTATTTTTTACTGATAACTCGGGAAATCTTGCATCTAAGGGTATCCATATTTCCAATCGCATAAAAATCAATTTCGTTCACGGCAAGTTCTTCGAACACATTCAGGTTTTTTGTAGAAATCCTTAGACTGATTTCATCTTCCCCGAGACTACCGGTAGATTCGGGATCATTTTCAATTCTCATTTCAAGTGTATCTAGATCGTCAGGATTAAACGAAGATGAGTATTTCTCACTACTTAAATTGACCTCATACTTGGTCGGAACGTTATCGTAGTTTAGTCGAAAGCTTAACGTATAGTTATCTTTTCTTTCAAGTTTGTTTTCATCATCGTAGTTCAAGGACCGTGTCTTCAGCTCGTAGTCGTCAAAATTTGGCACTTCTATAAGTCTCAAGTCCACATCCACACCACCGCTTTGTATTTTTTGGGTAACGATCAAAAGCTTTCCCGATTCTTGGTTCAAACCGAAATACGTGAGCTCTGTGCCCTCATCTTCTTCAGTCGCTATAGCACTGTAAGTCTTATTCACATCTATAATTTTATCGTCTCCCAAACGCTTGGACTCACTAATAGAAACTAAAGCTCCCATGGAAGCACTTGGATCGGCCGGTATCAGTCCCGAGATTTTCGACAACCCACAGTTCGAGCCTACCTCGTAGTCATCTCGATTGACTGGTCCGACAAAATCAGAAATCGCATTGATAGATAGGAAGTTAGGATGCTCTCTAATGTTTTTAGTAAAAGCTATAATTTCACTACGACTAGCCGTATTCATAAAATTCGGTTCAAAATCCTGTACTAATTCATCTAGCGACAAAGCTGTAGTCTGATCACGGGATGTATCCTCACCACCGTTGTCATCGTCACTACCACCAGATCCACCGGTACAGTTACTCGTGCAGGAAACCAAAATTGGTAACGATATGATCAAGCTGTATTTCCAAAAAGACTTCATTTTATATACTTCCAAATGGATAGGTTAAAATAGCTGTGATAGCTGTTAAACCCAATAAAGCTAATTGGGTTTAACGATTATTATTTTGACCAACTATTCTTTCGAGATAATTCGAGAAATTTCACACTCTCCCCGAACCCCTAAGCTAAGGACACCAAAGAAATCCACAGCATTAAAATCTAAAAAGTCTTTTGGATTACTATTGCTAGCAGTAATGCGAATCGATCGCTCATTTTCACTTAAGCTGCCTGTAGATTCTGGATCTGCAGTAATTTCGACCTTCAAGGTTTTTGTATTGTTTCGATCCGCACTAATTTCAGAGAAAGTCTGATTTGTAAAATTTAGAGAGTATGTTTCAATAGCCTCAGTCGCTCCCGCGGGAAAGGACTCGGTATATTCTTCCTTGAGAAAGAGTCTACCGTCGTCCTCGTAGACCACAGAAGATGCCCTTACCGTATAGCCAGAGGCAGGATCGAGATTGACTAGATACATGTCATAGGACAAGTCATCCACATCTTGGTTATGATGAGCGATCAGAAGTGTCTTTGTTTCGTTATTCAGCCCATAGTAATATAAGTCGGGTAAACCCTCTCCATGTTCCGAGCCTTCAACAGCTATTGCGGCAAAGGCAACATCAACGCTATAAGGTGGTTTTCGTTCTTCAAATTCCGACGCATCGTCCTCGGCAAGGATCAATTTGGTCATGGGTAAGGTCGGAGTAGCTGCACTGACCCCAATCGTGATTTCACCTACGCCGCAGCTCGAGCCCACTTCATAAGTCGAATTAAAGCCTTCGGCCACGTTTCTTGTTTGATCTGCATAATCCACGCTGGAATCTGAACGATAGTTACGGACCGCTTCAACTATTTGATCTTTTGTTGCCGTGTTCAGAAAACCAGGAGCAAATTCGGACACCGCCCCCTCTAATGTCAAGGCCACTTGCTGTTCGTCATTCCCCTGAGTCCCATCGTCCCCATCAGAACCACCCGAACCTCCCGTGCAATTGCTGGTACACGAGACAATTATAGGCAATATAACAAAAAGACTTAGTTTATAAATTCGATCCAAGGCATCAACCTCCTAATATTCATTGCTTGCAGTCCATATCGTACCGGCAACGGGTACATACAAATACCCAAAACGTTATAATCAATATGACATGTTTATTCAAGAAAAAATCTTTCTTCTATTTATAAGAGCCGTTCCCGGCACCTCTATTCAGAACCCGTTTCGGCCTAACCCTTTGATTTATCAAGCCTTCAACTAAACTTAAGGAATTGAAAGAATCCCATTGAAAGTAAGTACCTGTTTTTATTGAAAAGTATTTTTTATCTCCAACTGCAATCTTTCTGGTCCCAGATCGTCTTTTAGGTAGAACACCTTACAGGTGGTACTACACCAAGAAAGTTTATCCATTAACTATTTTAGACTAACTTTTTTGCAATAAATAATTGACATAGTCTTTTTGTTAATGTATCTTGGCCGTAAGTTAAAAAGGCTTAGGAATACTTCCTAAGTAAAGTAAAAAAAACCATAATGTTAGTGCTTTAACCAACTGAATGTATAAGGAACTTAGACATGAAACTATCAAAAGAGCAAATCAAAAAACAACGTGGTATGGCTGCAACTGAGTATATCATCGGACTTATTCTCGTTGCTGTAGCAGCTATCGGTACTTTCGCTATCTTCGGTAACCAGATTAAGACAAAAGTTGCTCAGGCATCTGCAGCTCTTAGTGGTAACACCGAACAGTACACCGCGTCTCAGACAGCCTCAGATACACTTGCCGGTGAGGGCGTTACACGTGCAGGTACTGAAAACAGCATGTCAGGTGCAAACGACGCCGACATGAGAATTGGCGAAGGTGGAGAGTAATCGTTCGATCTACTCCCATTTGCTAACTAGGCATAATTGGTGGCTATGAGCCACCTTTTTTTTTGTCTAAAATGAGGCTAAGTATCCGTAATATATTAGGATAAAAGCATCTTGAGACAGACAAAAAAAGCTAATCCTGAGTCCGGCGCTACGAGCGTCGAATTTATCATCGTATTTCCCCTGTTTTTGACCATGATGCTGCTTACGATCGAGTTTGCTCTAATCGCTGTCGATCGCAGTTTGCTAACTGCAGGTTCCCTCTCGGCAAGCCGCTACTTGACATTAGAAAATTTCGATCCTTCCACGGATACGATCCTATACGACCACAGGACCAGAACAGATACCGTCGCTTGCGACACCCTTTATTCCCAAAGGCAGATGCAAAACGCTCGCAGGCGCGCCGCCTTGAAAATGTCCGTCACTGCGCCCAGCATTGGCATGGTGGGGGCACTCTTTGGCATCACACTACCCGCGATGCCTATGCCTGATGCCCTAAAGAATTTCGCAAGAGTGGTTTCTGGATATCCCATGGCCTACATCCTCACTAGGATTCAAAACTGCAATATCACTCCTCAAGGGGTCGAGATTGAAATGACCTATCACAGGCACCCGAAAATCCCATTCGCGGGCCGGATTGTTTGGGCCATCCATCAACTGAACTTCTTCAACAGTCGCATGAATGGAGTTCTCGAGGCTGACTTAAAGGCTGACATGATGGGAATTGGCCTATCGAGTCCAAGACTCGCTCAGGTTCGCAATCGGATTGTCGAAAGAATCGAGGGGTTTGCTGAGATTGGCAATAGTATCACCGAGATTAACGAAGCACTGGATCAGTCGATCCTGGGTCCACTGATTGAAGGAAGCAATATCAGTGAGACAGCTACCAAACTGAGCTCGGAAATTAATCGTTTCGCTAATGAGGCGAAAACAACAGTTGATAAAGCTTATAACAGCGCCGTGAGCGAAATCAGGGAGCAAGAGACTCTAGCCACGCGCATGCTATACGCCATCCCAGATATTCTTCGCACCGTTCCCTTTAATCGCAGAGTTTTTCTCGCTTGGCCGGGAACATTTAGACGGGAATCTTCGGATAACTGGGCTCATAACGGCACAAATATTCTTGTCGCCCCTTACATGGCAGGAACATCAAATGAGAATTTGGGTGTTACCACCTGGACTAGCTGGGCCCAAACTCTAGCGAGTAGTGATTATGATTGGAAGTAGTAAATTCAAAGACGAGAGCGGTGCGATCGCCACAGAGTTTGTTGTGGTTCTACCTATCATAGCGATCCTATGGATCTTAGTCATCGAGATGCATAGCATTATCGATCAAAAAATTCTGACCGAAGTAGGAGTTCGTAATTTTTCTCAGGCATACCTAACCACAAACACAGAAGAGATTCTGTCAACATCTAGAGAGTCGAGCCCTGAAATCAGAGACAATTTAGTTAATACAATCGCAGGGATTGACTACGCGACAAACTCGGTCAAGCACGAAACCCCAGCAACTGGTAATCCTTACCTCGAAAACAAGGATGGATTTTCGGCATCGTTTCGGCAAAGATTTCGGGAGCGAAGACAATCCGATAACGACTGGCTAAAAGATCGGGAAGCTGCATATCTAGCACTCGAGGGCTTTCAAGATTCTACCTATCACGCCGCTTCAAAAATACTTGAGTTCACAATGGAGGCCACTGAAGTTCTTGATCAAATAAAGTCTCCCGGCGGCAAAAATAATCTCCTTATAGATGACGCCAATGCCACTCTTGAATCACAAATTGATATTAATATCCCTCCTGATCAAGGTTTGTTCCCCAGAGCGCTTAGCTATCTATCACTTATGTCCATGCCTCAAAAATCAAATGAAGCTGTTGCCGAAGGGGGAAGCGAATTCCTTGCAGAGGACTTTTTCGAACGTCCCATAAGATTCAGACATATCATCTATAGAGAAACGGAAACCGGATTTCGGCCTCACCTCTACGATAAAGCAGGGCTATTTGCCTGGACCTTTGGCCGCTCTAGTCGATGGGCCACGGGAAGGCGTGTTCAACGGAAATTGGTAGATGGTGTAGTCAATACTTTCACTGGCTGGTTTGAAGTCTCCGTTTCTCCAGCACCGAAAAGAAACTATGGCCACAACTGCCCCTTTTCACTACACGCTGGCGATAAATGTGAAACAAAGATCTCTCTGATGGTCGCGATTCTAACTCAAGTTGGAACGATCATCGCAGCTCTTGATGCGCTTTCACTAGGGATTGCAAAAGGCGCAAAAATTGCTGCAGAAAAAGCTATTTTTGATGTAGGTCTAGATATTTTAACAGACAGTCTCGCAGCTGAAATCGAAAAAAAGGCAGATGAGGAAATAGAAGGTATAATTGCTTCTTTCAAAGATAATCTTGAAAAAAAATCTATTTCAAAAAGTTGATGAAGCTTATGCAGAACTTGATAAAACTATCAAAGATGAAATTAGCCTAGACAAGCTTTTAGAAACAGAAGAAGAGTAGGAATCGAGTTTTGAATAAGAAACACAATAAAGAATCAGGTTCCATTACTTATGCATTTCTTATCATGATTACCTTTGTCATCGGAGCCATATCCCTAAGCTATGCAGCAGGTAGTCGTGTTGCCAGTCAAGTAAAACTACAGAGCACCTCAGACAATTCTTCAGTAGCCATGGCCGCACATGCCTCCCAGGGGCTAAACATGATTTCGGTCAACAACCAAGGTCTGGGAGCCGCCTTGCAATTCAATCATGCTCTACTTGTATTAGGTTACTATCTTATCATCGCAAAGACGGCAACTTACCAGATAGACGACCTGCTCAAGCAACTGAAAAGTATCTGGGACTTAAATAAATCTCCATTTCAAACTGATGTATTTGATCGTCTTTATAAAGTCGGGAAGCAATACTATCGAGTCGCCGGTGGTATGACAGAGTACAACGAAATGCTAACCAATAACTGGCTATATGGTACACCTTTAAAAAGTATTGAATATGCTCGTATCAATAGTCCAGGATCTCTGGTTTTTCCCAGCCAAGGAAACAGCGCAGTCCCATTTAAACTTATGAGATACAATCAAAGTAGTGATGCTAGAAATCCCTATCTGAGAAAAGCCAAACCAAAAGACACTATTTGCGCTGTCACCAGCGTGAAACCAGACGGCGACGATACAAAAAGAGATGCTATATTACAGTGGTTACTGGGGCCTATTTGGGCATCCGACACCCTTAGCAATTCTTCGGATAAAATTTCCACCCTATTAGTCAAAACAGAAGATTTTATCACAAAATATATGCCCATATCTCTGGGAATAATGAACTGTGGTTTGGCAGTAAAATCACCCTTCTTCAACTTATTCAGCCTCGAATCTATAGGAGACCTCATACCTTATGAGAAGCTCGTAGCAATCATTCAAGGAGCAGAGGCTGCTGATAATGTCGTTAAACTAGTCGATAGTTACTGGCCAAATATCAGTAGTGGCTGGATCTGCACACCTGTTGGGACATTCCACCCTCTTATTAGCGGATACATTTATGCTGCCTTCGGCATCACAACCGTCCTCGGCGATGGAAAGTTGCGAGATGAAGTATTTCGCTCTGAAATGATCAAAAAGATGAGAGAAAAAGATAATAGGTCAGAAGCCGAGAAACGAGCGTCACCCATGAAGATTTTCTATTCCAAAAACACAGTTGATGAGTGCGAGAAAAATCCTGAAGCCGTAGATACCGCCCATGCAAAAAACCCAAACGATCCCTGTGCTCAAGCCTTTGTACTAACAGACAGGGCATGGGTCTGCCCACTCAAAAGAGAAATAAAAGCCATTGTTCCAGAAGATATCAGCTGCGTGAAAACAGAAATCAGATCGAATCGTGTTCGTGTCAGAAGGCAATCACCCATGAAGCGCTTATTCAGACACCTTGATCGTTGGTGCGGACCAGATGGAGCCAACTATGACGATTGGGTTCAAGCTGCTAAGATCGACAACAAAGCCTTTATGATGGTGAATTGGGCTGAGCAAGCTAAGGTGTTTAGGAAAGCTTCGAGAAAAAACGATAAATTCGGCTTCACAGTCATGAAAAAAGGTCAGTACCCCAACTTCCTCACCCACATGCAGTTTAAAAACATGGTTTCGAACCCTATCCTCACTCCGGAGGAGACCAAAACACTACTAGAAAAGTGCCAAAGCTCTAGTTTTGATGACATTGTTGACCCGAATCTCAGCACCTGCCGTATGGATTTCTCAGGGCTACTTTCTCTTTCCGGGGAGCCGCCCAATGTTGAGGCCGAGGTGGAAGACGGTGCCGATGCCCCCACTGAGGAGGCCGTCAATCGAGCGAATCAAATCAATCTCACCAGGAGAATTCAGTCAGGTGGGGTCTATACTCTAGCATCACGATCCTCGGTCTGGCAGAGGATGCAATGGGGCATGGCCAAGGCTCGCACATTTTACTACCCCATGTCGGATTATGAGCCTAACCTTAGTGGTCAAGCGCATATGAAGATCTTCTGGCCTGCTTGGTCTGCCAGCATCGTTCCCGAGAAAACTTCCGATTTTATTCCTAAAAAGAGAGATGGTACAGTACCTACTGTGGTTAAAGTCATCGACAATCTATTAGGCCGAGGATAATCATGAAATGGATTTTGATCGGATTGATGTCAGTGTTGCTTACAACAGCATCCTATTTCGCTGGTTACTATGATTGGAAATTTTCGTTGTCTCACGGTGGATCCGAATTGTCTGACAGCAATCAAGCCGTTGGTACACATCCCATGCCCGATTTTCCTCGGGTCAATCTCTATCAAATGAAATCCATGAGCAATCCAACTCCTGCCTTGTTTCAAACCCAGCTCCAAATAATCCCGCAGCTTTCCTTTTTTGTTAAGGGAACCATAGAGGAAACCATCGACGAGATGAAATCTAGAATCTCGTCCTCACTATTTATCGAGAATAGCTTATTTGGACCAAAAGCTGTTGTGATTCTACCGATTCCCGAATTGAGCAGTATGGTTAGTCCCACAGAGTTGGCAGAGCTATTAGAAAGCTCTTTGATCATCACCTTTTTAGACATCGAGGAAACGGGAATTATTGGGACGATATCCAATAGCCGAGATCTCATCAGGGAACTGAAATCAGAGACCAAACTGTCCGCTTCCACCTATCAGATCGATCAGATCGAGACCGACTTAGAAACCGAATTCTCCTACATTTTAAAGAATCGCATGATCAAGGTTCGCAACCTATCAAGCATAGAAAACAAGAAAGATCTACTAACAGCAGCCACTCGCTATTACGAAGGCCGAGGTTATAGTTTGGTCCCAGGCAACAACGGCTCCGGAGACAGACTGCTATTCGAAAAAGGCAGTGGTTCGGCGTTCGTTCGCGTCAACCCAAAAGATCCCGCAGCTACGGGTATTCACGAGCTTATGACCATAGAGTCCACTCAGGGAGATTTTCAGACGTTTATCGCTCAGAAAGGGGGAAGCCATCTTGAAAAAAACTAAAGTCTCAAGGGAAAAAGACTCCGTGTTGACGACGATCAAAGGAGAAGAAGGAATCGTTATGGTGGAATATGTCATCATACTTTTCTTTGTGTTTGCTCTAGGAATTGGAGTGTACAATAGCGTCGTGCTTGAAAGAGGCAGTGAAATCGCCGAGCAGCTTTTTGCACAGATATCTTTTATTCTAGCTATTCCTTAGAATAACCTATGTCAGAAGTTATTCATCTTCACAATTATTAACCCAAGTTTTGCCAAAATTTTAAGTTCGGAAGTGAAAGTTTCTACCAGGAATCGTATAGTCCCTAGAAATGCAGAAAACCGGGAGGGGCTATGAGTGAAACTGGTGAAATCAGTTCAATTTTGAACGAGCAGAGATTGTTCTCGCCATCCGTTGGATTCTCTGAGAATTCGCAGATTGGCGACTTAGAAACCTACAGAAATATTTGGAATTACTCGAAAAATGATCCGGAGGGATTTTGGGGGCGTAAGGCCGAAGAGATGCTTGACTGGTTTCAGCCCTGGACCAAGGTCCTTGAGTGGGACGAACCCCATGCAAAGTGGTTCACAGGTGGACGCATCAACGCCTCTTATAACTGCCTGGATCGCCATGTAAAAAGTTATCGTAGAAACAAAGCCGCGATTATCTGGGAAGGAGAGCCAGGTGACAAGAGGACTTTGACTTACCAGCAGCTTCTAAACGAAGTATGCAGATGCGCCAACGCTATGAAGTCTCTGGGAGTAAAAAAGGGCGATCGTGTCACGATTTATCTTCCTCTGACCCCTGAGCTAAGCATTGCAACTTTGGCATGTGCAAGAATTGGAGCCATACACAGCGTCGTCTTTGCCGGCTTTTCCAGCCACGCCTTAGCCGAACGCAACAACGACGCCGAATCTAAACTGATTATCACGGCGGATGGTGGCTGGCGAAAGGGCGCTATCACACCGCTGAAGCAAAACGTCGACGAATGCCTCGCTGAGTCTCCAACGGTTGAAAACGTTATCGTTCTAAAAAGAACAGGACAAGACATCACTATGCAACCAGGACGAGACCATTGGTGGCATGATGTTGTCGATAGTAAATCACATATTTGTGAAGCCTTACCGCTTGATAGTGAGCACCCATTATTCCTGCTTTATACCTCTGGCAGCACCGGCAAACCAAAAGGGATTCTTCACACTACCGGTGGTTATTTACTAGGCGCCACACTCAGTACAAAATTTGTCTTCGATCTTAAAGAAAACGATGTGTTCTGGTGCACAGCCGATGTCGGCTGGATTACTGGACACAGTTATCTCGTTTATGGCCCCCTATCAAACGGTGCCACCACCTTTATGTACGAAGGCGCACCCAATTTTCCCGATGCCGGTCGCTTTTGGAAAATGATCGAGACCTATCAGATCAATACATTTTATACCGCTCCCACGGCGATCCGCGCGTTTTTAAAAGCGGGAAGCCAATGGCCCAACTCCTACGACCTATCATCCCTCAGATTATTAGGCACCGTTGGCGAACCGATAAATCCGGAAGCTTGGATGTGGTACCGCGAAGTGATCGGAGGCAACCGTTGCCCCATCGTTGATACATGGTGGCAAACGGAAACGGGCAGTATCATGATCACACCACTACCGGGATCAACCCCTACGGTGCCTGGATCGGCCACGCTACCATTTTTTGGAGTCGTGCCAGAAATCGTTGATGCCAATGGCAAGCCTGTACCTGTAGGGTCAGGAGGATATCTTACTATCAAACAGCCTTGGCCCAGCATGCTTAGAACGATTCACGGAGATGATGAGAGGTACAAAAGGACCTACTGGTCCAAGTTTCCTGGCCGTTACTTCACTGGCGACGGTGCTAGGATGGACAAAAATGGTTACTACTGGATCATGGGTCGTATTGATGATGTGATCAATGTTTCAGGTCACAGACTAAGTACCATGGAAGTCGAAAGCGCACTGGTAAGCCACCCCTCAGTCGCAGAGGCCGCTGTCGTAGGAATCCCTCATGAAATAAAGGGTGAGGCCATTGTCTGTTTCGTCTCTTTGGACTCCTATGCAGAAAGGGATGAAGCCTTAGAAGATACTTTGAAATCTCATGTCACCGAACAAATTGGTGCCCTAGCGCGGCCTGAATCCATCCGAATCGCGGAAACCCTACCCAAAACTCGATCCGGAAAGATTATGCGTCGTTTGCTGCGTGATGTTGCCTCAGGCAGAGATTCTGGAGGAGACATATCAACCTTAGAGGATACCCAGTCGCTGGAAAGTCTAAGATAAAAAAATGGAACCCTGACGGGTTCCATTCTACACAGACTACTACCTAGAATGCTGATACTGGAGATTGTCTGCGTTCACTAGATTTAAACAGCCTCAAATTTATAGATTGACTGTCTAGCCAGTTTCTACTTTGGGCTAGGTATTTTGTCAATTGATTCTAATTTAACCTCCAATACAATTTTTGCTTTTTTGCATAAAATTCATCACAAACCCGTAGGTATTCACAAAACTGACATATTCTTGGAATTTGTGCGGCTGTGCTGTCATAATAAAATATGGCCCATGAATTTTAAAAGGCAGCAGGCGTGTTTAAGGTTTTCCTCAAACGGCAAATTGTTAATGCGGACACCCCCGTCAGCCATGGCAGCCTAGTCAAAAAAAACAGACGGCAGTTCGATAGATTTGATGTTTCATCCCACTCACTTATCGCACTCAGTGACCAGGACATAGCACAAATCATCGATATTTCTGAAAAAGGCTTCTCCTGTCAGGTTCCAGAGAGAGCTTTTGAAAAATTCCTTGTGGGCGACATCTACGAAGCGCGCATCCGCTATCTAGGAGAGACCTTCGACGTTACTATAAGGGTTGCTTGGAAACGCAGCCCTATGGTTGGATTTGTCCATAGTGATCTTACCGATACCTCTCAGGCTTTTTTTGATCGGATTCTTCACCCCCTTGCCCTGGCAAAGTCGCTGAAGCTGGTTGATGCAGAGTTCACAAAGCTCGAAGAAAAACACAAAACTTGGTATCACGGGGATGAATCCACAGACTTTACGGTGTGGCGAGATGAACGCCAGGACCCAATCGCCTTCCAACTGATATTCAATCAGCATTTCGTCGAATGGGATGAACACAGCGGATTTTCTACGGGAATCACACAGAAAGAGTCTCAATTCGACGCTTTACTTGAGATCCCCAACAACGAAACACTCGTGAAACACGATCACATTTCTCAGACTTGCCTGCAGTTTGCTATCGACCTGTTGATGGCTTTAAATAACCATGATGCTAAGGATATATTACCAATCTTGACGGAGGAACTATGGCATTTCGAATCATAGAGAGACAGATGAAACGCGACCTCATGCATGAACAAAAGCGCCTCGCGATATTAAACCAAGAGGCGCAAAAATACGTCGGACTAAAATGGCAGAATCTCAATGCTGACCAAGAATTTCTCGAAAAACTTCAGGATATTAGGAATAAACTCGGCTCGAATGGCGAAGCCAAGCAGCTCGCAAAAGACCTGGAATCAAAGATCTCCGAAAAAGATCCAACGGGGATTTACCACCAGAACCTCCTTGCTAGTGTTATTGTTGAACTCTTGTAATCCTATGACGGATTACCTATAACCAATGTTGAAGAGAAAAACCAAGGGAGTCAGTAAAAATGGCCAAGAAAGACAGAGAGTCCAACATCAGACAATTGATTTCCCTGCTCATGAAAAACTCAGAAAGCGTTGGCGTCGACTTTAAATTTGGTCGCGAGCTCGTCGGCAGCTTGGCTACTTGGGCTGGTAAGGGCAAAGACGAAATTGTCCAAATCATCTGTCGTGAAATAGGCGTTGCTACCGCTGCCGTCATGAAAGAGCCCATCTCACAAATGCTTAGTGGTAAAAAATTACAACTAACCCTAGAGTTGGTCCCAAAAGAATCAGTGAAAAAAGTCACTAAGACTAGAAAAAAAGCCAGCAAATGAAATCAAACCACAAGGCCACTACAAACAAGCCGACCACGACAAAAGTATTGAAAGTCACCGGCATGAGCTATGGCGGCCGCGGTGTAGCAAGAGACGGCGGTAAAGTCTACTTTGTCAGAGACGGATTGCCAGGTGATACCGTTAGAGCCGCCATTACCAAAGAAAAAAAGAGTTTTGGTGAAGGCTATGTAACAGCTATCACACAACCGAGTGCCCTTCGTAGCCCTTCTCCTTGCAGATTTTCCAAAGACTGCGGCGGCTGCCAATGGCTAGAAGCCCCTCTTGAACTTCAGGAAGCTTGGAAGAAGGACTTTATCATTACTGCCTTAAGAAAAGCTGATATCTCATGTCACAGCCTCGATGATTTTTTTAGCAGTCCCAAGTCGAATCACTACAGAAATCGTTCGCAGTTCAAACTATCTCTAAGGGGCAAAAAACTTACCATTGGATTTTTTAAGGAGAAGTCGAGAGATATCGTATCTGTGGATACCTGCTTCATCGTTGACAAGAGTATCAATCAAGCCCTTCGCATTATAAAACAGCTGGAGTACCCGGAATCCATCGTGATTGAATCCGGCTCACTTGAAATCCAACATAGTCTTGATAATCAAATTATAATCAACCTAACGGTCAGCAAATTTGTCGAATCTAAAAACACATCCACATTCATCGAAACCCTGCAAAAAGCTTTACCTATTGCCTTGGTTAGCTTCAATCATAGTCAGTCTGAGCCCAGTTTTATTTACGATAAACAAAATGAGTTTCAATACAAAAGCGCTCCAGGTCAATTCCAGCAGATCAATATTGCAGGCAACCACAAACTAAGGGATATCGTCAAAGAGCTCGTTAGCGAGATCAACCCAGGATTTATACTTGATCTTTTCTGCGGCAGCGGAAATCTTTGTCTACAACTAGCTGAGAACAACAGAGAGTTGCTAGGAGTAGAATTAAGCGAGTCGGCGATCGCTTTGGCAGATGAGAATGCTAAAATCAACCATGTTGATCGTATTGAGTTTGTCAGTAAAGACTCGCTCACCTTTCTAAAGAACTATAAATTACCTGATAAAAAATCTTTGGTCATCTGCGACCCTCCACGAGCAGGGCTACTAGATACAGCTCAACTATTACAGGAGCTGAAACCTCATGCTATCATTTACATCAGCTGCGATCCGAACACCTTTGCCAGAGACGCTAAGGTGTTCGTAGACGGTGGGTACGTAATGAAACGCGTTTATGGATTCGATTTTTTTCCACATACCTATCACGTGGAAACCTGCGGGCTATTTGAATTGTCCTAGCCTGGCTTGTACCAAACCGTCATCTCATCTCCAGGATTGCTCTACTGAGAACGTTTTCATACGGTCTTCAATAGCGGCGGCGACCTGCACTTGAGACGTACTACCAACCGTTTTCTTGCCATTGATCATAGATTCTATTGAGAGATACCCATACACATCCTCATCGATAGATTGAGAAAATTGCCTCATGACATCCAATGGTAAGTCCTCAATACCAACCTCAGCCTTCTGAGCAGCCTGGACGATTTGCCCCACGATATGATGAGATTCACGAAAAGGTGTTCCCCTAGCCACCAAATAATCGGCTAATTCAGTAGCATTGAGGAAGCCTTTTTTACAAGACTGCCTCATGGCATCCTCATTAACGGTTAGGGTAGATACCACTGTCTCCATAACGGTGAGACTTCCAAACAGGGTATCAAAACTATCGAATAAACCTTCTTTGTCTTCCTGGAGATCTTTATTGTAACTACTCGGCAAGCCTTTAACCACAGTTAGGATTCCCATCAGACTACCATAGACGCGACCAGTTTTTCCACGAATCAACTCTAAGGCGTCAGGGTTCTTCTTTTGAGGCATCAGCGACGATCCTGTCGCCACTTGGTCACTCATGCTAATAAACGAGTATTCTGACGAACAATAAATGATTAAATCTTCTGCCAAACGAGATAGATGACTCATGATTATGCTCATACAACTAAGGCTTTCAATGACAAAATCCCTGTCGCACGTAGCATCAAGGCTATTCTTGCTCACTTCAGAAAAGCCTAACTCCGCAGCAATACTATCTCGGTCAATATTGTAATTGTTACCCGCAAGAGCACCTGATCCCAAAGGTAATACATTAAGACGAGCTCGACAATCGGCAATGCGAGTGGCATCACGCTCGAGCATCTCAAAATAAGACATAAGAAAATGCGACCAAGTGATGGCTTGCGCCTTTTGCAGATGAGTAAACCCAGGCATCACTACGTGCTGCTCACGATGGGCTCGATGGAGTATGGTTTTCTGCAAGTCTCTTACTTTACCGTGGACTACTTCCAAACCATTGCGGACGTAGAGTCGTAAATCTGTGGCTACCTGATCATTTCGACTTCGACCAGTATGGAGCTTTTTCGCTACATCCCCCACAGTTGAAAAAAGAAACGATTCGACGAATTCATGAACGTCTTCGTACTTGCTAATCTCACTAAAAAAGAAATCTGGTGTATCCGAGAGCTTTTCCTTTAATTTATTCAAGCCATCCAGAAGGCTAGATTCTTCCAACTCATTAAGCACGCCTGCTTTTTTGAGAGCATGAGCATAGGCTATACTCCCCTGGATATCATAGTCTAATAGAGCTTTATCAAAGCGAAAGGAATCGTTAAACACCTTGAAAAACTCATCTGGCCCTTCGGTAAACCTACCACCCCAGAGTTTTGACATAATAGATTCTCCTAGTTTTTTCCCAGTCTTAATCGCAGAGCATTCAGCTTTATAAAGCCTTCAGCATCAGCCTGATTATACACTTCGTCCTTCTCAAAAGTTGCCAAAGCTTCCGAGTACAGAGATTCAGGTGACTGCCTTCCCAGGGTAATAACATTACCTTTGTAAAGCTTTAAACGAACCTCACCGGTTACCGTTTGCTGAGTATCTTTGATCATATTGGATAGAGTTGTGAACTCAGGAGAAAACCAAAACCCATTGTAGATAAGCTCAGATATTTTCGTTCCAAGGGAATCGCGTAATTTCATCACCTCACGATCCATAGAGATTGTCTCCAAGGCTCGGTGAGCTTGGTGAAGTATCGTAAGACCAGGAGTTTCGTAAATACCTCGACTTTTCATACCTACAAATCGATTTTCGACAATATCAATCCGACCGATACCATGAATACCACCAAGATGATTCACCTTATTTAGTAGATCTAAGGCAGACATTTTTTGCCCGTCAATAGATACTGGAATACCTTTTTCAAAACCAATGGTGATTTCGTCAGCAATATCTTCCGCATTTTCTATGGATCGTGTCGTCAAAAAGATATCTTCAGGGGGAGCTGCCCAAGGGTCTTCTAAAATTCCTCCTTCATAGCTAGTATGCATAATATTTGCATCTATCGAATAAGGCTTTCCTTTAGTGGCGACGATAGGTATATCAAAAGATTTTGCGTAATCAATCAGATCCGTACGCCCCTGAAACGCCCATTCTCGCCAAGGAGAAATGACTTTTACTTCGGGCATCAAAGAATAATAAGATAGTTCGAAACGAACCTGATCGTTGCCTTTACCTGTGGCTCCATGACAGACAGCATCGGCCCCCTCTTTTTTCGCAATTTCGATCTGCTTTTTGGCTATGACCGGTCTAGCTACCGAGGTCCCGAGCAAATAATGCCCCTCGTAGACGGCAGAGGCTTGCAACGCTAGCCATACATAATCTTCGATAAACTCTTGCCGAAGATCTTCAATATAGATTTTCGAACAGCCGGTTGCTATCGCTTTTTCTTCTAAGCCTTCAAGTTCAGAGCCTTGACCGACATCTGCGGTGAAAGCAATGACTTCACAGCCATAGTTTTCTTTTAGCCACATGGCCATGACAGACGTATCAAGTCCACCTGAATAAGCTAATACAACTTTTTTGATATCTGTTTGTTTCATATTCATAATGCCCTCAATCAAAGAGTGAAAATATTTTTTTCAAGACGCGCGACTGTACATTTCTATTGCTTACGGCGACAAAGATCGTATCATCTCCAGCGATAGTCCCCAGAATTCCAGGGATTTGAGTTTTGTCAATCAACACACCAGCTCGATTAGCATTTCCTGGACCCGTTTTTAGAATTATCAAATTGTCACCAGCAGCGATGGCATCCAATCGGTCAACCTTATTCGACTCTCCAGGGGCAATATTGGGACTTTTATAGCAGCCATCTACCTTAACAATCCCCAGTTTTTTCAAGTCTCGAGAAATCGAGGACTGGGTAGTTTCGAAGCCATTTTCAAGTAAACGATCCCTCAAGTCCTCTTGATTCCGGACCCTCTCTTTTCTTATAATAGCGGCTAAGGTTGTTAATCTATCTTTTTCATTCATTCTTTAAATATCCAAATATAATGCATAAACATATATATTATTCGCATAATAATTGATTAATGCATAAAAAGCAAGCCTAAACTTGTTATTCAAAAGTTTTCCTTGGATACCCCATAGGCTTTGGTTAAACTCTTGGCACTCACAGCTTTGGAGACTTTGGTAAATGAACAAGAGTATCGTCACAAATTTTACAGCCGGAAGCCTGACCGTTGTAGGTTTGTTGGTTCCAGAGACGAGTCCATACCTTAAAAATATTGGTTTTTTTGCATTGAGTGGGTCCATCACAAACTGGATCGCTATACATATGCTCTTTGAAAAAATACCTGGCTTTTATGGAAGTGGGATCATCCCCAATAAGTTTGAGGAGTTCAAGCTTGGCATCCGTAATCTCATGATGAATGAGTTTTTTACTGCCGCTAACATAAAACGATTTTTCGAAGACTCGGGTAGCTCAAACCAAATTGAGCTCTCAGCCCTATCCGATGTGATCGACTACGAGATCTTGTTTGAAAAGCTCAAATCCGGAGTCCTAGCCTCACCTTTTGGAGCTATGGTACAAATGTTTGGGGGTCCAGAGACTCTTGACCAACTCAAAGAACCAGTCATGTCAAAAATGAAAGAGGCCATCAACGATATATTGGCTGATCCAGAAATGTCACATAGAATTCAGGAGAAACTTGCCGAAGCGATCCCAGTAGAGAATCTGTTAGAAAAGGTCGATCATATCGTTACAGCTCGATTAGATGAATTGACTCCCCAAATGGTAAAGGAGATCATTCAAACTATGATCAAAGAGCATCTAGGATGGTTAGTTGTATGGGGCGGTGTTTTTGGGGGCTTAATGGGATTCCTTGCGTCATTTTTTGGATAGTGGCTAAGCTATTTTATCAGCCACCAGATCTATCATGACTCCCCCTACAGACAGGGAATAGCAATCGTTATGATAAGCAATCTGAACCTGAAGATTTTGAAGCTCAAACGACTCCAATCCCGATCGATAAACTTCCCTAACATCTAGGCGGAACTGCAGACCACCGCTAAAGGCCAGTCTAACGATATGATCCGCTTCAACAGTAAGGTATTCAAAACTAGTCGTGTCGGTCTTAGTTGGCTTTGCAACCTGAGTTGTCGCAGCGTCGCATACCGATTCAGCCTCAGGACTATCAGCTTGTCTCACTGGAGACTCTTCCTTAGCCGGCGTCTCATTAAGATTTTGAGATTCCGATAGGACCTCCGACAGATTCGACTCGTCGATATCATCGGTAGTCAATTCACCGAGCCTTTCTTCATTTACGTCAATAGGTTTTGAGGCTTCAGGGGGGACAGGGTTGATTTTTGGGTCTTGTTCACGGCTAGCATTGACTGGACTGTCATAAACAGTGACCGATTCTGATCTATCTTCCGGATTAAAATTCTCAAGCTTGACGACACCGCTTCCGGGTTTGAGGGGACGATGCTCTGCAGAAACCGAGTCAATACTGGCATCTTTACTAACTTCATAAGCAATCATAACGACTATGCTGTCACCGTCTTTCGTTTCAAATATAACTTGAGTATGGGATTTTTCGGAAGACAATCTAGAGAATACTTCAACATTGTTTTGCCCAACAGAAGGTGGACTTAGTTCAAAGGACAGGCCATTCGAGAGGAGAAGATTTTTTATCCTGCCTACGAGCAAGTTCGACAACTCGCCGATCCAGTCTTCGATAAGAGCATCCTTGATTTCAGCGGGATCGGATTCATTGTAGCAAGGACAAGTCGTAGCTAGAAAGCTCTCTTCGCAGCCAACGATAACGGTTCCTTGAATATCCTGGCCGCGAATTCCCACGATACTAGCTAAAAACTCTTCCTGGAATTTCGACTCAACGGTATCCGTCCCATCAACCTCACTTGCCGAGTCTTCTACGACACCTGACAAGGCTAGGCGCAAAATATCCTGGAATGCTGACTCTTCGGTATCCACAGACAAACCTCCGGTTTCCTATAGAGGTTCGTTCGGCGTGATACCGTTAACCCTTAAGGTAGGAGAATAAAAATCCGATTCGCTCAAATTTTTGTCTTTAATTTAAGGGCCTTAAACAAAAAAACTGGGAAGGTTATGAAAACCTTCCCAGAAAGTAATCAGAAATACATGTTGAGCTACAACTGATTTACGATTGGTTCCTCTTGATTCGCTACCGAAATCACCGGTTCTTTGTAATTTAGGATGATCTCTTGTAGCTGGTATCCCACTAAAGACTTTGGTACCCAAAATAAGGTAGAAAGTTCTGAAACCACGTTTTTCCTGGTATCAAGTTTCGTCCATTCTTCCTTAAGCATTTTCTTAGGTAACAGAAGGTTAGCAGTAAAAAGTAATTCTTCAATTTCAAGCTTTTCCGCTGAAAATGGCCCCAACTCGGGAAAACGCTCACGCTCCCCTTGAAGAACGACTTTAGCTAGGTCCTTGACCATGGACATACGAGTCTGTGGCTTGAGGTCGCCTTTCTTAAATTGGATGCAGTAGCGATTGGCTTTAATCCTGAGAATGCGACTTAGTTTGTCCAGCATATCTACCGGTTGAGACGACACAAAGGCAAAGGAGCGCATCACTTCTGGCAAGTAAAGCGGAGGCGTTGTAAATTCACATTGCTCCTGAATTGTATTCACGAAATGAATGATTTTCGATTCGATGCTAATCGCGTCGGCTCTGTTCAATTTGGATAGTTTTGCCGTGACATTTTGAATATTAGCGGACTCTATATACTCAAAAAAAGCCTCGTCAAGATTCACGTTACCGCTCGTCACATCGTGGATCAGACCGGTTTCGACTTTAAGCGTTTCAGCTAATTTGGCGAGAGCAAAAACGGAGCGCACGTTCTTCTCGCCTCTTTTCCAATGACTGCAATCGGAAGGGTTAAAGTTGAGTATCGCCCCAACCTCCTGATCTCTAACCTTCTCCCCTTTCTGGTGGATCATAACTTTCTGACAAAACTTAAAAAGCTGGACCGAATGGGGAAATTTTGCTGCTCCCGAGCGTTTCATAAATCCCTCCGACGTCTTTTGTCTCGACGCTGGTAAAAGGTAAATTCCAATTGGAAAGGCTTATAACAACTATACATATCACATATTGGGAGTGTCAAGGATACCTATCTAAATTCCTTGGAGGCTTTGGTATCAGCGGGCGTCAAAGCTTTGTGCGCTGGAAATCCTTTGCTGACAAAGCTTTCGCCAACTGTCTTTCCAAAGACAAGCCTAAATCCTAAAATATACAGACTAAATAGAAGGAAAAAAATTGTTATCCCTAAGATTTTTTGGTCAACTGACACTGGACTGTAAAAAAGTGACCAAACCTCATCCGTTGCGATCACGAAATCTCCAGTACCAAAATAGAGATAAGAGAGATATCCAACCAAAACTGTCGCCGAAAATAATACAAGATCGCATAGATATTTTACTATGAATTGAGAGGTTCGAAACTTTTGTTGCTTGGCTACAGACGAAGCCATAGACACCGCGGAGGGTGGTGGTTTCTGTGTTGAAGGATCCGGGGGATTGTTAGGTATTTCGTTTTTGGTTTTCAGAGTCCGGTTCATTCCAATCGCTTTAGGAATGACTTTTAAGGATTCAGGGGTAATTTCGCTTCTCAAACGAGCGACTTCCAACCTAAGGTCTTCGCTCCACTCAACTTTCTTCAAGAGATGTCCTAAACTTGTGCCAGACTATGTCTAGGATAACCTACTTCGCAGGAGATTGCACCTAAATGGAATCAATTTTGCCGGTGGCGTTCAGATCTGAGCCTTTCGATTCGTAAAGGCGAATGGCAGTGCTTTGATCTAGGTAGTCGGATGTTCTTGCGGTCTCCTTGGGCTCTTCGTCTTTTGCATTTTGATCGAGTAAACCATTGACGGTTTTCATAGCGACTTTAAACTCTATATCAGGAAGAATCAGAAGGCGATCCCTGAGAGCGAGGACGGCACGATTACGGGAACTACTACCATTAGAATCGATGCAGTCTTTGGCCTGCGCGTCGAAGTAATGCAGAATTTCACTCATTTGAAACTTGTTTTGCATCCGTCATTTCCTCCGACGGAATCATCGACAAAATTTTCGATACCTTTAGCACATAATAGATGTCAAAATAGCCTAACATCGAACATTCCCTTGTAGGGGCAATCGTGTAGACACAAATCTTATCAATCGGTATAAAAAGACTTATTCGCCACAGAGAGTGGCTGTTTACTATTTGTTGGGGGATCTCGTGCAAAAAATACAAATTTCAAACACGCTGACTGGAAAAAAAGAAGAGTTAACCCCCATTGAAGAAGGTCACGTCAAGATTTATGCATGCGGTGTGACCACCTATGATCATTGTCATATCGGCCATGCCATGCAGGCAATCTACTTTGACATGGTTAGATCCTATCTGGAATATGCCGGTTATCAGGTCACCTATGTCAGAAACTACACGGATGTGGACGACAAGATTATCAAAAAAGCCGACGAACTCGGGATCGACCCATTGACCCTATCGCAGGACATGATTCGCTCGTCCCAAGAGGATATGGCTTCTATCGGCGTGCGGCCGGCGAGCTTCGAACCAAAAGTTTCGGAAAATATTCCTGAGATTCAGGACATGATTAAAAATCTGATTCAATCGGAATATGCCTACCCCACCGATTCAGGCGATGTGTACTACCGCGTCACCAAAAAGAAAGACTACGGAAAGCTATCCAATCGCAATATAGACGATCTCATTGCCAACACGCGAGGAGAGGCTAGCAACGAAAAGGAGCACCCTTTAGATTTCGCCCTCTGGAAAAAAGATACCACCGAGGGCGCCTCTTGGGAGAGTCCATGGGGACCTGGAAGACCAGGCTGGCACATTGAATGCAGTGCCATGTCCAAACGTTATTTGGGCGATCAATTCGATATTCACGGAGGGGGACGCGACTTGGTCTTTCCTCACCACGAAAATGAAATTGCTCAATCAGAAGCGGCCAACTGCTGCAACTATGCCACGATCTGGATGCATTCGGGACTCTTGACTATCAACAAGCAAAAAATGTCGAAAAGTCTCGGCAATCATATAGGCATTAAAGACTTCGTCAGCCAGTACCCGGGTGAGGTCCTGCGACTAGCCTATTTGCAGTTTCACTATTCGTCCAATGTAGATTTTGGCGATAGTATTTTTATTAACTGCCTGCGCCGTCTCTTATACTATTACGAAACTATTGGTGAACTAGAAACGATTGCAGCAAAAGCTCAAGCAACAGGGACGTATCTCGACAATCACAACCCCGACGAGTTGATTCCTCAGTTCCACAAAGAAATGTCTAATGATTTCTCCACAGTTTGCGCGCTGCGAGACCTCTTGCAAGGAGTTAAAAAATCTAGAGAATTACTGACTGCAAAGAAATCACCTCAAAAAGCCTATACCGCTGCGGCATATGCAAGGGTATTTCGCGAGCTATTTGGTGTGTTTGGATTGCTTCAGCAGGACTCTGATGAGTTTATCGAAAATCTAAAAGATAAAATCCTTCCCAGCCTAAATTTAACCCGAGATGTGATCGACAATAAAATTACTGAAAGGAACACTGCTAGGAAGGACAAGGATTTTGCTAAATCTGATGCTATTAGAGATGAGCTGATCGACATGGGAATAGAGATCCAGGATACACCTGGCGGCACTCGGTGGACTGTAAAGCTTGGGGACTAAACCATGCTTGTATTTACGAATATCTCTCAACTGATCACTCTAGCCCCTTTAGTGGAAGCCAACCATTCACTTGCTAAGATCTCTCAAAAAGACCTTGGCATTTATGAAGACGCATGGCTTGCCGTCAAAGATTCTAAAATCATTGATTACGGGTCAGGTCGAGTTGACAGTAAATATGCAGAGTGGGAGCGCATTGATACAGGAAACGGTCTAGTTCTTCCTGGTCTCGTGGATGCTCATACCCACCCAATATTTGGTGGCGATCGTTCTGCAGAGTTTGCCGATCGATTGAATGGAAAAACCTACGGTGACATTGCGAAGGAAGGCGGCGGGATTCAAACCACCATTAAAGCCACTCGTAGCTCATCTAACCAAGAACTCAAAGATACCTGTGAGCAAAGGTTATCGCAGCTATCTACTTGGGGTACCACAACTATCGAATGCAAGACAGGATACGGTCAATCTCCAGATGAAGAGCTAAGGCAACTACAGATCCTTAGACAGATAGAGCGGGAAAATAAGCTAGATTTGAAGCTAACCTACTTAGGACTTCACGCATTCCCTAAGCATGATGGGATCGATAAGCCTCAGTTTATTTCAGATATGACCAACCTTATCCCAGAAATCGCCAAGCAAAAACTAGCAGACTACTGCGATGCTTTTGTCGAAAACGGATACTTCTCCACAGACGAATGCCGATCATATTTCGAGTCCGCAAGAGATCACAATTTAGGAATAAGGATTCACGCAGATGAGTTTGCTGATTCCGGAGCTGCTGCATTCGCAGCCGATATGAAAGCCAATAGTGCCGATCATTTGGAAGAGTGCTCAACTGTTGGCGCGCAAAAAATGAGTGAAGCGGGGACCATTGCAACCCTTCTTCCAGGAACGTCTCTATATTCCAAAATCGCCTTTGCTAAGGCCCAGCTATTTCAATCCCATGATTGCCCTATCGCCCTAGCAACAGATTTTAATCCGGGGTCCTGTCGAATCCCAAACCTTCCGCTTGTGGCATCTTTGGGGGGACTTTATTGTGGTCTGAATACAGCGTCAGCAATATCAGCGGTGACTCTCGTACCTGCAAAATCTCTAGGTCTCAACAACCATATTGGGGCACTGGCAAGGGGATACCAAGCTGATTTTCTAGTGCATGATGCGGGAAAACTAAGTCATTGGATGGCAGATTTTGGTCAGAAAAAGCCCAGGTGGGTTTACAAGAAAGGGCTTCGAATACATTGAAGCCCAGTTAGTTTTCTTACTTATATTTTATTTCTAAAATGGTGTATTCCATAACACCCTTAGGCACCTTTACTTCAACCACATCATCAATACGCTTTCCTAGAAGAGCTTTGGCAATGGGAGAGCCGAGGGAAATTTTATTTTGGCTGATATCGGCCTCTAGGTCACCAACGATGCGATAGGTTTTTTCTTCACCTTCCTCATCTTCCAAAGTAACGAAAGCCCCAAACTTGATGATTTCAGGGTTGTCTTCTTCAAAACTAATGACATTTGCGCGAGCGATATGATCGTCCAAGATTGTGATGCGACCTTCGATGAAACTCTGTTTTTCCCTTGCCGCATGATACTCGGCATTTTCTTTCAGATCGCCATGTGCTCGTGCTTCAGCGATTTCCTGTATGACCTTTGGTCTTTCAACCACTTTTAGATTCTCTAATTCTTGCTTTAAGGTCTCATAACCTTGTGGCGTAAAAGGAATATGTTCGATACTCATGTCTAATCCTTTAAAAACTATGTGTTGCCGAGAACGCTCCGGTGATGGAATCGGCCTCGACATCTTGAATAGCACTTCCTGTTGTTTTTTGAGCCTTACCTGTACCAACTTGGTACACAGTGCCCACCGAAATTTGACTGTTTGGTTGAACCCAGACGAAGAAAAGAGACATGCCGTAATAATCGATATGGTCCCTTTGACCTGTCTTACCAGCTACAACTTCAGGCCTTGCATCGTTATTGGTAAAAAGCCCAACCCGAACAGGGACTGAAGGAGTTATATAATATTCAGCGCCAGTTGCAAAGTTCGTAACCGCTTCACGGTCAAATCGGCTATCGCCCTCTTTCGCTTCCGTGTGATGAGAAGCGTCAGCGGAGAGCAAAAGACTGGCAGAAGCAAACCAAGCCACCCCGAATCGAACTTCGTGAGGCAATATACTTAGTGGTTCCTCCTTTTGGACGTTGCGAAATATTTGCAATGGAGTTGGCAAAAGCTCGTTCGTTCTTTGGAAGCGGTCGTCAAAGTTTAAGGTTAAGTCAAAACCATCGTCGAATTTTTCATCCATGACTCCCCGCAGCCTTACGTTCAGCCCTAGCGAGAATTCACTTACAGCCCATTGCATACCGATTCCCGTCTCAAGTGCCTTTACCTGTAAATGTGAACGAATATTTTGAGTCAAATAACGCCCATCTGTATAAGTTACATGTTGGTACTCCTGAGTCAACTCATCGATGCTAATCCCATGCAATGACAGTCCGATCGATAAGGATGGCAAAACCCGGTACGCAACCCCTCCCGCAAAACCTGTGGTGGATGCTCTCACATTAGCCGTTCGATGAAAGCGCCGCAGGCCAAGATTTTCCGCTTTAAAAATATCATTCTGGTTTTTTAATTCGGAATCGGAAGTATAAATCCCAAAACCGGCTGCTAATCCAGGTAGGATATTGTCTAGCTTTTGGAGTGCTCCGAAAAAAGGCGAGGCCGCACCATCACTGTACTCAACGAAGTCTTCCTCACCAATGGTTTTGAGATAGCGAGCGGTCCTTTTGTAATAGGCATTTGCCGAGCCAGAGACATCATTGGACACCGCAAAAGCAAGACCAGCCGGGTTGTAGAATATACCAGACGCATCATCAGATACCGCAGTAAAGGCTCCCCCTAGGCCCATAGCTCTCTCACCCACAAGGAGATTTTTGTAGTGGAAGATATCCCCAAACAAGGAAACGGGGTAACCTTGCACAATCAAAAATACCAATAACTTGAGGATTTTCACAAATTAATCCTTTCGAGAAAGCGTCTTCATAAACATGTCTTTAGTTTTTTTCTTGAACCTCTTTTTCCCTTGGGCCCCAGTGATATCTTTCGCACCTAAAGCTTCGAGATCTTTCATCGCAGCAGCAATTCTCATGGGAACGCTGGGATGGGTCTTATCTAAAATCGATTTCTTTTGCTTTGCATCCATGGTCTTACCGGTAAAACAATCCTCTTTTTTGCCACCACGCTTTATCTCGATCCGGCATAAAAAATCTACGAGGGCGTACGGGTAGTAGCCAGCATTCACGAGGATCTCATTGCCCACCCGATCGGCATCAAACTCAAGCTGGGCATCAAGGCCTTTTTCCAAAATAATACCCATACCAGCAGTGGCAGCTTTAAGAACGTTTAGTCCAGCGACAGAACCGGAAATATACTTAGCGAGCTGGGAGCCAATAGCCGATACCTTGGGATCTGGCCGTTTTCTAACTTCGACTGATTTAGGCAACTTCGACTTGGTATTTTCCTTATTCCGCTCGTCCTGATCGATTTTTACCAGGGTGCTTAGCATGTGCTCTTTGCCGATGTGAGCGATCTCGTGGGCTATAACTGCAGCCAACTCTGCCTCATTCGCTGCGTTTTCGAGGGTTCCTCTCGTTATCAGGATATACCCACCTGGAGCGGCAAACGCATTGATAACCGGAGTGTCTAAAATCTCGAACATGAACTTTCGATCGCGGTACTCGCTGTTTTGGGCCACGTAAGCACCCAGCTGGTTGATATACCGAGTGACCTTAGGCGCGTCGACGGTTCCCCAATAGCGAAGAAGACGACCTGCCATGTTACGGCCGATTTCCACCTCTTTTTTCACTTTAATGATTTGCTTTTCTTCCACTTCCGAGTACTTTCGATCCGTTCGCTCAGAATCTTTGCTGACACACGAAGTGACCAAAAGAGTAAAACTAGCCGCAAAGGCCAAAAGGGAGCGCGACATACTCGTCTCCAAGAGAGGTATTCATTACCTCCCCATTTTACCTTGGGGACCTAGGCCAGGAAATACAGTCATGGAAATGACATTGATGGAAACTATGTAGAGGGGCAACTGGTTAGCAGTCGGTTAGACCGACTGGAACCTATTCAAGCTTTTTTTCAATTTCACGAGAGATGCTTTTTTCAAACAGATCGAAGGTGTTTGCCTTAACGTAATGCCGGTCTTCCATGCGATAGACGGCACGCAAATCGGGCTTCATGTTTCCCACTTGAGCGAGGTCGGACGATTCATCCAAGCCTCGCACACCCATGACTACCGAACGTGATCGCACACGAGCTGTATCGCCACCACGCCCCGCTTTGGAAACCGACTCAAGCACCGAGGACAAGCCTTTCTTAGTACCAGCCACACGCTTGACCCTGAGCACGGAAACATACCCGGTGTTACTTTCGTATTCGATTTTCCAAAACATACCTTTGCGGCCTTTGGATTCGAAAACCGCATCCTTCTCAGCTTCAGCAATAACCGTGGACTTCTTCTTTGGTTCTGCATGGATCTTGGCTTTTTTCTTGGTTTTTAGCATTTGGCCAAAAGCCGTGCTGCCCATGAGAAACATGACGGAAAGTAATAATAGCCTTATCATAAAAGTCACCTCGCCTCCCGAGTACGATATATCCTCGATCGGCAGAAGTGACCCTTGTCATGAGTCTATGAGATCTTGACCCGAAAATAGCTTTTCTTGCCGCGCTTCACCAAAACGCCATCCTCCGATGAGAATCGCGCGATATCAGCTATATCTTTTATATCATTGATTTTTTTATCATCGACGGTCAATCCACCCTGCTGGATCATCCGTCTGGCCTCACTTTTAGTGGGGAAGATTTTTGCCAGAACCATCAGATCGAGGATACTTATTTCATCTCCAACTTCCGCAGAACTGATCAAGCATTCGGGGGCATCAGCTCCCGCGGACTTACCTGAGAATAATTGAGATGCCATTGACTTGGCCTTGGACGCTTCTTCTTCTCCATGAATCAGTTTTGTCGCTTCGAAGGCCAGAACAACTTTTGCGTCGTTGATTTTTGATCCCACATCAGTGGTTAGATCGCGAATATCTTGTACAGGTAGATCGGAAAAATAGTAGAGGCATGTGGCAATAATATCGTCTTCCATGTTCCTGAAGTACTGGAACAAATCGTAGGGAGAGGTCTTGTCTGGGTCAATCCATACCGCGCCACTTTCCGTTTTTCCCATTTTTTTACCCGAGCTGGTGACAAGCAACGGCATGGTTGCACAAAACGCCTGACCCCGCTCCTTGCGTCTAACTAACTCCATGCCACCAAGCATATTGCTCCACTGATCATCGCCCCCGATCTGCACAGTACAATCGTATTTGCGATACAGTTCGTAAAAATCGTAACTCTGAAACAACATGTAGTTAAACTCAAGAAAGGATAGCCCTTTTTCCAAACGCGTCTTGAAGCAATCTGCTGTTAGCATCCGATTGACAGAAAAATGAGGTCCGATTTCCCTAAGAAAAGGCAGATAACCTAGGGGTTTCAGCCATTCAGCATTATTTAACAGCAGACCTTTATCCTCTGAAGAAAAATCTAAGAACCGCGATAGCTGTTTCTTGAATTTTTCAATATTGCTATCAATCAGCTCTTCCGTCAGCATCTGACGCATTTCGGTTTTTCCAGTTGGATCACCCACCATTGCGGTACCACCGCCGCACAAGGCAATCGCTCTATGGCCGGCTTGTTGCCACCGCCTAAGTCCCAAAACAGGGAGCAAATGCCCGACATGAAGGCTATCTGCCGTTGGGTCAAATCCAGCATAAGCCGTTCTTGTCCCAGTATTCAAATGATCAACAAGTTCGGGTTCGTGGGTTACTTGCGCCAACATACCGCGCTCTTTCATGGTCTCGATAAATCCCATTGCTCATCCTAGTGTGGTCAAGTTATTGATATGAAAGCCACCCCTCGTCAAGGAGACTGTGGTTGCCTTGTAAAGCTTTATGACGCATCATAGTAATACGCTAGCTAGAAATGGCTTCATGCCATAGATACCAATACTCTAGTGATAGAACAACACAAGGTTGCGGAACAATGACTTCGTCTCCCATAAAATTTAGCAACAACATGTCACACTGCCTGATTTTGGGGGGAGCTTACGCAGGCAAGTCTGATTTTCTCAGCACTTTTTTGGAGCACGATTACGCTGTGACCATTTTAGGTACTAGCCACCAGAATGCGGAGCCGTTAACAAGAAGAGTCGATGACCTGAAAGAAAAAAGGCCTAGCCATTGGCTTTCCATCGACACCCCTCTTGACCTTGAAACGGAATTGTCGTCCCGCATAGATTCCGATCACATCATTATCATCGACTCCCTAAGCCAATGGCTTGCCAACGTCATCGTTAGTCGCATCGGAAAGTACTCATCTTCGCAGATGGAAGAATCGATAAGGCTTGAATGCCATCATATCCTTCAGCAAATAAAAAAACGAAAAAAAGCAACAGTTGTTGTCTCATCAGACTTTAGCCAAAGCATGCCACCAGAAGACCCTATGGCAAGACTATTGCGCTCTGAAAACGGATTACTTAATCAGCAATTGGCCGCCCTCTGCCCCCAGATCATTCTAATGACAGCGGGAATCCCCCAATACCTTAAAAGCTAAGCCAAAGGATCAGGCACTAATTGACTCTTAAGCGGATCATAGTCACTGGGGTTTGAAAAAGAAAAGTCAATGGGAGTCTTCTTAAACCAGGTTTCCTGACGCTTGGCATACTGCCTTGTTGCCACTACAATTTTTTCGGGCAGATCTTCAAGTGTAAGATTCCCTTCCAAATAGTCGACGACTTGCTTATACCCGATACTCTGTAAGGGCTTGCACTTTCCATATTGATGATACAAACGCCGAGTTTCCTCTATAAGACCATCTTCGATCATAGCGTCGACTCGTAGTGCAATCCGCTTATGCAACTGTGGTCTCGGAACTTTCAGATAAATGACAAAAGGATTTGATCTAGCTGTAGAGACATTGGTTTGGTGAATGTCAGCAAGAGGTTCTTTCAACAAAAGAGACAGCTCAGCTGCTCTTTCCAAACGGAAGCGATCGTTTACGTGAATCTGAGATAGTCGTTCGGGGTTCTTTTCTTTGACGATCCGAAGTAGTTCCTCAGTTGAGTAGTTTTTTAACTTATCACGAAGAGCCTGATCTTTTGGCAAATCATGAAAGTCTTGTCCCAGAAGTGCCCGCAGATAAAGACCGGTGCCTCCCACAACAATGGGCAAATTTCCACGGTCTTTCACCAATTGGATGGTTTCCTCGCAGAGTTTTTTGTACCTAGCAGCATCGAATTCTTCACCACCGTCGACGATATCGAATAAATGATGAGATACAGCAGATCGTTCTTCTAATGTCGGTTTAGCCGAACCGATATCAAAATCACGATATACTTGAACCGAATCACAATTGATAATATGTCCCGATAGTTCTTTGGCTAACTTTAGAGCAAGAGAGGACTTACCGCTGGCAGTTGGGCCAGCCACGACCAAGTAATCAAAATCCTTCATCGATCGAACCAACGCTCTACTTCGCGCTTGGAAAAAATTCTCAGAACACGACGACCGTGGGGGCAATTCTGATAAAAATCAACTGTCTCGGCCTCATGAAGCAAAATCTCAAGATCCTCTGATGTTAGCTGCTCTCCTGCTCTAACTGCACTATGGCAAGCCATAGTCGATATTAAGTTATGATTCAAAGTTTCGGTCATTTCTTGACCATCCAAAGTTAATGCCAAGGTAGAGACCAAAGACTCCAGATCAGCATTTTGCATCAGACTTGGCACCGCTACGATTTGCACCTCGCAATCAGAAACGGATTCGATCTCAAAACCCAAACCAAAAAGAAGCTCTCGGTTCTCCAAAATAGCGGCCAACTCGGAGGCGCTGCAGGAAATGACCTCTGGCATTAGAAGGCGTTGTTTTTCCTGCAATAAACTCCGATTCTTCAGAAGTCTTTCATAAAGAACTCGCTCGTGAAACGCATGCTGATCGACGGCAATAAAATTGTCCCTGTAAGAGAACATTAGGTAACACTTTGCAAAACATCCAATATAATCCATCTCACTCCAAATCAGTTGCGATAGCGTTTCGCTGCGAGTTGGAGCCTCCTCATCTGAATCTGGCTGGAAATCAAATTCTACAGGACGTTCAAATAGAGATTTCGCGCCTTGCCTGAAGGTGTTTTGAGGAACAGTCGGCGGTTCTTCGCTATGAGACGGTGCAGCGAGAGTATTTGGCTTCACATCGGTAGATCCTTCAGTGTCAAAGGATGAGATACGACTCTTCATTGAGCTTGGCCTGTAATATCGTTCTGACGAAGGTTCTTGCTCTTTGCTCTCTGTAAACACAGAAAGATCGTTTCTTTGATGAACCTTCGGAAGCTGAGGAAGAGGAGCATCAGATTTGGTTGTCTCTTCAACGGCTGATGAGGGGAATGAACTACTCTCAAAACTACTTGCGGATACTGCCCATTCTCCTTTTCTCAACCTTTCCTTCAAAGACGTAGCAATGAGTGATTGAGTTTCTTGCTGATATTGAAACCTAACCTCCGCTTTTGCCGGATGAACATTGACATCCACCAGACTAGGATCCACCAAAAGGTTGATAATGCAGACTGGAAACTTCCCTTTCAGAAGGTGGCTATGATAACCGCGCAAGATAGCGAACCGCAGCGCTTTGTCTTTGACCAACCTACCGTTGACAAAACAAAACATATGCTTACCAGAGCCTTTTTCAAAGCCAGGGGGCGATATCAGCCCTTCTATCTGTCCGTAGGTATTCTTCTCAGTGAGGTATAGAAAGTCGGGCGTTTTTTCTTTTAGAATTAACGAAGCCCTCTGCCTCATCACCTCTTCACCCCATTCGGAAGAGGGCTCTGAAGAGCTAGCTTCAATCTCAAACTGCAGCTTTTGATTGTGACGTAGGCGGAATCCGATATGAGGTTTGCTCAGGGCATTTGCCTGAACAAACTCCAAACACTGAGCAAACTCGGCTGAAGCTGTCTTAAGAAACGCTTTACGCGCAGGTATAGTGGAAAACAACCGAGACGCTGTCACAGTGGTTCCAATCGGTCCGTGACAAGAGTCAACTGAAACGGTTCCTTGATTCATCGTAATCCGCGTCCCGTGCGGGTCACCTTTTCGCTGAGTGGTCAAAACAAATTCGCTAACAGCACTAATGGCCGCCAGGGCCTCCCCGCGAAATCCCATGGTCTCGATTTGAAACAGGTCATCCCAATTAGCTATTTTTGATGTGCAGTGCCTTTTAACTGCCATAACGGCGTCTTCTTCAGACATTCCTAAGCCGTCATCCCGGACAGATATGCTTTGCTTACCACCATCTTCCAAGTCAATTTCAATAAATCTGGCACCCGCATCCATGGCGTTTTCTACCAGTTCTTTAACAATACTGACTGGCCGTTCAACAACTTCACCAGCTGCAATCTTGTTAATCAGCTCATCTTCAAGTAAGAGTACTTTTGGCATTCTTAGAACCTTCGTAAGGATTCAATATGGAATCTAGATATATCACTAGCGCAGCGAAACCTGAACAGCTTCCCGAGTATGAACTGCCGGAAATCGCATTCATTGGCAGATCAAATACTGGAAAGTCGTCTCTTCTCAATGCCTTATTAGGTCGAAGAAACCTCGCAAGGCACGGACGCACACCGGGCCAAACGCAAATGATTAATTTTTTTGGGGTAAATGAAAAAGTTATCCTAGCCGACTTACCGGGCTATGGCTACAACGTCGCCCGCAGGGACGCTGCTAAGCACTGGCAACCCATGGCTGATGTTTACGTCAGACGAAGCAATATCGTTGAGTTTATTTGCTTGCAGGACTGTCGAAGAGATTTTCAAGAGATGGACCTGCGGCTATTGTTTATGTTAGGACGCCAGCTTCCAGTGACCCTTGTCCTGACCAAAGTCGATAAGATCTCGCGGAATCAATTGGCAAAAGCTCGAAAAAAGTTAGAGGCTGTCCTAGAGGAAAACGGAATAGACTACAAAAACGTAATAGCGACCTCGTCGCAACAAAATCTGGGAATCGAAGACTTGAGAAAAGCAGTTTTAGACCCATATTTGACCAAAGCAGAACCTACTGATTAATCAATCTGAGCCTGCTTTTTCATAACTTTTTCGCAAACGCCCCAAAGCTCCGTCTTCTCTTCAAGATGATTCATTAATGTGCCCATTCTATGGGCCAGCAGGCCAACTAGATCCCTTGGATCGATCATATCGTCTTGAAGATGCTGTAAAATGACGGCATCGATTTCTTCAGCGATACCAACAAGCTTTTCAGCTGTTAGGATATCTTGTGATTTTCTTTCAGGAAACTTCAGTAACTTTCCCATGACAATCCTCCGCATGGTTACAGGTACTTATCGGTAAAGGCGCTTCCGCCACTTTAATTATACCAAATAATTACTTTAAATATCTTCAATTATTGGTATATCTTCTTACCTTAATTGACCAATTCGGCCGCAAGCTAAGAAATACTTTGGAGAAATAGCATGGCAAAAGACTACGATTTAGTTGTCATTGGAGCAGGACCAGGTGGAGAAGTCGGCGCAATTAGAGCCGCTCAATTAGGTTTAAAAGTCGCCTTGATCGAAAAAAGAGAACATCTCGGTGGCACTTGTTTAAACGTAGGTTGTATCCCCACAAAAGCGCTTCTTGCCTCGGCCAAGACCTGGTACAAACTTCAAAACGCCGAAGAAATGGGATTCACCACTGGTGATATTTCCTACAACTGGGACAAAATCCAAGCAAGAAAAGACAAAATCGTCGATCAGCAACGCAAGGGTCTTCGATTTTTAATGAAGAAAAACAAAATCGACACCTACGAGGGACACGGTCGTTTCGTTTCAAAAAACACGATTTCTATCGAATCAAAAGCTGGTAAAAAAGAAACCATAAACACTAAAAATGTTCTGATAGCCACGGGAAGTCGAGTCCGAGAACTGCCATTTGCAAAATCAAACGGCAAAAATATTCAGACCTCAGATCATATCCTCAGTATCGAAGAGGTTCCTAAAACTTTAGCCGTCATCGGCGGTGGTGTCGTGGGAACTGAATTTGCCTCAATGTTTGCTCGCATGGGTAGTAAAGTCACCATTATCGAGCTCGCGCCTCAGATACTTCCTAGTGAAGATGGTGAGGTGGTTAAAGAGATGGTTCGTAACCTCAAAAAGCAAAAGATCACAATCAGTACTGGCACCAAGCTTAAGGGCCTAAAAGATGACGGCAAGAAAGTCATCGTTTCTTGCGAAGGTATCGATGATCAAAACTTCGATAAAGTTCTACTATCTATTGGTAGAGCTCCCGTCACTGATGATCTTGGCCTAGAAAAAATCGGAGTGAGTGTCGATAAAGGTGGATTTATACCTGTAGATGAGCATTACAAAACAAAAGCTGCAGGAATATATGCTATCGGAGATATTATCGCTACTCCAGCACTAGCTCATACGGCCTCAGCTGAAGCCCATCATGCCGTGGAAGTCATCGCCGGCCACAAGCCTCAGACCATTAACTACGACGCCAATCCCAATGCGATCTACACCTATCCAGAAGTTGCTAGTATTGGGATGACTGAAGAAACCTGCAAAGAAAAGGGTGTTGACTATAAAGTCGGTAAATTCCCTTTCGCACCGATGGCCAAAGCCAAAATCGAAGATGCGGCCATGGGTTTTGTAAAGATCATTTTCGAACCAAAACACAATGAGATCCTCGGAGTTCATATCATCGGAGCAACAGCAACAGAAATGATTGCTGAATTTGCTCTTGGTAAAATTCTCGAAACAACTGTGGATGAGATCGCTATGACGGTTCATCCCCATCCAACCATCAGTGAAACGATTCAGGAGGCTGCACACGACGCTTTAGGTGGAGCTATACATATGTAACAAAGCCTTCGGTATGAAACCGAGGGTTTTGTAAAACATAACGGGCAGAAATCATATTGGAGAACAAAAATGGCTAAAACTGAGGTTTTACTCCCTCTCATGGGCGAGGGGGTAAATGAAGCAACCATTTCCAGCTGGTTAGTGAAAGAGGGAGATAAAGTCACAAAAGACTCCCCTTTGTTAGAAGTGTCTACGGATAAAGTTGATACAGAGATACCAGCTCCAGCCTCCGGAATCCTTCTTAAGGTCTCCGCTGCTGAAGGTGATACGGTTACAGTAGATCAGTTACTTGCCATTATTGGAGATTCAACAAGCGACTTAGATGCGAGCGCTGCTCCAGCACCATCACCAAAAACAGCCAAAGGCATACCGCCCGCGACTTCGACCCAGGCTAGTGTGGCCAAATCGACAAAACCTCAAACCCCTAGCAGTGCCAATGCTCAGGTTAAGAGCTCACCGTTGGTTAGAAAAATAGCGGCGGAAAAGGGAATTGATCTCGCAACAGTCTCAGGCACAGGACTCCATGGCAGGATTACAAAAAAAGACATATTGAATCATAACCCAACCGTGACGACTCGCCCCACAGAGCAACTAGCTAAGGTAGATAGTCCTGCACCTCAAATACCTGCTGAAACAAACGATAGGCTGACGACAACCTTCGATGAAGACGGCAATGAGTTGCTCGAGGGAGTAGCTGTCGAACGCGAACCTATGTCGCGCATGAGACAGCTTATCGCAAAGCACATGGTTGATTCAGTTAGAATTTCGCCACATGTGACCACCGTATTTGAAATCGATATGCACGAGATTGTTAAATCCCGCGAGTCGTTCAAAGATGAGTTCTTTAAGGCTGAAGGTTTCAAACTCACTTATACCCCATACCTACTCTACGCCGCAGTAGAGGCCATCAAAAAATTTCCCATTGTAAATACTTCTCTAGACGGGAACGATATACTGTTTAAAAAAGATATTAACTTGGGATGCGCAGTGGCTCTTGAAAATGGACTTATTGTTCCTGTAATCAAGAAAGCTGGTGATCTAAGCCTATCGGGTATTGCTAGGCGTCTCAACGACCTTGTAGTCCGCGCTCGGAATAAAAAGTTAAAACCAGACGATGTCCAAGGAGGCACTTTTTCCGTAACGAATCCAGGAGGATATGGTTCCCTTACGTCAAACCCAATTATCAACCAACCTCAGGTGGCTATCCTCGGAATCGGAACTATCGTCAAGCGACCGGTAGTCTATCAAGACATGATCGCAATCAGACCGCAAATGCTTGCCAGCCTTACGTTTGATCATCGCGTGATCGATGGCGAAGGTGGTTCAAAATTCCTGGCCTGTTTCAAAGAGAACCTTGAGTCTTTCTCAGCAAAACCCATGTAATCGACATATTTCTCGAGGAAGCCCGGCAGTTTTTTACTGTCGGGCTCTTGCTATAATTATGCTGTGCATTTCTTGTATCATTTTAGACATGAAATCGATATCGTCGGACAAGTGTCGATTCTTGATACCAGTCAGGGGGATTCGATGAATATACATCACACCATAACCATCACAGCACTTGTTGGTTACGCCACCTCGTCTGTATTCTTTTTGTTGGGCTTCGATCGAGATAACAGTCGGTCTATCCTTACCAAAACAGGACAAATTCTATTCTTTCTGGCCACATTATTAATGACTTATATCGCAGTCACGGCCAAGGTCCAAGGGATCTACAGTATCACGAGTGGTTTTCTTCTGGTTAGCTTACTTGCTTGGATGACAATTGGACTCCAGCTTTTTTCAGGATTCAAGGTAGCGGGAGTATTTGTCGCGCCCTTTATCACTCTTACTACTTTGATTCACCTTTTTACCGTGGCTCCCCACGAACCTAACATCGTCCAAGAGCGACCAGAGACGCTCATTCTATGGCATATTTATACCAGTGTCATCGGCGAGGCCTTTGGGATACTTGCGGTGGCAGTTGCGCTACTCTATATCATTTTACAAAGAGCTATGAAGAAGAAGCAACTAAACCGCGTTCTAGGCTCGGGGCTCAGCGTCATATCATTAGAAAAAACCTTATACCTCTGTATTTGGCTTGGTTTTTCCTTCCTCACGCTTGGCCTTATTCTTGGCGCAATTTATACCCAATTCTATAGCCAAAAAGAGATAGAGATGGTTTCTAAGGTCATCTGGGCACTCATGGTCTGGCTCTCGTTTCTCATCATTATCATCGGAAGAAACGTGTTTAAAATTCAAACGCGCAAGATATCTTATATGTCCTTTATTGGATTTGGCATTATGGCACTCGGTTTCTTCGGACTACTTGATTTATAGGAAATACTTTGTCAGAACACCTTCCAGTCTTGTTTTGTGTCGGCAGCAATCACGAATCCGCAGCCCTGGATGTGAGAGAGTCCCTCTATTTAAGCCCTGAGGAACTCGACACCGCCATTCCAAAACTGATTGAAAAGCATCACATCAAGGAAGTCATGGTACTATCAACCTGCAATAGGCTTGAGCTATATGGTGTCGTTAATCGAGAAGAAGTCACAAAAAGTCACCTTTCAGAAATTTTCGCAGACCTACAGACTTTGAGCGGCAAAGAGTTTCCTGAAACCTTAAGCCTTGAGGCCGATCAACATAGTTACTCCTATACCAATACATCAGCTGCAGAGCATGCTTTCTCTGTGGCAGCAGGGTTGGACTCCCTTGTACTCGGCGAAACACAAATTACCGGCCAATTTAAGGATTCTTTCGCTCACTTTTCTGACAAAGGTCTTATGGGTCCCATTCTAAAGCGGATGGCTCAGGAAGCATTCTCGTCTTCAAAAAAAGTTCGTACCCAAACTGATATATCCAAAAGACCAGTATCCATTAGCCATGCAGCCATAGATCTAGCCAACCGCGTCTACGGTCATATCAAAGACTACCGTGTCTTAATTATTGGCGCCGGTGAGATGGCGGAGGTGGCGGCAAAGTATGCGATCAAATATAATCCCAAAGAGTTGCACGTCGTCAACCGAACCCTTAAGAACGCTGAAAAGCTTGTGGAAAGTCTTGGCGAAGGAAAGGCCTATTCTTGGGAAAATTTATATGACCTTCTGCCTGTCTGTGATGTCGTTATAAGTTCTACCTCGGCTCATGATTATATTTTGAGCAAAGAAAACCTCGTTCGATCACAGCAAAAAAGGGACAATCAACCCACATTTATTGTCGATATCGCCCTTCCTCGAGATATCGATCCCGATTGCTCTGACCTTGATGACGTCTATCTATTCGACATCGACGATTTGAAGCAAGTTGTTGGCGAAAACTTTGAGGAAAGACGCAAAGCTGCAGATGTCGGCAAAGGCCTCGTTAAGCAGAACGCCGAAAACTTCTTTATCTGGATGAATAGCCAAAATCTCAAGCCAGCACTAGCTGGGTTTCGCGGCTATTTAGATACCCTTTTCAATCAAGAGATGCAAAAGTCGTTAAAAAAAGGACCGCTTTCAGATCTGTCGGAAGACCAGATCAAAGCCATCTCTAGTATGCTGAACTCTATCAGCAATAAAATTAACGGCGATGCTGGTCGTCATATTCGAAAACCACCGGAATCCATCTATGCCGAAGATCTTGCTTCGGCACTGACGATTCTATTTCCGCAGCAAAAGAGAAAACCATGAAAAAGATTACCATCGCCAGCCGTGGCAGCAAATTAGCCCTTTGGCAAGCCAATTATGTAGCAGACAAACTCAAATTAATTGGAATTGATTCTGATATTTCGGTGGTCAGTACCCAGGGAGATCGTGTCCAAGATAGATTCTTGCACGAATTCGGCGGCAAAGGGGTCTTCGTCAGAGAGCTCGAACAAAGTCTGGCTGTAGGAACCGCTGATATCGCTGTCCACAGTTTAAAAGACCTTCCTGCGACGACTCCAGAGGGCTTTACGATACCCGCGATTCTAAAACGCCACAATCCTCATGATGCCATTATTTTTCGCGAGGGAGTCCTGAAAAACCCGGAAAAAACCCCTAAGTTTTTAAGCCTGGATCATTTTTCAAAGATGAGACACTTAACGATTGGGACTTCTAGCTTACGCAGACAATCACTATTTAAGTCCGTGGGTAACAAATTCAAGTTACATCCTGTCCGTGGCAACGTCGACACACGCATCAGAAAACTCCAAGAGGGGAACTGGGATGCACTCATCCTGGCAGCCGCATCCCTAGAACGACTGCAAATTGATGTGGAACATCGTTTTATCGATCTAGAATGGTTTGTGCCATGTGCAGCTCAAGGAGCTCTTGCCATTGAATGCCGCAAAGATCACCCCCTTATTCCGGCCATCAAAACCTTATCAGATGATCGCAGCTATATGGCAGCTCAGACCGAACGCATGCTTTTACAGAAGTTAGGCGGAGATTGCACCATGCCTTGCGGTATTCACGTGACCACTAGCCCAACCCAGACAAAGGCCAGAGCGTTGATTTTAAATTACCAAGGAAAAGCTGCCCGCGCCTACCAGCAATACGATCAGGACATCTTATCCCTCGGAGGAACGCAAATTGTTGATGATCTCTACGCGGGTTTAATGAACCAAAACGGGGCCAAAATCCTCAAGGAAATCTCGGAAAATACTCCAGATTTAGGCAAAATCTAATATTCTTCGAAAAACGCATGAAGTACCGCTATTTAGCTTGGACTTTCCTCATCGAACGGTTATAACTAGCATCTCGACCACGTCAATATAGGTTGGTGATGCAAAAACCTCATTTTTTAGAACTAAGTCGCGAAAATTACAAAGAATTCTGTAAAAACATTGGCCTACCAAAGTTTCGTGCAGAGCAAATATCTGATTGGATTTTTCGCAAGAATGTTCGGTCTCCCGAGGATATGCTGAATTTATCTAAAGAACTTAGGTCGAAGCTGTTTACCAGTTTGGACTGGCATTTACCTGAAATTGTCAGCAAATTGGATTCTGACGATGGCTCCACGAAACTCCTCCTCAAAAACTCAGAAGGCCGATCCATAGAAACTGTCATCTTACGGTATGAGAATCGCATCAGCCTTTGTGTATCTAGCCAAGTAGGATGTAAGTTGGCCTGTGACTTTTGCCAGACAGGAAAGCTTGGGTTTGTCAGTCATTTATCAAAGGCAGATATATTAGCCCAGCTTTACTTAGCGAATTTGCAATTGGCTGGTGAAGGTAAGCGCATCTCTCACGTTGTGTTTATGGGGATGGGAGAGCCTCTTGACAACTACGATAATGCCATCGGCGCAGCGAATACTATGATCGATGAAGATCATTTCAATCTTGCGGCTCGGCACGTAACAGTTTCGACGTCGGGAATCGCTCCGAAAATTGATGACTTATCAAGAGACTCAAAAGCGTCACTCGCCCTGTCTTTACATGCAGCACGCGACGATTTACGAACACGATTGATGCCCATAAATAGGAAATACCCTTTAGCTAAGCTTAAACAAAGCTTGTTATCTTATCAAAAAGTCACCAATCGCAAGATTACCATTGAATATATTCTGATTGGAGGAGTCAACTGCTCGCTGCGTGAAGCCAAAGATCTGATTCGATTTATCCAAGGTCTCAAAGTGAAGGTGAACCTCATTCCATTTAACTCTCATCCAGGTATGGACTTCGATAGACCAAGCGATGAAGAGATACGCAGCTTTCAAAAGCATCTTAGCGATAGGTCTGTACCAGCTCCAGTAAGGTATTCTAAAGGTCTAGATGTATCTGCTGCCTGCGGTCAGCTTGCTGCCAAATTTTCATCGGACCTTCATGAAAGCCCAGCGAGATACCGATTGCTCCAGAAGGAAAAACACCTGGGCGAGGCCTCGCCACTGTGAGTATTGTAGCGAACACTCCAGTGACTCATAGGCATATCCTTAGTTCATGGTCCCCTTTAGCTCTTTCTTGGATCATGATGGCAGTTGAAGGCCCATACCTCACAGCGCTTGTAGCACGCCTCGATCAACCTAAAATCAACTTAGCAGCTTTTGGTGTCGCTTTCGCCTTTGGCCTTCTCCTAGAATCACCAGTTATTATGCTCATGGCCGCCGCTGCAAAGCTGGTTAAAGATAGGGTCAGTTTACAAACCGTTCAAAAAATTTCACTGGCTCTAAGTATTGCATGCACAGTGGCTATGGGGATTTTGACGATCGGTCCCTTCTTTAGGTTTTGGGCTCAGGGTCTTCTTAGCTTGCCTAACGAACTTCTAGATCCGCTATGGTGGGCCGTCGTACTTATGTTACCTTGGCCAGGATTTATTGGAATCAGAAGGTTCTATCAAGGTGTGTTAATTGCCAGTGGCCTAACCAAAAGGCTTGCTGTGGGAACAGCTATTCGTCTGACAACCATGAGTGCCACCGCTTTTGTTTTGTTCAAAACTCAACCAATTCATGGGGCTGCCATTGCCACGGCAAGTTTGAGCGTGGGAGTCATCTGTGAGGCCTTGTTTACTGTCAGAGTCGCAAGGACGACAAAACAAGCATTAAAGGCAAAAGACCCCGAAGACAACAGCGAGACCATTACAGTAAAGTCTTTTGCCAGATTCTACTGGCCTCTTGTTTTGACAACCCTAATTGGAATGGCCATCCAGCCTTTTGTCAGCTTTGCTCTATCTCATAGTAAGGACCCAATCGCATCTTTAGCGGTTCTACCTGTCATCCATGGGATAGTCTTTTTCTTTCGCGCTATCCCTTTGTCGTTTCAAGAAATCATCATTACCATGCTCGGTAAGTCTATGGATTCAAAACAAACGCTTAAGGTATTTGCAACCTATTTGGCAATCATACTCACTGTGATTATGATACTCCTAAGTTGTACACCGCTAGCAGGCTTTTGGTTTGCTCATGTCGCGGGTTTGCCAGATAATTTACTGAATTTTGCAAAGTGGCCATTGATTCTGAACATTGGTGTCCCTAGTCTTAGCCTATGGCTGTGCTGGCAAAGGTCTTTATGCATCCATTATCAAAACACTAAGCCAGTCACCCACGCCTCTGCCGTGGAAATTGGGTTAGTCTGTGTTGTCATGCTCTTAGCTATTGTTGCTGATATTAATCTTAGCGGAATCATAGTTGCCATGTTCGCTTTAAGCTTTGCCAGGCTTGCAGCCAACCTTTACCTAAGTGCCGTGCGAAAGCGAGCTGAAGCCATAGCAGTCACGTTTTAACGTTAGGCATCAGGAGTCTCAACTCTCGTTGAACGCTTGGCGAAAAGGTAACTTTGGGGAGCCTCGACTTGCTCATAATAACAGGTGGAACAAGCTGGAAGGTATTTTTCTTCTGCACCTAGTTCGATTTGTGGCCCTTCTTTAACCGCGACCCCATCAACAAACTTGATATTAAAGATAGCCTTTCTATTACAAAATGCACAGGTTGTTTTGACTTCTTCGATACTATCGGCAAGCTCACAAAGCCGTTGGCTTCCAGAAAAAAGCTTAGTTTTAAAATCCGTTCGCAACCCATAACAAATGACAGGTATATCACGATTGATGGAAATATCTCGCAGCTGATCGATAAACGTGGAAGGTAAGAACTGGGCCTCGTCCACTAAAATGCAATGCACTCCCCCTAAGACCTCTTCACACAGAACGGTGTCTTCATCCACAAGAATATCCGCATCCATTGTCATGCCGGCACGAGATTTTATGACATCTGTCCCAAATCTCGTATCCATTTTTGGCTTTACCAATAAGACATTCTTATTTTGGTGCCGATAGTTATGTGCCACAGCCAAAAGATTCATGGTCTTAGCACTACCGACGGTACCATAGCGAAAGTACATTTTAGCCATCATCTAATCCTTGTTTTCTGGCTTTGGTTTACGTTTTCGTGGCGGCCGCGATCGCTTTTTCTTTGGTTGGTTTTCATCTTTAGGTCCCGGCTTACGATTATCTTGCCGCTTTTTAGGTCCTCTATTTTGGTTCTGGCCATCGGTTCTATCGCCACGATTAGAAGACTGACGTTTCCGACCTTTTTCGCCTTGCTCTCCTGCTTGCCCGTCTTGCTTTGGACGGCGATTCCTGGATTTGTTATGGCGCCCATCTCTCGAAGAGTCTCTGTCTTTCTTATCTGATGGACGCGATCTACCAGAACCTTCCTCTTTTCGTGATTGAGGTTTTGCTGTCTTCTGATCTGCCATCAACTCGCCGAGATCTAAGTCATCTCCCCAATCATCTTCGACTCCCGACCCCGGGGTTTGAATGGTCAACTCGGAAATAGGTATCCAACGCTGATCGCCACTATCAAGCTCAATCAACATGGTTTGGTTTAGTACATCACCGCGGATGACATCGCCAAAGTAATCATCTTCTGTCCTAACACGGGAGCCTTTTGGAATCAGCTCTTTGCGCAATTGGCTGTAGGTATCATCTTCATAAGTTAAGCAACATAAAAGGCGACCACAGCCACCAGAAACCTTACTCGGATTCAGAGCAAGGTTTTGATTTTTTGCCATTTTGATAGAAACAGGGACAAATTCACGCAAGAAGCTTGAGCAACAGAATTCTCGGCCACAAATGCCCAAACCACCTGATAACTTAGCCTCATCTCTGGCTCCAACCTGCTTTAACTCGACTCTAGTCTTCAGTCCACTGGCCAGTTCTTTTACCAACTCACGAAAATCGACACGACCAGGGGCAGAGAAGAAGATAATCACTTTATTGCCGCCAAATTGGATTTCAACTCCAATGACTCTCATATCGAGTTCCAGTACCCGGATCTTTTCCTTGGCAAACGACTCAGCGTGCTCCGGTGTCAACCGTCCCTCGCTGTCGATATCTTTTTTGGTAGCCAAGCGCACAACGGGTTTCAGAGTTGGCCGCTGTTTCATATGGGGAGAGGAAAAAGCTAAACGCTTCACTTCAGCCAAACTCAAACCGCGTTCGGTTTCTACCACAACACGATCACCGAGTTTTAAGCTAAGCTCTTGGCCATCGAAGTCGTATATTTTTCCAGCCCGACGAAACTGAACTCCTACAATATTCTTCCCTGACATATGTCATTTGCCTCTATAAAAAATTAATCAAGTGCAAAGCTTTCCGCGATCATCTGCAAATTCAGCGGAATTTTTTCGCGCATAGCTCGTTGCCTAATCTCTGCCAAACGTTTACGCCATCGCTGAAGACGCCGATGACTAATTGCTATTGGCATAGCTTTTTCTGTCTCTCCTCTCGTGCGAGAGGGGACATTTAAGATCTCGCGACAGGCCTCGTTTAATAATAGCGTCAAACCGCGCAAAAGGTCATCAACATTTAATTTGTGGGTTTTGACGAGAGCTTCACAAGAGTCCAAAACTTTGGGAAAGCTGTTCGTCATGAGCAAATCACGAAGCAACGACTCTACCTCCGAAAGGCTTTCTGTAGCGTCATCCTTTAAGTACCTCACGACAAGTCCAGGAACTCCTAAAGCTCTGTGATAAGCTTTGTCAAAAAGTGAGTTCCAATCTTCCCCTTCGTCGGTTGCTGAAGGTTTAAGAAATGCCCGAAGCTCTTCTTGATTCGGCCCATTCACCTTCCATCTAACAGCTCGCGACAGAATCGTAGGCAGCAACTGACCAGATTTACTCGTGGTTGCCATAAAATGGCAGTTTTCAAAAGGCTCCTCAAACGTCTTCAATAGCTGATTGAGAAACTGAGGATTAGCCAAATCGATATCCACAAGAAAGATGATTCGTGGAACCACTTCCTCAGAGCCAAGTTTTTTCTGCGGTTTCACAGAAAGATGCTTCTGGATTCTTGAGGCATCGTCAACCTTATACTTAGGCTGATCCAGCCAAAGCATCTCGGTATGAGTGCCTCCGGCAATGTCTAGACAACTGGCACAGGTACCACAGTGCGAGTGACTTTCGCAGAAACTCAAATAGGCTAGTTTTTTCAAGAGAGCCCTTTTACCGGAACTGGCCTGGCCCTCAAATAAAATCACCTGCGGAAGACTACTTTCTCTCAAAAGTTTGCCATAACGATCAAGTGTTTCGGAAAAACCAGCGACACCAACCTGTCCCAAGCCTTGGTCTTCAACTGTCAAGGGCGTCTCCTAGTTTTTTTACGAGAATCGACCATGCCTGATCCAACACAGCCTCTGGAGACTGAGACGCATCGATACATTTGATCCTATCAGGGAATTTCCGACCCAACTCACTGAAAGCTCCTCGCAGTGTCTGATGTAGACGCAACCCTCCTGAGTCATAGCGGTTACCGTCCTCAGTAAGAGAATCTCTCTGCGCTAATCGTGATAGGGCAAGCTCAGGGGGACAATCAAGAAAAAATGTGACGTCGGGCTCAATACCTCCGGTTGAAGTCGCAACGACTCTTTCGATAAGATCTTCCGACAGACCACCAATGGCGCCCTGATAAACCCGAGTCGAATCGGTAAATCGATCACATATGACATGAGTTCCACGCGTCAGATTATCTTGGATTTTTAAGACGTGTTGATGGCGAGCCGCCGAAACCAAAAACAACTCGGTCAGTGGTTCAATCGTTTCTCCGTCGGGAGGCGTCATAAATATGGTCCGAATTTGCTGACCTATCAGAGTTCCCCCGGGTTCACGCGTCATCATGCAAGGAAGGTTTGCGGCTTCCAGCTTAGCGATCAGGTTCCGCGTAAACACGGACTTTCCAACACCTTCTCCACCTTCTACGCTGACAAATAATCCGAGGTTAGCCACATTCAGCCTTTCATAGTTTCTCGTAATGCAAGGACTCGAAACAGTAGCAATCTGACAAATAATGGTCAATCAAGTCCATCAAATTCGCTAACGGCCGCCAACCTTCCAGAGGTGGCTCCAGCAAGAACTTGTTTTTTCTTTAATTACAGTATCTTACATGGAGTCATGGGAGAAGATATGTGGCGCTGCTTCACTTTAGCAGGATAAAACCGAAAACTCTTTTGACTTGAAATGTAGACATGGAAGAAAGCTTCAAGGAAACGCATGGCTAAAAATACCTATGTATTAGGTAAAAGAATTGCTCGCGGCGGAATGGCCGAAATTTATCTCGGGAAGGCGATCGGAGAGGCGGCGTTTCAGCGTATTTGTGCGATCAAACGGATTCTACCACACTACTCCCAGGACAAAGAATTTATCGAAATGTTTCGGGACGAAGCCCATATTTGCAAACGGCTCCAACATGCCAATATTGTCCAGGTCTACGATTTTACTGAAGTGGAGAATTCCTACGCATTGATCATGGAGCACGTCGATGGGTGCGACCTACGTACACTGCTGTCAGCTTGCGAAGGCGCGCGGACCCGCCTCACGATTGCAATGTCACTATACATCACGGCAAACTCAGCCAGAGCCCTCCATTACGCTCACACCAAGTCTGATGAAATCACCAAAGAGCCTCTGGGAATTGTACATCGCGACATCTCGCCACAGAATATTTTGATTTCTTACGAAGGTGAAGTCAAAATTACCGACTTTGGTATCGCCTCTGCTGAGAACAAAATTACGGAAACCAGACCAGGTGTCGTCAAAGGCAAGTATTCTTACATGAGCCCTGAGCAGGTTGCTGCCAAACAACTAGACGGAAGATCAGATATTTTTAGTCTTGCCATAGTTTTGTGGGAATCCTTGGCTATGAAACGACTCTTTGCCGGACAAACAGAAGTGGAAAGTATCAGGCGGGTTCAAAACTGTGAAATCTCTCAAGACTTGCGCGAATTAAACTCTCAAGTAGACGATGAGCTTTACAGCATCGTAATGCGTGGCCTTTCGAAAGAAAGGCGACACCGATATCAATCAGCTGCAGCTTTCGAAAAAGACCTGCTTCGCTACCTGCATTCGAAATACGCCGACTTTACTGCGAGTGAGCTTGGGAATTTTCTCAAAAGGATATTGGCCAAGAAACGAGGAAAAACTCAAGACGATATCAAAGAAACACTCTCTCAACTTCAGGTAAAACCTCATCGTGTTGCTTCTGAGGCTATGGAAACCCAAAATACGACGGTTGATCAAAAACCCCTGACGCTTAACAGGGGCGGACAAATAAACTCGGCAGTCTCAGCTCAGAGTGTCACAGGAACTCATTCTAGGCCTGTAAATCCATCTCAGCCTGGGCAAGAGGCGGTCATGCATAGCGTACAGCGCACGAACGCAGCTCAGCAAGCGGTCTATCGAAGGGCGGACAGCCGTCCTGCAGGTAGCAATCGGTTTATGATGTTCCTCCTTATGATCTTGCTGGTCTTTGGTGGGTATTGGTTTGCCAAGAATTTTATTTTGGTGAAAAAGTTGCAGATTAAGGTGGTCACCAAACCTGACACGGTAGCGCTATCGATCAATGGTAAGCGGGTCAACGACGGTTACACAAAGACTCCCGCAAAACTATCGCTAAAGCCAGGACAGTACACCATTGAGTTCAATCGACCTGGCTACCTAAGGGAAACTCTGCGCGTTCGGGGAAAAGCCGGCGACCTCAAAGAACTACCAAGAGTCAGCTTACGCAAAAATCCGGCAGAAAAATTGACCCAAGTTCGCATCATCGCTCCTGACGAGAAGATTTATGTCAACGTCGACAACGGACTTTATCGAGGCCCGACTCCCTTAAGGGTCGCCCTTGAAGCCAACACAAAACACAGCATATTGTTCAATGCAAATGATGCTCAAAAGAAAGTCCTAAAGTGCTCGTTTCGTCTTCCTCCCAATAAAGACGGCCGCTCTCTCACTGTGTTTATCAGACGAGGAAAAAGCAACAAAGGCCGCTGCACCATCAAAGCCAACTAATTAGAACTTTAAGACTACAGCCTCACAGCCAGCAACCTTTTGCTGATTGACAGTTTTGGCTTAATTCGGCCCAATAAGGACAACGAAAAGAGGTGTAAACATGACATCCTATGGTATCCATTGGTTTCGCCGCGACTTAAGAATCACAGGCAACCCAGCATTGGCGCACAATTGGCAAACGACTAAGGGAAACACTCTTGGATTATTTTGCTTCGATAAAAAGTTTCTATCCAGATCAGATTTTTCTGCCAATCGCTTTCAGTTTTTCCTAGAAACCCTCCAAAAACTTAAAGACGAGCTCAAGCAGTATGGCGGCGATTTGTTGGTATTAGACGTCGGACCAGAGCATGTTTTTAAAACCCTCGTCCAATATCTGTCCGCCGAATCCAAAGCACTACCGAGCCTTATCACTTGGAATCGCGACTACGAGCCGTATGCTACGAATAGAGACAGCACGATGATTGATTTTTTCGATAAGCAACAGATTGCCCATAAAGACTTTCGCGATCACCTCATCATCGAACCTCATGAGCTGGAAAAAGCACCGGGTGAAGGCTATCAGGTGTATTCACCCTTTGCCCGCAAATGGATGAAAATCATTCGCGAACCGGAGTTTTGGTCTAGAATCCAATCATCAAAAGCCAGCTTAGATAAATACAAAAGCAAATCTGATAAACCTCGTTTCGGTTTCACTTGGAACGAAGTCCTGGACACCTCTCACCCTTTTAAAGATCAGCTAGAAACGTACCGTGAAGATAATCGAAAACATGTGGATATACCGATTCCAAAAGCGGGTTTTGCCTCAGCCCTGGAAACCCTGGATAGCTTTAAGACTCGCATCGACAACTATAAGCCTGATCGCGATATGCCATCTATCAACGGAACGTCCCGCCTGTCTCACTTTGTAAAGAACGGTAGTATCACAACAAGTCAAATTGTGGCTTATCTTGGCCTAAACTATTACGACAAACGTGAGGATGGCCGCGACACTTACTTTAGCGAGCTCGTCTGGAGAGAGTTCTACTACCATATTTTGAGTCGGCACAAGCGTGTTGAGCAGGAGGCATTTCTTCCTAAATATAAGGACATAGCTTGGGACAATAATAAAGAGTGGTTTGATCAGTGGAAAAAAGGCACGACTGGATTTCCCATAGTGGATGCGGGGATGCGTGAGCTTAACACAACTGGGCATATGCATAATCGAGTTAGGATGATTGTTTCCTCGTTTCTCACCAAAGATTTACTCATCAATTGGCAATGGGGGGAGCAGTATTTTATGGAAAAACTCCTGGACGGTGACCTGGCCGCCAATAATGGTGGTTGGCAATGGGCGGCCTCGACAGGCTGTGACCCTCAACCCTATTTCCGCATCTTTAACCCCTGGCTGCAAAGCAAAAAGTTCGATCCCGAGGGTGTGTATATAAAAACATATTTACCTGAACTAAAGGATCTCAATGCAAAGGAATTGCATAAACCTATACTGAGCCACAAAACCTATCCGGAGCCTATCGTGGATCATAGTAAGCAACGAGAGCTGGCGCTAGAATTATACAAACGATACTAAAAAAAACGATTAGGATTTAGGGAAGGGGATGACTTTACCTGAGTCACGCTTAACATTGCGTTTTACCTTAAAGCCATCTCTTCGATTTTTCAGGCTTGGTTTATCGGTTGATTTCTTGACTTCTGGATCCTGTCCCTGCCTCACTAGCAAGGTTGCTAGTCCACCTTCGTCCAGGAGTTTGCCAGCAGCTATACCTGCTCTAACAACTTGGGCAACCTTGGCATCAAAGTGAAGCGAGGTAGGCAGTCGCTCTAAGCCAAGCTCTTCTTTTGCTCTGATAACAGTTATCGCAGCGTCCTCAATATTACCGTTGAGCAGATGAAGCTTGAAAAGGAAGCAGTAAAAGTCACAAAGGATTCTTGTAACCATGACACCCATTTTTTCTCGATTGATATCCTCGACCACAGTAGTCATCTGATCAATCAAGTTTGCGGCCTTCTCGTAGTTACCTAGCCGGTAATCCACTAATGCTCTCGCGTAAGGAGCAATCAACCCTCGAGGAAGCATAAACCGCACGTAGAATGAAAGAGCATAAAATCTATCCAACCGGCGTAGCAGGCTCATTGGAATGGCAAAAATCAAACTGAGTGCAAGCCCCATCGCTTCCAAACAATCTAAAACCATACTGATGAATGCCCTACAACGTGATCCCATGCTACTTTGACCTCCGATTTCCAGAACTGCAAAATCTAGGATTACCATGGTTATTGGGATCTGACTAGAGCTGGTGCGAAATAATCAAACGGCAGTTTGTGCTCGGCGGCAAGGACAGGTATGGTTTGAAATAATACTCCTGTTTCCTGAGACTTATAAGGTTTGAACTCAATGAACCATCCCACTGATTCTTCCACTAGCCGATGGCGAAGGTTGTTGGCCAACTTAGGCCTCGATAATAAGGAGCTACGAGCATGGGCTTATTATGACGTAGCCAACTCTAGTTACGCTGCAGTCATTATGGTTGCTATATTCCCGATTTACTTTGCTGACGTTGTTGTGGCTGAATTAAACCCCAATGAAAAGTCGACGTTATGGGCATACCTAACCGCATTATCTATGGGTATCTCAGCTATCTTATCTCCATTTTTAGGAAATATTTCCGATCATCTATCTGCAAAAAAGGAGTTCCTACTAGTGGCTACCATAGTTGGAGCCTTATCCTCCGCCGCGCTGGCATTTTCTGGAAAGGGCTTCGTGGTTTCTACATCTATCATTTATATTATTTCAAATATGTCTTTCGTACTTGGTAATGTCTTCTATGAGTCTCTCCTAGTCGACATTAGTGACGATAGCAGTGTACACGCCACGTCGACATCTGCATATGCCCTCGGTTACCTGTCAAGCGGAGTCATCTTAGCGATAAATTTGTCGTGGGTCTTAAAACCAGAGGTCTTCGGCTTTCCCAGCTCAGATATGGCGATCAAAGCATCATTTATTAGCGTCGGTATCTGGTGGGCGTTTTTTAGTATCCCCCTGTTCAAACGAGTCAGAGAATCCTCCAACGCCACCGCTCATAAATCCTCTGTCCCAGAGATTGTTAAATTCTCTGGACGACAGCTATGGAAGACTTTTAGGGAGATTAAGGAACTTCCTAATTTATTCCTTTTTCTACTGGCCTTCTGGTTTTTCTCCGACGGTATTGGGACCATCATTAAGATGGCAACGATCTATGGTAAGGAAGTCGGGATAGGGAACAACGACTTGATTGCAGCCATCGTTATGATTCAATTTGTGGGAGTCCCGTTCTCGTTTATTTTCGGTCCTCTCGCCATGAAAATCGGTGCAAAGAGAGGGCTCTACGTGGCTCTTTCCGTATACCTAGTGGTCTCAATCCTCGGGTATTTCATGACCAGCAAAACGGAGTTTTGGATCCTCGCCTTTGGTATTGCCATGGTGCAAGGGGCTGCCCAAGCCTTGAGTCGTTCGCTGTTTTCTCTATTGGTACCGCCCAGCCGAAGTGGGGAGTTTTTCGGCTTTTACAGTGTCTCGTCAAAGTTTGCCGGAATTTTCGGCCCACTTATGTTTGGACTCGTCAGCCAATTAGCTGGAGAAAGCCGGCTATCCATACTTTTCATCGGTTTCCTATTTATAGCTGGCATGGCTCTGTTGAGCTTCGTAGATATTGAGAAGGGTCGATGGGAAGCATTACAAGCTGATGGTGCAGACCGAGAATTGCTAGACTCCCAATAACATCTCTAGCTGTCAAATGGCTCGACTTCCTCAAGGAAGTCGACAAACTTGTAAGTCGCCAAGTCTTCGGCACCAATAATTTTCATGTCACCATCTGTAGAATCATCATCTTCTTTAGTAGCCAAATAACTACCACCAGGACCTTGTGAAGGGTGATAATTAATAATCTGCCACATTTGCTTGTTTTCACGATCAAATACTCTAAAGGGAACCATGGGCTACTTTCCTCTGCCGTTAAATTTTTTAATACGTTTTTGTTTCGTTAGAATGGTTTTTGCTTTCACATTGACTGTTTTTCTTCGTGAAATAGAAGGTAGAGCTATTTCGTACAGTTGTTCAGCTATGATTTTGTCAAAATTTGCCCTGGTCGGCCCGCGCTCCCATAGGTTGACCAAGGTTTCCAAAACGGGAGCTTGACGGTAGGACAAGCGTCGTCCACCAATATCCACTACAATTCCAATTCTAGGTAACAGTGGAAACTTCCTTGTTTTTGTTTTTTTGCTTCTTTCAACTCGAAAAACATTAATCATGATGGATCTCGCCTATCTGACGTTTCGATTGATTTGGCCTCCAATCCATCCTAACACCAATAGACTTTCTTTCACCTAAATTATTTAGAACCTCTGGCCACAAGGCCTCCACTGCATTCTCAACCTGTTGACTGGTAATATCAACCATTGATTCACCTTGGATAAACCTATGCCTTTGATTATCGGGGCACCAAGTAACTCCTATAGTTGGTCCATGGAGCTGGATCGAAGGAGTGTTGGTGGCCACAGCCACGTGGGACGGGCCATTGGAATTGCCAATAAACAGATCTGAATTTGCAAAAAAAGCCGCTAACTCGGCGAAACTTGTCTTCGGGGCCATATGAGTCTTCGTCTCACAATGATCTCTAATATCTGATACGAACTCGTTTTCTCCAGGTCCCCAAACCCAAACCACGTGAGCTTCTTTCGCTCTTACTAAATAGTCTGCTAGACGCGCATAACAATCCCCAGGCCATTGCCGTATCGGTCTACGATGGGTCGGTGACAGGCAAACGATCGGCCTACGATCGAGGAGGTTATGCTCTTTGACAAAGGACTGCCAAACTCCGGTATCTTCGGACGTCCAAGGCAAATACAACTGAGAAATATCACTATCAACGCCAAGTTCGGCCAAAAGCCTTTGTTTTTCGATGGCGATATACACTGGATGTTTGGGCTGTTCCACGATGTGAGTGTAAAACCACCTACGCCGAGAGGGAAAGGCCACCCTCTTTTCTGCTCCTGACAGATAAGTAAAAAGAGCACTGCGCGGATTATACATAAAGTCGACAACCACATCGTAGCGACGTTTACGGAGCTGCTGCAACAAGGACAACTGCGGGCCAATACCCTTCGCTTCGTTATAAGTATAGAGCTTATCGATATCAGGATTTCCTGACAAAATAAGCCTGCCCATGTCGTGAGTTAAAAAGTCAATCTCTGCCGATGGGTGCTTTTCACGGGCAGCACGGAGAGCCGCCGTAGTAAGAAGGATATCACCTAATTGTCGTAATTGGATTAAAAGAATACGCAGTGCCGAGTCCCCCAGTTATAGCTTAGGGGATGCGCTATCACAGTGCGTCGATAAATTCAATCATGTAATTATAGGCCGACGGCCTTGAATGCAGCTTGAGCGAGCTCCTCGGCTTTTCGACTTCCCACAATCATTCCGATCACGTTGTCTTCGAGTTCCCAAACCAACACGTTGAAGTAGTCGCTGGCGTAAGTCTGATAAAGGAGTCCCTGATAGTTTCCTGGTTGGCTATAAGGAAAGTCCTCCAACCGGCCTTCGAACTGATAAATGAATAACTTATCCTTTTGAGCCAAACTACCAAACTGAGCTACGGCAATTTTTTGCACTTCATAGTCGATAACCGCTGCCCCTTCGACCTGCCAATCGCTCTCCGGCGACTTAATGGGCTTGGCAGAAAATCCCAAATTGGGGTAGCGGGCGAAGTAATCCCTCAACTCGTCCAATTCGTTAGTGGGAAAATCCAACCGGCCTTCCGGGTCTTCGATCATCACCGCCGATTCGTACACCAGAGAGTCCAAAGCAGAAAACTTTGGCTTGGATTTTGGACCAAGCCAATAGTAACCGCCAATTCCCAAGCCGATAACGGCCAGAGCAATCAGTCCTCCTCTTATGAGCCGAGCAGCAACCGACACACGAGCGAACTCTTCGATGTCTGACGCCTCATGATTTGCCCTTGCGGCGTCGTCTTCCAGTAGAACGTGAAGCTGATGGGTTAGCTCGTCATCGACAAAAACCTTTTGAAATTCTAGCTGCAGTTGGCCCCTGGCAAGGCCGTAGTCCACAAGCCTTTGCTCGTTACCATTGGTACCCATCACGCTATCAAAACGTGCCTTGTCAGACTCAGAAAGACTACCATCTTGGTACTCCGACAAATAAGCAAAAAAGAATTGGTCGTCACTTAGGTTTGTTGCAGAATTATTGCTCATGTTTCAGCTCCCTTTACTTCATCGACAAAAGTAATTGCTGGCGACCATCGGCAAGGTAGCGTCGGACTTCCACAGGTTTCATCTTCAAAATACGCTCGGTCTCTCGCGGCGACATACCCAATATGTCAACCGTGACTAGAACTAAACGGCAGTCTTCACTCAGTTTTTGTAAGGACGCCACTAAGCCAGGCTTTTCCGGGTTAGACTTGTCCGTGAATTCCAGTAGGTTCTCCCAGGCTAGGCTGAGCAGCTTGAAGCGAATATCTTGGCTCTCTAGGTTCAGGAACTCATTGATCAGCTTGGTGACCCTGGCAAACGTCGCGATTACGAGTTTTTTGGCCTGCTCTTCGTTTAAAAGCACCGTATAGCCAAAGCGATAGACCAGATCCGCCTCGGAGCATAGATTACTCACAAAGAAAGCGACGGCTCCCGGATCTTCTGTACTTCTAGCGGATGCACCCATTTACGTTCCTCAGCTCTAGAGTCTTGCGACGGATTTTCTTTCGTAAATCACCTGCTTCCATGGTAACAATGTTGTCCATCAGGTGGCAACATTCCGCCATATATTTGACGCACAGGATAGGGAATCATGGAAGACAGCGCAAAAACTCCCGTTAACTGGAACCAATGGCTTGTTGTCATACCGGCAAGGTTAGCTTCAACCCGACTTCCCAATAAACCGTTACAGGACCTTTGTGGAAAACCGCTGATCGTGAGGGTCTTCGAAAGGATCTCCCCTCTGGTCAAACAAGGAGCCACCGTCTTAGTAGCCACTGACGAGCCATCGGTCCAGACTGCCTGTGAGGACCACGGTGTTCCTGTCGCAATGACTAGCAAAACGCACCCCTCTGGTACCGATAGAGTTTTTGAAGTTAGCAATCGTCACGATACAAAGTTTGTTTTGAACGTCCAAGGGGACGAGCCGTTTGTCAATCTGAGCACACTTGAGTCCCTTGCCCGTCGCATGGTAGCTAGTAAGAATAGTGAGATGGGTACCGTCGTCTATCGCAACACAAACCCGAAAGACTTTGTTGATCCCAATATCGTTAAGACCATCATTTCTCAGGAGAATGCGCAGTATTTCTCAAGGAGCCCCATACCTTATCATAGAGACCAGGAATTCTCCTTTTTTTGGCAGCATATTGGCATCTATGCCTTCACCAAAAAAGCGCTCAAGGAATTTTGTAACCACCCGCCTCACCCTTGGGAGCTCTTGGAAAAACTCGAGCAATTGCGAGCTCTAGGCAATGGAATTGGTATACTAACCGTAGAAACTCATGAAGTTACTATCGGAATTGACACTCCCCAAGATCTCGAGGATGCCTGTGATCACTATAAAAAGAGCCTTAATATTTAGTATTTTCCTAGGTTTGCTGAGCGAGAGCCTGTACGCTCTTCCCATAGGTTTTGGTCGCAACCAAAGAGACTTAAAATACAACCTCATCGAAACACCTCACTTCTACGTCTATCACGATTACAGGGTCACTAGGGAGGGTCAGGCTATCGCCAACTCCCTCGAGGCGGCTAGACCGGTTATCGAATCTTGGTTTCAGGTGCAACGCTCGAGCAAACTTCCAGCCATCCTATCGTCCACGACATCTAATGCAAGCTTTGCCAACTTTATCACCGACGTGATCGAAATCCAGTCGCTTGGACGAGGAGACCGAGACCTTGCCTGGCACGAATACACCCACAACATGATGTATCTGTATTTGGATAATATTTTCGGTCCAGCTGGGGCCATCATCCATCTACCTTGGATGCCCGCTTGGTGGATTGAGGGCCTGGCTGAAGCAACGTCAGCGTCCGTCGGTTCCGACCTCATGTACACCATCGAACGCTCTATGGCGCTTTCGGGTAATTGGCCCACTTATGACAAGCTCCATAGTCTCTACAACAGTTCCTTTGGCACCGAGGGGTATTCCATATCTGGCGCTTTCGTTAGCTACATCTTACGAACCTATGGGGCCGATAAACTCCCAGCCTTGATGGAAGATTTTTACGACTATACCATGCCCTGGTGGTGGCCTTGGACTGCCGTCCCTTTCAATGACTTTATGCCTCTAGATGCTGCCCTAGAAAACCATACAGGCAAGACGGGAGAACAGCTCTACGAAGAGTACAAAACCTTCGCGGAACGCTACTGGAAAAGGCAAACCGGACTCTACTTTTACGATACCAAAAACCTCAGCCTTTCTGTACTGCAACCTAAAAGTAGAAAGACTCGCATGGGATCCAGTAGTGTGAAAGCGTCACCTTATGGCCTACAGGCGCGGGGAGATAAGTTGTACAGGATGGTTTACGATCTGGACGAAAACGCCAACATGGAGCTCCGTCTGACCCCAAATAAAAAAGGTGGCTTCAGCAAAACTCCCATCAAAAAACTACCAGATGACATCTACCTTTCGCGCATCGTCCATGGCTCCCATCAAGTTGTCGTCAAATCTGAGGTAAACGATAATTTAGAACCCGTTTCGACTCTTTATCGACTGAGTAAAAAAACCTTATCTCCAAAAATCAAACGGCCTGGCACGATAGTCAAGGTTCTGCCTTCGAGAACCTCTATCCTTTGGCTAGAAAACGAGCGCGACACCTCAAGGCTTTGCCAAGTTTCCAAGGAGCAATTTAGTAAAAAAGGCCTCGTTACAAAAAAGCATATTCATTGTCCGATGAAGGCAACCTACCCTGATACTTTGACCGTTTTGGGCGAGTCCTTCCAAGGGGATGCAAAAAATGAGACCGTTAGTCACCTATGGATTCGTAAGAGCACGGAATACCTGCGAGGCAATCGCCACCAGATCGTGAGGTACGACCCGGATAGAAAAACCGCCACTAACATGGCAGACAAGTTCGGTGGCAAACCGATCTCGGTAGCTCAGGTCAAAGAAAACACCTATGTCTTACTTTCGGGAAAAAATGCACGCCTGCTACGCCGATTCTCTCAGGGAGGCATGTGTACAGGAGAGCTATCCCTTGGGGACGCCGTGAATTCCATTTACGGCATGACGAATCGCCTTGTAGCTAACTTCAATGACTATCAGCGCAAAACCGCTTCAAGTGGACAAAAGTTCTGGATCGTTGCCAAAGACCCAAGAGAGTTTTCCTTCAAGCCCTGCCGTTCAACATCAGGCCCCGTATCTCCACTACTCATCGCCATGAATCAACCAGGGATCTCCTTTGCCGGAGCATTGAGGGAGAGTTCGCCTTATCACCAAAGCACAAAAGCTAGCCAGACGTTGACCCCTGGTGCCAAGGCTCTTGATCAATACCCCAAGTCTTATACATCGGAAAAAGCCGATTGGCACCCTCGCCCAGTATTTGCCTTTCCATGGATTGGCGCCGGCGCTGTTGGCAACCAGTATGGATTCCTTTCCGTTCCTTTGATGGATCATCTCCAGAACGAAACCGTGACGCTAAGCGCTCTCTACGGAATCGAGAGCGAGTTCCCTAATCTAGACCTCACCCTACAGACCAATCGATTCGCCACAACACTAAGGCTCAATGCCTTTAGGCGTCAAAGCTGGAATGGGGTGATACCAGGTACAGAAGGAAGCTCCATTTTTTACTTCGACGAAAGAGGGGCGGAATTCGAAGGCAGCCGCTCTTTTCGAGGCCCCAAAATCAGTCTAAGTGGAGGCTACCGAGCCACCTACAAAGAACCCTATATCGGCGATGCCGGGATCTGGCGATTCTTGGCTCAAGGGTATGCAAATGAATTTTACGCCAGCTTTAGCCAGGTGTTTAGTTCGCGGCGTCGCGGCAACCCCAGCTTCAACTACGGTGTGACCGGATTGGTGGCACCTGAACAGATCAATGATAACTTTAAATACGACAAACTTAGGTTTCGGGCCGCCTATGGCCATTCGATTTATCTGCTCGGGATGAACACCCGCCAAAGGCTAGGCTTAACCTACGGCCGCACCCGAGGCAAAAGGAGACCCTATCTTAGGGAAGTCCATCGACCATTGCGTACTTTTGTACCGGGAAGTGGCGGTGGCTACAACGAGATCAATGTCAGTTTTTCACCCACAAGTTTTTTGACGGCGGCTGAATACGGGGATACCCAGGCCGGACTCAACTGGTCCTGGACCTTTCCTATAATCCGTCATTTTGACTATTTAATTCACATTTTTTATCTCGAGAGACTAGACTTTACGGCATTCTTTAACTACGGAAACGCATGGAATCAGCAGATCAAACCTCACCCCGACAGCTTTGTTAAGGCCCATGGCTATAATCTTGACCTTTCCTCTGATATAAAAGGGGTCACGGTCAACCTCGGACTCGGTACAGGCCAAGTCTTTGAGCGCGATTGGGAGCTGTTTTTCAAATTCGGCTTCGACACCCTACTAGAATGAGCAAAGAGAGGACAGAGTTTCATGGATAATACATTTGGCCACATATTCCGCGTCACGACTTTCGGCGAATCCCATGGGGGTGCTGTTGGCGTGGTGATAGATGGCTGCCCCTCTGGACATGAAATCAGCATAGAAGCCATCCAAAAGCAATTAGACCGCAGGCGGCCAGGCCAAAGTCACCTGGCATCCCCTAGAGCCGAGCTGGATCAGGTGGAATGCCTGTCAGGCCTAAGCCAAAATATCACTCTAGGAACCCCCATCACTCTTATCGTGCGCAATAAGGATGCTAAGGCGGATCATTATTCGGATCTCAAAGAGGTCTATCGCCCTTCCCATGCCGATTACACAACTGATGCCAAGTTTGGATTGAAGGCACCCTCGGGTGGAGGCCGGGCGTCGGCCCGAGAAACCATTGGCCGCGTGGCAGCGGCAGCCGTCGCCGAGCAAGTCCTAAAACGACTAGTGCCCGGTTTTGAGGTGGTGGCCTGGGTCGATCGCGTCAAAGATTTGCAGGCAGATATCCCGTCTCCCGAGAGCATTAGCCGAGAGGATGTCGATGCCACGCCCCTGCGTTGCCCAGACCCCAAACAGGGTCCGGATATGGAAAAAATCATTGTCTCGGCAAAGAAAGCCGGCGACTCTGTAGGGGGCACGATATTCTGCGGGGTAAAACATTGCCCAGTCGGATTAGGGGGACCAGTTTTTGATAAACTCGAAGCTGAGCTTGCTAGGGCACTAATGAGCCTGCCTGCAACAAAAGGTTTTGAGATCGGCTCTGGATTTTCCGCGGCAGGATATATGGGATCCGAGCACAACGATGCCTTCTATCGTGATGGTGACAAGGTGCGAACCAAGACCAATCGCTCTGGCGGCGTTCAGGGTGGGATTAGCAATGGCGAATATATTTATACCAGGACCGCGTTCAAACCCGTCGCGACGATCTTCAAAGATCAAGATTCGGTTGATCGCGACGGTCAGGAAACACTGTTTAAGCCCAAGGCGGGACGTCACGATCCATGCGTCCTCCCGAGAGCCGTCCCCATGGTGGAAGCCATGACAGTCCTTGCGGTGATGGATCATTATTTGCGCCAGCTTGTTACGATACATAGTCGCGGGGACCAGCACGTATAAATAGGATTTTAACCACATAGGTCATATCCCTTTATGGAACAAAAAATAGGTTTTGGAACCTTTAAGGGAGTTTACACTCCCAGTGTGCTGACGATTCTCGGCGTGATCATGTACCTACGCATGGGCTGGGTCGTCGGTAACGTAGGCTTAATCGGAACCCTCATCATTGTGACCCTGTCGTCGGCGATTACTTTCGTCACCGCACTATCCATCTCAGCCACCGCAACGAATATGAAAGTCGGCACCGGTGGCGCTTACTACATGATTTCTCGCTCGCTCGGAGTCGAAATTGGTGCTGCCGTTGGCATTCCACTATATTTGGCCCAAGTTCTTGGCATATCGTTTTACTCAGTGGGTTTCGCTGAGTCTCTCGTGGCATTGTTTCCTAATTTGTCGGTTACTGCCTGTGCCATCGCGTGTTTAGTGATTCTCACAGCTGTCACCTATAAATCAGCCGATCTCGCGCTGCGGATTCAGTTTCTCGTGATGCTGGCTATCGTTCTTTCACTCATTTCGTTTTTTTGGGGTGGATTAACCTTAGAAACTATACCAGACCCATCACCATCGGCGACGATTCTCGAGGACGCCTCTTTTTGGGCCGTTTTTGCTGTCTTTTTCCCAGCGGTAACAGGTATCCTCTCCGGAGTTTCGATGTCGGGTGACCTGAAAGATCCCAGCCGATCGCTACCTTTCGGAACCATTGCAGCCGTCCTAACGGGATATGTAGTATACTCAGCGGTTCCTGCGATGCTCCATGCGGCATTACCTGCAGACTTACTGAAACAAGATCCCATGATCATGGTTAAAATCGCCAAATTCGGTTTTCTCATCTACTTGGGAATCTGGGGCGCAACCCTTTCAAGTGCATTAGGTGGCCTGCTAGGAGCACCTAGAATCCTGCAAGCCTTAGCCAATGATTCCGTAGTTTTCAAAAAACTAGCCAAAACTTACGGGACTGACCAAAACCCTCGGCTTGCGACTTTGGTCAGCTTTCTATTCGCTCTGGTGGGCATCTTACTTGGTGACCTCAATGCCATAGCCCCTATCCTGTCGATGTTTTTCTTGACCGCTTATGGTCTACTTAATTTTAGTGCGGGGATAGAAGCCCTCATTGCCAGTCCATCGTGGAGGCCTAAATTTAAAAGCCATTGGGGCACCTCTATGATTGGTGCTTTCCTTTGCCTGGCAACGATGCTTATGATCAACCCTGGCGCCACCTTCATTGCTGTGGCCTGCGTCATCGGTATTTACTATTACATGCTGCGCCGCAATCTTAAGGCCCGATGGGAAGATATGGGTTACGGAATCCTAATGCTACTGAGCCGCTATTCCATTTATCAACTTGGCAAAAAGAAGGCTAATGCGAAGTCCTGGAGACCAAATTTTCTCGTCCTAAGTGGAGCTCCTACGAATCGTTGGTACCTTATTGATTTTGCCCATAACATCACCCAGGGTAAGGGCTTTTTAACCGTTGCTAGCGTGTTGACAAAAAACGAAGCCAATGTGAAGAAACGCCAAGCATTTAAAGAGTCCATTCATGAATATCTAAAGAAACGACGGGTTCAGGCTCTGGTTGAGGTCTTCCTGTCTCATGACGTGTCGGAAGGCCTCCACTCTTTAGTACAGGGTTACGGTATGGGCACCTTAACTCCGAACACGATCCTTCTAGGCGAAACTGAAAAAGAGGAAAACTATGAAAAGTTCTCCGAATTCATTCAATTCAGCCATATCAATAATAAAAACGTCATCCTATTTCGTGAGAGCATGAAAACCACGCACGAAGGACAGAGAATTCATGTTTGGTGGGGTAGGGAAAGACAAAATGCTGGTTTGATGCTAGCGCTAGCCTATATGCTACAGCTGAGTGATCCTTGGAGCCGGGCGGAGATTGTCCTCAATACCATTGTCAAAAATGAAACAGAAAAAGAGGCCGCAGAGAAAATGCTCCAGAAGTTTTTACTCAATGGCAGGTTGAAGATGTCCCTACAAATTGTCATTAAGGAAAGCTGGCGTCAATCACTAAAGAAGACCATCACTTCCATGTCATCGGATGCTGATCTTGTTTTTATCGGTATGCGCCCTCCTGAGATCGATGAATCCACAGCTGACTACAAGAACTATTATGAGAGTATTATTGATTTGACCTCCGACTTACCACCAGCTGCGATTGTTATGGCAGCTCAAGAGATCGACTTTGCCAAAGTCTTCAGCTAGTTGCGACCAAAAGAGTTTTGGCTCACGATCGCTGTGAGAAAAAGGGTCCATTTTTTTAGGGTATTGGTGAATGGGTTTCCTTCAAGACTCGAAGGAAGCACTCACTAAACTCTGCATCATGTCAAAAGCCTGAGGTGAGAGGCCTTCTGTTAATGTGTCCTGGCCGAGCATATGACAGGACATCAATTGGAAGCGCATCATATCGTCTAAAGACGATTGATCAGAGTTAGATTTTGGATTGACACGATGGATGTTTGCCCCGAGAAAGCTGAATCGTTGAAACAAAAAAATCAGATCAAGAAGATCGGCTTCCATAAAAGCAGAGAGCAGTTTGGGGCCACCTTCAATGAAGATAGACTGCAGCGGATGCTGTGTGATCTGCTTGTAAGCAGTAGACAACAAATCTAATAAGTCTCTGTCCACGTTTCCGTTCCATTGCAAACCTACAGTAGACGCATGCTCGTTAATCCAAGGAACTGACAAAGGGCCAAGATATATTTGCCTTCCCTCTTTAAAGGTTTTTTCCAGTAAGGTTTGCTTTACGGATGGGTCAATATTCGCCAATCTTCCGCCACGATCTAGTATGATTTTAATCGGATGGCGATTGATAGGAGTTAGCGATTCACGGGCATTCAATGAAGGCAAATCAGCTAGCACTGTTGCAGCGGACACGAGAATACAGTCATATTTTTGTCTAAGGTGATGGGTGTACCGCCTTGCTTCTTTGCCAGTGATCCATTTTGAAACCCCCTTATCGTCAGAAAGTAAAGCATCGGCAGTTTGTGCCCACTTACCAATCACCAAAGGTTTCTTTTCTTTTTGGTAGAACATAAAAGCAAAATGCCAAGCAGCTATTTCCTTGGCCAATGTTCCAACGTGGACCTCGATTCCAGCTGCCTTCAGCATTTGAATCCCCTGGCCATTCACATCCTGAAAAGGATCTATCATACCTATGACACAGCGTTTAATTTTTAAATCGATCAATAGTTCTGCGCAGGGTGGTTGCTTTCCATGGTGACTACATGGCTCAAGCGTTACGTAACAAACAGAATCCCGCAGATCTTTTGTATCCTGAGCGGAATATGCTGCCACGCGTTCACCATGCTTGCCGCCATAAGTTTCTGTCGTTCCCTGACCAATGATCACTCCATGTTTGACGAAAACACAGCCTACGTTAGGATTCGGGTTGGCTTTACCAGTGCCAGTCATTGCCATCTCAAGAGCCCGAGACATCCAACTCTCATCTTCGCTTAATAAACCTGACTTTGGCCCTATGATGCCACCAAAACTAAACCCAGGTTGAAGATTCCATGCCACAGTCTAAACTCTCCTAAATATTCAGCTAAGTTAGAGAATGCATACGATAGAAAATGATAATTTCTTAAGTCATTTTCAAGATGGCATTCTGTTACATTGTTGGTGATTTGTCTAGCTACTTGACGGCCTGCAATTCAGTATTAGATTGCCTTGTAACTATCAAGTGTTAGCGGCGAGTCTCGTGTTACTGCAACCCTTGGTAGCGAAGTTTCTTTTGAGTCCTTAAAGGAATTTCATTATGATTGTGTCAATAATAAAATTCGTTGATTAACCTGTATTGAGGATATCGTAGCCATGAAAACTCCCTTAAAACTTCTCGCGGTAGTATTAAGTCTGGGACTTAGCTGGTCCCCAGCTATGTCTTACGAGTTACCCCCATCGAAGGCGATCGCAGGTAAGGAGACTGATCTTCTCGATAAGATTTCAAAAGGTTTGGGGGACCTTTCCGAAAAGGCGAGTTCTGCCATTGTATTTATATCGGTCAAGAAAACTGTATCTGGTCGTCAGATGGGACAAATCGATCCTTTTGACTTCTTTTTTGGCCCGCGACGCGGATTTCCTCAGGGACCGAGCCAACGTCAGCAGGCTGGCTTGGGCTCAGGATTCATTGTCGATTTAGATAAAGGATACGTACTTACTAATAATCATGTCATTGATGGTGCTGATGAGATTTCGCTCAAAATGGCCAACGGAAAGACCTACGATGCTAAGGTCATTGGTGCCGATAGCAACACAGATGTCGCTGTCGTACAGATTGAAGACAAGTCTTACTCCCGCAAAGGATTATCGCAGTTATCGCTGGGTGACTCTGACCGGGTCAAAGTTGGGTCATTTGTCCTAGCCTTGGGCGCTCCTTTCGGTCTGGAGACGAGTCTTAGTTTTGGTGTGGTATCGGCAATCGGGCGTGGCTCACTCAATATCACTTCCCTTGGCGATTTTATTCAGACTGATGCTGCCATCAACCCAGGAAACTCAGGTGGCCCACTTATCGATATGAAAGGCCGGGTCATCGGCATGAATACGGCCATATACTCACGTTCAGGCGCCTCTGCCGGGATCGGCTTTGCTGTCCCATCACAACTCGTCCGTAAGATTGCTAGCCAGCTCATAAACAAAGGAAAGGTGGCTCGAGGCTATCTCGGTGTGCAAATGAGTCCACCCATCACAGAAGACATCGCAGCGGCTTTAAATCTCCCCAAGGATGTGAAAGAAGGCGCCTTGATTGGTCGTGTTGAGCGAGGTACTCCCGCGGCCAAAGCAAATCTTCAGGATGGTGATGTTATCGTTGAAGTTGATAGCAAAAAAATCACCTCTAATGAGAGACTCACGACTACTGTTGGGTTGCTGCCTCCAGGAAAAAAAGTGAAGGTGAAATTCTACCGTAATGGAAAATTGAAATCGACGTCGCTGACATTAGGCGAATTTCCGACGAATCCAAGGCTTGCCTCGTCTCAATCACAAAGAAATAATTTTGAAAATACAGCTGGTTTGAAATTGGAAAATCTATCATCGTCGCGACATTCAAGCTTTATCGATCGCTACAACATTGAGAGTAGAAAAGGCTTACTTATTGTAGACATCAATCCAGATTCACCCGGTGCCCAAGCAGGCCTCAGACCCGGTGATGTGATTATAAAAGCGAATCGAAAGTCTGTGGACTCTCCGGAGACCTTCGAAAAAATGTTTAGTAAAAGTAACAAGCTTTTAGTACAGATTGAGCGTAGTGGCGGCTATCGTTTTGCCTCGATTCGAAAGTAATAAAACTGGGCAATCTCTGCCCTTTGATTGAAGTAATGGTCTCCCGATACCGATATAGGCAAATTTTTATGGAACACCATGAAACGTCTATCATCGGTTTTTTTTGTATTTATGATTTTTTCTAGTCTGAGCAATACGCTTCAGGCTCGGGATTTCCTTGAGTTTTTTCCCGAGACAAACGATACAAAGTTTGTTTTCTCCGAGAAAAACGGGCTTTCGGCTAATCCACCTTCCCAAGCTTCCACCGGCCAGGAAGCTGTTCCTGAGCAACAGCCCCCTAAAAAAACATTCCCACCCAAAACTATGGTCATGGTAGAAGGGGACCGCCTCATCATTGACCTGGATCAAACCAGGTCTTACGATTGGTCCGTTAACAATCAAGCTGTGTGTCTCAGTCAGGCTACCTGCGAGATTGATTCTAGGGCCTTGGGTTCAGGTAATCATAAACTAAAAGTCACCTGGGACAATGGAGATGTGCAAGAGTGCTCCTACTCGCGCATTGCCATAAAACGAAAGGATATAGACGACCCAACGCTGCAAAAAAAGATTCAGGGGATCATACGTGATGACATAGAGAGAGTGGATCGCAGTAAGATGTTTTTGCAAGTCCTAAGGGGGATTGCTTACCAAAAGTTTGGCAAAAAAACCAAAGCCCTGAAAGGCTTCCATCAAATTAAGTCCTCTCAAATCATAAAGAGCCTTGGGAAAACAGACTTAGCTCTAAAGCTCAACAACGGTACTCATATTTGGCAAAGCTCTAACTCAAAAATCCAGCTAATAGCTGGTAAGGCTCAGATTCTAAATGGTCTTGTATTAGTTAAAATAGAAAGCGAACAAGTATCCCAGCAGATCAAAGTGGGAGATCTGTTCTTTAATTTGCCAAATAAGTCTGAAGTTGTATTCATTTACCGAAATGACCTCCTCCAAGCCATTCCTTTAACACAATCAATCTCTGTTATTTTCTCAGGAGACAACAAACGACCACCTTTAGCAATCAACGTTGGTGAGTCTCTCAATCTAAAAAACGATAAGCTAGTAGTCAGAAGTAATCATAATTTCAATATGATTCGACTAGGCAAGGTCTTTTTTAAAGTAAATCTAATACGAGAGAAGCAAAAGCTCCCTCTCGTTTCGGAAAACTATCTGGCGAAGGTATTTGCCGAAAGCTCTCAGATGTCTGCAGAAGATCTTTTCTTACGAGGTTTTTCTCGCCGTTCAGCTAAGATTTTTCGGCAGAACCTAAACGCCAAGAGCAAAAGCTTTTGGCAGTATGGGGCAAACCTAATTATTCTGAAGGACTGGCAAAAACTTGAATCCCTCTATGAAATACGGGACGAGTCCATCGAAGTCGATCATAGAAGGTACTATGAAGGCGTATCACTTCATTTGAAAGGTGATGTTAACGGCGCCTATCGCCAATTTAAAGAGCTTTTATGGCTCGGAGACAATGTATTAATGAAACAGTCAGCCCAAAGATTCATTGAATACTATGAAAAAGACCAAACCTTCTCGTCACAGATTAGAATTTTGGGCGTAAACTCAAACAACGTTCTTGGGTTTAACGATAGTAGCGAACCGCCACAAGGCATCGAGCATCGAGCCTCCAACGGCATCACCCTTAACGGGAATACTGCTTATCAGCTTTCATCCGATCAAGGCTTTAAAGTCTATATCAAAGCAGATCTTTTGTACGAATACTGGCTTAAAGCGGGCCTGTCCGAGTACGGTCGCATGGAGATCTCACTCGGACCGTCACTGAATTATACCAACGATCAATCTCGCGTTACGGCACGTCCTTATTTTGGCAACTATCTCTATGGCTCTACCCCCTACCTCGATCGATACGGGCTAAAGCTCATTTATGAGTCCGCATTTATAGGTGAAAAAACAATACTGAGCTATGATCATAGCAAAAATCTGGATCCCAATGCCGCAGATGAAAGCTTCCTAGACGCCTATACGGGAGACATTGTCCCTAGCGAAGACAGGAGTTTACAAGCTCAATTATTCAATATTCTAATAAACTGGTCGCAAAATTGGTCAACTGATTTGACTCTAGCACGAGGGGATTATCGCTTTGTTGAGGCTGAGGGAGATGACTTTATATCCACAAGGTTTGCGATCCAGTATTCTAAGGATTTCTCTCCTTTTTCTTCGGTTTTAGTCAAACCCGAAGTAGCGATGAGGCAATCTGAGGATTCTCCAGCAAATACCACAAGCCTTTTATTAGAATTCTATCTGAGAACATCGGTCACCCTCAGATATTTAGGTCAAATCTACTATAAGACTCAATCATCCTCGGAAGAATCTCTCACTCATTAAAAAATGAATTTTGGTCTAGGTATTGAGCTTAACTTATAAGCCCGAGGTTTGTATGCGCAACACAGAGCAGGCTGATTTTGCAGTAATCTTATCTTGTTTTGAGCCAAACATCGTGTCGATGATAGATTGAGGGGGCAAGGCGCCCATGATCAGCAAATCATAATCTGCGGTCAATGCCACAATATCATTGAGTTCGTTACGACCTTGAATCACAAGACTATTGGACTCTTCTGCGAAGACTGATGTCGCCTCACGAAGGAAAGCTCGTTCGGCTTTGACTCGTTTTTCCGAAAAGTCTTCTGGTACCCATCGGACAAAAATGAGTTCAGCATCATTCATCTCACCCATTTTAACGCAAGTTTTAATAATCAAAGGATTATGGGGCCCCTGGTCAACATAAACCATGATCTTTCGGAAATACCGGATTCCCGAATCCTTAAATGTGGCAACATTACAAGCCAGATGCTCTTCGAGCCAACCCATTTGATTGTGAATGGTGATATTTCCGCGCGAACGGCCACCCCACTCTTTAACCAGCCAATTACAGTGCAAACGGTTGCTAATTTCGTGAACAGTCTTATAAATATCATGAGATACGATCGGCTCAAACTCTACTAAAAAGTTCTTATCAATAGACATAGCTTGAAAGCGTCGACGAAGGGACTTTATCACTGATGTCTCGACACTGATATCATCAACACTCAGTTGTTCGGGAATCTCTGTTAAGTGAACCACTTCAACTTTTCCACCCTCAGATAGACCTGCTCCTAATTCAAGTAGGACCTCTGGTGACCGTTCCTCACCGAAGAGACTAACCACAACAGCAGCCTGATCAAAAAAGAATAACTCATCCCGTTCAGCGACAATGGGCGACCGTTCTTCAATCAAGTCTTGACGCCTCCCTCTAATACCAACTACTCCCTTCCGATTGGTACGGGTACGTCCATAAAGTAGATACACAGAACCGCCAAGTATAAAAGCAGCTCCAATCGTGATACCAACGATTTGACCCATGAGTAGCAGGATCCCAAGGCAGACAGTAATCCCAAACACCTGAAGCCAGGGGTAGAAGAATGATTTATACGGAGGCGCGTACCATTGAACTCTGTTTTCCCTTAGTAGAATGACAGTCGCATTTTCTGCAATATAGATGCAAAGCATGAAGGCACTAGCTGTTTTTACCACTTTATCAACCGGAACGAAGATGATCGCAGCGGCAATGGCTAAACCGGAGAATATAATACTAACCGTGGGCGTCATGAACCTCGGGTTTAGATAGGCAAAAATACTCGGCAACAGATTTTCCCGCGACATAGCGAAAGGAAATCGGCTGGCAGCCATAATACCGACATTAGCCATAGACGTTAGTGTTAATACACCTAAAATTCCAGCAAGAATGCCCGCGACATCGCCGCCAAGCTTTTGTGCCAGAGTGTACACAGGCCGCAAATCTTGAGCTAAAGCATCTCCATCTAAGTTTCCGACAAAAACTAGACTCAAAGAGGTGTAGAGCAAAGTTATGGTGGCCAAGGAGATTAAAATACCCCGCGGTAAGTTTTTGCCTGGATCTTTGACCTCCTCTGCTATCGCCGCCACTTTATCGACTCCAGCAAATGCGACAAAGACAAAACCGGTCGCTGCCAATAGGCCCTGAAAACCCTCTGGAAACAGTGGCTGTAACCGCCTCGGCTCAAACGTAAACGATCCCCCTATAAGTAAGAGACCCAACGAAAAAAGCACAAGCATAACGATAAACAGAACTGCCTTACTGAGTTTACTCACACCTAGAAGATTGATACCGACGATAAAAATGAGTAGCCCAAGAGCCGTCTGCTGAACCGGTATATCTGTAAATACTGCGAGATAGGCCCCGAACCCAACAAGGGAAAATGTACTTTTCAGAAGCAATGAAATCCAAAGACCAATACCAGCTACGGTTCCAGCCAAAGGACCAAACGTTCTTTCGATGTAAATATAGGTCCCGCCAGAGGTGGGCATGGCCGTCGAGAGTTCAGACTTTGAAACTGCTGCAGGCAGAACACAAAAGCCTGCGATAGCGTAGGCGAGCCAAATAGAAGGGCCTGTTAGCTCAGAAGCGATACCAGGGAGAACGAAGATACCGCTTCCTAGGGCCGCCCCAAGGCAAATGGCAACAACGGAAACCAGTCCTATACGCCTTTCGAGTTGACTCAAAAAAGGGCTCCCATTGGGTTATAAGACGTCCGAAATCCCCCTAGCAAAACTAGACAATGCATCAGTTGTTGCTTCACTCACAGACCCTTTTTCAATCAGTTTCACGAGAGCGCTACCAATAACGATACCATCTCCCATCTGCGAAACCTGTTTTGCCTGATCCGGATTCGAGATTCCGAAACCTATGACGATCGGTTTACCAACGATCCCTCTCAAGTTTTCCACTTCGCTTTCCAGGGTATCCGAGACGGTAGCTTGAGCTCCCGTCACACCAGTTCGCGAAACATAGTACAGGAATCCTTTGGTTTTCTCACTTATCAAGGATAACCTATCCGAAGTCGTTGTCGGTGCTGCTAAAAATACCGTATCCAAATCTTGACTATGAATCACCTCTGTGTAGGCCTCGGCCTCTTCAATGGGTAAATCTAGGACAAGAACTCCATCTACCCCTGAAAGTTTACAGCGTTTTGCAAAAGTCTCATACCCCATATTAAAAATAGGATTGAGGTACGAAAATAAAACGATGGGTGTGGAGAAGCCACTTTCTCTTAATTCCTTTACGGTATCAAGAATTTTTATTAAATCAGTGCCCGAAGCCAAGGCTCGCTCTGCTGCAGCCTGATTCGTAGGCCCATCCGCCAAAGGATCTGAAAACGGGACCCCCAGCTCAATTAAATCAACCCCTGAGCTTGCAAGAGTCCGACAAAACTCTTTGGTCTTTTCTAGATTCGGGTCGCCAGCCGTAATATAGGCAACAAAGGCCTTTTTATGTTTTTCTTTGAGTTCTTCAAAAAGATCATCAATTCGACTCATGACAGACTTCCTTCCAAATCTTTATCACCGCGACCAGAAAGATTCACAAGTAGGATTTTATCCTTACTTAATTTTGGCGCTTGTTTAATGACGTAGGCAATGGCATGGGCTGTTTCCAAAGCCGGAATGATTCCCTCAAGAGCAGAAATCAGCTTGAAGCCCAGCTTTGCCTCCTCATCTACGACATAGGTATACCGAGCTCTATTGATGGACTCCAAATAGGAGTGTTCAGGTCCGATAGCCGGATAGTCGAGGCCGGCTGATATACTGTGAGTATTTTCGATTTGACCATCTTGATTCTGCAGTAGATAGGTATAGGTACCATGCAGAATTCCGAGTTTGCCGCCAGAGAACCTCGCAGCATGTTGCCCTGGTTTGATTCCATGACCACCAGCCTCAACACCTGTCATAGCAACCTTTTCGTCACCTAAGAAAGCGTGAAATAGTCCGATGGCATTGGACCCTCCACCGACACAGGCCACCAACTCATCAGGCAGCCTGTTTTCCACTTCAAGAATTTGCTCCCTTGCCTCTTCACCTATGATCTTGTGAAAATCCCGCACCATCTGAGGGTAAGGGTGAGGGCCTAAGGCGGAACCAAGTAGGTAAAAGGTGGTTTTTACGTTTGTGACCCAATCACGCATAGCTTCGTTGATAGCATCTTTGAGGGTTTTACTACCGCTTTCTACCGCTACCACATCAGCGCCCAAAAGCCTCATCCGTCTGACATTCAATGCTTGACGCTCCATGTCGACTCGTCCCATATAGACTACACATTGCAAACCCATTAGAGCGGCAGCGGTGGCCGTAGCGACTCCATGTTGCCCAGCACCGGTCTCGGCAATAATTCGTTTCTTTCCCATTTTTTTAGCGAGCAAAATCTGGCCAACCGCATTATTGATTTTATGAGCACCTGTATGGAGAAGGTCTTCCCTTTTGAGGTAGATTTTTGCTCCATCCAAATGATCTGTCAGTCTTTTTGCAAATGTCAAGGGAGTGGGGCGACCGACGTAGGTGGTCAAAATTTGTGTCAGTTCCTTTTGAAAATCAGCTTTTGGGACATAATTCAAAAAAGCTTCTTCTAATTCACGTAAAGGCTCTACAAGGGTTTCCGGTACGAACTTACCCCCGAACTGTCCGAAATACCCCTTGGGGTTTGGAACTTGTTCCATCTTAGGTCTCCTGAACTAAAGTGTTTGCAAATAGTTGTTTTAATTTTTCATGGTCTTTCACACCTGGAGATGCCTCCACACCGCTAGAAAGATCGTAGGCAAAGGCGTCAGGCACTGATCTACACGCTTCTAAAATATTGGAAGGGCCAAGCCCACCAGCTAGAATGATGTTTTTTCTTTGACGACAGAGTTTACTAGCTAGTGTCCAATCTGCCACTTGCCCCGTTCCTCCTCGCTGATTTCCAACCCGGGAGTCCAGCAGGACATAATCACAGTTTTCCGAGAGGTCTATGGCACGGTCCAGCGATTTATCAGATTCAAGATGAAACGATTTAACTAAGGGTTTCAGTTCCGTGTATTCTGTTAGGGTCTCTTCGCCATGGAGTTGAACGTAATCTAAGGATAATTCTCGCTTGTAGTTTGCAACTTCTTCAGCAGGCATATTGACAAACACACCCACAATTTTTGGGACGGTTGGCAACGACTCGCGAAGTATCGCTAATATTTCAGCTGCATGTTTCTTTGAAATATAACGTGGACTCTCCTCGGCAAAAATAAACCCAAGGGCATAAGCACCAAGATCGGCAGATAGCTTTGCATCTGCATAGTTAGTGAGACCGCAGATTTTTATCCTAGTCTTCAAGATTCACCGCCAATCAGCTGCTTTAACGCGACACCTGGAGTCTTGGTTTTCATCAAGCTAGTACCTACCAGAAACCCTCTCACGCCTGAACGTAGGAGCCGCTGAATATCAGAATGTGATTCAATACCACTTTCAGAAATGGCGATCCGTTCTTTGGGAACCGACTGCATGAGTTTTTCTGTGGTGCTTAATGAAATACTAAGGTCTCGTAAATCTCTGTTATTGATTCCTAAAACAGCATGCTCCAGCTGCAACGCCACGTCTAGTTCGGCTTGGTCATGGACCTCAACTAAAACTGACAGACCTAGCTCTCTTGCATAATCGTATAATTCTAGGCATCGCTTTTCGCCAAGCAAGCCGACAATGAGTAAGACTACGTCGGCACCATATAGCCGCGCCTGTAATAGCTGATATTCATCAACGAAAAAATCCTTCATCAAGATAACAGCCTGGGAGTGTTTTTTTCTAACTGTACTGATAAACTCAATATTACCAGAAAAGTACTTTGGCTCTGTCAGTATGGAAAGAGCCTTAGCACCGCTCTCTAGATATTGGTCTGTGACCCCCGTTGCTGTTAATTCAGGAGCTATATCCCCTTTGGAAGGACTGGCACGCTTATACTCGGCAACGATGTTTATGGCAGTCAGGTCCGCAAAGCAGGCTTTAAAATCATGGCAAGATCTCAGATCTGCTGAAATTTTCGATTTAAGTACTTCGATTGGTACTATACCTTTGTCGGAGTCGACTCGTTTTTGAGCATACTCACCAATTTCCTTTAGAACACTCACGGCACAAAACTCCTAATATTTTCAAAGGCAGTCCAAGCTTCCCCTGATTCTAATAATCTACGAGCTTCCTCTATACCATCTTTTAAATCATCTACTTTTTCCATGACCAAAAGTGCGGCAGCAGCATTTATTAAAACGATATCTCGCTTAGCTCCTCTTTCCTGTCCGCGAAGAATGGCCTTTATAATTTCGGCATTTGTTGATTTATCACCGCCAACCAATTCCTCAGCCTTAGCTCGCTTTATCCCATATGAATCTGGGTCAATAGTTAGCTCGGTAATGGTCCCAGCACGTAGATGGACTGCCTGGGTCGTAGTCGTCGTGGTAATCTCATCGAGACCATCATCTCCCGTAACCAGCAAGACATTTTCAGAACCAAGATTTTTTAAAACCTCGGCAAAAGGCAAAAGTTTGCTACGATCGTAAACACCAATCACCTGACGTTTCGTTTGAGCAGGATTAGCAAGAGGGCCAAGTAAGTTAAATATAGTCCTTGCTCCAAGATTCCGCCTAATAGGAGCTACATTACCCATAGCAGGATGATACTTAGGCGCAAATAAAAAACAGTATCCTACCTGCTCTAAAGCTTTAGCAGCTTGATCTGGACCAAAATCAATAGGAATTTCCAAGGCTTCTAAAACATCGGCGCTTCCGCATTGGCTCGAAATCGATCGATTACCGTGTTTGCATACGGCGAACCCTGCCGCAGCACCAATGAATGCCGTTGTCGTTGAAATATTAAAGGTATTAGCCCCATCTCCACCTGTTCCACAAGTATCGATGGTATCAGTTCGTTTTAGAGAGAGTGGAACGCTGTGCTCGCGAAGTGATTTGGCACACCCTACGATTTCTTCAACGGTTTCTCCTTTAGTTCTTAGTGAACCTAGGAAGGCACCGACTTCTTCAGCAGAAACCTGACCAGTCATAAGGCTATTCATAGTGCTATAAGCTTCGCTCTCGCTAAGGTCATTGCCAGAAAATAGTTTTGTTAAGATTGCTTTCATGGTCATGACTAAAGCCTCCCTAGGAAATTCTCAAACATATTTAGCCCAGATTCAGTCATATAGGATTCTGGATGAAATTGAATCCCTTCCACAAAGTGACGACTGTGACGTAATCCCATGATGGTCCCGTCTTCTGTTTCCGCCGTTATTTTTAGTGAGCTAGGTAGACTGTCTCGGTCGACAATAAGAGAATGATAACGAGTCACAACCAATGGATGCTGCAAGCCTTTAAATAATCCACGTTTCCGGTGAGTGATTTCAGAAACTTTACCATGCATAAGTTTTTTTGCTCGAACAACTTTTCCGCCAAAGGCTTGACCAATAGTTTGATGACCGAGACAGATACCTAAGATTGGTATCACTCCAGAAAACTCCTTAACGATATCCAAGGAAATTCCAGCTTCGTCGGGACAGCCTGGCCCTGGCGAAATGACAATTGCTTCTGGTCGTTGCTTCGCAATCTTGGCAATCGTAGTCTTATCATTGCGGACCACCTTAACCCTCGCACCTAAATCTGTAAGATATTGATAGACGTTGTATGTGAACGAATCGTAATTATCAATCAGTAGAATCATCGGTTTTGCTCCTCAATCGATTGAGCAATCGATACGGCCGTCCGGATCGCTTTGGATTTATTTAGTACCTCTTCATACTCCTTTTGCGGGCTTGAGTCGGCGACGACTCCGGCCCCCGCTTGGACGTAGCCCTTACCATCCTTAACGAGTAGGGAGCGAATGGTGATACAGGAATTCAAATCGCCGGTAAAGTTCTGACAGACAATAGCTCCCCCATACGGTCCCCTAGCGGTTTTTTCCAACTCCGATATAATCTGCATCGCTCTAATTTTTGGGGCCCCTGTGAGAGTCCCAGCAGGAAAGCATGATCCCAAGGCCTGCCAAGGGCTAATATTCTTTTTAAGTTTACCTTCAACAAGGCTCACTAAGTGCATGACATGGGAGTAGCGCTCCACCTTCATAAAGTCCTTAACCCGAACAGTTCCTGGCCTCGAAACTCGGCCAATATCGTTTCTTCCCAAATCGACCAACATCAAATGCTCAGCCTTTTCCTTTACTGATGCCAACAGGTCGGATTCCATTTTCAGGTCTACTTTTTGAGTTTCGCCCCGAGGACGGGTACCTGCTATGGGGCAAGTTTCTACGGTGCTATCAGTAGTCCTAATCAGCATTTCCGGAGAGGATCCCAAGAGAACCTCATCTCCTGTATCCAAATAGAAAAGGTAAGGAGATGGATTTATCATACGCAAAATACGATAAGTCAAAAAAGGATCGCCGTCATAATCAAAGGAGAAGCGATCAGAGAGGACTCCTTGGAAGATATCTCCCTTTCTAATGTGCTTTTTAAGAGTCCTCACTCCCTCGCAATATTCATCTCTCCCGATGTCGCTCTCTGCCGCAACAGGTTTGGCGTTAGCCATATCGGACAGAGGAATGTCTAGAATTTCATTATCTGCGGGTCGAAGGATCCGTTCTGTAAGTGAGTTCAATCTCAAAATTGCGTTCTCATAAGACTCCTCAAAGTTTTCAGACTGAGGTATATGAGTCACAAGATAGAGTCGATGTTTCAAGCGATCAAAAGCAATGACATCACGGAAAAACATCAAACGAATATCATCTGTTCCCAAAGTATTTTCAGGAATCGCGATATCTTCCAAATAGCGAATCGCGTCGTAAGATACATATCCAACCGCACCACCAATAAAAGGGGGGAAACTATCAATTTTTGGAGATTTATACTTTTGAAGGAAAGTTTCGACGGAGGAAAATGTCGTAGGAACTTCGGTCGATTCGTTAGACTCGTGAGCCGTAAAAACCAATCGATTTTGATGGGATCGTAAGCTGGCAAAGGGGTCTATGCCAAGAAATGAGTAACGACCAACTTCTTCGCCACCATCGGCACTCTCTAAGAGAAAGGCTTGATGCGATCCAGTTTGTCGCAATCGTAGAAAGATACTCACGGGGGTCAGTGTATCTGAAGGCAACTCTCGCCCTAAGGGAATAAAATTGAATTCCCGCCCCGCCATGAGCTTTGCTTGCTCTAGGCCCGGATAAATGCTCACAATATCTCCACCAGTCAGTTAAATCCAAATCTATATCCTATTGATTTCTTATCAAGTATAGCTTGCTCGTTCGAAGTAGGGAAACTCGCATACTAGTTAGTCCTACTTAAAATTAGCGATAGGTGCAAGTTTCAAATCACGCTTAATGCCAGTTCCTATCGAAATTGTGCTATTGAATGTGAGGCAATCCATGCCGTCGTCCAGGCATTTTGAAAATTGAAGCCTCCGGTAATTCCATCAATATCAAGAACTTCTCCTGCAAAAAACAGCCCTGATCGGATCTTTGATTCCATTGTCTTGAAATTGACCGATTTTAAGCCAACACCGCCACAGGATACAAACTCCTCTTTGAACGTACCTTTACCACAAACTTGGCATTGATACCGTGTAAGACTTTCCGAAATACGCCTAATCGACTTATTTGATAATCCAGCCCATATCTGATCTGAGATATTAGAACGGGTCATAATCGAAGACCAAAATCGCTTCTGTAGTCCAAACGGAGGAGCACCGCTCATTTTTGTTCGTTCGTTAGCTTGTTTCCAATCCAGTAGTTCGTTGTAGGCCTGCTCTTCAGATTTTAGAATATAGTTGATCGTTAATCTGGCCTGATAATCTGCATCGAACAAATCGCGAGCAGCAAAAGCCGATAACTTCAAAACTGCAGGACCGCTCAGACCCCAATGGGTAAACAATAGAGGCGCTTTTTGGGTATATTTTTTCTTGCCTACACTCAGCTTGAGTTCGGCTTGTTTGAAGGAGGTACCTGGCTGCTCGGTGAACAAATCATCGTCGATCTCAAAAGTAAATAGCGATGGGTTCGGTTCGATAATAGGATGACCCAGCTGTTTAGCTAGCTGATACCCAAAAGGCGCCGAACCCGTAGCTAACATAACACAATCAAAAAAATCAGGAGCCTGATCGGTACCTTTTTTATCGACTCTAAAGGCTTTTTCCGATTCAACCCATTCAACACCTTCAATCAGTTGCTTCGTCAAAACTTTGAGCCCCAATCGCGAGCATTCATTTAAAAAACAGTCAATAATAGTTTGCGACTTATTCGACTCAGGAAACATCCTACCATCGTCTTCGGCTTTAATTCCGATGCCTCGCTTTCGGAACCATTCGATAGTATCCTTTGGCTGAAATAGACTAAATGGCCCTCTTAATTCTTTGCTTCCTCGCGGATAATTAGTCACTAATTTACTGGGATCGAAACAGTTATGAGTCACATTGCAGCGGCCTCCTCCCGAAACCTTAACTTTTGTTAAAACTCTAGGTGTGGCCTCAAATATTGTTACTTCTAGATTTCTGTTTAACTCTTTGCTGTTGATGGCGGTAAAAAAACCAGCCGCTCCGCCACCAATTACCGCTAGCCTTCTTGATTCCATATCTCTACTAATTCTCCAGATGCGAGAGCTTGTTCAAACCTCTGACGGGACCATTTGTCACTTGAACCTAAAGTTGATTGCCAAAAGATTTTTACTGGCCTTTGAAATACTGCTAAGCGGTCCCTTATGTGACTCAATAATTGAGATATATGCGGCTGCGACCCCATAACGATAAGATAGGGCACGTGACCCAATCGCTCGTCAGGCCAGCCAAGCATATCGTAGTTAAGGCCTACCTCTTCCGACTCCAAGCGACTTATGATTTCGTCAGGTGATATATTTTCACCGCCTCTTTGGAAAATCCGATCGTCTCGACCAAGAAATTCAAAGTCTCCCTGGACGTTGATGGCAAAACGGTCAGAAGTTAGAAACCACTGTGGTCTCGGGTTAAACACGCCGTGACTTAAGTACCCGAGAAAGGACCCCTCATCAGAAAACTCTAGTTTGTCCTGCTTATTCAACCGCACGTTCCTCCCCATCAAGGGACGACCACAGAATTTTGGGTAAAGAACATCGCCAAGTTTAGACCCTAATAGCATAGCTCCCGATTCTGTACTGCCATAGCTTACAATAATAGGCAGATTGTACTGCCTGATCGCTGTGATCAGAGTCGACGACAGGGATGCTCCTCCAACCAACACGCCTTGACTTTGTGATAGAACTTCGCAGCAGTCACGAACGCGAAGTAGATCGATCAGCTGAGTCGGAACAAGAGACAAGAAATCAGGTTTCGTCACAATTATAGTTTCTGCCAGCCTCTTGTAGTCTTGGCATAAAACCACGCTCTGTCGACCCACTAAAGAGCGCATAAGTATCATAAATCCACCGATGTGATGGAGAGCTATAGATTGCAACCACTTCATAGATCGATTGGCTTGCAGATGCCGATTCGAAAACTTGGCCGCTTCCTGCAAACTACCGAAGGAATGCACCACCCCTTTCGGGTTACCACTACTACCGGAAGTAAATAATACGACCCAAGGATCTTCTAGAGATCTCTTAAGGCTAGGCAGTTTTCTTATGGATGGGATATTTCGTGGAATCTCCGCCTCGTAGTAAGCGAAGGTCTCATCAAGATTATCCAACATACTGGAACGCTGATTATTATCTATTTTTGGATTTAATATAGCTAACCTCTTTCCTGTGAAAAGAGTAGCTAACGCTATGATCCAGCATGTCAAAGGGTTCGACGAATCGGTAACGATATAAGTCGCGTCCATTCTAGTGATGATGTCGGCATTATGGGACACTAAGGCAAATAGTTCAGAAAAGGTAAAACTTAGCTCTCCAAATGTAACAGCTGGCAGATCACTTTGGGTTGGTAGATCAGACCACATTAAAGGCTTACCCCCGTTTTACTCAAAGTTTCAAGGTCTAGACGCTGGCTATCAGCATCACCCATCAAGGATCTGTATGGGCCAAAGCCATGAGCCTGCGAAATACCGATATATCTTGCAAACTTCAAGTAACTTAAAAGACCAACGGAAGTGTCAAAACAAGACGAAAGTACGATTTGATCAGATCTAAGTTGCCCTCGCTTTAGCCAGGAAAAAACTCTTGAATAGGGCATACGCTGAATTTTGACGATCAAAAAATCCTGTTTCTTCGGCAATAGATTTGGAGCTATCCATTGACTCTCGTCAAAAGCTATCGAAACTCCTGTCGGATTTACCTGGGGATTTTTTGGCTCTTCGACATAACTCAACCGATGCCTTGGGATGAGTTCAAGATAGGGAGTTAGTTGCCTAAGACTTAGCTGCAAGTTAGCGTCAAACCGAAAGATACTGTCATCAGGGCATTGCCTAACAATACCTTCCAATGCCCTTAACTCTGTATCGGAATCAAACCGGCCGACTTTGATTTTAAAACAGCGTAGTCCACTCGCAAGTTGACTCTCTATCGTATCAGAATAGTTTTCACTTAACGTCAAAAGGCCAGCCATAGAAAACTTATAGGTTTTTGGCTGAGACCTGGCTGCCAAATAAGCTTCAAACAGAAGCTGTTCGAAGCCACCACGAACAGAATCATAGACCTCTGGATAAGAGAAAGCACCAAAAAAAGGCCGACTCAAATCCCATGTTTCAATAGGTTCCCATTCATGAAAACTAGCGAAGATCCTGTTGATCTGAGTTCTAGCCATTTCACTAGATTCACTGTTAATACCAGGAAAGGGGCTAATCTCTGCCTTAAAATCACCCAAACCGGAAACATTCGCAGTCACCAGATGAACCACGCGATCACGATGGAGGTCATCTAAGTGCTTATAGGGCTGAGTCAATGGAATCTTACTGGTTTTAAGTTGCACCAGAGAAATTTTCATAGGATTCCGATCAGAAGTGCAAAAGTGCAGCAATATAGGAAAACAAACAGAGAGCAGCGCTTAAGTGCAATATTCATCCGACCACCTTCAGGGATTAAGTTGGGGTGAATGAAGCACCTTGCCAAAATGAACAGGGTTACGCTTGGGACCGTATAATACCACAGAGCTTCGGCGGTTAATCCGAAGATAACGGCCACAAAGATCCCTGCGCAAATAAAGAACCAAGGCAATGCACGAGATATACTATCTGGCAACAAAAGGGGTAGTGTTCTCTTTGTCGATTGCCGGTCTGTATCCATATCCCTGACATTATTAATAGCCATCACAGCTGCCGCAAGAAATCCTGGCCCTAAAGATATAAGCAGATCATCGTATTGCCATCGATGACTGTGAAGAAACGCGGTTCCCAAAACAGCCACTGGTCCAAAGAATAAGAATGCCGTCGCTTCACCCAGAGCATAATGAGATAAGGGAAACGGCCCACCAGTATAAGCATAGGCTGCCAAACAACAGACGGCTGCCATGATTGTCAGAGTCCATCCACCGTAAATAGCTAGACCAAGACCGACAGTCATTCCCAGTCCCAACAAAAGGGAGTAAACGATCTTTGCTTGCTTGAGCGGGAGCATACCACTGGCAACGACTCTGACTGGCCCGACCCGATTGTCGGAATCCACTCCAGATTCGGCATCTTTAGCATCATTGATCAGATTAGCTGCCGCTTGTAGACTGCCGACAAACAAAAGGGTGAGAATCACAACCAGACTATTCACTTTTGTACTGCTATCGAAATAACCGCCGAGCACGGTTCCAAGTATCACGGGTGCAAATCCGAGCAGTAGTGTTGGAGGACGTATTCCTTGCCAGATGACAATTGGAAGACTATTTTGTAGCATGAATTAACCCTCACAACTCCAATGAGTTCAACTTGTTCAAAATGTCTAAATCTTGATCAGTTTGTAAATGGATTTCGATCAATTCCGGTCTTGGGTTAGACGTTTTGAAAACAGTCTTTAGCATCGAATTATTGGAAACTAACTTGTAGTCAACATTTACTGCCCTTGCAAAATCAGAAAAATCCAGCTGATGCGGCGTACTAATGAAGGGGTCAAGCTGGTCAAAGAACTTTCCGATAGGAAGTTTCGCAAAAATACCCCCAGAGTGATTGTTTACGACAATCACACGAATAGGAAGATCAAGTTGGGAGAGCACCACGAGGGCATTGAGATCATGTAGCATGGACAAATCGCCCAAGACCAAATCTAGTGGTTCCTGTGTATAAGCAGTTATACCGATAGCAGTACTCAACAAGCCTTCAATACCGCTAACTCCGCGGTTCAAGTAAACCTTGCGTTGGGGATATCGCCCAAAAGCAAAGGTATCAAAGGCACGGACTGCACTTGAATTACCTAGAAAAAGGCTTCTTTCAGACGACGCTAAAATAGTTCGACTGATCAACGGCCAAGACAGAGGACCAGCCTCGATGATTTGATTGGCTTTCTCTTCAAAATCGCTGAAAGAAACAACATCGTCACTTTGCTTGAAAGACGTCACATCATCAAGCCATCGGAAATGGTTGACCCGATATTGCCTAGCCTGACGAAACGAATAATCCAGCCTACCCTGACTGAGCGTGTAGATAAGATAGGACTTCAACTCAGTGGCACTCTCTAAATACTGAGAAAAGTACTTCGTTACGAGGTTTTCTCCTAGCTGAACAACCATATCAGGAGAGTAGGCTTTGAGCGAAGCTCTCATAGCTAAAAGCTCAGGATCAAGGACACCTGATTTACTAAAGCTTAGCTGACTTCCAACATCGTAGTATACCAGTCCTGGAAACCGCTCACAAAAAGACTCGATACTTGTTATGTCTACATCGTGGTTCATACGACCAACAATAAGAAGCGGGCGTTTGGCCTCACAGATCAAGCGACCTAATGCGGCGAGATCTTGGCTCTTTGGTTGGACATTCACCGAAGGAGTTGTATCATGCAAGACGGAAAACTGATCAAACTCTTTAGTACTAATGGTTATGTTTTCCACCGGTTCTAACGGAGACACAAAGGGTTGGTTGATGTGGCTGACTCCTTTGGGCTCCGATACAGCAAAACTCACTGCCGACTCCACCAATCCCACAAGTTTTTCTGGAGAGGTGGTATCTCCCGGAATTGGCATTGGTACATAGGTTTTACAAAAACCTTGAAAAAACAAAGACTGATCCACTGCTTGATTCGCTCCACTATGAACCAAATCAATGGGGCGATCAGCTGTTAGAACAATCATTGGTATTTGATCCTTGTGAGCTTCAATCACAGCAGGAAGCGCGTTGGCACCTGCAGTACCAGAGGTACAAACAAACACAGACGGAAAGCCCGAAGCTTTGGAACAACCAAGAGCCATATAACTTGCCGAGCGCTCGTCGACACAGGAGAAACATTTTGCTCCCGCTTCTTTTAGGCCTGCCACTAGTGGAGCATTCCGATAACCCGGCGAAATAAAGTAGTGATCGATTCCGTTTTTTATTAGAGTTCTAACTAATAAAGAGGACCAGGCAATATTAAGATTGGGACTGTAGTTCATAAGCTAATTTCAGGTTCTGGGAACAGGTCTAAGAAGTTTTTCATCTTTATTTCGGTTTCAGTCCATTCCAAATCCGGATCAGAACCCTGAACAATCCCGGCTCCCGCAAAACACCTGAGAGTCTTACCAGATATCAGAGCCGAACGGATACCAATGGCAAAATCACCAGAATTACCGCTAAGGCAACCAACCGCACCAGAGAATAAGCCGCGATTGAAGCTCTCTATCTCAGGAATCCTAGACAACGCTTCATTCCTCGGTAATCCACCAACTGCTGGAGTTGGATTTAATTTTTCCAGTAGATGCAGAGGCGAGGCCTTAGGATCAAGCTGACCTTCGTAACTTGAGCGCATGTGTTGAACATTCTTCAATTTCAAGATTTCTGCATTTTTAGTCATTTTATAATGACTACAGAATTCACTCAGATATGCCTCAACAAATTTTGTAACGAATTCGTGCTCATTTTGATCTTTAACAGAGCTTTTCAACTCGGCAGATCCAGCAAAGTCGGCACCCGGTACTTGCCAACGCTTTCGGGTACCTGCTATTGCGTCAAGAGCCACCCAAGAATCACTCCAAGCCAATAAACGCTCAGGGGAGCGACTCACGAAAGATAGGCCATTGGGAAGAAATAGGCCAAAAACATAACTTTGTTCCGAGAGCGCGCATATCTTTGTCACAACTGAGATAGGGTCGATATCCTTATCGGATTTTATATCAACAAATCGACTCAACACTATCTTGCTGAGTTTACCCGACTGAATTTCAGTGAGAGCCGTCTCTACCCGCTTGATCCATTCTAGCTTATCGGGATATGGCGTCAGGTCATTTACCGTCAGTTTCTCGAACTCCCTTGGATAAATCGGATGACCTAGCAGCGCGGACAATTTGGTCGAGAGGCTATCCATCATATCCTCTGCCGAACTATCTTTCCGAACCTGCCTAACAGTAAGGCTGACTTGAGAGTCTCGTATCTTCCACTCTAGTTCTGGAATGACAAATTGATTCTCAATTTGATCCCATTTTTCATCGTGTTGAGAGGCAGATGGAAATCGTATTCCTCCGTAAGCCCGAACAGATTTAGGAATCTCAATAGATTTTAGCTGATCCCAATCTAGGATACAGCAAACGCCAACCCCTACATAGGTATCTGGGCTCGTTTTAGTTTTCCAAATTAAACGCCAATCGTCCTCGCCGTGTTTGAGCAATTGCTCAACCGAAACGGGAGCCTCCCACGGTATTTCCACCGAAACGATAGGTTGTTCACCAACACTTTCAAATTGCCAATCAGCTCTGAGCAAAAGGGATTTAATCTGATCAAACAGCTGACGATCTGATGAACGAATGGCCGGGATCTTGGTCAATGCTTATCGCCCCAATAAATATTTACGATTCCCATGGTGAGGTCTTCATACCTTGTACTCTCGAACCCACTTCTACGCATTGCCTGAACAAACTGCTGACCATAGGGGAATTCTTCAATCGTCTCATTGAGATACGTGTACGCCACGTTATTTCCTGAAAGAACCTTACCAATCTTCGGCAGGATACGACGAAGGTAGAAGAGATGGCCTGACCTTACAATCTTGGATTCGGGCAAGGCAAATTCCAATACAATAACTCGGCCTCCTGGCTTCAAAACACGGTAGCACTCTCGCAAACACTTCTCGAAATCGGGGATATTGCGAATTCCGAAGGAGATGGTAACGGCATCGTAAGTGTTATCTGCCCAAGGTAGCTCTTGAGCGTCTCCCACCTCAAGTTTGATTTTTTGATCCAAGCGCTTTTTTTTCAGCTTCTCTCGACCCATGCCAATCATGCCGACCGACATATCAAGACCGTCTACTTTCTTGACGCTAGGAGATTTAACGAGTTCTATGGCCACATCGGCAGTTCCTGTCGCCAAATCTAAAACTTTAAGATTATTTCGACGGGGAAGGGTAGCGCGGATCAAATTCCGCCATCGGTAGTGCAAACCCATCGAAAGCACTGAGTTTATAAAGTCATAACGACCAGCTATGTCATCAAATAGTTTAAAAGATTGATTTTTTGAATAAGATAAAGCCATATTTAATCTTTCATTTATCACGGTTCAAGTTTATATAAACCATTTAGCCGTAGCGGTTCAATAGAAAAGCCCGAACCGTTGATTTATGAGGTAACTAAGGTATATCAGGTTTATATTGACCGTTGGCTTCCGCCTGTTTATCACCTTTACTTGTGTTCACGAATTCGTAAACTAGGATTGACAATTGAGTATATCACCCATCGACCTTGTAATCCCACCCAGTGTGAAAGCCAGCCTCGATTCGCTGCAATTTGATCTAAAATCCTGGGAATCAAACGAACGAATAGGCAACTTAGTTAGTTCATCAGTACTAAAAGATGGCAAGCGATTGCGTCCGATCCTTACATTTTTAGCCGCCGATATTTGGGGGGTTTCCCACGATCAAATTGCTCCCTTTGCAAGGGTCGTCGAATTGGTTCACGCCGCGACCCTAGCCCACGATGACGTCATTGACCAAGCGGATTTCCGAAGGGGTAAACCCTCGATTAACGCTATAGCTGGCAACAAAAAGGCTGTACTTGCCGGTGATTACCTTTTGGCCTACTCACTTTCTGAAGTCGCCAGCTACCAAAGACCTAGGCTCGTGACCTGCCTTGCCGAAATCATCAGCGATCTAGCTGAAGGGGAATGGATTCAGATTGAAAACAGCGATGCATTAACCTTAACGGAAACTGACGTGGACAGGGTGGCTCTTAAGAAGACAGGAAGCGTTCTCAGATGGTGTAGCCAAGCCGCTCCTCTGTATCTTGATATCGAAGGGCAAGGAATCACACTAAGTCGAGAATTTGGAGAAACCCTTGGCCTTGCCTTCCAAATGACTGATGACATACTTGATTTCAAGCGAAACGACGGCTCAGAACTAGCTGACATTAAAAACGATGTGATCAACTCCGTCATCTTCAAAGTTTGGAGCATGAAACTAGACTCAGAAAGTATTTCGCCGAGCAGTGTCAGGGGTAAAGACCTTCCTAACGAGCTAATTGAACCTGCACTGAATTCGGTCCGCAAGCGCGTGCACATTCTGCTACAACGGTGTAAAGACATCCTTGACGAAATCGAGGCCTACCTTCCCCTTGATAGGCAAAAAAGCAGCAGTGACCCCGCAAAACAGGCGTTACTAAACATCATTCATTATCTCGACAACAGGATTTAAGAGTGCAAGTAACCCCACCCATACCAGAACTCGAAGAGATCGCCCAACAAATCGGTGAGTTTATGGAATATTGGGGCTACAAAAAGGTCCATGGGCAAATTTGGTGCTATCTGTATTTATCAAAAACCCCACTCGATGCGGGTCAATTGATGAATCAACTCAATATATCTAAGGCTCTAGTAAGCATTTCACTCAAAGAACTGGTTCAACACGGGGTTGTCGTCGAAGTTGGGAAAAGCCAACGGGGTACAAAAACCTACACTGCTATTGAAGACGTCACTAGACCAATACTTGACACTCTTAGGCGCCGCGAGCAACGGATGGTCTCACGCATCGTAGGGGCCTATCGCAATCTATCTCGCCTTCCCACTGAAGAACTTGACTCAAGTGGAATTGATCGGAAAAAACTAGCCTTACTTGGTCGATTTATAAAACTAGTCGATTTTAGTTTGAATTCTATAGTCAAACATAAGTGGCTAGGATTTAATGATATTTTCAGCTTTACATCGAAAGTTTTCGCGGGTAATCCCGCCGAGACCAAAAGACCAAACGAGTCTCATGAATCAAGCGAGATAGGCAACTAGTTGTCAGTGCCTATGGGTACAATAGAGGTACCCATTGTTTCTCGGAATCGTGATGAAGAAGATCCGTTTTTTACTGCTACTCCTAGTATGTTCGCTCAGTGCCTGTGCTTCTGAGAACGAGCCGATAAATTTATTTGACGATGAACGAGACCCACAGTACCTCACCAATCCTATCGATTCTTCCATTTCTGATATCTCTCGATCGGATCTATGGCGACCACTTAGTAGCCGCAACAAAAAAGAGACCTTCAGCCAACCAACGGCTCTCTGGATCAAGTTGGACATGTCCGACCAGTCCATGGAAGACACTCATATCATTACCTTCCACTGCGAGTACGTTCTCGAAGTCTTCCACGGACAAAAAAGAATCCGTAAGCTAAGTTCGTTTGATAGAACTTCCGGAATTAGTCAGATTTCAAATTTCAATATGTCCGCCCTAGCTCCCGAAAATATCGGGGAACCACTGTATCTCAAACTACTCCTCGATCCTGTTCAAAAGAATAACGGTAACTGTATGTTTACGTTCCGAGGAAACCTTGAGGAAATGACCCATATATTTTCCACTTTCGATCTTCCTGTCTTGATTTCAGGCAGTATTTGTATCGCTATTGGTATTATCGTTCTCATTTTCTATTTTCGTTTTCATGCCCAAGTGCTCATCCACTTCGGTTTTTTTAGTATATTTTTCGGTAGTGCCTATATCCTCGGCTCCAGCTTCATACTGAGCATCACCGATGGATTACTCTACCCATTCCGACTCTGGGAATTATTTCTTATGGTATTCCCTATCTTTTTTATCACTTTTTTCCGCATCCTAAACCCGGTTGGCCGGCTACCACTAAAATACCTTCTTATTGGCAACTACCTGATGCTAGTGGTATTTTTGATTGTATCAGCGGTGGGGCTAGGTATAACCGTCAGGTCCATTAGACCCTTAAACTACATGCTACTCGGAGTCGAGATAGCCATCATGGGCTATGCTGCTGTGATTCAAGTAGTGCGTTCTAAGGGGTACGACCGCATCATCCACATTGGTATCGGCATCCTACTAGTCTTGTTTTTGAGTGATCTTCTTTTCCTATTCGGAATCAACAAAAATCCATTGTTAGCTTCTTTTGGAGTCGTCTTTGCGATTTGCCTTCTTGCCATTAACATCTGTCTTCGCTATTTGGACAGGCTTTCCAACTTGGAAAAGAAAAATCTAGAAGAGTTAAAACTAAACCAAGAACGACTTGAGAGCGAGGTCAAGCGACGAACTCTGGAACTTGCTCGAAAAGCGGAGCAAATTTCGAAAGCTAATCAAGAACTGGGAGATAGCAATACCCTACTTGAGGCTACCAATAATCAATTGCACTCCTCTCACGCGCGAACAACCCAAGTTCTCAATCGACTCAATGAAATCGAAGGCTCCAAGGTACGTTCACTCAGACGCATTTTTTCTCATGAGTCTATGGATAGCGAACTAAAAAAGGCAGGGCTCGCCGAAATCGCAAGCCTAGAACAAGACTTTCAACCCTTAACCTCGAACTATTTGAGCGCAAAATCCATCGAAGACAAAATTATTTTACACCTATCAAGCGACCGGAAAGATCTCAACTTTACCAAGACAGCACTAGGTGGAACTCTGATAAAACTCGACCAAACCGACGATCCTGACGAATGTTTGGAAAAGCTAAAAAGTCAAGAATACGATCTATTGATTATTACGCCAGAGTTTTCACATGTGGCAAAGATCTGTCATGAGCGTTTTCATAGAGTTAAAATAATTTTGATGACAACAGATCAATTCGTATCCCATATCGACAACCTTCTCGCTCAGAGCTATATCTCAAACCTAATTTTCAAAGATAACAAGGATCCTTCGTTTAATCTTAGAAACCTGGTAACCACTATCACAACTGTCATTAACAGAGACTTTTTTGGTATCAGCAAGTATCTAGCATGGGGTGCAAATATAAAAGAAATTCCTGTTACATCCAGCAAGACGAGACATGAAATCATCGATCAAATGACCGATTTCCTTAGAAGCGCTGGTGTTAGAAGGTCTTCTGTAAACAAAGCAGTATTAATTTGCGACGAAATGTTGATGAACATCATCTACGACGCTCCCGTGGACGAACAGGGAAAACCGAAATACAATCACCTTTCTCGTACGGAAGCCATAACTCTTTCGCCTAGCGAGCAAGGTAGTATAAAATTTGGTTTCGACGGCAGTATCATTGCCATTGCTGGCCAAGATCCTTTTGGAGCATTGACCCGAGAAACTATATTGAAATACGTAAAATCATGCTACCAAGGAAAATACGGATCCATTAACCAAGAGCTTGGAAAAGCAGGTGGTGGCATGGGTATTTTTCAAATTCTGTCATCTTCTGATCTTGTTATTGTAAATGTCAGAGAAGGTGCCAAAACAGAGTTTGTGAGTCTTATCAATGTGGTGTCTCATTCAAAAACCGATCGTCACACCACATCCTTCCAGTTTTTTAAAGTTTAAGAACTGGTCACCTTAATTGTGGATAGATCAGAATTGGTCTATCTCTTCCTTCTACGCGCTGATTATGAAAATGAATATAGATATAAACTAAGTATTCAAACTTCTGTACTCTCTTGACCGTACACCAAGTTTTACGCGTCAGACACTTGACCTTATCGCGAATCATGGCATAGGTATGGTTAAGGAAAAATAGTTCATCGTAACCTCCTTTTTTCATTTCCCCCTGCCCAGTAACAGCTCCACGTCGCCCTTTCGATGTTTTATGGACCGCCCTTCCTTGCCAGCCACGTTTGATGATACTCGGATAATGATGAGAAAGATCGGTTTTAATCGTAGGACTTTGGCTACAGCAAGTTTTCAGTTCTTTTATTAAACTATTTAGTAGTTCTTTTCTTTGGCAGGGTCTGGGACCATATTTTTTTCTGGAAATTTTCGCCAAGTGACCTTTCGCAGCGATTTTTCCGACAGAAAAGCTAAGAATTTTTCTTGTTTTCTCTTCAACTGCTATTGGCATAGTTAGAGGTTTACATTTGGTGTGCTCGAAGGTTTCCATTTCGTCAAAAAGAATGAGGTCTGCTTTGGGCATTTGATCTCTATAAGTCTTTAGTTTAACTTTCGCATACTCACCAAATCGCACGACTCTACAAGCCACCGACCTCCTGCAAACACCAACTGTGCGAGCGATTTCCCTTTGCGCCATACCTCCAGCTAGAAGCCGAAAAATGAGTAGATCGAGGTTACGTCTCCTCAATCTGTAATCTGGTTTGAAGGCTTGTTCTGAAAAGTTTTTATGGCAATGGGTACAGCGAAATCTTTGGAATTTACGATTATCGGATCTGCGCCGATAACTTCCATTTTTGACGAAACTTTGTGATTGGCAATAAATACATTTTATTTCTGACATAGCTAATCTCTTCGGTCATTAGAAAGAAGAGACAAAGTGCCCTTAAATCATGGGAAATTCGAATGACATCTTATGAAATCCACAATTAATAGGACCAGTTTACAAGATCTAACGTTTCGACTCTAGATTCATCAGAGTCAAATAGATTCGTGATACCAGTTTTTCACCATTGGTGAAGTCAATTTGCCAAATCTGAGATCGTCGTCCCCAATGTATATTAGTCCCGTTAATCTGTATCTTATCGCTCAGTCTTCCAGAACTGACATGATTCGCATTAAGGCTCTGTCCCACAGCTACAAAACCAGATTCTAAGGTCAGATTTCCAGCAAGACTTCCAAGTGACTCTGCCAAAAGACAGGTAACGCCACCATGAAGTAATCCAAAGGGCTGTAAAACTTTTTCATTAACCACGATTTCCGCTTTAATAGATTTTTCGGCATCATTGATTTTTGTAATAATCATCTCACAATGACGATCGATAACAGCTGTTAGACTACTGTTCAGCTGGTCTAACGAAGGATTTTTCTTAAAAAACATCAACTAATCTCCTGGGGGTTTTTTCAGCCTTCTTCAAGCTTAGCCTCTAATTCAGTCCATCGAGCATATAAGGTATCAACTTTTTCCTGTGCCAAGCCCAAAGCTTCTGCTAGCTTTTTCATCTCTCCTGGCTGACTCATAATCTCAGGTTTATTCATCTCTTCTTCTTTTAACGCTAAATCCTGTTCAGCCTCGAGGATAATCTCCTCCATCGCCTCGTACTCACGCTTTTCTTTGTAAGATAGTCGTCCCTTTCGGACACCGGTGTTTTTGCTATCTGCTTTAGTTTGAGGTGATTTAGTCTTTTTACTAGATTTCCCTAGAAGGTTTTTTCGAAACTCTTTTTCCCATTGACTATAATCGGCATACAGCTCGGTATCTCCATTACCCAAAAATCCTACACAGATATCGCTGAGTTTAGACATAAGAAAGCGATCATGGGAAACAAGTACTACAGCCCCAGGAAAATCTGCCATACTATCTTCGAGAACTTCAAGAGTCTGAATATCTAGATCATTAGTTGGCTCATCAAGAATCAAAATATCGGCATCAATCAACATTAATCGAGCGATGAGGATGCGAGCCTGTTCGCCTCCAGATAGACTACCAACGGTTTGCGTTAATTGCTCGGCATCGAATTGAAATCGTCTCGCCCAAGAGGCAACATGAACGGAACTTCCTCGGTACACAACGCTATCGCCACCATCAGGGCTTAATGCATACTTTAGAGTCACTGATGTGTCTAGAGTATCGCGGTTTTGATCGAAGTAAGCGATTTTTAGGTTGGGAGCATGTAATACCTCGCCTGAATCAAGCTCCATTTTTTTTTGAATGACCTTCAATAATGTTGACTTACCGCAGCCATTCGGACCCAAGACCCCAACTACTGTTCCGGGCGAAAGAATGAGACTCAATTCCGAAAATATTTTCTTTTCCTTAAACGATTTCGAGGCTTCTTTAACAACAATTAGCTGCTTGGATTTCCGCCCTGTCGCAGAAAAATCAATCTTACTCTCAGACTTACCCAGCTTTTTTCTAATTTTACCTAACTCGTCAATCAGTTCATGAGCCGCATCGGTCCGGCTTCTGGATTTTGTTGTTCGTGCCTTGGGACCTCGTCGCAACCATTCCACCTCTCTTCGCACTTTGTTCGACATCGCCTCTTCTTGTTTGGCAAGATTCTCGAAGTACTCGTCACGAATATTCAGGAACTCTGTATAACCGCAGGCATGATAGAGGATACCATTTTTATAAGACGGACTTATCTCGGCTGTCGTCGTCACGGTTCTATCTAAGAAATATCGATCGTGGCTAATGACAACCCAAGCAAATCTTGACTGGCGCAACAAATCCTCTAACCATAGGACACTTTGAACATCCAAGTGGTTGGTGGGCTCGTCAAGGAAGAGTAAATCTGGTTCTACTATTAGGGAAGAAACAATTGACAGACGCTTGCGCCAACCACCTGATAGTGAGTTGACTTTGGCATCGGGATTACTGAAACCAGCCTTTGTAATAATGGTCTCAATTTCTGTTACCATATGATCCGGGGACAATCCTGATTTACGAGCGAAATCCTGTAGGACCGACCTAGGAGTGTCGCTATCATCAAAGGATGAATCCTGACTGATATAAGCGACCTTTAAACCTTTCTTCCGGGAAACTTGACCATCATCTGGCTCAATGTCGCCGGCTAGTATTTTGAGAAAGGTTGATTTTCCAACACCATTTGCTCCTATAACGCCAATACGATCGCCTTGATTGACGCTAAACGATAGACCGGTAAATAGAGATTTGTGAGAGTAAACTTTGCTAATCTCGTGACAACTCAACAATTGCGACATAATTCCTCCACCAGTTTAGTAGGGCAAATTATCACAGTGTGAGGAAAGTACCAACCTGTGGCTTCAAATTCACACCTGAACGTCTTCAATCTCAATATGCGAGCTCTAAGATCCCATTTAAGTAAATATTATTAAACACTTATGATTCGGCACAGGTCTTGAAATATCTCTTTCGACGGGGATGCCTTCCGTCTTTCATAAGGAGAATTATTATGACTAGATTTAACAATGGAAAAACAATTCAATCAGCTCTCATCGTCAGTGGCCTACTTATTAGTGCTAGTGGCTTTGGCGTCACAAGCTCTAAAGAATTCGGCGTTGACCTTGTCAACCCGTCACAATACCGTGCTCTCGACAATAGCACATCCGGACAGTACACAAACCAGTCTATAAGTGAAGAATCTAAGTCCGAGGACGCTAGCTCAGAAAGCTCTATAAATTCAAATGAAGTCAGCGCTTTCGGTAAGTACAACCTACCTTATGGTTTTTACGCTGGGGCACAAGTCGACTATGCCATCATCAAAGCTGAAAACGACGACTTCGACAGTGAATCCAGTTCCGTTAGGGCTAAACCATTTCTTGGTTATGGCATTAATGACAACTGGACCGTGGCTTACGAAGCGGAAGTTGAGCAAATCAACCCTGATGAGGATGCAGAGCTTGAATTAGACGATGAGCAAACAGTGGTTCACACTCTGGGCGCATCTTTTGCCAACGAAAAATTTGAGGCCGGGGCCGTTTATAAAACCGAAGACGAATCTGACATCGTTTTCAAGCCGCAGACCTTAATTTTTCACGGAAAAGTTATGTTGACAGATTCCCTCAACGTTGGCGGGAATATCAAACAAGAAGACTCTGATGGCGCCGAGCGCATTACGACAACGCTAACATCGGCTTATAGTTTGAATCCTATGTGGGATTTCGAGGGAGCCTTAGGCTACGGACTAGGGACAGATGATGATGTCGATGAGTCAACTATCCTAACAAGCGTGGGCGCCTATCTGAATGTAAAAGAAAATGTCAGACTTGGTACTACAATTAGCTACAGTACACAAGAGACAGAAGTTGACCTAGCTGGCTTCGACTCTACCGATACTCGCAATGGCCTTGCTTTTGCTCTAAACGCAAATTACCGTTTCTAACCTAAACCCTATCTGGTCATGATTCTAAGGAGCTTCGGCTCCTTGGATCCAAGACCAGTTTCTTCCTGATGATACCCCATCTCGTCGGTAACTGTGCCAGCGGTTTTTATTAACAAAGGTGCAATCTCGCATCCAAGTGATCTGCTCCGGTGGCACACCTTCCTCAGCAAGAAGCAAGCAGGTCAAACTGCCAATATCTAGGAACCATCGATCGCGATTTCCCTTTATCAATACCCAAGCTTCGTCAAAGGACTTATCGGAAAGAAAACTGGAAAGCCTTTCCATCACGTCTGGACCTACCTCATAGGCGTTAGCCTGGATATGAGGTCCTATAGCCACCCATACAGATGATTTGTCTCTGATACGCGTCATAGCTTCGGCCACGATTCCTTGGACTAACCCTCTCCACCCTCCGTGAATCGCCATAGTCACATCTCGGTCGTAGACCAATATCGGAACACAGTCAGCAGTTTGAATCCCAAGAGGGCCGACATTGCTGCTCGCAGCGACGCCGTCGGCCGATACATTGGCAACCTCTGATGGCTTGGAGCTACGGTCTAGTTCAAGAATATGAGTACCATGTACTTGTTTTGGAGCAAACATGGGATCAGGTTTGGTATCTAGCCTACCGTAGAAGCCGTGGCGGATTCCACGCTGTCTCCAGCTAGGGATGTGATCCCCTGGATCTGCAAACTGGAGAGCCTCCAAAAACTTCCGAACTGGAAATGCCATTGGCTACAAACTCGCCTGCTTAGATGGAGCCTGATCTTTGCGGTTCCTGCGAGATCTCGTCGCCCCCTTTTTCTTTGCTTTTTTCCCGGTCTTAGATGGTTTTGGGGATAGCATTGAGGCAAGAGCTAAAAACTCCTTGGTAAGCTTATGAGATTTTTTAAAAAACGGTAGGGGTACACCTGCAGAGTGACTCTCCCTCATAACAACCGAACTTGAGAGATAAGGTTTAAGTATAGGTAGGTTCTCACTCTCTAATTTTTCGATCAGCTCAGTAGGAAGTCGAGCAGTTGCCATAAAATGATTTATGATGATTCCCTCTAAAATGAGGTTAGGCCGATGATCTTCCACAACTTCTTCAACCGCCTCCCGTACTTTAGCAATAGCATCAGCACTAAAGGCATCACAATCAAAAGGAATCAAGACAGCGTCTACAGCCATCAGAGCAGACATGGAGTAAAAATTAAGTGCGGGAGGGGTATCAAATATGACCTCTTCAAATCCTAGCTTTTCGGCAGTAGCTTCGATAGCTTCTGCGAGCTTGAAGATCTTATAGCGACCCTCCAATTTTGGCTGTAGTTCTTTCAGAGCATCGTCCGCTGGGATGACGAACAAATTTTCATAGGGGGAGGGACAAATTGTATTGAGTAAAGAATCCTTAAACAGCCGAAAACTCAGAGTTGATGCAAAAAAATCAGAGACTGTAGCTTCACAACTCTGTAAGCGATCACCAAGCAGGTAACTTGAGGCATTCGCCTGCGCATCTAAATCCACGACGAGCGTCTTTCTTCCCAAAGCAGCAAAGGAAGACGCTAAATTACAACTAATAGATGTTTTACCCACGCCACCTTTTTGGTTAAATACGACGCGCTTCATAGGAGTCCTCCCTAGTTTTTTACCTAAGGCTTTAACTCTATTTTGGCAGGCAGAAAAAATCAAATGAAGATATACAGAAGTCTTAGTCGATCAAGCTTTCGAGTAGACCAAACAATCCGGTTATGTAGGACGGAATTCCGAATCCGTAGACCACTCCAATAGCATGCTTAGCAGTAAGTGATTTCTGGCGTATTTCCTCACGACGCGAAATGTTGGAAATATGAACCTCGACAAACTTTAGATCGATTCCAGCCAGTCGATCCGCAAGGGCCAGAGACGTATGAGTCCAAGCTGCAGGATTAATGACCGCGCCGTCCCAGGGTTTGGACAGCTCATCAAGAAACGCTCCCTCATGATTGCTTTGGAAAAATTCGAACTCCAGCTCACAGCCGAAAAACTTCTGTAACTCCAGTCGCCGCTCTGACAAACCGTTTTCCAAATCTTTTAGTTGCTGAAACCCATATATTTCAGGCTGCCGACTTCCTAAAATATCTAAATTGACCCCATTAGCAATAAGGATTTTAAGTTTTTTATGATTCGTCACTCTCGTCCAATCTATAAATAAGTGTATTTAATATTTCAATCTTGCGATCGATGATTTCAACCTGCTCCAAACGCTGAACTAACTCAGGATCAAACTCTTTTTCCCGTTTTTCCTGTTGGCTACGCAGAGCTTGGACCTCCAATAGTTCCTTCCGATATAGCTCGTTTTTGGGTGCCATATGAAGCAGTTTTTTAAAAATATCTTGAGCTTTTTCATACCTCTCTTGCTTTCTATAGACTCTAGCCAGAGTCAACGCATCCATAGTTTGATCGTTTTTATTGGATGAAGAATTGTTTGGCCGCGGTGAAAAAATCTGATCCAATGGAGCCACATAAAAACCAGATATGATTTGGGAAAGATCCGACTCCTCCTGCTCATTTGAATCATTAACGACTGGTTTTTTGTAGCTAGCAAAAACGGAGTTTAAATCGTATCCGTCGCCGATTAACTGACGAACAAACAAATCGCGTGCAACAGCAAAGCCATGAACATCAAGCTGTTCACAAAGAGTACGCACCTCCGACGAATGAAAACCCCTGCCTTCGATTTCAGTTTTGCTACGATAGGCAGCCTCTTCAAAATCGAGAACCACAGCTAGCTTCAGTGACAAAACTTGAGCTGCCATATTATCATTCAAACGCACGGGAGACTGTGACAAAACCTCCCAGGCCTCGGTAAAAATGGACTTTTCAAACAGGCTTCGGGCTAGCACAACTCTGGCAGGTGAGTAGGAGGGATGACGCTGTAATCCATCTAAAAGAATTTGAAGGCTGTCATCATCATAGCCATACTTACGCAGCAATTCAGCTACGGGTAGGAAAAACCTACCCTTTGGATGCTTAATAAAGCTTTCCAAAGACTCTCTGTCTGTTCGGGATAAATCATGTCGTTCTGATAACTCTTTCCAGGTGTTGATCATCTAGTTTGGTTCCTGGGTGGTGACTTGGACGGTGGCCTCATCAGAGAATAAGGCTCCCGTATGAACCTGAGCCTTCACTTCAGTGGTTTCTCCGACTTCAGGGCAGTCGGCAAAGACCTCCATAGTCACGACTCCACAAGCGTCGGAACACCAATTTTCCTGAGGAGTCACAATTCCCTTATAGCGCGCGGGTGTGAAAACTCCATTTTCTATCACCACATTCGGATTGTGTTCGGGATTATCGGACATAATTCCACTAATGACTGGCTCCATAGATACGGTTGGCACTGGAACGATTTTTGTCGCATTTGCCTCCAATTCATCTGGTGTTTCAGTCACGATTCTCCAATAGAAGGTAAATGGATCTGATATGGCCTCTCCTGCTTGATCACTAGGACAGAAATAGTTACTGGGACTCGCCATGTTAACAATTGTTGCTTCAATGGGGCCTATAATTGCGTTGGAACAATTCAGGGAACATAAGCCCGCGTCCTCAGGTTTTTCTGAGCAGCCCACAACCACTATCGATAAAAAAATAAAAAGTACTCGCATACTAGCCCTTCTCTTTGGGTTGTAAACCTTGGGACCGAGAGAACTGTTGCTGCTGCGCACTCTCGGCTTCAGAATCTGTGACTATAGTGGGAGTTACCATGATTAGTAACTCTGTTTGACTCTCTTCCATGAGTGTCGATCGAAAAAGTGCTCCCAATATGGGAATACTAGATAGCAATGGGATTCCAATGGACGTTTCTGTCCGGCTGGTATCATAAATCCCCCCAATAACGCCTGTATCCCCACTTTCCCTGACCATTTGCGTAGAAAGCTCGCGGGTATTCTTATCTGCCAGAACCTCACCTGTCGGGGTGGATGGAGTATCACTTTTAATTTCTAAATCCATAATTACCGAACCATCAGCAGTAACTTGAGGTTTTACCTTCAGAGATAAATTAAACTTAACCTCCTCAAGACCGGGAGCCTGTTCACCTCCACCGCCTCCTCCACCACCTGGCCCTACCACCGCCACACCACCTGCTGCAGGGCGGAAAAATTTGGAATTACCAGCCAGAATCAAAGCTTCCCTGCCATCAAGAACAAGAACTCGATTTGACTGAAGCACGTTGGTAGTGCCTTTTCTTTCTTCCATCCTCAGCAAAAGATCTAAATCTATGAAGTTATTAATACTGCCAAATTTAAACTGAGCATTGCCAACAGATTGTACACCTCGAAGTCCGGGGTCAACAGAAAAGCTCGAGACAACGCTATTAGGGAAGTTGAGGGAACCAAAACCTAGCCCACGCCCAGGATCAAAGTTTAACAAGGAATTATTTAACCAAGATATCCCGAACAAATTACTATTGGTCTTTTGAATTTCCACAATTCTCGAAGCAATTTCTACTTGAGGAGTCTTGAGATCCAAACGTTTAATGATATTTTTAGTCTTAGCCAAAATATTATCAGGAGCTTCGACTACTATAGAATTAGTTCGAATATCAGCGCTAGCCTGAATTCTAGGGTCCACCTGTTTATCGCGAATAAGCAAAGCATTGATACGATCCGAAATTTCTTCAGCTTTAGCATTATTTAGACGAAAAACCAGGATTTTAGTCGGCGCTCTTCTGGTTTCAAATTGCTGTGCGCGCTCCAAAGCCTGAAGGTAGTTTGTTAGTCTTTCTATGGCATCTACTCGGACGATATTTTTCCCCACCCTCACCATACCAAGCGAATGAGTTTCCAATATAGCCCGTAGTGCTTCGTCCCAAGGCACTCCCTGAAAGTGAATAGATATAGTCAACTCTCCTACAGCTTTTGGGAAAATGAAGTTATTGCCTGTCTCTTCAGAGAAACTTTTAAAAACGATACTCAAAGGTGCATCAGTAAATTCCATATAAATAAGCTTATAGCTTGATTCTTGCGGTTGCGTCGAGTCAAGGTCCTGCTCGCCTATAACATCAGACTGAAGATTCAATTGGTTTTCTTGAAATCCTTGATTTTGAAAGTCACCTAAATTTTGCTCAACAAAGTCTGTCTCGAAGTTCTCCTGGTTTTGAAACTGATCAATATTTTGAGTCTGACCTTGATTCTGCAGCTGTTGATTTTGAAACAACTCTTGATTCTGAAATTGCTGGTTTTGGTTGCCAAATTCTAAATTATCGTTTTGAAACTGCTGGTTATTCAAAAACTGCACGTTTTGCTGTTGGTTTTCAAAAAATTCTTGGTTTTGGAATTGTCCTTGATTGTCAAACTGCCCCTGGTTCTGGAATTGTTGGTTTTGAAACTGCCCTTGATTTTGATTCAAATTTTGAAATTGTTGCTGATTTATTTGGATTTCTTCATTGTTTTCGAAAAACTCCTGATTTTGACCGTTATCCTGTGCTACATAAGCAATGCCGTAGGATTCGACCAAATCGTAATCGCGACGAATACTCTCCAAACTACTAGAATTAAAGCTATCGGGTAATCCCTGCTCGTCAATAGTTTGATTTTCTTCCAAAACATCCCGCAATTCCGTACTCTCAAATTCACCAGTATCGTTGCTAACAGCAGCATCCAAGAACTGAGGACGGTTGCTTTCTGCCTCGACGATGAGACCTATTTTAGTCTCACCTAGCTCAGTCGCTTTTTTCTCAATTACTGCTGCAGTATTTGCCGTGCCGAAGTAATAGCTAGGAATTTCGAAGGTTAGTTTAATCTCCCCATCTTTCTCAAAAAATTTGGGGGATGCCGCTTCTCTAAGTGTTAAGACTACATCAGTTATTCCCTCGTCTTCCAAAACACGCGTTCTTATGTAGGCCAGCGGGGATCGAAATTCGCTGGCGTCGATATCCCATTTTAACTTATCCCTAAGCCTAGTTTGAAAATAGCGCACAACGATCTCAGGCTGCCTTGACTGATTTTTTTCTTTAAATACTTCATATTGAGGCTCCCCCTTTGTTTCTATCCTGATCGTGACCATCCTCTGAGCGGCATTGAATTCGAAACCTATCCACTGCAGCAGCGCTTTGGTGGGCAGAACCTCAACAACTTCTTGCTCCTCTGTCAATGGGAGAGGGTTCTCAACATCTGATTCTCCACCATCTATATTGATTTCTTGAATCTGTTGTTGCGCAAGAGATTCTTGGGTGATTTGTTCGGCACCAATGTCAAAATTATTTTGTATTGGTTGTTGAGCCTGATCCTGAAAAAGACTCAGGTTTTGTTGACTCTGTTGGCTAAACTGATCAAATTGCTGCGACTGTTGGTTATCAAACGCAAAATCTTGCTCGTCCTCGAGAAAATTCCCTTGATCGTTTTGAAAAAATTGCTGATCGATGAGCTGGTCATCTTGAGCAAATTGCTGATTATTGAATTGTTGATTATTGAATTGTTGATTATTGAATTGCTGATTAGAGAACTGATTATCGTTGAACTGTTGGTTATCAAATTGATTGTTATTAGACTGCTGATTAACAAATTGATTATTATCAAATTGCTGGTTGGTGAATTGATTTTCAAACCCTTGTTGCTGATCGAATTCGTCATCGAAATCAGAATTTTCATTTTCAAAATTCTCTATAGCATTATCATTATCAGTACTTTGTTCTTCTGTCGAAGAACAAGCGGTTATCAAGACCACACAGATCAAATGTAGTATATATCGATTCATACCAAACCTCTCTCCAGTTAACTCTTTCAAATTAAGGCGTAAAGCCAAGCTGTCTCGCGGCACGCTGCACCTCCTCCTGATCAACTCCATTAGCTGGCTGCTGATTTGGTCCGTCTTTTATAATGGTATCTGGGACCTGATTAGGAAGGCTATTGACTCCTACTCTCCCTGGAGTTTGGGTACCAGCCCCGGGATTATTCGTTATTGTTGTACTTGCAGGTTGATTGATATTAGGACTTCCATAGGGATTACCAAGGTTTTGTGCCTCAGGATTCCGCTGGGTTAGAGGAACTCCTCCAGGAGCGGGAAGAGGAGAGTCATCTCGAATACTCGTCTTATCTAACCGATCAAATTGAGGATTTGCTCCTGGCCTCAATCGTATAGTACCGATCTCGTCTTTTTTGATGTCACCAATATTAACTTCAATATCGGTAAATACCCGCGTCCCGTCTTCTCTCAATCGATATTGCCTCACTAGCAACCGACGCCTTTGGATGTCTAAAATCTTTCCCACAGCGATAGGATCACCTTTTTTCACAACGACTCCCTCTTTTTTTGGAGTCATAATTACAGCTCTAGACTCGCCATCGGGAAGTTTCCAAACCCCTTTAACAGAAAGCTGTTCAAGAGGATACGCCTGCAAAGGACTAACCATGGGGATCTCCGAACCAAAGACTTTTTCTGCTTCTGTTTGTTCCTTGATCTCCTGGTCGATAGATTTTGCAGGAGGTGCTAGAAAAGGATCATCATTGCCAAAGGATGAATATCTATATTCGGTCGTTGGTTCCACTATCTCTTCGATATTCAATCCGTTACCGACGGATCTATCTTTCAGGTCTTCAATCGGAATGGCATCTTCTTTGAGATCTAAGTCAGTAAGATCTAAAACCTCCAAATCATTCTGGGCAGCAGCTGAGAATGCAGAAACGAGGGCTACAAGACCTAGTACTTTCTTCATAGTCATAGCCCTTTAAATAAAATAAGTTTTGCTTCGCTCAAGATTTCATTCTCAGTCTCTAGCTCTCCTTCAGCATTTTGGCGTTGATTCTTGACCATGCGAATCTGCCTTAAGTGCGTTAGGTTAGGCATATGGACCAGACCGTCGTAAAACTGCATGATTTGGTTAAACTGGCCACGAACCTTTATTGTTACGGGGATTTCACTATAATCCAAATCCGCTCGCGGTCTCTGTTCGTCTCCCGGCCTGAATTCCATCAAAGAAACAGCAAACTGATTTTCCATCCTACCTAGGTTCGAAACGATCTTATCTATGTGGAGATTATCAGGAAGCACACCCTTTGCTGTTTCCAACTGGTTTTCAATATCTTTTATTCGACTTAAAAGTGCCGGCAGTTGATCAACTTTATTCTTCGCTCTATCGTAATTTCTATTTGAAGCATCTAGTTGGGTCATAGCATCTTCTAGGTCTAGGGCTAAACGATCCCCCTCCTCCATCCAAAGATATAGACTTGGTAGAAGACCTAAACCAATGACAAGTAAAAATCTAATATGTAAAGGAGACGATTTGTATTTGTCTACTATATCCTCTACTTCCATTTTGGTTTCCTCGCTAGGCCCATAGAGTCCTCTATTTCATAGGAATATGAGGTTAGGTTTCCTTCTAGAAAATCGTTGCTATTTTTCTCTTTATAGGACACCACGATTTTGAAACTACTAATAAGCTGGCGTCCTTGATTCGCTTGAGGCCCACTTGAGATCTCAGTGTAATTTATTTCCACTCTATCAAAATAAAGCTGGGTTCGTACGTCACTAGGATCGTACTCCTGATTCGCAGTAGCTTTGATAGAGCTCATAAATTCACCAATAATGATTTTGCTAAAAGAAAATCCTTCGATTTCTATTCGGTCACCCTCAATTTTTTGTCCTATGATCTCGAGACCCGTATTTACAAGTCCTCGTTCCGCTCCTCCATTACCGTCCTCTTGGCTTTGACCAGCCTGGTTGGTTCCTTCGCCACTAGTTTGAGTCTGGTTTTGTGTTTGATCGGTGTTTTGGCCAGCACCAGCGTCACGAGCTCCTCTTATAGCGTTAGCAGCCTGCTGGGCTAGCGGGGTTTCTCCCTCTCTAACGAAAGCGATGCGGCTAAACCAAAGGCCCTTCGGTTTAATATTTTGCAGTGTCTCGATAAGAATAACTGGTTGATATCGAATTAGTTTTGATTCCGTAATTTTAAATAACGAGTTTTTCTTTGACTCGAGTCTAGTAACCTTCTGATTCAAGTCATCATACTGTCTTGCTTCTCCCTGTATTTGCCGCAAATTTCCATTCACCAATTCTGTCCGAGATTGTATCTCGAGAATTTCTTCTTCTTGGATACCCAAATAAAATTGAATTCCCATTATGCTAGCTACTACTGCGATGAGAAGAACGAGCAAATCTCCAATAAACCAATAGGGGTTTTCAAGTTCTTCAACGGGTGTAAGGTTAATATCTAGCAAGCTGATTCCTACCTATGCTATGCATGCTTAACTTTTCGCAACCCTAGACCCACACTCACAGCATAGATCGCTCCATGACTGAGTAGGTACTCGGTATCGATTTTTGTGGGTCTTGGATCAATTTTTTGAAAAGGATTAATAATCTGAACAGGACACTTTAACTCTGCAGAGAGTGAACTTGGTAGATCAAGTGTCAGGCTACCCCCACCACTCATAAAGGCATAGTTTAGTTCTGAGAAGCTACCGATATTCTCGTGCTCTAAGAAAAAATCGATGGTTTGCCTTATCTCTGCATTGATCTGGTCGTTTACTGTTTGGATCGACGGTAAGACTTTTTTGGCAATGGCCCCATCGCCTGAAGAGGCCGATATCTTTAAGCCTTCAGCGTTATTCACGTCAATCGATAAATCTTCCGCAATCTTTTTCGTAATGTGAGTGCCACCAATAAAAAACTCGCGACTGAAAAGATATTCACCTTCATAGGAGATGATAACCTGTGTAGAGGTGGCTCCCACGTTGGCGAGCAATATAAGAGATTCTTTCATGGGGTAGGTGAAATTAAAGACATTGAATAGGCTAAAGGCATCGGTGTCTATCACTCCCACCTTCATTTTAAGTCCGTGCATCAATTCGATATACTGCTCGATAACATCAATCCGGCCGGCTACAATCAGAAATGTTTTTTCAGCACCTTCCGAAAACTTCGAAGGGATTTCTTGAAATCGAAAGTACATGTCAGACATATCGTGATGAAACTGCTGTTTGGCTTCCTCAAAGACTTGCTCACCGAGGTCAGTCTCTTCGTCCGGTAGTAGTGATACCCTCTTATAAATCACCGAAAGCCCAGCCATCGAAAGAGCTACTCGTCTTCCCTTGACCTTAATCCCCAGGCTATGAATTAATTTACGGATGGTCTTCAGTACTTGATGCGCATCAACCACCTCACCGTTAACCACAGTATTTGCGGGAAGGAGCTCAAGCCCTAGAGTTTTTAGCTTTCGCTTACTGCCACTTCCAATGACCTCGGCAATCTTTACCGATGAGGTACCAATATCAATGGCGATAAGAGGTCGAGATATCATAATGCTCAGTCTCAGTCTTGGTTTTGGCGGTTGCGAAACAGCGTCAAGATAGGATACTACGCCTTTATTTTCCCATTAGGAGGGTGTGGCGTCAATAATACCTACTAGGCAGAACTTTTCGAGAGATCCACAGACTCTGCTAACCGTCAAGAATTTATGAGCTTTATTGATTTCAATCGCAGACGAGCAAACCCTGCTATTGCCACCAGGGCCTGCCGTGGCGTATAGAAATTTTGTCAAAAAAATGACGCAACAAATAAGGATGATTTCAATGCTGTGCGAATCAATTTTAGAAACAATCGGAAACACCCCCATGGTGAAGCTCAACCGTGTTGGCTCCGATTTGGACTGCAACCTGTACGCCAAATGTGAATTTTTCAACCCAGGTGGATCGATAAAAGACAGAATCGCCTATCAGATGGTCATCGACGCCGAGAAAAAAGGGCGGATTAAAAAAGGCGACACCTTAATCGAGCCCACAAGCGGCAACACTGGAATCGGTCTAGCTCTCGCGGGAGCCGTTCGTGGATACCGCGTTATCATTACGATGCCTGAAAAAATGAGTCGTGAAAAGCAAGTCATCCTCGAGGCACTGGGTGCGGAAATCATTCGAACCCCCACCGAAGCCGCTTGGGACGATCCAGAAAGCCACATTAGCATTGCCAATCGACTCCAAAGTGAGCTACCGAACGCCCACATTCTGGACCAATATGGAAACCCATCTAACCCCGAAGCTCATTACAACAACACAGCCGCCGAGATCTTAAAAGATCTCAACAACAAAGTGGATATGGTAGTTATCGGAGCTGGCACTGGTGGTACGATTACGGGCGTTGCCAAGCGGATAAAAGAGGCCTGTCCAGATGCCATCATAGTTGGTGCAGATCCTGAAGGGTCAATCCTTGCAGGAGGAACAGACGTTGGGACTTATAAGGTCGAGGGCATTGGCTACGATTTCGTTCCTCAGGTGCTCGATCAAGGCATTGTCGACCGATGGGTGAAGACCAAAGATCGGCAATCCTTTCAGCTAGCGCGTAGGCTTATCAAGGAAGAAGGATTGCTATGCGGCGGATCCAGTGGTTCTGCTCTATATGCCGCCTTAAAGGAAGCCACCGGCCTCAGACCTGATCAAAACTGTGTTGTTTTGCTCGCCGATGGCGTACGCAACTATATGACTAAGTTTGTGGACGATCGTTGGATGAAAGAAAACAACTTTACAGGTCTTGAGGGAGTTCAAGGAACAGTCAAAACCATCGTAGCTGATAAGACTTCTGGTGGCCGCGAGGTGTATTCCATCGACGTTTGTGAAAAGCCGTCCAGTGCTATCGAACTCATGAGAGAAAAGGGGATCTCTCAGCTTCCCGTATTGAGCGATGATACCTTGGTAGGAATCCTCAACGAGGACCTTCTTTTAGGTTATTTAAGCTCTTCAGATGCCCAGCCCAAAACGATTGAGACCATCATGGAACGCTCGGTCCCAACTGTTGAGCTTGACACACCTATTGGAGCCTTGCAGGACACTATTATTACCAATGGTTTAGCCGTCGTTGTCGATAATGCCAATAAACCTTCCCATATTCTAACCAAGATAGATTTGGTAGAATGGATGTCAAAGGGTAAGTAGCGGAGGCTCCAGAGTAAGCCTCTCACGGGAGGCTTTGTGGAAAACTTTGATAATTTAACCCCAGAGTTAATAGAGAAATTTCAAGATCCTACCTGGGGCGCTTCTCAGCTCCAGAAAATTGTACTTTTCAAATGCTTCGATAACGAAACTCTCAGAGAGATTTATAAACTAGGCACAGTGAATCTCATCAAAAAATCAGCTCACGCCGTCATCGAAGGAGAGCCCTCCCGAGGAATCTATCTAATCCTCCACGGAACCCTTTCTGTTTTCAAAACCGATCCGGTGGCCAATCGTTCTCATCGATTAGCAACACTAGAGGCAGGTGATAGCTTTGGGGAATTAAGCCTTTTTGATCAAGCTCCCCGATCTGCCACCGTTGTAGCAGATATAGCCTCTTATCTGTTTCAATTGGAGTCAGAAAAGTTCGAGGATTTTCTTTCACAGATTGGCGATAGTCAAACCGCAATATTCTATAAAACCTGCGCCATCTCCATGAGTGAGCGCTTCCGCGCTCTCAACAGCGATTATATAACCTCTCAACAACTACTTTGGAAATACGCACTAAGAAAAGAAGATGCGGATACTGCTTAGGCAGCTACCGCACCTCCGGACATATTTTGAATAATAGCTTCATTGGACGAAACACCGGCATCATTCTCAGGACTCTGAAATACCATTTCATTGATCTCTAGTAGACTAATCACTCCATTATTGGCAAGGCCACGTATTCGAGAAATGATCTTCATCTCAGCCATACGATAGTTGGTATCATCAACACTACCCATGGTATCAAGATCTTCAATCCAAGAATCTGCCAACTCCTCGGGAGCCTTGTGAAGTAAAAGATCCCTAACGTGCTCCGGACAACCCGCGAGGAATAAGAGCAAAGGCTCACGCTCCATGCCCAGAACAATCTCTAACAAATGTCCGTCTTTTAGATAAGGCAAAATTTCAACAGTTACGAGCTTCATCTTCAGACCTCTTGCGATCTCGGGATTATTATTGCTGAGGGTAACCATCAACTTCTTCTGTTCACCTAAGGTAGCCTTTTCAAGAAGGTCGAGAAGAATATCACTTGATCTTAGATTTTCGGTGTCAAATTCCGGTCTAGTTTTAACTTTTTTATGCAAAGCTTGGGCGACATTTAACAAGTAGTCTTTAGGTATCGCCTCAGCAGTAGACAGCTCACTTAGAAGCTGAACTTTGGCTTCTCCCTGATACATCTCGAAGACAGATGCTCGCTTTTTTCGTCCCAATTGGGTTAATACGATACTCTGAATTTGAACTTTTTCCTCTGAAATCAAATTGAAAATTTGCTCAGAATCAAGTTTTGTCAAGAAGTCAAACTTCTCAGAGGATTTGCGAGTAAGCACTCGAATTTCACTGGCTGTCACTCGGGTTTTTAATTTCTCTAATAATTCCAGTTGCTCTTCTAAACTAAAGTCAAAGCTTGAGCGATGATAAAACTCGCTTAGCTCGTACAAGTCTCTTTGAAGGGTCGGATCACTCAACAACTCAAATATCACAACCTGCCCAAAGATGTTTACATACTTAGCGGTGAATTCCACACCATCTTCTCGGATCATACGAGAGAAAGTCTCTTTAGCAACTTTTGGCTGTTCCATAAACATCTTTATCAGCTCTTCTTTCAGCACTCTTATTTTTAAAACCAGTTGCGCATCTTCAGACTTTACAGATGTGTCGGCTCCCTCCGATGATCTGCTATCACCCCCCTGAAACCCCGATCCTGCTTGTAAAATCGCAGGGCCACCTAAACCTGCCTGACCAGACTGGTTAGACGATATCATTTCGTTTGCGGACCGATTTGCCTTTGAAAACTTGATGACAGCCAAAAGCATTAAGGTTAGGAGTAAAATGAGACCAGCCACATAGACTGCCACCTCCTCCATACTCATTGACTCTTCACTAGTGGAGGAATTGATATCAGACCGCCTCATACTCGATTCATTAGTGGCAGAAGAGACACTCTCGGAACTATTAGATGATTCCGTGGCGGAGGTGGAACTTGAGTTTTGCTCACTCAGTCTCTCGCTACTGGTGTTGGTAATGATTTCTTTTGTCCCGGCTAAGTCTCTAAAGATGGTTAACATTTCCCTGAGCTTACCCAGGCCATAAGGATCATTTTTTTCAGCTGCGAGTCGCTTTTGTTTTTCGCTAAAAGACTCAGGAAAGGGGGTAACTCTAACGTTGATATTCATCGGCGATGCAAATTTAGTGCGAGCTTCAAAAATCGTAGCGATCCGTTGTCGATTCTCTTCGCTGAGGGCCTCATCCATAGTTATTTCGGTCTGAATATTATCAATTCGAAAGACCATATCTGACTGAGGGTGGGTTACTAGACGGTTGGATGGCATGCCCCTTGCTGCATCTCGGGTGATCTGTGCCCCCTCGATCACCAAGGCCTCTAACAAACATTGGTCAGGACAGTATCGATCAAAAACCTTCTTCGCCATATCTCTGATTCGAAACTCTAATCCTTCCTTTAATCCTGTGACAGCTTGCTTTTCTGGTCCTATTCTCGGAACCATAACTTGGGACCATTGGACATCAGAATTTGATGTGAAAGGACGCAAATTAATTTTAATAATCTTTTTGAGACGAGATTTATTCTCTTCCGTAACACGACTATCGATTTGAATATCGACTCTAATTTGGTCAACTTCGAGATCGCTTCGACCTACCGAGTCTGCTGTGGACTCAAAACCCATGTCCATTCCATTAGATACTTTTTCCCTCATCGTCACGTCAACATCGACAATGTCGCAGGCATCCGCACACAGTCGTGTGAGAAGAGGTTCCAGCCTGTTATAAACCTGGGTTTTGATTTTTTGAGCGGCAGCATCTGGACGTGAGCTTTGCGCCCATGAAAACGAAGAAAGTAAAAGTGTTAAGATAATCAAAATGCGATTCATAATATACCTGCAGTACTAATAAACTTGATCCGAAGTAAGAATCGGATCTAAGTTCAACTAATAGAGAGGAATATTTTGCATGGTGGAGCTATTACAAATTCGATTTCTTGCTGCTAGTATGCTTGGCCGAGGGAGAGTCTTTGGATAGCTTTGCAAAAAGCTCGCGTGAGTAAGGCTGCGGCTCAAATCGTAACTCTTCAAAGACCTCGTGAGCAATTTTCCAACCATCGTCTGATTTCGTCCAATAAAGAATCTTACGTCCTTGAGACGAATAACGGTCGTCCCCTTGGAAGTTTTGATTCATGATTGCCACGGCATATTTAGCATGTGAAAAAACTCTAAGATTTGAGAATTGGATAGTCATATTCTCATAACTATTAAACACCCGATCTTTGTATGCTTTATACGCATCGATATCTTTTCCTCGGTACTTAAAGTCCCGCTGGTATTTATCGATATACTCACCAATCTCTCGGCTTTGCCAAGCTTGGTACCATTGTTTCGTCGCGGTTCGGATGGCCTCCAAATCTTCAGGAACGTTGACTTGAGAGCTATCGTCAGTGATCATCACCAAGGTTTGCTTTGGTCTTAACCAGTTGGCAAGAGAGATAATATCTGCGTTATAGAAGGCAACACAACCTTCGGTAACGTTTGCTTCTTCAATACGGGCATCCTTTTCGACTCCGTGTAGCCAGATCCCATATCCGGTCTTTTTTTGTTTCCTATCAAATTCATTTGGGAAGTTGATAGGAATCGCAAAGGGGCCATATTTCGCGGGAAGGGTCTTTCCGTCAATAAGCTGCTGGGTAAAATAGATACCTTCCGGGGTTTTATTGTCGCCCTCTACCTGCTTGTCACCATGAGCCTTGCCAATAGCGATTCTCAGAGACATGAGCTGCTCAGCATCGCTGGGATCACTTGGCCATGTCTTCAACTTAGCAACAAGCTTTGTCTTGTCCACGAGCAAGAAGATAACTTCCTTGTCCGTAGCCAGATCGGAGACCGGCTGAGCATAGAGATTTGGGCCCGAAATCAGGACAAAAACGACAAAATAATTCAATACCCACAAACTGTAGCGCATCTTTCGTCCCATCTTTAGCTACCTTTCTCTAAAATCTGTTTTCGTATTATAGCCGCACTCAAACCCGATGTGACTCCAATACTTGAACCACATCTGACATATCCTTCGGCAGCGGCACTTCGAATGCAAGCTTTTTTCCAGTCATGGGGTGCGTGAACCCCAGCAGTCTAGCATGCAACATCTGCCTCTTTACATTACTGAGCGAAAACTTTACCTCTTTGGGCAATCGTCCAGGCCAAGCTTGATTTGTTCCGTACACGGTATCACCAACAATAGGGATTCCCAAGTCCTTTGCATGGATTCGAATCTGGTGCGTCCGCCCAGTGTCTAGCTTTACCTGCAGTAAGCTCACACAGGAGGCGTAGCTCTTTTTGGTACGGAAAGTCGATTTAGCATACCTATAACCTGCTTGATCGCCATCCTCTAACCGCTCAACAGAATCTAAGCTATGACTCCTAAACCTAGTTCGGTGGTTTTCATCACGGTTCAAGTAGCTTTCGTGCACCTTTTCCGCTTCCGCCATAACCCCTCGACATATCGCAAAGTATTCACGAATATTGGTCTTGTCATGGAACTGCTTAGCTAGGTCGCTATGGCATTTTCGATGCTTTGCTATCACAATTACACCTGTCGTGTCTTTGTCTAATCTGTGCACGATACCCGGCCGATCCCAGTCCCCGGGAAGGTCATGCGCTTCTCGATCTAGGTGGTAAAGAACACCCTCAATAAGGGTGGGCTCTTTGGTACCTGCTCCCGGATGAACCACCAGATTCGAAGGTTTGTTAACCACGATAAGGTCATTGTCCTCGTAAACGATCTCCAAATCCATCTTAACCGGCTGAACAAGGCTCGGAGGACCGAGAGCGGCATCTCCAGAAATAACTATTTCGTCACCAGCTTGAACTAAGACCTTTGCTTTTGCGGGAACTCCATTCACCTGCACACTTTGTGCCTTGATGATTTTTTGTGCCTGGCTACGCGTAACATCCAATTGTTCACTTAACAGTATATCTAGCCTGATATTACTATTTGATTCATCTACTACGATGTTATTATTTTGTTCTGACTGTCCTGACACTGCTTAAGAGACTCCAAATATTTCACCACCAATCTATCTAAACCTTCTTGAACACCTAGATATTGGAGGCATATCTTCAAAAAGCCTTTAACATACACAATTGACGGCAGACTTTGATAGTCATTATTTTCAAGAGCAATGATATATTGCAAAGAAACTTTCGTACTATCCTGCAACTCATCTAGACTAACTGACTGAATCTCCCTTAAGTTACTAAGAAGGCTGCCATCGATAGGACCCTCGGCGACTCGGGATCTAATTTTCTCCTGGACTTCGCTATTGAGAGCCGATCCGGCAAATCTCTTTTTGATCGCAACATTTTTACCAGCAACTCGCTTAACATTAGTCTCTACTTGCCAAAAGTCTCGCTGGGGAACTTCCTCGGGTCCAGTGTCTCCTAAGTCTTCAGACATCTGAGATGGTGTGTCCGAACCAAAGGGATCGTTGACAAGGTCGCTAGATTCGTTGTGAATTCTTTCCACTGGTTCCCCAGCATCATAATCCTTACGGAGTATGTCATCAGAAAGTACCCGATAAGCCTCCTCCAGATTCAAAATTGCCGTTTTGGCCTCATCCTCCGAAATCAGGGAATAAATGGCTTGATTTGAGGACGCGTAGGTATTTTTCAAACGAACGTAGGCCTCGCGAACTTGAGCCTTGCACGCGTCCTGAGATATCTCAAGAATGTCGTACAAGCTTATTTTGGTTGGACCTCCCTGAGAAAAACCAATTTGATCGTTTTTTTGATTCTGAAAGTCTTCCATTATATTCTCCCTCGTAGACCCATCACATTAAGACAGTGAGCAGCCGAGTTTGCCAACCTGTTAGCTATCTGACTATGGGGATATTCTGTCACAAGCAATCGTCTATTCTTAAGAGCCTTTACGACATTTTCATCGTAATTCAAGCTACCAATGAACTTTGATTGCAAGCCAAAATATTTCTGGCATATATGCTCCATCGAATTTCCGATGTCAGCGTCTGCCTGTTCTCGAGTCTGGTTGATAATGATTCCTGCATAACGCCCTAAAACGGCTTGGGAGAAGTTATGGATGAATCTTGGGTAGGAAATTTTCAAGTTCTGCAGGTAGTACGCGTATCCTTTATTGAGACTACCACCGCTCATGGTTCCAAATCCTGAGAGGATATCTTCAGCAGCATCCATACTCCGCGTGTTCCGACCAACGTTATGAATGAGTTTCTGCAGGGACATTTTCAAAAAAACGTAGGCATTCTCTATCGAGGTAGGTTCCGGCAACACTGTGACCAGACCCAAATGGCTTCCGACAAAAAGATCTAAGGTATGACGATGAGTCCCAGCTCCTAAATCGAGAAGCACAATATCGACACGAAAATCTTTTTTACAGTTATAAATGACCTCCCAAAGACTCTTGATAGGTCCTTGTTTCGCTTCAAATGTCTCAAGAAGTTGGTCTTCGCGCCCACCTGCTACGAAAGCCAACCCGTGAACGGGTGCGGGAAGGATTACGTCTCTGAAACTGTATTTTTTTGTCACAAAAAAATCTGCTAAGGACTTTTTTGGCATTGAGATCCCAAAATGAGAATGTAAGTTTGAGCAACCAAGATCGAGATCCATAACCAAAACTCGATACCCACATTGAGCCAGCGCTGCACCAAGGTTAGCACTGATAATACTTTTCCCAACTCCACCTTTTCCACCACCAACGGCGGCTATCAAAGGTATTTTATAAGGACTCGAAACCTTGCTCGGGTAGGCACATCCCAATCGCCAATTATCGAAGTTTTTAATTACATGCTGGCTCAGACGGGAGGTCGTCGATTCCTTTTGCGATCTTTTAACTTCAAACATCTCGACCCCTGTACCCATGTAGTGAAATATTAAACCGTCGACAACTTCGATAGTCTTCGCCAATTACTATTATAAAGCGACTCTGTTGATAACTTCAACGTCTGGCAAACATCGATCAGTTTTTTTGCGAATTTGATATTTCGTAGACATAGCTCAATAAATTCAAAACGATTTACGATGATTAAGTCTTCATGGGAAAGTAGCTATTTCAAAGGCAAGGAAGGATTTTCCTACATTGGAGAAAAAGATTGTCTCACATGATCCGATATCTGAGCAAAACGAAAGAGAGGGTTTCCGATGAGCAAGAGTCACAACTCCTTTTACGATTTGGTCATTATAGGTAGCGGACCCGCCGGTGTTCATGCAGCACATAAAGCCCGATCATTAGGCAAGTCTGTAGCGATAATCGAAAAAGATCCAAAAAATCTTGGTGGAGCCTGGATCCATACTGGAACGATACCTTCGAAAACGTTTCGGGAGGTCCTGGCAGCAGTTCGTGCCATCGATCGCCATGTCGGAAGTAAATGGGTAGAAAGACTTGTCTCAAACCTTTCAACTAGCAGTCTCAAGCAAAGAGCCGACGAGGTGTCAACTGATGAAGAAAACCTTCTTCTCAAACAGCTGGAAGCAGAATCGGTAGATATTATTCGAGGGATTGGATTTATCGAAGATCGCAATACGATACGGATCAACCAACAAGACGGTCAGAGTGAGAAAATCAAAGCCAATGTAGTCATGATCGCAACGGGATCGAGACCGCGAAGACCAGACAATATTCCCTTTGATGGTTGGCGCATAGTAGACTCAGACGAGATCCTGACTCTCGAACAGATCCCTCAGTCGATTCTCGTGTTCGGTGCGGGCGTCATTGGATGTGAGTATGCGTGTATTTTTTGGGCTCTTGGTGCACGAACGATAATCGTCGATGCTAGAGAGCGCATCATGCAATATGCCGACAGGGAAATTTCAGAAGAGCTAAAACGCTCTATGGAAAATATGGGTGTCGAATTCAAACTTGGATACAATCTCGAGAAAATCGAGACTAAAGGTCCTAAGGTCATCTCTGACTTCACTGTGGAAAAGATCGAATCCGATTTGTTTTTCTTTAGCGCTGGTCGGGAATCTTGTAGCGATCGCCTAGGTTTGGAACGGGTTTCTGTCGAAACCAATAATCGAGGTGCTATTACAGTTAACGATTACTTTCAAACATCTGTAGATAATATTTATGCTGCTGGCGACGTGATTGGACCGCCTGCTTTGGCTTGCACCTCGGCATAACAGGGTAGAATAGCTATTTGTCACGCTTTTGGCCACTCTGTCGAAAAGTTTCCTGAGGTGTTTCCTATGGGAGTCTATACGATACCTGAAATGTCTTCTGTGGGTCATTCAGAGGAGGAGGTACAAACCGAGGGAATAGATTATGTTGTCGGCAAAGCTCATTACGACGAAATTGCCCGTGGTTATATCCGCGGGGATCATTTTGGACTCCTCAAACTGATCGTGTGTGTTGATAGCAAACGAATTCTTGGAGTCCACATAGTTGGGGCAGACGCGGCAAATTTAGTCCACATAGGGCAATGCTTTATGATGAACCACACCTCGGTGGAAACCATAGTGCACGAAGTTATATTCAACTATCCCACACTTGCAGAAGCATACAAAATAGCAGCTAAATCTGCATTGAAAAAAATCGAAGAGAAATCCAAACAGTCAAAGGCTGCTTGAACCCCATCTTCTAAATACGAAGCTCCTCTAAGGTTGACTCTGAGATTCGGAAGCTGCCTGGATCCGCTCTTGTTCCATCTCGTACATTTTCTTCTTGGTTCCCGACCAAACGGCAAAGAAAACCATAAAGCTGCCACCCACTAGCCCAATCAAAAGAAAGGTGATGAACTGTCGCCTAAACCTTGGATCTACTGGCTTTATTTCCGGATTATTCCATTTCATTCAGAAAACCTTTCTTCTAATCGGATCCCGACAATTCCGATTTTAGTTTAACGATAAGCTGATATAGCTCAGGGCGACCTAACCCCATGTCTTTGCGATCCTTTAAAATTTCTTTCGTCCGTTTTCCGTCCTTGATATCTTGAGCGATGAGATCGGATAAAGATTCAGAAAACGAGAGGGAGTCTTCACGATGGTCCGAGAGATCACTCACCATGACGGCAACCTCTCCTTTGAGATTCTCATGGTGTGACGACCAGTCAAGAGCATCCTTTATGTCCAATTGAACAACTTCTTCGTATACCTTTGTGAGTTCACGCCCAAAGCAAATCTTGCAATTTGGATGCAGACTGGCGATCATTCCGATGGTTTTTTTTAAACGCCTGGTAGATTCGTAAAAGACAACCGAAATTAATGCACTATTCCAGGAGCCAATCTCATCTTTGATAGCTTTATCCTTGGGCGGCAAAAATCCAATAAAGGAGAAGCGACTTGAGGGTAAACCCGATGCACTCACCAAAGCCGTTAAAGCCGAAGCTCCCGGAACGGGAATGACCCGGACGCCAGACTCATGAGCGGCGGCTATTAAGCGAAAGCCGGGATCAGACACACAAGGCGTACCCGCATCCGATATGAGCGCGAGACTCAAATTGTTGGAAGAAATTTTGTGTATCAGCTGTGGAGCCTTTTCCACTTCGACATGATCAAAATAACTAATAACTTCCTTTTTATTAGCGCCAATATGACTTAGAAGCTGTTTCGCTCGTCGCGTATCTTCTGCCGCAACAACATCGACAGACTTAAGAATACTGGCTGCACGCAGGGTCATATCATCGAGGTTCCCAATGGGAGTCGCGACAACATAGACAACAGGTCCGTTTATTTCCCTCACCAAAGGCTCAGCCTCCCTAATATCGTCGTATCGATTCCCGGATAACATGATTCAGACAAATTGTCCTGAAAAAGTCACAAAACTGTGTTAGGTTTCCCAATGAGATGCGCTGAGTGTCTTATATCAAGCAGGAGAACCGATGCATATAAACTAGGGAACCTGCGTCTAGTTTCGGTGAGCAAGCCCCCCGCCATGCGATGGGGGACGCCTAAAGAAACTAGTAAGGTGCCCACCTGAATGAGTGGTGGGTTCCCCTAGCTGATCTGACACTCATTTTTGGCGCATCTCACCCATTGTTCATGAAAATCCTACCTCCGACTAAGCTACAAACCAATATTCAGTTGTTTTGTGAGATAGAAATCGGCTTAATAGGGGCAACATTGACCTTTCTGACAGGCGGACCCTATGATTTTGTCAAAAAGAATATCTCAGCTACAACCTTCCCCAACCGTGGCTCTCAATAACAAAGCCAAAGAATTAGCAGCTAGCGGCGAAACCGTTTTTAATTTTGCGGTGGGAGAACCCGATTTTACGACGCATCCAGATATTGTCCAAGTTGCAGTGGATGCTCTTCAAGCCGGCCGCACGAAATATGGGCCAGCAGGGGGAAGCCCCGCGTTTAAGAAGGCAGTCGTAGAAAAGCTCAAACGAGATAATAACCTCGAATTTACCACTGATGAGATCGTTGTGGGAGTGGGTGCAAAAGAGATTCTTTTCCATCTCTTTTTGGCACTGCTCAACGAGGGTGACGAAGTCTTGGTACCGGCTCCTTACTGGGTGAGCTACACAGCGCAAATCATTGCTGCAGGCGGCAAGCCTGTTGTCATTCCCATGGGTGATGATCACGATGCTGCTAGACTTACTCCAGAGATGCTGGAGGAGTATGCCACCGAAAAGACCAAAGCGGTGGTCTTGACAAGTCCCAATAATCCTGCAGGCTACATCATAAAAAAAGACGAACTAACGGCCCTTGGTCAGTATATGGAAAATAAAGACTGGTGGATTATCAGTGACGAAATCTACGAGTACATGAGCTATACGGCTGAACATCACTCAATCGCAGCTTTAGTTCCAGGCCTAAAAGACAAATACCTCCTCGTCAATGGAATGTCTAAAGGATTTGCCATGACAGGCTGGCGAGTTGGATATCTAGCCGCTCCTAAGCCAGTCAGCAAGATGGTGAAAACCCTGCAAACCCAATCATCGACATGCTTGCCGCCCTTCGTAGAAGAGGCAGCGACAGAGGCAATCAAGCGCGGTAAGTCTTTAATGGGCGATAAAATAAAGGTTTTAGAAGAACGAAAAAACATTGCTGCCGAGTTGATCAATTCTTGGGAAGATGTCAGTATGATCCCACCTGAGGGAGCTTTCTACGTCTTTATTGATATTAGAAAAGCACTAGAAGCGAGCAACGATTATCAGGCTACGGAGTCCCTAAAGTTCAGCTCATTTCTTCTTGAAAACTACCACGTGGCCATGGTTCCCGGCGAAGCCTTTGGGGTTCCAGGCTTTTTAAGACTAAGCTACGCAGTCGCCAACGAGAAGCTGATTGAAGGGTTAAACCGACTCCGTCAGGCTCTTGACAAGATCAAATAGGAATATGTAAAAAATGACCGACATAGACATCGCTAGCCTAACAAAGCAGACAGAATCGGTTTCGAGCGAGTTTGAGAAAGACTTCGCCGCGACCAGCAACGATTTGTCTCATAAAGCTATAGAAGACGTTCGCATCAAATACTTGGGCCGAAAGGGTCTGTTTACCGCGATTTCTGAGCAGATGAGATCTGTCAAAAAAGAAGACCGACCGGAAGCGGGAAAGCTGCTAAATTCCGTCAAAAAAAATATGGAATCCAAGCTTGATCAGTTAAGGACGCTAGAAAAGAAAGCGGCTTTAACAGCACAATTAGATGCCAAAGCCTACGATGTATCGCTACCCGTAGCCCAAACGGCTGGCTCTTTACATCCGGTTACTCTCATGCGCCGCACGTTGCTAAAGGAGTTTCGTAACCTGGGGTTTATCGTCTATGACGGGCCAGAGATGGACTTAGAGGACTATAACTTTTCCGCTTTAAACTTCAAAGATGATCATCCTGCACGTGATATGCAGGACACTTTTTTTGTCAAAGACTTAGAAAAGACTGTCTTGAGGACGCACACCTCAAACATCCAGATCCATGCCATGCGGAATGAAAGACCGCCCATGCGGGTCGTTGCCCCTGGAAGAACCTACCGGTGCGATTCGGATTTAACTCACACGCCCATGTTTCATCAAATCGAAGGGTTTATCATCGATCAAAATATTTCGATGGCAGATATGAAGGGCGTGATCGACACATTCTTAAAAGCAGTTTTTGGGACAGACTTAGAAACACGCTTGAGGCCAAGCTACTTCCCATTTGTTGAGCCAGGCGGCGAGGTGGACCTTCAGTGTGTGGCGTGCCGTGGAAAGGGCTGCCGCATTTGCAGTCACACAGGATGGCTGGAAATTGGTGGTCTGGGAATGATTCACCCTAATGTATTCGAAGCCGTTGACCTCGATAGTGAGCGTTACACTGGGTTTGCTTTTGGCTTCGGTATCGATCGCATTGCCATGCTGAAATATGGACTATCGGACTTAAGGCAACTGTTCGAGGGCGACCAGGCCTTTTTAAGTCAGTTTCCCGTTAACTAATATTTTCTAACAAATAAATGGATCGAGAAAACAATGAAGGCATCACTTAAGTGGCTGCAAACTTATCTCCCACTAGAAACATCGACCCCAGACCAAATTGCCTCCACACTTACAGGTCTTGGACTTGAAGTTGAGGGTATAGAGACTATCGACCCTTTAGGTGACAAGGTCGTGGTGGGTACTATTAAAGAAACCCGGCAGCATCCCAATGCTGATAAGCTGCAAGTATGCACAGTAGATGTCGGAGATGCTCATAAAGATTTACTCACCATAGTGTGCGGCGCTCCTAACGCCCGTCCAGGTATCCAAGTCGCTGTCGCGATGGTGGGCGCTGTCCTCCCAGGGGATTTTAAAATCAAAGCAAGTAAAATCAGGGGAGAAAAGTCTGCAGGAATGCTCTGTTCTGAAACAGAACTGGGTATCGGTTCTGATGAAGATGGAATCGTAGAGCTCCAGGACAACACCAAATTGGGTTCTACCATTTCAGATCTTTATGGATTGCGCGACACCGTTTTTGAAATCGGCCTAACTCCCAACAGGCCAGACTGCTTGGGCCATGTAGGTATTGCCCGAGATCTCGCAGCTAAACTTGAACTAAGCTTAACGTTACCCAACCCGACCGAAAGCCTAAAAGAAGCTAAAAACGCCAATCTTATCACCTCTGATAAGATTAGTATTTCTGTAGAAGGCGATGATCTCTGTGGACGGTTTTCAGCGATCTATGTCGAAGATGTCGAGGTCACAGACTCTCCGCAGTGGCTCCAAAATCTGCTAAATAACGCTGGTATGAGACCCATCAACCTGATTGTCGATGTCACTAACTTTGTTATGTTAGAAACCGGACAACCTATTCACGCTTACGACATCAGAGATATTAAAGGCTCGGAAATCATTGTTAGGCTAGCAAATAAAAATGAGACTTTGACCACGCTAGACGAGCAGAAGAGGAGCCTAAACTCAAATGACATAGTTATTGCGGATAAGGAAAGAGCTATTGGCCTAGCCGGAGTTATGGGCGGGGCTGACAGCGAAGTTAAACCAGACACAACCGCGATTATTATTGAAGTGGCCCAGTTTGACCCAAGTAAAGTTCGAAAGACTTCGAAGCGCTTAGCTATCCACTCGGAAGCCTCGCACAGATTCGAACGGGGCATCGATATCGGGAACACGGAGTATGTAGCTCGACGAACCGCACAACTGATTTATGAGTGCAGTAAAGAGGTGTCCACTGCAAAGGTACCTGTGGTTGCAGGAACAAGCTATGACCTATACCCAACCGAAAAAACTCAACCTAAGATTGCACTTCGAACGGACCGTTTGAAGAGTCTGAGTGGATTACGTCTCATCACTCAAGACGAAGCTATTTCAGCGCTAACATCACTTGGATTTACGTTTCTCGATAAAACAGAGGGAAGAGCCCTCTTCGAAGTCCCCTCATGGCGGCTAGACATCGAACGGGAAACCGATCTCATAGAAGAAGTCATCCGGCTAAAAGGCTATGACGCTGTACCGAGTACGTTGCCTCAGATGGAAATTGGAGGCCTTCGCGAGAACCCGATTATTGACTTTCAAGACCATTGCAAAACAATCATGGCCCAAATGGGACTAGTGGAAACGATCTCGTTTCCTTTCGTCAGCCAAGATGATTTAAATCATCTCCAAATTAGCGAAAGTCATGCTTGGTCTCAGCTCATCTCATTAGCAAACCCGCTCATTGAGCAAGAGCCAATGATGAGACCCTCTCTGACTATCGGTCTGCTAAAGGCTCTTAAAGAAAATCGTAATCACGGGCGACAGGGAGTTAGATTATTTGAAGCTGCTAGGGGATTTTTCAAACCTACCATTGCGCAAAATGACGAATTGAGCCCGATCTGGAAAAACCTAAGTAGAAACGGCCTCCATATAACAGGAAAAGCTGCTCAGGATCACCGAGCCATCGAAAAGAACTATTTAGCAGCCGTCATTGATCAGCCCTGGCTACCTAAAAGGTGGAGCAGCCCTGAGATTCCTGCTTCTTTTTTCCATGGCAAAGATATTGTCCAATCATGGCTGACCGCCTTTGGTATCAGAGATTTTGCGTTTAAAAAACCAGATGCTGCCGATCTTCCGTTTCTGCACCCAGGGGCATCTGCTATCGTTGTCGCAGGTAATCGACACATTGGCTTCGTGGGTGAGCTACATCCCCAGACAGCCCTCAACCTTGACCTGGACGGCAAGGAGCTCCCCATAGTTCTCGAGCTAGATTTAGATGAAATTTATTTGGAATCCACCAAACCGCGCAGCTTTACAGGATCGTCGAACAAATTTCCTGGTGTTACTAGAGACTTAGCTTTTGTAGTCGATCAAACCATTTGCCATGAAGATATGATGACAGCTTTCAAATCTTTCAACAGGCGGAAAAACTTAAGCTCTTATCATTTGTTTGATGTTTATGAAGGAGAGCACTTGAGTCCTGGAAAGAAGAGTATGGCATTTAGCCTTGGCTTTCAGTCCGACAAAAAGACGCTAACTGATAAAGAAGTCGAAAAAGAAGTCCAGGCAATTATAGGTTGGTTCAAAGAGCAATTTTCGGCAGAACTTAGATAACTCAATTTTTGAAAGGTTACCCATGAAAAAGACTATCGCACTCACTACGATCCTTATGGCCGGATTTAGCGGCTTTGCCCAAGCTAAAGAAGTGGCTTCTTTTGGCAAAGTAAAAATAACGGAAGCAGAATTTAAAAAGGCCATCGAAGGCCTAGGCCCTCAAGCAGAAATGGTAAAGACCAATCCGAGGATTCAAACCCAGTTTCTAAATCACTTGATCGATAATACACTGCTTTCTGATGAAGCAAAGAAAGCTAAATTAGATAAATCTGCTCAATACGAAAAGATGGTACAAGATGCCCGACGCGATATCCTTGCTCGCCTATACGTAGAAAAATATAAAAGCGAACAAACCTCAGATAGCAAGTTAAAAGCCTACTTTGATGCGAACAAAAAGAAGTTCAGCAACAAAGAAATCCGTGCCTCTCACATCCTATTAAAAGAAGACAATAAAGCAGAAGCTGAAAAAGTCTTGAAAGATGCACTAGCTGGTAAAGACTTTGCCGAACTAGCCAAAAAGCATAGTACGGGTCCTAGTAAGGATCGTGGTGGAGACTTGAACTTTTTTGGTCGCGGACGCATGGTTCCAGCATTCGAAGCCGCAGCCTTTGACACCCCAAAAGGCAAGGTTCATCCCAAATTAGTTAAGACTCAGTTTGGATGGCACATCATCAAAGTCGTAGATATGAAGGGCAGCGACAACGCTAAGTTTGCTGATGTCAAATCTGAGGTTAAAAAAGCAGTTGAGGGCAATGCTAGAGCAGATGTCGTTAAATCTTTAAGGGACAAAGCTAAAGTCAAGGTCAACGAAGACGTCCTGAAAAACATCAAGTTTTAATTCCGCCCAGAAAACGATCTAAAAATCGAGAACACCGCGCTTGGCTTTTAGCTAAACGCGGTTTTTTTTATGGTGAGAGGAAAGAGAGTCTAGTCAAGAACATACCAGCAAAGCAGGCTAGAAGGCCTAACACGACATGTAGCATGATCGTCGCAAGGGCCCAGAGAAGCTCCTTTTGATGAGCAAATATAGCAACATCCAGAGCAAAGCTAGAAAATGTGGTTAAGGAGCCCAAAAAACCCGTTATTAAGGCTAATCTGATATGTGGTGGCCAGTGGCTCATTGTAGAGAACCCAAGACCAATCAAAAAGCAGCCGATGATATTTACCACTAGGGTACCAAGAGGAAACCCAGGAAAAAATCTCTCAAAGAGTACTTGGGTTCCGTGTCTTCCAAGAGCCCCAAAACCGGCTCCCAAAAAGATGGCAATGAGATTTAGCAACGCTTACATACCAAAATAGTCAAATTCCCAGGCTAACTCTTTGTTAGCCACATTGGGAGAGTTCCAGTCTAGCTTTAAGGTATTGATCCCTGACGGCGCATCAAAAACAATATCAACTTTACCAGAAGTAACTTTTTTTGTTTCTAAGTTTTGGCCATTAAGCCGAATGGTAACCTCGGCCCCTTCACCAATCACATCAGCGGTCAAAATTCTAAGATGAGTCGGCTTGTCTGTAAATACCGAACCACTAGTACGACCATCGAGCACGAGCTGATAGTAGCCTTCCACTAGTCCCCATTCTAGGTCCCGCCTAGGATAAAATCGCACATCATAAGGGTTTGACGGTTTATCACGGAACGGATTTTCAGGATCAAACCCAACGGACTCAGCCCATAGCTTGATCACTTCATCGTTGCTTACGAAGGGATTACCCCGAGACGAAGTCCCATTAGGTTCTGCGGGTTCAAACGCCATCCACAAAAAGTCGGGATGATCCTTATCGCTAACCCCAACCCACTCTCCTCCAAGAATATTGCCTTCAGCCCCCTGCTCTAAGATGTAGTAGTAGGTCCTCGGAATCGGCTCAGGCCTTGAACCCGCTCCCGTAAAGTCTTCAACAGCTCGCCGAAAAGATATGGTTGTCGTCACATAAACGTAAGAAACAGCCGAATCGTTGAATATCCATGACTGTATCTTAGTTTTGCGATCACAGGTCAACCGGTCCGACTCGCAGTTAAAAATTTGAACTGCCTCACTCTCTGACAGACCTTCAACATAAGAAGTAGAAAAGCGGTATATTGGGTAATTCCATACTTCTTCATCACGATTGCGATCGAAAATTAGTGGTTGCTTCTGTCGGCCTAAAAAATTTACTAATCCGATGTGAAAGCTACCGGGATTAATATCATCGCAAGCATCCATGGTTTGAGGAAACTGCCTGAGATCGGAAAGCCCCTCTTCCGCTTCAAACTCCTCCTTGGTCTTTCTGCATCGATTTCCGGAGATAAACTTAGCCTTAGCGTTCATACTTATTTCGGCCAATAGAGCTCGGATGTCATACGGAGTAAACTCGACACAACCTGGTCCAGGGCTACATCCACTCGGACGAAATACAGAGTTTACGGGGTTTTGGTAACGGGATGCTGCTACCGAAGTCCCGTTGCAGTGACCGTACCAGTCTGGTTCCTGCCGTGAGTTGTTATCAGCTTCCCATTTTGCCGCCGTACTGGTTCCGCCATGAAAGGCATCATCGTATTTATCCAAGGCTCCCTGTGATTGCCCCTCCCTAACAATGTTGGTGCCTCCCGTTTTCTCTGGATACCATGAATCGACGTAAGGAATCCGTTCAGGTATGACCTCCCCAGATGTGATCGTTTTGAGTCTTGCCCAATCTTCCCAATAGCCGTCGCTGCTCGAACCGAAGACTTTCTTGTAGAAGCTCGCTATATCATCCAACTCTATCCGATCACTGGAATACCCTGAGAGCCTATCTAGCTGTGGCTTGCTCAGCTTTGCTCTCGAGTCAAAACGAAAGCAGCTCATGTGGGTGATAACAACAAAAGCTACAAAACCATAAAAATAACGAGTAGATACCATAAAACACCAATGATGCGATAAAAGTAAGATTGAGGGTATTATGATTATACCGTAAGCCAATTATAAATTGCGCAATGCACATTATCACCTAAACATTTTTTTTAGATTTTTTTAGTTAATATCCCGAATTAGCACCCGATATCGTCCAGAGGAGAATAAGTCAGAGCATGGGTGAAAATACTATGGGAAACATTCTTATTGTCGATGACTGCGAAGAAATCGTGGATCTCATGCATGACATGATCGTTGAGCACAGCACTCTTAAGCCGTTTAAAGCATACAGCGCAAAAGAGGGTCTCGGCGTCATCCACCAAAACGAGATCGATGTCATCCTACTGGATCTAGTCATGCCTGAGATGAACGGGATTGAAATGTTTAGGGTTTTGAAGACAGACGGCTCCTTGGTCCCAGTGATTTTTCTTACGGGCCAAGGTGATAAGCTCTTACAAAATCAAGCATTGGAAATGGGGGCTTTTGACTTTCTTCATAAACCAGCAAAAGCTAAGGATCTCTTCCTGCTGATTGACGCTGCCTATAAAGTGAGCACAAAGATCAAAACTATCGCAAACAAGAAAGCGGCCAACTAACTTACTAAAATTGACCGCCGCAATTCCTATGTGTTGACCAAGGCCTGTTACTGTTTTAAGACACGACGCTTGTCTTCCGGAAAACTCGAATTAAATGAAAACGAGTCTACGACATCGCCGTTCCAGTAAATCTTCAGCTCTTTGGTTGAAGAGTCTCCAAATAGTTTCATGTCGTAGTATCCATAAGTCCAAGTCGGCTTTCCGGCCGAATAACCCACGTGATAAGGCTGACCTAGAACCTGAAGCACCTGTGCTTTCTTCGTTTGCTTCTCCCTTATCCAGCTATAATCACTAGAAAAATTCTCACCTCTTGTGGCGCAGGCACAAAGAGACACCAAGAGAAGAACAAGTAGTGAGCGACTCACAAAATTCCAAACTTTATACATACTTTCTCCATTCCATTCGTCTGAAGGTTCAAACAGTAGGATAATAGAACCTTAGACGCAATAAAGTTGTTACATTAGTAAGGTAAGTTTTTATCGCCCTTCCTATCAAGGCGTGATATATCCAAAAATCGACATTTGCCTCATTGATCTAGGAGATAATCTGTGAAAATTCGCTTACTTATAATCTTTTTCGGACTTTTCGTTGGGGTTTCGGCAAGCACATTTTACTTCCTTATGAATCACATAGACACACCTAGTATCGAGCATGGTCGAAAGCTTACCAGTAACAAGACCATCGACGTCACGGGGCTCGAAAGCCATACCAATCTAAGCCTCGATAATGGTTTTTTGCAAAACAAATGGACTATGCTGACCTTCGGGTTCACAAGTTGTCCAGATATCTGCCCGACAGCTATGGCTGCATTCCGCGACGAATTGAATCTGCTAAGTGAAAACCAAGATCGCGTGCAATTTGTTTTTGTGACAGTGGACCCCGAACGAGACAGCAAGGCCAAACTCAAAGAATATCTCGGGTACTTTCATAAGGATATTATTGGGCTAACCGGCTCTCCAGAGAGACTAGCCCGTTTTGCCAAATTATTTGGCGTCTACTTCGAAAAGCAAGCTCAGGGTGAAAGCTACACCATGAATCATAGCCAACAATTCTTTTTGATCGACCCACAAGGAAAACTAGCTGCCATGTATACTCCGCCTTTAGCTAGAGGAAAAATTGCTGTGGACATGACACGAGTTATCGACCGAGTGACCCTATGAAATATATTATTTATGTTCTCTACTTTTTGACTATTTGCACGGCTGCCTCCGGCGACGAAGCTGGTTTAAAGACGACTGATTTTTATGTAAGGGAAACACCACCAACAATAAAGACAACTGCGGCCTATGGAAAACTACTGAATCGTAGCAAGTCGTCCTTGATCATCAGTGAGATTTCTAGCCCCCAAGCTAAGACCATTGAAATTCATTCGACCAAAGTCGATGAGAAGGGAATGGTCGAGATGGATGAGGTTACATCTTTAAGGATTCCTCCAGGAAAATCGGTTAGATTCGAGCCTGGAGGCTTACATATCATGGTAATGGGCCTCAAAAATCCCCTTAAGGCTGGGGAGCAGCTCGAAGTCGATATCACCTTTTCAAAGGGAAAACCCCTCAAGCTAATGATTCCAGTACGAAAACTATAGATAAGGACAAATACAATGACCGATATTCTGAAGATTTTTGAAAAGTATCAGGTTGAAGTTGAGAAACTGAAAAGCCTCGCATCTGCAGTGAACGAAAACCCCATGGCTGCCATGGGTCTTTTACAACAATTGCAACTTCCGCCAGAAGCCTTACAAGAGCTCATGGGTGTCGTCATGATGAACCCACAAGCTCTAAAAGATTTCGCTAAGTCTATGGGGGTTGACGAGGCTACCATAGACAACTTGTCTAGCAAGATCCCTAATCCTAAGCCCTAAGTCGAGCGCCCTCCCGCCACTAGGGTTAATCGAAGTAACATAAACATAAACATAAACATAAACATAAACACTAAGATTTTAAGGCCTGCTTCAAGTCATTGATCAGGTCCTCAGCAGATTCAATCCCTACTGATAACCGAATCAAATTAGGCCCAATGCCAAGCTTCTTTCTCAATTCTTCAGGGACTGAAGCATGAGTCATCTTCTCTGGATGATTGACCAGTGACTCAACTCCTCCTAGACTTTCCGCCAATTCAAAGACTTTTAGATTTTGAAGGAAGCCAACGACCTTTTCATAAGAGCCTTTTAAATTGAAACTAACCATCCCACCGAAACCGCTCATCTGCTCGGCAGCCAACCCATGGTGACTGTGATTTTTCAAACCTGGATAGAAAACGTCTTCTACGTTTTCGTTGCTCTCCAAAAACTCGGCAATGGCCATGGCATTAGCAGCATGTTTTTCCATTCGGATCGCAAGAGTCTTAATACTTCTCAAGAGTAAAAATGATTCAAACGGCCCGGGCACAGCTCCAGCTGCGAATTGGACATATTTTATGGCCTCGTGAAGGTTATCATCGGACATCATGACAGCCCCACCAATAATGTCGGAATGACCGCCAATATATTTTGTAGTGCTATGCATGACAATATCTGCACCCAAAGCCAAGGGTTTTTGGAACATAGGAGATGCGAAAGTATTATCCACAACCAAGAGAGCCCCTGCGCTCTTCGCTAGAGCACTCATCTTTTTGACATCGATCACTTTCAGCAATGGATTGGTGGGAGTCTCAACCCATAGCATCTTCGTCTTAGGGTTGATCGCCTGGGCTACAGCCTTTTCGTCCGTCATGTCCATGAAGATAAACTTAATGTCGTACTTTGCGTACAGCGTCCGAAACAAGCGTCCTGTTCCACCGTAAACGTCGTCACAGACGATGACTTCCGAACCGGGGTCTAAAGTCTGAATGATCGCCTGCTCGGCAGCCAAACCAGAAGAGAAGGCCAAACCGTACTTAGCTCCTTCTAGAGCTGCAAAGCTAGCCTCAAGAGCATCTCTCGTAGGGTTACCAGCTCTGGAATAGTCCCACCCCTGATGAATACCAGGCTCTGACTGCACGTAAGTCGAAGTCTGATAAATTGGAGTCATGATGGCTCCAGTTTCCTTATCAGGTTTAACTCCCGCGTGGACAACTTTCGTATAGTCTGAGTTTGAGACTGTCATAAGGTACTCCTACTTCGTTTCAAGTTTAGCAAACACATCGCCTAATTGATCTTTACGATGCATTTCCATGATTATGTCACAACCACCGACAAACTTCCCTTCGACGTAAAGTTGAGGGATCGTTGGCCAATTAGTGAACGCTTTGATTCCTTCCCTAATGTCCCAATCTTCAAGCACATTGCGAGATCCATAGGACACGCCATAGTGATTTAAGACATGAATGACCTGCGCGGAAAAACCACACTGAGGTTCACTAGGGGTCCCCTTCATGTACAAAAAGATGGGATTATTTGCGATATCTGATTTAATGGTAGCTTCTGCAGCTTCTTGATTTGACATATTATGCTCCTAGCTTTTGAAGGCAAAAAATAGCTTGGGGAGAGTAAGCCCCTGTAATCACGACATATTTTATGGAATGCCGAGATTTATTGTCCGAGAAAAAGTCAGACTAAATAAATCTCGACCAATTTGGTCAACTTACAATATATCAAAGCCATGAAGCAAGAGTGTTTGTGTAGGTAGATTGACGATCTAGCTTTGTCATAGGGTTTTTTTCAGCTCTTCAAAGACCCGAGCAGGATTAATTTTCACCATACAGTCAAAATGACCTAAAGGACACTCCTTTGGCCCATGATCGCTACACGGGCGGCAAGGGACATCAGCTTGCGATAACTCAACAACCTTAGAGCGTTTCGCTAGCGGCCCAAACCCCATTCCCGAAACAGTTGCCCCAAAAATAGCAATGGTCGGGATATCAAACGCCGAAGCGAAGTGAATAGGGGAACTATCGTTAGCGACGAGCAGTTTTAGTTTCGGATAAATATAGAGCAAATCAGATAGGCTTGTATGACCAGCTAGGTTGAGGACCCTGGTACTGTCGTTCGCCACCGATAATACTGTTTGACAAACATCCTTTTCATTCGGACTACCTAGTAACACGACCGAATAGTCTGTATCAGACAATATCCGCTTCAACAATTCACCGTAGGACTCGGCAGGCCATCGTTTTGTCCCCCAAACACTACCAGGCGCGATTGCAATCATCTCTTTTTGGTTTTTAAGTGTATCTTTGAGATGAGAAGAAGCATCGCTGTTTGCCAGACTCATGCGCTCTTTAGCTAGGGCCTCTCGACCGATTCCCAAAGGTTCTAGTAGCAAACCAATCCTAAGAGATTCATGCAAAACACTACTTCGTGGGAGCCTGATATCTGCCAAAAAGCTTAAAGAGCTTTCTTGATAAGTGATTGTAGAAAACCCCAGAAACTTGGCCAAAAAGCTCGAGCGAAAGCTACGGTGAGCCTGAATAAGAATCGTGTTATTTGGACTGCAGCCACCCAACTGAGACTTCACTAGCTTGGCAGTTTTAAGAAATCCCCTCGATCGCTTATCAAACACGATAACTTTATCCAAACTACCATGAGACTCCAAACTAGCTTTTCCCACATGGCTAGTAATCAGGTATTGTTTTTTATCGGGAAATCTAGCCTTAAAGGCATTAAAAGCCAAAGTTGATAAAATCAAATCACCGAGATAGCTGGTATTTAGCCAAACTATAGTATCAGCTTCAATCCAATTTGTATTCGAGACGTTTCCCATAGGCAAAGGCGTCATCTCCGTTTTTGTAGTAGTTACTAATAGTTCTCAACTTTCGAAAGCCCATACTCTCGTACAGTTTTATCGCAGTTTGATTGTTAGCAGAAACCTCCAAAAATAACTCATTTAGTTTTCTTTTCATGGCTTCGCAGATCCAATGGTTTAGCATATGCCGACCGATACCAAGGCCTCTCTGTCCCTCTTTGCAATAAACAAATAAGAGTTCAGATTCAAAACCTGTCCAAGTGACAAACATAAATCCAACACAATGGGAATATACATTAAAAACTAAGTAAGCTTCGGAAGCCTGACTTTTAAGGGTTTTTAGAATATCCTCCACAGCCCAAAAACTATTATCGTCCACCCAGCTTTTGCTAATTATTTTAAGACTGGGAATTAAATCATCCCGTAAAGGCATTAAAGAAAAATCATTCAAAGGCTGCCTACCATTCTAGTTTTTGATAGGTCTTTGCACCTCGAAAAAAACGAAATGGAATACTATCTTTAAGGCGCATAAACCATCTAGCGTTCTCGTCTACACGAAACCGCCAAGATTTTTTCTGATCCTGAAACGACTTACTTTGAAGAAACTTCTGAACCTTCAATAACTGAAACAGCTGAACTCGTAATTCGCTGGTTGCAACTTTAAGATTTTCTTTTTGACGCTTTAGCACTTTCGATTTCTCAATATTCCCCTGCGAAATTTTTAAGGCCTCATCCACCATGTCATTATTTGGAATAAGTGCCGAGTACCTTTGGGTATCGTTATCAATGGTAGCGTTGATCAACATATTGTTTGTGAAGTCGGTCAACCTTTTCTGCCATGTTCCAGCATCAGGCTCCAAAACCGAAGTACCGTCACGATAAAACAGAGCCTCTGAGGCCAGCGTATAAACATATAGATCCCTTTGGGTGTAAACATGTTCACCGATTTCGATGAGAGTGCGATTCACAATTTGCCCGTGGGCGCCCGGCATCAAAAACGAACTAGCTAAAAGTAGGAGTGCCAAGGATCTAAGTTTCGTCACATAAAACATCTGTGTTCTCCTAGTTTGTGACAAGGAAATTTTATAGGTTAAGCCTAATCTTTTTAGTTAAAAATTCCAAATAGAAGCGTCATCTTGTTCTTCACCGCCAAAAAATCGATTTATTTTCTATGAAAAACAGAACCTCATTCACTAATCCTTGACATTAAAGCCGATGCTTGTAAACCTTTAGCGGCGTACCCTTAATAATGAATAGACTGACGAATTCATTGGAGGTTCTTATGAACAAAGCCGAGTTGGTTGAAGCTATGGCAAAGATCACTAGTGCAACAAAAGCAGACACAGAAAAATCTTTGGATGCTTTTATTGAAGTTGTGACAAAAAATGTAAAGAAGAAAGACGGTGTAAAGCTAGTTGGTTTCGGTACTTTCTCAGTATCTGACCGCAAAGCAAGAATGGGAAGAAACCCGCAAACTGGCGAAGAAATTCAGATCCCAGCGCGAAAGGTTCCTGTTTTCCGTCCGGGGAAAGAGCTCAAAGAAGCGGTTAAGTAGCTTAACAAAATCTCTAAGCTTTTCTGGTATTAAGGGGATTACTTCCAGCCATCTCAGGATTAACCTGGAGGCCAGGACATTCCCCTACCACCTAAAATGTGGGCATGAATATGATTTACCGTTTGTTGCCCGTTTTTCCCATAGTTAAAGACAATTCTATAACCGTCTCCGTTCAATCCTAGTTCTTGGGCAACCTTAGCAACTTTTTTCATGTAGTCCCCAACAAAGGCATCTGACTCAGCCAGCAAGTCTGCGTAACCTGGTATGCGTTTTTTGGGTATGACTAGAATATGTGTCGGAGCCTGTGGATTGATATCCTTAAAGGCCAAAACCGCATCATCTTCGTACACCACATCCGCAGGAATTTCCTTAGCGAGGATCTTATCAAAAATCGTTGTCTCGGACATAAGCATTTATCCTATTCGTAGGTTTCCTGAAATAATCGTCTCTCGACCAACTCAATAAGTATGTGGATCACTTTGATGTGAAGCTCTTGGACTCTGTCAGCAAACTTCCCACCTGGAGTACAGATATCAATGGTTGATAGCTTTCCAAGGGCTGAATCAGGTTTCCCAGTAAGCGAAATCACGTTCATTCCAATAGATAAAGCTTGTTCAGTTGCTAAGATTACATTTTTACTGGTTCCACTGGTGGAGATAGCCAGTAAAACATCATCTTTTCTGCCTTGCGCCTCGATAAACCTAGAGAATACATGTTCAAAGCCAAAGTCATTTCCCGTGCACGTTATGTGAGCACCATCTCCCATTGCGATGGCTCCAAGGGCGGGCCTGTTCTTTCGAAATCGCCCCGATAACTCTTCGGCAAAATGCATGGCATCACACATAGAACCGCCATTACCACAAGAGTACACATGACCTCTAGCCTCAAAGCAATTTGCCAAGACCAGACCCGCCTGATCAATAGCTCTCAAGGTGTCTTCACTTTCTATCAGCCGATTTAAAGCAACTTGCGCTTCGCCAAGACTGCCTCTAATATGTTCAATCATATAATCAAAACCCTGTGGTAAAGTTGCATAGTCATATCACTGTCTCATTAATACCCTTTACTTCGCATAAATCATATATATTTTAAAAGAGTCCTTCTACCGGACCGCATAACCGATTGATTTCATAAAGTTAGGACATCAGATGACTCAAACAGCCCACATTGTGATCGTTGACCCTGGAGCCAAGGTAGCCGAGCTGGACGCCTTCAACCGACTCCAACAGCTGACATCCTGCCGACTTTCCTATCATCTACCGGCCATGTTCGGCATGGATTCTATAGAAATGCTAGAAGTTGACATAGATGCTGTAGTCATCCTGGGAAGTGCCTGTTCCGTCTACGATGACGACAAATGGATTGCGCCACTTAAATCTTGGACTATATCCATGATTGACTCTTATGTTCCCGTTTTGGGTCTTTGCTTTGGCCATCAACTAGTGGCAGATATTATGGGCTGCAAAATAGGATTCTTAAACGAAGACAAAAAGAAACTACTGGGGCTGCGTGAAATCACTTTTGTGGATACCAAGGGTTTTTGGAAAAGTCATAAAAAAGGTCAATACATTGTCTCCCATAGGGAGACTGTCACAGATCTTGGACCAGATGTCGAGATCTTTGCCAAAAGCAAAGAGGTAGAATTTGATGGTATTCGACACAAAACGAAACCTATTTGGGGAATGCAGTCGCACCCCGAAGCTGGTCCTGGCTTTTTGAAGAATCAGAGCATCGCTGTTGATCACGAAACTCCATTCCAAAGCGGACAGCAGTTTATGGCGTCCTTTTTCAAAATGATAGAATCTAAAGCTAAGCATTAAATTATTTCAGATTTGCCAAACTTTTTCTTAGTGAAGGACTAATTTTATCTACAAATTTTCTCGAAGCTGTCGATGGATCCAGGGCAGTGTAGTTGTCGACAGGAGGTCGCATGGGAATCCGCATAAGAACCAACATCGCCTCTCTCAAGGCCCAGAGAAATTTAGCCAATGCCACTGATCAACTTTCGGCAAGCTCCAACAAACTAGCCTCGGGGAAAAGGATAAACAAGTCCGCTGATGACGCTGCAGGCCTGGCTATCGCTACGGGACTAGAAGCCGATGTAAGATCATTGAACCAAGCGAAAAGAAATGCTAGCGACGGGGTGGCCCTCGTTCAGACAGCTGAGGGTGGTCTGGCAGAAGCAAGCAGTATGTTGATTAGACTTCGAGAATTAGCTATTCAGGGAGCCAGTGATACTATTGGCAACAAGGAACGGGAATTTATCGATTTAGAATTCGTTGGTCTTAAAAACGAGATCGATCGGATCGCCGCCGCCACAGAATTCAACGGAACAAGACTGCTTATCGGAAATGCCGATGTTCCCGATGAAATTGCAAATCCAGACGATCTTTTTCCGCTTCAGATTCAGGTGGGTAAGGACTATTTTGAAGATATCGATAATGTGGAAAGCGAAGCTCCCGTCAATGTCATTAAAATCGACCTACAGAATCTCAACTCATTTACAAGCGGTGAAGGCTCTTTAGACATCGGTAAAGGTGAAGATGGTGCCAGAGTTACTACAAGGGATGAAGCCCAGAGCAGCATTATGAAAATGGATAGTGCCATCGAAAGGGTTTCCGAATATAGGGCCTACCTAGGCTCTATTCAAAACCGACTTGAATCGACTATCAGCAATCTTTCTGTGCAATCTGAAAACCTACTTGCCGCTAAAAGTCGAGTCGAAGACACCGATTTTGCTGTCGAAACCGCCAAGTTCACCTCCAGTCAAATATTACAACAGGCAGGTTCGTCAGTATTATCTCAGGCAAATCAGATACCTCAACTCGCCATTAGCCTAGTTAACCAAATCTAGATACCCCATTTTACCCTGGGAACGTTGACCAAATTAGGCAATTGACATAAAACCTAGTTGGGCATTGGAATATCATTGATTGACGCATACCAACCAATAGTGACTCATCCAAAAGAGGTAAAAATGTCATTTGCGAAAAAAATTGAAATCATTGGGGTGCCATCGGACTTAGGCGCAAATATGAGAGGCGCCAACATGGGACCGGCTGCACTGCGAATAGCTGATCTTAAAGAAAAAGTTGAGATTCAGGGCTATGAGGTCATCGATTCGGGCGACCTTCACGTTCCCGTTAGAGATTCTTTGGACCCTAAAATCCAAGACGAAAAATTTTTGCAACCTCTTGTTAAAATTTGCGATGAATTAGCCACAAGGACCTATCAATCAGTTAAAGAGAATCGATTTCCGTTAGTGATAGGCGGAGATCACAGCATAGCTATTGGCAGCATTTCTGGGGTCGCGAATCATTTCCGAGATCATGATCAAAGTATTGGTGTGATTTGGGTAGACGCCCATGCTGATATCAACACTCCTGACAGCTCCCCCTCAGGCAATATTCACGGAATGCCGCTAGCAACGCTTCTTGGGAATGGTCATCCAGAATTGACAAGAATTGGCGGCGAAGGCGCAAAGATCAATCCAAAAAACGTGGCGCTCATCGGAATTCGTACTATAGATGATCACGAAAAAATGCAACTAAAAGAGAGCGGAATTCACTACTATACTATGCGGGACATCGATGAAAAAGGCATGTTCCACATTATGCAAGAAGCGATAAAACACGTCTCTGAGGGAACGAGTGGAATACATGTATCCTTCGATATCGACGGCATCGACCCTCGGTACGCACCTGGTGTGAGTACTCCAGTAAGCGGCGGCATTACCTTTCGTGAGGCTCATTTGATACTAGAAATGGCGTACGAATCGGGTAAAATGAGCTCTCTAGATTTTGTCGAGCTCAATCCTTATACAGACGTCGGTGCTCAATCCGCCAATCTCACAGTAGATCTAATCCTCTCTGCATTAGGCAAGTCTATCGTATAATACTAGGAAACCCTATTTTCATGTTCAAAACGTTTAAAGAAGATGGCAAAGCTCGCCTAGGCGAGCTAACTCTGAAAAGAGGTGTCGTCAAAACCCCAATCTTCATGCCAGTTGGTACAGTTGGCTCTGTAAAGACTTTGGTCCCGTCTGACCTAAAAGATCTCCAGGCGGAAATCATTCTCGGTAACACCTACCATCTTTATCTAAGACCTGGCATGGATATCATCAAACACTTCGGAGGGCTTCATAAATTCATAAATTGGGACCGCCCCATTCTAACTGATAGTGGTGGTTTTCAAATCTTTAGTTTAGGAAAGCTTCGAAAGATTAAAGAAGAAGGCGCTTCCTTCCAGAGTCATATAGATGGCAGAAAGATTTTTCTTTCCCCAGAACTAGCAGTTGAAATTCAGGAGACCCTGGATGCCGATATCCATATGGTTCTTGACGAATGCACTCCCTATCCAGCAACCCATGGAGAGGCAAAAGTATCTATGCAACGATCCATGCGCTGGGCCAAACGTTGCCGTGAGGCTAAAGCCAAAAGTGACCTAGCTCAGTTTGGAATTGTTCAGGGTGGTATGTATGAGGACCTTAGGCTTGATAGTATCAAGGCTCTCACAGATATCGATTTTGAAGGATACTCTATTGGAGGTCTATCAGTCGGCGAACCGAAACCGTCCATGCGGACCACCACGGAGTTTTGCTGCGAGCATCTACCAAAAGACAAACCTCGTTATCTCATGGGAGTCGGTACACCTCTAGACATTATTGAATCTATTGGAATGGGTGTCGACATGTTTGATTGCGTCATGCCTACACGAAACGGTAGGAACGGAACCCTATTTACTTCCGAAGGTAAGATTAATATCAAAAATCAAAAGTATGCCTTTGATGATTCTCCTTTGGATCCAAATTGTAGCTGTTACACGTGTCAGAATTTTTCGCGCTCTTATTTAAGACATCTATTTGTTTCTAAAGAACTGACAGCACAGCGCTTACTAACGCTTCACAACCTCACTTACTATTTAAAGCTGATCCATGATATCCGTGATGCTATAGAGCAGGGCACCTTTCAGGATCTTCTCAGGCACCATAGGGGACTTTGGAAAGCATAATTCTCAAGAAGTCTTATGCAACTCAGAAAGGATGGCAGCTCATGGCTAAACGAAGGCTGCTTCTCCTCCTTGAGCAATCACAATTTTTCCTTCTTCCTCTAGCTTCCTCGCAATCGTCACAATCTCAAATTGCATCGACTCGACATCAGAAAGCTTTACTGCTGACATAGCCTCCATATCTTCTTTCAGCATTTTCGCAGCTCGATCGGACATGTTCCTAAATACAAGTTCCGTGACAGCTTCCGACGCTGTCTTTAACGCGATCATCCACTGTTCAGGTTTGACTGACTTGATAATCTCCTGGATCCCACGATCATCGATTTTCGCTAAATCATCAAATACGAACATGAGTTGGCGAATTTGCTCTGCGAGATCAGGGTCTCGCTCTTCAAGGTTGTCAAGGATTTGCTCTTCTGTAGCTTTGTCAATGAGGTTCAGCATCTCGGCAATGGGCTCAACTCCACCAATTTTTTGCGAAGAAATAGAGCCCATAGCTTGAATTTCGTTTCTCAAGACATCATCGATTTCGTCAATAATTTCTGGCGCTACTGCATCTAGATTGGAAATTCTGAGAATGATCTCCGTGTGCAATGCCTCAGGTAAGAGCTTAATCACCTCGCCGCACTTTCCAGGATCAAGGTGAGCCAATATCAATGCGATCGTCTGGGGGTGTTCGTTTCGGATAAAGTTCGTTAGAGTCCTTGGGTCGATCAATTCTAAGGCATCTAAGTTTGCAGAAGAGCCTAAAGCAAGCTGCTCGATCAGATCATCGGCCTCTCCCCCTTTAAAGGCACTACCTATGACTTTCATTGTAAAGTCATTACCACCATAGAAAAACTTTTTATTCTGTTGAAGAATCTCATAGAATTCCATCATGATCTCATCGATCACCTCTTGCTCAAGACGGCCTAGGCGACTCATAGCGCTACCGATACGCTTGATCTCAAACTCGGTCATACTCTTAAAGATTTCCGCAGAGATTTCTTCTCCGAAGGAAAGCAACAAAATAGCGGCTTTTTGCGCACCAGAGTACTTATTAGTTGACATGGGATTCCCCTCAGAAGTCATCGAATTGTCGGTATATGTCCATGGTACGTCAAAAACTCTTTGTAGAGAATAGGCAAGATCGCTATAGGCCTTGTGATTGACGACTCTCTTTGGCAGAATCGTAGACTTCGCAGGCACCATTCTGTGACCGGGCAAATTTTTCCTAAGTGCTGGTGATTTGACTCGCAGCGTCAACTTTTTGTTATAGGAACGAGGGGTTATGAAAGCAGGCATCCTAACGATCGGTGATGAAGTCAGTTCAGGGCAAATCTTAAATCGCAATGCCGGTTGGCTCGCAAGTCACCTAGAGGATCTTAAGTTCGAAGTGCCTCTCCACATCACAACCCAAGACAAACCAAAACAAATCAAACGAGCGTTAGCTTACTTAGAAGAATCCTGTGACTTAATATTTACGACAGGAGGGCTGGGCCCGACTTCAGATGATTTAAGCCGACATGCCATCTCCGAGTGGTTGGACAAGGACCTAGATTTCGATGACAATTCTTGGCAAAGAATCATCCACTTATTCGAGGAACGCGGGATAGAGCTAGCTGATAGTAATCGTCAGCAGTGTTTCTTTCCAAAGGGCGCAAAAATATTGACGAATCATGCTGGTACAGCAAATGGTTTCTATTCTCACCATACAAATAAGAACAAACACCTCTGGGTGCTCCCCGGCCCACCTCGCGAGATTCAAGCTATTTGGAAAGACCATATCGAAAAAGATCTCATCGAGAATCACAGAGTTTCGACTAACCGTGTAACCTTACACAAATGGCAATGCCTCGGAAAAAGTGAATCGTCGCTAGCAGAAATAGTTGAAAAAGCGATTGAGGGCTCTGGCTTGAGATCAGGATACAGGCCTCACATCCCTTACGTCGAAGTTAAAATTTGGTCTCAAGATGATAGAAGAGATCAAGATCAGTTTTTCCTAAAAAAGTTAGAGTCTGCCATATCTACCTGGGTTGTTTCAAAGGGAAATGAAGACGTAAAGCTAACTTTTCTCAGCCGACTAGGTGCCTTTGACTTTGTCCGGATCATCGACTTGGGTACGAAGAGCTATTTGGCTAGTAAACTCGGAAAAGCAGCCAGGGAGGACTACAAAGGAGACTTGGAGCATATCACTATTATATCAGAATGGGATGTTCAAACTGAAGGCCTGAATGAAGTCCTTGAAGAGGCGACGAATTTCCCGGATGAACACACCCTTACCCTAGGGATAAGCTCTATTTCAGATAATGGCAAATGGCAAATTGGTTGGTCTTTCGGTGACGACATTAGAATAGAGGAGTTAAGCCTACCCTATCGCGGTCAAAAATTTTCATCCGATCGAACCCTGAATCATCAAGCTGAGGCAAGTATTATAGCTTGGAACCGCATCATTCAAAATAGGGTGAATTAATATTATGCTGAAGGAATTCGGCTTCATTCTAGCAAAGGTATTACTTACTCCGATCTCCCTCATTTATGGATTCGTCCAATTTGTTAGACGCGGACTATACCACACTGGGGTCTTACGATCTCAGGATTTGCCAGGCACGGTGATCTCAATCGGAAATATAGAGGCTGGTGGCACAGGTAAGACACCAGTAGTTATTGCTTTAGCCAAATGGCTACAAGAAGAAGGATTTACTCCCGTAATATTGACAAGAGGCTATCGCTCAGGATTAAAGAGCCATGAAACGGCAATCCTAGTTAACGAGGTCACGGTGCTTCAAACAGGTAGCTCTGAATTTTCAGCTGACGAAGCGCAACAGCAATCCGCCGACTTAAGTGATGTTCCTGTTGTGATCGGGGCCAATCGATTGGAAGGCGCAAAAACCTATCTGAGAAACTTCAAGGAACCCACACACTGGATTCTCGATGACGGTTTTCAACATCTCAAAATCAGTCGAAACATAGACATTTTATTGCTGGATTACGATCACCCTTTTGGCAATGGATTCCCCATCCCTTCAGGACACCTTCGAGAGTTCCCTTTTACCAAACGGTTCGCCGATATCATCTGCTTTACAAGAGGACCAGAGCGATTACCTGATCCAAAATCGATCTGCATTCCCTTTCTCAATAATCAATTCACGAAAGTCGCTGGACCTGACACTGGCACTTCCCCTAAACAGGGAAATTTTTTGGTACTTTCTGGCATTGCAAAACCAGCGAAACTCATGGAAACCCTTGCCAGACTCGGAGTCAATACCAGCAACCACATTATCATTGGCGATCATGAGCGCTTTGCATTTCAGGAATTTATAGGAAATCTAAACGAATTTGACGGAATCATAACAACTAGAAAAGACTTTTACCGTCAAAAACTGGAATTTATCCAGCTAAACAAACCCGTTTATGTTCTTGAATTGACAGCTGATATTTCACAGTTGACGAGCGCCTTAACAACACAAACAAAGTAATCAATTCCATAGGGAATATTTACAGAAAATTCATAGTATGTCGGAACGAAATCCTTTGCATTTCAGACTTAGCTGGAATATAGCTTGAGGCATCAAAACAGTCTTTTCATAGGAGCCTGTCAGCCAGTGAAAAAGATCCTAGTCGTAGAAGATGATCCAGATATTCGCGAGTTATTGAAATACAACCTTTCGCGCGAAGGCTTCGAGGTTCACCTCGCAGAAAATGGTCTCGCTGGCTTAGAACTTGCCTCCGAGCTTTCTCCAGACCTGATTATACTTGATCTTATGCTACCTCAGGTCAGTGGCATCGAACTCTGTAAAAGAATTAGACAAAAGACTGAGACAGCTAATACACCTATAATCATGCTCACAGCTAAGGGTGAAGAGGCCGACATTGTTTTTGGACTAGGAGTCGGAGCTGACGACTATATGGTCAAACCGTTTTCCGTCAAAGAGCTGATAGCACGGGTTTATACAAGACTAAGAAAAGTGCCCGAAAGCGAGGCACCGACTAGCCAGGGCGATATAGTCTGCCATGGAAGCGTTGAGGTCGATAGAGCAAGATTTCAGGTCAAAGTCTCTGGAGCTCAAGTTCCTATGACTCTAGCGGAATTCAGGCTTTTTGACGCACTTATCTCACGTCCAGGAATAGTCCTCTCAAGAGACCGGCTTTTGGATGCTGTAACGGGTGGCGAGACAGTCCTCATCGACAGGAATATAGATGTCCACGTGCGTTCGATTAGGAAAAAGCTGGGTGGTTCGCGCGATATTATAGAAACGGTTCGTGGTCTAGGCTACAAGTTTAGGGAGTTAATGTAGAAGTGTTTCGATCGCGCTTCTTTTGGAGGAACTTCCTCTCTTACACTCTCATCATTAGCCTCACCACGTTTATTGTCAGCTATCTGCTGACCGTCAAGACTCAGGAACTGGTAGAATCCTATAGCAGCTCCGATCTAAGGCAAAAATTAGATGTCATCACTTCGTCCCTCAGACTTGGGTCCATCGAATGGTCCCACGAAAACCTATCGGAAGTTTTTGCTCCCATCGCGGAAGCTGGTAACCTGCGCATTTCGCTAGTCGATAATGAGGGGTGGGTTTTGTACGATTCGATGATGAGTTTTCAAGACATGGAAAACCATAAAAACCGCCCCGAACTCCTAGCCGCGGCGTACTCCGGTTACGGCGAAGCCACGCGTACCAGCGCTTCTGTCAATTTACCCATGAAATATATGGCAAAAAGCATTCAGGTCGATGACGACACGAAGTTTCTTAGACTTGCCATGCCTTTATCGCGATTGACCCAAAGACTGGATGATATTCAGACAGCACTGGGGATAGGCGCCTCCGCCGGAATGCTGTTGGCCCTGTGCATTGCGCTTTTCTTAGCGAGGCAAATGACCAAACCCATTGCCGCTATTACACAGGTCGCCGAGGCTATCAGTCGAGGCAACTACAGCGCGCGCCTTCGTCATTTACCCAAAAACGACTTAGGCAAATTGGGTGGTGCCATCAATCGCTTGGCTGAGGCAGTCCAGGCCAATATTTCACAAAGAGAAAAGGTTGAAAAAGTTAAACGGGAGTTTTCTAGTAATATTTCCCACGAACTTAAAACACCTTTAACTTCCATTAAAGGCTACGTCGAGACTCTTCAGGAAGGTGCCATTGAAGACCCTAAACTTGGTCAGAAGTTCTTGGGCATCATTAGCTCCAATATCGAGCGGATTATCTCACTCGTAAACGACCTTCTCAATTTGGCCACCATTGAGGCTAATGAGGGAATCATTACCCTCTCTAAAGTCGATTGGCGCCCGGTCATTCAAGAAGTCATTGGGCGACAAGACATCAATATGTCCCGAAAGAATATAACTTTAGAACTTAACATCCACGATGCCACCCCTTGTGTTACGGGTAGTCGTAAAGCTATGACTCATATCCTTGATAACTTGGTGCAAAATGCGGTTAACTACACACCTGAAAATGGGGTGGTAGGAATCGAATTAATGCAAGACTTAGATCACGTGGTCATTCACGTCCGAGATAACGGAATCGGCATTGCCAAGTCGGACCAGAAACGCATTTTTGAGCGGTTCTATAGGGTCGATTCTGCAAGATCAAGAGACGTTGGCGGCACAGGCCTAGGTTTAGCCATTGTCAAACACCTTGTTATTCAGATACAAGGCACTATTTCCGTGACCAGTGAATTGGAACAGGGTACGGACTTTATGGTACGTTTGCCGATCTACGATGGAGATTTATAGGATTTTGATTTAATCTTCACGTTTTTTTAACACTTTGTTTCTGCTCATATGCAACTTAGTTGCTGATAACTTATTCAAAAGGAGTTCCCAGTCATGAAAATCATCAAAATTGCGGCACTACTCGCTTCTGGCCTGTCGGCAACCGTCTCGTTTGCTGCCAAAGACGGCTGTAAAACCCCTGACGGCAAGGAAATCCGCGGCGCTGTCAAGATGGATGGTTCGAGTACCGTTTTTCCAGTCGCAGAAGCCATTGCTGAAGAATTCCAAAAGGTATGTCCAAGAGTTCGCGTAACTGTCGGCCTATCCGGCACGGGTGGTGGGTTCAAAAAGTTTACATCAGGCGAAATTGACATTAGCAATGCCTCGCGTTCGATCAAACCAAAAGAAAAGGCTGCTACCGAAAAGAATAAGATCAAGTACATGAAGTTACCTGTCGCATTTGACGGGATTTCAGTGATCGTTAGTAAAAAGAATACCTTCCTCAAAGAGATCGCTATGGAAGATCTAAAGCGCATCTGGGAACCTGGTAGCAAAATCAAGTACTGGAATGAAGTCGACCCAAAACTCCCTAAAAAAGAGATCAAGCTCTACGGTCCAGGCGCTGACTCAGGTACCTTCGACTTTTTCACAGAAGAAGTTATGGGTGTATCAAGAGCCTCACGTAGCGACTATGTAGCCAGTGAAGACGACAATGTTTTGGTTCGTGGAGTCAAAGCTAGCGATGCCGCACTAGGCTATTTTGGCTACGCCTATTACATCGAGAACAAAAGCACTCTAAACTCTGTGAAAATTAAATACAAAGGAAAGACAACTGGCCCGACCTTTGAGACTATCCAAGATGGCAGCTACCCACTAGCAAGACCGTTACTAGTCTATTTGAACGTAGGCTCGGCCAAGCGGCCAGAAGTTCAGGCTTTTGTCGATTTTTTCCTCAAAAATGCTGGAAAGCTTTCCAAAGAGGTTGGATATATCCCATTACCTAAAGAAACTTACGAAAAAGCCCTTGCGGAGTTCGAAAAGACTGTTAAAAACATGCAAACTCACTAAAGGGTGACTTATGCAAAATCAAGCACTTTGGTCAGGTAGTCGTAAGTTTCAGAAATTGAAGGAATCCGTCGTTACAAGGATTCTACTCTTTTGCGCAGGGGTTTCGGTTCTGACCACTGTGGGTATCAACTTGATTTTGTTTTTGGAAAGCTTCTGGTTTTTCAAAGAAATTTCGGTCTCAGAGTTTTTGTTATCGACAAACTGGGCTCCCTTGTTTGAGCCTAGACATTTTGGCGTAATCCCGCTGGTGACAGGAACCCTCTCTGTTGCCTTTGGAGCTCTTTTTGTCGCGCTTCCGATGGGACTCGGCATAGCTGTGTTTTTATCCGAATACGCTTCGCCGAAACTTAGAGCGGTCGTCAAGCCAATGCTGGAAATCCTAGCTGGTATCCCCTCTGTCGTTTACGGTTATTTTGCTCTGACCACCATCACTCCCTTTCTCAGAAGTATTTCTGAGTCGGTGGAAGTTTTTAACGCAGCTAGTGCTGCTATCGTCGTTGGTATTATGGTTCTACCTACAATAGCCTCCATTTGCGACGACACTATGACTGCTGTTCCTAAGTCGCTTCGCGAGGGAGCTTTTGCTCTCGGCGCTAAGAAGTTTGAAGTTGTCTCTCAAGTCGTTGTCCCAGCTGCCCTAAGTGGAATCTTAGCATCATTCATCTTGGCGTTTAGCCGCGCTATCGGTGAAACTATGGCGGTAACTCTTGCAGCAGGCGCTACACCCCAGGTGACTCTCAACCCTTTCGAGGGGATCCAGACTATGACTGCCTATATTGCCCAGGTAAGTATGGGTGATACACCGCACGGCTCGATTGAATATCAGTCGATTTTTGCCGTAGGACTTTTGCTATTCCTTATGACACTCGTCATGAACCTTATGTCTCAATATATCGTTAAGCGGTTCGCTAGGAGATACGAATGAGTCAAGCCAGTAGCCCTACAGTTCCTGTGGTAGCATCAAAAAACCAGAAAAATCGTGGCGGAGAAACTTTGGAAAACCCAAAATTCATACCCAACCACTCGGGTAGGCGCATGCGTGAATATGCATTCCGAGCTGTGATTGTATCAGCTACCCTAGCAGCCCTATTTATACTTATCGTTTTGACGGTAAATGTGTTTAAGCAAGGACTGCCTTGGTTGGATCAACAATTCTTGACGAGTTTCCCCTCACGCTTCCCCGAGAGAGCGGGAATAAAATCGGCGATATGGGGTAGCGTCTGGTTAGGCGGATTCACATTGCTATTTTCGGTATTTTTTGGAGTTGGCGCAGCTTTATATTTGGAAGAGCTAGCTCCCAAGAATCGGATTAACCGCATCTTAGAGGTTAATATTTCGACATTAGCTGGAGTGCCTTCAATTATTTACGGGATGTTAGGATTAACCCTGTTTGTCCGCATCATGGCTTTCGAGCGATCGGTACTAGCGGGCGGCTTGACTCTTAGCCTATTGATCATGCCGGTTATCATCATTGCTACGCGAGAAGCTCTTAAGTGTGTTCCTGATGATATTAGACTCGGCGCTGCTGCCTTGGGTGCTACGAAGTGGCAAGCTGTGCGAGACCATGTATTGCCGGCAGCTATGCCTGGAGTGCTTACTGGCATTATCCTGGCCATGGCGAGAGCCGTTGGTGAAGCCGCACCTCTTATCATGATCGGCGCGCTATCTTACGTGGCTTTTGTTCCAGAGTCTGCATTTGATGCTTTTACTGCATTGCCAATTCAAATATTCAACTGGACCTCTCGTCCAAAGGAAGAATTTCACGCACTCGCTGCCGCAGGGATTATCGTGCTCCTCGGCTTCCTGCTTGTTTGTAACTCGATTGCTATCTTATTAAGACTTAAATGGAAGGATCATAGACGATGAGTTCCGAATACGTTCTCGAAACGAAAGACCTATCGCTCTCGTATGGTGACAATCAAGTAGTAAACAATGTCAGCGTCGGCTTTAAGGAAAAAGCTGTAACAGCATTAATAGGTCCATCAGGTTGCGGCAAAAGTACATTGCTTCGCACCTTTAATCGGATGAATGACTTTATTGATGTTTTCAGCCATTCAGGTGAAGTATTGTTTCGAGGAAAAGACATTTATAACTCTCCTTTGGACGTCACTGACTTCAGGCGCAACGTTGGAATGGTCTTTCAAAAACCAAACCCCTTCTCCTCTTCCATCAAGAAAAACATCACATGGGGCCCCAAAATTAATGGCTACCAAGGTGATTTTGACGAACTAGTAGAAACCTCGCTCAAGAAGGCATCCCTTTGGAACGAGGTTAAAGATAAATTAAACTCAAGCGGCCTCGATCTGTCTGGCGGGCAACAGCAAAGACTATGCATAGCGCGAGCTATTGCCATGGACCCAAGTGTCATTCTTATGGATGAGCCATGTTCTGCACTAGACCCTCAGAGTACGGCAGCCATCGAAAAGCTCATTACCGAGCTTCAAGAAAATTATACGATCATTATTGTGACCCACAATATGCAACAGGCTGCAAGGATCTCCGAAGACACAGCATTTATGTACGAGGGTGATCTCGTGGAAGTAGGCGAAACTAGTCAACTTTTTTCATCCCCCGAACATAAGCTGACCCAAGACTACATTGGTGGCCGGTTCGGCTAACTCAAAATCTCGGCTAGTTTTTATATTTAGTATGAACTAGTCATTGCTTTTCTGCCAAGTTTGCCCCTATAAACCAAAAGATAGACAAAAAAATAACAGCATTCTGGAGTGCAAAATGACGGTATGGCATGATTTCCCAATGGGACCAAGTCTACGACGATATTTAGGGATCAATGTCAATCTCTATCGAGGGGACTCTTCTGAAAAACCGTCTGAGCAACGCTTGCTAGAGTTTCAAAACTATGTCATTGAAAAACTCAATAAAAAACCCGTCGAAACCGACGACGAGCTAACTAACCTGCTTGAAGAAAGTGTTTCGATGGGTATGGGCAAAGCTGCTATTGCTCTTACGGAAAAGCATCCCATCAACAATCTAGAAGACTTTCGTTATCTGTTAAATCTTGGGTCTGCCCTCATGTTAGAGGATAAATATGATCTGGCCTTAGATTTCTTTATTCGAGCCCAAGCAGCGGAACCCTCTGAGATCTCTCCATACGTCAATACAGCATCAATATACTACAGCAAGCATATGGATGATGAAGCTATCATGTGGACTCAAGCTGGCTTGCGCGTAGACCCTACTCATCAGAGGCTATGGGAGTACCTTGCCTCTTTGTTTATTTATCGAGATCGGGAACTGGCAGGCGAGAAGGTCAAAGAGTTCGCCACTGAACTCAATTCTCACGTCGGGCTTTCCTTAGCTGCTCAGTTATTGTCCCCAGATGACAAGCTACTCAAAGCTGAGTTATTGGGAATCCCCTTCGATAGCGGCACAAGAGACGACCTTTACCTAATCGAATATACCGCAGCCCTTGGAATGGCTATGCAATATGAAAAAATTCCAAGTATTTTGTGGCAGCTCGAGCAAGTTGACGGCAAACAAGCGTCTTGGCGCTTGTTAACACACGTGGTTCAAGCCTATTTTGGTCTCAACAAAGAAAAAGAAGCAAAAGACCTAATTGCCCGACTTGAAAAAAACCCTGAAACACCGCAAAGTATCGTCAAAGATCTTCGATCTACGTACGATCAACAGTTTGAATCAGACACATAATAAATTTTGGCGAGTACAGAATGAAGAAAGACGTTGTTTCTACCGTAAAGGCTCCTGCTGCGGTGGGCCCTTACTCTCAAGCGGTAAAGTTGGGTGAATTACTATTTTGTAGCGGTCAAGTCCCACTCGATCCCGAATCTGGTCAGCTAGTTGTTGGCGGAATCGAACACCAGACCCACCAGGTCATGAAAAACATCAGTGAAGTACTGAAAGCAGCAGATTTAAGCTTGTCAAACATCGTAAAAACCACGATATTTCTCAAAGATATGGGCAACTTCACAGCAGTTAATGAAGTTTATGCTTCGTACTTGGAGAAACCCTATCCGGCAAGATCGACAGTTGAGGTAGCGCGTCTACCCTTAGATGTCGATGTTGAAATCGAAGTTATCGCGAGCTTTTAAGTAAATTCGTTTAAATTAGTTCTACATATTTCTATAGGTTATTCAATTTATTTGAAGCCTGTGATACACTAGCATTAGAATGGACCGCTTACGCCTAAGGAGTAACATGCGCCGCAATAAGAAACTATTGCGATTTTCCTTGATTGCAACGCCTCTGCTGCTGGCGTTGTTCATTATAGGCGGCCATGGAATTAAAGCGGCGTTCTACGATTCAGTCCTCACGACTTACGTCGAAATAGACGGCGTTAACTTTGGCCCCTTTGATGACATTGACGGTATCGAGCAGTTTGCTTCCGATGGCTTTCCCTTATCTTCCGATAGTTACGCAACAGTTACTCTGGAAAGAGAATTTGTGACAAGCCCGTCTTTATACCTTTGGGTTAAAAACCGTATGCGTAAGAAGACAGAATTAAAGGACATCCACCTCATCACAGAAAATGAGGAGGGAGACGTCGTAGCTCACCAAATTCTTCAGCTTTGTCAGCCATTATCTTGGTCAGTGGAAGCCGCAGATCCCACCTTAGGTGGATTTAACGAGACGGTAGATTTTGCAGTACAAAAAATCACGGAATTTTAAATTATCGGTTCAGCTTTTTCTTTGGGTCCTTCTTTGCTCGTGCGAAGCCGTTCCGCCGAAGAAAGCTATTAACGATCGTAAGTCTTTGGAAGCGATCACGGTTCTTGGCAACAATGGCAAGTCATTCTCTTTTGACGTCACGAAATGCAATCATCAAGGCCTAACCCTAAAGACCATCTTCCATTCAGACTACTCTTCACACAAGATGACGGTTACGATTGATGGAACCAACTCGCAAAATACCCACATCAACATCGATCAGACCTCTTTCACAATTGGCTCCGTCCATTCACAACGACTGAAGCAAATCGCTGAAGCGTGCGGAAAAAACGACCAATCTACAATTCAACTATTATCGAGTCCGCTAGACCTGAGTGAATTTAGTCCGCTCTGGTCAAGTATGACGCTGGGGTGCCAATGGGTGGTCCAGGGTAAACTGTCGGACCAACCTCTATTGTGTCGGATTCCTCAAACTCCCACGAAAGGGCTCGAATCGAAAATATCAAAGTTAGAAAAGCAACTTTTTCGCTATCGTCAACGACACCCCTATATATTAGCTAGGAGAGTTGCGTTCGCCAGAAAAATGGTGGAGGTCATCACCGGTGATAATAGTCTGGCTCAGTTGTGCAAGATTGCAAAACTATCAAACCCCCTTGAATTAACCCTGCCAATGCGCTCGGAAACTTGGATGGCATCGGCATGTATGGATTCGGGTTATCATACAAACAAAACTAGCAGGATGCTGCGAAAAGCTATCGAAGACTCAATTTGGGAATTGAACTTTCTCCTAACTGCATTCAAAAATACAAAAACAGGGGTTCTCACTCTCAAGTTACCGCGAGACCAAGGACTAGGCAGAGATTTTTGGGTGAAGCTAACTCCAGAGCAATTAAGTGGGATGCCAAGGGTCAAAAGCGTAGACTGCTACTGGCACCCCCTATACCAGTCTCCTGAAGACAAAACGATTTTCGCTCAGATTATCCCTGCGGCTCAGAAAATCGCTCCCTGTAAAGAGTCTAATGCCGACGAAACTGAACAAAGAGAGTCTATACTCGCAAACTATTTAGCGACCAGTGTCGCCAGTCAAACGGAATTTGCCATTAGCAATGGTAGGGGGAAAGTCCTTGCCCTACCTAAAGGTATCTATAAATTCAGCTTACATCGAACAGCTAACCCTTACTCAAGACCGAACTTCGTATCAGCTCCCGAGCCTCTATTAGGCGGTGGAAAGGTCGAATGGACCTCTCGGCGCCCCTATCCAGTCATTAAAGAAACAAGTAAAATCTCGCGAAAAGCGAAGCCCTAATTCGCCTTTTCTGAAATTGATTTGCATCGTATAGTCAGTTTTATCCGATTTCGGAACGATATCCTCTAACCATTAGATCTTCATTCAAAGGAATCAAAATGAAAATTAGCATCGTAAGTGGAAGCCATAGAGCCAATTCTCAGAGCGATAGGGTAGCAGATTACTTCAGTGGCCGGATTAAGGCTCTCGGAGATCATGACATATTTTCACTAAGTCTCGCCAACAACCCCCTTCCTTTATGGGACGAAACTATTTGGTCAGGTGGAGAACACTGGAAAGACAAATGGTCTCCCATTGCTAAGGAGTTTCAAAGCTCCGATGCATTCGTGATTATTTCTCCTGAGTGGCACGGCATGGTCCCAAGCGGACTCAAGAACCTATTTCTTCTTTGCACCAACAAGGAATTAGGACATAAGCCGGGACTTATCGTTTCGGTATCCGGCTCTAGAAATGGGGCTTATCCCGTCTCCGAATTGCGAATGAGTTCAACCAAAAACAACAGACTGGTCTACATTCCTGACCATATTATCGTCAGAGATGTAGAGTCTATGTTTAAGGAGGCAACTCCCCAATCCAGCGATGAAGATTACCTCAGAAAGAGAATCGATTACTCACTTAGCGTCCTGAACCAATATGGCACAGCTATGAAGCAGATTCGAGACAGTGGCGTTATCGATTTTGAAACGTATGGAAATGGGATGTAAATTTAGAATCTCAGAGTCATGAAATATGTCGCTTTAACACCTTTGACTACTGCTTAGATAAAGGTTATACGCATATTTTGTTAGACTCTGAGAGCAATCTAGCCTGAAGCAGCTAACCCGAAAAATTAGCTGACTTTTTTCTGTTATTTCAGAGACTTCGAGTGTCGACAAGTGGGTATTTGCCCACGACTTGGGCAATAGCTTAGTTGAGTCGATGTCAAACATAGGATTAGGGACTTAGTAAATGCTGGACATACTTAGTAGCGGATTCAAAGAGGCGAAACTTAAATTCAAGGGCAAGACAACGTTATCTGAAGAAAACGTTAAAGAAGCCGTCGCTGCGATAAGAAAAAGCCTTCTCGAAGCCGATGTAGAATACGGAGTCACAAAGCAGTTTCTCAAGAGGGTTCAGGACAAAGCACTTGGCCAAGAAGTTTCCCTGAAAGCTGGCACTGGATCTGGAAAGATGAAGGTCTCAGCGGCAGATCACTTTGTAGGCATTTGCCAGGAAGAGCTTGAAGGGCTGATGGGCCCTGTTGATACAGAACTAAGTTTAGCAGTTAATCGCCCTACTACGATTATGATGGTTGGTCTTCAAGGTACTGGTAAGACCACAACAACTGGCAAGCTGGCAAAGTTTCTGAAAACCGAGAAAAAACGAAAACCCATGCTTGTGGCTGCTGATATATATCGACCTGCAGCTGTCGATCAATTGAAAATCCTAGGTGAGCGCATCGGTGTTCCGGTATTCCATATCGAGGGAGCGAACCCGGTCGATATTTGTAACGGAGCCATGAAAAAAGCCTTCGAGTGGGAATGTGATACGATCCTATTTGATACTGCTGGCCGGCTAACAGTTGATACTGAACTCATGGCTGAGTTGGAGTCAATTAAATCGAATACAAAGCCCGATAATATTTTGCTCGTTTGCGACTCTATGATGGGTCAAGACGCTGTGACCACAGCAAAGGCATTTAACGATAGCCTTTCCATTTCTGGTGTAGTCATGACCAAGCTTGATGGTGACACCAGAGGCGGGGCTGCTCTGAGCATCAAAGAAGTCACAGGGACCCCAATAAAGTTTCTTGGTATGGGCGAAGAGCTCGACCGACTAGAAGAGTTTCGGCCTGAAGGTCTAGCAACTCGTATCTTAGGCATGGGCGATGTTGTTGGCCTGATGCAAGACTTCGGCAAGGTAGTAGAAGAAGACCAAGAAGAGCAGGCTTTGCGAATGATGCAGGGACAGTTTTCCTACTTGGATTTCTATAAACAAATTGAAATGATCCAAAAAATGGGCCCTCTTAAAGATATCATGGCTAAACTACCAATGCAGGATATGCTTCCTGATGGAGCCGAAGTTGATGACAAAGAGCTCGTCAAAATCAAAGCCATGATCGACTCAATGACGAAAAAAGAACGCCAAGGATTCGATCCTTTGAATCCCAGCCGTATGCAACGCATTGCCAAGGGATCTGGCAGAGCCTTAAAAGAGGTTCAAGATCTTCATCAAAAATTTTCTGGTATGAAAAAGATGATGGGTATGTTCGGCAAAAATATGGGTGGTATGATGGGGAAAATCCCAGGAATGAAGTCGCTCAATCAAATGAACAATTTGAGAAAGATGGCCAAAGGAGCAGGAGGTGGGATGCCAGATATGGCGTCGCTAGGCTCTATGTTTGGCGGCATGGATGGCGGTGGAATGGGCAGCGGGCAAACTCGCCAATTTGATCGCGACAAACAAAAGAAACTCCGAAAAGCGGCTAAAAAAGCCCGTAAAAAGAATCGAAAAAAATAATTGGAATCGTGACATGACAACAATCTCAAACGTAACTGAAAAACAAAAGGTTCTTGTAGAAACTTGGGGCTGCCAAATGAATGTAGCCGACAGTGAAAACATGCTAGAAATGTTAGAGGGTGAAAATTACGTTCTCACCAATGACGCGGAAGACGCGGATTTGGTTCTTCTAAACACCTGCCATATTCGAGAAAAGGCCACTCACAAAGTTTTAAGCCGCCTTGGTCGCCTACGTGAGACTGCAAAAAACCACAACCCAAACATGAAGATTGCTGTCGCCGGCTGCGTAGCTCAAGCCGAAGGCAAAAAACTCATGGATCAGGCGAAAAACATAGATATTTTGGTAGGTCCAGGCAAGATCTCAGAATTACCCGAACTCATTTCCAAAAACAAGACGACGGGAAAACGTCAACTCTCTGTCGGGTTCCGTGATCCAGAGACTAAAAAAATAAATAAAACTTATAGTCAATCAACTACGGCCAAGCCTGCTATTGCCGGCAAAACCGAAATCAGTCGCTATGTGAATATCGCCCAAGGCTGCAATAACTTCTGCACCTTTTGTGTTGTGCCGTTTACAAGGGGTCGTGAGATTTCCAGGACCATCAGAGAAATTGTTTCCGAAACATCTAATCTAGTGGCATCCGGCGCAAAAGAGATCACCCTCCTGGGACAAAATGTTAACAGCTACGGTCTCGACTTACTCCAAGGCTCTACGGAAGAGGGTAGCTTAAGAGAACCATTTGTTGACCTTCTTTATCAAGTGGCTGATGTGCCGGGCTTGGAACGATTGAGATTCACGACATCTAATCCACACGACTTTTCTCCGTCGATTGCGACAGCCTTTTCTGACCTACCAAAACTTGGAAAGTACATTCATCTACCTGTTCAATCTGGTAACGACGTAGTTTTGGAGCGAATGAAGCGTAAGGTCACGGTCGCCGAGTACTGGGAACGTATCGACTGGCTCCGTAAAGCTGTTCCAGAAATGGCATTTTCAACGGATCTTATTGTCGGCTTCCCTGGAGAAACTGACGAGCAGTTTGCAGATACTCTTTCTCTTGTCGAAAAACTCCGATACTCGTTTATTTACGCATTTAAGTACTCTCCAAGGAGTGGAACAGCAGCTGCGAGATTTACCGATCAAGTCCCCGAAGAGGCAAAAACTGAGAGATTGAACGCTCTCAATTTACTCCAAGATAGAATCACTATTGAACAAAATCAAAATGAAATAGGTAACCATCGCGAAGTACTTTTCCACTACGAGAGCAAAAAGGAACCCGGTGTTTTTTACGGAAGGACCGAACAGTTTCGGCTATTGAGAGCACAGTCGGAGTCGGATTTAGTCGGCAAGACTATGAACGTCAGGGTTACTGAGGCAAATAAAACAGCTCTAGTAGGAGACCTCATACCTTAACTCGTATGAGGATAACCTTCGCACTCGGATATATTTTGCCAATTATTGATCAGAGCCTAGAGTCTTTCGATAGGCGGGAATGAGCACTAGGTAAATGATGAGTGGCAAAAAGAATAAAATTCCAAAGATCGTATATAAAATATTCAAGACGTGAGCACTCCTTTACTCGCGAAAAAATGCGTAAAAACCAACCTTAATACTCTCTTTAGTCGGTAAATCGGTCGATACTTCAATGTCACCGTAGACGCTTCCATTATGTTTCTCGTTATTGGTGATGGACACCGTAATCTCATTTTCGGATCTAGGATTTTCAGGTAATTGTAAAGCTATGGTATCTTTGGCATCGACTTTCTTGCCATTCACAAACATCGAAATCCTGACATCATTAACCTTAAAAGGAGCAGCGGAATTCAGAATAATCTTACGTTTTTCTTCCATCGCCTTCGCTAAAGCACCAAATTCTATGTAATCAGGTTGCGATTTCACGGCACCTACAACATCCGCTGTGATAGGTATTTTGATTTTTTTGAGATGTTGGTGATTGGTTTCAGCTACGACAACCTCCCTAAACTTACCAACTTTTGATGCAGGTTTAAGGTAGATATCTAATATCCAATCTCTCCCAACTTGTCGGATATTACTTTCTATATTTTTAGAATGCACAAGCCGCTCCACTATGAAACGAGTTTGCCCCACTCCCGAGAGCTTGACTTGCCTATGGGCATCTCGGCCGATAAATGCGGAGCCAAAAGCTATTAGGGGTGGCTGAACCAGAATATCATTCTGAATATTTGCTTTGACCGTTAAGAGATGAACACGTTGACGTCGATCGTTTGTCAATACTGTGACAACTTTCGAAAGCTTCCCGGAAAAGTTCGATGTATCCAACGTTACCCGTATCTGCCCTTTGTCGCCCTTTCGGTAAACCTTACCTTTTTCAAATTCTATAGCTGTGCAACCGCAGCCTCCGTGAACCCCATGGATTCGGAGAACACCATCACCCCGATTATGGAAAGTGAAATTATGTGTAAATACCCTTCCCCGAGCAACATTGCCAAAATCAACGACATGCTTATCAAATTTGATACGTCCTCGTTTTTCATTCATTTTTTCTACAACAGTTACCGAGCCGTAACCCAATGAAGACATGAGCATTTGGCCTAGGAGTGTTGCAACCAGTATGTGAATCATATTACTCAAAAATTCGTGTCTCCTTGATCTTTACCTTGCCTATATACCATACCGTATGGGAATCAACCTGTCCTCGAAAAAGCCCTTTACGACAGAGAATCTCTCCAACTAGGAGAGGTAGGCTATTTTGACCTATATCCTTCTAGCTGACTAGCCGATGTCACTACCTAGGAGGGTTTCGTTATGTTTGGTGAATGGTTTGGGTTGCTGATCCACGATGCCAAAGCCATCATTCTTGGATTCGAAATGAGAGATTTGGCTCACCCAAGCTACTTGATGCTTTGGCTTGTCATACTCTTTTACCCTCTACATGGTGTAGATCGTAATGATCCGATCGCAGGGCTTGTGTACGTACTCTATTCCCTGTTTGTCGGTACCACGGTATTTTTTGCGCTACCCAAAAATTTTCAGGAAATTTCCGATTTAAATACACACTTTGGAATTTTGGTTATTATGGGCTGTGTTACAGCATACCGCTGGTGGTTCCACACCAATGAACCGAAAAAAGTCGTCGCAAAAGCCGAAACACATGAAAATAAGGGAGACTTCAGGTGAAGCAAAGAGAAACTAAATTCGATACGCGACTCATCATTTATCGAGCCAGGCAGGTTATTCTCGCCATCATCGTCGGCATCAATGTCATTGCGTTTGCCCTGTTTATTCAACAAGGGATGGCCAACCACCACCATTGGCTCGTCATAGGTGCTCCCCTTGGTCTTATAGGGTTACTGTACCTACTGTATCCAGCGACAGAATATTGGGAATATGTCCATTGGCAAAGTAAACCACGAAGAATTGAGCAGACTAGTGAGAAGTAAAGACATCATGAAACAGGTTATGTTCATTATAGCCATGATTTGGCTGAATTTTGCGTGCCAGAGCACTTCTGGAAGCACACTCAGCGAAAACTTTAGGGAAATCGAGTTGATAGTCAACGGACGAAAGCCTTCTTTGACGACCTTTACAAGCAAGGGTCCTGTCCCTGTGGTGGTAAAGAAAGATTTCAAAATCCCATTGAGTACATCCGAAAGTGTCACAACAGACTTTTATAAGCCAGAGCAAGACACCAAGTCCCCACTTCTGATCATCCAACACGGCAATCGGTCGGGAAAAGAATTTCACGCCCAACAGGCCGAACTTGCAGCAAGCTGGGGAATCAACGTTATTACAGTGGAACAGCCTAATCGAGGGCGATGGTTGCAAAATGGTAAAAATCTTGGGGACTTAGTCAAGTTATTACATACTTGGCCGTCCCTGTTGGATGACAGTTTTGAACCGAATGAGATCATCTTAGCCGGACATTCATTTGGGGGTTCTGCCACGGCCATGGCTGCAGGTAGTGGTGCACCAGTTAGAGGTATTATCCTTCTGGACCCTGCCTTAGTACACAAAAAGGTTGAGTCATTCATAAAACAAATCAACGTTCCCGCGGTGCTGGTTGGTGCGGATATTAAAGTATTTAGATCGCGGCGGAGAGATCTCTTTTTCAAAAGAAAACATTCCGATATCATTGAGCTTTCAATAAAAGATGCGACTCACAACGATGCTCAATTTCCGAACATGTTTTCCTGGCGACAGACTATTGGCCTTAGGCCGTCGACTGATACAACAAGGCAGCAAAAATTCGCAGCGGCTATTGTCGCGTCCGTGTTCGGACTTGTGAAAGGGAACGGAGATCAAGCTCAAAAGTTTCTACTTGAAGCATTTAGGCAGGATCAGAGCACAATAAAAGATATTCGATACAAATAATCCAAGAATGAATCAGTTTATTTCGATACCTTTTTCTTCCACCAATCTAACCATCGCTTTTGAAACAATCAATCTAAACCGCCTCAAGTGAGATAATACGGTGTTGGGTTTCATATCCATCATCACACTGATTTCTTTTACCGACCTGTGATCGATATAAAAATACTTGGCAATTGTGGCTCGCGGTTCACCTTTATGAGCTTCAATCAATTCCGTTAACAGACTTATGGAATGCTCAAAGTGAAATGAAGCCAAACTATCATCCGCAATAAGGATAACTTCATCTTGATTTTCATCATCTTGGGTTGTGTCAGTAGTCGATACGGAAACGGTTTGCTTTCGTCGTCGAATCTCATTTAGACACTTATTTCGAGCGATGGTAGTAATCCAGCCTCCAAAGGCTTTGACCTCTAAGAGAGAATCAAAACTTTTCCAAGCCTGGATGAAGGTATCTTGAATGATATCATCTGCAACATCAGAAGAAAATTTGAATCGTTTAACGGTAGCGCTGACACCTGGGTAATACTCACGATAAAGGCTATCAAAATCCCGTTCCATGGGGTTTCGTTTGGTGAGTGTCATTCGCCACCCCCTTCGGCGTAATTAATACTGAAGGAATCTTGCCATAAAACTTTCGATTCACCTATTGTCCCAAGAACTTGGTCAAAGTCAGTCAGTTCAATCTTAGCATCAATAGCTTTTTTCGTGATAATTACCTTGATCTTAAATGCTTCCTGTGACGAAAATGACAGAATCTGACCATCGCGGTCGAGTAGCATGAGATCTTCGTCAGTCCTTAAGTTTTTCCAACTACGCTTTCCTTCAAAGTCCTTAGAAGATACGACGTGATACCATCCTGGTTTATCGCATCCAATCTTAATATTAATGGGTTCGGAAGCAAGCCCTTCGTAATTCATTCCATTACCGTTCAACGTACCAGTAGACTTCCCAAGCAGACTATATTCACAGTTGTAATCGTAGCCTGTTTCGCTACCTTTCATGGTTTGCTGACCACTCTGTCCAACTATGAATTCATCGGATTGATTGAGCTGGAAAACGTAAACACCTGCAAGCACAGCGGCAGCAACACTCCAATAAAGAGGAGAGACTTTTTTTGCTTTTGAAGTTCCTTCGTTGGAAGAAGATGGAGTTGACGCTACTTCGTTGTTTAGTTTTTCTTTGAGTTTTTGAAGATGCCGAGCCTGCTCCTTAGCATTTGGGATCATCAATGGTTCATGAACATCAAGTTTACGTTTGAGTTTATAGTCTAAGTCATGCTCGAGCTGTAGCAAGTCGTCTTCAGATAAATCCTGCTCATCCAAAGCCGCTTCTTCCTCGGCTATAAGTTCCAAGAGTCGCTTTTTCTGGTCCTCATCTAAACCTATTTTTTTATAACTCAAGGGCGATCTCCTAGTCAAAAAAAGCTAAACTTCACCAGAAAGTTCCTAAGTAAACAGTTCCCGCACCAGATGTAATGAGTGTATTTGACTCGTTGGTGAAGTTCTTATGAGCCGTTAGCTCAATCTCAATTCCAAACTTAAACAAGTGATAAGTCAGAATCGAATCAATTCCAGAAATCATACTTAATCCCGGAAACAAGTTTTCATTTTGCGGCTCTGTGAAGGCTACGTCCAACACCTCTCTATTATAATAGGTTGCAACTGGACCCAGCGCAAATCTCCATTCGCTTCTGAGCCAATTATCGCTGGTACTCAGAAGGCTTAGTTTAGACCGTGTCCCTAAATATATTCCCGCCTGCATCAATCGACGCTCTTGCTCAAATTCTCTCTCTTCTTCAAGAGGCACCTCTTGTTGTCCTTGTGTCTCTTCATCTACCATACTCTGGCTAGATACTATCGTTTCTTGCCGAGGTGATTGGATGCTGAATTTGACCATTAAATCGTATATATCAATAGCCTCCTCATACCGATATGTCAGGTCCAGCATGGTAGTGACTCCGGGAAGGTATCCCTTGCGAATATTACCATCAAAAAAGCTTAAAAGCTTAAAAGCTTAGCTCCAACCACTACCGTATGGGGTAGTCTAGGTGATAAAAAATCAGAAACGGAATACTCGCGTCCAGCCTCGAAGTTTACAACTCTATCAGCAACAACTTTTTTGGAACCAGGGTCTTTTATGGTCAACCGCACCTTTCCGTCAGGAACCGCAACACCTTTTTCCAAGGAGCCCAGATTTTTACCATCAACGCTGACCAAAAGACGGGAAAATCGCCCCATCAAAGAGTAAAGCGAGGCGCCGCTAGGTTCCTTTACTCTGCCTTTTATAATGATGGGATCAGCCCCCAAAAGCTCCATAATGGCTGAAGGTCGTTGACGCCCCTGTGTGAACCGGTAAGTCATCTGAGCCGCGTAACTATGCGCTTCCGTAATACTGACAGCACCGTCTTTATTGGTGTCATTTTCAAATCCCTTTAGCAGAAAGTAGGTATAGACATCATTCTGCAACTTCTGATCTTCCAACGCCGGCTCTCTCCAGCCACTTGCAGTTAGAATAACGGACGATTCTGATCGTTCATGAATCGGTTCTTCGAAGTATGGCGACTTCAGTTGTGCCAATGCTCGCTTCATTTGCGGCGTTAGTACACTCTTACCAACACCAGAGTGGCAGAAAGCAAGGATCAGTACTTTTTTTCTAGATTTTAGGCGATTGAAGGAACTAACAAACTCATCGTAGTCTATTGCGGTTTCAGCTAAGTTTTGCGGATCGCTATCACCTGTGATGATATATCGACCTAGGCTACCGTCTTTTTTATAGGCGACAGTTCCATGAGTCGATATATAAACGATAATCGTATCATCTTCGAACTTGTTAGCACGTTTTATTTTCTCAAAACCTGCCAATATCTGCTTTTTTGTAACAAATGATGAGCGCTGGCTAGCCTCTGTCATCAAAAGCCCACCATCAAACCCCACAGAGTTGGACGTAAAAGCAGAATAAAGATCTTTGGCATCCTTACCTGCAAACCTCAAATCCCTCCAGGTTTTACTTTTGAAGTTATTTAAACCAATGGAGTAGACCAGCTTTCGCGGCTGAAAAGAATTAATTGACTTATCTGTATTAGCTATTAACAAGTTGGATAGCAAGCTACCAAGGAATAAGACGTAAATAAGACTGCATAGTTGGTTCTTCATGAATCACCTCACCTAGAGCGTCTAGTTAGCTTATCTACGGAAATTTGGCAAGATATCTCATGCATCCAAAGGTTCATACCGTCAAAAACCTCGAGTTTTTTTGCTGAGGAAAGTTCGGGAAGCCTTCGGGAATCTCTACTAATGAGGCCGTTCTGATGGTAGATCTCAAGGCAGAATAGTCATCTGAAACAAGCCAAGCCTCTAAGTCCCAAATATACTCTAACGGAGCATACATTTTGTTTAGGCCATCCAAAGCTTCAAAATGGTTAGGAAGGATTGCTACAGCCATACGAATCAGTACCTTACAAATACTACAAACAGCCTCATCTGGGTTCAAATTACCCGACTCTTTGATCAGGTAATACCAGTCATGTCTTTGGGATGGAGTTAACTGCTTCAACCAGCGCCCAACCTTACCACTCAACCGTTTACTTCCGCTTTTATGGAGCTTCGGGACAAGCCCATCAAGATCACCGTTTAACTGCGTCAGGTTCCATCTCCAGCAAGGACCACCCAGTTTAAGGCCGACTACAAAAAGGCAATCCACCCAAGGCGAGACGGGAAGACTCGACATAAACGGAGGTAAAGGCACGGTTAAACCCTCAGGATGGCCTGTATATGTTTTTGAGCCTTTATGGATCCAATCGAAACCCTGAAGAGCGTCCAGGAAAGACTTTTGTCTTTCTGAAAGCGCATATGATTTGACGGTGCTTACATTAGGACTAATATAACCCAGCAGCTCTGGAAGTTGGCTAGCTATGCTAAAATACGATCGAAGAAATCTCTGCATCGTCTCAGAAAACCCTGCGAAGAAGTGAGGCAGAACTCCAGAGGGCAACCTCCGCAAAGGTCGAGACACTCTCTGCTCACCCGAAATTGCCCACAGCTTTTCCGTTTCTTCACCAAGGATTCGCCTGTGTTTTAAAATACTGCAGATTCTCCAACAGACATCGAACTGCTTTCTGTTGCGATTTAAAACCCAAAGTTTCACAAGTTGGTTGTTAGTATAATGGGTGATACGCCCCGCACTTAAGATCAGCTCTCTTTCAATATCATTCATACCCGTATGCACAGACAGCCGTGAAAGTCTCTCAACAACACGACTATCGGGACTAGGAAGATCGTTAAGGTAAGATTTTATGTGCTCGGGCTTAACGCTATCGCGGTCCCCTGCCACAGCAACTTTAGTTTGAATGATCCGTCTCGACTTTTCATCGAAGCGGTTTGTCCGGCTGATCCATCGAGTCAAAGTAGCAAACATTGACGGCCAATCGGGCAAATCACCTGCGGTAGCGTAATCGTTACTCGAGTCGATAAAGTCACGTGCATGCCAGAGCTTTGCCTCGTCCATGCAAAAACCCGCCACAAAATGGTGAAGTGAAGCGCATCCAATCCAATAGCTCGCACACTGTGGTTTGACAGACTCGATTGATAAAACCGGCTCCCAAATGGCCTTCTCCAGTACCGGCGCTCGAAACTGCTGTAACGACTTTAAATAGAAACGATCTATATTGGGGAATAGGTATTTCAGGTCTATATGAGAACTCAAAATTTGACTAAGCTTAAACCAGCACTCAGGGTTTTCGGGGAAGTACTTGATGGTTTCTCCAAAAATCCGATTAAGGCAGTTCCGCTCGCGGTATTTTCCCCCTCCCGAATCTACCACGGCTTCAATCCAAGCTTCCAAAAGGCCCAGCCGATCTCTCCAATCTTGCCTGCGAAAAAGCTCCCTACCAAGGGTGCATAGTCCATCTTCGTCAGTTTCCACATCGAATTCCAAAAGGAGGGAAATCGATTCCTGAAATTCAGGCTCGGATTTTTCTATCTTCTCCAAATAGTCCCTAGCTTTCTCAAAGTAACCCAGCTTTTTGGCGAGCTTTCCGACCACTAGCAAAAACCGCGATCGCGTCAGCTTCAAGTCAGGTCCATACTGGCGAGAGGCACTTACGATTTCTGCCTCGTATTTACGAAAAAAATTCCAAGCGGGCCGAGGATCTGTAGAAGAAAGCTGGGACCAAAACTTATAAAATCTCTCAATTCTCGTCAAAAGGCGATTAAAGGGTTTTCTGTGTATGTAATAACCAAGTATGGCTTCTTCTCCTGAGAGCCAGAGATTCTTCACGAGGTTTGGTCGAATATCAGTACCCACAGAAAAGAAAGCGCCCGGATATGAGTCTTTCCACTCCTCCATCAAGATAAGAACATCTTCCAAGGCCCCATGAAGGTAGGCGAGTTCTAGCATGCGGCCCGCAACATCTACGGTTCGTCTTTGATCAAAAACCTGGCGAGCATAGGGTTCAAGCTCGCACCAGTCTTTTCCCATGGAAACGAGTTTCCTGAGAATAATTTCTGACTTCAATCCGGAATCGAGGCTTCCGGGTGAAAGAGACGCTTTTTTCTCCTCCAAGACCTTGTTTACTGGAACGGCTTTTTTAATGACCAGATGGTCCCTATTTTTTGCTACGATATCCGTTTTTTGATCCAATTCTAGATGCTGGGATTGTTCGAAAGGGTCAATCCCTAAACGCCTTGCCGCTCGTTTTAGGCGGATATCTCTGAGCTTTTGCTCCCGTATTAGTTCTCGATCCATTGGAAGACCCTCAACCTGGTTTACTACGTGATTATAGCATACTTGCACCTACACTTTGATTATTGGAAAAACACCCAAATGAAGAAATTAATTAGGGGGAAAAAATAAAGGTTTATGACAATAATATTGACGCATGATCGCCTCATGGTATAAACACCACTGCTGCATCAGCCATCGTTATCAACAACATCGAGTGTGGGGTTCTCATGACCAATATCATGGTCTTGGATTATGAAGGTGACTTTGAACAATACCGAACCTCAATTCACGGATACGTTAGCAATGTTACCACTGTAAAAAGCTCCTTGGAATTGGTTGAACGATGTCAGGAAGACAACTATCAGGCAGTAATAATTGATTTAGATCACCCAATCAGTCAGGTAGAAATCATTCGGCAGATAAAGACCATGTCGCCGTTAACGCGAGTGGTCGTACTCGGAACCTTGCCCAGTATCAGCGATGTCGTTAAAGCCATTAAGCTAGGTGCTTGTAATTATTTAGTAAAACCATACTCAGCCAATGATTTGACGCAATTTTTATCTAGTTTACATTCGGAGAAGCCCACAGATTCAGTGCAGCCGGTCAAACTGCAAGATGGTAAAACAATCATTGGGCAGTCCGGACCGATAAAAAAAGTATTCAAACTTATTGAAAGACTAGCCGCTGTGGAAACCTCTGTTCTCATTCGTGGAGAAAGCGGGACCGGCAAAGAGTTGGTGGCCCAAGCCTTACACTACAGTTCCGATCGCTGCGATGGACCATTCGTGGCAGTAAACTGTGGAGCGATCCCCGAAAACCTTATCGAAAGTGAACTTTTCGGATTTGAAAGAGGAACGTTCACAGGAGCCGATAAGAAGAAAATTGGTAAATTTCAGTTTGCCTCTAAAGGAACCATTTTTCTCGACGAGATCGGCGATGTTTCGCCACAGATGCAAGTCAAACTGCTCCGGGCATTACAGGAAAAGAAGGTCACTCCTGTAGGTAGTAACACTGAAATTCCCGTCGACGTCAGGGTCGTATCAGCCACCAACAAACCCCTTGAGAAAATGATCGCTGACGGCACATTCCGGGCCGATCTATATTATCGTCTCAACGTGATGCCAATCCTGTTACCCCCGCTTCGGGAACGCCTAGACGACCTCGAAGAACTCTGTCTCTTCATGATAAGTAAATTTAACAAACTTCATAATCGAAAAATACTAAACATAAGTCCAGAAACTCTATCCTTACTGCAGAAATACTCTTGGCCGGGTAATGTTCGAGAATTGGAAAATGTTATCGAGCATGCCTTCATAATCGAAAGCTCGGAAACGATCCACCCTGAGGCCTTACCGAGCCATATCCAATCTAGCCACGCTGAAATAGAACCTCAAAATGGCCACCCTCCCTCTCTTAACGGCAGCGCAGTCCCAATAAGTGAGGACTTAGAACAAGCAAGCAAAGCTAACGGGATGGATGGTATCTACGGTATGGACACTAAGGATTTAAAATATCCCCAACTGAAAGAAGAGTTCGAAAAGGAATTCATAAAAACAGCACTCAAAACCTATCGTGGTCGTATAAATATGACTGCCGAACAGACTCAAATGACAAAGGTCACTCTCCTCAGAAAGCTTGAAAAGTACAATATAAACCCTAGAGATTTTCAGCACTGATCGTGTCAAGAATATCAGAGAGCTGCCCATGTAAGGTGATCCGGGAAAATTTTGGGCGCATCTGCTATGATAGTCCCATCAAGAAGTACCGCAAGTGGTTGCCGTCGCAAAGGTAGGTCATCGATTGGAACGTCTAAAGATATTTGGCATAGATCCCGGCTCCCAAGTCACAGGATTCTGCTGCCTGCATGATGCTTACAGCTTAAGCCTGCACCCGACCGTCGCCGATGCAGGTGTCATACGCCCGACGAAAACACTGTCTCATAGCGACAGACTAGGACAAATACACGATTCCATCTTTGCGATTATTGATAGCCACAGTCCAGATTTTGCCGTCATCGAAAAAGGCTTCACCGGAATCAATCAAAACTCGGCCCTTAGGCTAGGTGAGACTAGAGGCGCGATCATAGCTGCCATAAGACGCAATGGCTGCGAAGTCATCGAGATGGCTCCCAATGAAGTCAAGAAGCTCGTGACGGGAAATGGCCACGCAAAAAAGGAAGATGTTTCACTTTCTGTGGAACTACTATTGAAATTCCGTCGGGGAAAGCTACCCTACGACGTGACGGATGCTGTTGCGATAGCCTATGCCTATTCTCTAAAGCACAAATCTAGTTACAGTATCAGCAAAAATGACTTGAATCCAAACTCTAAGAATCTAAACCGCAGTAAGGAACTTTCATGACCAACGCTAACCCAAGCTTCCCTGCCACTCGCTTAAGACGAACAAGACGGAGTGAATTTTCAAGAAAACTGGTAAGAGAGACAGCTCTATCACCATCAGATTTCATATACCCTTTATTCATCCTAGATCAGGAAAATGGATTTGAGGAGGTGCCCTCGATGCCAGGAGTCCGAAGACTAGGACTAAACGAGCTGCTGAAAACTGCCGAACGGGCTCAAAATCTTGGCGTACCGGTTATTGCGATTTTTCCTGTCATTAGCCAGGACAAAAAATCCCTTGTTGCTGAGGAGGCCTTCAACCCAGATGGGCTTGTGCCTCGGTATGTGGCGCGGCTAAAACGAGAGTTTCCGGAGTTGGGTATTATGACCGACGTTGCTCTCGATCCTTACACCATTCACGGTCAAGACGGAATCATCGATGACAATGGTTATGTCATCAACGACGAGACGAAAAACGTTCTTGTAAAACAAAGCTTATGTCACTCTCAGGCTGGGGCCGATATAGTTGGCCCCTCGGATATGATGGACGGGCGGATAGGTGCCATTCGGGACGAACTAAATAAAAAAGGCGAAATTCACACCCTTATACTCTCTTATGCAGCAAAGTATGCTTCAGCTTACTTCGGCCCGTTTCGCGATGCGGTGGGTTCGGCAGCAAACTTAGGCAAAGCCGATAAGTTTACTTATCAAATGGACCCAGCCAACTCTAACGAGGCCATGAGCGAAATTAAGCTGGATTTGGATGAGGGGGCCGATATGATCATGGTAAAGCCAGGAATGCCTTACTTAGATATCGTTCGTCGAGCCAAAAAAGAGTTTCAGGTACCAACTTTCGCTTATCAGGTGAGTGGGGAATACGCCATGCTAAAAGCCGCAGCAAACCATGGTTGGCTCGATTACAACAGTTGTCTTCTGGAGGGACTCATGTGCTTTAAGCGTGCTGGGGCTGATGGGATTCTTACCTACGCCGCCCTAGAAGCCTCAGAGCTTTTGATAAATCCTTGACGACAAGAATCCTGAAACAGCACTAGGTGGGCGATGTCATTCAATCGACTAATTTCTTTTAGATACCTCATGGCCAACCGAGAAAACCGATTTTTCTCGTGGATAACAGTTTTATCGATCGCTGGTCTTGCCATCGGAGTTGCCGCCCTAATCGTGGTTTTGTCGGTGATTAATGGATTCGAGGTCGAATTGCGAAAACGGTTCCTTCACGCCAACTCACATATTATGGCTTACCGCTATCCAGCGGGACTGTCTGAGCCAGAACAGTGGGCAGAAACCATAAACAAAGACTTCCCTGGGATCGTAAAGGGTATCTCACCCTTCATACACTACGAGACCATGGCAAAGAGTAACGCCATCATGAGAGCAGTGCTAGTAAGAGGGATTGCTCCAAAAGAAAGAGAAAAAGTTCAAAGCTTGAAAGGATTGGTTTTTCCCGAAGATGCTCTTGATGCCCTTCAACTTGAAATGGATAAACCCTTCTCAAAAGATGTTCCTGGAGTGATTATCGGAACTGGACTGAGGACAATCTTGGGTGCCGATGTCGGGGACTCCATCGAACTTATTGCGCCCTCAAGTGGGCGATTTTCTGAAACCAAAAAATTCAAGATCCTAGGGATCTACAATTCTGGTCTAAAACACTACGACAATAAACTCATAGCTATGAGCTTACCCGCCGCAAGGACGTTTTTCGATATGGGTGACCTGGTTACTGGACTAGAAATAGGACTTTATGACGCCAATTCAAGCGGCACGGTAGCTCGCGATATGGAATCCAAGTACAACCTGTCTTTTCGTGAGTGGCAAACCTACAACCGGCCTCTTTTTGAAGCCATGGAGCGCGAGCGTATTGTCATATCATTTATCGTGGCCTTTGTTGTCATTGTAGCCGCCTTTAACATTCTTACGACCATCTTTGTTTCTGTCAGCCAAAAGCAACGAGACATCTCCATCATGAAATCGTTGGGGGCTTCGAACTTCCAAGTTTTAAAGCTGTTTATGACTCAGGGTGTTTTGATTGGGGCAATTGGCAGCGCATTTGGAGCTGTGTTCGCCTTTGGAATCGCAAACTTTCTAGAGCGCTACCAACTGATTGAGCTTCCGGACCCCTACTTTCTTAAATCCTTGCCGGTCAACTACGACCCGATAACATATCTAGGGATATGTGTTTCTGCCGTATTGATATGTATTTTAGCCTCGCTCTACCCTGCTCTCATAGCATCAAATGTTACACCCACAGAGGGTTTTAGGGGGTCGGGGCAGGCATTGTGAGAATACTTATCATTTTTTCAGGTAGTTAATGGCATTCTATAGCTCTTAGGAACGGAATTAATTAGTGATTGTAAGTTTGCCTCCCTCAAAGCTAAGATAGGCCACTATATGAGGGACCAAATTAGTGCAAGATAGGACAGAGTCGATGGAAGAAGCCGAAGCGGATAACAAAAAAAAGAAAATTCCAGCAGGCTCAGTAAAGATACAAATGGCTGGGGATCTCATGTTTGCCCGTAGTCCTGACAGGGAGCTGGCGCAACTTTTTCGGCGCTATGAGGCAATTTTAGAGTTTTTCGCGAATCTCGATCGAGAGGAACGTGTTTTAAACTACAAGTTTTTTACAGCGCTAATCCTTACGAGCCACGCAAAAAAGACTCAAGATATCGAAACACGCAAGGCCATTTTTGACCTTAAAAATGAGTTGTATTTTGACATAGCAAATAGTCGTGAGACCCGAAGAAAAGTCGGATTCAAATATTTGGTATCCAAGAACTTCAGAGTGATCGAGTTTTGTGGCGACTGCGTGAAGGAAAACACAGCAGAAAACAGACCACGACACAAATGGAAATTCTGTGCAAAGTGTAATGTTGATCGCAAGTTCTACAATGTCCTTCAGATGTCACATCATTTTGACAATGGAACCATCTCCTTGTTTTTAAGCAACGATTTGGTACACAAAATTCCCGGTTTGAAACTCAACTCGAAACACAAAATCGACGGTCATAAAGAAGAAGGCAAGTACGATAAATTTCATTATAACGTCAGAAATCTTGATGTCTTCGACCTGGAAACTGTGAAAGCCGTACAAAAGAAACTGCTCGACGTGTCTTCCTAAAAAAAAGAGAGTCGAACGTAGAAGTATCGACTCTCAACCTCACACTCTTGGTAGATCTATCCTCAATCACCAAATAACTTGGTAAAGAAACCACCTTCTTTTTCTTGAATGCCCTCACCGCTAATTTCTGCGAACTTAAGCAGGAGATCCTTTTGTTCTTTAGAAAGCTTTGTGGGAACTTTCACTCCGACTTCGACGTATAAATCCCCGCGACCACCGCCCCGGAGCTTAGGTATACCCTCATTAGCAATCAGAACGCGATGTCCATGCTGGGTACCAGCTGGAACCTCTACCTCTGCCTTACCGTCATCTAGGGTTGGTATACTCAACTGACAGCCAAGGGCTGCTTGAGCCATTGAGACATCTGCCTGATAGATGATATCGTTTCCATCTCTCTCGAAGTATTGGCTTTCCTTAACTTGAAGGAAAACATATAAATCGCCATTAGGCCCGCCAGCAGATCCGCCTTGACCTTCTCCAGAAACGCGGAGTCTGACACCTTGATCAACACCGGCTGGAATTTTAACACTGACTGTTTTCTTTTCAATCGTTTTACCCCGCCCCTTACAGGCCTTACAGGGTTTCGTAATGATTTCACCTTCGCCTTGGCAGGTCGGACAGGCCGAAGCCACAGAGAAAAACCCTTGGGTTCGCCGAATCTGACCAGAACCGCCACAAGTATGACAGGTTTTCTTTCCGCCGGGCTCAGCTCTGCTACCGTTACAGGCCTTACAAACGACCTCACGATTGAATTCGACATCTTTTTCGACGCCGAAGGCAGCTTCACTAAACTCTAATACTAAATCATAACGTAGGTCAGCCCCTTTGCGAGCTCTCGTGCGGCCACCGCCAGCACTGCCTCCGAACCCGAAAAAGTCTTCAAATATCGAGCCGAAGCTAGAGAAGATATCATTGACGTCAGAGAACCCTTCGAAACCTTGCCCAGAAAGTCCTGCATGACCGTAGGTATCATAGACTTTTCGTTTTTCGTCGTTAGCTAGAACCTCGTAAGCTTCACTACATTCCTTGAATTTCTCTTCCGCTTCAGGATTTCCTTGATTTCGATCTGGATGAAACTGTAGAGCTAACTTCCTGTATGCTTTCTTGATATCAGCCCCAGAAGCTCCACGAGAGACGCCCAAAACGTCATAATAATCTCTTTTTTCCATTTCACTATACCTTTCTCATAGGAGTTTCTTGGACTAGTCTTTAAAGCTATGCTCATCAGACGGGAAACTCATAGATTTAACGTCTGCGCTGTAAGATTGCAAGGCTGTCGTGATCCTTTCCCCTAGCTCTTCATAAGTCTTGAGAAACTTTGGACGAAAGCCGGCATCAAATCCCAATAGATCGTGGAGAACAAGAACCTGACCATCGGTTTTTGGTCCGGCACCAATGCCAATCGTAGGGATATCAAGCGACTTAGTGACACGCTCTGCAAGTTCCTCGGGAACGAGTTCCAGAACAATGGAAAAACAACCAGCCTCCTGCAACGCGAGAGCAGCCTCTTCAATCGCCTGAGCTTGCTCCCCTCTTCCCTGGACCTTATATCCGCCTAAGGAATGGATTTTCTGTGGGGTCAACCCCAGGTGGCCCATAACGGGAATCCCAGATTCGACAATAGCCTTAACAGTGTGGCAGATCTCTTTTCCACCTTCAAGCTTGACGCCATGTGCTCCTCCTTCTTGAAGGAGACGACCGGCATTCTGTAGGGCGCGATCCAAAGAGCCTGAGTAAGACATAAATGGCATATCTGCAACCAGAAACTGTGAGGCGAGCCCACGCGAGACCGCCGCACAATGATGAGTCATGTGATCCATGGAAACAGAAATGGTACCTTCAAATCCGAGTACGACGTTCCCCATGCTGTCGCCAACTAGGACGATGTCTAAGGAAGTGTTGTTAATCAGCTTCGCAAATGCCGCATCATAGCAGGTGACCATGGCAATCTTCTCAGATTTTTTTTTCATCGCTAGAAGGGATGAAATGGTAATTTTCTTGCTTTTGGTCTGTTTACTCAATGACCTAACCTTTCTAAAAACTTGCTCGTGATAGTATTCGACTGCAATAGCTCTTCAGGAGTCCCTTGAAAAACAAGTTCGCCCCCCTCCGAGGCAGCTTCTGGTCCAATCTCAATAACCCAATCTGCAGCTCTTATAACACCATGGTGATGCTCGACCACTACAATTGTATGCCCATCTGATTGAAGCATGCGAAATTGTGCTAAAAGATGGGCGACATCACTGTCGCTAAGACCCGTTGTCGGCTCGTCAAATATAAATAACCGAGGCTCGGCATCCTTGTTTTCTAAAAGAAAGCTCAATATTTTCAATCTCTGAGCCTCGCCACCAGAAAACGAACTTGTGCTCTGACCCAAGGTCATATAGTCCATTCCAACAGCTTCAACGGTATCTAGAACTTTTCTTATCTGCTTGTTATCAAAGAAGAAGTCTCTCGCCTCACTCACTGTCATTGCCAGCAAGTCCGTTAGATTCTTGCCGCGATATTTAATATTTAAGACCTCTTCTCGAAAACGCAAGCCCTTACATTCGGGACATACGATTTTCATAGATCCCAGAAAGGATAGGTCTTCCTCAACCAGACCCAACCCTTTACAGGTCTCACAACGACCTCCTTTTACATTGAAGCTAAAGGCTCCAGGACCGAGTTTGGCAACTTTCGCCTCCAAAGTCTGACTCATGAGCTTCCTAATCTCAGAATAAACACCCAGGTAAGTCGCAATGTTTGAACGCGATGATCTAGACAGCCCCTCTTGACTAACCAAAACGACGTCAGCAAAGGTCTCGAGCAATTTCTTTGGAGTCACACCAGCACACTCAGATTTAGGGATCCTCTCGCTTTGCTTTCCGATGACATGATTCACCAAAGGAAATAAGCTATGTCTCACCAAGCTCGTTTTTCCACTACCGCTGACGCCGCAAACCACGGTCAATCCTTGGTAAGGGAGCTTCGCCGACAACCCCTTGAGGTTATGGACGTAGCTGTCTTTGATGTGAATAAATTGCTTCTCATCAAATGATCTCGTATCGGTTACCCAGTCGATAGGTTTCTCTTTAAGTTTGAGGCCTGGTTTGCCTTGAAAAACGAGTTGGCCGCCGTCTGAACCCGCCTTCGGACCTATAATGACTTGTTCGTCCGCACCCTCGATCAACCCCTTCTCATGCTCCACCACAACTACTGTGTTACCTTGATCGCGAAGTTCATAGATGATTTCCAGAAGGTTTTGACTATCTCTCGGATGCAAACCAGAGCTTGGCTCATCGAGACAAAACAGGGTATCTGTGAGGTTGCTACCAAGGCTTCGCGCCATATTTATCCTTTGGATTTCGCCACCTGAAAGCGAATTAGTCGGTCTTTCAAGATGCAAGTAATGAATACCTATTTTGTTTAGGTAACTCAGACGCTGAATCGTCTCATTAAATGCGTCCCCAAGGCCTTCGTTTTTCTGATCAGCGCCGCAAGCTCCACGATCTCGCATCTCAGCGAGCCACTCATGGAGATTCTTCAACGTTAAGCGACTGGCATCCATGATGGTTCTGCCGTCTATGAGGTAGTGTTTCAAAAGCCGGTTGTATCGCGACCCCTCGCATTCGGGACAAAGTACATACTTGTGAAAACGAGCGCTATGGATACGAAAGTGAGCCTTATACTTTTTCGTCGCCAACCAGTCGAAATATCCCTGTATACCTTTATATTTAGCTGTTTTTTTCTCATCACCACGGTAAAGCCATTCCATATCTGCCTTGGTATACTCGCTAAAAGGAGTTTTCGCAGAAATCCCTCTTTTCTTCGCACTTTCGATAGCGTAGCGATAGTAGCTGCGATGCTGGGCAAAATTCCAGGCCACCACCCCTTCTGTCGCAAGAGATTCATCTAAGTTTGGAATGATCTTTTCTCGATCGAGGATAGCCACCTTTCCAAACCCTTGGCAGGTTTCACAAGCTCCTAATGGGCTGTTAGAATTAAAAAGCTGCAGAGACGCCTTGGGATAACGACTACCGCAGATGTCGCACTCCAACTGCGAACTAAACATTTGAGTTGCAGCCTTCGTTTTGACAAAAACTTTGCCTTGGCCGAGTTTTAAGGAAAGGTCAGCCGCTTCCATCAAAAGACTCTTTCGCTCTGGATCAACCTTCAAACGATTCACGACAACCATGGCACCCTTTAAATGTTTCAACGACGGTTCGTCGAGCTTAACGACCTTTTCGTCAACAAGCACCCGAGAAAACCCTTGTTCAAATAGCTGTTTTTTCAAGGTTTCAGCAGCCATGCCTTCAAACACTGACAAATCTGCCAAAAACAAAACAGATTCGCCTATAGAGTTAGCCAATAGATCATCAGCAATAGTCTTAGGGCTGTGCTCAACAATCTCTTTGCCACAGCAAGTCACCTTTGAAAGATGGGTGAATATCACACGGAGCAAATCAATAATCTCCGTTAGGGTTCCCACGGAGGACCGATTTGAATGACCCGATTTGCTTTGCTTTACAGCAATAGCAGCAGGAAGGTTTTCCACTGATTCAAGACTCGGTTTAGGCAACGCTTTCATATACTGGCGCGCATAGCTAGATAGGCTTTCCACGTAGCGGCGATAGGCCTCTCCATATAGGGTGTCGAAAACTAAGGAGCTCTTTCCCGACCCACTTTTTCCCGTCACAACCGTAAACTTGCTTAGGGGAATATCAATATCAAACCCATTGAGATTATTTGTTCTTACTGACCGTAGTCTGATCGTATCCTGGTGTTCCATGAAAAGCTCCTGGATGACTCGTAAATATGGGCGATGGTATAATGATCAGAGCACCCAAGGGCTCGTGACCAATCAAATGTAAGGAAGCTTATCATGACCGAAAGAAGTAGCAAGTGGCAGACCCTCGTCATGGTCGTACTCGGAATTACCATAGGAGCCCTTATTGCGACAGATTGGCTTGGAAATCAGCTTCTTTCTACCTTCAAAACCGAAACTATAGGCGAATCCACGGATAGCGTGGCACATAGTATCCCACCACTCTTTTATGACACAATAGGTCAGACACCCCTTCCTCCCAACGAAGGGCGGGTTGAACCCTTAGAGCCGCAAAAGTTCACTATAGAAATTCAAGTCTTCAGAAGCGAGAAAAAAGCTCAAAGGCTAGTGACTCGATTAAAGGACAAAGGCATCGAGTCTTTTTATACCCCTTTGAATCGCGAAGGTACGGTAATATATAGAGTCAGGAGTGGTATATTCACCTCCCAAAAGCAATCAAAAGAACACAGGGAGAGACTATCGAAAGTCTTGAAGAGAGAGCTTCAAACTATGGCGCTGTAGATGCCTTGATCAACTCAACTTGACCATTGTGGTCAAAATCAAAACTTCGTGTCACAACAACACCCTCGGGACTAAATTCTTCCAACATATCAGCAATGCCGTCTCGATTGAAATCCCAGCCTCGATACTTTAAGTAACCTCCAAGAACCTCGTCTTCACCACGAAGCTCTAGGACAAAATCCCATTGATTGGGTAACGGTTTTCGTTTAACCACGATGCTTTGACGCTTTAAAATCCAAAATTCCACCTTGCCCGGTATTTTTTGCCCAGGAAGCATAGGAATATTCTCTCCGTCTTTATGATTACTGTTTGTGACACACCCAAGCCCTGATATAAGGAATACGAAAAGGCCAATGGTCAGTCGCCATTTGAGTGCACCAACAATTTTGATCATAGCTGTTTGGTCCATACTAGTTTAAAATAGCTATACTCATATCGGCATGAACATCGCAACATTAAGATCTCAGCACTTATCACAGGACAAAAACATACATGCAGGACACAAAACTCATCCGAAATTTCTGTATAATCGCCCATATTGATCACGGGAAATCTACGTTAGCTGATCGCCTAATCGAGAAAACTGGTTCATTAAGCAACCGTGAAATGTCCGATCAGGTCCTCGACAACATGGATATTGAAAAAGAGCGTGGCATTACGATCAAGGCTCAGACTGCTTCGATGCAGTATAAAGCAAAGGATGGCAATACCTACCTACTAAACCTTATTGATACCCCAGGCCATGTTGATTTTAGCTACGAGGTCTCGCGAAGCCTTGCTGCCTGTGAAGGGGCTCTTTTAGTTGTAGATGCGTCGCAAGGAGTTGAAGCTCAGACTGTTGCTAACGTCTACCTTGCCATAGAAAGTGATCTAGAGATTATTCCCATAATCAACAAAGTTGATCTACCGAGTGCAGATCCTGAACGAGTCATGTTACAGATCGAGGATGAACTAGGAATTGATTCAACAGATGCTGTTCCTTGCAGCGCCAAAACTGGAATAGGTATTGAGGATATCTTAGAAGTTATCGTTAAAAAAGTTCCTCCTCCAGAAGATAGGAATAGCGAACCACTTCAAGCCCTAATTTTTGATAGTTGGTTTGATCAGTATCTTGGTGCCGTCTCGCTTGTACGAGTGATGGCAGGACAAATGAAGCTCAACGGTAAAATGCAGATGATGTCTACCGGCTCCAGTTTTGATATCCTAACACTGTCCCAATTGACCCCCAAACCTATTCCTGTCAAACAACTAACAGCAGGGATGGTTGGGATCGCTTCGGGTTCCATAAAATCAGTTTCAGATACGAAAGTCGGTGATACTATAACAGATCCAAGCCGACCATCTCCCGAACCTCTATCTGGCTTTCAGCTGGCAAAACAAATGGTATTTGGCGGTATTTTTCCAATTGATGCCAGTGACTATCAAAACCTTAAAGATAGTTTCGAAAAGCTTCAGCTAAATGACGCCTCATTAACCATCGAAATGGAGTCCTCACAAGCACTCGGCCTGGGTTTCCGCGTAGGATTTCTCGGTCTACTGCACATGGACATTATTCAGGAGCGACTGGAACGTGAGTATGGCTTAGAGCTTATCTTCACAGCACCCACCGTTGTTTATAGAGTCACGTTTAAAGACGGCGAGACTCAGAACATTGAGAATCCTTCGAAGCTACCTGACCCAACACTGATCGAGTACATAGAAGAACCTTACGTCCTCATCACAATTCATACACCTGAGGAGTACATAGGCGGCATCCTTAAAATTCTGCAAGAAAAGCGCGGAATTCAAAAGGACATCGAGTACACCTCCGGCAACAGGGTCAAAATCATCTACGAGCTACCCATGAACGAGATGATATTTGATTTTCATGACAAACTAAAAAGCATCTCTCGGGGGTATGCTTCGATGGATTACGAGTTGACAGACTATCGTCAGGGCGACCTTGTGAAGGTGGACGTATTAGTCAACGGCGATAAGGTGGACGCGCTGGCTCTAATTTGTCATAGATCACAAGCTCCCTATCGCGGCCGGAATCTTTGTAAAAAACTTAAAGAGATTCTTCCCAGACAGATGTTCCAAATTGCTCTGCAAGCCGCTATCGGAGGAAAAATTGTTGCTCGGGAAACGATCTCAGCTCTGAGAAAAGATGTGACTGCTAAGTGCTATGGTGGTGACGCTAGCCGAAAACGCAAGCTCTTAGAGAAACAGAAAGAAGGAAAAAAGCGGATGAAGCAGATTGGCAACGTGGAAATTCCGCAAAAAGCCTTCTTGGCGATCCTTAAAATTGACGATTAGGTTTCTTCTGATCACTACCAGAGTTCAATCTCGCCATCTTCTTCTCATGAGCGAGAGCCAGATTTTTAACGGCAACGAAACTAGGATAAAAGTTTTTCGCAGCAAAGCCAAATATCCTAGTTCTATGCCTTTTTCTAATCTCAAGATATGATTTCGTATTGTACTTTCTCATAGCTCTCATAACACCATTGATTCCGTAGTTATAAGCCGTAATAGCAAGGGGCCATGATTTCGTTCTTTGATAATTGCGATTTAAGATTGTGGCAGCAGCAGTTGTTGCCTTTATTGGATTTATACGTTCGTCTCTGTAGCGATTTACCTTAAGAAACTGTCTCGCTGTTGCTGGCATAAGTTGCCATAGGCCTCTAGCTCCTACTTTAGATTTAGCTTTCGTATTAAACCCGCTTTCCAAATGCGGTAAATAAGCTAATTGCAGTGGCAACCCACGACTTCTGAATTCCTTTTTTATCATCCCTAAGTAACGCTCCGAGCGTGCTAGGCTTTGTCGGAAGCTGGTGGCTACACCGCGTTGACAACGCACTCTATTTTTTGCGGCGCGAAAATAACTCCTGGTTTTGAGCTCCTTAGGTAGTTTATCAAGTATTCTCCTTTCCAACCATGATGATGGCTTTTTACCCTTTCCCAAGTTAACAAGTGCTTGCCGAATTTGAGCTTTTTGTTGTTTGATTTGACGACGAAATACTTTTCGGTTTGTTGATCTCAAAGTACTCACCCAAAAAATAGCATCCAGATGCTTAGTGTCATGGTATACGCAGTGATTAGACTCGTACTTTGAAAAGATGTCTTCCCAAAAGGTAATCTCTGTTTGAAGGTGCTTTGAAACCTTTAGATTTTGGTTTTTAAAGTATAACGAAGCGTAAGAGAATCCTGGGACGATAAATACTAGAACCGAGAGTATGAGACGTTTCATCAAATCCTCAAGTATGAATAGTGAATAGCTCGTTAATATTTTCCCAGTCTATTTCGCTAGAATCTACCATCGGGTAATATTTGCCCTACACAATCATATTCACGACAATTCAGGCGGAAAATATTCTCGTCGGTATCCCCGTAAAAACATAAACCATTCATGCTATGTTTTAGTTTAAAGATATTAATCGCCGATAAGTACTATAATATGGGCCAAACAAAAAAGAGGTAACTATGTCTGCAAAAGAGGCTTCGGCTGAACAGGTTCAATCGTTTACAGATTTTGAACAATCGTTTGAATTAGCAACTGCTCGTGCTAGGACGAAAACAGTAGTCACAAGTATACTATTTCTGGCATTTGCCTTAGGTTCGCTCGGAATGATTATGTACTCCCTGGGGTCACTTAATGGGCACGTAGACGGGGTTTTTGGCGTGGAGAGCACAGAAGGGACAATTTCTGAAGAGAAAAACACCGACACTGAATCAGTTCATTCTTTTGAAACCGGTGGTGAAACGACTACTCCATCAGTCAATAATGAGCTTGAGGGCACGATGAGTAACCAAAACACCCCTTAATTCATGGTGACATTTGCAGAATCGGCAAACAGAGTGCCTTTCCTAACAACACAAAAGCAAAAGACCCCCAGTTATTTCTAACTGAGGGTCTTTCTATTTTTTAAGGCTGCATCGAGCTACTCTCCCACTCTTAAAAGAGCAGTACCATCGCCGCTGAGGAGCTTAGCTTCCGAGTTCGGGAAGGGATCGGGCGTTTCCTCCTCGCCATAGACACAGCCAAACTTGGTCTGGCTAAAATACCCAATGTCTTCGTTGCTTCGTCGTCAGAAAGATCCTCACGACCTTGTGGTCGCTGCGGCATTTCTGCTCCTTGCGCCTTGAACTTGGCTATTTATAGCTACGTCCAAGAGAAGAGATGGATATTTTCTGTCTAAGACAGAATTGAATAAGCTTTGTAGATCAAAGGTAATCGTTGAACAAGCTCTATTTTTGTTTCCTTGTTATTTTCAAGTAAGGAGTAAGAGCGTTTAAAATAAGCCTCACGATCGATTAGTACTGGTCAGCTCCATACATTACTGCACTTCCACATCCAGCCTATCAACGTCCTAGTCTAGAACGGATCTTCAGAGGTAAACCTAGGGAAATCTAATCTTGAGGTTGGCTTCCCACTTAGATGCTTTCAGCGGTTATCCAATCCGAACATAGCTACCCTGCGGTGCCGCTGGCGCGACAACAGGTACACCATTGGTTCGTCCAACCCGGTCCTCTCGTACTAAGGTCAGATCCTCTCAAATTTCCTGCGCCCACAGCAGATAGGGACCGAACTGTCTCACGACGTTCTGAACCCAGCTCGCGTACCACTTTAATTGGCGAACAGCCAAACCCTTGGGACCTGCTTCAGCCCCAGGATGTGATGAGCCGACATCGAGGTGCCAAACACCGCCGTCGATGTGAACTCTTGGGCGGTATCAGCCTGTTATCCCCGGAGTACCTTTTATCCGTTGAGCGATGGCCCTTCCATGCGGAACCACCGGATCACTAAGCCCTACTTTCGTACCTGCTCGACCTGTCAGTCTCGCAGTTAAGCTCCCTTATGCCTTTGCACTCTACGACCGGTTTCCATTCGGTCTGAGGGAACCTTTGGGCGCCTCCGTTACTGTTTTGGAGGCGACCGCCCCAGTCAAACTACCCACCAGGCATTGTCCCTAATCCGGATAACGGATCGAGGTCAATGACATCAAAACAAATAACTGTGGCATCTCCATCCCCAATCGGCATAGTGTTTTCAACGTCGATACCACTTTG
>JABSRP010000149.1 GCA_013215145.1 Pseudobacteriovorax sp.
TGCATAAAATCCTCCGTGAATTGACTCAACTTAATTCACATAAAAATAATAGCAAAGGACTTTTTCAACAGGCCGTCCTGACTCTTGCATGCTCTTCTACTTCCAGGGTATAAGATACTTTGTTGGTCGGCTGAAATCCAATACCCTTACATATTGCGATCGAATCTAAACTGTCTGGTGTCAAATACTGATCAAAGGTAAAGCCTTTTTCAACAAAAGGTTTTAAGCAGTCTTCCATAAGCGACTTAATATCATCATATTGATATCTATTACTTTGGTAAAAAGGACCATGACACCACGCTCTTTGTCTTTCGTAGTCGACATCCAAGACAAAGACGGCAACAATACTGTTTTCTTTGATACCAATCATAGAGGCAGCATACCATGGCTCAGGGAACTGAGAAAAATCCTCGATAATACCGTTGACCGAACGCGAGGTGTGCAAGCATAGTTGAACGCCTTTATTCCATTCTGAGATAAATTGTGCAACGACATCGAGTTCGGCTTTTTTTGGTTTTCTAATTAATTCCACAGCGAACCCCTAAGATAGCTCCTAGGGAATTATGAGCTGCTTTGAATTTATGTTCAAGCGATTCCTGACGCATGGCAAGATCTTTAAGGTAGAGGAGTCCCCTGAACCCGCCAAACAGAGTCGTTGTAATCAAAGTCATCGGAATCTTCGGCCATCACACGCCAGAGGTTTTTTCCTTGTTTTGCCAGCATAACTTTGTCAGAAAGAAAAGCGAGCGTCTGTGGACAGCCGCCGGGCCCTGTGACGCGCACTTGAGGCCTGCAGCTGGTCGAAGGATCAAGGACGACACTGCCGTTGGTGCCCGAAGGGTTACCACACATTATGAGGCTATGGGTGCAAGCGGCATCCGAATTGATAAGTGAAATAGTCAAACGAACACGTCCACCGACAGCGGAAAAGCGCCCCGTTGGATAAAACTCCAGAAACTTCTCTTCATGCTCTTGTTCCGGTGTCGCCGGTCCACTGAACGATGATGTGCAAAGATTTAAATTTCTAAAGACCTCTCTAAAACCAAGAACCCGTTTTTTGATAGGGTCACGGACAGGAATTCCATTATCATCCGTTTGCTGAGCCTGTATTACCAAACGCGATTGGTTGGCATTGCAGATCGCGCGCAAATTGTAGGCGCCCATTTTTGTGCCTGTAGCGCCTCCGTTAGCGAGGAATACATCCCCATTAGATCGGACGATATCTACGAACCTTGGCGTCGTACATGCGACAGCGGGATCGTCAGGTAGCGTATTGCTACAGTCCAGATTCTCTATCAGTTCTTTTTTGAGGGCCTCTAAGTCTGTTCGTAGTTCAAGTGATTTTGCGTTGCGAAACGAGTTGCTCTGCATTCTCATTAGAGCTGTGGCGATGATCCCCATAATTCCCACGGCGATCAGAACCCCAACCAGAGAAAATCCTGATTTGTTATTCATCATGCTTTACCTTTTTATACACACTACTCGACTTATCGGAGAGTGCTATCCGATAACTTTAGATCTACGACTAAAATATTTTGGATATTTCTGGGTGTAAGATAGATGACCATAATAAAAGAATTTTTTGAAATTCGTAGATGGCATGTCTCATTTATATGGCAATTATTTTGAGTTATTTATTTTTAGTAGTGTATGAGCTGTAGTAATCTTGACCTTCCGTTAGGTGGGGATCTCGGATTAATTTTTATAGAGACTGTAGCTTTGGTCTTTTGATTTGCTGCCTATTGTCCTAGTCTGCGCCGGTACAACAAATAACTGTCGCTAGGCCATCCAAGTAGGGAAGGGATCAAGATGAGATCTATTTTTGTTTTTTTGACGTTTGCTTTTTTCCAACCATTAATGGCTCGCGATATCGAGGCCAATCACTGTGAGATTCACCTTAGTCAAGTACCTCCACCTAAAGGAGGAGGCTTCCAGTCGGCAATCACCTTGCGGTGATTACCTCATGGCATTTAACCG
>JABSRP010000150.1 GCA_013215145.1 Pseudobacteriovorax sp.
CGAAACTGAATGAAGCTATTTAATATTTAAAATCCCCTAAAAAGATGGAAAGAGAGTTTTTAAAATCACCTTAATTCTCTATTTTAGCTCTGGAGATATGTTTAGCGTAAAATTTACGCTAACAATTGTTTTTTATCCAAAGTCCAATTAGAACTGAACTTACCCCCATATATATATACTACTTTTGACTGAAAACCCTATCTATAAAGGCTTTTAGCCTACATCTCTCTTGTGTCCATACATGGACACAAAAGAGATATGTTGACAAGATTTTAGCGATCGCTGTACTATTAAACTACATAGGTGCAGTTTTCTCAAACCCACTTCATATAATCTTCAGAGAGATTGTACCCAGTAATGGGTAGTACAAAAATCGCTACAACTACCTTTAGATAAGGCTTTTGTCGTTTTTCGTGGGGGGAAGTTCAGTTAAAAGTGTCTCTAGTCGTAAATTAAGGCAGGAATTTCCAGAGCAAATCAATAAATTTTATTGGAAAGAGGTTTTCTGGAATAGTTCTTATTTCATAGCTTCTTGTGGTGGTGTAACTATTTCTACTCTCAGAAAATACATTGAAAATCAAACTCGTCCTAACGAGTAATTTCGGACGGCAATTCATCCCACGCTGATTTGTCGGTGTTTTTTTGGAAAATACAGCGTGGGGCTTCTTGCCGAAGAAGCTAAATATTCGCCTTATTAGTGATCGCACTCTTGAAACTTTCCTTCAACTCAGTCAAAGTCATAGTCCCAATATCTCCTTGTTGGCGAGTACGAATACTCAAAGTTTGAGTTTCAACTTCTTTTTTTCCAACTATGGCCACCACAGGAATTTTCTCTAGTTCAGCATTACGTATTTGTTTGCCCAAACGTTCCCCCGTGCAGTCTATTTCTACCCGATAACCAGCCTGTTTTAGGGTAGCAACCACAGTTTCCCCATATTCTATTTGTGCTTCACTAACTGGTAACAAACGTAATTGGATAGGTGCTAACCATAAAGGAAAATCTCCTGCATAGTTTTCGATTAAAATTCCATAAAAACGCTCTAAAGACCCAAAAATTGCCCGATGAATCATAATAGGACGTTGACGAGAACCATCCACAGCTACATATTCCATGTCAAAGCGTTCTGGTAAGTTAAAATCTACCTGGATAGTAGAACATTGCCAAGTCCGTCCAATAGCATCCTTGATTTTGATATCGATTTTAGGACCATAGAAAGCACCGCCTCCCTTATCCTCAATATAGTCCCAACCCTTGCCATTTAATGCTTCTACTAAAGCTTGAGTTGCCAACTCCCAACCCTCATCTGTTCCCACTGATTTATCTGGGCGAGTGGAAAGATTAACTTCATAGTCTTTAAAGCCAAAATCAGAAAGAATCTTCTCTGTTAAATTGAGTACACCGAGAATTTCTGAGGCAATTTGTGTGGGTAAACAGAAAACATGAGCATCATCTTGAGTAAAACCCCGCACCCGCATCAAACCATGTAGAACCCCAGAACGTTCATAGCGATATACTGTCCCTAATTCTGCCCAGCGTAAAGGGAATTCTCGATAGGAATGGAGTTCATTTTTATAGGTTAAAACATGAAAAGGACAGTTCATGGGTTTGATTTGATAAGCTTGTTCCTCAATCTTCATCGAATCAAACATATTTTCCCGATAAAAATCAAAATGTCCCGATGTTTTCCACAAATCTAAGTTAGCAACGTGCGGAGTATAGAGGAGTTCGTAACCTCCATCTAAATGAGCCTTGCGCCAATAATCTTCAATGACGTAGCGCATCTTTGCACCGCGAGGATGCCAAAATACCAAACCACCACCAGCATTTTCCTGAATGCTAAACAGTTTTAGCTCTTTTCCTAGTTTGCGATGATCTCGGCGTTTAGCTTCTTCCCGTTGTTTTAAATAA
>JABSRP010000151.1 GCA_013215145.1 Pseudobacteriovorax sp.
CCCTTAAGGAGTTCCTTCAAATACTCATTTTCTTCCCTAAAGTCATTTACATCAATAGTCCCTTACGCCTCAATTCTAACTCCATACCTTTCAATTGCATATCTAATACAATATATCTTGTAAACTTGATGTCTCCAGTAATATATAATACATCTAAAACCAGATTATTAATATCCAAAAGTGTTACATTAACTAAACCTGAGGTGGTCCGCTTTAGCCGGACAGTTTAAATTGAGAGTTTTCTCCCTTTTTCATGGGCCCTTTGGCCGTAGTGGAGCGTAGCGAAACGGAGGCCAAAGGGCCCATGCCGATTATATCATTGTCCACTAATTTTTTCTTTTCCTTAGCCGCACTCTTTTTCAAATTGTAGTGGGCTTTTGTTGCCGATTGAGGAGTGCTTCCGAATCGGATTGTAATAGCAATCAATGTAGTCAAAACATTCAATACGAGCTTCGATAATATCCAAAAACAAACCTCCCTCTAACAGCTCTGCTTTTAGTCGAGAGAATAAGGATTCGGCAAAAGCATTATCGTAATGGTTGTTCTTGCGAGTCATACTTTGTCTAAAGCCGTAGTTACCTAGCCGTTTACGAAAGTTTTGTCCAGCATATTGACTTCCCCCATCACTGTGTACAATAAGACCTCTGGGTGGCTGCCGCTTAGTGACCGCTTTTTCAAATGCCTCGATGACCAACTGCTCACCTAAATGGTCCATGATCTCCCAACCAACGATATGATGGCTATACGTATCTAACCAAGTAGCTAGATAGACCCAAAGCCCTTGTTGTAAGGGTAAATAAGTTATATCTCCTACCCATACTTCATTGCATTGGATCGATTTATCCCTGTCTATAAGCAAGTTAGGACTTCTTCGCAAGTGTGGATGAGTCTGCGTTGTCTTAGGAACAAAAGACTTAGGTTGTATTGCCTTTAGACCGTTTTTCTTCAGTATTATACTGATTTTCTTACGACCAACGATATAACCTTCATCATACATTTCTGAGACTAAGCGCCTGGTTCCGTAACGCCTCTTATGACGCCAAAACGCACTGACTACCGCCTGTTCTAAGTCTTCAACTTCTTTTTTCTTTAGCCTGCTTTTCAAATACGCGTAGTAGCTACTAGTACTCAGTTGCATACTTTTACACAACTTCAATATGCTGTGATTTTCACGCTGCATACTCACAAAACGATACCGTTCTAGTCGCTGCGGCTGAAAATACTCAATGCTTTTTTTAAGATCACATTTTCTTCTTCGATCTCTTTGAGCTTGCGACGGAGTCGTTTAATCTCTTCACTTTGCTCTCGGTTACGACCTCCAGTCGACTCGTTTTTCCACTTGTACAATAGACTTTCAGAGACCCCTAATAGTTGGGATAATTCTTTGGCACTTCGACCAGATTTTAACTGCGATACAGCATCTGATTTGAAGACAGCATCATACTTACGATACTTCCGCTTACCTGACTTTTGTTCTTCCATTGGACTTCAAAATTATCAAATTTTTCTGTCCGGTTTTTCAGTACCATCTCATGATTCTTAAAATCGACTACCTCTTCAAACACTATATTTGTCATTATTTTCTGATTGGCGAATTAATACCTTTGAAAATTCAGATTATCTTCCCTAAGCCTTACTCATTGCGCACTATGGGCCGGGCATGTAACATACTCCCAT
>JABSRP010000152.1 GCA_013215145.1 Pseudobacteriovorax sp.
GAGAATGAGCTTGCTTTAGGTAGCTAAATTATGCCAAATCTGTGACGGATGGTTCCATTCTCGGGTGGTCAGCACATCGATCTGATTCCATTGAAACAAGACTTCGATAGATTCTAAATCAGAAAACGCAGAACTCTCGTCCTCGATATACTCAAGATTGGCGTAACCTACTACATGAAGCGGCTTACTTCTGACATTCTGCTGCGAAAAATCAATGGCATCTAGGCTGCTGCTAGAGTTTTGGCCACAGGCCACAATGGTTGCCATAGCTAGAAATAGAGGAATTGATTTCATGAACTGTTTCCTTTTCTATAAACAATTAATTTCAAGTTCGGCCCGACTCGTGCCGATCCAATAGGTTGACAGGACTCTTATTAGACTCCAATCGTAGCTGAATATTGCATCCTTTTTCTCCCTAGATGGGCCCGACAAAAAGGATAGCTACTTTATGCTGTCTATTAGGTATCAATAAGGCAAGACGTCCCATGGTTCTTACAAAATGCAGACAAACCTTAACGGAAGTCTAATGAGCTTTCTGCAACGGCTCATATGGCCAAAAAATTGTGTTTAACTACTTCAGGTAAATTCCACGTCACAGTAAATTAGTGAAAGTCGGAACCAAGCATCGTTTCCCTGGAATTTTGAGATGACAATCAAATTCCTAGATGGTGTATGACAGCGACAATACTTTTTGACAAGGGGCAAAAATTTGTTTTTGCACTACCGAGGAACCATTTGTTTTAGGGCGTTCGTTTAGAGTACTCTTTGTACTGGGGAAAGATTAGGATGATTGAAATCAAATTGATGAAAGAGCTTCCATTAGACTTTGACTTGCTTGTATCGGAAAGCAAAGCTGAGGGGTTCGGTATGATGGAAAAAATGAAAATTCATTGGCTCGATGGCTCAAATAGATTTGGCAAACCAGGAGAAATCTATTTAATAGCCAGAGATGGAGAAGAAATTGTAGGTGGAGGCGGTTTAAATATCGATCCATATACTGATGAAGCATCCATTGGTAGAGTTCGCCACTTGTATATCCGAAAGCGGTTTCGTCGAAAAGGAATCGCTAAGGAAATTTTGTTAGTATTGATCAAAAAGGGAGTGGAAAGTTTCTCAATACTAAGGCTCAGAACTGAAAATCCAGAAGCATGCCGCTTCTATGAAAGTCTGGGTTTCGATTGCGTGGACGATGATGAGTTTGCCACTCACAAATACAAATCACTTTGACTACAAGAACACTTATCAAATTAAAAGACAATCAAAGTGAAAAATCAAACAGAGGCTAGTGTCAGATAAGATGCAAATGTTTACAGTTATGCATAATAAAACCGACTTCAATCAGAAATAGCTACGACAAACCAGGAAACCAGAATAATAAACCCGGCTATTAGAAAGTATTTTATCTTCTGACGTTGCTGGTGATCGAGAATCTTATCAATCATATCTATATCAAAATCCTGACTTGTGCTGTCTCTAAAGAAATCCCACTTCCCTCCGAAAAACTTATATAACTTTTGGAGGACATTCCACATGGCAAA
>JABSRP010000015.1 GCA_013215145.1 Pseudobacteriovorax sp.
AGGTAGGGAGGCTTGAAATACGTCTGTAGTCCGGTAAATCACTATAAAGAGTCGATTGAAGATCTTGAATCGAAAGGTCCACAGACGAACCCCCGGCCCCTAAGTAGTCTCGAATATCAGTCACCTTACCTTCGGTGCGCAGGCGTTGGGCCTCGGCAAATGCCTGCCACCTAAGATCCTCGATAGGAAGGCTCGATTCCGTGAATTCGCATTTGTCCAACACCAACTTCTCAAGACCCGACTTAATTTTTTCCTGCCCTTGACCTAGATCAGATAGGGCTTCCTTGAGCTTGATGAAGGGTAATTTCTGATACTTCCCAAACAAATCAAGAATATCTTTGGCAAGACTTGACGTCTTCTGGTCCTTCGGGTCCAAAAACTTTGGATAGACTCTTTGGGCTCGTTTTGTATTAATGAGCAGATCTTTGGTAAGCACTATGCTCTTTCCTTCTTTTATTGACAAAGTACTCACTGGTCCCTTCAGAGACTAGTTCGTACAGAACCGCTGTTTTGCCTTTTTGCGCTCTTAGGATCCGGCCCAGGCGCTGCACATGCTCTCTAATTGCGGCGCTACCAGATACCACCACTCCTACACTTGCTTCAGGTACGTCCACGCCCTCATTGAGGACTTTTGATGTCACGAGAATATTGATGCTACCCTTTTTAAACTCTTCAAGCATTTTTTTTCGTTCTTTGGGTTTTGTTTGGTGGGTCAAAACCGGAAGGATAAACAGCTTACCAATGCGGTAAGCGAGGTTATTATCGTTCGTAAAAATTATCATCCGATCTTGAGCATGATGCTTGATAATCTCCCACAGTTCTTTCAGTTTGTTAGCTGACGCCTGCGCTAATTGTTTCTGCAGCCTGAAGGCTTTCATGGCTTGTTTGCCTTCAGAAGATCGTGAGGCTTTAAACATAAAGTTCTGCCAGCCCTGAGGACCTGACATATTGATGCGATTCTGCCTTATAAATCCCGTATAGATTTGCCTTGCTGCCAAATACTGCTCATGCTCTTCGGGATTCATAGGAACCTCGATGGTGACCACATCGTAGGGAGATAAGCCAGAGCCGATCATGTTCTGTACCTGACCCTCATAAGCTAAGGGTCCGACGATGTCATAAATCAAGGACTCTTTGCCATCGGATCGTTCCAAGGTTGCGGACAAACCTAATCTGTAGGGTGCTAACGAGCAAATTGCGATCTTTTGATAGAGTGGCCCGGGAAGGTGATGGCACTCATCGAAGACCAAAAACCCAAAGCGATTGCCATAGCGTTCAATATGCATTTGTCCCGAGTCATATGTGGCAATGGTTATAGGCTTGATATCATGATGACCGCCCCCTAGGAGCCCTACGTCTCCGCCGAAAAATTTCTTTACCACAGACTCCCACTGCTGCATAAGATCGATGGTGGGTACAATAATCAAGGTGCTACGCTTGATCTCCGCAATGGCAAGCATGGCAAGGATCGTCTTACCAGCGCCTGTTGGAAGGCACACGGTGGCACGACTATTTTCCTTTTTCCAGGCTTTGAGAGCTGCTGCCTGGTGATCTCTTGGTTTGATGCTGCTAAGTAGCTCACCGTTGATGGGTTCATAAGCTCTCGCTAAATCATCATAGCTCATGTCCTCTTCGAAAAGCGATTCCAACAGAGCTCGGTAGTGCATAGCCATCAGTCGGTGTTGCTTGGTACGAGAATCCCACTTCACAAAGGTAAAGTGATCTGCTTGCGTTTGCTCCATGCCCTCAATCGTAATGCTGCCTAGGTCAAATCGAAGGGTTGTCACCTGAAACTCCTTGAAACGGGGTGTTATGCCGAAAGTACATGTTGCCTGGTCGGTTGTCCTTGCCCTATGCATTTGATACAAGCAATCTCCTGAAATGCAAATGCTTATTGTTTCATAAGTAATTCTTGCCGATGATCCGTTGTCAAACCCTTGCAAAGAAACTATGGTTGGAAGGTCTGAACATACTCTCTGTCAGCCCACATTCTGGCATGTAAATAGCTTGTGGCTGCAAGGCCCCTAAGCCATATTAATAGGATGAGTGAAGAACGAAAATGAAGAACTATTTGGCATTAATGGAAAAGATTCTCCAAGAAGGAACCTATCGACCCGATCGTACCGGCACGGGGACTTACAGTATTTTCGGGCATCAGATGCGTTTCGATCTAAATGAAGGCTTCCCGCTGGTGACAACGAAGAAAGTTCATCTAAAATCTGTAATTCACGAGCTGCTCTGGTTTCTTTCTGGCGATACTAATATTAAATACTTGCAAGAGAACAAGGTTAGGATTTGGAACGAATGGGCGGACGAGTCCGGGGATCTGGGTCGTGTGTATGGCGCGCAGTGGCGTTCTTGGAAGAACCCCAATGGCGAGACTATCGATCAGATCTCAACTGTCTTGGAGCAATTGAGAACCAACCCCCATTCGCGGAGGCACCTTGTGGTTGCCTATAATCCGGGTGAGCTGACCGAAATGGCGCTCCCGCCCTGCCACGCCTTCTTTCAATTTTATCTAGCCGATGGAAAGCTATCCTGTCAGCTGTACCAGAGAAGTGCCGATGTATTTTTAGGTGTCCCCTTTAACATAGCATCTTATGCTCTTTTGACAATGATGATGGCAAGAGATCTCGACTGCGGTCTCGGTGAGTTTGTCCATACTCTTGGCGATGCTCATATCTATAAAAACCATTTAGAGCAGGCGACATTGCAACTCACCAGGGAGCCTCGAGGATTGCCGACGATCAAATTAAATCCGCGGGTCAAAAGCCTATTCGACTTTACTTATGACGATTTCACGATCGAGAATTACGATCCTCATCCCGCAATTAAAGCGGAGGTTTCAGTTTAAATGATTGCACAAATTGTAGCCTGCACCAAAAATGGAGTCATAGGTAAGGATGGGGCCATGCCATGGCACCTTCCTGAAGATCTTAAATTTTTTAAGCGGGTAACGATGGGCTCGTGTCTGATCATGGGGCGAAAGACTTATGAGTCTATCGGTCGTCCGTTACCGGGACGAAAGACCATAGTTGTGTCACGGCAAGAGACCGTTCTCGACTCGCGGGTGATTCAAGTGAGCTCTATTGAGCAGGCCTTGGCCAAGTGCCAATCACTAAGAGACACCTGGGGTGATAAGGTTTTCATTATTGGTGGCGGGCAAATTTACGAGCAAACTTTAGATCTAGTCGATCGTATCTACCTAACGAAAATCCATCAGGACATCACTGGTGACACTTACTATCCATTGGATCGCCTGGTGAACTTTAGTATGATCGAAGACTCTAGTTTTTCGGAACCTATCCCTTATTCTTTCCAAACCTTTGAGCGCAATTGATGCAGGTGAGCTGTTTTGGAGAGATGGTGAATCCAGACCATGTCTTGGTTTTTCTTCACGGCTTTCTTGGTGATACTCGCGATTGGCAACGTGTGATTCAGGTTCTTTTGGATAGTGATCCTAAGATCCTGTGTATAAGCATAGATTTACCGGGTCACGGGGGATCGAAGCATTATCAACCTGAGACCTGGAAGGTCCTTTGCGAAGATATCATGAGCGAGATCAAAGCCCGTGCCGTAAGTGTCGATGGACTGATTGGCTATTCCATGGGGGGGCGTATTGCTACACTGCTTGCGGTTCTCTTTCCCGAAAGCTTTCGGCTTCTGGTATTAGAATCCTCATCCTTTGGTATCGCAGATGCTAGTGAACGGCGTCGAAGGCTCGACTGGGAACTCTCCTTGAACTTGAGCCATGTCACCACTGAGAGTTCGAAACGAGAATTTCTCCAGCAATGGTATCGTCTGAGCCTGTTTATCGGTATAGAAAAAACTGAAGGATTCCAGGCCATGATGGAGAGGCGTATGGATCAAGATTTCGCTGCTATTGAGCAAGGGATGCGATCCACAAGTGTGGCGTTCATGCCATGCTTAGATCATTTCCTGCAAAAAACTGATCAAAACATCTTATATATCTACGGTGAGTTGGATCAAAAGTATGCGGATATTGCCACGTCCCTAGGGACAGCTGCCAATGTCATTGGGGCTGCTGATGCAAGTCACAACGTCCACCTAACAAATCCTAGTTGGTTTGCAGGAATTCTCGCACAGAATATGGGGTGAAAGGGTTTCCTGAATGAAGGAATATAACTGTCCAGGTAGCCAATAAACGAGCCTTGCTGCCTGGTTCAAAGTGTACTACTTTGTTTACAGTACTCGTCAAATGTTTAGGGTCTTTAAAGAGACATTTATGCCTTTTGAATCGCAAAGTTTCGTGGCTACCGCCGGTGAAAAACACGATCGAAATGCCTATATCTGTAAGTAAAAAAGTGCGTCTTTTTTTGGCATGGTCTCATGGTGTATCCTGATTTTGTCGAGACTAGGTTCAATGGAAACGCTGGTACTGTGGACTCATGACTTAGTTGTTGGGTAAAATCATGGGTGAGGCGCTTAGCTTCAACATAATGCTACCTTGAAAAAAACTTTGGTTATGATAATAGTACACGCTCCGATTTGTCTGCTGATTTTCTACAATAATTTTGCAGACAAATTCACTACCACCCTCGAATTGGAAAGGATCTGCTTAGACCTATGATTAAGCTAAAAAAAGGTCTGAATCTTCCCATCACTGGTCAACCAAACGAGACCGTTGAAAATGCAGTGACCAAGCACGTCGCAGTAGTTGGTGAAGACTATGTCGGGATGAAGCCGACCATGCATGTTAAAGTCGGTGATCGCGTCAACACAGGACAACTTCTTTTTGTCGACAAACGTAACACGGGAGTGAGATTTACCTCGCCAGGTTGCGGACAAGTTGTCGCTATTAACCGTGGCGAGAAAAGGGTCCTGCAGTCAGTCGTCATTGCAGTCGATGGTACCGACGAAGAAACCTTCACCCAGTACAACGATACAGATATGCTGTCATTGACTGGTGAGCAGATCGAAGAAAACCTAAACCAATCGGGGCTCTGGGTTGCATTGAGGACGAGGCCCTTCTCGAAGGCGCCGGCGTTAGGGACTAGACCTAACAGTATTTTTGTAAACATGATGGATACGAATCCGCTAGCGCCGAGTATCAAAACAATACTATCCGGCCAGGAACACCTGCTCAACACAGGACTGCGGATCTTAGCCAAGCTTTCCAAAACGAAAGTGTATATTTGCAAAGAAGACGGTTTACAGGTTTCCGCTCCAGACCTTAAGGAGCTGCATTTCCAAACCTTCAAAGGTCCACATCCTGCAGGCCTTCCGGGAACCCACATCCATCATTTGGACCCCGTGAGCGCCAACAAAACCGTTTGGACCATCGGATTCCAGGATGTCATCGCGATCGGGCATTTGTTCTCCACTGGTAAGCTTTTGACGAAAAGAGTGATTTCCCTTGCTGGTCCTGGCGTTAAGGAGCCAAAGCATTTTCGGGTCAACCTAGGAGCGTCTCTGGACGAGTTAACGCGTAGCCGATTAAAACCAGAAGAGCAACGCGTGATTTCTGGATCGGTCCTTTCCGGGAGAAAAGCCTCTGGTCCTTATGGATACCTTGGGCGCTTTCATCAGCAAGTCTCTGTCATTGCCGAAGGTCGTGAGAGAGAATTACTTGGGTGGCACATGCCAGGGTTCGATAAGTTTTCGGCTCGAAGGACATTCGTCTCTTCGTGGCTCACTCCGAAAAAGAAGTTTGATTTGACCACAAGTACCGGCGGAAGTATCCGCGCAATGGTTCCAACAGATAGTTATAATACAGTGATGCCAATGGACATCGAGCCGACCTACTTACTCAGGTCATTGCTTACGGGTGATTCAGACTTTGCCCAGCAACTCGGGGCTCTAGAGCTTGACGAGGAGGACCTTGGCCTGTTGACCTTCGTTTGTCCCACCAAGCTAGAGTACGGTCCACACCTACGAAGCATTCTTACAACCATTGAAATGGAGGGATAGTATGAAACCTCTACGAAGTCTATTAGACAAAGCGCACCCCATGTTTGACAAGGGGAGTAAACTCGAAAAGCTCTATCCATTATACGAGCTTGTCGACACCTTTCTTTACACGCCTGGTGAAGTCACCAAGGGTGCCTCTCACGTCCGTGATGGCATTGACCTTAAGCGGACTATGATCACCGTCGCTGTTGCCCTGTCGCCGGCGATCTTCTTTGCTCTCTATAATACGGGTTTGCAGGCAAACCTAGCCATCGAAAAGATGGGATTAACTGAAATCTCTGGATGGCGTGGTGCTGTGATCGGTATGACCGGTCTTGGTTTCGACTCAACAAATATTTTTGCTAACCTGCTTCACGGACTACTATATTTTCTGCCCATCTTTATCGTAACCCAAGTAGCGGGCGGCATCTTCGAGGTTATCTTTGCTATAGTGAGAAAACACGAAGTTAACGAAGGGTTTTTAGTATCCGGACTTTTGTTTCCATTGACCCTTCCACCAACCATTCCTCTTTGGCAAGTCGCCGTGGGTATTGCCTTCGGGGTCGTGTTCGCCAAGGAAATCTTTGGCGGCACCGGTAAAAACTTTTTGAATGTTGCATTGACAGCCAGAGCCTTTTTGTTCTTCGCCTATCCAGCTCAGATTTCCGGTGATGCAGTATGGACTGCGGCCGACGGTTACACGGGTGCGACAATCTTAAGTCTCGGAGCTACGGGCGGTGTCGAAGCGGTAACAGCAGCCTATAGTTGGTTAGATGCCTTTATCGGATTCATTCCTGGTTCCATGGGTGAAACCTCTGTTTTGGCTTGTCTTTTCGGAGCCGTTGTCTTGATTGCATCCGGAATCGGCTCTTGGCGTATCATGTTGGGGATGCTGGCAGGAGGCTTGTTTGCGTCGCTGCTGCTATACGTCATTGGTAGTGATACGAATCCTATGTTTAGCTTGAGTCCGGCTTGGCATCTCGTAGCGGGTAGCTTTGCCTTCGGACTGGTGTTTATGGTGACCGATCCAGTTTCTGCAGCCATGACACGCACGGGAATGCTGGTTTATGGCGGTCTTGTCGGGGTTATGGCGATCATCGTGCGGTCGATCAACCCAGCTTACCCAGAAGGAGTCATGCTAGCCATTTTGTTTGGTAACGTATTTGCTCCTCTGATTGATTACTACGTCGTCAAAGGTAACATCAAACGAAGGGAAATTCGGTCAGGAGTCGCAGCATGAGTGGTTCAAGAGAAACGGTTGGGAAAACCATAACAGTAGCCGCCGTCCTTTGCATTGCCTGTTCAATCTTGGTGTCGGCAGCTGCGGTGTCGTTGAGATCAACGCAACAGAAAAACAAAGCCCTGGATAAAAAGAAGAATATTCTAGCCGCGGCAGGACTGCTCGAAGAGGGGGCTGACGTCGAGGCAGTTTTCGCTGAAAAGGTTAAGATTAAGATCGTGAACCTAGGTAAGGGCACTTACAATGAGGACTTCGATCCGGCAACCTTTGACCAAAGGAAAGCAGCTAAGGATCCAGACACGTCGATTAAAATACCGTCCGGAGAAGACCTAGCGCGCATCAAGCGCCGAGCGACAGTAGCCTCAGTCTATGAAGTCTACGATAACGGCCAGCTAAAGCAGGTAGTATTCCCTGTGCATGGAAAAGGCCTCTGGTCGACGATGTACGGGTTTCTAGCTCTGGAGCCAGACATGAGAACCGTGGCTGGTTTGGGATTTTACGAACACGGCGAAACCCCTGGATTGGGTGGGGAGATTGACAACCCGAAATGGAAGGCCACTTGGGTTGGTAAAAAGATTTTTGATGATAGTGATAAAATGTCTATCGATGTCCTCAAAGGCCAAACCGTCGCTGGAAGCCCTAAGATCCAATACGAGGTAGACGGTCTTTCAGGTGCGACTTTGACGGCCAACGGGGTCGAAGACCTTGTCAGATATTGGCTTGCCGAAGATACGTTCAAACCATATATCGAAAAAATTAGACAAAGGGGTGCCTAATGGCTGAAAAGGTTAAAGACGTCCTTATTGGACCAATATTCGTAAATAACCCGATTGCACTACAAATCCTAGGGATTTGCTCGGCACTTGCTGTGACGACAAGTTTGGATACCTCTATCACAATGACAGTTGCTGTTATCGCGGTTTTGTCATTGTCAAACTTCATGGTGAGTATCATCCGAAACCTGATCCCGAGTAGTATCAGGATTATCGTTCAGATGTGTATCATCGCATCGCTGGTAATCGTTGTTGATCAGGTTCTTAAGGCATTTCTTTATGAAATTAGTAAGCAGCTCTCTGTATTCGTCGGGCTCATCATCACCAACTGTATTGTCATGGGGCGAGCGGAAGCTTATGCCATGAAAAATACACCCTTTATGAGTCTCATCGATGGTATCGGTAATGGTCTTGGTTATGGAATTGTTTTGATTTTTGTCGGAGTCTTTCGCGAGCTCTTCGGTAAGGGATCACTTTTTGGAGTCAGTATCCTAACACCTGCGACTGAAGGTGGATGGTATCAGCCTAACGGCCTGATGGTTTTGGCTCCGAGTGCTTTCTTTCTTATTGGTTTATTCATCTGGGCTGTCAGAACATGGAAGCCTGATCAAGTTGAGCACGAGGGGTAGGACGTATGGAACATTATCTTAGCATTTTTGTTAAAGCAGTCTTTATTGAAAACATGGCATTAGCCTTTTTCCTTGGTATGTGTACTTTTTTGGCCGTATCAAAGAAGGTCGATACTTCAGTGGGTCTTGGAATCGCGGTTGTTGTGGTCCAAGTGATTACCGTTCCTGCTAATAACCTTATCTACAACTACTTGCTCAAAGAAGGCGCATTGACCTGGACCGGTGTCGAAAGCCTTGCCACTATAGACCTCAGCTTTTTGGGGCTGATCTCTTACATCGGTGTGATTGCCGCCATGGTTCAAATTTTGGAGATGGCTCTCGATAAATTCGTCCCCACTTTATACAACGCTTTGGGTATCTTTCTTCCACTTATCACAGTGAACTGCGCAATCCTTGGTGGTTCGTTGTTTATGGTGGAGCGTGACTATACCTTTACGGAGTCATTGTCTTTTGGCCTTGGTTCTGGAGTTGGTTTTGGGTTGGCCATTGCTGCATTAGCCGGGATTCGGGAAAAGCTAAAGTATTCCGATGTTCCTGATGGCCTAAAAGGTTTGGGAATCACATTTATAACAGTTGGACTCATGTCTTTGGCGTTTATGGCGTTCTCTGGAATCCAGTTGTAAATAAAAGGAAGGTGTGAAATGGGAGAAATAATTTTAGGTGTTGGCATGTTTACAGCCATCGTGCTGTTCTTGGTTGCCATCATCCTTTTTGCAAAATCGAAGCTTGTAGCTTCTGGTGATATCAAAATCTTAATCAATGATGATCCTGAAAAGGCGATTACCGTTCCAGCTGGTGGTAAACTGCTTAATATCCTAGCAGATGAAAAGATCTTCATTTCATCTGCCTGTGGTGGTGGCGGAACCTGCGCTCAGTGTAAGGTTAAAGTCAAAGAGGGTGGCGGCGAGATTCTCTCGACTGAGCTTTCTCATATCTCTAAAAGGGAAGCGAGAGAAGGCGAGCGCCTTTCCTGTCAGGTTACCTGCAAGTCAGATATGGTGATTGAGGTCCCTGACGAGGCTCTCGACACTAAAAAATGGGAGTGTGTGGTTCGTTCTAACGACAACGTTGCGACCTTTATTAAGGAGTTGGTCCTAGAGCTACCAGAAGGCGAAAATGTGAATTTCCGTGCTGGTGGATACATCCAAATTGAGGCTCCAGCCTACGAAGCAGACTTCAAAGACTTTGATATCGAAGAGCAGTATCGTGGGGACTGGGAAAAATTTAATGTCTTCAAGTACAAGGCCAGCTTTTCCGACCCAACGATCCGCGCCTACTCGATGGCCAACTACCCTGAGGAAAAAGGCATTATTATGCTTAACGTTCGGATTGCCACTCCTCCCAGGGAAGCGCCTAATGCACCTCCAGGACGGATGTCTTCGTATATTTTCAACCTCAAGCCGGGTGACAAAGTCACCATATCAGGGCCTTATGGTGAATTCTTTGCCAAAGAAACAGCCAATGAAATGGTTTTCGTCGGTGGTGGTGCTGGTATGGCTCCCATGCGCTCTCATATTTTCGATCAGTTGAAGCGTATCCATTCGGATCGAAAAATGACTTTCTGGTACGGTGCTCGTAGTAAGCGTGAGATGTTCTACGAGGACGATTTCAATATGCTGCAGGGCGAAAACGATAACTTTAAATGGCACTGCGCCTTGTCCGAGCCTCTACCCGAAGATAACTGGGAAGGCTACACTGGGTTCATTCACCAGGTATTGTTCGATAATTATCTGAAGGATCACGATGCTCCCGAAGATATTGAGTATTACCTATGTGGTCCCCCCATGATGAACAAGGCCGTCATCGATATGCTCCATAGTCTTGGGGTGGAAGATGACAACATCATGCTCGATGACTTTGGTGGATAAAAACACAAGGTGCCTTCGGCACCTTTTTTTTTGGAAAAAAATGGAATGATAGAAATATCTAAACAGTCCTGCGATTTCAGTTTGATCGTCAGAGGACGAAAGCTCCTGACAAGGGTGCTCGGGCTTTTCTTGACAAGCTTAGTTTTGGAACCCGCTCTGAGCGCTCAAAGTATTAGTAGCTACCGTGGTAAGACTATGGGGACTTACTATGCTGTGAAGTATGTGGGAGTGTCACCCGCACCCTTACAGCCAGAGTTTGAGCGCATCCTGAAAGATCTGAATCGTCAGATGTCGACCTATATCAATGATTCCGAAATTTCCACCTTTAACCGACTAAAAAGCTATGACTGGTTTCCCGTGTCTCCTGAGTTCGGTCGCGTCGTACAGACCTCAAAGAAGATTTTCGCATTAACCGATGGAGCTTTTGATCCCACTCTCAATCCGTTAGTAAGTCTATGGGGTTTTGGTCCCAAAGGACGGCCAGAAACCGTACCAACAGATGCACAGCTGAAACAGGGGCTGGAATCCATCGGCTTTGAAAAAATTGTGATCGCTAAGGATCAACGAAAGCTTAAGAAGCAATCCGCTGACCTGACGATAGACCTCTCAGCCATTGCCAAGGGCTACGCGGCTGATGTTCTTTCTGAGTATCTCAATCAGCTTGGCTTTAGTCATCATTTGGTAGAGATAGGCGGAGAGGTCAGAACCAGTGGCCAAAAACCTGGAGATCAGCCATGGGTAATCGCTATCGAAATGCCTAGTGAAACAGCGGGTGGCGCCTCAGCTTTGGTCGCGCCACGCTCATTTGGATTGGCAACGTCTGGAGATTACAGGAATTTTTATGAGATTGATGGGAAACGCATGTCGCATATTATCGACCCGCGGACTGGCTATCCCATATCTCACGACCTTGCGTCTGTTTCGGTTTTGAGCGAAACTTGTGGTGAGGCCGATGGGTTGGCGACGGCATTTATGGTAATGGGTAGAGAGAAAGCTTACGAAATAGCCGTAAAAAATAAGATTCCTGCTTACTTTATCTACCGAAAAGATGATAGTTTCGCCACTCTGGCAACGCCAGAATTTGCTCGTTTTCGACTTCAGTAAGAGGAGGAGTTCGATGGAAACCTTTATCGCCGTCGTGGTATTTGCGCTAGTTATCTTTGGCATGGCTATTGGTTATATTGTGAAAAAACAGGCACTTGCCGGTAGTTGTGGCGGACTCAACAATTTGTTTGGGGGAAGCGGCGACTGTGAAGTTTGTGGAGCTAAGGCTGAGGGACGTTGTCCCAAAGACAAAAAGTGAATTCCTCAAAAAGCTAGTCTTTCATCGAAACAGGGTCGAAAACGGCAGTGAAAAGACCTACCTATATCGTACTGCCTCTAATCCCTAGCATAATAAAACTACCCGACGTGGAGCCCTCCTTAGGTCTTAGTGGAATTGCCGAACCCCGCCTAGATTCAGGCACAGTTGTATCAAAATTGGAAATCTTGGAATCCCAGGTGATTTCGCGCTGACCGAAACCTAGCGTGACTGCTAGGAGATCGTTTACCCTGACTGCTACTGAAAAGGAAATCTCAGAAACCTTGTAGTCATAGCGATAACGAACATCACCAACCTCCTTCTCGATTGTCGAAATTTTCTCTGAACCCTTGCCCTTATTGTTTATGTGATAGGTGATATCACCATAGATCCAAGAGTTTGGTAGGATTAAAAAAGAGGTGGTCGCCCCAGTGTAATCAATTTGATAGCTCTTATCAGTGGTGTCATGATTACGAAGCCCATCATGAAACCCAGATTTCTGAAACCCCACAGTCCATGAAACATAGTCTTCATAACGCAGGAGCTGAACGCCAAAACTAAAGCGGACAAGAGACAGCGAATAGTCATGTATGCTTCCTAAGTCGAGTCCTATCTGACCGTAGGATGCAGCATAAACGCCGTCCTTAAACAAGGTCTTTTGCTTCTGCTCTTTTGCAACGAGATGGGTAGACATTAAAAGAAAGGCAAGAACGAATACTCTCATGTGGTCCCTTTTGCTCAAGATTTGACCGAATCATGCCAGTCTGGATAATTCTGGGTGCCCTTATTCTAACCCAATCCGGTCTCAGAAGGTAAGCGGTACTTCGCTAGTCCCAGAATTTCTTAAACCTTGATGCCCAAGACTCTTTGTCCTGATCCGTGGCTGCTTCTTTCCGCGCGGCTTTCTTTTCGTGCCGTCTTTTTCGTTGGTTTTGATTGCGATTAGACTGGGGTCTTCCGCTTGATCCCTGTTTGCTTTGGCCCCGCTGCTTCGGCTGTTTTTGATGATGGTCCCGTTGCGAGTTTTTTTCTGGACCGTTGATTCTTGGAAACTCATTCCATTGAAACGAGTGGACCTCATCACAAACGGAAATCAGGTCTTTGTGGACAGTCTTATATTTTCCACACCAAAGCGAGACGGTAACACCATGCTCTTTCGCGGCTTCCACAGCTGGGACAAAATCACTGTCACCTGCTACCAAAACGGCATGTTGAATGTGACCAGCTGCTGCGTGTCTGACAAAATCTACGGACAACAGAACGTCGACTCGCTTTTGCTCAAAATATTCTTTTTTCCCGTCCCAGCGTTTTTCTAGTTTTCCAAGTCGCATCGACCAGCGATCGAGATTCTCGATCTCATCGACAAATTCGCTATGGGTTTCCATTCGTTTTAGTTCTGATTCAGTCGGCTCAGGTGACATGTAGGGTGCGCAGTAATAGTAGTAGCAACGCAGTAAATCGATAGACACATTTTCTCTGGCCGGCGCTAAAAAATAGTCGGCAAACTCTTCATAGTCAGGATCGATTTTGTTGTATCGGAATTGGGATTGGACATAACCCCCGTCAATAAATATAGCGGCTCTCAAAGAACCCTCCTAGTAATTCATGTTAGACCTAGTTATAACGCCTTGCCACCAAAAAATCCAAGCTCAAATAGACCATAATGACCAGCGATGCTATAACAGTCGGAAGTTTCTAAGATAACCCAGGTTTCACAAAGGGGGTCAGGATGAGTGAATTTGATGACTACGCGAATAAGGTTCGCGATATTTTTAGCGGTAAGAAAGGCAAACCGAATGGGTCTGGTCCAGGGGGAGGCTTTCCCCAGTCTAATAACACCATTTTTTACATAGTAGGTGTGTTTTTTTTACTACTATCAGCGTTTAAAGGCTTTTACACCGTAGAGGCGGACGAAGAGGCTGTCGTCACACGGTTTGGTGAATACATCAAAACCAACCAGCCTGGACTACATTTTAAAATCCCCTGGGTGGATGAGACCTATAAAGTTAAGTCAAAAAAGCGACAAGAAGAGGTTTTTGGTTTTGTCGCCTCTACAAGAGCGTCAGTAACGGCTGAGAGCTTGATGCTGACGGGCGATTTAAATCTCGCTGATGTCGAGTGGATTGTGCAGTATGAGATCAGTGATCCTGCCAAGTTTCTGTTTCAGGCGCAAAACGTGAAGAAAGCGATCCGCGATGTGTCTATGTCGGTAATGCGCCGTGTCGTTGGTGATAGGCTGGTGGGCGAGGTTCTGACCACTGGTCGAACCGAGATCGCACTAGAAGTCAAAGAGCTGATGCAAGAAACGATTAATAAATATGATCTCGGGATTTTACTGCAAACCGTGGCACTTCAATCGGTGACACCTCCAGACCCAGTAAAGCCTGCGTTTAACGATGTAAACACGGCAATGCAAGAGCAGGAGCAGGCCATTAACGCTGCCGAACGTGAATATAACCGGGTTATCCCTGAGGCAAGAGGTAAAGCCGAACAGCTTTTAGCGGATGCCGAAGCGTATGCCATCGACACAATTAACCGGGCAAAGGGTAATGCGGAGCGATTTAGCAACGTTCTTACGGAATATAAAAAAGCACCTAGCATCACCAGGAAAAGGCTTTATATCGAGGCTATGGAAGAGATTCTTGAGCAAACTGATGGATTCGTTTTGGTTGATGAAGGCGCTAAAGGTCTCATGCCCATTTACGGTCGATTACAAACAGAAGCGAAATAAGAGGGAGTAGATTTATGGGTACGAAATCAGGAGTGATAGCTGGAATTGTCGTGGTATTGGTGATTCTAGTGCGTGGATCAGTATTTACCGTAAACGAGTACCAGCAAGCGATCGTGACACGCTTTGGTGAGATCATTGGCGAGCCTATCACCGAAGCTGGCATTCAATTTAAAACTCCCTTTGTTCATGAAGTGACCTATTTTGATAAGTGGATGCTACACTGGGATGGAGATCCGGCACAAGTTCCGACAAAAGACAAAAAGTTCATTCTAGTCGATACGACTGCTAGATGGAAGATTGTGGATCCGGCTCAGTTTTTTAAGACGGTAAGAAACACTAGAACGGCTTTGCAACGTATCACGGGTATCTTGGATAGTGCGACAAAGGACGTTGTCTCCAATTATAATCTTGTAGAATCGGTGCGTAATACCAATGCGATTATGGAAAAAATAGCGGCCATGGAGGGGACCGATGAGAACGACGAGAAGATCGTCGGGGAAATCGAACCTATTACCGCTGGACGAGAAGCCTTGGCAAAACAAATCACCTTAGCTGCTCAGAAAAATGTGGACACCTTAGGGATAGAATTGCTTGACGTGTTGATCACGCGCATCGCTTACGTAAGAGAGGTCGAATCTAAAGTTTTCGATCGTATGATCTCAGAGCGTAATCGTATCGCAGAGAAAATTCGAGCCACGGGTAAGGGAGAGGTAGCAAAGATTCAGGGTCAGCTGAATTTAGATTTGAAGACAATCGAATCTGAGGCTTACAAAAAGGCACAGTCAATCAGAGGTAAGGCCGAAGCGGAGTCTTATGGGATTTACGCTGACTCCATGAGTGCGGGAGCAGATTTTTATGAGTTTGTCCGAACCCTGGAAGCCTATCGCAAGACGATACCGAAAGCTGAGCAAATCGTCATAGGGACAGATTCTCAATTTTTCCGGTACCTTGAAAAGGCAAAATAAATTCAATAAGTTAATCTTTTCATCCTCTGTGAACGTATGTGCGGGGGAGAAAAGACTTGATTTTGCTACGGCTTACGAATATAAAATGTGTCTTCTCGGCAATGATTTTGCCGACTTGAGGCGCGGTGTCTCGAATGGTTAGAGAGCGGATTGCAAATCCGTCTTATGTCGGTTCGAATCCGATCCGCGCCTCCATTAAAAAAGCCTCTTCCATTTTGAAGAGGCTTTTTTAATGTTTGGGAGCCTAAGACTACCCCCATTTCCATACTTCGATAAATACGATCTCCTCATACTAAGGCTGTGGCAGTAGACAGCCCTCAACGCTGATGTCAAAAGCTCCTAGTTCGTCGCGGCAGGTGTAAACCCAAGACGTCTGTTGGGCGTAGCCAATGCCGCGCTCGTAAAACACATTGCCTTCCTCATCAATCTCACAGGGGTTGTTGATGGTACACTCGCGACCTCTTTCGTTGATCGTATTGTTAACTCCAATCACAAGTCTTGTTTCAGCATCAATGGCAGGCGACCCGGAGGTACCACCGATCACATCACATCCTGGTCGGCTATAACGGATGGAGTCGGTGAAGAACCAGTCTGCCTCTTTTAAGGAATAAACAATGTCTTCAACCTGGCAAGAATATCCTCGACGCCAGTACCCTGAAATGATTTCAATGTCGGATCCTACAGCGGGATACTCTCGCGAGAAGGTAAGGGGAGTCACGCTGTATTTCTCTTCGATCTCTTCAAATGTTTCTCGTAGTTCGTATAGTGCGAAATCAGTTTTAGTCATGGTCGCGTACATAAGCTTCGAGGCATTCACCCGACCAATCCTTCGTGCATCAGCATCGAGAACGGTAAAAGCTTTTCTTGCTGCGACATCTAGAATCACCGTGTCTGGGTCGATAAGGCGAACGCAGTGGCCGTTGGTTAAAACCATGGCCTTATCACCTGGGAGGCTATCATCAAACCGAACAAGACTACCGGAGCAGTTACCTAAAGCAACTATGCCCGTAAAGTCATATTCCGCAGTAAACTGATTGGTGATGTTGAAGTTAACGGTTCTTTCCACATCGGGAAACGCGCTTCCCGTGCTGCTAAACGAAAACAATGCAGCCGCACCTAAAATAATACGTTTCATACTAAATCCCTTTTTCTGAACTATGGGTTGAATTTGGGTAATTTAGCCGAAGCAAAATATTCTAGGCAATGTAGAAAACATAAACCTTTTGAAGGTTGTTTACGTTGTTTTTAAAAGGCCAAAAATTTTGTTTATGCGTTTTCGATTTGCGCCAATATCCCAGTATCCCAGGCGAGATGCAGACCGGCAATGAATTAAAATCTTACTGCCTTTATTTTCGAGCCTAAATTCGATATCGTCGACAAACTTCATGATCCCTGAAGTGAAGGAAAAATGGGCATAGTCATCTTTTTGGGTTTCTAGTTTATAACCACTAATTCCCGAAACAAGACGGATAAGTTTATCCCAAGTATCTCGAGAATCTCCTTCGAATGGCTCTATTGCGAAGCTATCTTTGTGATCACTACAAACGCAGTTTTTCATATCCTGCGGGCATGGGCATAGCTTGCCACTACGAATACCAAGATTTTTGACAGCTTCCTCAGGCGACATGCGCTTCATTGGGGTCTCCTTTTGCATTTCCTTCGCTTGTGTTGCTAACTAAGTTGAGGGGTTAGTGGATTCTCAATGGAACTTTAAGAATACCAACGATAGGTTGCTTCGTGAATAAGAACTTACGAGGTGCGAAGGAAATCCATGGGAAAGATTTATGTAATGCTGGCCATAGGTGTGTTGGCAGCGAGCCAATCGGCTAATATTATCCGTATTGGTGACGCTAACCCTTTTTCCATGACAGCCTGGCGATTGGCCATGGCGTGCATGATTCTAGCGCCTTTGGCTCTTAGGGAGCCGCGGAACATGACGCAGCGATCATGGAGGCCATCGATGATCGCTGGTACTTGTCTTGCCATCCACTTTTTTACTTGGATTTATGCCGTTCAAAACGTATCTGTGGCAGTTGCAACCCTTGTTTTAGGGGTTAATCCGGTTTTTCTTGTCGTGATAGAAGCCCTCTTCTTTCGAAGTTTGCCTTCAAAGGCACAGATGAAGGCTATGCTGCTGTTTATTGGTAGTGCTCTAATTCTTTTGACGGAATTGGATGGCATCTCGGGGAGTATTCATGGCTGGCTTGCCGGCCTAGGGTCTGCCTTCGCGTTCAGTCTGTACCTGATAGCTGGTCGAAAAGCCCAGGAGTGCCAACCACCAACCTTTCACTTACTTCTATGTTACGGGGTTGCAGCTTTCTTGGGGTTTTTGATGTCACTGATGCTTGGCAAGCCTATCCTAGCATTTTCTACTAACAACTGGCTCTGCTTTGCGCTATTAGCTTTCATCCCTACTTTGCTGGGTCATTCGTCTTTCAATATAGCGCTAAAATATTTACCTGCATCCTTAGTTGCCGCCTCAACTCTTGCCGAACCGGTCTTGGCTATCTTAGGGGCATGGTATTTCTGGGGCGAGGCAGTCTCGTGGATACACTTACTGAGCTTTATTCTTGTGTGTGGTGGATTCTATTTGTCGCAGAGTAGTGGCTCCGGTGTAAATAACTAAGTATAAGAAAACGAAGAACTTCCCTAACGATGAATCGTTAGGGAAGCATCAATCACTCTAGAAAAACGTGGCTACTAGACGTCACCCGGAGGTCCTGGAGGTCCTTGTGGACCTGTTTCACCCCTTGGCCCTCTTGGACCCGGATCACCCTTGTCACCTTTGTCACCCTTATCACCTTTGTCGCCTTTAGGTCCTTGGGCACCCGTTTCGCCTTTCGGACCACGGACACCTTGTTCGCCTTGGTCACCTTGGTCGCCTTTTTCCCCTTGAAGGCCGCGTGCACCAGTCTCACCCTTGGCTCCTCGTAAACCTTGTTCGCCTTGGTCACCTTTTTCGCCTTGCGGCCCTCGCAGACCTTGTTCGCCTTGATCACCTTTGTCGCCTTTTTCCCCTTTCATTCCCTGGTCACCTTTGTCACCTTTATCGCCCTTCGGCCCTACTGGTCCCATGATGCCTCGTGGTCCCGCTTCGCCTCTTGGTCCTCTTACGTTGGCTTCGGTTCCGTCTTCACAGATAATGGTTGAGCCTTCGATGGTACAAGAGTAACCGCGATCACCCATGTCGCCTTTCTCACCGCGTGGGCCTTTCACATCACCAACGGTTCCATCTTCACAGTAGATCTTTGAACCTTGGATGCTACAAGAGTAACCTCTTTCTCCTCGATCACCTTTATCACCCTTATATCCTTTATCACCCTTGTCGCCTTTTTCACCTTTGTGTCCCCGATGCCCGCGATCACCTTTTTCACCTTTGACATCGCTCTTGGTACCGTCTTCACAATAGACTACTGTACCTCTGATGGAACACGAGTAGCCACGATCGCCTTTATCACCCTTATATCCTTTATCGCCTTTGTGACCCTTATCTCCTTTGTAACCCTTGTCCCCTTTGTCTCCTTTATCTCCCTTATCGCCCTTGTCTCCTTTATGACCTTTTGGACCGCGATCACCTTTATCACCCTTGTCCCCTTTGTGTCCTTTAGGACCCATTCTTCCATGGTGGAACGGTGCATGAAATGGAACGACCTGATGATCGTGCTTTGATTTTATTTTAAAAGATAGTGTATTAGCTGGCCGTTTCATAACGTCTAGAGGAATCTTTTCCTGCTTACCAAGGGTAATCGTAAACGAGCACATGTTGTCCATGACGACTGTATGATGCTCTCCGCCCCAAAGTTTGTCTCCACTGTCACGATCTAAGATATAAATCTTTAAATCCTGTTTCATGTGACAGACTTTGTGCTCATGAGCGCAAGCACAGTTAGTTTCAATAAATACGTATCCGGTACCATCGTAGTCATAGAACGGATCGTTATATCCATCACCCCAATCACCATTGTGATTGTCGTCACAATAATCATCAGGACAATCCTGGTAGTCATCATCATGACCTTTATCATGGTCATCATCACGACAATCACCGCCTGGAGCGCAGTCTGTTGGCGGGCAGTCGTAACCATCATCACAATTGTAGTCGTCGCAGCCATCACCGTAGCAAACGTCATCATCATGGTGTTTGCCCTGGACGGAAGCATCTTTCGTTTCCTTTGAACTATTGATGGTCCAAGTTACTATGGCTTGCTGTAGCGCTAGTGCGTCTGACTCACAGCTATCAGACCAGCAGTAGTGTTTGTCGTTGGAGAGTACAGTGACTAATCGTGAATCGGAGGCGTTGTTGAAGTTAGCTAGGACTTGCCCCTCAAAACCAGCTGTCTGGGATGCCCAACTGGAAAATTTTTCAAGAGCCGTATCGGGGTCTTCATTTGTAAACGCAGGTTCTGTTGTATTGTGGCAGTCACCACATGCTTGCTGCAAAGATAGATAGAATCCATCCTTAAAGCTTTGGGCTTTCGACTCATCATTGGCTACCTCTAAATCGCCACTTTCAGGTTGAAAAGCATTTGCTGGATCTACCGCTGCACGTTTGTCTACAATACTTGGATTTCCGTTACAGGCTGTCAGTATCCAAAAGCTGACAATAAGCGTCGGTATCCGGCGCCACCAGAGTGCGTCTAACATAATTTTTGATCTCCCTCTAAAAATTTTTTAAGGGTTGCTACCCTCAAACACAGAATCGGCTTTGACTTGGTGTTATTGAAAAAAAAAATAATTTCGCATTGCATTTCGATAGTTATCGCGTCTTTTTTTGCGAAAAAATGGGCTAGGACTGCAAAAAAAAGCGAACGAGAAAAAAAACTGATTAGTTTGCTTAACAGTGTCCAGAAAAAGGCTCTATTTTTTGCCTAGTCGAAAATTTTATGGTTTTAAAAGCGAGTTTGCTCTTCTGATCAAATCTATCGTTTTAATTTTTTTTAAAAATTGACTTAGAATCTGTCGCAATTGGGATAAGATGAGTGGTCAAAGCGAAAACGGAGTCATGATCCCAATCATCTTCTGTGCAAAGGAGGTGGGATAGGGATTTTTGAATGTCTTCTTGTAGGCCTTCTATATTCTTAAATTTAATTGTAAATAGATGCGAAAAGGCCCATCGTTCGGTTTCTTTCAAGCGATGAAGCGTGTCGTGTGCTTTGCCGAGCATAGCTTTATGAAACGTTAGGTTATCGGGCTTGAAATCGGGAAAGTATATAAAGTGGCGATCTTCATCAGTGTGCCAACTGCCTGGTTTCAGCATACCTACCGCTCTTAAGTCAGAAATGGCTCGCGTGACGGTATCCTCGTTTTGATTTAAAGACCGAGCGATATTTTCTAAGGATATATCTGGATTTAGATGAATGAGCATAAAAATAGCGAAGTGATACCATTGATTTACCGGAGAGTTCACGTTCTCTAAGTGATGAAATCGTTTTCGAAAGGTAATTTCTGCAAGTTTCTTTTGGATTTCGACTCTTTTACTCTCGTCCCGCACAGTATCTTTCTGATGAAGTGCGAGAAAATACTCTTTCTCCAATTCATCAGTGAATAGGTGTTCGGCGACTTTTTTTGCCGTGGCCTGACTCAAATGCCCTTTGCGATTCAGTGCGACCGATAGGGTTGAAGGGCCCACTCCCATGAAATTCGCTAAAGCTCTCATCGAGAAGGATGGATTTTTTTCTTTTTTTAATTCAAGAAAATCAAGAAGATAAGTCCGATATTCATGATATTCCAAAATCGACATGGATCCCTCTAAAAAGTTTCAATCATAAGACACAGAGGGACCGAGATTATTTCATTTTAGAGGAACTTTTTTCGACGATGTTTTCGCCATAGCTCCCTAAAAAAGCTAGTCGTATTGGGTAGTGGGTCAGAGCTTTTTTCTATCTTTACAACAGCGAAATCCTAAGTGGTAATTATGGTGACTTTTCACATGCATCACTCGCGTTCCGTGCCAGTAGGGAGCGCGCCAGCGACACCAGTCTTGGTGAGCTTTGTATTTGTCAAAAATAAACCAACTCCCCTTCATTTCAGTATGTCCCAGAACCCCACTTTCGTGACTGGCACTTTCTTGAGGTGTCGTTGGCAAATTCATATGCTCGGCTGCGTTGCCGTGTTGATCGTATACCTCGAGCTTGCTCTTACATTCGGGAAAAAAGCCTGCTGGATAGGTATTGGAACCGCATTCCTTCCAATTGCCGCCGTTGCATTTATTGTGTTTAAAGCTATTTGCCGCGCAAATCCCTTTCTTTCGATTGGGGCCGTAAGCCCAGTTTTTTTTATGTTTACGGTTGTGTTCGAGTCGCCTTGCCTTGATGGTTACATTGATAGTGGCTTTTTTTAGTTCGTAATTGTAGTCCGGTGGTAACAGCGCACCGTCACAGCCTCCCTCCCATTCGTGAGCATCGCACATGCGTTTGCCTTCAGCTTGGCAAATTTTATGAGCCTCGTCAGCTCTAACCCAAACCACAGGATATTCACAGGGTAGGTTTGGGTATTCAAACTGATCAATACATGCCTTGGCATCACTGGCTTTCTCTCGACTGGGGTCGTAAAGAGGGGCCATATACCTAGCGCCACATATTGCTTCAAAGTCTTTATTTTCGTAGGTGATACCTGCCGATTTGAGTTTTTCTTGACATTGCTTTTTGGTGGCAGCATGTTTCGTGACTTTCGGGTTACCTTGTCCGATATGGGGTGATGCACTTACGCTTTTCACCGTCTTCATAAAGTCTTTTGCCAATAGACTTGGGTTTGGGCTTAACAAAAATATAACGGAGCCAACCAATAACCTTTTCATGAGAATCCTTTCCGATGTCATAGCCTTTGGCTATCTCACAACCCATCGAGTGTTTTTGCCTTTGACCGGATCCCATGCTGGCCTTACACCGTCGGCTCAAAAGCGATCTCTTAGGTCACGCCCTTGGCCAGAGTCAAGGTTGAGTGACAGCGATCTTCAAGCTTTTGGTGCTATTGACGCAGACTAGGGTGCCGCCTTCTCCTGATATGCTTTGATAAGCAATTATAGCTTAGCTAATTGAGGAAAGAAAACATTGCGAATTCAATCTTTACAGACGAGCCTGACGATGAAAGAATTGAGGCAAATTTTACGTCTTATAGTTAACTAATAAATGTTTAGGTGTGATCACTCGAACTATTAGAGGATTTTTGCATGAGTTTGATGGCTCTACGTGATATTACTATGACTGATCTGGCGCGAAGAGTTCCTGTTATCGTGAATAGTAGCTTAACTGTGGGTGAGCAGCAGATCATTCATATCGCTTGCGAGGATTTTGAAGAACGATCCTGTCTCACAAGCCTGCTCCTCGGAGCCATCCCCTCCCATTATACGGTAGCTGGTAGTGTTACGATTCAAGGTGAGACTGTGGCTCCCTGCCCCGAAACTCATACATGGGGAGCTCTCAAAACCGGCTTCGTCGCCTTGCGCAAATCACAGTTACGTCTGACCCAAACTGTTGCTGCACAATTTTCTGCCTGCTTGGATAAGCAATCTGGAATTGTCTCTCAAGAGCTGTTTCTGAGGCTGTTAGATTGCTTTCAACTTGATGAAGCCTGCCTAGAATCCTATCCTCATCAATTGGGGCCTGAAATCAAAGGCAAAATTCAGGTTTTATCCGAAATGATCAAGCGTCCTCAACTTTTGATCGTCGATGGTTTGGAGGTATTGTCGCCTTTTTATCGCCAGCCGTTGGTTGAACAAACCGTTCATGCTGCCCATCTCCTAGGCATGAGTATTGTGTTTTGGCATAATGATGCGAAGCCTCTGATGGCTGCGCCTGTTTCTTACGCACTAGCCAAAGGTCGGCTCATGTCGCTGACCCATTAGGCTATGCCTAGTAAGATCTCTGTATTTTTGCGCGATTGTTCGAGGATTGTGGATGCGTCCCTACTGAGAATTGTGCCCAAGCACTCGGCCACAGAAAGGATCGCCGAAGGATTACTTTGTCCGTTGGTGGATCTTTGGGGGCTGTCAGATTCGATGCAAAACTGAGTTAAGCTGAGACGGGAGGCGGCAGACTGCAGCTTTTTACTATTCAGAATATTGGGACCTATACCAATTTTTAGTCCCAGCTTTAGATACTCTTCCATAAGCTCTGGGCTGCCGGTAAAGCCATGGACAATACCGCCACAGGGAATAGTCATGTCGCGGAGTATGTTGATCGCTGGTTGGTGGGCTTTCACAATGTGAAGCACGAGAGGTTTTCGATTTTCATGAGCAATGTCTAGCTGTCGCTTGAATGCTTCCGTTTGGAGCTGCTTTTTTTCTTTTAGCTGGTCTGTAGCGAAATCTAATCCCAACTCGCCGCAAGCATCGGCTTTGGCGATGTCATCGTTAAGTCTTTCTAACTCTGACTTATAAGTGCTCTCCTGAATGTACCAGGGATGCAAACCAAAGCTAGTATACACCGTGAATTCAGTTGCTAGCTGTTCCTTAATACGACTTTGTTTTTCCCAGTCAGAGCTGTCTGTGCCGCCGAAAAAGAAGGCTTGGATGTTGTGTGATCGACAAGCCTCGACGCAGGCTTCGAGATCGTCCATAAGGGACAGGTGGCAATGACTGTCTAGGTACAAAGTGAGTCCCTTCTCTTTAATATCGATTCCACGGCCAACTGACTTGCAGTAAAGCCGTATGTACCAGTGACAAAACTTGCTGTTCCTAAGCCTGTCTGGCAATCCATGCTACCACGTTTTTGGCGATAAGGGTCCTGGCTTACGGAGCCATCTTCACTTGCGTAGAACATTCTTTCCCTGCTGTAGACTGCGGTGACGCCGAAGTCACCCGTTCGAGGAAAGTCGTAAACTTGCCTTAAATTTTTGCGTAAATTGCGTAGCAATGGATCGGCAATGGTCTGACTCAAGTCGCTCACTTCGATCTGAGTTGGGTCTCTCCTGCCGCCGGCACCACCTACAGTTATGATCGGTTGATGACGAAGCCTACATTGACTGAGAAGATATGCCTTGCTGTGTAAACTGTCGATGGCATCGATGATCATATCAGGCTTTAGACTTAGAATATCGTCCGGTGTGTTCTTGGTGTAGAAATCGTCTACCACCTCAACTTGAGATTCTGGGTTTATCGCCTTTAGTCTTTGGCCCATGACCTTGGTTTTCGGCTGACCGATACTCTCCACAAGGGTATGAATTTGGCGATTTGTATTGGACTCGCAAATATCATCCAAATCGACTAGTATTATAGTGCCGACTCCAGACCGTGCAAGCGCTTCGGCTGACCAAGAGCCGACGCCACCTATGCCAATCACCATTACCTTTGAGCGCGCTAATTGCTCTATGGAACCATCACCATAGAGTCTATCTAGTCCTGAAAATTTGCCTGTGAAGCTACCCGTCATGATAGAAATTCCTCCCAATTCGACGGGGTAAAATACCATCTTAGGCGAGGGTTTCAAGGTTTGATTCTAAAAGCTCTGTGGTTCAGTACCCGCCTTGATAAGGCTCTGTTTTATCAGCAGTAATTTTATAGCCAGCCTTTCCCCAAGGTGTGTCAGTTTTAGTTATCGATATCACACCTAGGACCCAGACTGGACCGTTCTCTCGTAGAGGAGCGTTTCCCTCCTTCATGGTCACATGAATCATCTGATTAGCCGGCGGAGGGGGGGTATGAAGGCAAGCGCCATAAGTGGGCACGAGTATGAACTCTTTACTGACCTGCTGATTGAGGTCGAGAGGGACCACGAACCCAGGTATACGTCTCTTGATGCCCATGGCGTCCTTGATGTCTGGCGTTGGCTTTCCTGTTTGAAGATCTAGCCCTTGGAGAGTCTCCCAGCGAACGACATCTTTAAAGGTGCCTTTTTCGACTTTCTTACCAGTTTTTTGAGGAGTGGCACCGCGATAGGGCGGATGGTGTGCCGCGCTATTTCCCCTTTGGGCCTGAGTTTGAGTCTGAGAATTCTGATTGTTTTGTTTCTCTACCTCAGATTTTTTTTTGAAACAGCCCGAAAACAGGCCTATGAAAAGGCCTAAGCATAAAATATATCGCATAATCTTTCCTAAATCTTGATGGTCAGCCCATCTTGTAGAGTCTGTCGGTAGGCTCTCATTGCCGGTATGGCTCCTAATAACAGTCCGAGGCAGACCGTTAGTCCAACGATGGCCAAATCTGTTATTGATACGCCCAAGCTTAAATAAACCGAAAAGTTTTCCCTTAAGTAGTCGGCGACCAATATGCTGACGCCATTGGACAGCAGTAGGCCAGTCACTGCGCCCATCAGACTCAAGATTCCTGCCTCGCTTATCAGTAGTGTGAATATGTAAAGGGGTGAAGCACCAATCGATCGAAAGATGGCGATTTCGCGTTTTCTCTCATTTAGGCTGTTATAAAGGGTGATGAGCATTCCCAGTAATCCTATAACAATAACAAGGACGCTTATACCGGTGAGAGTAGATTCGACATAGCTTAGACCCTTCCATAAATCGGAGAGAATAATACCTGGAATCCCCGCAGAGAGTGGTTCGTCTTCAAAATCGTTTATCTCTCTTTGCAATGGCAAAGCACCGACCCGGCTTTTGGTTTTGAGTAAGAATGCGGCTAATTCAGGCTTTTCCATGTCCTCGTGAGCAGAATGGTCGTCATGTTCATGTCCTTCATGATCGTGTCCCTCGTGCTCATCACCGTGGTCGTGCCCCTCATGATCGTGTCCCTCGTGCTCATCGCCGTGGTCTTGCCCTTCTTGTTCGTGTCCCTCGTGTTCATCGCCATGGTCATGTCCTTCGTGATCGTGTTCGTTTTCTGAAGCGTCAGCGTGCCCCCCGTGATCGTGATCGTGGTCATCATCGGCGTGCAACGCGGTCATACTTTCCAAACTAATAAACAGAGACTTATCCAGAGGCGTCCCTGTCGGCGCCATCATACCAGATACGGAAAATGGCTTGTCGTCATGATAGTGAAAGGAAACACCACCGCCAGTGCCATGGGCGATAATAATTTCATCTCCTACTTTGTAGCCTAGGGTTTTAGCCACTGTTGACCCAAGGACTACCTTTTGAGTCGATAAGTCAAAGCTGCCAGATTTCATAGTCAAGGATTGCTGGCGACCGAACTTATAGTGCTCAAAAAGGTTATTGTCTGTGCCGATGACTCGGAAAGATTTATGGGAATCTCCCATGGCCAATGGGATCGTCCAATCGATATCTTTTCCATTAGCAAAGGTCTGGTAGCTTTCCCAGCTTATATTTTCCGTGGGGGATCCCATATGGAAAATCGTATAGAGTAGTAGGTTTAAAGGACTGCCTTTAGCACCAACGATAAGATCAGTTGAGGCAATCGTTTGGGTGAAACCCTCCTTCGTCCCTTTTCTCATATTCTCGACTGCCAGTAGCAGAGAGACACTAAGTCCTATGGACAAGACTGTAAGTAAGGCTGTAAACCATCGATTCATCAGTGATTTGTATATGATTTTAAACATGTTAAGGCTGCCTATTGATTTCAGAGAGGGAAACACTTGCGTCAAACAGAGAGCTCAATGAGTGGTCGTGGCTCACGAAAAGTATGGTTGCGCCTGCTGACTTCGCTGCTTCAAATAAGCACTCGATAAAGGCTTTTCGGTTGTCAAAGTCGAGGGAAGATGTTGGTTCATCGGCAATGATGAGTTTTGGTTGTCCCATAAAGCTACGGGCAGCGGCAACGCGCTGCTGTTGTCCGATACTCAACGATCCCACTGACTGGTGTTTGAGGTCGCCAATATTTAGTGCATCGAGAAGTTGATCGATCTCTGATGCTGGAGACGAGCTTCGATTTTTTTTGGCCGGAGACATCGTCAAAGGAAGGAAAATATTCTCTTCCACTGAGAGATAAGGGAGCAAATTAAATTGCTGAAAAATGTACCCCATGTGATCGCCGCGAAAGCGGTCGCGCTGTGCCGCCTTCATCTGACTTAGGGTTTCCCCAAATATTTCAATGGTCCCGGATTGTGGGGTCAGGATTCCTGCAATAAGACTTAGCAGAGTCGACTTGCCCGCACCGCTTGGTCCGTGGAGGAAGGTGTGAGTGTTCTTAGCGACGCTAAACTCTTGGATAGTGACGACGGGTTTGCTTGGCTTATAACCAAAGGCAAGGTCTTTGATCCCAATGGCGGTTTCTGTCATATCTCTCTCAAAAAAAAATTGCAGTGAGCGCGATCCATGGGCTCTCATGCGGGTTTGGTGAGCCTAGTTTTGCAAAACTCTCCCCTAAAATCGAGAGTTTTTCGTCAATATAGGATTCTGAAAACCACTCTCCGGTTAATTTGGCGTCCTTGGTAGTTACCGTTGTCGGCGATGGGGCGGAATTCCCCGTACGTCAGAACTTTGATTTTACTGGCATCTAGCTTTTTCACTTTGACTAGATAGTTGCGTATGGTTTGAGCCCTACGCCTTCCCAGATTAATATTGTAGTCATCGGAGCCAAGTGAGTCGGTATGACCTTCAATGATGACTTTTTGATAGCCGCGCTTTTCCAAATGATCAGCGAGGGTATCAAGGGCTTCTTTCGCTCCGGCAACGACCTTGTAGTCGGAATCGAAGGCAAAGTTTACATCCCTTAAGACCACGACATCGTCACCGACTCCCGGGGGCTCTGGTGGATAGTTATCAGGCACGGTGAGTGATTCTGGAATCACAGGTAACGGCGGCGGAGGTAGCTGAGGTTTGCTGCCTGTTTTCTTTTTGCGCTTTTTGGGCTTTGGTTTTTTCTTAACGGTTAGTTTGACCTTTTTCTTGGTGTAATGGCCTGTAACGTAATTGATGCCTGTATAGGCTCTCCAATCTGGCGATGCCGTGCCGTGGGACATTTCCGTCGAAGCCCCAAGGTGTATGGCGACGTTTCGATCGTAGTCGTACTTGATTCCGAGGAGGGCTTCGGACGCCGAAACATCGCGAGACGAACCTGTGTTGGTTTCTTTCACTGGTGATGCGGCAAATACTTCAAAAATCACTTTTGTATCTAGACTTGGCATGTGTTGGCTAATCGCTCCAGACCAGATGACCTGGTCTTGCAGTGGTTCGATAGGAAAGCTCTCCACCGGGTCACCAGGGTTTCGTTTACGGTATCCGATGTTCACTGCGAATGCGGTGCGATACAGTAGAATATCCCCTACCAGCTCCAAATTGAGAATAGGGCCAGGATTCGAGCCGGTAAATGGATTATTTTGCGTGAGGTTTTGATTGATGGAAGCCACCACTGCCATGCCGCCGTCAGCCTCTCCTAAGAAGCGGTATTTGACGTTGGCGCGAATCTCTGTGACTCCGGTATTTCCAAACTCTCCGCGAGCCCCCTCGTCTTTAATGTCTTGGTATACAACCGAAGGTATGCTGATGCCCATATCGATGTTGCGGGTTAAACCGAGGCCAAAGTTAAAATCGCTGGCTAAGACCGAGTCTTGAACGCTGTTTGAGCGGGCAACAGTGGCACCAGACTCATCATAACGGGGCAGTGTGTTAACAGCGTAGTTACCAAAAAGCCCAAGGTTCGCGATCCCAGGAATGAGTGTTTCCGAGGAGTGGACTGTCACGAAATCGAGACCGTTAGTCGTGGCGTTAAAGATTTGAAGATCGCTACCAGTCACATTGGCATAAATTGGGCTGTGAATCAAAGCCAAGATGAGCGCTAACTTAAATTTCACTGGACCTCCTAAGGTCTGATTTCCGTAAGCCAAGGGTGAGATGCCAATCGTCGAAACGCTGCTGCTGGCAGTCAAAATCATGGAAGCAACGGCATGTCACTTTGCAGTTTTGGTGCGTCGATAACTAAGATCGTGAAATATTAAACAAAATACCTTATCAGTATACCAGAAAACCTTCGCCGAAATGGATGAGGAAAAAATATAGGCACTAAAAAATATTCGTAAGTTTGCCTTGACGTTTAGAATCAGGTACCGTAGAAAATCAAGCACTCCTCAACGAGGAGTCATTGGGGGCTCTTAGCTCAGTTGGTAGAGCAGCACACTTTTAATGTGCGGGTCGATGGTTCGAACCCATCAGGGCTCACTTTATGTGATACGTCTCCATCGTCTAGTTGGCCTAGGACACCGCCCTTTCACGGCGGCGACGCGGGTTCAAATCCCGCTGGAGATGCCATCATCTTTTCGAAATCGAATAGATGGTGCCGTCTTTTTGCACAAGCTTCGTAATCTGTAAACCTACACCCTTTATCTCCGTTTCAAATTGCCCAGAGTAAACCCTTCCAGGATCCGATATGATGACCTGCGTCTCTGCAGTCATAAGGCTATTAATCGTTTTGCAAAGTGAAGGAATAACGTCAGGCTCGTACAGAAGATCACTGCCAATAATGTAGTCAATATTATGAGTGCTGGTGGTTTCTTGGCGCCAATCCAGTAACTGAAAGTCTATGTTGCGGCAGCCATTCATCTCAGCATTTTTTTCGACAAACAGCTTGGTTTCTGGGTGATAGTCAGTAGCTAAAACAGACTTGGCTCCTTTAAGGCTGCAAAAAATACTGGGTATGCCCAACCCGCAACCCAACTCAATCACGCGTTTTCCGAGTAACTTATATTCTGCCAGGGTTTCCAACAGAGTCTTGGCAGAGGACCAAAGGGTGCCGTAGAGAGGGACTAGGTCGTCATCTGTGGCAGATTCGATGGCCTCGGAGACCTGAGTGTCGAAGTCCACAAATGCCATATACTGAATCCTGGTTTCCCCTATCGTAATATCGCAGACTTTACTCTGGTTGCGCTTCAAAAGTGTCATCCCACGTTTTTGTATAAAACACCGATGACAAGTCTGATGTCTGCGTCGGAATCCGAGGACTCCTGGGAAATATTATCGTCGAGATCTGCACTGACAGAGCTGTATTCGATCCCAATGGAACCAAAGATTTCTAGGCCGCGCACATCAGCGAAGGTGGGCCAGCCGTGCCCTATCTCGGCAATGAGGCTTAGGTTACTTACGTCAAAGTTATCTGCCTTGAAAAGTCTATAGGCTCCTTTAAAGTCGATGAACGTATTTTTAGACGATCGAAATGGGTGGTTTTGATATCCTCCGGAAAACTGATAAGCATTGGCCTCATCAAAAACTATCAAATCAAAACGATAGTGAAATTTTGCATAGGCACTTCTTTTATTGACTCCTCGGAGGTATACACCGATGTCAGAGTCTTCAGGAAAGAACTCAAGTCCAAACCAAGTTTTGTCTCCGATTCCGCCAGGCATACGGTATTCCGCCCCGATTCCTAGAAATTCTGATTCGAGCTCGGGAATTTTCAAATAAAACTGAAAGTCTTGTCTGAGATAGTATCGGGCTTCGAGAGTCTCGATCGTATCTGTCGTGTAGTCAGCATGGGAACCTGTCTGGATCTTACCCACGAATTGATCTGGGCGGGTTCTCGGGTCGTAGGGATCCGTGTAGTTGCCGTTATTGATAGTGCGAACAAAGTTGCCCGATTTTCCGAGCAATGAGGGGCAAAAAAGAATCCCTATCATCAGTAGCTGAGTTAGATTCATTAACGGTTTCCTCATGGATCATCTCCTGCTTTGCACTTACGGTCATTAATTTGCCAAAGAAATCTCGAGCTCCGTAAATAAGGGCTCAAGCTATTAGTCTAGTCTAAGGACTAAACCCCTAGTCTAGCACCAATGAAAGTCTGTTTCACGATTTTCCATGATTAAGCTTGACGACTAGTGATGAACCTAAGGCGACAAACTAAAGAGATTGGTTTGACTTTTTCCAGAAGCAATATGTTTGTGTATGGACGTCAATGTCAAACCTCCAGATATTTCTGCCTTTGTTGCAAGAAACAATTGTCCCATGTCTACTAACTTTTGCTGGCTGAAAAGTTGACTTAGCACCGGAAAAAGCCTTTCTTCCTCGTCCTTGAAATGGAATCCTATATTTTCAGCAAGCACGTTAGTACGATGACGACGCTCTCGTGAGGGCAGGTCTTTTAGGTCAGAAATCAGACTAAAGATCTGACTGTGATCCGAATAGAATGAAGAGATCAAGCATTGGGTCTCTTTGTTTACATGGGGCAGTTTTGAAATAGATTGATAGAGGACTTTTTCTTCCGCTCTATCATGAATAAAAAAATCCCTAAGAAAACCTTCGACAAAGGATCTTTGCATGGCCTCCGACCTAAGGCACTGCTCCTTGAGTCTGGAGCTAAACATTTGGTGCTCGTCTACTATGAGATCGAGAATAGTTACCGACATAAGTAGCCCTCCTTGGGTCTAAAAACCCAACAAAGTCTCTCTTTATTTATAGCTAATCCTTTGATCTAGTCTATAGTTTTCGGTGGATTCGTTTTTTTGCCTCGATGATACCTGGAGAAGTGACAAAAAAACGCACCTGCCTAAGCTATCGAACTAATAATACCAGGGTACGTCACTGAAGTCTTTTTCTCGTTTTTCGACGAAAGCGTTTCGTCCTTCCTCGGCTTCTTCCGTGCCATAAGCCAAGCGAGTTGCCTCTCCTGCAAATAATTGTTGCCCTACCATACCGTCATCAATCATGTTGAATCCGTACTTTAGCATACGCATAGCGGTGGGGCTTTTTTGATTCATAGTTTTTGCCCAACTGATGGCGACAGTTTCCAAGTCTTTGTGAGGAATTACCTTATTGACCATACCCATCTCGAAGGCTTCCTGTGCCGTGTAGTCATGTCCTAAGAAGAATATTTCACGAGCCCTCTTCTGTCCCACTTGTCTTGCCAAATAAGCAGAACCATAGCCACTGTCAAAGCTGGCCACATCTGGATCAGTCTGTTTGAAAATCGCATGTTCCTGTGAAGCTAAGGTCATATCACACACAACATGAAGGCTATGCCCGCCACCCACAGCCCATCCTGGTACTATTGCCATAACGATCTTCGGCATAAACCGAATCAGCCTTTGGACTTCCAGAATATGCAGACGACCCAATTTCGCTTTATCTATTTGATTCTGAGCATCCTGATATTGATAGCCAAATTTGCCTCTGATCCTTTGGTCACCCCCTGCACAAAAAGCCCAACCACCATCTTTGGGAGATGGTCCATTGCCGGTAATGAGAACAACGCCGACATCACTGGTTGTGCGCGCGTGTTCGAGGGCGGTATACAACTCGTCCACGGTTTGAGGGCGGAAAGCATTTCGCACCTCTGGTCGATCAAATGCGATTCTAACGGTTCCGTGTTCCTTGTGACGATGATAGGTGATGTCCTGAAATGCGAAATGAGGTACGGCAGACCAGACATTGCTATCAAAAATAGGTGAGACCATGGGGTGTTTCCTTCCAAATATGATTGGCTCTGAGCAGGTTGAGTTTGGTTTCTAACATCATGGTGGTTCTAGTCAAGCTGCGAATTTTTTTCGCCTAAACCGCAGTAAATATTTCACTTTTTTCGCTACTTTCTCATGGATTTGGACTGCTGATAGCCTAAATCGATCGAAATCAGTCATTTTGAACATTTTTTTGATAAGTCTTCCCTAAAAGTAAGAAACCTATCCGCTTCGGGCTCCGACCATGTTTAAGTAGTCAAACAGGGAGAATTAACACATGCTTTTTAAGAAATTTTGGATTGTGCCAATCGCATTAGCGGCAACCTCTTTGAGTTCCTGCGGCGATGGTGACGACGATGAAAACAACATTCAGCAGGGAATCGGCGCTACCGTCGATTTTAACGACGCCTACGGAGTCTTGGTTTTGGATAACGAATCTGGAACAGGGCTGAGACTGATGGAACGGCATAACCAAACGGCCATGTCGCTAAAAGGAGCTCCGGTATTCGAACTAGAGGGTAGTACAGTTCAACTAACCGAGTCTACTGGAGCTAGTATCCATCCTGGCGAATTCCACTTTCCGGGATCGAAGTCATTTGGCCTTCAAGATTCGGAAGAAAGCTCGGGAATGAAGAAGATTAAATCTGATGGCTCCATTGAGGAGGCTATCGAATATACGGTTGAAGCTGGGCAAGGCATGCAGCTTCCTGAGATCAGTACGATTGCTGTAGCGCCGACTGGAGAGGTCTATCTACATTTTCGATACCCGTTTATCTATCGCGATGCTCCCATGGAAGCTAATCCCTGGGACATGGAAAATGGCTACCAATGTCAAATATTTAAAGTGACAGGTGGAGTGCTTGCGGATCTGCAAACCAGTTCGCCGGACCTTGCTAACTTGGAATGCGTCGATAATCAGCATTTCATTGATGAGTGGAGAACCGGAAGCAACGACGTCTTTCAGTTTGACCAAACGGGCGCTATCTACTATCCCGGTTCAATTCCCAACAGCAGTAAAATGGTGGTATATAAAGTCCCTCGAGAGGGGGGGACCCCGCAGGAGATTATTAACGCTCAGATTTGTGTGCAGGATTTTCTTATCACGGATCTAGGAGGAGTTTTTTATACCGGTAACACTTGCCAGGATGGTAACAACCACGGTGGTGGCGGAGGGTTTTTCCGTTATGTATCTCCTAACGGAGGTGGCGTGATTGAGATTGCGAGGGACTGGTGGGACTTTATCTTTGACACTAAAGTAACGGAAAGCGCCGATGGTAGTACCACCGACGAAGCGGTTTTCTTCGGTCCTGACCCAAGGAACGCATCCTCCGCCTCTTGGGATTCGGCTTGTCTTTTCAACTTCGACCCGTCGCAATCAGACCCTCTTACGCGTGTTCAGAATGTCATTACATGTGGCGGAGATATTTGGAGTTGGTTGTGGATGGAGCGTTCGGTGGACGAGACAGACTATGGCAGAGGATTGAGGTACGGAAATCCTGAGGCTGATGACCTCGTCAAGCTAGACTCATGGAAACAGGAGTTCCGTAGGCGTTGTCAGTCAGATGATGAAGTTTTTGCCGGTGGTGGTAGTCAAATCAGCTCGATCGAGCAAGACTCTACTGGTGATATTTTTGTGATCGGAGATATTCGAAAAAAAGTCGCTGGTAACCTAACCTGCGGCCTCGAAATCCGAGGGCCTCACTGTAAGATTGACGGTATCCCTGTTCTATACTCGACCAATGACTTGAGCGGAGGTAACTATGCCCTAGCTGAAACATCTTGTACATCCAATGCAGGTACCTGGGTAGACGACGGCTATTGTACGACTAATACGATCTTAGACGCTAAAAGCTGTGCTGACGATGCCGGTAATCCGACTTGGTATCCCCATAGTGTCTGGTATGGAGACGTTACTGGTGATATCTGCACAGCCACAGAAAATGGAAATCGCAGCACTTGGTGGAGCAGTAATGACAGTTGGACTGATGACACAGATCTAGCTGCAACCTTTATCGTTCAACACTATGGATGCGAGCAAGAGGGTGGGGGCAACAGTGGTGATTGGACCAACGAGTATAAAGCTCTAGCGAAAGTCGACAGTGCAAAACAAACCTTATCTCTTCTTTCTACAGAAAACGAGCAGGCCATCGATGTTTGGATCGTCAATGACCAAGTCTTTTATTCTTCGTTTGATGCTTCTGTGGGTCAATACCTACTCAACCAACTTAAGGCTACTCCAGAGTGTGTTGTGGGTACCATCAACCAAGAGAGCAGTTGTACATCTTATACATGGCAAAATCGAAGATGTGTTGACACTAGCTTGACTACCGAAGCGACTTGCTTAGCTGTAGCTGGAAACTATTGGTCACCTTATACATCGGAAACAGTCTTGTCTAATTTTGAAGCCTACAACTTGGCTCCAAGCGCTGCTTCCACGGCTGAACTTTGGACTGACGGACTGGATTTTTCCAATAACGAGTACCGTTTTGGAACAGTCAATTTGGAAACAAAAGAGCTTAGCTTAAATACCGGTCTTACGGGGACCCTAAAAACTATTGTGATCCTGTCGGAATAGAATCTGATTCTAAAAACCTGTTTGTTAAGCGGGTTCGGCGTCATGCCGAACCTGCAATCCTAATCAATAGCTAGTCTTTGATCTTTTAAGCTCACCCGTAACTCTCCCCCTTCCGAGATATTACCCTGAAGAATTCTACGACTTAAGGCTGTTTCTAAGTGTTTTTGCAGGTAGCGCCTAATTGGTCTTGCTCCAAACTTGGGTTCGAAGGCTGACTGTGCGATATGCTCAATCACATCATCACTAATAGTAAGCTTCAAATTCTGTTGGCGCAATCGTTGTCTTATGCCCTCCATCAACAGCTCAACGATACTTTTTATCTCTGTTAGAACCAATGGTTTGAAGATTATAGTGTCATCGATGCGGTTGATGAATTCCGGTCTTAAGCGTTGCTGCATCGCTCCTAAAACCTGTTCTTTTACTTCATGATGGAGGTCGCCTTTTGTCATCGACTCCTCCACCAGGTACTCAGCGCCGATATTGCTCGTCATGATGATTACAGTATTTTTAAAGGAAACTTTACGTCCCTGGCTATCGGTGATGTGGCCGTCATCCATAATTTGCAGGAGCACGTTAAGGACGTCCTGATGGGCCTTTTCGATTTCATCGAAGAGCAGAACGGCATAGGGCCGGCGTCTCACAGCCTCAGTTAGCTGCCCGCCTTGATCGTATCCAACGTACCCAGGAGGTGCTCCGATGAGACGCGAAACACTATGCTTTTCCATATACTCGGACATATCAATCCGAATAAGACTGTCCTCTCTATCAAACAGGGCAGAGCTTAAAGTCTTGGCAAGCTCAGTTTTTCCTACTCCAGTAGGGCCAAGGAAGATGAAAGACCCCAATGGTCGATTTTGATCTTGCAACTGAGCTCTAGCTCTCAAAATAGCGTCGCTGACAGCGGTAATGGCTTCTTCTTGGCCGATGACCCGCTTTCTTAGAGTTTGGTCAAGAGTTAAAATCTTTTCTTTTTCACCTTGAGTCAGTTTTTCAACAGGGATGCCTGTCCACCGACTGATGACCTGACAAACTTCCGATTCGGTGACCTCTTCGCGTAACAGTTCATGCTCTTCGGAATCCTGTCCCTTTGTTTCTTCTAACTTTTGCTCTAGTTGAGGTAGTTTTCCATGACGCAACTGAGCGGCTCTCTCTAAATCATAGGATCGTTCTGCCTGGCTGATTTCGAGTTGTGTCGCCTCGATCTCTTTTCGAATGCTCTGGGCAGATTTTATATGATCTTTTTCCTTGGTGTATTGGCTGTTTAAAACCTCGACCTCATTTTTCAGATCTAAAATCTGTTTCTTTATTGATGCCGTTCTTTGTGCAGTTTTTTCATCCTTCTCCCTTTTGAGGGCTTCAAATTCGATTTGGAGGCGCATTAATTGCCTCTGTTTTTGGTCCAACTCTTCGGGAACGGAGTCTATTTCTGTACGAATCATGGCGCAGCATTCATCGATCAGATCAATCGCCTTGTCAGGTAAAAAGCGATCGGTAATATAGCGCTCGGAAAGAGTTGATGCGGCAATAATCGCATTGTCTTGAATCTTTATACCATGAAATAACTCAAAACGATCTCTCAGACCCCTTAAAATGGAAATTGTATCTTCGACATTTGGTTGCTGGACTAAAACCTTTTGAAAACGCCTTTCGAGGGCGGCGTCGGATTCTATAAAATTCCTATACTCGGCAAGAGTAGTAGCTCCAATACAATGGAGTTCACCACGTGCCAGCATAGGCTTTAGCATGTTACCAGCATCTAATGCCCCTTCAGATTTGCCAGCTCCGACGATAGTATGCAATTCGTCGATGAATAGTATGATCCTTCCATCACTATTTTTCACTTCGGTCAGTACAGACTTCAGTCGTTCTTCAAATTCTCCACGAAATTTTGCTCCTGCAATCAAGGAGCCCATGTCCAATGAAAAAATAGTTTTTTCTAGAAGTCCCTCGGGAACATCTCCTTTGACTATGCGTTGCGCCAACCCTTCAGCAATAGCTGTTTTTCCGACTCCTGGTTCACCGATGAGCACTGGGTTGTTTTTTGACTTCCTGGAAAGGATGCGAATCACTCGATTGATTTCCTCATCGCGTCCAATGACAGGATCCAATTTTCCTTTTCTGGCAATTTCTACGAGATCTTGACCATATTGAGTTAGGGCTTCGTATGTAGCTTCTGGATTGTTGCTTCTCACCGTTTGGTTACCTCTAATTTCCGTCAGTGTGGACAGAATTTTATCGTGATTCAAAGCAAATTCTGAGAAAACTGATTTTAATCCCGCATCATAAGTGGCATTTGCCATCTCAAGTAAGATATGCTCTACGGAGACATAAAGATCCTTTAGTCTTTTGGCAGTTTTTTCGGCCTCAACAATGATTTGGCTCAAGTTGCTAGAAACAAAAATCTTTTCAGGGTCATAACCTGGCCCAGAAACTCGTGGTAGTTTTGCGATCTGACCGTTCACGGCCCCCAAAAATTCTTTAGGCTCGATATTATTTTTCTCAAGAATGCGACTTGCCAAGCCTTTTTCCTGCTCAACAAGGCGCGAAAGCATATGAAGGCTCTCAACTTGGCTTTGACCATTCGATATGGCAAGACTTTGGGCCTCTTTCAAGGCGAGTTGGGTTTTTTCAGTTAATTTATTAAAATCCATTTACACCTCCTTGTTCTCTAACAATTTGGGGTTGGATCTTAAATTGTCAAGGGGATAGCCCGCCCAGAATAGAGCGGATCGAAAAACACCATTATTTGACGTCTAGTAATTCGATTTCGAATTTTAGCGTGGTATTGGGTGGGATGACACCACCAGCGCCTCTTTCGCCGTAGGCTAATTCAGGAGGAATGACGAGGTTTCTCTTGCCTCCAACCTTCATGCCTAGGACGCCCTGATCCCAGCCTTTGATAACTCGACCAGCGCCAAGTTCAAACTCAAAGGGTTGGTTGCGGTCAACAGAGCTATCAAATTTTTTGCCATCTAGAAACGTCCCTGTGTAGTGGACTGAAACGGTTTTTCCCGCTACGGCTTCAGTTCCCGTTCCTTCCGACACGTCTTCAATTTTTAATTCGCTCACGGTAGATGGCTCCTCTGTTTGTGGCGCAGTTTCATTGTCTTTTTTGTCAAAAAAAGTACAGGCACTAGCTAGAATAAGTGCGCCAATTGGTATTATGGATCTCACCATTGGATCTCCCTTAGTTAATGAGAGCTATTAGATACCAAACCCTTGCTTAGCAAACTATAGAGTTTTCCATAAATTCCCTTAATCGTTTCGACGGAGGCTTTAGACTCTTTGGTATGCCTTTGAATCTGCATGGCGGAGCCGTGAAGATAGGACCAAGAGGCGAGGGCGGCTTTTTGGCTGTCTTTAGATTTCAGCAAATCTTGCATGATGGCCGCAGACATAATCCGTTTTATGCCTTCAAACGTCTGATCACCGGCCTCTTTTACGTGGGCGGGGGGAAGGCTATGAAACTGTTGTTTGTAGTTAAACATTATGTTTATTAGGTTGCTATGCGTGAAGGCAAGCTCCAAATAGACCTCGCACATGTGGTAAAGCCTTTGTTCAAAGCTCGGGTACATAATGTAGAGTTTTTCCAATCGAGATGTTAGCTCATCGAACCCTAAAACAATCAGATCTGTCAATAACTGTTCTGAATCGTCATAGAGATCTTTTACGCCAGTCTTAGCTTCGATCCTATGTGGACTTAGCTTGTCAATCCCATATTCTTTAAGGTCATCCAAGGCTGCTTTAAAGAAAACCCCTCTTGGCGAATTTTCGTGTATCGTCGTCAGTTTCATATGTGGCCTCTGTCGAAGAAAGCTGTTGGTATATAGATCAGCAAGTTGCTTTTCGAAAATGGAAATTATTCGAGAAAAAACTCACAGTATATAGTGACAGTTTGCTAAACTGGAATAAAGAGGAAATCTACCTGGGGGTTACCGATGGAAGGAGAGGCGCGTTCCTTTAATGCGGGGCAGATCATATTCAGAGAGGGCGACGAAGGTGGATCATTTTACCTTATCGAGTCTGGTTCTGTAGAAGTTTTCAAGGAATCCGACCAGGGTGAAGTGCCTTTAGTTTGTCTCGGTGTTGGCGAACTTCTCGGCTTGCTAACATTCTTTGGGGATAACAAACGCCTCGCTTCAGCGCGGGCAAGGACTGATATAACCACCAAATATGTGGTGAAAAACGATAAAGTCTTTCCTCAATTACCAAAGTGGGTTCACATAGTCCTCAAAGAATTTGCGAGTCGCTTGCAGCAAGTGAACACTCTTTACTCCTACTCGGTCCACGATAGCCACCAGAAAGGCGTGACTACGGATCCTTTATTGCAGTCTTCTCAAATAGCGTCTCTAGCAGTCTTATTATCGGACAAGTTTAAATTTACTCAACCGAGCGGAAAAGAGGTCGTCCCTCTTCAGCCTCTTTTTGATAAAATCAAGGAAGTGCTTGGGTATCCAAATTCTGAGTCCGAGCAAACTATAAACGTCCTAGTTGGAAATGGTTTGCTAAGTATTGAGAAAGACCCTGATAGCAATGCTGAAGTAACCTCTTTCGAAAGGCTGCAAAATTTAGACTGGTATGTGAATTTTGTTCGGTTGGCAAAGTCTGGAAAAGTAAAAAAAATGATCGAGAATTATCCGCCTTTCAAGGATAGAAAAGTTCTGATCAATCTTTATAACTACGCTACGAAACAAGGGGTAAGACCAGATAAGACCGCAAGCCTAGATTTCGAGACCTTGGTTACCGGGTATCAAGATATGTTTAAAAGTGAGGTATTGCCTAGTGCGATAGAATTTGCCAAAGCTCACTCCTTGATCGAAGTTTTAAAAAAGGATGGTAGCGACCATTTGGTATTCAATCCGGATACGCTGATTCGTACTGTGGTTTCGCTAAATGTTATTCACAAGCTCCTTCAGCACCCTGATGCTAGAGGGTTTGAGGAAGCCTCCTAATTATTTGTATATCGGCTCTTTGGACGCTTAAACTCTTACTATCGGACGGTATCAATCCGATAATTCAGATAGCTTGTCAAGCAGGAGAATGCCGTGATTAAAAGTCGAATAGTGCGCAATGTTTCGGGGACTCTCGAAACAGTTGTGGGAAGCCTTTACGTTCCGCTGGCTTTAGAATACCGACGAGCACAAATGGTTCAGACTCTTTCTGTATCGAGTGACGTTAAGGGCGTTGAAGAAAATGTTTTTCTCAAGGCTTATGTCAATCGAAATTTTCGTTCTGATACCAAAGGGCTTGCTGTCATTCTACATGGTTGGCAAGGTAGTAGTCTGACACCTGACATGATCGATATTGGTCGCAATGTTTTTGCAGCTGGCTTTCATACAGCTCGTATTAACTTTCGCGATCATGGTGGTACGACTGGATGGAATGAACGGCTGTTCCATGGAGGTCTGATTCAAGAGATGGAAGAAGCTATCAGACTTCTGTCCTCCGAGTTCCCTGAGACCGACGTCTACTTAATTGGTTGTTCCTTGGGTGGAAATTTTGCTCTAAGGCTTGGTGCCTCTATGGTAGATTTTCCGAACCTAAAAAAAGTAGTGGCGGTCTGTCCTGCAATGAATCCTAGGCGATCCATCGAAATGGTTGATTCTCATCCACTTTTCCGTCGATTCTTTTTAGGACTTTGGCGACGAGCCCTACGTGAAAAAAGTCGATATTTCCCCGAAATGTATGATATCAAAGTTTGGGATCGGTTTTCGATCGTTCAAGATCTTATCGATTATGTAGTTGATCAAGGCTACTTTCCTTACTCTGATGTTGACGAATACTACGACTCTTACAAAATTACGCCTGAGTTACTTGAAAACTCCGTTCCGATGAATATTATTGGGACGTGGAATGATCCCGTAATCGACCCCTTGGACATGACGTTTCTATTTGATATGGATCAGGCGACGTTAGATCTTAGAAAATTTGGAGGACACATTTCATTTACTAATCCCATCAGCCTTCGTCGCCGGCTTTCAGCCGTCATACTGGAACATCTGGTAGACGAAGTTTAGACTCCGTTAAGGCTCCTCCACAGCTATCGGGAAATATGACTTGCCTTTTTTCATGCGATAGGCAATTTTCCCTAGCGTAACCACGTTCCCTCCGTCCCTGCATTGGAGCTTTTATGGAATCTATTCCGCTAATTGGAGAGTTAGCCTCCCTTGGAGCAGCGCTGATATGGGCTGTATCCTTAACGTTGTTTTCGCGATTTGGCTCGGTCCTGAATCCTACCGCCCTTAATCTTTGGAAAAACTCAATAGCTCTCGTTTGTTTTGCAGCTTTAATTTTATTCATTAAGCCAGAATGGCCAGATGGTTGGGAAGTCTATGTGGCTTTCGGTTTGTCAGGTATTTTGGGTTTGGCCGTAGGGGACACCGCTTTGTTTGCCGCTTTGCAGCGTTTGGGAGCTCAAAATACCTCTGTGAGCCAATGCTGTGTCCCGCTTATAACAGGGGGCCTAGCCTATATCTTTCTTAGTGAGTCACTCTCCGCTGGTGAAGTCTTGGGAATGATCATAACTGGACTAGCTATTTTTCTGGTGATACGCCACGACAATAATCGGCGCAAGCAGTCTAAAATAGAATTGGACTTGTTTGGAGGTCTTTTTTTTGCAGCTATCGCTGCCCTATGTCAGGCGGGGGCAGTTGTCATTATTCGGCATTACTTGCAAGGGGTTGATGTTGCTCTAGGGACGGCTATCAGGCTTTTGCCTGCATTCTGCGTATTATTTCTAGTAGGCGCTTTTAGAGGCGATGTCGCCAAGATTATTGAAGGGCTGAATACTCGTTCTTATGATTTCTTGATTCTTAGCGTCGCTGCTTTATTTGGGACGTTTTTAGGACTTCTTATGATGTCGACTGGCGCAAAATATGCCAAGGCCGGTATCAGCGCGGCGCTAACGGCAACCTACCCACTATGGATCATTCCGCTATCGGTTTGGATTGCTAAGGAATCGGTGTCTATCAAAAAATCCCTTTATACGGTGATTGCAGTGGTGGGAGTCGGGATTATGATGGCAGCAGGGTAAATCACTGTTATACATCAACTTCAAAAGCACCCTTTTTTTGTTTTGGCAGATTGAAATAAGAATAGCCTGCCATGCTTATCACATGGCAGGCTATTTTTTTGGTGCGACCAAGCTACTGCGAAAGACAGCTGAAAAACAACTGTCTTAATGAACACTCTTTTTCTTCTACCGATTGCTTAGGACTGATCTCTTGAATACGACCTTCGGCATCACTGTATTCAATGATAAATCCGTGCTCTAGATCGACGCTAACTTCGTCTACTAAATCGTGACAAAATGCTACCTGGTGACTTCTAGTCACTTCTTCTGCCGCTAGCTCGATCGGTGCGATTTTGTTAAGAACACCTGTTTCTCCATTTGCCAAACCAATAGTTGCAAAGCTTAATAAAGACAAGCTGATTAGAATTCGCATTAACTCACTCCCTCTAGTGTGGCTCGATCATAGGTATTCATCATTAAATCTATAAATATGGGAATATTTCCTTTTCCATCGTCAGACTCTTTCACAGACTCGGCTTCTCGAACAAATGTATTCACTAACGTCATAAGTTCACGATAGGCTTTAGGGCTTATCGATGCAGAAAAGTGTGCAACACGAGAAAACTCGGATCCCACTAGGGACTTGTCGAAATAGTCTGAGTCCTTTTTTATCTGATACAGAATATCTTCGGCGTTCATGAGAAGGTTGCTATGGGAATGATGAAAAACCTTTCCCTCTTTACCTTCCATGAGAAATTGATCCTCGATCATCTCGTCCAAGGCCAGAGTACCTATTTCTCCCAAAATTCTTGAGATCGTTGAGCGAGAGGTTCCAGCCTCACAAATAGCGAGTTTAAGGATATAGTTGTGAGGATCCTTGTAACGATACTTTCGGATTTTCTCATAGTCTTGAGACTCGGATTCTGTCCTTTGGCTCTCAGCTATGAGAGCGCCAAGTGCCGGATAATAGCGGTTGAGAAACGCGATACGCCGTGTTCTTTCCATAATCACTTGGATCAGAGCTAACACTGTTTCGTCACGCATATCTCGAGCTTCGTTCTGTATAATTCGACGAATAGTCGAGTAGCTAACGTGGGTACGGTTCGATATAGACTGTATACTAAGGTTTTGGTGCCGCTCTAAGTACTCCCCAATAGCGACGCGCAAGTCTTCTAGCATGGCTTTGCAGGCCATAGTTATATCTCCTTGTCTCTGGTTTAAGGAAAGTTAAACAGGTGTGTTGCCGTTTGTCACCAGTTTTTTATACATTCTGTTCTTATTTATTAGAACCTAGCATAAAGTGCCGGAAAGTCAAAAGATAGTAGGGATTTATGGCCCGATAAGGCTGGTATTTTAGAATGTAGGCTGGGAAGGGGTTTCATAGGGGTACTTGGGGTAAATACCCCCCCTTATTAAGCAACGAGAAGAAACGAACTTTGTTAAAAAAACTAACGAAATTGGTGAATTGATGAATACTCAATTGTCACAAATTGTCAGCCTTTGACGCCACCTAGGGTCAATCCAGAAACAACATACTTTGCTGAATACAAGAAAAGCATCATACTTGGTATGGCAATGACGACTGAACCTGCAGCAAATAAACCCCATCGAGCATCAAAGTTGCCACTGAATTCCATGATTCCCAGTGTCCAGGGTCTTAGTTCAACGTCATCAATTAGCGTCGAGGCTAAGAGGAAGTCAGTCCAAGCTGAGGTAAAGCTGAATAAGAAAGCGATGGCAAGTGCAGGCGTTGAAAGCGGTAGCAGTATTCGGAAAAACGCAGATATTGGCGAACAGCCATCGACTCTGGCAGCATCTTCTAGACTCTTAGGTACCGTTTCAAAGTAGCCTTTGAGTACCATGATAGAAAAAGGTAGCGTCGTTACCGACATTGCTAACACAAGACCCGCATAGGTATTGCCTAAGTTGAGGCTTTTGACCACCAGATAGACCGGTATGATCATCATAGGGGCTGGGATCATTTGAGTGGTAAACAGAAAACCGCCGGCTAGTTTTTTGCCTGGAAAACTGAATCGGGCAAAGGCATACGCGGCAGTGGCGGCAAGAAAAACGCCGATAAATGCCGCCGAAAATGAAATCACCAGGCTATTGTAGATCCATTGTGCAAATAAATGCTTAGTAAAGAGATCGGTATAGTTTGAATACCACTTTCGAGGCGCGTCAACAGCGTCAAGCTCATCCAGCGAAGCAAAGGGGTCGTCTGGATCTACAAGGATAGGGTCTTCCTCCACCACAGTAACGGTGGTGTCTGGTGTTTCCTTCACCTCAAATAGCTCGTAGGGAATGACTGCTTGGGAAAAAAACTCCACATAATCGCCAAATGTCGCTTCGCCTCTAGGGGGGAAGTTGAATGCGTCACTGGTGGCGACAGTATCAGTATTGCGAAAGGAGATCGAAACAACCCTCGCAACAGGAAAAATAGCAGTTATGCAAGCAGCAGTTAAGAGCAGGTGGATTACAGAAAGCTGTAAAAACCGCTTACTCAGACTTTTCGACATAGAAAACCCTCTAGGTAGTAGAAGCATGGCGTGGCCTCGTAACGCGAAACTGAATCACTGTTAAAATACACAAAATGGCGAAAATTACGAATGAATATGCTGCTGCAAAACCATATCGGTAATAGGTAAAGCTCTGCTTAAATAGATCGGTCACAAGTATGTCAGCGCCTTCATAACGCCCGCCGTCGGTCATTAGGAAAATGACATTGAGATTGTTGAAGGTCCAAATCGCTCCTAAAATAGACGCGGGAACCATTACGGGCTTTAGAAGTGGTACAGTGACATGGCGAAATTTTTGCATCCATGTTGCCCCATCAATCGAGGCAGCCTCATAGACACTATGAGGGATTGATTGCAATGCGCCTAGAAAGTTGATCATCATAAAAGGAATACCGAGCCAGATGTTGACAATGCAGGCTGCTGTAAAGAGAGCACTGCCATCAAGAAACCAAGCTTTCGGTTCGAAGCCAATCCAGGTTAATGGCATAATTACATTCCCAGACCACTCAAAAGAAAAAAGCTGATTCACTACAGTGATAAATTGGTTGATAAACCCAATACTTTCGTTGAAGTCGGCTCGCCAGACAAGAACGGCAATCACTTGAGGAATCACCCATGGTAATGTCAGCAGTGTACGGTAGATAGCAACACCTTTAACACCCTTTGCGTTTAGAAGAAGAGCTAACACTAGACCGACGCTTAAGTGGAAAAAGAGATTAATAGCGGTCCACATGATGGTGCGCCAGAGGACAAAGATAAATGATTGTCCGGTAGCTCTGTTTTGAAAGACTTCTATATAATTGCTCAGGCCATAGTTGTCCGCGAGAGGTACATGACCTGTAGTAATCCAGTCTGAAAATGTTCTTAAACTAAGATCTCGAAAAGAAAGATAAAACTCGAAAACTAGTGGATATAAAAACAAGAATATTACGCCAATTACGGCTGGAGCTAAGAAGTAGGTTGAGGACTTAAAATCGCCCTTAAGACCACGCTTAAAGTATAAGCCTATTAAAAAAGGAATCGTCCCGAAAAAAGCAGCAGCAAGTTGTGATGCTCCATTAGCATAGGTGTAACCACCGAGGCTAATTCCGAAAAGTAGTGTCAAAGGAAGATAAAACGGATACTTCCATATCTTATAATTGAGCCAGATGTAACCTATTCCCGTTGCCAGGATCCCCGCAAGGATAAGAAGGAGTAGTAGTAGTTCGCTAATTGCCGGCAGTACAGTAATTTCCATTCATCCCTCGCGATCGCAACGCTAGAACACCCTCTTCAAGAATGCTCTAGCCGAATTCTTCTAATTAGTGGGCCTTAGTTTTTTTTTCCGTTTGGATGGCTGACAAGGCTTCATCAGCAGCTTTTTGACCAGTCTTCACGGCTTGAGCGACAGTTTCTTTTCCTGACATAGCACGTTGAACCATGATTCTTAGCCCGTCCCATGCAGCTCTCATCTCAACTTCGCTTGGGGATGCCTTGGCAAACTCAGCAGAATCTATGAGTGGCTTAAGCGTCTTCACTTTTGCTAGTTCTGGAGCATTTCGCGCTTCGAGTGTCGCTGGAATACGATCTAGACGTGTCGCCATACGTAACTGCACATTCTTGCTAGTGATGAACTCGACAAACTTTTTAACTCCAGCTAGCTTTTTATCCGTTATGGCTTTGTTTACAAACAAGAACCGACCACCTAGCAAGGGAGTGGCACGCTTACCAGTCTCATTGACAAGGGGAAGAGGAGCAACACCAAGATCTGCGCCAAACTTCTCTCTCATTGCGTTTGCTTCCCAGTCACCATTGATGTGATAAGGTGCTTTTCCGGAAAGAAACATAGACTTGGCACAGTCATAGTCACAGTCTGCAGGTATAATTTTATGCTTATTTTTGAGGTCCACTAGGAACTGGAGAGCCTTAACGGTTTCCGGTGTATTGATGGTGACTTTTGTCTGACCATTTTTTGTTTCTAGTGGCCATGCATCAAATCCACCCATGAGCGGTACGAACCAGAAAGGCTCTGATTGGAACATGGCAAGACCGTACTCATTCTTAGCTGGGTTGGTCATTTTTTTGCCATTTTCGATGATGGTGGCAAAGTCTTTCGGTGCATCTTTGACGAGCTTTTTATTGTAAAAAACCATCAAGTGGTTGCCTTCACTCAGTGGGATACCCCAAGTAGATCCCTTTAGCTTTACAATGTTTAGGGCTGCAGGATTAAATTTATTCGCTGGGATCAGATCATCTACTTTACGGATAACGCCTGCTGTATTGAAAACACCAGCAAGATCGTTTGGACCGTAAACAATATCGGCTCCATCACCAGTTACAGAAGATCGTAAAAATTTTGAACGAAGCTCTTCGTTCTCATAGTGCTGTCTTACGATTTTGTATTCAGGGTTTTTCTTTTCAAAAACGCTGATCCACTTATCCATTTCTTTTCCGGCTTCGGAAGAATCTTGCTCCCAAAAAGAAATCTTCGTTGGTGCAGCGTGAGCTGCTCCTGCGATAGCTAGACCTGCTAGTGCCCCTTTGAGGAAATTTGAAAATCTCATTGTGTGACCTCTCGTGAAAATTGATGAACTGCTAATGCATACATGGCGTGTGACCATGTTAATGGCATTACCCAAGACGGTTTGCCTGTTTTTGGATCGATTTGTTCTGACAATAAACCTTCAGGTGAACAATGATCTAAAGTCCATTGCCAGCATTTTTTGGCAATCTCTGTTTTGCCTCGCTGTTGAGCTGCTAGACCTAGCCAAACAGTGGCTAACATCCAAGGATTGCCATCCCGGTAGTAGTCAGATTCGTAGCGCCCAACGCCCCCAGCGCCTGGTCGCCACAACTGCTCGTTGACCTGTTCAATAAGTTGGTCCCACTCGTCCCCTTTCGAAGAGAAATCGAACATGTCGTAGGGATATCCAGCGCCAAGTTGAGAGATATCGACCACATAGTCTTGATCGAGGTAATGCAGTGGTCGCCCCGCTGGGCTGTTCTGAGTCACTGTAGAAGCGCCTCGAGACTCTAAATCTTGCTTTGTTTTATGATCGATATTGCGAAGAATCGATCTTGCAAAGATGGCCTGACCTTTGCTGTCGGATCCGATAAACCGCTCTGAGTGCATCAATTTTACTAAGGAGTCTCTACTGTCCAGCCAGGACTGTGGAGTTTCCCAGCCCACAAGTTGACTGATTTTAATACCAGCATCGATCCCCGCCGCCATTGAGGCAACAGCGTAGTAATGCACGCCAACACGCTCTTCCCACAGATCGTGCCCCGGAATCGGAAGGTCCGGATCGAAAGGATGTTTGCTAGATGCAAGCCAATCACAGGCTTTAACGATGGTATCTTTGAGTTCAATAGCTAATTCTGAATTTTTGCTTAGGTCCACATGTTGCCAGATTCCATAGACGACACTTCCGGTTTCATCGGGCTGTAAAAGACCCCAACTTGCACCGAGATTTCCTGACATATCATGGCGATGTAAGAAGCTACCATCTTCACTTTGGCAGCGTGCCATATAACGATAAAAATCTGCGCTTTCCTTATGCAAACCACAAACATCCATAGCATAGGAGATAAAACCGGCGTCTCGTCCCCAGCAGTAGCCGTAGCCACCGCAGTGAGTGAAGTTGTAGTGAAACTCGGGTGCAGCTATGATGCCGCCGCCCGGATCTTGCATCTGCTTTAACGTTAAGAGCGTTCTAGTATAGATATTCTTTGCTTTTTCGCTCAGATAGTCTGGTGCCGGCTTCTTCTCTTTAAGCCAAGAATTATCGGCTGCGATAACGTTTTTCTTGGAAAGCTCGAAATCTGTTACATAAGGCTTGCGAGCCTCGTCGATATGCCGATTCAATTTGTAACTTATACTGAATGTCTGCTTTGGGTTGATAGACCAAACGGCAAGACCATCTGTCTGCCCGATAGCCTCTGTCGCATGGGAGTCAAGCGGCAACCAAGTTTGAGGGTCTTTTACATTGGCGGAATAATGAAAACCTAAAATATCGTCACGACTGATCAAGGCGTGTAAGATATCGCCAAATCGATTGTAAGCGAAGTGCTTTTGCTGATTCCAACCGGCCTCACCAAAAGCTAATGGACATGGACGTAAGTCTTGGCTAGCGGAGACGGTGAAAAATGTATCACCTTTGTAGGAGGTCAGATTACCTGCTTGCTCGTCGACGTGAGTCGCCTGCAGCAAGTGAGCGGCGCCAATCTCGGGTTTGTGCCAGTGCAAAAACCAACAATCAAAATCTTCGCAGCCTTCGAGGTGGATATCTTCCTGTAGGGCATTATCCCAGATTAGGCCACCGATCGAAACCTTAGCCTTTGCTTCCCAAGTGTTGGCAGTGGCATTTGCGATATGAAATGTCTGCTTGTAAACGTCAGCATCAGGTTGAAGGTGAGACTCTCTTGCCTCTAGCTCCAGCCACTTTCCTTTAGGAAAAATTTGACCGCTGTATTTGGCGTGTGCTTCTTTCCAAACATCAGAAACCTGATCGTTGTTAGCTGCAAACGACAGAATATATAGCTTTGTATCAAAGTCCTTAAGTTTTTTTGGGCGCAATAAAATTAAGCTACCAACTTGTTTTGTGATTAGGCTGAGGGCATCTCTTTCAGGGCCGAAAAAAATCGTGGGTCGTGACCCGGTTCCTGTTTGGCCCGAGTGCTTGAGGTCGACACTGGGGTCCAACCCAGTTCCATAACCACACATGAGATTATCTCTTGCTAGTAACGTCTGCAACATATCAGGTAACTCCTCTGCAATCAGCTATACTAGGATCAGCTAATATTTTAATAATCAGTTTAGGGTCGGATGGACGGTTTCCAGGCGCTCACCCAATTCATCGGCTGCGAACCAATGCAGAGCGCTACGATCGACGGAAGCTTCGAGAACATCACCTTTTTTGGAGCTGTTCATAACTGCCAGTCGATGAGGGTTAGCACTCCTTACAATCACCTGTTTCGATTCTATTAAACCGACAAGGTGGTTTTCGTGCCCGTGAGGCTCAAGCAGAGCAACCTTGACTTTCACATCAACAGGGCCTTCTGCTTCGCGACCCTTTTTGGCAAGAACCTTGATCGATTCAGGCCGTAATCCAAGGGTGCATGGGCCGTCATTTTTAGGTAGGGGAGCATTCGTGAAATCAAACTCACCTTCAGCAAATGAAAAAACCCGCCTCCCGTCTGTTTTAGTCTCTAAGGCGCCATCGAAAAAGTTCATATTGGGACTTCCGATGAACGAGGCTACAAATTTGTTGCCTGGAGTTTGGTAAAGCTCCATGGGAGAGCCTATTTGCTGAATATCACCGCCATTTAGCACGACAATGCGATCGGCGAGGGTCATGGCCTCCACCTGATCGTGAGTAACATAGACTGATGTGGCATGTATTTTTTGATGTAGGTCTGCCAATTCAATCCTGGTTTGCGAGCGCAGTTTTGCATCTAGGTTAGATAAAGGCTCGTCGAATAGGAATAACTTAGCACGGCGAACGATGGCGCGGCCGATAGCGACCCTTTGCCTTTGTCCACCAGATAATTGAGCGGGACGCCGATCTAAGAGGTGTTCGATATCGAGCATCTTCGCAGCACGGTTGATCTCGGCAGTGATCTGCTCTTTCGGTGTCTTTCTCATTTTGAGGCCGAAAGCTAAATTTTCCCGGACCGTCATATGAGGGTAAAGCGCGTAATCCTGAAAAACCATTGCGATATCACGATCGGCAGGTGGTGCGTTTGTAACATCTCGCCCTGCGATCTCAATGCAGCCATCGGTAACACTTTCTAGTCCGGCGATGGTCCTCAATAAGGTTGATTTTCCACAACCCGAAGGTCCAACGAGGACTAGAAACTCCTCTTTGTCCACCTGCAGGTTGATATCTTTTAATACTTTAACTTTTTTATCGTAGGTCTTCTCGAGATTTTTGATTTCTAGTTGAACATCCATGACAGCTCCTAAGCGGCAATAAGCAAATCAGTTGTTTAGGTGAGGGGGAAGGTTTTTTTGGAATCTGGTTTCGATGAGTGAGTCTTTGACTCGCTTCAAGTGGTCATGAAACTCTGGACCTCGTCTTAAGGTGACGCCAGTGGCGAGGACATCGATGATCGCCAAATGCACCATGCGCGAAACAGCAGGTGTGTATATATCTGTGTCCTCTGCGGTTTCAACTCCTAATACAAGGTTGCAATGCTGGGAAAGAGGAGACTCTGGTTGAGTCACACCGATGACAGTAGCTCCCGCCTCTTTTGCGATGCGAGCTGCTTCAATGGTGGCTATTGTCCGTCCAGTATACGAAATCACGACAACACAATCTCCGCGAGTTGTGGCTGCCGCTGCCATCCGCTGCATCATGTTGTCTGTATATGCTACTACAGGAGTGTTAAGGCGGAAAAACTTATGCTGTGCATCGATCGCTACCGAAGCTGAGGCTCCTAGCCCGTAGAATTCAATTTTTTTCGCCTGTGCAAGAATATCGACCGAGCGGCCAATTAATTTATAATCTAAATTGCTTTTCGCATCCTCTAAGCTTGCCATTGTCATTTCGAAGATTTTTATCGCAAAATCTTCAACGGTATCATTAGGTTCAACGTTGCTGTTAACGTAAGGCGTTCCGTTTGCCAAGCTCTGAGCGACCTTCAACTTAAAATCAGGAAATCCGCTGCAGTCTAAGCTTCGACAGAAACGATTTACCGTAGGTTCACTAACTTCTGCAGATCTGGCTAGACTAGCAATGCTCGACCTAATGGTGGAATTTGGATCCGAAAGGACGACATCTGCCACCTTTAGTTCGGACTTACTTAGTGAAACCCGTGCCTTATTGATTTTTTGCAAGATGTTAATGGCGACACTCCTAATTACAATGATGAGCTTTGGTTTGCCGTCTTATATCTAAGAACTGCCACCTAAGACAAGCGTTTTGTTTATTTATGAAGTAATCTTACTAGCCGGACCAGCCGAAGATAGCTAGCAAAATTTCGCATATTGCCCAACAACTAGCTGAAATAAGGTGTTTCGTCTGCAAATAGGCGTAAAATTACAACATTGTGCCGCTTGTTATTAGTTTTTTTGAACTATACGGCGACAAGTATCTAGTAATATTACATTGACTGAAACTCACGAATCGGATAATTGCATTACAGCTCTCCCTATTAGCCAAATCTTTTATTTAGTATTGCTTATGAGAGGGCGACAATTGCCACCAAAATTGCCCGAGGTGCCGTATAATGCCCAAGGCGTTTGGAAACGTTTTTTTATGATGTTAATGGCTTAGAAGACTGTGTCCAGTTTTCCTTGGAGTTTTTATGGAATCGAATCGAACCGCAGACCTGTATAACATCGTTATTTTTGGTGGCAACGGAGATCTGGCTATGAGGAAGCTATTGCCAGCTCTTTATTCGCTATTCAAACATGATCACCTCAATCCAGAGGGTCTAATCATCGGGGCGTCTCGGACCTCCTTGAGTTCAGAAGACTACACGCAACTTGTTCACGATGCTCTTGGAGTGCATTTAGGGGCTGATGAGTTCGAGCAATCTGTGTGGGATCGTTTCAGCAAAAAGCTCCGTTATGCCGAGGTCGATGCTAACAATCCCGATTCGTTTCATGGTATTTCCGATATTTGTAAACATAGTTCTGCCCATGACAACGTTTATTATTTTTCTACCTCTCCTAGCTTGTTTGGAAGCATATGTGAGAACCTACACCGAGCGTCATTAATCACAGAATACTCTCGGGTTGTTCTTGAAAAACCAATTGGTGAAAATCTTGCGTCTTCGAAGAAAATAAACGATCAAGTTGCCGCATTTTTTGACGAGGGTCAGATTTATCGGATCGATCACTATCTTGGAAAAGAAACTGTCCAGAACTTATTGTCGGTGCGTTTTGCGAATACACTGTTTGAGCCGCTGTGGAATTGCTCTGCCATCGATCACGTTCAGATTACTGTAGCAGAAACTGTTGGGGTAGGGTCGCGGTGGTCTTACTACGACAAAGCTGGAGCTCTCAGGGATATGGTTCAAAACCATCTTCTACAGCTTCTATGTCTCGTCGCCATGGAGCCCCCCAGCGACCTTGATGCCGATTCTGTGCGAGACGAAAAACTAAAAGTTCTTAGATCTCTCCGAGAAATTACCCCAGATCAAGTAGGTCTGAATACCGTCAGAGGGCAGTACCTTGAAGGTGCTGTGGGAGGCCAACCTGTCGAGGGTTATTTGAGTGAAGGCAATGGTTCAGCATCAAAAACGGAAACGTTTGTCGCGTTAAGGGCAGAAATCGATAACTGGCGATGGGCAGGGGTCCCATTTTATCTAAGAACAGGAAAGCGGCTGCCAACTCGATGCGCTGAAATCGTCATTCAATTTAATGCGATTCCTCACTCGATATTTCGCTCGAGCCAAGATCAAGTATGCCCGAATAAATTAGTGATTCGCTTGCAGCCAGAAGAAAGTATTCAGCTTGTGATGATGAACAAAGTGCCTGGTCTTGAAGAGTCCATGCGCATGCAGGCAGTTCCTCTAAACCTCAGCTTGGACAAGGCCTTTGATAACCCCAACAGAACGCCAACAGCGTATGAACGACTGCTTCTAGATGTGTTAAGAGCCAATCAGACCTTGTTTATGCGACGTGATGAGGTTGAGGGGGCTTGGCAATGGATTGACAAAATCCTCGAAGGCTGGAAAATGAGTTCTGAAAAACCGAAACCGTATACGGCAGGTAGCTGGGGGCCAGCTGCCTCTGTGGCTCTAATCGTACGCGATGGAAGGAACTGGCATGACTGATATTATTCGGCACGAGTTTGATAATAAGGAATCGATGAACGTTGATCTTTGCAGCTACATTGTCAAAGACTTAAAAGAAGGAATCGAGAAAAACGGATCAGCCAGTCTCGTGGTCTCTGGTGGCAGTACTCCGAGGCCGTTATTTAAGAAGTTGTCAACCTCCGACCTAGATTGGTCTAAAGTAACCATAACACTGGCTGATGATCGCTGGGTGGGGACGGATCACGAAGCCAGCAACGAGAAGCTTGTTCGCGATAATCTTCTTCAGAACAAGGCAGCTAAAGCCCGATTCATTGGATTAAAGACTGACGAGAAAAGTCCCTTTAATGCCGAAAAGACCTGTCATCAACAGCTTTCAGATATGCCTCATCCGTTTGATGTGGTCGTACTAGGGATGGGACTCGATGGGCATACAGCCTCGATGTTTCCTTGCTCTAACGAGTTGCAATCGGTAGTGGATGAAGAGTCTCTCTATGTCAAGGCAGTTCAGCCCACGTCGGCTCCATTTGCGCGTATGAGTTTAACTCTGAAGTCCATTATTAACGCTAAGCATCTTTATATTCAGATTGCCGGTGAGGATAAGCGCGATGTTCTCGATAAGGCTCTAAGTATCGGGGACGAAGCAGAGATGCCTATCAGATATGTATTTAGGACGCCATTGCGCCATTTACACGTTTTTTGGGCGCCTTGAGCGTCAGCTACAACGAATAAAGGTTTTGTATGATTTCACAGTTAGAGAAGGTTAAAAACAGGGTAGCGGACCGCAGTGCTCGATTGCGATCCGACTATGAGGACCGTATGAAAGAGGCATGGGATGCGGGACCTAGTCGCACAAGCCTTTCTTGCGGAAACCTAGCTCACGGTTTTGCAGCCTGTTCGTCGTCTGATAAAGATGCGCTGAAAAAGCCTGTTCCTAATATCGCCATAGTTTCAGCCTACAATGACATGCTTTCTGCTCATCAACCCTTTGAGCGGTTTCCTCGCATCATCAAAGAGGCGGTTGCAGAGAAGGGTGCTGTCGCTCAATTTGCTGGAGGTGTCCCGGCTATGTGTGACGGGGTGACTCAAGGTCAGCCCGGAATGGAATTGAGCCTGTTTAGTCGCGATACGATAGCCCTTAGTACGGCCGTAGCATTATCACACAACATGTTTGATGGAGCGATATGCTTAGGTGTTTGTGATAAAATCGTCCCGGGAATGCTTGTTGGAGCACTAAGCTTCGGTCATCTCCCTACAATCTTTTTACCCGCAGGTCCTATGGAAACGGGTTTACCTAACAAGGAAAAAGCTAGGGTTCGGGAGCTCTTTGCCAAGGGAGAAGTAGGGCGCGATGAGCTACTAGAAGCTGAATCAAAATCATACCATTCTCCGGGTACTTGTACTTTTTACGGGACCGCCAACACCAATCAAATGTTGATGGAGTTTATGGGACTACATCTGCCGGGATCGTCTTTTGTAAATCCTTCAGACCCACTGCGCGATGCTTTGACGAAATTTGGCTCTCAACTCATCACCGAGCGGGGACCAAGTGCAAACATTCAGCGACCCCTTTACGAAATCGTTACAGTAGAGGCCATTTTAAACGGAATCGTCGGCCTTTTGGCGACTGGTGGATCCACGAATCTGACCATTCATCTCATCGCCATGGCGCGGGCTGCTGGTATTGTTATCGACTGGAATGATATGGCAGAACTTTCTTCAGTGGTGCCACTATTGACTAGGGTATATCCCAATGGTTCGGCTGACGTGAATCAGTTTCACGCAGCTGGTGGATTGCCACTCACGATCAAAGAATTACTGCGACGTGGCCTGCTATTCAATGACGTTAAGACAGTCATAGGAGAGGGTTTGGATGCCTACACTAAAGACCCCAAACTTGGAAGCGATGGAGAAGTTCATTGGCAAGATGGCCCAGATGGGACCCTTGATTCTGAGATAATCAAAACTCATGGCGAACAGTTTCAAGCTCAGGGTGGACTGCAGTTGCTTACAGGAAACTTAGGTCGAGCCATCACTAAGGTGTCCGCTGTAGAACCTCAGTATCGCAAGCTTACAGCTCCTGCGAGAGTCTTTTGTAGTCAAGAAGCCGTATTAGATGCCTATAAGGCGGGTGAGCTACACAAAGACGTTATTATCGTTTTAAAGATGCAAGGTCCCAAGGCAAATGGTATGCCAGAGCTGCACAAACTTACGCCGGCTCTTGGTGTACTACAAGGGCTCGGGCATAAGGTGGCATTGGTAACGGATGGTCGTATGTCTGGTGCTTCTGGAAAGGTTCCGGCCGCTATTCATTTAACGCCAGAGGCTATTGAGGGAGGACCCATCGGACTCATTAACGATGACGATATGGTAGTCTTTGATGCGGAAAAAGGAACGCTGCTTGTAGAAGCGGAATTGACGACTGAAAGAGCACGGGTTCAGAATCTACCTCAGCAAGGTCACGGAGTCGGTAGAGAGTTGTTTGCCAGCTTTCGAAAAAACGTTAGCGGAGCTGAAAAGGGTGCCTCCTCTTTGTTCGATGAAGGAAGTCTGTCATGAACCATTATTTAGTTGGTGATATTGGTGGCACTAACGCCCGTTTCGGTTTATCGACCATCGAAGGGGGCGAAGTCTTTGGAATTGAAACCTTCAAAGGCGAGGATTACCCCTCTCTTTATGACTCAGTTAAGACGTTTTTGAGTAAGGCACAGTGTACCGTTTTGCCGAAGCGTGCCTGTTTCGCAGTGGCCTCTCCGATATTAGGTGATCGAGTTGACTTTACCAATAGTTCTTGGAGCTTTTCCACTAGCCAGCTAAAGTCTCAACTTGGGCTGGAAAAGCTTAAGGTTATTAATGATTTCGAGGCGATTGCATGCTCCATTCCTTTTCTTACAGAAACCGATAAATTTCAGATTGGTGGGAGGGCAGAAAATCTTAGTAAGCCCTTAGCTATCTTAGGTCCGGGAACCGGTTTAGGTATGGCTGGTTTGATACCCTACAAAAACAGTTTCATTCCCTTGCCAACTGAAGGTGGGCACGCTGCCTTTTGCCCTTCAACGCCTCGAGAAGAAGCGATAAAAAAAGTTTTGGAAAAAAAGTACGGATTTGTATCAAATGAAACGTTGCTTTCTGGATCTGGTTTACTTTTGATCTATAAAACTCTAAGCTCCTTGGAAAATCATTCACCTAAAGCTGAGAGTAATGAAGAACTAGCTGAGCTTTTTGCTTCTGGTAATGATGTGCTGGCATTAGAAGCCTACCAGATATTTTTTGGGATTATGGGCTCAATTGCAGGCGACTTTGCGCTTCAGACCGGTGCTCAAGGAGGAGTCTACATAGGGGGTGGTATCGCTCCTAGGTATTTAGATGCCATTGTAAATTCCGACTTTAGAAAAAGGTTTGAAAGTAAAGGGCGATTCCAATCCTATGTTGAGGATATTGCTTGTCACATAATAACCGCGGAACAACCTGGGCTTATCGGCGCTTCGGCAGTTCTCGATGATGAAGGAGACCAATATTGAATTCGAATGTAGTTGCAGCAAACTCTAAGGATATGGAAGGCTTGTTGAGGACAAGCTCGGTTGTCCCAGTTCTGACCATAAACCATATTGATGATGCCGTACCTTTATCGAATGCACTTGTTCGTGGCGGACTACCAAATATTGAAGTCACCTTAAGAACAGACTGCTCTATTCAAGCTGTGTCTGAAATTAAAGAGCACGTGCCCGATGCTATCGTGGGCGGTGGGACTGTGATCACAAAAGACGACTTGGATCGATTAAAAGATGCTGGCGCGAGTTTTGCGGTTAGTCCTGGTATCATGCCGGAACTTTTGAGTCACGCGACTAAAATTGGTCTTCCGTATTTGCCAGGCATAAGTACTGTTTCCGAGTTGATGTTAGGAATTTCAGAAGGCTACCGATGCTTTAAGTTTTTCCCAGCAGAAGCCTCTGGTGGCGTCAAGGCTTTGAAGTCATTTGCTGGACCCTTTGGAGATATTACCTTCTGTCCTACAGGTGGAATCAACCGGACTAATTTTCAAGATTATTTAGCTCTTCCAAACATTCTTTGTGTTGGCGGTTCTTGGGTTGTGCCAAAAGAGGCTGTAACCCAAAAAGACTGGAACCTGATTCAGGAGCTAACTAGAGAGACGGTAGGACTAACCCAGTCTGCCTAGCAAACTGGGAAAATGTCATGATCTAAAGGGTGCGTGTTTAGCGTTGAGCAAATTGTGTGTTGCTTTAGTGGATGACTCTCAGAGCTCCTTAAGGCCTATGCGCATATCCTTGAATGCATATGTCGTACTCGTATTGGGAAGTAAGCTGCCTTCAGACGAAACATGAATGCCCTCGCGGCACTTCTCGCCTGGCAAGCTCACTTCGGCCAAACTAACTTTTCCAGAGTCCTTAACCTTGAAGTCGCTGACTTTTTCAAAAGTCGTTCCCCACTCTGCTTTGGCGGTTTTTCCGTAGCAACGTACCATGAGCTTAAGCCGACAGCTACCTTTGGATTCTAGATTGCTGTGAAGGCATTCATAGTTGTTTTCGAAGATGACGCGATAGTTTTTTTGAGGATTTAAGTGATCGCTTGCAAAACTCAACTCGGAGATTAAAACAGAGCGTTTTTTAGCGTCTTCTGTCGGAGTCAGCGTGACTTTTCCGTTTATAGATTTAGTCTCTGCCCATGGACTAAATACCCATCTAGAAAAGTTTTTGCTGTTTGCGTATGCATAGAACTTATCGGTATTATGTGGTTGGTTAAGCTCCTCACCCTTGAAGATAGCGGGTTTGTCTCCCACTGGAATCGGTGTATTCGCCCCCATCGATAGCGCTGGTAAAATAAGGCAAGAGGACAGGAAAACCGTGCGAAGCAGACTTACAAACATAATGTACTCTCCTTATGATGTTGACCATATAAGTAATCGTTTAGTAATCAAGGTTAGCACAGTTTCATTGCAAAGAGTACGAACTAAGTAAATTCAGCTAATGCGATTCGATGATATTGCTGAGAGATCTCTTCAGATTAGAGGCGCTCTCACGGTGTATGGTGTCCTCTATCTTATCTCTGACACGACGAGATTTATAGCTTTTGTAGCTTTTCCCAATGCCCTTGACGAGGATGGATTTCACTTGAATGGTACCCAATTGGGGCCACTCGTTCAGGATTGCTAAAGTCTGGGCTTCTGTCAGTTCAAAGAACTGTAGCGCCCTAGCCGCAGCAAGGCTTGAGGAAAACCTGGGATCACTGAGAAATTGAGAAAGAGTCGGAAACGTCTGTGGAAGGAAACGGCTTGCAAACAGAGCGGCTTCTCGCACATCATCGTTGTCGTGAGCGTAATAAGGTTTGATATGGGTGGCTATTCCAGGATGTCCTGTATTACCAAGAGCCCTAAGAATCACTGCGATATCTTTGTCGGTTTGCGCAGCATAGAGTAGGCTTATTAGGTATTCTAATACTTCGTTGCTGTTGGTTCGTGCTGCAATCATTCCGAGGCTGTACACGGCATTATTTTTGATAGAGCTTGTTTTACCATTCTCCTTCTGATGTTTCAGATAGTCGATGATCTCGGGCGTTGATGCTCGCGCCATTCCTAATGCAGTTTGACCAAAGATCTTATCACCCTCCTCGCTTAACTGCTTTATTATGTCAAGTTGGGTCGATAGGGCCTCATACGAAGCATTTTGGCTAAGAGCCTGGATCCACAGTTTATCGGTCTTTGAGAGTTCATCGTCGGAAACGAACTCTGATATGGCTTCCAATCGCTCTTTGTTAAGCGTGACCCAAGAACGCATCTTCTGAAATCGACTACCTTGGTCTTCCTCTGATGTAGACAAATCTTCAAAACTATTCGAGCCAAGTATCACCTTAGCTGTTTCAGAGTTTTCGGCACCCTGATTTTGTCCCGTACGGCTAACAAACTTTTTTGATTTGGCGAAATTATCAAGATACCTAGCGATGGATTCGGCTGATAGATCCTGATCTGCCTTTCGTTTTGTCTCAATTATGATTTGACCTTGATAGTTGTACGAACCTGCTTTAGTAAGTTGTGTCTTCGTAAGAATCGACGATGAAAACATGGGCAGCTTATGGAGTATAACGATGGAGTTGTTTGTGTTGGTGATGTCGGCCAAGCTATACGATTTTCGAACAGTTGGTTTGCGACTTTCGTAGCTAGCAACATAGGCCTGATCTTGCGAGTTTTCCGTACATTCCCAATTAGAGTCCACAGGGGAGTTTGGGTTGCAGTGAACAAAGATTCTGACAACATCTCGGATGATGTTAACCGCTGACTCAGAAATTTTTTGATGGTGCATGATGCTATGATCGTCAGGGAGCGTAAGAGAAAAAACTCCGTTTTTCAACTGTTCCATCATAAGCTCAATGTTATCTTGAGACCCGAGATGATTACTTTCTATTTCCGATAGAGTCAGTGAATAATGATAAATGCGGCCTTTGCTTGATTCGAGACACGTCCGTTGCAGTTCGCCTGATGCCTTGATGAAATAGTCAGTACTGGAATTGTTGGAGTTAACTTTTAGAACACCGTTGCTCGTATAATCAATCGAGTTAGTTTCCACGCGATTATACGAGCAAAACTCTGATTCTTGGTTTGGTTTCGATTTGCTCAGAGTCTTGTTGGATGGATGAGATGAATCGTAATTAGCATACAGAAAAAGAATAATAACAAGACTTGTTGGGATAGTAAGGATCAGGGCTTTTTTCATAGAGTCTTCCGATGCTCCTCCCCTCATGCTGAGAGGAGGAGATTATAGGTCTTAACTAGAGGTTTAGCGGTACATCAACTTCAATATCGAAAGCGTTGTCCGTGCGGCTATATCCATCCCAATTGAACAAATCAGTCTCATATTCTCGGCTAAAACCAGCAACGCTTGCTTCAGCAAAAACAGATATTCTTCCATCTAAAGCTTCGAATTCGTTTGTAGCATTTGCCGTAAAGACGAGCTTGTCGAAGTTAACTTGATCGATTGCCAGGTTGAGACGAGCATCGAAACTATCATTCACCATGGTCATCTCACCGCTGGCCTTCACTGATGCAAATCCAACATCAATACCACCATTTGCAAATACACTAGTATCTACATAAGGATTGGCTCCAACATCGAGAGCTCCGATTTGTAACGTGGCATCATAATTTAGCCCAGCTTCGCCAACGATTCCATATTCCACACTAACTGGGACAGGACCAACCATAACAATTTCTTCTTGGCTCATGGATATCGGGAAGTCAAAACTATCGGAATAGCCGATTTCAGCGATCTCTTCATATTTGAATTCTTGAACTACCATGCCAACGACAGTGACAATAGTCTCTACTGAGAAGGTTCGTCTGTCCTTGAGAGCTACTTCTGCGATAGCATCCACAGCTTCGATGCTAATACCACGAAAGTCGGCTACGGCTCCTGCATGAACCTCACCTCGTAATAAATTGCAGTTGCGCTCGAGATGTAGGTCGGCAAAAAACAAGGCGGAAATCTCATCATTTCCGGTTGTGGTTTCGTATGGCCAATAATTGATTTCTGAAGGGCAGTCGGCCGCTGATAAACCAGTTGTCGCCATAAGGCAAGCAGTCGCAAGGATTCCCGATAGAGGCTTCATTTCGTCAATCTCCCAATAAATAATTTTTGTCGAGGATAGGGCAGTCGTCCACCGAACTCAATAAAGTCTTAGTTAGAAAAATGTGAATATATCTATTCTGAGAATTGCGGTAGGGTTTTGCGTCGAAATACTGATATAAGCGGAAATTTAGATAGAATTGCACAGTCTCGAAACTTTTTTTGAGACTATGCAAACTGATTTTTGTGGGAATCTGTTAGAGTTTAGAAACCTTAAAGAAGATCTTCAGACCGGCCTTCGTTCCGGGAACGGCAACTAGTTCAAATTGATGCATTCCAGCATCCTTTTTTTCAATGTCAATCTTTAAGTTTTGACTGCCAGCAAACCGCGCCAATCCTTCGGCTGATACGGGAGTACCCATATTTGTTTTAGCAGTCCAATCCTTATCTGCGAACTTAAATTCAACAGTACCGGCTATCAAGTCCGCCCTTGTGATAAAGGTGTGGTTACCCCCGTAAGTCATTTTATTGTCTGCATTCCACGAGTTCATTCCGCCGCGAAGAAATATATCCGTGGACGCAAATGGGGCCTTTTTCGAACTATCGGAAATCGTAACGGGTTTCTGACCACCCGTGAATTGCTTTTTCCCAGATACTTTACCCTCATTTGTTATGTAGACGTCATAGAAGCCATTTTTGGGCTTACCGCTCACAATGGGAGCTAGTTGAGTTTTATAATCAATATAGACTGGCATATCGAATTCAGAGGCCTTTCCAGGCTTTGTACTCGAGTAGCTGATAAAGATCCCGTCCACGTCTGCAGGCCAGGTCAGTTCAAATGAGGATTGGTCATCGAGCGGTCGGGCGACAATGGTTTTGCCAGTTGACTCCACATAAGAATAACTATTCCTTTTGTTCCCATTTTCATAAGTGAATCTCAAGTTCGGTCGTGCGCGACTGACCACAAATGATTTTTTAAACTCCTTGGTCTTGCCACTTATGGTCGATACGATCGCCTTGAGGTGAATATCATCACCATTTTCAAGTTTAGCGGTATCGATGTATTTTATGAATGGACGGTTGCTATCACGAAACTGATGCACATACTCGTAGTCGATTTCCCTATAAAAATCAACAGTTACCAATTTTTCGCCAGGAACCTTGACCTCGAACGGGAAGAATCCAGAGACCTTTTCAGTCTCGTCGCTGCCAATAGTTGTATTTTTAGGAATAGTCTGACTCTGTAGAGCTTTGCTGCTGCCCTTGGCGATGATAAAACTCAGGGGCGGTACTTTAATACTTTTTGCTGCTGCTGATTTGTTTGGATATAGCAAGTGGGAAGCTATGCCACTGTTATTGAAAACCTTTGGCTGGTTCGAGCGATTAAAAACAACGTAATAAGCCTCTCCTGACGACTGGTTTATCCTACGAAAACCAAAAAGTTCTTGATCAAGGGTTTTTAGATTGTGTTGTGTCCCGGATCTAAGGGTTCGATGTTGTTTGTAGATATCGGAAAACTGTCTTATGGCACGGAAAATTTGGTGGTTTTCGTCGAAATTATTGTCTTTCGTTGTTTTCTTCGTTCCTAGTAAATTATTATCGTTATAGGAATCTACGATACTTGGGAACATGGACTCTCGTGCATCTTTATCACCCCCATCCCCAGTAAAGCCTTGCTCGTCGCCATAGTATATGACAGGAACACCCCTAGAAAAAATCAAGTAAGCATGAGCGAGAATTGATAGCTTTGTTTTGATCTCATTAGACTTTTTATTGTCCCAGGCATCATTGAGGAAATATCCAAATCTGCCAATGTCATGGTTACTAATGAAGGTAACGAGTCTATTTGGGTTTTGCGTCTCCCTGTAGAGATCATCCGCCTCATAAACGATGTCTAGTTTGTTTTTATCGGTATATTTCGCAATGACATCTCTAATAGCGCCTTGTCCAGCAAAGTCTAGAACAGAATCCAATTTACCATCTTTTATATACTTATTTAAAACCTGAGGATTGCCACTAAAGACTTCTCCGAACATGAAAAAGTTTTTAATGCCTTCTTTTTTTGCATGAGCTTGAATCGCAGGTACAAATTTTTGCCAAAACTCAATGTTAACATGTTTTACAGTATCAATGCGAAACCCATCGATACGATACTTACTGATCCATTCCTTATAGATATCAATCATACCATCGACGACTTTAGGGTGTTCAGTGAATAAATCATCCAGGCCGAAGAAATCTCCAAGAACAGCGTTTTCTCCTGAAAATGTAGAATTACCTCTGTTGTGATAGTACAAAACATCATTGAGCCAAGCGGGCTTTTTAATAGCAACCTGACTCGAATTCACAACTGGTGTGTACGCGTAGTTTGGGTTAGTCAGCTTTGCAAAATTCTCAATAGAGTGATCATTGATATCAAAGCCTGGATTGATTTTGTCGTTGGAGTAGGGATAGTCTTTGACGCTTCGATAACTGCAGTCTAGGCATTCCTTATAACGAATCACATCTGCCGTGTGGTTAACTATAACATCAATAAATACCTTTAAACCAAGCTTATGGGCTTCTTGAACGAAAGATTTAAACTCCTCTTCCGTACCCAGGTGAGGATCAATAGTGGTAAAATCTGTAATCCAATAGCCATGATAACCAGCGGAGGAGTTTTCTATTGACCCGCCTCCCTGTACTGCTTGATTTTTCTGCACGGGAGTGAGCCAAATAGCTGTTGCTCCCAAATTCTTTATATATGGTAGCCTTTTAATAAGTCCTTTTAGATCGCCTCCATGAAAAAAGCCATGATTGCTAGGAAGAAAACCGTGAACCATAGGGTCATCTAGGTTAGGGTTTTTTCTCTGCTCTTCGGTTAGTCCTTTGTCGTTGGACGGGTCACCATTTTCAAAACGATCTGTCATCAAAAAATAGATGATCTCGTCTGTAATATCCCTGGTGTTTCGGTCCATGGCTTTTGGGGTTGCCATGGCGTATGATGCGAGTGCAAAAAGACAACATTTGAGTAAAGCAAATCTAATCATAAATGCAAATCCGTGTTTAGAGTTAGAAAGAAATCTGACGAACTCTAAGATAAATTATTCGTATTGTCTATAATTGGTATTTATCCAGCAACTTTTGGTAACTAGGCTGATTTACTCGGTCCTACTCTGCCCAAAAATATACTCATCGTGGCGAATCACTAGCCTTTAATCTGAATGTTTTGACGCTGCAAGAATGGAGTCTTTAACTATTAATCATCAATTCTCAACCATTTAAGATACTGATTTCTTAGCTTATCTTCTCCATAACCCACCAAATCTATCGGTTTGCGTTGTATCCGGGATCTAGCGATACCTTCTATTAATTGAATAGCGTTTTGGGATTTCTTCCTGGGGTCTGTGTGATTCTGGTAAATATAACATTTTGGAAGGTATTCTTCATAGGCAAGGCCCGATGGTGCAATGGGAAGAAGTCCTAAGCAAACAGCTTCCTGGAGAGCGAGTCCTTGAAACTCGTGGTTGGCTGTAGATAGGACGATATCCGCAGTTTTTAAGTGGGATTGGTATTCCTGATGATCTTCAATAAAGCCGAATGCACTTATCCTTTGAGGAAACTCACTAAGAATCCTAGAGAACCCTTCAGGACTTTCTCGAAACCTCTGACCAAGGATAGAAATGGAAAACTCAAAGTTTGCATCATGAAGTCCTTTCACAATCCAGTAGAGAGCTTCAGGATCTTTGTCATATTCCCATCTGTGATTCCACACGATACGAAGTTTGGTGCTATTGGTTTTCCAATCAGGCAAAACTTTTTGGGCCCGACGGATGGGAACTGGTATCACTTGGGACTTATTTTCAATTGTCGTTACAGGATCTCCAGGTATTTTTTCGGGTAGTTTTTTAAGGAATAACTCTAGTCCCTCAAGAAAGGAAGACTTATTGTAATGGCTGTTAAACGCGATCGAATGAGCGGCTAGCGCACTATAAAGGGAGGTTAGTTTTCTCTCCACGGACCCTTGAATGTTATTATTAATAGGGTACTGAAACTGATTTTCATGAAAGTATAGGCATAAGTGGGCGTCGGCCATTTGGCTTTTTAGGCCCACGAGAGTGGCAAGGTTAACCATGGAAGTTGCCAGTATACAGTCTCTGCTCCCGACGAGGGTGTCTTTTAGTAGGTCTTGAAAAATCAAGGCGTTACCTTGAAATCTCCAGTTGAAATAGCGCGGGCTTAGTTCAAAGAGAATGTTTTCTGGCACATACTTTTGAATGCGCTGAACCCAATATTTATGACTTTGAGCGTGATAGGCCGATAAGATGTACAGCATAGCGCTAGGTCACCTGTAAATCGGTAAACTTAACTGAATCAATTGTCGGCAACAAGAGGGAAATCGAGGAGTTCTACTCGTGGGGGGAGATAAATGCCTACTTTGCCTTTGTTTTTTTGATAATCGTTGCCGCTGCCCTACCGTGAATTCCGAAAATTTCCCCTAGTATTTTCTGGTAGGTTTCAGTGGAAACGGATTCGGACACCTTAAGCTGCTGGCTGATAGACTGAGTGTTAAAGTCTTTTTTCGATACCACTGATTCTAAATGTTTGAGGCTGACTTCTGCAAGCGCATCGTTGATGTCGAGATCCACAGCTATTCTGCCTCGACAGCTTTGTCTGTCGCCTTTTTGCAAGGCATCGACTAAAAACGTTATGGTGTCGCTATTTAGGCTATGAAGTTTTCGGGAACCATAAGCCTGATTCAGGCGTTTGCTTGACATAAAATCCTCACTTTTTTTCTTTGGTGTACGACGTTTCGGAAAATAGCGCGAGCTTGTTAAAGGATATTATCACAAATTTTCACAATGGGAAGAGTTCCTGGTTTTTTTGTGCTCATGCAACCTAAATACTGAAAAAATACAGCCTATTGCATGTACTCCACAAAGCGTTGTTGAGAGCCTTTATAGGTAGACCAGGGTCCTTTACTAAGGATTAAAGTTTTTTAGAACCGCAGTTTGGGCAATCTGGGTCCTTGTTTAATTGAATTTTAGTCCAGCGCAGAGATTTACCATCGAATAGGTTAAGGGTTTGATTCCCTCGAGGTAAACCTAACAATAGTTTAATAGTTTCCAAGGCTTGAATAGAGCCGATGATTCCGGGTAGGACACCTAAGACGCCAGCTTCCGAACAGGATGGGGACTCTTCTTTTGAAGGTTCATCTCGGTGCAAACAACGGTAGCATGCTGTCTCCTCAGATTCACTAAATACGGCGCACTCCCCTTCGAAACGAAATACAGCGCCATGAACATGAGGTGTACCTGAGTCTGAACACATCTTACTAATAAGAAAGCGTGTGGCGAAGTTATCTGTGCAATCTACCACAGCATCATATTCCTGAACGATGGATGCATGCTGCTCTGAAAGCCTTTGTTGATAAGACACAACTTTAACGTTAGGATTCAACTCCCGAATGAACCTCTCTGCCGAAAGAACCTTGGCATAACCGACCTCATAGTCGCGATGAATAGTTTGCCTCTGAAGATTGCTGCGATCTATCGTATCGTGATCAAATATACCGATGGTTCCCACGCCTGCTGCTGCGAGATAACTCAACACGGGACTGCCGAGGCCTCCAGCACCGATGACTAGGACTTTTGATTGAGACAACGTTAGCTGGCCCGTTTCCCCAATGTCTTGCAAGGTAAGATGCCTTGCATACCGCTCCTCAAAATCCTGGGTCAGGGTTTTCGGGTAGTCGATGGGAAGTCCAGCGTCTTTCCATGCTTTGAAGCCACCTTCAATTGAGACGACATTTTGGTAACCCATATCCTGCAGGGCTTTTGCGGCTAAGAGGGATCGAGTGCCGCCAGCGCAGTAAATGGCCAAGCGTTCCGATTGAGAGGGGGCTATCGATTCAATTTTAAGTTCTAGGAAGCCTCTCGGAATATGGATCGCATCTTTAACAGTCCCGCCGCTGAGTTCACTCTGCTCACGAATGTCTATGACGGTCAAAGACCCTTGAAATGCCTGCTCAGCCGCTTTAATGGCATCGATGTTCGATACGGAAAGTTTAACTTTTTGCAATAGTTCTTGTGAAATACCCATATTTGGCCTCCTGATACGTATGTATCAAGGATAGCCACTTAAGCCAACGACATTCATGAAGGCCCTAAATGATTTCTGTGGCAGGCTTGGGCAAAAGACTCGTGTCTGTAGATAGGGCTTTTGGGTGGCAGATAAATACCCTAGAAACTCCCATGGTCTTGGCTGAAAAGGCCATGTCTAGTTTGGGTAACATGCCACCAGATACGATTTGGGCCTTTTTCATATCGTCATAGCGGTCGCGGTCGATTTTGGGGACTAGAGTGCTCTCATCTGAAGGCACCATGCGAACCCCCTCTAGATCCATGGTAAGGCAAATTTGAGTTGCAAAACCAGCCATTTGCAATTCAGTCCCTAGGCGGCAAGCAATGGTATCAGCATTGGTATTGAGCAACCCGCCCTCACCATCACCAATGAGTGGTGCGATAACCGGTACCCATCCCATGTCTAGTGCCTGAGTGAGTGGGGTTATGTTGACGTTGTCAATATCACCTACCATTCCAAAATCCACGTCAGCCGCAACCCGTTTGTGGCCGGTGATGATGTTGAGGTCACCACCGCAAAGCCCTAGTGAAGGACGTCCCATACTTGACAAGGCAGTGCTGATCGATTTGTTGATCTTGCCCGCATAACTCATAATTGCGATTTCTAACATTCCTGGCGTCGTAATACGTCGACCTTGATGCATCACTACCGGTTCTCCGAGCTTTGCGGCAAGTTGGTTCGCGATGATACCACCTCCGTGTACGAGGATAATAGGATCCTTAGAATCGGACACTTTCTTGAGAAGCTCATCTAAGGTGCTGGCGTCCTCGAGAATCTTGCCACCCAACTTCCAAATCTGAATCGTGTTCATAGACTTTGCTCCAGTATTTTTGAAAGTACAGCTTGCGCCGCATACTCTCTCATTTTCGCCTGCTCTTGAACCAAAGATTGTCGGCTATCTAGAACCTCGTCACTCACAACGAGGTTACGCCTCACTGGTAGGCAATGCATAAATTTCCCCTCTGAGGTAAGCTCCAATTTATTTTTTGTGATGGTCCAGTCGCTAAACATACTGGAGACGGAGCCATAGGGACTTAGACTCGACCAATTCTTAGCATATACATAGTCCGCTCCCTCTAAGGCTTGGTTCTGATTGTGGGTGATCTTATGTCCTTGAGTAAATTGTGGATCCAAATCATACCCCTCTGGATTTGCAATCGTAATCTCATAGCCAGCAGTGGTACACCATTCTGCAAAGGAGTTTGCCACTGCTTGGGGTAGGGGTTTTACGTGCGGAGCCCATGTTAGTACGATCTTGGGATTTGATTTCGTTTCATAAGCTTTAATGAGGGAAATATCGGCCAAAGACTGAAGTGGGTGCCGCAGGCAGGATTCTAAACTGACAATAGGAACACCGGCATGATTGATAAACCCTTGGAGAACCGTTTCAGCAGAATCTGACTCCTGATCTTTAAGCTTTGCAAAGCTTCTTACCCCAACGATATCGCAGTAGGAGCCGAGTACTGATGCTGCTTCTTTGATATGCTCGCTGGTGCCTCCATCCATGATGACTCCGTCCTCGTATTCGAGCTGCCAGCCTTCATCATTAAAATTCATAACCATTACATTTAAGCCAAGGTTTTGGGCGGCTTTCTGTGTGCTAATTCTTGTACGGAGGCTTGGGTTAAAGAACAGTAGTCCCAGCGTTTTTCTGTGCCCTAACGTCTCCATCGAGTAAGGTGACTCGTGAAAATTATGAGTCCTGGCGACTAAATCGTCCAATGAGAAACTCTTGCTATCAGTGAAGTGAGGTAGATTGCTATTCATTTCGGTCTCCTTAGCCATGTTTCTTGTTTGAGAGCACAGATAGCGCATCAGTCATAGCCTCGATAAATACGGCACATTCCTCACTTGTGACGGAAAGTGCTGGCAAAAGTCGCAGCGTATCTGCTGCTTGTGCGGTTCCGCAGATAATCTGATGCTCGTTAAGCAGGTAGTCGCGTACGTGAACTGCCGGTATATTATCTAGTGCTATCCCAATCATCAGGCCGCGTCCTCGGACCGCTTTTACCCCGGGAAGACTCGTTATGTGAGCGGCTAAGTTTTGTCCCTTTGTTTTGGCGTTTTGTACCAATCGGTCTTCCTCAATGATTTTTGTCACGGTTAGGGCTGCCCTGGCGGCCAACGGGTTGCCACCGAAAGTGGTTCCAAGTTGTCCTTTTTGAAGTGATAGTTTTGGGCTGACTGTGATGCCACCGATGGCTACTCCATTGCCCATACCCTTTGCCATACAAACGATATCGGGATGGATGGCAGATTCCTGGAAGGAAAAAAAATCACCGCTACGTCCGAATCCAGCCTGAATCTCGTCGGCTATGAGACATACTCCGTGGTCATCACATAGCTTACGTAACAGTTGCCAGTAAGATGCATCGGCTTCGAATACTCCTGCTACTCCCTGGATACCCTCAATGATTACAGCAGCAACCTCGTCGGTTATTGCCTCACTAGCTGCCTCAGGGTTATTCATCTCCACGAACACGACCTCAATGCCCTGATTGAGAGTGGTCCGCAACCTGGGGTTGTCTGTGCATTGGAGTGCCAGAGAAGTTCTTCCATGAAAAGCGTGCTTCATGGCAACTATCTTTTTTCGATTGTTGTTAAAAGCGGCAACTTTTAGCCCGTTTTCCACTGCTTCTGCTCCAGAATTACACAAAAAGAGGCTATATCCGGGGGTTTCTGCAAGGCTGTTGATCCTCGAAGCTAATTCATCCTGCCAAGGCAAATGAACTGCATTGGAGTAATATAGTAATGAATCTAGCTGGTCTTTGAGTTCGGAGACGAATTGTGGATGACCGTGGCCTAGCGAAATCACGCCATGTCCTCCATAAAAATCCAGAATACGGCGACCATCGCGAGTTTTAATATAAGAGTCTTTGGCAGATTCTAACTGTAAGTCGAGTTTTCCGTAAACTGGCGCTAACATAATGGTCCTCTAATACACGGTTGGTTTGAGTTGTAAGCCCAAATCTTCGGGCAAATGATTGATAATATTAAAATTCTGAATAGCTGTACCCGCTGCACCTTTAAGTAGGTTATCAATAGCCACCACGATATGAATATCTTGTTCGAAGCAATCCACTGAAATCGCAACATTGTTGGTATTGGATACCTGTTTTATATGGGGTGATGTCTCAGTAATGGCGACAAATGGTGAGGTATCATAGGCCTCTAGAAATCCTTCGATGATTTGGTTTTTATCAGCCTTCGGGTTAGTTATTTGAATTGATGCGAGAATCCCGCGAGTAAAACACCCTCTCATAGGTACAAAAGAGATCTGATTCCATTTAGTTTCTTGGACTTGATGGATACTAGATAGGATTTCTGATTCGTGCTGATGAGAATAGGATTTGTATATCGATAGATTGTTGTGCCTCCAGCTAAAATGCGAGGTGGCAGTAGGGCTTTGTCCAGCACCCGTTGAACCCGTAACAGCTGTTATGTAAGCTCGATTTGTCAATGAGTTAGTCTTTGCTAATGGAAGCAGACCCAATTGAATTGCGGTAGCAAAACAGCCTGGATTTGCGATTCGCTTCGATTGCAAGATCGGCTCTTTAAAAAACTCGGGAAGCCCATACGTCCATCCTTGCTGCCAACGATGATCGTGACTCAAATCTATAATTAAAGAATCATCAGAAAGCTCGAGACTCTCCAATAGTTTTTGAGCGGCTCCGTGGGGTTGAGCGAGAAAAATAGCGTCGGCACGGGTCGGGTCTAGGTCCTTTTCGAAAATCTGATCCTTACTATGTAACAGGTCAGGATGAACCTCGGATAGAGCCTTACCCTCCTGGGACTGACTGATGATTTGGGTTAGTTTTACCTGAGGGTGGGCGATAAGGAGCCTGATCAACTCGCCACCTATATATCCAGCTCCACCGACTACAGCAACTTTGATCATGAGGTTTCTTCCTTCTTGATGGATTTATGTTTCTTGTTTGGGTCGTATAGCATTGCTGTGCATAAACAGTTACGGCATTGCTTATTTTGCAGGACGTTGAAATTTACGCAGCTTCGACAGTCATTCCAAAATGCCTTGTCATTGGTCAATCGATCATAAGGTACTGGGCGGTAACCCAAATCGGAGTTGATTTCCATGACGGCAGCACTTGTCGTAAGCCCAAAAAGCTTGGCGTCAGGGAATGTCTCCGTGGATTTTTGAAACGCGAATGCTTTCAGGCGGCTTGCAAGCCCTTTTCCTCGATGGTTTGGAAATATGAGCAATCCTGAATTCGCTATATAAGCGCCATCATTCCAAATCTCGATGTAACAAAAACCAGCAATCTGCAAGGCGTGGCGATCTATCGCTACAAAGGCTTGGCCTGATTCTAGCTTCTTATAAATATAATCCACAGAACGTCGCGCGATGCCGGTCCCTCTTTTTTGAGCGCTTACAGCCATTTCTTCGCAGATTTCTTTGGCGAATTCAGCCTCATCGTGCCCAGATATTTTCAGAATGTATTGATCCATGTTTCCTAACTCCTGCATAATATGCATCTTAGTAGCATAATAGGCAAATATATACGTATAATAGTTATTATATGCAGATTTGGCAAGTACTAATTAGTAAAAAGCGGGCTTTTTCTGTTCGGTAGCAATTACATCTCACTAACTCCTCAATAAGAACGTTAAGGTTGATTCTCTTCCCAAAAGCCCCAATTGTTTGAGACTGGTAATGGTGACTTGAGTGTTCCGGCATAAGCTGATGGTTCTTCTATTTTTAAAAGGGATTCTTTGATGTTAGGGCAGAACCGAAGAAGGAAAATAAAGATCGTGTTAACCTCTTTTGTAAAGATTCCTATTTAGACCTACCGGAAGGTAGACTGAGGACATAACGAACTTTGTTTGCAGGAGGTATGGTTTGATTCCCAATTCTATGAAAGCAGCTGTGACGACAAAGGCTGGTGGGCCCGAGGTCATCGAGATCAAACATGTCGAAGTACCCAGGGCAAAATCTGGCTGGACTTTAGTAAAGGTCATGGCGGCTGGAGTCAATCGATCGGAAATGTATACCCGTCAAGGTCATTCTCCTGATGTGATGTTTCCAAGAATTCAAGGCATCGAGTGCGTTGGGTTGGTGGTCGATTCCCTTAATGAAGAGCTCCCTGAAGGAACTAAAGTGGTGGCCAACATGGGTGAAATGGGGCGTGACTTTGATGGGTCGTACGCTGAATATGCACTTCTTCCGGATAAAATTATTTCTAGAGTAGAAACCTCGCTAGATTGGAAAACTCTTGGTGCTTTACCGGAGATGTATGCAACGGCTTACGGATCCGTATTTGAATGTTTACGAGTCCAAGAGGGAGACCAAATCCTCATTCGAGGAGGTTCTTCATCTGTGGGTCTCGCTGCCATTGGCCTTGCAAAAAGTAAGGGCGCTCAGGTAACAGCGAGTATTCGAAAAAAAAGCTTTGATACCAAAAAAGATGTACTCGTTGCCGCGGGTGCTACACCTATCGTCGATGATGGCGATTTGGCTAGCAAGGGGCAATCTTACAACAAGGTCTTGGAGCTAGTTGGGACGTCGAGCTTACGTGATTCTCTGAAACTTCTTGTCCCAGGTGGCATATGTTGTTTTACCGGGATTTTGGGCAATCAGTGGGTGTTAGATCACTTTGCCCCATTTTCGGATTTGAACTCTTCTACTTACTTGACGACCTATGCGAGTAAATCATGGACTGAATCAGCCCTAACAGATGTGATCCGATTGGTGGAAGATGGAAAGCTTTCACCGCCCATTTACAAAACATTCAGACTTGATCAGTTGAAAGAGATTCATGACATCATGGAGTCTGGAGTCGCAGTTGGTAAAATGGTTGTTATGCCTTAGGAATAGGTTTGGTGGCTCTTAGTTGGGAAAGTCTATTTAAAGTAGCCGCACATCAAATGGAGTAGCTGATTGCGCAGTTTTTCTGAAGGCATTTGTCCCTCTTCGAGAAAGAATAGATAATGATCAAACGTCGCAATGATCGTTCGCGTTAGAAATTGCAGATCTGCCTTGTCGACATCTGACATGGAAGGAAGTTGAGCCAGAACACTGACGGTCAGTTCCACCATTTCGTTACCGACGCATCGAAGCTCGGGGATGGAATCGCTTAAGCTTTGACAGATCCGAAAAATAGACCCGTTTTCGTGGTAAACATTTTTTGAAAAATCCACCATAAGTGCCAAAATTTCGTCTTTGGTTGGATTGTTGAACGCGCCTGCTTCAAACAACGAGCGGATATCATCCTGAGTTCGCTTTTTGATGCTGTCCATGACGGCAACAATTACAGCATTGCGATCTTTAAAGAGGTTATAAAATGAACCCGTAGAGCAACCGGCCTTGGCTGTGAGAGCTTCTACCTTAAAGTTTTGCGAGCCTGATTCTTTGAGAATCTGCTCTGCAGCTTGGATGAGCTTTATTTGTGTTTCGCGACTACGCGCCTGGCGTGCTTCTTTCATAGGTCTGAGAATGGAGTATTTCCATCACTCTGTCAAGATAAACGTCAATAAATAGCTAACCGAAAACGACGTGCAACAAAAAAATAAGTATAAATTACAGCGTTATAAAGGATTTTTAGAATTTAGAATTTAAATTCTAATTTAGTTATGTTAAATTGTCATTCTAGTCGCAGGTGGCGGCCTGCTATTTTTTACGCTTTAAAAAGGAGTGCCCAATGAAATCATTAATTATCGCAAGTAGTTTGCTGTTTTCTGGCCTCGCTCTTGGTTTTGCCCCGACGGAAGCACCTATATCAGCCGAAGGCCCTCAGTTTGAGACGGCCAACACACCCGAGCTAAGTCGGCAGCAAGCAAACGCTATTAAGAGTTTTTGGACTAATCTCTTTGGTGGGACTTCCAGTAACCAAATAGTGGAAACCGAGGTTCTTGACGTAGTGCCCGATGTTGAGTCCGAAAAGGAAGCTAAAGCCTCTGATGTAGAAAAACGTTAAGGTCTCATTTACCCGGACAGTTGTTCAGCCTCGTCTAGGGGCTGATCACGTCTATTTCCCACCTTTTTCAGATGGCAACGCTCCGATTCTTCCCCAGTAACTGACGATTCCTTGAATGACTTGCTTAAGCTCTTGATACCCACCTGGCTTGGTAACGTAGGAATTACCGCCCAGTGCGTAGATATTAGAAATATCTGCTTTAGTCCCGGAAGATGTGAAAACTACCACAGGGATTTCGTTCAGCAGTGGATCGGTTTTCAAGCGTTCGAGTGTCTGAAATCCGTTGAGTTTGGGCATATTGAGATCGAGCAGGATGATCTGAGGTCTAGGGTGATTTTCTGGCTCCGTTTTGGACTTCGCAAGATAATCGAGCATCTCAAGTCCATCGGAAGCGTGCTGAAATGTGACTTCTGTTCCTATGGCACTTTCGGCAGCCTTTCTTAGTAGGGTCACATAAGATTCGTCATCGTCTGCAATAAGAATCAAAAGATCTTTTTTCGTTTCGATCTTGGGTGCATGTTGCATCTCGATAACGAATTCAATGAAATGCCCTAGCAACTCCGACTTGGAAGTTGTCCCAACTTTGGTGTTTATGTTTTTTAAGTGAATCCTTACGGTATTGCGGCTGATTCCTAGGGAATCTGATATGCCTTCAGCACTAACAACTCGATTGACAAGGAGCGTAAGGACGTCGGATTCTCTTTTCGAAAGTCCGTGCTTCTCGGAGAATGCCTCCAGAGGTCCCTTTAGGTCATCTTTAGGAAGAACGTTCAACGCCGGTGCTGAGCTCATGGTTGTGTCTTTCTTAACATAATCCTTTACGACAAGCCCTCAATCGGATAGTTGTGATATAACTTTAGGGGTTTACTAGGGCAGGCAGTTAATTTAGCCAAGTTTTATCATTAAGTTAAGAGGGAAAATTGTCACAAAATATTAAGATTTTTCAAAATGCGCTTCCCAAAGAGCTCTGTGATCGCCTCATGGCAAAATTTAATGATGATGCGGACGTCAGGTCTGATCCGCAGCCCGACTACAGTACCCGAGAATTTCTGTTTTTGTCTGACAAATCCTCTTGGAGCTCGGCGTTGCTAAAGGTGTCTGAGTTCGCACATTCCGTCGTTGGAGACTACTTTACTTACCCGCCACCTTATGAGGAATTTTCCAGAACTGAGTGGTTCGACGATGGCTACGTGCTCGCGCGTTATAAGCCAGGAGATATCTGTGCCCTTCATGACGACGGACAGGTTGCCGGTGGCCATGTAAGGCTTGCAACTCTCTTATTTTATTTGAATAGCGTTAGCGATGGGGGAGAAACTTACTTCCCTCTACAAGATATCAAAGTCGCTCCTGAGCAGGGTGCGGCTGTGCTCTTTCCTCCCACACTCCACTACCCTCATGAGGTATTACCACCAAAACAAGACAGGTATATCCTTCAAACCTGGATTGTTGATCCTTACTTGTTGGTAGTAGAGGGAAACGCCTATTCAACGGAATAGGATAGCTATCAACAAGTTTGCTGCCCTTAGGCCTTAATATTTTAAAGAATGCGAATTGTTAGCCGATGACAACGTTGTGGCGTAGGAACTTTTTATAAGGCCATAGTTTTGGTACAGATTCTCGTTGTCGACGATTCAAAAATTCTCCGCAAGCAGCTTGAACTGGTTTTAAGCAAAAAGGGATATGTGGTTCTGCTAGCCGTGGATGGGGTGGATGCTCTTAGGGTCCTCAAGGGTGGAGCGAAAGTGGATTTAATCCTCGCTGATTGTAATATGCCTAATATGTCTGGCCTTGAATTAGCGGAAGAGGTGTTTTCTGTAGATCAGTGGAAGGCAATACCTTTTGTGATACTGAGTTCGGAAGACTCTCCAAGGCTTCGTAAACATGCAAAAAACTTGAATATTAACTCCTGGTTACCTAAATCATTGGCTCCGAAGGAGCTGATGGATGCTGTCGAAAAGATTTTAAAGCTAGAGGTCAAAACTCAAAATAAACCTGAGGAAGTAGAGCTACTTTTAGATGAAAGTGTTCGACTTAAGACCCGTTTCCGGGTTATAGGATACCAAGATCGCATAAAAATTATGGGTGTCATCAGCGATACCACGAATTTTTCAAAAATGTCCGAACTGTTATCTGAAGACAATCTCCTAGACTGTTCCTCACTACTAGCCGCGAGTTGGATAGGTCTTGTGAACTTTGATAAATTTCTCAGTGATTCAGGTAAAAGCTTTCGGTTCACCCAGATGCCGTCGACGATTTATCAGTTTTTTAAGTTGATCCCAAAAATTGGGGAAGTGCACGATTTTGACAATGTATTTATTCCTTGCTTCTCGACTCTGTCACTAGAATCTAGCCCGGATCCTGTTATTGTCAGAAATCACGAAAAACTACCTGAGATCATTTCTCACCAAATCAGCTCTGATGGGTTAGCCATAGACGGGCTTCTTCAGCATCAATTACCGAAAAAATGGATAGACAAACCATTAACTCCAGAATTTTCCAGCGAGTGGTTCAAGGCCAACCGTTCTGAAGCTATGTTTAAGATAAACTTTATTGAGTTTTGGACGAGCATCATCTCACTTGGTCTGGATATTCAGTCGTCACAGCGGCTTGGTCTTCTAGAACTTCTTGATTCGATCGAGCAGAGGTTAGCCAACTTTAGGCAGGTATTTTCATATTTGGGTACCGAGCTGGAAATGGGCGACCAATCTCTATCCAAAGAGTTTTGTGGATTTGAGCACCGATGCAAAACTCATGAACAAAAAATGTCTGAAGTTCTTAAAAAATGCCAAAGGGCAAAACGCCAATTACTATTGGAATTTGATGAATCATCTTGCAGTGACAATAGCGTTCTCGAAATTCTGACAACCTGTTCTGGGCCAGTAAAAAGAATGTCTATGCTGATTCCTTTCGTAGAGGAGTCCAGCCGAGAATTGATTGAGCTGATCATCGAAATGGAAGTGGTGAAGAAAATAAATTCCGGGCTTCTAAAAATCGATTCAGAGGCGCTGTCCACGGAACATTATGACTTTTTAGAAAATATACTTGGTATAATTCCTGTGGACCAGGAACCCCGATGGTCGGCGATAGATAAGCAAATGAGGCTCGATTTAGCCACAATCAAAGCGGATATAAGAAATGTCATCGTGCTGATGCAAGGCTCAGATCTTCTTCGCCAAATGCTGGCTCATAGGGTCGATGAAGCAACTAAGCTTGAGGCATTAATCGAAAAAACCAGAGAAAATCGAACCAACATGGAACATTTTGAGGATAAGTTGATTGAGGAGCTGTGCGGTAGCTTAGTGTCAGATCAAGAAAAATTCACATTTGCTTTCTTTTTTCCTGAAGTGTTTGAAAAACTTGAAGATGAAGTAGAGTCTCCAGGTACCCTAATTTTTTGCTAAAAAAAAGCAGCCCCAGAAGCTGCTCAGTGGTTTTTTGCCCTTTAAAGATTCGATACAATCAAGCTGATTGTTTGCCTAAAAATTTCTCCGCCACCTGTAGTATAGAATCACCTACCGCTGGTTTGATTAGCCAACCTGAGATTCCTAGGTCTTTGGCTTTAAGGATGGAGTCCTTGCTTCCCTCCGTAGTGACCATAACAACCCTGATTCCCGAGGTGGTTTTATTCGCACGAATTTTTTTCAAAAACTCAAACCCATCCATTACGGGCATGTTGACGTCAAGGTAAATGAGACTAACGTCCCAGTGTTTATTCAGTAATTCGATTCCCTCTTGACCGTTAGAAGCCGAGATTACTTCGAAGCCAGCCTCCTCTAGAGGTTGCCTCAGCGATAAAATAATGGTTGGGCTGTCGTCTACACAGAGAATTTTGTGAGCCATGTCTTTGAAACTCCCTTCAAATACCTAAGCATGGTGACCGTATCGGCAAATATTGACCACAATTTAGGGCTTTGGGGCCATTTCTTCCACTTTTTAGCTGAATTTGGCGCAGATTCTATTGGGCGTAACTAGTGAGAAAGAATAGTATATTAATACTATGCTTGACTGACACACATAAATATTCTAGTAATACCCTCAGACTATCTGATCCTGTCGATTAGGTAATATTTGAAACTTTATTTGAGGACCTGTTATGAAAACTAATCTGTTGTTGACTCTCCTTGCGTCTGCGTCTCTATCTCTCGTTACTGTCGGTTGTGAAGATCTATTTAAATCTGACAGTGCGCCTGAAAAAGAAGAACTAAGCAGCGAATCTTTGGAAGCGCCTGCTGAAGAAAAATCAGCTGATCTTATGGAAAAGGCTGACGAAGCGATCGAGAGTGCTGACTCTCAAATCGAAGATGTGAAACAAGCCGCTGCTGACCTTAAAGAAGGGGCCGCAGAAAAGCTGGAAGACGCTTCTGAAAAAGTTGAAGAAGCTGCCGAAAAAATAGATGAAGAGTCTTCAGAAGCAAAAGAAGATTTGAATAAGTCTATGGATAAGGCCAAAGAAAGTATCGAAAAGGCTGCCGAATAATTTTTGGTGCCTTATTAAGCCTTACATTGTGACTTAGGTATGAGTCCAAAACATTTCCCTCCGAGCCGCAGAGTTTTTCTCTGCGGCTTTTTTTAGTTTTGTGCTGATCCACGAAAGGGTAAAAGGGGGCCTAGCATTAGCCAAACACAGAAATAGAGGTAAAAATGGCGCAGGAAAAAATTAAAAAGACGAGCTTTTTCGCCCGTTTTCTGCAGTTCGTTGAATGGGCCGGTAACTTGCTCCCCCACCCAGTAGCATTATTTGGCATATTTTGTGTGGGGGTCGTATTGATTAGTTATCTAAGCTCATTGATCGACTTAACCGTCATCGATCCTAGGCCAGAGGGTGCTAAAGGACGAAATGCTGAAGGAGTTATCGTTGCCAAGAACCTGCTAAGCGCCGAGGGAATTCGGTGGATGATCCTTTCTTGCGTAAAAAATTTCACCGACTTTGCGCCTTTGGGTACCGTTTTGGTTGCGATGCTGGGGGTTGGTGTTGCTGAAGCCTCAGGATTTCTGACGACCACAATTCGATCGATAGTACTTAAAGCACCTCGAAAGTTCATAACACCAGTACTGGTGTTTACGGGAGTTTTGTCAAACGTGGCCTCGGAAATGGGCTATGTGGTGATGATACCCATGGGTGGATTTATATTTCTAGCTCTAGGCAGGCACCCCCTAGCGGGAATGGCAGCAGTATTTGCTGGTGTCTCTGGAGGGTACAGCTCAAATATTCTTATTTCTACCGTCGATCCTCTACTTGCGGGAATCACACAAGAAGCGGCTCGTCTCATAGATCCAGAATACTTAGTTCATCCAGCGGTCAATCTCTATTTTATGTCTTCTAGTTGTGCCATTATCACCGGATTGGGTTGGTGGATCACAGAAAAAATCGTCGAACCCCGACTAGGAACTTATGAATCAAATTTTGGTAGTATCGAACCAGGTGCTGAAAAAGAGTATCTAAGGGAGACAACCAGAGAAGAGCGCAAAGGACTACTCTTTGCCTTTTTGACTGTAATTGCACTAGCTGCTGTCGTAGCTGTATGCCTAATACCTGAAGATGGATTTCTTCGCGATCCCAAAACGGGCTCTATTATCCGTTCTGCATTTCTTCAAGGTATCGTGGCTTTTCTGTTTATTTTCTTTTTGGTTCCGTCGGTAGTTTACGGATATATCGTTGGGACATTTAAGTCTGCCGACGATGTGATAGAGGGAATGAGCAAAGCTATGCGAGATCTTGGACTCTACATCGTCTTGGTATTTTTTGCGGCCCAGTTTATTGCGTACTTTAAGTGGACCAATTTAGGATTTATCACAGCAGTGAAAGGTGCAGAATTCCTACAGGGTATAGGACTCACTGGAATTGGTATCTTCGTGCCTTTTATCTTACTATGTGGATTGATTAACCTCTCTTTAGGTTCGGCATCTGCCCAGTGGGCTGTTACCGCTCCAGTGTTTGTGCCAATGCTGATGCTGCTAGGGTACAGCCCCGAATTAATTCAGGCTGCCTATCGAATTGGAGATTCCACTACCAACATTATCACACCCATGATGTCATATTTTGGGCTGATATTAGCTTTTGCGCATAAATTCGATAAGCGGTTAGGTATTGGTACGATTATCAGTACCATGATCCCATACTCTATAGCTTTTCTTATCGGGTGGACGATTTGGTTCTACGTCTGGGTATTTTTATTGGGATTGCCTGTGGGCCCAGGTACTGTGTCTCTCCTACCAGGGTAGCTCGCAATAAGAGCAATCACGAATCGCTTTTCCCATCCTCTTAGTTAAAAAACTGGCGCGGTAACAATCCAGTTTTTTTTGATTTTTTTATGATTTCTAAGATTCTCTTGACTCCGTCCGATCACGAACCTGTTCCGTTTGGAAGTGAATTTGGAGGAAATAAATCATGGTATCTAAGAAATCCCTTTCGAAAAGGGTGAGAAAGGCACTGGCTGTGGCATCAGTTTGCAGTTTGGTGGCCTGTGGTTCGAGCGACGATGACGCGGCAACAACGACGACTGAAGGAGGAGGGTCTGCAGCACCTGATCCTGAAGAGCTTCTGACGGAAAACCCCCTTTCCGCTGCCTACCCATCGACCTTGGCTCTGTCTGTATTCCCTCAAACCGCGGCGTCGACAGCCCTTGGTTTGCAAGAGGAAGAAACGACTGACAAGTCAGCAGATGAAAAAAAGCTGCCCGAAGAAAAAGCTGCGGAGCGACGCGAGGTTCTTCAGGGTGGAGCGGATGCTGATTGCTTCCCGACTAAGATATTTTCTGACCGTAAAGCCGAATCTGTGACCTGTTATGAGTTCGACAACGATATGAACCCGTTCAACAACGGACCAGCAGGTTCTGGCGGTACCGCAGATGGTAAGCACACTGATGGTGAAGCCTGCTTGGTGGCGTTTGCTAGGCAGGAAGTCCTCGATGCGACTCAGTATATCGATCGAGCACTGGACTCCGTTGCAGGTATGCTTTGTGCTGTAAAGCAAGCAGGTGGAGACACAGAACTACCAGCAGCAGGTGCGGAAAAAGACTACTTGACTGATCTTGCTGACAAGGCAACTGGGATTCAGTTTACCACAGCAAAAATGAAAAACCTGGACGAAGGCATTTACCGAACACACTTAGCATTTACAACGCCGGCCGGTGGAGTCGATATGGTTCTTGTTTACCAGGCAGGCGCAACGGATGGCGAGAGTAGCGGTATTATCAGTTACAAGCGAACGCGATCACAAACCGGTGGCGCTCCAAGCGCACCAAAGTTACAATCTGACCCCAACAATACACAGAACATGATTAACTACGTGTCCGTGCAGTTTGAGCAAGTCATCGATGATAGCGGAAGTTTGCGTAATCGCTCAGAGGTTAGGATTGCCAGTATCGAAAAGACACTTGATGGGCTCAATGATAACGGCACCGTCAATTACGATATCATTCCCGACGGAGCAGAAAACGATACCTCGAATCAGTTTAAATTTGTTCAGTTCGATATCGACTCAGAAACAGCTGAAGGAAACATTAGCTACTGGCGGAATCCAGGTGGTCGCTTGAACGAACCTGCTCGCGGTTTTGTCTTTAACATCGCTCAAGATGAAACCACAGGTGTACTTTCTGGTTGTGGTTCTTCTGGTGCCGCATCTGTGAGTATTCGCGATACGATGGGAACCGGTGGTGCCGGTGTGAGTGCTCTGACTCCAACTCGCCATTGGCATCCATTTGGTGGTCAGAATACCGATCCTAACAAAGACGATCGCTATAACGGTAGTGGTGAAGGTCCTTCGATTACCATTCAGTGCTTCGCACAAAACGAAACATCGGGGGTCTACGAAATCGATTATGCAGCAACGAAAGCTATCAGCGATACGACGGTTGAAGCAGAGATCGATACCCACGGATACGACGTGGTACCTCAAGCTGAAGGTAATACACGCATAAAGCCACCCCTTCCGCCAAAAGATGCGCCAGAGGGTGACTTTAAGCCTGAGGAAGCCGCTTCTTAAAACCTCCCAATTTACTGATGATAGCCGCCTCCCCTCGGAGGCGGTTTTTGTTTTTGGTCTTGTTGGTTGTTTAACGAAAAACCGGTTTCATAAATTATCCTAATGTGCTATGACTCGATAGTATAGGTGCTCGATAAGAGCTTTATAAACCTAATATTATTGAGGAAATAATGGTTAGATCACTAATTGTTGGCCTACTTCTGACTTTGACAGCCTGTGGATCAAGTGACGATAGCGTGTTCGTTGCCACTGAGTTTGAATCAAAAATATCTGGAACAATTACCTTTTTTGACGATGGGGAAGATTCCATCATTCAAGTGCAAGACGTTTTAGAGCCGAGCGAATCTGATACCGATATTCGTTGCTCAATTGGGATGGATCAGAGGATTTTGCCTTATTCTTACAACGATGATACCGATCAGTTAACTCTGTTGTCAGAGGTCTTGACCCGTGTGAGTACTCCCGATACAACACCTCAAGTTGATGGTGTTTTAGAGCAAGTTTTTGGCGTTTGGGCATTTGATCCCACTCCAACTTCAGATGAGCTAACCTCATTCATCACGGTGGAAATTGAAGAAGATCTGCTGACTTATGTAAACACCTGTAGGAGCACCTAATTTTGTTCAGTAAAAAAGCTCTGCTGAAGCGTATTATTATGGCATTCTGGTTGGTTATAGCTTTAGTAGGGATTTTCAAAAGCTTCTGAGAGATGCTCTCTTAGACGCGATATCTGCGTTCCTTCGTCAGAAAAGCTTCCTCACTTACCTTTGTAAGCTGCGGAGCTTGTCATCCTCGCGCCTTGATCTCGCGCCAAAGAGAGCATCTCTGGGCACTGCGTTCGTTCGTCAGAAAACGATTTTTAGAGGTGGTAGCCATATCGGTTCGGTCTTTTTTCTAATCCCGTACTGAATGCTGAGGGCAAAGACATCCCACCAAGCGTGAATAAATACTGCTTCCCGCATACTCCAATTATTTCTTTCCGTAAGCCAGCCGAAATAATAACCAAGAGTTAGTTGGACTATCGGAACGCTTGTTTGACCCAAGTGAGCGGCAGCAAAAAGGACTGATTGGCTGACGTTACCCCAAAATACGGAACCGGTATGTTCGGTAAAATAGGGAAACAACCAACCTCGGAACAACGCCTCTTCATTGGTGCCAGCATTGAAAGAAATTACTGCGGTATTGACAGCATCAGTGGTGGTGTAAGGGTCTTTTTCGAAATCATCGCCTGGGTTCTGTAGGGCTCCGGCTGCTATGCCTGCAATGATTAGTAGGGGAATAGATGTTGTTGGTTCTTTAAGCAAGGTAAAGTCAAAAGGTGCTAGGAGAATATCACCAATGGAGTCAGCTTCGCTATTATCGGGGAGAAACTCGTACTCACCTAGGTGCCGACGCGTATCTACTGAGGTACGAAAGGAGTGATATGCGCTAAATCCACCTGCAACTGTGTAAAACTGTGATGCGATGGACCTCTCTTGATAGATGGGTTTAAGGTTTTCGTAATTTTCTTTTTCATCGTCAGTAGCAGTCAAATATCGTTCTGATTTTTCAAACTTTTCAACATTATCAGCAGCTATACTCGACCACTGAATGGCCCCTATAGCAAGTGCGGAGTAGCCGATTCCGTAAGCGTTTTGACCGGCTGCATGTTGGTCGAAGCCGGGTAAAAAGAAGGATAGCAATGGCCTCCAACCGTCGCCTCGATTCTTTTTGGGACCAGTTTTGGGGGTGAAAAGCTCCTTTGTGCTTGAATTTTCGACCTCCAAGGGACCGGTATTGTCTTTCGTGTCGCCTAGAAGTTTAGGTGTGTATAGTAGGCAAATACAGATGGAAAAACCGGCAACTTTTGATGCTCTCATTTAGAACTACCCCAATATTCAAAAAACCGACATGAACCTCAACATCTAAGGATAACCTATTAGCATCCAGAAGGGGACGGTTATTAAGCCAATGGCTTGGGTGGCTAATACTAGCCCTCCCGCAATTCTAACATCACCTTGGTATACAGAGCATAGCACCACAGAGGCAATGGCGGCCGGCATGGTTGCCACCAAGAGCATAACCTGCCGCACCTCATTGGGATCCGTTAGGAGGTAAATAGGGAAAAAGCTGAGAATCGGAACGATGATAAGTCGAATAAGAATAATGGCCCAATGAGGTCCGCCAAACCTACTAATCATTGGAGTAGTGCCAAGATAATGTCCCAATAGAAAGAATGATACAGGTATGGCCGCCTTACCAAGTGCCCCCATCTGGTCTTCTGCAGCCTTCACTAAATGAGGGGTGGGAATTTCAAAGACGATGAAAGCCAAGGAAACTAAGGCGACGACAATCGGAGGGTTGATCAGTTGCCGACCGAAAATTCTACCCCGTCTGATCATCGGAATCGCAGCCCCCCAAAGCGCCAATTCCGCTCCAATACTAGCCAGGATTAAGGCTGCCTGGGTCTTTTCGCTATAGAAAACCGCAGCAATCGCTACCGGTAAGAATATGTAATTAGGGACTGTAGCTAAGAATCCCAAGGTTTGCTGTGTCCGTGGATGTTGGTGAATATAGGCCTTAAGAATGACTCTGCCGGCAAGATATCCTATTAAAAAAATAATCGGAGGGATCAAGATTAACTTCCATGATGTGAGAAATCTTTCCTTAGTAAAATTTTCTGTCAATCTGAGAAAAATGAGCGAGGGGTAACAGACCCAAATCAGAAGCCGCGACAAAAACAAGGCCAATTGCTTACTGGAGAATTGGAACCGGCTTAAAAAGTAGCCCAATAGGGTAATTAATAGGAGGCTCAAAGGTCCGGAATAAGGCAAAGTGGTTTCGAGCAAGATATTCCCGGGGGTTGTTAGAGATGATGTGCAACGTTATCATAGTTTCCCCTGCTAAGAAACAGGTGTAAAACACTTTCGAACAAAAAAGGATCCAAAATGCCGCCGAAACAAACTGTCATTCTAGTAAACCTTGGGACTCCAGACGCACCTGACGTGCCTTCGGTAAGAAGGTATCTTAAGGAGTTCCTCATGGACCCCCGCATCATTGATCTACCTTTCCTTTTTCGCTGGCTTTTGGTGCACGGTATCATACTTCCGCTTCGTCCGAAGAAGTCTGCTAAGGCATACAACAAGGTTTGGACCAATGAGGGGAGCCCTCTCATGGTGAACGGAGAAAAGTTGAGGGATGGGGTCAAAGCTAAGTTGGGAGATCGAGCAGAAGTTTTTTTAGCCATGCGATATGGAAATCCAAGTATCAAAAGTGTCATAAAAAAAACACTCGATACGGGTTCGGGAAACATCGTTATCGTACCTCTCTACCCCCAGTACGCGGCTGCCACGACAGGTTCCACAGTAGAGAAAGTATTTGCTGAGCTGAAACAATACTGGAATGTTCCGCCCGTACAGATCGTTCCCGATTTCTACGAAGACCGTCGGTTCATCGAACCTGCTGCTGCGATTGCCAAACCACTCATCGATTCGTTTAAAGCAGACCACATCCTGTTTTCCTATCACGGCCTGCCTGAAAGTCACCTTCGTAAGACATCAGAGGTCTGCCTCGGTAAAACCTGCTGCGAAACGATCAATAGTAAAAACCGTTATTGCTACCGAGCCCAATGCGTTGCCACAACAAAGGCATTGGTTAAAGAACTGAACTTAGACGACAATGGTTGGAGCATGGCCTTCCAATCGCGACTTGGAAAGGCGGAATGGGTAAAACCATACACGACTGATCTTATTGAAGATTTAGCCGCTAAGGGTAAAAAAAGATTAGCTGTTCTATGCCCTGCGTTCGTGTCTGATTGCCTGGAGACCATCGAGGAAATTGGTATGGAGGCCAAGGACGATTTTGTGGCAGCTGGTGGTGAAGATCTACTACTGATTCCTTGTGTAAATGCCGATGAGCGTTGGGTTAGAGGCACGACCGAGCTCGTATCGGATTATCTGGATTAACCTTTGTAAGGGGATTAAAGTGCGAATCATTGTTACGGGTGCAACAGGTTTTATCGGGCGAAAACTAGTCCATCAATTGTTTGGTGACGGTCACGATATCACAGTTGTGTGTCGTAACACAGCCAAGGCGAAGCGAAGTATCGATCTTCCGTTGGACTACGTGGAGTGGAAGAATCCAAGTTCTGAGCTGCGACTGCCCGATACCGAATTTGATGGGCTCATCAACTTGGCAGGCGAAAATATTGGTGGCGGACGATGGACCGAAGAGGTCAAGAAAAAGCTAGTTGAATCCAGAGTCGATTTTGGAAGAGCATTGATTCAAACAGTCCAGAGTCACCAAACGTCGCAGCTAAAATTTGCTATTAGTGCATCTGCTGTTGGAATCTACACCACCGATCCTTCTGTCGCCCACGACGAAGAAGGGGCTCAGGCTAAAGGGTTTCTTGCTGATCTTGTGCGCGATTGGGAGAGGGTATGGACGGACGAATGCAAGGCAGATCGCTTAGTTCAACTGCGCATCGGTGTGGTCCTAGGTCGCGATGGTGGCGTTCTCGATAAACTCAAACCTGTCTTTCAATGGGGACTTGGTGGCGTTGTGGGGAGGGGAGACCAGCCTTTCAGTTGGATTCACGTCGATGATTTAGTCAGAATTATTGAGACATCCGTCACAAACGAGGCTTATTCTGGAGTCATTAATTGTGTGGCTCCAAACCCTGAAACAAATCGTTCATTAACAGAGCTTTTGGCCAAGGCACTAGGGCGTCCGGCAATCTTTCCGGTTCCCTCTATTGCGTTGAAACTTATGTTTGGCGAAATGAGCCAATTGGTTCTTGAGGGACAAAATGTGATTCCGACAAGGTTGGAAGAACTAGGCTTTTCCTTTGATTACCCTAGAATCAGTCTAGCTTTGGATCAGCTTTTTGGTAAAAAAAAGATTGGCCCTAATGGTGAAGTGATGGCATGCGAGTCCTTCGAAGCCGATCAGTTCATCGATAAACCATTGGAAAAAGTCTTTGATTTCTTCTCAGACCCCTACAATCTGGAGAAAATAACGCCGCCACTTCTTAAGTTTAAAATTGAAACTATCTCCCATGAGAAGGTTACCGAAGGAACGCTGATTACCTACAGGTTACGAATTCATGGCATACCGATAAAATGGAAAACTCTGATTGCTGATTGGAAAGAAAATAGTCATTTTGTTGATCTTCAGTTGAAGGGACCATACAAAATTTGGCATCATACCCATACCTTTAAAAAAATACCTAAGGGTACGATGATGCACGACTGCGTGTATTACCAGATACCCTTTGGAGCTCTGGGTAACCAGGTACTTGGACCCTTTATCCGGAAGGATATCCATTCAATTTTCTCGTTTCGCCGGGAGGTCATAGCTGATCTTTTAGACTAGCCACCTTCTGGGTAGAAGGTAATAGTTTATGGCTCTAAGTCGCGATTGGCGAGCAGAATCGGTGAATCGAGGGGTTAAGCTCCTCATCTACTTCACTCCGATTTTTCTCGCATCACTGTTCGCCCAATCCAAAACGATTTCACCACTTACGACAAAAGATAGGCAGATTAAATCCAACAGCAGCGTCATTAAAATTAATCATATAAGGCAAACCACCCCAGGCAGTGTTCATCTAAAAATCTCGGCTGATCAGCTAGAGAAAAAGTCGATAGTAGGTGAATTGCAATTAGTTAGCGAATCCAAACGAATTAAAAAACGATTTAAGACTAGGGTAGGTCGCCTATTTCGGGTTAATACCAAAGACATTCCTAAAGAAAACCTTTTGGGTATGAGAGTACGTCTCACAAAAGCGAGCATCAAAAGCTTTAAAGATCGGCAGTGGGTTTTGACAATCATGGGGAATCAACCTTTAAGACCATTTTCTGTTTTTGATATGATTGCTTTGCTATTTATCCCTAGTCTAGTTTTGGTTATTTTTGGTCTGGTGATGTTGGTCGTGCCCCGATTACTCAAGGCTACATGAATCTAAGTCTAATATTTTGGTCTCGCCCTCTATAGAGATCGTCGTGAGGTTGGCCTCTACGTTGACCTCGTAGGTTCTCACAGTATCGTCAGCTCTGTTATGAGTGATTGTCAAACTACCCGAGTCTGGTGCACAGCTGGATGGATCAAACGAGAAATTTGCATAGGCAAAGGTCAAACTACCTCCATTATTGAAGGTATGGGTGACTTGACCCGAGACAATGGTAATATTTTGAAGACCGGATAGATTTCTGCTCTTGGAGATGACTACAGGTTGTTCATCAGATGTTGCCACGTTTACTTCGATACTTCCAGATGTGTCTTGAGTCAAGAATTCGAAATACTTGTTGATAGAGTACTTGTGACTTTCGTTGATCGTGATTTCACTTTCCGATTGAGCTGACTTAGTGATGGATACCTGGTGAGTTCCCGTGCGAATCGACAAGGATTGGCTGATCAAACTACCATCAGCAATTCTTGTCCTCTTTCTACTATCTTCACCAGAAAAGCTTCGATCGATGGATAAAGTTTCGATGTCATTCCAAGGAATTCTGACTCTAGATGTTGTTCCGCAAATTATAGTAGACTCTTCAGAGCTGTATGATACGGTGTTTTCCCGTTGAAATTTGTAAGCAACTAGGCGTTTAAAGCGTTCAATAACCCCTCTTTCAACCTCACCTTCTGAGGAGATACGAAACTCAAGAGTCGCTCCTGCCTCATTGTCTGTACAAGAAGTCGTTGCTTCTGGACCTTGGATTAAGGCAAAGCTTGAGCTCTGAGAGTTGTTGGTATTGACAATCGCCTGGTTCATATCGTTAATGCCGTCAGCCGATATTGCCGCTAGAGTGTTTGAATCCTCGATGGGTTGGCCGCTTGGAACTGGCACTGGTGTGGGCTGTTGAGGGTTGCCTACCTCGACTCCACAACTGTTTAATATCAAGAGTAAGACTAGAATTTTATAAATCATTTGGATGACTTTCCTTTTGTCTTTTTAGTCATATGAGTTGACGGAAAAAACTGAATATTCATATGATATACTTCAGCGTCATTTTTAGTCTTGCTTTCCGTCAAGGCCAGAATTTTTTTACGAAATTGGCTGATTTCGTTTTTTATTGATCCCACCATGGTGCTGGGGATGGCCATACAAACGGAACTGATATCACGGAGGTTCTCGGAGACTTCAGTGATGGATAATTTCCCCAAATCAATCATATTCTGATGGTAACTAACAACTGCCAAAGAAGCTATCTCATCCCCTGTAGAAATATGTGAGGTGGTTTGTTTCCAGTTGTTACCTTCTTCTGTTTTTTCAATAAGATTTAGATTTTCTAATAACTCGAGACTTTTTCTTGCTTGCTCGGGGCGAATATTTGGTTTTAGAAAGTGACAAATGATTTCAGGATTTTTCTCTACTTGTTCAATGGCGCACATTTCATAAATGACCACGTGATACCATTCCTGAAAAAAGTCTAATTGTATATTTGCAAATGAAGAGCTTAGTTTCTTTGATTTAATCTTCATGAGCTTTTCGAAAAGGTTATCTCGCGCGGAATTTCCCTTTGCTGCTTGATAGGCAACAAGCAGTTTGAAGTATCGTTTCTCAGCGGCATCAAGGGGAAGGTTGAAGAGAATTTTTTCGGCTGACTTTTCCGTTAAGGGCCGTTTTCCCTTAATGATGAGGTGAAGAACATTTGTTCGCGAGAAACCAAAATCATCAGACATTTGCAAATAGCTATATTTACCTGAATTAGATTTTAGATAGCTATACATATCACTGAGATAGGTTCGATAATCTAAGTAATTCGTTACTTTATGGGTTCTAGTGAATTGTTCGAGAAGCTCTTTTTTCATGATGTCTTCCTGGCTATCGCCTAAAAGGCGGCCTAAGCCGCCGTAGATACTATGAAAAGTCGCTTATTTCGCAAGGCTCTATATCAAAGTTTAAAATCTCTTCATGGTTTTCAGCATCCGTGACATCTTTCGCGTCCACCACCCCATCCGTGATATCTATCTGGATCACTTTTAGGGGATCTTCAGAGCCCGATTGGTAGTAACTAGCTGTGACCGAGCCAGAAGTAACAAGGCAGCTAGAGCTCGAAAACTCTCTCTTATAGTTACTGAACTCGACGATCAACTGATTTCCAGCGTCCGAAGTACTCGTCAATTTACCAGATACGATTTCTTTCGACAAAAGTGCTAAGGTGCTTGAGTCTCTAATGGTAGAAACCACTAGTGGTGCTTCCGCGTCAGACTCGATGGAAAGTGAGATAGTTTTTTCTTCTTCCATGGACGCAGTTTTAAAGGTTCGCGTTCGTTCTGCCTGAGATTGGATACTCTTGCTTCTAAGGAAAGTTCCATCGTCTAAATCTTGGTGATCTGTCCATAGAACCGATCGTGTCCCAGATGCTTCAAAACTGACAGTTCTCGATCGCTCCTGACCGTTGTTTTTATTGGTTTGGGACATAGACCAGTTGCGACTTCTATCAAATTGAACATCTAGTGAAAGTCCAGCAATATCAGAAGATGTTAGATCGATGTCGGCATGAATTCCGTTTTCATGGCAATTGACGGCACCATCTTCGCGAGACCACGTTCTTATTTTTTCGCCGGATCCCTGAAAGGAATAAGTCGATTCAAAAATGATTCCAGAATAAGTTTTTTCTCCATTTCGTTCTGATGTTATAGTCACCTGAGCATCTTCTTCAATTTCTGAACAGGACTTATCAAAGGAAACAATCCTTTCTTGGGTCAGACTCAGTGAAGCACTATTTGCAGTCACATTACTATCGCTCAGAGAGGTTAGTGCATCAGAGAGGTTCATATAGATACTCTCATGAATGGTATCATCTCCCACAGCTGTTAACTCTTGAGAGGCGACGTTCTCGTCTTTAGAGTCATCTTCTTTTCCGCATCCGATCAAGACCGACTGTAGTAAAAGTCCTGTAGCCACTAAGTGTAAAGTTTTCATTTTTTAGGTCCTAAATAAAAGGGTTAATTTGCTCACATTTACTCTTATCGGGGATAATATTTTGCAAATAAAAAAAAATTTTAAATTTCTAAAATTAAAGAATAAAAATAAGAAATATTCTGATTTATATTTAAAATTTTGCATATGAAATACAGGAGTGTGTCTAGATTTTTGACAACAGACCTGCTGACTGCACGCCTTGATTTGCGCTAACCCTTTAATACAAAAATAATAATTTTTGGGCATCTTCTTGCAGATCTCGAAGCAGAGAAAGCGTTTGCTGCCTTTATTGTGGAGTTACTTATGCGGAAGTTGTTAATTTTATTTATTCTATCCCTACCGGGTGTCGTGTCTGCGAACATCATTGGGTCAGACCTTCAGAATTTTAATCCTGGTGCCAGCATTCTGGACTACGTTACCGTTCATTCGTCAAAGACACTCAAGCCTGGACAATTTAGTCTAGGGTTAACAGTGAACCGAGCGACCAATACGCTACCCTATTTTGATTCAGAGGGAAGTGAGAATATTGAGACGAGTCGTCGATACCTGAATTCTATCACCTCAGCTGATGCTAATATTGCTGTGGGAGTTTTGGAAAACCTACATTTGACTCTAGCGGTTCCTTATCTTCTTGATCAGGAAGTTAGACGTAGCACTGATTTTTATGGAAGTTTTGAAGAGCTCGGTAATACTGAGTTAAGAGGTGGTTTTAAATGGGCCTTCTTACCCTTAGATTACTTCGGAATGGCCCTTGTAGGTACGGTTAATTACAATCGAGTCAAGGACAACCCTTACTCTGGTAACGAAGAGTGGCCAGCATTTAGTGCAGAGCTTGTTGGAGAGCTTGATTTCGGCATCATTTCTACCGCTGTTAATGTAGGTCATAGATGGCGTAAATCAGGTATTTCTGAAGCCTTTGACGAAGAGAACCAACCTATTGAACCGTTTGCTGATCAATGGATATTCTCAGTTGGTGCTGATTTACATATTCCTGCAACCGATTGGCATATTCTAGCTGAGAGCTATGGTAGCTATACCGAAGATGATATTAGTAGCCTATCTCCGCGAAACTCGTCTGTCCTTGAGGGTGTGGGAGCTGTTAGGTATCAGCCTTGGGAGAACTTTTTCGCACAGGTCGGTTTTGGTCGCGAGATGAAACATGCTGTATCATCTGCCGATGATCGCTACTTTCTAGGAGTCTATTGGTCTTTCGGGCCATTTAAACGGGCAAAACAAGTCGCCCCGGCCCCTGTCATCGAACAAACGCCTGTAGCCCCAGCACCTAAGGTAGCTATCATTGATCTCGAAGATATTCTGTTTGAGTTTAATTCTGATGTGGTTCGTAGCGATGTGGAAGAGAGCAAATTAATTGCCCTCCGCGAGGCTTTGAGTAACAAAGGTACCGTGCAAAAAATCGTCATCGAAGGTCATGCCTGTGCCATTGGAACTGAGACCTATAATTTAGACTTGAGTGAGCGAAGAGCGGACTCTTTGGTTGAGTGGGTCGTGCAGAAGTTTGAGTTTCCACGGGAAAAAGTGATCCCTGTTGGATTTGGCGAGCAAGTGCCACACGAAAGTAACATCAGCGATGAAAATCGCCGAAGAAATCGTCGCGTGAGATTTGCGATAACTTATAACTAAATAATCTTATATCTAACAATTTGTTTAGAAACTGAGATTCCGGCTACCGAAGTTGTAGCCCGAATTTTAATTTATCGTCCTTCGTTGGCTCGTCTGCCATCTCGCCGATTTGTAGACCTAGACGAAGATTTTTCTCCTTGGTAGGATCCTTGACCTGAAGAGCGATGGTTGGAGTATCGTCTGGAGCCACCACCGTTTCCACCGTGTCCTCCATAGCGATTTCCACCATAGCCGCCGCCTCTTCGATATCCTGATCCACCACCGCCTCTTCGGTAGTCACCGCCGCCCCTACGCCGGTCAAATGTCGGGACCTTTATGGGGCGATACTCTGTCTCGTTGAGGCTAGAGCCAAACGATATCTGTAGCAAAGCAGCGATAGCCTCGTTAGGTGGTACATCTTCGAGGATATTCTTCGACAGGCTGAAGTAGTGTTGGTAGGCTTTTTCCTCATCTGATCCATTGATAGAATCTAGGGCGTTTGCCAGCCGACCAAATATTTTTTGTTTTTGCGCTTTAATAATCGCAGGGACTGTTGGAGGAGCTTCCTTTTGTATCTTTCCTTTGGCAACATCCTGCACACTTCGTAGTCGCCTTCTTTCTCCGGGCGAGACCAAGCTGATAGCGATGCCCTTCTCTCCAGCACGTCCTGTTCTTCCGATACGGTGGACGTAGGATTCAGGGTGATTGGGTAACGTGTAGTTGACTACGTGAGTCAGAGCCTTCACGTCAACCCCCCGAGCCGCTACATCAGTGGCGACCAAAACCTGAAGCTTTTTGGTCTTAAATCTATGAACGATTTTTTCTCTCTGATTTTGGCTGATATCACCGTGTAAGGCATCACTACTGAATCCAGATCGAATCAACTGGTGATTGACATCATCAGTTTCGGCTTTTGTATGGCAAAAGACTATTCCGTAGAATTCTGGATTAGCTTTGATGACGCGCTGTAAGACTTCAAATTTATCAGATTCGTAAACTTCATAATAAACTTGCTCTGTAAGAGCCGTGGTCAGCTCCTTTGGACGTAAGTTTATCTCAAGTTTTTCTTTCATGTAACGATCAACGATACGATTTAACTGTGGTGGCATGGTTGCAGAAAATAGTAACATACGCCGAGACTCCGGAGCGAATGTTAGAATCTTTTCGATATCATCGATAAAGCCCATATTGAGCATATCGTCAGCTTCGTCTAACACAAGGTGAGTGAGACCATTGAGTTTAAGTGCTTTGCGATCGAGCAAGTCAATAACTCGTCCAGGCGTCCCTACAACAACTTGAGCCCCCTGCTTAAGAGCGCGTAATTGGTTCTCGTAGGAGGATCCGCCGTAAATAGAGGTGATTTTGAGGCGACGTTCAGGTCCTTTGAGTCTGTGAAATTCTTCTGTGATCTGTTTAGCTAGCTCACGAGTTGGAGCCAAAATCAGAGCCTGAACACCTCTATTGGAAGGGTCGAGGCCTTCGATTATCGGCAGTGCGAAGCTGGCGGTTTTTCCCGTTCCTGTCTGGGCTAATCCGAGGATATCTCTTGTGCCTCCGAGGAGCTCTGGAATACTGTTTGCTTGGATTGGGGTAGGGGTGGTGAAGCCAATTTTGGCAAGATTAGACACAATATCCTGACTAAGGCCAAGATCGGCGAAACTAAGATTTTCTGACATACAGGTCTTTCTTTGTTGGGCAGTTAGCCCTCGCATCGAAAGCCTACTGCATGAATGATTCAAAGGCGGATGCCCTTGCTGACGCGATTAACTGCGTCTTTTTTGTGTGGGTGATGTTTAACCCTTTTCCTCAGTGCTTACAAGGATAATTACCTTTCTCTGGAAAAAAAACGTAAAAATATTCTATATAACGGCCAAAATCTCACATTCTTGATAACTTGAATTTACTAGAGTTACGAAATCTCCTTCAAAGTTGTCCATTAAAGCTTCCCCTAAGGGAGACAGGGGTGACACGACGCTGACCTTAGTGTTTTGCCAAACGACCTGAATTCCTGCGCACCATGGGCTAAGGAAAATATGCTGGATAGTTTTCTTTGTCTTGGCCAAGTGAATATAGGCACCCGCAGCGATAGGCTTGTCTGGACCAAAATCAGGCAATCTCATGCTGCGAAGTTTGCTAGCATCTTCCTCAAGTAACCTCAGTCTTTCGGCTTGGGAGCCTGCTAGATAGGAAAGCTCTAACCCGTGAGTGTCATATTTGCTCTTCGCGACAGCGTCTTCATGTGTCGCTCCATCATGAGCCGCTGCTGCAGATTCTGCTAGAATTCTACGAGATTTTTCAACCTCTGCTAATATAATATCAACTAATTCGCGTTTCTCGTTCGCTGTTTTTTGACTTAGGTCTGTCATTGCTATAAGTTCCCGCTATGAATGTCCTTTAAGGGGGCAGTCGTGCGTTATCCCCTATGCTTTGCTTTTTTGGCGTATTTCGGGAATCAGACAGCCACCTGACGCAAATCACTATATCAGGATTGGTGTATTTAAGACAAAATACCTGACAATTTTATCGAGAACATTAAGGGTGACCTGATCTAGATGAAAAAGAAAACAAAAATCTTACTGGCAATGGTGGTGTCTGTCTCTCTCATGTTAGCAGCTGGTTTTGCTTGGATAAGTTGGAATGTAGTGGAGGCATTTGAAGGTAAAAAGTGGCGGATTCCGTCTCTTGTTTATGGCAGATCGTTGGAGCTATATTCGGGAAAAAGTCTGAGTGGTAAGCTTTTACGACAGGAATTGCAAGCCACAGGTTACAAGAAAGTTCGGGTCCCAAAATCTCCCGGTGAGTATGCGCAGACTGCCAATAAGTTCGTCATATATAAGCGAAGCTTTCGCTTTTGGGATACAACTGATGATGCAAGTAAAATTTCTCTGACTCTGGCGGATGGAAGTATTGATCGTCTCATAAGCCAAGGCCGTCCCGCTGATCTCGTCAGGCTCGAACCAGTTCTTCTTGGTGGCATCTATCCTCATGACTTTGAAGACAGAAAGTTGATAAAGCTGGAGGATGTCCCACAAAATCTGATTGATGCATTGCTAGCAACCGAAGATCAAGGATTCTATAGTCATTGGGGGGTCTCTCCTACGGCAATTGCAAGAGCTATATACCTCAATCTAAAGGCTCAGAGATATGCGCAGGGTGCCTCCACAATAACTCAACAGTTAGTTAAGAATTTCTTTTTAACGCCCGAGCGAAGTTTGAAGCGAAAAATGTTAGAAGCCTCCTATGCCATCGCAGTAGAGGCTTTTTACAGCAAAGACGAAATTCTAGAAACCTATCTCAATGAGGTTTATTTAGGGCAAAGTGGTTCTCGAGCTATTCATGGATTTGGCTTAGGAGCTGAGTTTTATTTCGGTAAATCTCTGGAGTCTTTGAGTTTGCAGGAATCAGCACTTTTAGTAGCGATTGTGAATGGACCTTCTATATTCAACCCGCGTCGTTTTCCAACTAGAGCATTGAAGCGAAGAAACTTGGTGCTAAATCTAATGCTAGACGTTGAAAAAATCGATAAGGAATCTCATAGCAAAGCCATAAAAACCAAGTTGGGAGTTACCTCGACTCCGAGAGCGCAAACGCTAAAGTATCCCGCTTACCTTGATTTAGTGAAACGACATCTTGCCCGCGATTATGCAAATGAAGATTTGCAGCAGGAAGGGCTACAAATATTTACTGCTTTCGATATTAATATTCAACGACAGGGTGAGAAAAGCATCATTAAGCGAAAAAAAGCTTGGGGAAGAACTGGTAAGCAACTCGAGGCTGCCGCCGTAGTCGCCAGTCTTGGTGGAGATATCGAAGCTGTTATAGGTGGCAGCACACCGGGACTTCCTGGATTTAATAGAGCTTTGGACTCAAAACGACCCATTGGATCTCTGGTAAAACCTGCCATTGCTTTAGCGGCCTTTCGGGCTGGCGCTGGGTATCATCTAACTTCCTCTTTGAGCGACGAAAAAATCACGGTCACTCTTGATGACGGAAAAACTTGGAGTCCGAAAAACTATGACCTTGAAAGCCATGGTGATGTTCCTCTATACCTGGCCCTGGCACATTCTTATAATCAGGCATTTGTGCGATTAGGAATGGATATCGGGACAGAATCCGTAGCACAAACGCTATTTGACCTGGGTATAGACGACGATATTCCTACGAACCCTGCGATGCTTCTTGGCTCCTTTGGGTTGTCCCCGTTATCGGTCCTACAGATGTTTCAAACACTGGCTTCACAGGGCTTCATGGTGAAGCCTCGAACAGTGAGATATGTTACGAATCGGGATGGTGAGATTCAGAAAAGCTATCAAATTCAACTACAGGAATCGATTTCTAAAGAGTATTTACATCTCATTCAATATGCCTTGCAGGTTGTGATGTATGAGGGGACGGGACGCGGTGCCTATGCCTATCTACCTAGAGATTTCTCTGCGGCCGGTAAGACCGGCACCTCGAACAATAAACGAGATAGCTGGTTTGCTGGATTTACGGGAGACAAGGTCGCTGTCGTTTGGATGGGACGCGACGATAATAAGCCAACGCCCTTGACGGGTAGTTCAGGCGCGCTGCCTGTCTGGTCTGAAATTATGAAAACGGCCTCTTTGGAACCGATGGATTATCGTCAGCTCGATGGAATCGAATACTTATGGGTTGATGAAACAACTGGAGAGCGAAGTTTTGAATTCTGTCAGGAGGTTCGTCAAATGCCTTTCCATCCTAGTAGTATTCCTGAAGCTGTCGCTCCCTGTATCAAATCTACAAAGCCAATAGTAGATTGGTTTAAAAGTCTTTTTGGAGGTTAGATTGAGACGTTTATGGACTGTAGGTAGTTTAGCATTACTGTTGTCAGGTTGCGTTACCATGCGGCCGCCCCACCAGGGAGTGGGACAAGAGAGGCCAAGTCAGAACCAAGAGATTGACGAAGGCGCATCGACTCAGGAATCCCAGCTAGAAGAGCCTCGTAAGCCTAAAAAAATTAGGCCGGTTATCCGTAATAGCCCGAGACAAAAATCTAATGGGGCTGTCAATCATCTTATTTCGAAAGCCAATAAAGCTCAAAGGGATGGCGATTTTGCTACGGCGGAATCTTACCTAGAAAGGGCTTATCGGATATCACATCGCGATCCACGGGTATCTCTAGCTATGGCTGAAGTGCTATTCGCTCAGGAAAAACCGTCCCAGTCGGAGCAATGGGCTTTGAGGTCTATTGGTTTACTTCGAAATCAGCAGGTAATTATGCTGCGCAAAGCATGGGAGTTGGTGTCTCAATGTCGGATCGAGATGGGCGACTATGAAGGCGCGCGAACGGCGCGCCTAAAAGCAAAATCATATTAATCTGAAGATCAGTCGGCTATGAAGGGTGTGCGGTCAAACTCTCCGCCGCCAACACTATTTCTTATGAGTACTGAGCTAAGAGTACTTCTTTCGATATACTGCCTCCAGTAGCCATTGGGAAATACAGATTCATACCAAAAGCGATCACCGTCTCTGAGGCGAAGAAACTGTTCAACAATAATACTTGTGAAAGTTGGGCCAATTAGGCTACCGAATAATGGTTGTTCAGATAGCCCTCCAACCCATAAATCAATACGATCAGGGCTATCGTATACGCTACGCAAGCTCTGAGCTAGGCTTTGATCGAGAGTAATCCCTTGTGGGTCGAACTGATCGAGTTTCAGAAAACGTTCGATTCTTGGATAGCCAAGTGCTTCTCTCATATCGTTGTATGACGGCAACTCGTGGTCACGTCCCCTTTGAATATTGAGCGCCGCAAGGTCTGATCCTGGTGATCCCGGAGGTCCGAAAAGAAAACTGCGAACGTCTTCAACGATCTTAACATCGATGGCTTGAGCCTTACCTTTGCCAAACCCTGCAAGGATCGGTTCAGGCCCGAAGTCTAAAAAGATTTCAGGCTGGAAGAATAGGTCCTTAAGATTGACGGGAATCGTTTCGCCAAAATCTAGGATTTGAAGTTGGCTCGATAGCATGGAATGACCAAAGCGAAATGCAGCTGTAGAAAAACTGTTGCTAATCCGCGGATCGATAGAAGAATTATAACCTGTATACGGTGGTAGTGGACGACCTATGAGTTTAGGTAGGAATTCCTCGAAGGTAATGCGCTGCATAATACCGCCCAAAACCATCCTTGCCATCTGGTAGGTTTCCTCCTCTGAAATGCCTGGATGCTGTTGCCTAACAATAGGAACCAGTCGATTGTGCTCTCGCATGAAAATCGTATGCATAGCTGTAAGACCAACGTGCTCATTGGCTCTGGCGTCCCCTGCTGCAAAAAGTCCGCGTCTGCCTGTATTGCCGTCGTCGGTTGGTACGTCATCTATCAGAGGAAGGAATTCGTCTCCACTAAAGGCTAAGTATGCTGGCTCAATATCATCTCGTAGCAATCGTGCCGTTCTTTGGTCGGAACCGTAAACCTGAGAGGCATCAATAAAACTAGTGATTGTGTTGACTGGAAGGCGTTCGTTGTTTCTTGAGACGGATTTAGAACGAGTGAAACGGATAACTTGTGTACCTGTATTCCTTGGGTCCAGTACCCGATCTCCTCTTGGGACAGGAATAGGCATCTGCTCACCATTCTCATCGCCAGGTATCAAGGTAATATCATGATCTAAGAATTGTCCCCAAAGCCAAAATAGATCACTAAAGTTATGTTGAATATGAGTTTGCGATTCTTGCCTTGCGATGGCGTTACTAATTACGCGGGCACTAGGTAAACTTCGTGGGGCGACTCCATATTCTGCATCAAAATTATTGATGACTGGTCGACCAGCGCGGTTGCGTCCTGCACTTCCCCAGTTCGGTCTTTCTATATTGTTTCGCGAACCATTAATGGTTCTAAATTCCTCGGGTAGGTTACTTTGGGCGAGAATAGGCAAGCTGGTAAATAGTGACGCAGCAAGTATCAACGCTTTAGGGTGATGGCTCATGATCTCTCCTTTAGTTTCATGATTCAAAGTGGCTTCTAAGCACTATGGGCTTTTTGAAAATGCCGTAGAGAAAAAAAATTCTCAAAGACTATTAACGAATGAGTCAAGAAAGTGATCTGCAAGCAAAAGCCGTTGTTCCATCTTCCTACGTCTTATTACTTTTACCTAGAATTTCGATTAGTCGATTAAAGGGGTGGAAAACATCCGAACGTCGATACAATTAAAAAATTCCACGTTACTGTAGTTACTTACGTCTACAGTGGGAGTTATGTTAGAATCTGGTCGTTACTAGCAAGAAAGTTTCTATGTTAACAAGGTTCGGGAGGGTATCGTGTCGTTCGTTGAAGAAACAGTTTCTGAAAATGTCATATGTTTTAAGGCTGAACTGGAATTGCTTGGGCTTCCTTTTGGAACGCGATCAACACTCATTCGACTAGCTGATCAAAGTCTTATGCTGATTTCACCCATTAAGATTTGCGACGCTCTTGAAGCGCGGATACGAGAATTTGGTCAATTAAAATATGTGATAGCGCCAAATAAATTTCATCATCTATACATCAGTCGTTACCCCAAGGCTTTCCCCGATGTGACGCTCTATTACGCAAGTGGTCTCTGGTCTAAGGTAGCTACGAGAGCCCCCCAGTATAAATATCATCACAAGCTGGCTGAAAAAGGAATGCCTTGGGATAAAGAAGTTACGACGACTTATGTTCAAGATGCGCCTATGCTAGACGAGTTTACGTTCTTCCTAGAACGCGATAAAGTACTTGTGACCACCGATTTGTTTTTTAATTTTCCCGCCAATCTAAATCTGACATTGACCTCACGATTGTTGGCCAAATTGATGGGAATTGTTCCCGGTGCAGTTTCAAGATCTATGCTCATGAAAATTGCCACGAAAAATAAGGAAGCTCTGAAAGGAATATTCCTAGACTCCAAAGAAAAGGGGGTAAAATCTGTAATCTGTGCTCACGGAAACATTACGACTGAGAATGCTGACGAATTCATAGATCGTGTTATCGCTCTCATTTAAGTTGGAAAAAAGGCAGACAGATCTCTGCCGAGATCTACGCAAGCCTAGAGAGATATTCCAATCGGAAGAGATTCGCCAAATAGGTTTTCGAAATCTTTGGTATCAATAGGTACATAGTCGGAAATGAGAGCAGAGTATCCCTCGCATTTGGGTAGGGTTTTTAACTTATCGAGGACCTGAGTCCTGATCTCCACTCCAATATCAAGCTCTCTGTGATTGACAACCCGACAAACCAAAGAGTAAAGATGGGGTAATGCTCGGTAGCTTTTCTGACTATGATTGAGCGTCAATAGCGATCGGACCCAGGGTTCGACAAAACTGGGTCGAATAGTGTGGACGGCTGAACCATGTAATGGCACCCGACTGGCCAGCCGCGCTAAGCAAAAAAGCTTGGCATCGATACAATCCTTTTTTCCTGATAGGATATCTTGGACTAAAAGATCACCAAGCTGGATTTTTTTCTGAATGTCAATATATTCAAGCGAGCCTGCCAAAAGGAAGAGCTCCGCAGACGTATTTACTTTCTTTTTTATCGAAGGGTAAATTTTTGCAAAAATAGTCTCTTGCTGTGGCTTATTTAGACCCCCCGCAACCCGACGCCATAAAATATACCACTGAATTTGGGCTCTAGTTTCTTTCGGAAAGGTCAGGCCTGATTGAAACATGGGCCAGACTTTGTCCATAAGTTCTATATCTTTGGAGTGACCGAAGCCAGGCCTCAGGCAATATCCAGCGAGATTCAGCCACACTGATTCGTGCTCCAGTGATCGGCCCCGACGATGGATTCCCACGAGTAAGTCCTGGGCGATTTGCCTCAGAAGTTCTATACCCCATTCAGCTTTGGCTAATTCCAAGTGGGTTTCGAGCTCGGAAACAAGTTTACTAGGCTTTTGGTCATGCTTAACTTTTTTACCAAAAAGAGACTTAATCGCCAACTCGCACTTTAGATTGAGTGTCGGTGTTGCCATTGCTGGGAGACCTTCTTCTTTAGAGGAATCCTCAACTTGCGACAAGTTGAAAACTAAAGGCCATTGGAGCGGTGAGTCGGATTCGGTAGCTTCTAAGCAGTATAGCTGAAGGCTATTATTCTGTGATAGATGAGACTTGATAGTTAGAGGTAGGGTTTTATTACCTTTGTTTTTGCTGACTAGTTTGGTGGAGAGGTCGGCAAGCACGAGATCAGTAGATTCGAGCTCAAGGATGGTCCCTACAGGAATCGGAGCGCTATCTCTAGTTCTCAGAGTAAATCGAGAGGTTTCGTTTATAAGGCCTTTTAGCTCTGCTTGAATATTAATCTCGGAACCATAAGCCTGGTCTTTGCTAACGACACATAGTCCAGCAGGTTTGCCTCCAGGTCGCGCCACTTCTATCAAAAGATTGCGAGGGTAATGTGCTTCGATAGTGGTACCTGAGTTCTCTTTATAATAAAGATAGTAAGCGCCGCCAAGACAAATTGCATTGCTATACTCGGCTTGGTGAAGGATTTCAACTGGAGTCTCCTGCCATGAATTGATAACTTCGACCAACGTCTCTCTCAGCAAAGAAGCCTTGGATGTACCCCCCGCAAAAAGCACATAATCCACCTCAGTGTGATCCAGAAATGCCGCGAGATGGCGGGTGAAAGCAACATCTTGCTCGTAAGGAAGCCCCCATTCTTTCAGAGTCGCCTCGCTGCGAGTGGGTCTAGAATCGCGGGAGCAATGAGGTAAGAAGTTAGCGACAATGGTTTTAATTTCGGCAGAGGTGATGGCAACACTGAGAGTATTGGCAAAGATATCAGCAGAATCAAGGCTAAGGGAAATATGAAACTCATCGTCTTCGTTTTCTGAGGCAAAAGCATTTTCTTTTGTTTGTCTAGACCATGAAATAAGTTCCGCCCAGTTCTTTGAAGACAAACTTTGCCCAGAGTCTGTTAGCTTAGATTCTAATTCAGAAGCAATCGCCATATCCAAGTTGTCACCACCCAATAAGATATGTGGGCTTACTTTTTCTCGTAGAATAGACTTATCAGAACTGTGAACTTTTAACAGACTAAAGTCGCTAGTACCTCCACCAATATCACAGACAAGGATATTCTTGTCAGCAGATACGGATGCAAAGGCATCTTGATGATCAGAAAGCCAACAATAGAAGGCCGCCTGAGGTTCTTCTAAAAATTCTGTACTTTCGGGATATCCCGCAGACAGACTTGCTTCCACTGTAGATTGTTGAGAAATGATTGAGAATGAAGCTGGCACTGTGATAGTGATTTTTTGGTCAGTAAATTCTTCCTCGTGCTCCAAACCCACCTGATATGTCCATGAGAGTCGAATATGCTCAAGAAGAAGTTCTGTGACTTCGAAAGGAGAAATGCGTTGGTCACCGATGACATGGTCTGAGTTCCAGGGAAGTGATGGCTCCTTCGGTGCGATACCTTTGTGTGCCAGCCAGCTTTTTGCCGAATGAATGACCCGACCAGGCTCCGTGAGCGATCGCCTCTTAGCATCGATACCAATAATATATTTAGCTGAGAAATTTTCTGGATGAATAGGAAGTTTTCTTGCGTTTCGCTTGATCTCGCCCTTACCCAAACAATAGACAAAACTTGGAAGATAGGGTAGCTCTACGACTCCATCACCATCCCATTGCATTATATTAAGAATTTTCGGTTCTTTGTCTTCAGAATTATTATCGACAAAGGAGACAACACAATTGGTTGTACCTAAGTCAATCGAGATTAAAAATCGAGATGTCCTCTTCATGATTCAATATCCAGGGCTAGGTTCCAGGTTGAGCTTTCGTCTAAGGATGTCAGAGACAAATCTAAGGTGCCCACCTCAGAGACATGAGCTTTGAGAGAAACGGGAACCAAAGCTCCTTTTTCTTCGGATTCAATCGTAGTTTGAACAGGAAACTGGCTATCTAGTGTTAACTCAGGACGTTTGACTACTGTTCCAAGAGTGTCTTTGGTCCGGCTACCACTTTCATAGAATTTAAATTGTACCTTTTCGCCGGTTTTTAAAGCAAAAGTTCTGTCCTTCAATACTAAAGTTTGGCCTTGTTCCGTACCAACTGGCACCAAACAAACCGCATTTTTTTCAGGTTTTTTTCCCGGTATAGGCATCCTGCTGCTCTGTATCTCTAAATAATAGGAATGAGAGGTGGCGGCAAGGATCTTAACGCCCTCACCTGATGCCTTAAGTTCAGAGTAATATGCTGCTCCGTGAGCAACGGCCAAATTTAGATTGTCGTTATTCAAGACCTTAACGGGTTCCTCTGAAAACTGATTAATGGTGGCTAGAATTGCCTCTTGAAACTCCTTTGGCTGCATAGTCCCGCCATTGAATAGAATGTGGCTTGGGGAAAGAACCTTATTTTCGCCTTGCTGGTAACTACTTAAGTCATGATTGGATCCAGCAGCATCGCGTAAAAACTTTACGATGTGTCGAGAGATCACTGGATCATTTGCGTAGGGAAGCCCAAAGTCTGCAATAACGCTGTTACTTTCGTCAGGTATATCATCAATAGTAGCTTTAGGGAAAAAGCCGCAGACGAGAGTCTCCAAGAGCCAGTCTTTACGAATTGTAAAGGAGATCGCACTTGCAAAAATATCGCTACTTCTACTAGCCACTGATATTTGATAGTCTTGGTCTTCAGAATTCAGTAGATGTTCTTTAGCTTGCCTGACTGCATGAATTAAGGACTGAAATTGCCATTCATCAAGCTCCTCTCCTTTCTCACTTTGCTCTTCACTTAAGTAATGAGCTAATGTGAGATCCATATTGTCCCCCCCGAGGAGAAGGTGGGGGCCAACGGCTATCCTTTCTAAAGCTAGCTCGCCTTGATTTTCCGTAATCGAGACCAAGCTAAAATCAGTAGTTCCACCTCCTACATCACAAACGAACACAAGATCACCTACTGCAAGCTCGTCTCTCCAGTTACTCTGGTTCTTCGATAGCCACGAGTATAGAGCTGCTAATGGTTCTTCGAGAAGAGTCAGAGACGTGAGTCCAGACTCGTAAGCAGCTTTTTGGGTTAGCTTGCGAGCCACCTCATCAAAAGATGCGGGTACAGTGAGTACAATTGGTGTCGTTTCCCAAGTAATTTTGTCGAGGGATCCTTCCATTAGCGCAGTCAAGATCTCCTTCGTCGCCTGTAAGGGTGATAATTTATGCTCGCTAGTTGATTGCCAGGGGAGTATGGGTTTTTGCCGATCAATGGAATCTAAGCACAGCCAAGACTTTGCCGATAGAATGGTATTGCTAGGCTGATCAACGCTTTGCTCTCGCGCATGGGCTCCGACTTTTAATGCGCCGTCAGAGGTGATCAGTATCGCCGAAGGCAAGGTGCTGCAAGAAAGTTTTTCAGAGGAACCGACCCACTGGTCGATATCAATGGTCTTTATACCTTGGTTTTTTGTGGCTAAAGCTACCGCTGAGTTGGAGGTTCCTAAATCGATACCTATATAGGACTGAGAAGAATTCATATATGTCTTTCGCAACTTCGTCTATGGGGTTATAATTTGACTTCTGCCGGAGAAATGATTTTTAATTCGTTATCCTGAGGTCCGATTTGTTTGGGAAGGTTGACTTTGGTCGTTTGCCAACCCTTGTGAACTAATTTTCCCGTTTTAGGCAGCGTGCTATTGCTCTCGCCAATGAGTTTGTACTGAATCAACTCCGATGGATTTGAGACTGTTATATCGCTACCTTCTCGAGTCTCCGCTATAGGTTTAAAGTCGAAGTATTGCTGCAGTATCTCTCGGCATCCTTGATGAACAACACGAGACGCGGCGCCTACCTTGTCGTCTGGATATTTGGATATGTCACCCATTACGAAATCTACGAACCGACCGTGTTTTTGAAGGCTAGATAGCATGGAAAGTACGGAAGACTCGGGGTTGTTCGATTTTGCCTGCTCCAGTTCCAACTCAACTTTTTTGGTTTTGTCTTTCTGGATTTGGTGGTTGCGATAAAGCTGTTCGAAGTTCCTTTTTTGTGTTGCAAGCTCCTCGGAAAGCGATTCCATTTGTAACTTTATATCTGCCTTTTCATTTTCTATCTCTTTGGTCTTTTTAGCTAACAGACCTTGTTCTTGAGCATGCCTGATTGTCTGGTTCTCTAAGTGCTTTTGAATACCAACGGCTTTTTTTGCAAGGAAAAACTGGCGAATGCCCAATGTCATCATAAGTGTCCACAGGCCAATCATGGCAATGTCGTGTGACGATTCAGGGATTATCTGTATATCTGTCCGACTTGCTAAGATCGTTAAGACAATGCCAATAAGGGATACTATCAATATCACGGTGTTACCTCCAGTTTAAAGCAAGGCCTTTTTGTAGCTAAGTCAAGGAGCTCACACAAGCAGAATTGGCGAAATTTCCGTCGGCGCGCGACTGGGACTAACTATTTTCCTTTAGGATCCGAAGAGATATCCATCGTTTGAACCGCATTGAGGATCAACATGAATAAATTTGCGGGAGCTTTAATTATTGCGCTTGGGTTTATGAATTTGACTGCTTACGGGGGTGTCGATATTGCGCCTTACTACAGCATCAAGTCCACAAAATCCGTCACACCTGGCAAAAAGAGTACAGAAACAGAAAAAATTCGCCAACGAGAGGAATTTGGAATCAAGGCAAGTGTCAAGTTTTGGCGTTTGATGGCCTTCCAGTTTTCCCTCGGGCAAAGTAATCTCACCACCACGGAAAAGGTGTCCGAGGTCGTGGACGAGTACGACGAAATCGATTTTGCGACGGAATTGGACCTCGATACGAGCAACCCAGATAAAGACATCCGGATCAAAGAAACGCAAAATGTAGGCAAGCTTTCGTTTACCTTAGATCCTAGTTTTTCCATCTTTATTCTGCGCTTTAAGTTGGGAATCACGGCCCGTCAACGAATTATCGAGAAATCGGAGACTGGGCTTGAAGACGTCACAATTACCGAAGGACCGACCTATAAACCTCATTCAGGATTTGGTTTTGGGGTTAAGTTGACGAGAAAAATGTATTGGATGGCTGAGTATGAGTTCTATCATTACAAGTATCCACCCGATATCGAGCCCTTTGAAAGGGAGTTATCGGTGTCGTTTGGAGTATCCATCTAATTTATCGTAGGTGGTGCGATGCCATTTTTTCTTGGCCAAAGACTAGGTATTTGGCGACAAGTGGCTGGTATTTGGTGCGTTTCTGCTACCCGCTGCTATGGATTTGTCCTGAGGTCGCAGGAAGAATAAGGGAATCCTAACCTCAAACTCGTAGTTGTCGGGACCCAGCATATAATATTTGCCACGCATATTCCCCGTGGGTGTTACCAAGGGGCACCCACTGGTGTATTTAAATGTCTCCCCCGATCGAATGATGGGCTGCTTCCCTACCACACCATCTCCGATGACATGCTCTTCGTGACCATTGCCATCACGGATAATCCAGTGCCGACTCAACAACTGACAGGATGTTGGACCATGGTTTGTCACCGAAACCGAATAGGAATAGATGTAATAGTAGTGGTCACCACTAAACTCTTTGGAAACAAACTCTGGCTCTACAGATACCTCGATATCAAGGGAACGCTGCGAGTACATGACTATTGACCCTCCGATGTCACAGTGACCCATACAAAAACTGTGCGCTATGCTTTGGAGTCTAGCATAAGAATTTACCTGATTCTTGTGCTAATTTAAACCATCTGCCGATACCCTACCATGATCATATATGTCATATATAGCAAGATAAATGTGACTCCTGTCGTCCTACCCAAGTTGCCTTCTGGTTTATTTTGTAGCATGAGTCCTAACAAAACGACCGCGACAATAGTATGCACACACATATCAAAGGTGCCCCAGTAGTCGACTTGAATCGGTGCTACGGTCAGCGCTGCGCCAAGAACTAAAGATAGGTTCATGACGTTCGAGCCTATGATATTGCCGATAATCATGCCCCCTTTTTTCTTTCCTGCCATACTCAGGCTGGCGACCAACTCGGGAAGGCTGGTCCCAAAGGCTACAATCGTGAGTCCAATAGTTGACTCCGAGACTCCAAGCTGCTTTGCAATGGAGATCGCACTACGAACTGTGAATTCGCCTCCTAGAATGACAAATACTAAACCTACGATAAGTATTGCTATAGATTTGCCTAGTGGGCTGCTTTCAGGCTCTTCGTCCTCTGATGTCTGGGTCAAGTCATTCTTGCTGTTTCTTAGTATTCTAACGATGAACGTCACAAATAGTAGCAGAAGGACAATCCCTCCCATGCGAGAGACCTGAGATTCAAAGAGTAATGGTGTCGGCGCATCGGTTTTGCCAAAAAACGTCAAACCGGTAAACGTCATAGCTACCAAAAAAAAGAAGCCTACATCTTTTTTCACTGCCGGTGTGCTGACCAGTGGGATTACAAGGGAGGCTGTTCCCAATATGAGTAGCGTATTGGCAATATTAGAGCCGATGACATTAGCATAGGCGAGGCTGCCACTGCCTTGCAAAGATGACTGTACCGATACGACCAACTCTGGAAGAGATGTGCCGAAGGCGACGACAGTTAGACCAATCACCAAATCGGAAACCTTGAGGTATTTAGCTAGGCTAGAGGATCCATCAATGAGCCAATCAGCGCCCTTCATCAGTCCCCAAAGGCTAACGGCAAATATTACAAGCGGTATAAGTAGTCCATCCGACACAAAAAACCTCCGGCCAACAGTATGCGATGATTATACGCAATTTTCCTAATGATTCATCAGATTTATCAAAAATCCTCGGAATTCCCAATCCTCATTGGAAGGTGAGCTAACTTAATAGTAGGGCTGCTTCCCATTGTCGAGGAGCGATAATGTACATCATATTCAGAAGTTTTAAATTGGGTAATTTTAATCATTGATTCAAGGCGGTAATTTGGCCGAATAGATAACAAAGGAGGTGGTATGACATCAATAGGACGTTTTGTGAATCTACCACAAAAAAACCAAAACTGGGGTCGCTTTCAGGATGAGTATGGCAATCACTGGAATGTTAGATCAAAGGCCATCCCCTCGGGAACTGATAGTGGTGACGAGTTAGCCTATCGATTGGATTTCTCAGATGCGTCACAGACGCTACCAAAGGTTATGATCGAGGAGGACTAAGACGACTTTTGTGTTTCGATTAATTGATCAACAGTGTTTTGATCAATTTTTTCGAGTTCCGCCACACCTTTCAGAAGATGAAACTCGGAGATAATCCCCTTAGATTCTGCTTTTAGGACATCACTGATGTCTTTTTGTTCCCTTAGGTGTTGTAGGTATTTATAGCTAGATACGGCTGCTCGTTTTATGAAGGAAAAGTGCTCGGGGTCAACCTCAGTTACGTCGTCATGTTCATAGGTGCGACTGACTGCGTCAATACACTCGGCTAGTTGTCTAAGCTCAGAGTATCCCTCTTTGCTGCCAAAATAGTGAAACGCCCCAACCAGGCCATTGAATCGTTGTCCGATATGGACCATGGCTGCTTTATTTTGCGCATCCTTCGCAATTTGATTGATGTAGTCGACCGTTTCCTTGAGGTGTTGCGAGGCCTCCACTGCCGACAAAGAGCCCGTGCGTCTGGGTGTTTTTTCCGCTTCTTTAAAGTCAGGATGAGTAATGCTGGGTTTTCTGGCGGCTTTTTTACCGTGAAAGGCTCGATTGAAATCTGATTGCTTCAAGGGAAACGTCGTAAAGACGCCTCGAGGTATAAGCCCGGACCACTTCTCCATATCAGCAGACTCTGACTCGCCGACATAACATAGAAAGTTAACGTCCTCTTTCTCGTTGAGAGGTGCGAACTTTTTCAGATTCTCTTCTAAGTCGTGGGCAGAATACATCGAACCCTCGAAGACCACGTTCATCACTGTTTCGTCGTTGTCGATGTGGTTTAGGGCTTCTTCTGGTCTTTCGACGCTGTATTTGTCTGCGGGAAAAGCTGCTCCGTTCAACAAAATCACAGATTTCGCTTTGAATTCACGGTCTTTGCAGACGATCACACTTTTAATGCGCTCTTTTCTTCGTCCCACTAGCTTAACCAAGCTTCTTCCCCCGGCATACTGTCATTGGATATACAAGTATATCGGTGAGCTGCCCTTGTTATTTAGTCAGGCCATAAAATATTTTGCCTCAATTGCCATACGTCATACCTTTCTGAAATCGATCGTCTTTTGGATTCCTGAACAAAAGGTTAGTCAGATAATATAAGCCCCACTGTTTCCGAAGATATTGAAGGAATTTTCGAAAAAAAGAAAAAAAATACAGCGCTTCTAGGAATAAAATTGCTGGACGAGACAGACCGAATTTATTATGAATTAATAGAAAGCAAAATTACTGTTATCTGGCGCCATTAATTTAAGTCTCTTTGAGACTTGGAAGCACTGTTGTGCCAGCAAATGGTTTGATTGATAAGCTAAGCTATCATCAATTACATTTCTCCTTTTCATGGACTCGATGTGCTGTCACATCGAGTTTTTTTCATCCTCATTTTGATTGACCTCTGGTGTGGGTAGAGGGATTTCAATCACCGGCCACCCCGCATTCTCACCATCTGGCTGAAGCCAAACGCTTGCGTCGTAGATGACGAAACTGTTGTTTTGAAGCTGGAATGAATAAATATACTCATTGAAATTATTACGATAATAAGTTGTTTGGATTGTTTTTAGAGGGCTATCGTCAGAGATCTTGTCGGGGTCTTCGTTTGGAAAGTCGAAAGCGCGCCAAGCGATGAATGTTGCGATTTCGAACTCTGTCAAAGGTGGATCGTCTTCAGTGGGCATAGTTTTATTCTCGACTTGAAAGACTATATTGTCCCGAATTCCTTCAATCGATTCATAACTGGTGTAGTCCTCATGGCAAGCTAAACAATGCTCGTCAATCAGTGGTTTAATGTTTTGCTCGTAAGATACTTTTTGTATCGCCAAGGTCGTTTCAGATGCTTTACCGAAGCTTACGGTAACCTGATAATCACAGGACCTAGAAAGGTTTTCTGAGATTTCAAATCCATCGACGTAGGTACCCGAATACGTTAAGGGTTCGCTAACGGTGCAACTATCTCCTTCCGGAGACAACGTCACCACAAATTGATCAATAGATGAAAAAATATCAGGCATTTGGTCTTGGTAATCAGCTCGGTCAGGTAGCGTCATGTAGAAAGGGGTCTCTCCTGTAACGGCCTCGACATCCTCTGAATTTGTTTCAGAAGTCCTTTTGTCAATGACCTCTCCACAGGACAGTGTAAAGATGATAAAGCTCAATAGTCTCAAAAATTTCATCTCAGCGTTCTCCTCTACTTAGTATATGGGTCGGAGCCGCGCTAAAAGAGTTTACATAATTCTACTGTTCCCGGTATTATTGGTATTTACTCAACTTTTACAGATAGTTAAGTCGGTAGTCAGTTGGCTGATTGAGGCTAATTTCTACGAAATAGTAAAACCCTTTCGGATATTTTGTCCTTTTTTTTGGAGCATCCTTGAAAATATGGTCCGTTTCCGTCGGGTTGCTGCGACATTTTGGTGTCCAGATAATTACCTAGCTATTTGTTGTACACCATAAGTGTACAGTTTCCCCATGAAGTCCTGAATTTGTCTAGGTATGGGTCACGTGTCTGCGTTAACTCAAGGCGGGCGGTAAAACGAAATGTCGATGGAATCGAAAACAGTTATATACGAAAATGATGGAATCACGGCTGTCGAGAAATTGATTGCTTTACGGAAACTACAGACTCCTTATTTTTCAAAAAGCTACCTAAGTAAAAAACTAGGACTTAGGTCTCGAGGCTATTTAACAGACGTTTTCAAAAAACGAAAAAAACTGAGTGCTCGTATCGTAGCTCCCCTCGTTGAGCAACTAGGGTTAGAAGCCAAGCATGAAGCGCTGCTGAAAAAAAAATTAATGCTCGATACCGAACTTTGTAAGACTGAAGAAGCTCGTGCTAGTTTGCTTGAGGAAATCTCTATGTTGATGAAAAACGACAGCAGAGAGTCCATTGCGATCAGCGAAAACGATAATATTGAGTTTCTTTCTTTGATATACCTTTCGTTTTTTCTTTTCGCTCATAACACTGGACAAAGAAAAGATGTAGTTAAACTGTTTGGACGTGATAAAGGGATTGTGGTTGATCGTTCGCTTCATATATTGGTGCAGAAAGGTGTGCTGATAAAAGAAGGGAGTTTCTATCGACCCGATGAGAATCATACCCCTAGCTTTTTAAATCTAAATTGTTCTACGAATCATCTCATCAAGTATCTAAAGTCTTCGATCCTCGAGGGGTCTGAAAAAGTCAATCAGCTAAAGACTATTCCAGGTGAGGTGATTTTCAATAGCTCTGTGCTTACTGTTAGGAAAAAGAAATATCTTGAGCTAGTAGCAGAACTTAAAAACGATTTAAACACTATGCACGCGAAGCTAGATGACTCTCAACCTGATACCCTCGTTCGATTTAATGTTCAAATATATCCACTGGTTTCACACAAAAAGGAGAGTCTCATATGCTAGTAAAATTCGGAATTATGTTTTTATTTGCAGTTTTCTCGATGGCGGAGTTTGGGGGGGCACAAGTCATCCAACCGAGGCCGCAATTGCGACCCTTTCCTACAAAGTCAATATCTCGCGTAAAAATGATGAGTTTGAAGTCATCTCCCTTTGCAAGTATAGAAGCCTATACGAATACTTTGGAGATCTATCGAAAAGGTAATCAATTGTATTTTGCACTTCAAAAAGTAGCCCATCATAATTCAGCAAATGATTATTGTATTTATGCAATTAGGAATCAACTTGATGTCAGAGAGGATTCCCTCTCTACGTCGTTGCTCAAAATGGAAATATTATGCTCGGGACTACAATATGACGATGTAAGATTCAATGGTTCTTTGGTTGAAGTCGAGGACAATGGTTTATGTGTGAGAGCCATTTGCGGCCGACCAATTGTGACTGTGGGAAATCTAAGGGTACTTCCACGGCCTAGTTTAGGGCAAAACTTAAGTGATCTAAACGATAGACTTGAGGACTTGACCAGGACTTATCCAACTCAGGCATACTTAAGAGTCAAAACAGAATGGACTGATCTATGAAACCTGATCCATACTAGCGCTGACCGTCGGTTCTAAATCAGTTTTTTCATCTGATTTACTGAAAACATAAGCTGCTACCGCCCCTGTGGCAAACATAATAAGTGAATAGGTAGCAGCAGGTATAGAAAGCACCGGGTCTTCGAGTATAGTGCTTGTGATAAAAAGCGCTGTGGTGCCGTTTTGTAATCCAACTTCCAGGCAAATTGTTTTGCCCTCTTTTCGGCCTAATTTGAATGCTCGCGCACCATAAAATGAGACCGTCATGGCTATAATATTGAGTAATAGGCAGGCTGGGCCCGCTGTAGCAAACAGCCTCGGTAAGTTGTCCCAATTTTCTAAGCATATTCCAAAAGTGATGATAAATAGGAGTACCATAGATAGGATCTTTACCGGCTTGTCAAAACGCTGAGCGATTTGTGGCCGTTTCTTATTGATGGTCATTCCGATGATGACTGGGATAATAGTGATGACCAAGAGTGTTAATATAGTTTTTGCTATCGGCAGTTCAACAGATGTAGCGAGTCCGAAAAAATTTTCCGATTGCCAAGCGATAAGCAAAGGTATGGTGATAGGGGTAATCAAGCTAACTATAGTTGTCAGGCTAATGGATAAGGCTACGTTCGCTCGAGACAAGTGAGAGTACATGTTGGATGTTACGCCACCTGGACAGAACGAAAGGATCATCAAGCCCATGGCGAGCTTTGGCTCGAGACGCATGCCAATAGCGACAAGGAAAGCCAGGATCGGCAGGATCATAAATTGACCAAAGAGCCCAATAAACAATGGTTTCGGAGTTTTAGGAATATTTCTGAAGTCAGTGGATGTCAGGGAGAGTCCCATTCCTAGCATTATGATAAAAAGCGATAAGGGTAACACAATTTGTGTGAGTAGAGATGCTTCCATAAGTCCACCACAGTAAGCTTCGATCCACTAAACGACATGCTCAAGGCGCGGATTCAGCTTGTTATACAGGAATGTCTTCGAACCTACGTTATACAAGTTGTGGGAACTTTTAAACTTGTTATTTAGAAATATGCCGAATTAATACGGGCGGCCACCCACCCGTATTACGAGAATCTAAAGTGTTAACTATTGGACGGAAAAATGGCCGGCAAATATGTAAAGGGATTTACCTGGTTTATTCGCTAGGCTTTGACATGCTGTCGGCAGGCTGCCTCTAGGCACGAGTCGATAGTGGGAGCCAACTGTCTGAATCGACTCATAGTTGATTTCAGTGCCAACGGGAAGAGAGCATTTTTCTCCAACGGATAACTGAGAGGAATCAGGAATAACTGTTGCCGTACTTGACGCTAACTTCATAACGGTGCTGGCCGTAACCCGCAAAACTCCAGGGCGTGGAGTTTGTCCTAAGTCTTCAAGTTGACGCCTGATATTAGGCACCTGGTCCAAACGAACAAACCGAAAGCCAGCTGCCTTCCAACGAGGAACCAACTGCTGAATCATAGAATTCGTTTGGGAACGGATATCGTGAGCCAAGACAATACCTCTACCTCTATCATTTGACTCCTTAAAATACCCATTGGCACATCGTGTGACTGACCAGCCGCGAGCCCAGCAGTCCCAGTCAGCTGCATGCCCCCTTGAGTTGATTTCGCCACCAATGTCCCAGAAAGTAGAGCCGACGTATTTTCTTAGGCCAGCATTATTTGCGGCGTTGGCAATCGAGCGATTCCACGCGCCAAAAGGTGCTCTAAATAAGTGGATATTGTTAGTCAGGTAGGGCTGAATGGCTCTATCAGTCAGTCGGAGTTGGGTGATGGCTTCAGAAACAGATATTCTAGTAAGATTAGGGTGGCTCCAGGTGTGGTTGGCAACCAAATGTCCTAGGTCTTTGAGTTCTTGAAGCACAGCCTCGTTACCTCGGACCTTGTTACCCTGAATAAAAAAGGTAGCTTGGATGCCCTCGGAAGCAAGGTATCTAGCTAGGGGGCCAGTGTTTCTAGTGGGCCCGTCGTCAAAGGTAAGGCTCAGTGTTTTTCTAGGTAAGTCACGACCAAAAACATTATCCCCGAGATCCTTGGTCTCGCTTTGATCTTGTGATGGTCCGCAGGCTGATAGCATACTTAGTGTCATAGCAGAAAATACTAGACGCCTTAAATGAAACCCCATAATCATCTCCTTTGTTGGAATGGGAACGTTTAGGGTCGGGTGTATCAAAAGAACGAGTCTGTGTGCCAGGATATTTTTGAATGAAGTCGGCGTCCATGCTATTTAATCACAAATGGCGGACGCCTAGGTAGGTAAAGGGCTTTTTTCTTAATCCTATTTACCAGAAGTCACGTAGCTGCCGGATAGTCTGTATAACCCGTCTCATTGCCGCCATAAAACGTTGATTGGTCGGGCTCAGTCAGTGCGATTCCTTTATCAAACCTAGCAGGTAGATCGGGGTTAGATATGTAAGGACGACCATAGGCCACGGCAAAAGCCAAGCCGCTATTTACGATATCTTGCCCGCGGTCTTTGTCGTATCCACCGTTTGCGATGTAGTTGCCTTTAAAGGAAGATCGAAGATTTTCAATTAAGGTTTTGTGAGCTTCGGGAACGTCCGCTCCGGGAAATGCTTCAACTACGTGCAAATAAGCCAGCTTACGATTTTCTAGCTCTTTGTAAATGTAAGGATAAATCTCGCTGGAGTCGGATACGTCGATATCGTTGAACTGACCGATAGGTGAGAGTCGGACCCCTACTTTTTCCGCTCCTATCTCATTAGAGACCGCATCGATGACCTCGAGAAGTAGGCGGCTTCTATTTTCGATAGTCCCCCCATAGGCATCTGTCCTTTTGTTGCAATTGCTCGCGATAAACTGATTCAGAAGGTAGCCATTAGCCCCATGGACTTCAACCCCGTCAAATCCCGCTGATTTTGCAAGGCGTGTGGCCGAACGATATTGCTCAATCAAGGATGGTATCTCTTCTGATTTGATAGCCCTTGGGTCAGACGTATCCTCGAACCCTTTTTCGGTGAAGGTTTGGCTGTTAGCTCGTATCGCAGAAGGCGCGATCGGTTGCTCTCCTTTGGGAAGCAGTGAAAGGTGTGAAATCCTTCCAACATGCCATAGTTGTATAAATATTTTGCCGTTTTGTTGATGAACGGCAGAGGTAATCGCTTTCCATGCCTCAGCGTGTGTTTCGTTATACAGCCCGGGGGTATCGAGATAGCCTTTGCCGAGTGGAGATATCTGTGTGGCTTCCGTGATGATTAAACCTGCTGTGGCCCTTTGCTTGTAGTACTCCGTTGCCATTGCCTTTGGTGTGCCATCAGCCTGAGCTCGGTTACGGGTTAGTGGTGCCATAAATACGCGATTTTTTACCTGTGTCGCACCAATGTTTCCTTCGGAAAAAAGAGATGTAGGGCTCATGTATCTACCTCCAAGTTAATACCAGTTGACAAGGAGGCTATCCTGAAAGTGTTTTGCTTTAAATAGCAAATTTATCAATAGCTAACGATTGTGGCAGGAGAATGGTCTCATAGGAGCATAGGAGTCGGGTCTATGACTGTCGATTGCTAGTAAACATTCCCAAAAAAAAATCCCCTGAGCACACGCTGCACAGGGGATTCTATATCATCAATTCTCTAGTCACACGAATGTAATGGTTTAGTTTACTTCCAGAGTTTTGCCCTCAGCTTTTTTCACAGCTTCGGCCGGCTTTTCTGGTTTTTCCGCTACGGGAGCAGCCTTCTCTTTGTCACCGAATACTTCGGCGTAGATAATTTTATCTTGCTGTGTCATGCAAGAAACTGACAATAGGCTCAATAGAACTAAGCTAATAGTTTTTCTCATGTATTCCTCCACGTTTGTACTATATATTGCAAAGGAGGTGCCACTGATAAGGTCTTGAAATTACGTTTTGGTCAGCTTCAATCGTAAAGTTCTTGGGCGTAAACGTATAGCTCTTAGACACCCATCAAATGCCCTCCGCAAACCCTTAAGGTGACTCCGTTAATCCCTTGGCTCTCACTGCTGCTCAAAAAGCACAGCGCATGGGCTATGTCCTGGGGCACACCCCCTTGTAAGAAGGCGGCTAACCTTCTGGAAAATTGCTTAGTTAGAAATGGAACTCGGTCTGTCATAGGGGTTTCGATAAAACCAGGAGCAATCGCATTCACTGTGATGCCTTGCGATTTCAGATTCTCTGACAAATAAGCCACGTGACCGATCAATCCTGCCTTAGAGGTGGAGTAGTTCGTCTGTCCAAAGTTTCCAGCAATGCCACTGATGGATGACATACAAATAATGCGTCCATAGTCGGCAATGAGTCCATTTTCAATCAGTGCGGTATTGGTTCGAATTACCGATTCTAGATTGATCGTCAAAACCATATTCCAATGGGCCTCAGACATTTTTTTCAGCGTTTTATCTCGCGTGACTCCCGCGTTGTGGACGATGATATCAAGTTTGGTATCCTTAGACTTTAAGTAAGCTATCACCTTTTCTGCGGCGTCCCGATCGCTTAGGTCTACGAGGGAGTAGTGCGCCTCACACTTTGCTGCAAGCGCTGTTAGCGATGCTTCTGTTTCGGGTCTATCGAGGGCGATAACATGACAACCCTCATGAAACAGTGCCTCAACCACCGCTTTACCAATTCCTCCTGCCGCCCCTGTAACCAGAGCCGTTTTTCCAGCTAAACTGCCGGATAAGTTTCCTTTGACGGTACCTTTGACTTCATCTGTAATCGGTATGGTTTGCGCCGTAATAAAGCTGCTGAAATCGGAAAGAAAAAACTTGATGCAAGGTACTGCGCGTTTTAGGGATTCGTCGCTGTTCCCTACTTGAAGTAGTTGAACGGAATGCCCTTTAGGAGCCATTTCCTTGGCCATACTACGAACAAAACCTTTAACGGCGTGCGCTACGATTTTATGCCCTTGGCTGGGGGCTTCTTCAGGTCGGATGCCAAGAATCACGATACGTGATGAGGGAGTTAAGGCCACAATCGCCTTGTTAAAAAAATGAAAAAGACTGGTCATTGAGTCGACATCTTCAAGCCCAGAGCAATCAAAAATGATTCCCTGAAACCTTTGAAAGCTGTCTGAAAAGTCGAGAGACTGTAAATTGTTATGTGTGATGTCGGCGAAACTGCTTTGGTCCACTCCGGGAGCTAAAAGAAAGGATGCCCCTGTTTTGCCAAGAAACTTCCCAAGCTTATGGTTGAACTGACCGCGACCGCCAATAAGTATTTCCCTACCTGCCAAAAGCTCTTCTTCCCACTGACCGCGATTCCGCTTTAGTACCGGGGGTTTGTTGACTCCTACCTGTTTCAGAAGGCCTTGAACTAAGTTAGATTGGGAGATGGTATCAATATTAACCGACATCGTTATGCTGCTCACTGAAATTTCTACCTTGTGGACAGGCGGTAGAGTACCAGTATTAAACCTTGGCAGCAACTGTCCGAGGCAGAAATGGAAACGGCTTAGATAGGATCAGTTGATATCTTGAGTGGAATCAAGACGATTTCATATCCCGAAGCAGGGTCGATTTGCTTGTGGCAATGGGCTTAACATGTGGGGTTGTGCTTTTTTGATAGCATAGAAGATTTTGGCGCAGTTGGTTCAGCCATAGTATGTCGTCTTGGTGTTTCATGTCAGCTCTCCTAAGGTAAACCAAAGATTAGCCCACCCAAACAATATGAATGTTTCGTTCATAAATCATATCTCAGAGCTAAATTCTGTCAATATTTGATAGGTTAATAAAAGATAATAGATTCAAATAGGTGGGTTTGTTTTTAATCAATAAATCCCGCTAGCTAGGTTTCTTTGTATCCGTTTAGAGTGAATAAATTTAGATTTTATCCGTAAAATATGAGCGAATCTGCGACATTGGCCAAACATCTCACCGTCCCCATTCGGGATTTTTACTTAGAAAACTTCCTAAAGTGTGCTAGCAAACCCAGCAGTTAAGTCACCATAGGCAAGGAGAAAATATGACATACAGATCGCAGCCGCAGGATACTGCAGGTATGCCGGGTGGGATTCCCTATATCGTCGCCAACGAGGCTGCTGAGCGTTTTAGTTACTACGGGATGAGGACAATTTTAATTGTTTTCATGACCAAATACCTCTTGGACTCATCGGGTAACCTTGCGCCAATGGGTGACGACGAAGCAAAAGGTTACTATCACCTTTTTTCTACTGCCGTCTACTTTTTCCCTTTCCTTGGGGCTCTTTTGAGTGATTGGCTCATAGGAAAATATCGAACCATCTTATACCTATCAATTGTTTATTGTGCCGGACACATAGTACTGGCTTTAGACGAGACGCGCTTTGGGCTGGCACTAGGTTTGGGATTAATTGCCTTTGGTTCTGGGGGGATTAAGCCATGTGTCGCCTCCCATGTAGGCGATCAGTTTGGAAAACGGAATCAACACCTGATGGAAAAGGTCTTCAGTTGGTTTTACTTTTCCATCAATCTAGGAGCCTTCTTATCTACGGCGGCAACTCCCTTATTTCTGGCTCATTATGGTCCTTCTGTGGCTTTTGGCGTCCCTGGTCTACTTATGATTTTAGCGACCTTTGTATTTTGGCTTGGTAGGCACAAATTTATTCACGTTAAGCCAGCTGGATCGGCATTTATTAAAGAGGCGACTCAATCGTCGAGCTTAAAGACTCTTGGAAAATTATCTATCATCTATATTTTCGTCGCAGTTTTTTGGGCCTTGTTCGAACAAACAGGGTCATCGTGGGTTCTGCAAGCAGATGATTTAGATCGCATGGTCTGGGGGTTCGAAATTTTGCCCTCTCAGGTGCAGGCTGCTAACCCCTTTATGATTCTTGCGTTTATTCCCGTGGCTAGCTATCTCATCTACCCGGCTCTTGGTAAGATTATGGACCTTACCCCCCTGAAAAAGATATCCATCGGATTGTTTCTGACGTTTCTATCGTTCTTAATCATCGCCTACTGCCAAACTCTTATCGATCAAGGTGAATCACCCACAATCCTTTGGCAGGTCTTGGCCTATGCGGTTATCACGATGGGAGAGGTATTTGTATCAATCACGTGCCTTGAGTTTTCCTATACCCAAGCTCCGAAAAGCCTGAAATCAATTATTATGGCTCTGTTCTACTTTAGTGTAGCTATCGGAAATATGTTTGTGTCTGTCGTAAACTTTTTCATTATGAACGAAGACGGTAGCAGCAAATTGGCAGGAGCCGATTACTATTATTTTTTCGCTTATGTCATGGGAATTACTGCGGTACTCTTTTTAGCTGTAGTGAAATTCTATAAGCCAACCCCTGTGGCTGTAGCCTCTTCATCAGATATTGAGTAAGTGTTTTTTTCGAAACAGACCCCAAGATCAGAATTACATTTTGGGGTGTTGATGCGAACTCAATCCTCTCGCATATCCCTAACTGTGGATTAATGCCAAACTATTTGTTAGCATGCCGAGCTAAAAAACGTACGTCCCTCGATCGTTCGAGGGACGTATCACTAAGGGAGACACATCTGTCAAATAAGGAAGGCTGAGTTGACACTGCAGCCTGACCTAGTTATGGCTGATTTTTCTTGGTGCGTCAATAAATATATTAAGAATGTGTTATTTTTTTTGACAGTTGCTGCGATGATTACCCATCATTTTTTCAAAAGTTAAATAAATATAGCTGATTATCCTTGGTGCCAGAATTGCAGCGGTAAGGCTGAAGTGTTTTTGGAGTTTGAAATGTGGAAGCTGAACGTACACCAAAACTATAATGAGTATAAATTTCATGTTGCGAATGAGTCGCTAGCGTATGTTCGTAACGTGCTGGATTCTTTGCATGGACATAGTGATCCCTTCCCGGAAGGTGTTGTCGATTCAATCTATTACGATACGTCCGACCTAGCGTTTTACAACCAGTGTCTCAACGGGGATCCGATGAAAACTAAATTCCGGATTCGAGGGTACGGTGACGGGGCGTTCCACCAGATGCATCTAAAACGGAAAGATTTATTTACGGTTGCCAAGAAAAAACAGAAGATCAAGCCTGTTGTATTAAAGGATTCTTCTGGCCCAGTTTGGAACTCTCTGGCCTCTGCTGAAGACGATATCGAAAACTTTATCGCAATTACATCGGAAGCTGAGCAGTATGGGCCTATTATGCCCGTGATTAGGGTCAAGTATCATCGATATCGCTATCGAGTACTAGATTATCGCATCACTTTGGATACCAATGTTGAGGTTTCTGGCTTCGACAACGGCTTGCTACTGAGAGAAAAATACGGGGTTCTACCGGATCATGTGCTTGAGGTGAAAACAGTAGATCCAAGGCCTCATCTGCCCTTGCTGGGATTGATACGGCTTCCTCAGATATCGTATTCAAAGTTTTTGCTTGGATTAAATTTGTTGATTACTGGTGACTCGCGTTGCTTTTGATGGAGTTGATATGGATTTAGTTGGACAGTTATCAGATTTAGAGCTTGAATCAGGAATTCAAGGCGATATAGCTGGCTTTGCTGTGACTATGGTCGTAGCGATCGGGTTTGGCTTACTATTGTACCTTCTTTACAACTTGTATTTTCAAGACAATGAACCTCAGGATGGTAGTCTGGCTCGGAGTTTAATTCTACTTGTGCCCGCATTATCGGCGACCTTTTGGATGATCCAATCCAGCATTATTTTGTCCTTGGGGCTGCTCGGATCCTTATCTTTCGTACGGTTTCGTACTCCCGTCAAAAGAGCTGAGGATGTGACATTCATCGTTATTGGTATATCATCGGCCATCGCTTGTGCCACGTATTCTTACGGGATAGGTGCCACTCTTATTGGTATTCTGTTTATTTTTACAACGGTTAGGAATTTTTGGAACATTAATTTTTTACGGCCTGGCAGAAGTGCTGTCGTAACATTTAATACCAAAAAGGCCACGACTATCAGTCAAATTAAAGAGCTTTTCCAGCAAGTGGGTGTACAAGGAGAGTTTGTAAGTTCCCGTACCTACGACGGAATCACATCTTATGTATTTAATGCGAAGCATATCTCGCGGTCTGGGCATGATAAGCTGTCCGTTGTTCTGCATAGTTACGACCAGAATGCTAGCTTCAATATCTTCTATCCGAACGATAGGCTGGGGGTATAGGCCGTCATGGTACACTGGAATTTGATAAAAAGGCGTCAAATACTTTTCCTTCAGTTCGGACTGTTGGCGTGCCTTGTGTTGGGTTTCACGATATTCCAAGGTATGGAAGGTCAAGCAAACTCTGACCGACTTGAGATTATCGAAGAGATCAGATTACCGATAAAAGAAGTGTCGGGTCTCGCCTATGTAAGATCAGTAGATGGAGCTTTTGACATTGCTGCCGTGGGTGATAAAAAAGCAGAGATCTTGATATATAACACGGGACTTAAAACGACACAGCTGTATAGCTTTGCCGAACTCCTGTTTGAGCGGTTCTCGTTATGTTTCGATGAGACGAGCGCAGACTGTGTTAAAATCAGGAAAAAAATCAGTTCCGATTGGGAGGCCATTGTCGTCGACAACGATGGAAGTTTTCATATCATGCAGGAGCATTCCCAGGCCATCATAACGCTTAATTCCGATGTATCGGAAATTTTAAGCATTACCAACTTTGATCTCGTTGGCGATGATAGTAAACTTAAAAAATCGAGCTCAAAGATTCAAAGTAATTCTCTTGGAGAGGGCTTTATTAAACAAGGTGAGAATTTTATTGTCGCCAAAGAGATGTATCCTCTTTCCTTCGTTGAAATAGGAGAATCGAAAGCCGTTGCAAAGGGATTTTCGCAGGCAACACAGGCCTTGAGTAAAGAATCAACGGATGCTAAAGGTCAGAATTTGTTTCGACGAAAACTGGATGTATTGTCTAAATGGGAGCTGTCCGGACATAGTAAATGTGACTTTAGTGAGTTAGCGGTAAGGAATGGAAAGCTCTTGGCGCTTAGTCAAAAGTGTAAGAAGCTCATGGTTTTTTCTGAGTTACCAACGGGCAAAAATAAAGTCGTTCCGGAACAAGTGTTTCCGTTGCCCAAAAAAATAAACTCTCCAGAGGCTTTAGCAGTACTACCTGATGGTACGATTGCGATAGGTAGCGATATTAAGAAAAAGAAAACGAATCTGTTTATTCTGAAATTTCATGGGGAAAGCCCCTAGGGAGTTTGCCATCTTATGGAGTATTTGTTGCGAATACTTTTGTTTTTTTCTGTTGTTGCGTCCCTCTCAAATGCAAAGCTTTACGCCGCTCTAAAGGATGTAAAGGTTGATGGTTATTTAGATTCGACCCTTGAGGTTGAGTCATTCAAAAATGGTGAATTAAATCACCGCGCAAAAATCGAAGCTGAAACCAAACGAAAGAATGGCGTTAAAGCTGAGTTTGCTGTTCGTTTTGAATCGAATCAAAATGAAAGCGAGTTTCGGGAGTCTGTTATCAATAAAAAGTTTGATGATGGCTGGAGGCTTGAATTTGGCTTCACTAAAAAGCGATTCGGGCTCGAATACGAATATGATAAATTGAAACGCTCAACAATTCGACGCAGTCCGGTATACCGAAGATTAGAAATCTTCACCTATGCCAGTCGAGAAACCATGCTGAGATGGTATAGAAAAGCGGATTTTAAAAAAGATAGAGCTGGTTATGAATTGTCCCTTGGCAACTCTGCAGCCCAAAATACCAGCCTTCTCGCTTCGACTAAAATACCTTTGTCGGAAGTCTCTACCTTTAGTTCCTGGCTTCAAATTCAATCAGATCATATTGACGATGGTCAACAAATAGTTTGGGCTCTTATGTCGGCTATGGAACATAAGATGGATCGTCACAAGGTGGTCAACGAAGTCTTAATTGCTGTCGACCCTGATCAGACAGAATTGAACAAGACTCTAGACTTGGGAGATGAGGCGTATTTTGCGGCTTGGAAGGGTGAATATAATTATGTGATATCCAAGTCTCCCGATGGACTTTGGCTTTATATTATGCAAACCTCGTTTGCTGCGCAGGATTTGGATGTCGGGGGATATAATTCGATTCAGCTTTTGGTTGGGACTAGTTACTACGTTGAGCCATTGACTCTGGCCATCAATCTTGATGGAGTGGGATCCACCTCTAGAATCGATCCGACCAATAGGAATTATTCCGAGAGTAATGTTAGATTGGAAGCCGTGTATGAGTTTTAACCTGTTGAAACTAAGTCAGTGCCGACTGTTAGCTATACTTTTTTCCATAGTGATATGTGCTTGCCATATCGAGCCAGAAGAAACACCTGATTATGGTTTGACTCCCGTCTTAATCGATATCGAAGCGGAAGATTTCGGCCGGCTGAATAGTACGGCATTTGACAAAATTCCAGTTCGCGCAAAGGTCACCCTTTCTGGACAGACATATTTAGCTGAAATAAATTATGCTGGTAAATCGACCCTCGATGCCTTCAAAAAAAACTATGATGTTCGATTGCTTGAGACTCCTTACAAAAACCGCTACAAATGGCGGCTAAGCTCTCAATTTGCTGATGCCTCTTTGATTCGAGCCTCCATCGGCTTTCAGATGTTTGAGGCTATGGGAGTGCCCTCGCCCTCTGTGGAATTTGTGTCGCTTGCGATCAACGGCAAGGCTGGGGGATTATATCAATTACAGGAATTAGTGGATGAGGAGTTTTTTGCAAATCGGGATATCTCATACTCAGAATTATTCAAAGCTAAGTTTGCTAATGCCGGTTTCGAAAGAAGTTTTTTGACTCGATTGTCTGATGCTTATAGCGACCAAACTGAAGACAAAAATTGGGCTGCCTTGACTTACCTTTGGGAGCAAGTCAACCTTCCTTCCGAGGACTTGACAGGAATTGAAAAAATTCTCGACGTTGAGCAATACCTCAACTATATCGCAGTTTGTGTTAGTTTGAACCACTGGGATGGATTTAATAACAACTACTACCTAGCTAGATTCTCCTCTGATGGAAAGTTTCGGATTTACCCTTGGGATCTTGATAGGATTTTCGAAGAGAAACCCTATGTGCCCAATGAATCGATTTTTGGAAGTAACCAGCTGACAGAGAAACTTCTGGCCAATTCGAAATGGCGTTCGTTTTATTTGAAGCGTATTGATGCCATTATTAATAGTGACGCATTCAATGCTGTCGAGTCTGAAATCATTAGTCAGAGTCTCACGATTAAACAGGCTTATATCAACGATCAATTTCTTGAGAGCCGATTTGGATTTGATAAATCCCAATCGGACTTGTTGAGTTATGTTCAAACTTGGAAGTCGGCACTAATTGAAGAGTTTGAGTCGCTTGCTCTCGATCCCTAGAATCTTTGCCATCGGTTAGATGTTAATCATCAGTGAACAAAGCAAGAGAAGACGACCCAGTTATGAACGATAAGCTCGAAAGTCAGACCGCCCTATCCATTGCTTTTTGCCTCTCTGTCCTTAGCAAAAACAGGCCCTACGCGCAGATGCTCAGTTCGGATCAGGTGATATTTGCCGAGAAAGCCTTGGCACTTTGTTCGCCTTTTAAATATCGCTTGTCTACAAGGGCCAAACGTATTTGGTTCATCAACCGTGCTGTCGAATCTTTACAACGGTTTTCGATTCCAGGCCTTGCTTTGCACTGGGTTGTTCGAAAAGCTGCCATACGGGAAAAACTCAAAGGTCTGTTGGCCTCAGGAGAGTACCAACAGTTCCTACTTTTGGCTGGGGGCTTTGATTCTATTGCCTACGAAATCGCAAAAATGTTTCCAGAAGTGGAATGTATTGAAGTCGACCATCCTGCAACACAAAACAAAAAAATTGCTTGCCTCAGACAGCTACCAATTGTGACCAATCATCAGTCATTGCCTTTTGACTTCAACAAGGGCCCCCTAACGGATCTTCTCATAAAGAACGATAAGTTTTGCGGTTCAAAAAATACGTTGATGCTTGCAGAAGGGCTTTTTATGTATCTCGAAGAGCCGGTTGTCTATCAGTACCTCGAGTTGTTGAAGGGATTTTGTTCTCATCACTCGACCTTTCTTTTTACATATTTGGAAAAAGTTGATGGGCAAGGTGTTCGGTTTCAGAACCAAACTGGGTTAGTGAACTTTTGGCTTTCGTTGCAGGCCGAACCATTCATTTGGGCGAAGGCTCAATCACAGTTAAGACTAGACCTGAAAGATAAGGGCTTTGAGATAGAAGCCATCCTTGGTTCTGGCGGATTAATGCATCTCGCTGCTAGTGATACGGTTGGTCTACTCAATAAGATAAATCAAATGGAAATCGCTGAGGGGGAACGTTTAGCCGTAATTCATTACCGTCCCCAATCGGCCTTAGATTGATAGTATTTTTTGATCGTTCAGAACCTTCTTTTTTTGACTATCGACACTAGGATTTCGTAGCGATTACGCTCCGATTTCGATAAGCTCTCCCAAAGTTTGTCTCACTTTGTTTTACAGAATAAGGATTATCAGCGCTGCCATTAGAGGCATTTTCTGTCAGATTTAGCTTAATGCCACCTCTTTGATGGTCCTCAAGCGACTTTCGCGCTGACAGTGACTAAAAATTAATGTATTAACAAAAAACCGACACAATATATGACGGTTTGACACGTGATTTCGCACCATGCCCCTGAAGAATAGCGAATCATCATCTAATCTGGAGTTTCAATGAGGAGACATCGATGGGAGGATCCAATGAAAATGAGCTCAGATGGAAAGAGTTGTTTCTAAAAACCCAAAAGGGTGACAAAAAGGCTTATAACCAGCTTCTCGTGGAGATATCAAGATATGTTAAAGTCTGCGTAAGGCGAAGCTTCTCCAATGAGCAGATTGCAGAAGAAGTTTGCCAAGAGATTCTCATTGCCTTTCATAAAGCAAAGCACACCTACGACCCGGACAAGGCCTTCAAGCCATGGCTGGCAGCTATCATCCGATTTAAGACAATCGATCACCTGCGACGCGCCTATCGCAAGAAAGAAAAAGAAGTTTTTCCGGCCTCAGATGAAACTATCCTGGATGCTCCGACGAATATAGATTTTGACACAGGAATAGATCTAGAAAGGATCTTGAAAGGTTTGCCTGAGAAACAACGTAAAGCATTTCAATTACTTAAGTTGAAAGGTCTCTCAGTTAAAGAGGCTGCTGCGGAAACAGGTTGGTCGGAATCTAATGTGAAGGTATCCGCCCATAGAGCTTACAAGTTGTTGCGAAAGGCCCTGCTGGAAGAAGGGATCTAGTATGAGAGATGAGTCAGAACTAATTGGGAGCTTGGTCGACGACCTGAAGCCCTTCAAAAAGACGTGGAGTTTCTGGGTTTACTGGTTTGTCACTTTGATCATTCTCTACGTCGCAGGTGCTATTCTGACCAACGATAACTTTGATTTTGTGGCCTCAGATAGTCGGCATGCTTACGAGAGTTTGGCTTTGACGCTGGTCGGGACCTGGGCGCTTTTTCATGCCTTTCGCTACGCCGATCCGTTAACACACAAAGTTGGTACCTTAGCTAGGCTTTCGGCAGTGGGTATCGGTCTGTTTTGCTTAAGTATTTACTTTACGGCGCAGCCAGATTTTGTTAGTTACTTTGCAAGTAGTTCATGGGCCCGTGCAGAAATTGAGTCGATGTGCACGTTGCTATTGCTTGGAGCCTCGACCGTAATTGGAATATGGCTCGGAGCTTCGCTTACGCGACTAGCTCCGATGAAAAGCACCTTTGTGAGTTTCTTCGCTGTGGTGGGCGCGTCTAGCTTTGCAACGATGTTTTTAAGGCTGGTGTGTCATGCAAGTAGTCCTGAGCATTTTCTACTTTGGCATTATTTGCCGGCTGTTGGTGCAACCTTGGTGGGTTACATTGCTTTAAAGGCGTTTCTTCGCAGTCGGTTCTAAATCTACTGTGAGACTTAATGGCAGGACAAAACGACCCCAAGCTAGCCCGGTTATTCGAGGATTCTTCTGTTAAAACCTGGCTGGCTATTGTCAAAGGCTATCGAGGGATCTACTCACACCTAGAAAGGCATATGGCTCAGTACGATTGTTCCATGAGCCGTCTTCAAATCCTTTTATACTTCTATTTTCGTGGAGCTCTGGCTCCTGTGGAACTCGCAAGGTTTATGGGCGTCTCTCGTCCAAATATTACTAACTTCATACGGCGTCTTAAAGATGACGGACTCATTATCGAACACAAAGACGACCCAATTAAAAAGCGGCCAAAATACGTCCTGACCAAAAAAGGAAAAACCTATTTTGAGAAGATTTTTCCTTTTCACATAGAAGAGATTAAAAAAGTAGTGGCCGAACTTCCCGAAGATGCCATTGACTCTCTTCTGAGCCTGGGCAAGTCTCTGGATCCAGAAATACCTTTTATTTTGGACGATTTTTCTAACTCCTAAACCTAGCAGCAAAGCGCATCGAATTTGAATAGCATTGTCGAGACTGTCAAATATTTTGACAGGCGCAATCTCAAATGACCGCAGTGTCGCCTATATTCTCTTTGTTTTCAGTTACTTATCTAAACACATATCTGGCTTCCCGTTTGCATTAACTAGCTCGAGTGATTTGTTGCTGTGGTTAACTGCGGAGTTCGTTTTGGAAAAGAAACCTATAAAATCAAAATCAAAACCAAATAAAGACGTAAATGTTTTCATCGACATTCCTCGTCAAATCAATCGTTCCATTGAACCTCTTTTGGTTTCTGGAGTTAGTCGGCTACCTCAAAAAATTAAAAAGACGAAATACCAAGGTAGAGCCAAGCGTCTTTTCGATATCTTTGGCGCTTCCATGGGTCTCCTTGCACTCGCGCCGTTTTTGGTCGTTATAGTCCTGCTTATAAAGCGGGGTAGTCGTGGACCTGCTATATTTACCCAAAATAGAGTTGGTAAAGGTGGACGTCTTTTCAAAATCTATAAATTTCGTACCATGTACGCGGATGCTGAAAGACGCAAAAAAGACCTGCTGTTGCAGAATGAGGTCAAGGGACCAGCTTTCAAAATGAAAAATGATCCTAGAATCACTCCTTTGGGAAGGATTTTGAGGAAGTATAGCATCGATGAACTGCCCCAGCTTTTCAACGTCCTGAAGGGTGATATGAGTCTTGTAGGGCCGCGACCCGCATTGGTGGACGAGATTCGCAAATGGGAGCATGGCTACTTCAGGCGTCTATCGGTACAGCAAGGATTGACATGTATTTGGCAAGTCAGCGGTCGTAGCGACATCACATTCGAGCAATGGATGGAAATGGATTTAGACTATGTGGAAAACTGGAGTATGTCTCTGGACATTAAACTGATTATAAAAACTGTATTCGTTGTCTTCAAAGGGCAAGGAGCCTACTAGGCCATTATTATCTCGAAGTGGATGTACTGTATTTTTGATAGATCGCTAACGATCCAAGACTATTTAAGTTCCATGAAAATCTTAGTTTTAAAATAAAATTCGTGCCACGAATATCTTACCAAGCCCTGCTTCCAACTCTTTATAGAGTTTTTGAGAGTATTCAGTTTTCTCAATTATTTCACTAGGAAAAAACCCCCCAGTATTTTTTGCCGAGCTTTGCAAAACAAATCTCTTTTTCCACCGATCTCTCCGACAGCACCTACCATAGGAGTAAATGTATGCTGGGGACTTGGCGTCGAATAGTGATTCTTACGTGTTTCATGATACTAAACATCACCTGCGGGGTGGAAAATCGATTTCAATCAGAATCGATACCTAAAATACCCTATGACAACGAAAATGTGATCGAACTGAATTTCACAGCAGGGACGATATTGAGCGAAACGGTAAGATACGACCCCTTAGACCTAAGCCTGGCCTTCAGGCTTTCCCTTTATGAAAAACCCGAACAAACGACGGCAACAAATCAAGTTGAGCGACCTGTGATTCAGGATAGCTTCATCCAGGGCGGAAAAGGAGACCCGAAGGATGAGACCTTTGCAGTATTGGAATCAGGTTTTCTAGATCTTTTGATTGTGATCGATAATTCCCATAGCATGACTAAGTTTCAAGAACTAATAAAATCCAGATTTCAGGACCTACTTAGTGAGATTTCTAATACCAATTGGAGAATCGCTGTATCGACGACTTCCTCCACCTGTTTGAGGGAAACCTCTGATAATATTAAAGTACTGACGCGGTACGATTATGATAGGTTTCCCGATCTGACTTATAACCGGTTCTCTGAACTTATCAGTGCGGGTAACAAGGGAAGCGCAGTCGAAAAAGGCATTCGTTCGGCGGCTGATTCATTGATCGGAGATTGTGGAGACCCAGCGCAAGCTTGGACAAGGGAAAAGTCAAATAAAGCTGTCATTATCGTAAGCGACGAAAAAAACTGTGGCAGTGCCTCGAATGAGGGGTGTCCAGATCAACCATACAAACAAGCTGAGTATTTTACTGAAAGAGTTCCGTCTAATTCCCGTGTCTATGGCTTGTTATTGTTTGAAGACAATTTTGAAGAGTGTCCTGACTCGGGTGGATACGACGATCAATTCCCTTCGGAGTACGTTAGGCTCATCGAAGCCACAGGAGGGATTTCAGGAGAAATCTGCCAAGACAGTTATGCCAAGGTTCTTCGTTCCATTTCAAAGCATGTGGGCGAAGATATTCGCAGGGTCTTCAACTTATCGTTTGTTCCCGACGAGGGCTCCTTTCAAATTAAGCTGGATGGACGGATTTTAACTGAATCAGACTTTATCCTAACCGGTTCAGTTTTAGAGGTTACCTACGATCTCAAGGCCGGAGACTCTCAAATTGAAGTTTCTTATACTTACGGAGGCGGTGAGGTTAAGCAGCGATTCCCACTATCTGCCAAACCGGATACTTCGACGTTAGATGTCAAATTAAATGGAGTTTCCCTGGATCAGAATAGTTATCAATTGGTCCGAAGTAAAGAAATTAAGTTCACTGAAACTCCTGAAAAAAGTTCGAAAATTGATGTGATTTTTAAAGAGGATGGTTTGCTCAAAAAAAGCTTTCCGCTAGTATGGCCTGATACTGCCGAGATTAGAGGAATCTATGTCAATAACCAAAAACTTGGGCCTCTCGACTATGAAATTGACCAACGAGCGCAAACCGTTAATCTTCGAAGTGTGCCAGAAGAAGGAGTGACTATCGCACTAAACTACAAGGAAGCTGATAGTAAAAAACTGGAGTATGATTTCCCTAGTGAGTTCGATAGAAACTTAGCTTCTATTGAAGTTAAAGACCAAAATGATACTAATCGTGAAATTACTTTTGAGTTAGTAGATGGAAAAATAGTGTTTCCTGAAGACGAAGTTTGGGATGCTAGGGACATAGAGATAAGTCTTCAATTGGCTGCTAAACCCGAAGATTCGATTCATCAAATTAGTTTGCCTGAGTTTACAAGAAGTGAGTCAATACAAGTGACTACCATTATGGGTTCTGAGTGTGGGAATACTGTACAATTCTCAGACAATACCATGATCGTCAACTGCGAAAGGGCTGTGGATGAGGGTTTAATCGTAGATTATGAATATGTTGTTGGGTTTCGTAGTCAATTTGTAGTCGGGTATCCAATTCCTGGTGCTATCACAACAGTGTATCTTAACCAAGCTCCGTTTTATGACTATATTTGGGAGGGTAATACAATTATATTCCCTGAAAACTCTGTACAACCTGAAGATCGTATTATCATCAAAGTTTATCCACCAATTCCTTAAATGAGAGCCATATCAAAAAAAATTCATAGGAACTGTCAATCGATTTGACAGTTCCTGCACATCAAAAATTATCACTCATAATTACAACTAGATGTATCCGAGAAAGAATAACTTTGTTGGCATTTAAATTGCATAATCCTTGGGGATAGGAGGATTCTGCTCATGCTACGGTACCTAGGCTTTTTAATAGTAACCACAATTCTTGGCTGCCAAGCAACTCGCGATCCTGTAAAGGACTCTCAGAAAGTTGCAGTGGAAGATGAGCCGACAGTTCAAGTGACGGGACTACCGGTGGACTATTCTAGAGATACCAAGTTTACAGCGAACCTTGCTGGCGAAGGGATCATCTCCTATAAGTTTAAAATCGATTCAGGCGAAGCAGGAGTATGTGAGTCAGGGGCGGGCTATAGCAGTCCATTTCCTTTGGTTCCGACTCTAGAAATAGATGTCAATGACCTTGTCGATGGTGCCATTAGCTTTTGTATACTGGGAATGAATGCTGACGGAGTTTGGCAGACTCCAGCAAAAGCCACAAGCATCACTTGGATAAAGAAAACGGTTGGTCCCATTTCTCCCGTCGCATCCTTGGCTATTGAGGGTAGTAACGCGATTCAACTGTTCCATCAAGCTATCGATGGATATCCAACACTGATTTTTAGAAGTACTGGGCAATCAAGTAAAGATCTTCCCATTGATGGTGTCGACTATCAGATTGGTGATTCTGTTGGAGATAGCTTGACTTTGGTTTATAAGGGCTTTGGTACAGAGTTTTTAGATAGCGACCTTAGCTTCGGAAATTCATACTTTTATTACGTCATTCAAATGGATCCTCTTGGGAATTATTCTTTGCCTATTGAAATTAGTGTTCTCCAATTTGGACAACCCTATGCTTGGATTCCCAATGGACTCGAAGTAGCCGCTTATGAAAGTGCAATCATAGCGGGAAGCGATGTTGTTGACGGAAACACTCCGAGAGACTTGTTTTTTTGTCGCGCAGAGTTTGATCCCGGTAAAGTGATTCCCGGTCAGCTAATTTATGGTGATGATCCTTCCTCCGGCACTTGTTATGCAATTATTCCAGGCCCTGGTGGGTCCGAACTTAGAACTAGTATTACCTATGAAGTACTCGTTAGCTTGCGAGAAAGTTTTACCGAATATTTCGTTTGGCAAGAAATCAGTTATGATTCCCAAAATCTACAAACTCTACCATCAAATTATGTTTTGGGCTCTGTTTCTGATGACGTAGAGTATGCCCTTTGTAGTGGAGTTATCGGAAATCTTCTCTATCCAGGTAGAATCGCTAACGGGTTTGAAAGATGCAGCGCTCCGGTGGCCAGCGGCGACTCTTTTGTTTTTAGTTCCTTCGAGGCCTGGCAGGTGCTGACTTTGGCCTCGAGACCTGAACTTTAGTTCAAGTCTCTAAAACCAAAGGATATTCGGAGGCTTGTGATTACCCAAGCAAAGAAAAGATCGCTTCCCTCTTATCAAGGTAGTCAAATCTGGGGGTTGCGAAATTTTGGACTGTAAAGCTTTGTAATGATTGATGTATTAGATTTTGTTTGATGATTTTCCTGTTATAGCCGATCAGTTCAATACAAGCTCACAAAACAAAACACATTTCTCAGGAAGAATTCATGCAATTTGGTCCCTACATGCTGCAGGAGAAGATTGGCGAAGGCGGTCTTGGCGAAGTCTATAAAGGCTATCGCATCTCTGATGGTACAGTAGTTGCCATAAAAAAATTGCATAAACATCTCGAAAATGACCCTAGGTTTGTGGGAATTTTACAGCACGAAATGATCATTGCCTCAAAAATTGATCATCCAAATCTTCTGAAAATGACAGATTTTAACGCGGAAGCCCCACATGTCTACTTCGTCACTGATTTTATCGATGGCTGGGCATTAAAAGGACTTCTGCAAAAGTGTGGGCGGTTGCCGCCTTTGGTGGTTCTCTGCATTGCATACGAAATTATCAGAGGCTTAGACTACCTTCATCTAAGGGATATGATTCATGCAGATCTATCGTCCGGGAATATTCTTTTAAGCAAAGAAGGTCAGGTTATTATTTCTGATTACGGTCTAGTTAGTGACTTGCCAACAGATAGATTTAAAAATGAACTTGTAGGTACGCCTGGTTACTATTCACCAGAACACGTTACAGATCAAAATATCGGACCACATTCCGACTTATATATAGTTGGCTTGCATATTATCGAAATGATAAACGGTGAAAAAGCCATTCTACTAGGTCGATCGAGAGATCACGCCGCTGAGATATATAAAGCCATGGAAAAGCTCAGCTACCGGCTGAAAGTTGACAGTAATCCTTTGCAGCAGGGAATCTTACGAATACTTGAGGGTTGTCTACAATTGCGAGCTAATCATAGATTCCGTGATGCTGATCAGCTCGGCAATTACATCGCGAAACTACTTATGCTTTTTAATATTTCGAATCCCAAGGCAGCAATCCGGCAGTATCTGACAGACTGTCGGTTTACAATTGACAACGGGATGGACGAACAACCCATTTATACGGGTAACTTTCCTTATACCCTCGATGATTTATCTCTATTAAGAAAGTGCTAATTCTGCCGATCAGTACCAGATGTTTAGATTTATTTTGGTGGGATCTATGAAATTATTAGCTACCCTTTTTCTAGGCGTCGGCCTGATTTTAAGTTGTAATAAAAAAAACGATGATACTGGCACTAGTGGCACTGCCTTAGATTTGACAAATACCAGCAGCATTAAATTAAACAGTGCGGGTAGTACTGTTTCTATTTCAAATACTGATCTGGCAGGCTCTTCTTTTACCCTTCCTTCTGGAGCGTTAGAATCAGAAATAGATGTCCGGGTAAGGGTTGGTGAGTCCATTGCCAATCGATTTCTAGCTGATACCTTAAACTCAGAGTTGGATTTTACTGTTGAGTCCGAGGGCGGTGCTTTAGAGATCAAGCCTACGAGCATTGTCACTTTACAAGAGCCCTTGACGGTTACTCTGCGAACCAATACGGCGAACTTCAATTTTCAAAAAGCTGCGATTCTCTATAAAGGAATCGATGAAAACGGTTATTGGAGAACTGGACTTATTGCTCAAGAAGATATTAATATTTCAGCAGATTCTGTTAGCTTTTCCTCAGACTACTTTGGGCGATTCCAGTTGGTGGCCTTTGAAACAGCTGTGGAAAAATCAATATCTATGACTACTCAAGGAGCTGGACCTTGGTATGGGATAGAGACTGATGTTTATTCGCAGTTCGTAAATCCCGAAACCACTGGTCCTGATTTAAGTTTCTATTTGGTCAACGATAAGGGAGTCATCAGTGACTCCACCATTAACGGTAACAGCTTCACGGCAGCATTCGATTTTGACAACTTAAAAACAGATTTTCCTAGTATTTACGATGGATCAAACGAAGCAAAAATTGGTTTGGGCATTTTTTCTGATGATTTGGAGTACGGTCTTTGGCTTGACGTTCGAACCTCAGAAGATAGGTTCACCGCGCGCATGCTGCAAAGACGATTGTTTACAGAGGTGCCAGCTACCCCTATCGTAATTGGAGACTTAGTTGGGAACTATATTGGTAGTTCGGCCACCGCTAAGTTATCCGGTAGCTCTAACGTCTTAGAAAGCGCATCTGAGTCTGTTTCCATCGCCCTAGCCATCGAAGGTGATGCTCTTTCAATTTCTGGTAACATTGGCGATTTCTCTGTTACAAACGGGTCATTTAAGGTGGTCTCTTCAGAGTACGGTAGTCGGCTAGGCTTTTTGGAAGGTACCATAACTTGGGATAGCCAGGTATATCCCGCTAAAATCCTAGTGACTGCTGATCGAAATGCTTTAGGTTTGTTGGTTTGTACAGCGGAGAGTACAGAGCTCTGTGTTAAAGGTGATAACACTGGGTCGTATGATGCGCGTTCATACGTATACGTTATCCTTAGACGCTTTTAAGAGAAGGGAAGGGTTCCACTAGGGATGTAGTCTTTGGTTTCCGAAGATCTACTCTCTTCATCTTCCCATTCAAGCTCCAACCAGTTATCTCTGAATCGATGAAACTTCGATGCTTCCTGTTCTTCCATGTCTTCAAGCTTCCATTGCTCTTTCATAATGCACCCCTTAATTGCTACACTTATAGTGTTAACCCTATAAAAATATCTAGTCAAATCGTTTGGTTTAAATAACTGTTCATGGTGACGAATCTGCGAGATGATTTTTTAAATTCCATGCATTCACAGAACATTAAGAAGAGATTAGAAGATGAAAGGCTGTATCCAGCGAAGGCCTAAGTAACCGAGATTCGATAGGGTTTCGCTGGGAAAAATGGATTAATTTGTCCTTATTCAAAAACTGAAAAACTGAATAATGGGGCATTTCGTTTTCGAAATTAAGTGTGCTCGGTGATCAAGATTTGTCACATGTAAATCGTGGCTGTAAAGTCTGCCTACCCAATTACCCGGCTTATATTTGGATTATTCCTCACCAGATTTCCAATCTGCTACCATCTTAGCGACAAGCCAAAGTTCCCTTTCTGAAAGGGTTTTCCTAAAGGAAGGCATCTCACCTTCGGATTGTCCATAGGTTAGGGTATATACGATCTCATGAAGACTAAAGCCAAACTTATACTCCCATTCTCTAAGATTCGTGGGGGCAATTGCCAGATCATTTGCCATGGGACCTTCCCCTTTACCGTCGACTCCGTGGCAGCGACTACAGTTCGCTTGGTAGATGCTGTCGGCTTTTTTGGGCTGATACGGTTCCTTCAATGCGGTCTTTTCTTGGTTGGCGATTCCTTGCATTCTAATGATGGTAATAGGTGTTTTTTTGGGCTTTACGAATAGTTCTCCATTCTCTCCGGCAGTAATGTTGGGTGCCGATTTTAATTGCACCGGAACGTCCTTTTTCAGTTTGCTATGTACCTCATCCGACGGCATAGCTTTAAAGGGTTTTTCGGCTTCAACTGTCGCCACCTCTCCGGATGTTTCTTCCTTTTGCTGCGAGCAGGTGCAGGATGAACAAGCTACAAAAATGATGGATAAACCCAACACGATGATTCTCATTGTGGCTCCTTGTGATTCTATTTGCCCTCAAAACTTTCTTCTTGTCCAGGTGCCCTATCGGCAATTCACTGTCGATATGTACCTATTTTTGTAAAAAAGCGGGCGCTTAACCCATATTAGGCTTTACAAACAAGGTGCGGATTGTATGTTGGGAATCGAGTGCCCTTTTTGCACGAAAGACCAGAGAAATGACGTTGAAGGGAGATGGAAATGTGGCGTTGGTTGAAACGACTTTTTGGCTTTGGAGTGAAAAATCCGTCTTTGGAGCAAAAGCTGTATCGCAGTCTTTTGACAGCTCACTACGATGATAATTACCGCTGGAAACGGTCAAGATCTTAGTCTGTCAATATTACGTCGTGAAAATAATTCCTCTGTAATTTGCTAAAAATACTGAGTAACCACAAAATTCTAGTACTATAGTCGTCATTGGTGGGTCATTAAACTTGTTACCTACGGATATTTAGGCTATGTTCTGCCCGATTTATCTATGAATTGACAAGTCGGCCCATCGGCCGGGAAACCGAATCTGCGACCACGTGCGTCGCAATAGAGCGAGGACTACCATGTTACAGACACTAAAACCTAAGATTAACGAGTTTTCAGCTAAATATAGGCTCAGTAACCGTGAGGTTGATGTTTTGGAGCAGTTGATCCAAGGCAATACCTCAGGAGCTGAGATCAGCGAAAGCTTGGGTATTTCTCCCAATACTGTCCGGATTCACTTGAAAAATATCAATGCACGCATTGGGGTTCATTCTAAGTCGGCGACGTTAGCCATATTTTTGCGGCACGTTGTTTCTTAGGAATCCTTGATGAACGGAGAAAAGGGAGCTTCCTTCATGAAACTCCCTTTATCGTTTGGCATTGAAGACTGTTCGAAGGCCGCTATTATAAGGCGCAAAATGGTCCTTCAAATGCGATTAAGTAATCTGGACCAAAGCCGCCGCCGATGCTGAACTCAACCACGTCGCCTTGACGAAACTTAAACGTTGGGATGCGGTCGTCATATAGAAGTCGTGAGTTGCCATCACGGAACTGTAAAAACAGCGAAGAACCGGTATTTTCCCAAGACATGAATAGATCATCAGACCGGAACTCAAGGTCGACATGTACGCTTCCTGAGTCGTCAAATGGGTCGTCTAAGTTGATGCAGTCTCTATAGATTTCCTCAAGATCACCAAACTCATCTTCTAGATAGATGGTATAAGCAGCGAAGTCATCAGCAGGTACTGTCACTGTATGATGGGAATCACCGCTAGTATCAGATATTTCAACGCCACAGGCATTCAACATACTAATAATACTAATAAAACTTATGGCTTTAATAATCGATTTCATTGGTCCTATCTCCGTTTAATGACCACTTAAGTGTGGTTACCTAGGACTAAGCAAGTGGATTGCCACTTATAAGGTATTGTAAATATTAAGTTTTATTTGAATTTGAAGGAGTTATCTCATTCACAGTTGTGATTTTTAGAGCACAGGTAAGTGCCTGTGTATACGGGGACTTGGTTTTAAGTATGCTATTATGACATACAAATAAATGGTGGTTCTGCGGCCCTATGCTTGCTAGTGTAAGCCGAAATCGAGCTTCAATTTGGGGACACTGTGAAAAATCTAAAACGATCGGCCATCAAAGCTTTTGCAACGTCAGTAACCAAGTTACTTTACTGGACCTACCGTTACATTGAAGTCAACCCAGACGTAAGATCAGCCGCGCGATCGATGAGCAAAAAAGGAAATTTTGCAATAGCAAGCTGGCATCAAAACTGTTTTGCTGGAATCCTTTCTCATACCAAAGAGAACGTTACCATTTTGGTAAGCCGCTCTTTTGATGGCGAAATCATCTCACATGCTTCCGAATCTATCGGTATTTATTCGGTCCGAGGCAGCAGCTCACGAGGAGGTCGTGAAGCCTTAGATGGGCTTGTGGAGACTCTTCATAGTGGAAAGTCTATAGCTATAACGGTTGACGGGCCCAGAGGGCCAGCACACAAACCTAAAGCCGGAATATTCTCGGCAGCCTTCAGAGGCGACGTTGCCATCTTACCGCTCGCTGCGGTTGCCGATCGGTATTGGACCTTCAAATCCTGGGATCGCTTCAGGCTGCCTAAACCATTTTCGAGAATATATGTTGTGTATGGGGAGCCCAAGAAAGTGAGAAGGGAAGACCTGGGAGATCAGCTCGCTGCTAGCTCGGAGGACCTTGCAAAGCGTTTAGCAGATGCTGATATCTTGGCGCATCAAGCTGTCTTGAAGCGTAAAAAGACTTCGAAAAACGCCAGGAGGATCGAGGCATAGCCCCTCTCCACGGGCTAAGAATCTGTCAAAGCTGAGACCAATCGAGGATAACTTTGCCAGACTTTCCTTCATTCATGACTGCAAAGGCCTGCTCAAACTCTTCCATCTTCATTCTGTGAGTAATGATGGGTTCAATATCAAGGCCACTTTGCAGCATGGAAGCCATCTTGTACCAGGTTTCAAACATCTCTCGCCCGTAGATTCCTTTGATTTGAAGACCCTTAAAAACCACCAGACTCCAATCTATGGCAACAGATTCTGGGAAAATCCCTAATAGGGCTACCTTGCCCCCATGATTCAAAGTCTCCAACATGGACTGAAACGCTGACGCATTACCTGACATCTCTAGTCCGACATCGAAGCCCTCCTCCATGCCTAGCTCTTTCATGACGTCTTGTATTGATGTTCGGGTTACGTTAACAGTACGGGTAGCTCCCATTTTACTAGCTAGTTCCAGTCGATAGTCGTTAACGTCGGTAACAACGATATGGCGAGCTCCCACATGTCTAGCGACGGCTGCTGCCATAGCACCGATAGGACCAGCTCCAGTGATCAAAACATCTTCACCGACTAAATCAAAAGATAGAGCCGTATGGACGGCGTTTCCATAGGGGTCGAACATTGAGGCCACGTCGTCAGAGATTTCATCAGGTATTTTAAAGGCGTTCTTTGCAGGTAAGGTTAGATATTCTGCAAAGGCTCCCTGTCGATTGACGCCGACACCTTTAGTATTCCGGCAAAGGTGTCTCGTTCCTGCGCGGCAATTGCGGCAGTAGCCACAAGTAATATGCCCCTCACCTGAGACGCGATCTCCGATGGTAAAGCCAGTGACATGATCGCCGATTTGATCAACAACCCCAACAAACTCATGGCCCGTAATCATTGGGACCGGAATCGTATTTTGACTCCATTTGTCCCAGTTATAAATGTGAAGATCGGTTCCGCAGACAGCAGTTTTTTTGATCTTGATAAGGATATCGTTGGGCCCATAACTAGGAATCTCAGCCTCTTCTAACCATAAACCAACTTTTTTATGGCGCTTTACTAATGCTTTCATCTTTCACTCCCGTTATATGACGCCTAAGTCTTTACCTACTTTTTTGAATGCAGTCACGGCTTGGTCCAGTTGATCTTGCGAATGGGCGGCACTCATCTGAGTCCTTATACGCGCTTCTCCACGAGGAACTACGGGAAACGAAAAACCAATGACATATATATGTTCATCCATGAGCTGGCTTGCCATGTGACTGGCTAATTTAACATCATCCAACATGACGGGAATAATAGGGTGATCACCGGGAAGCAATCGAAATCCTGCCGCATTCATTTGCTCTCTAAAGTATCGGCTATTGTTTTTTAGTTTCGCCCTAAGCTCGTCACCTTCTTTTAGCATCTTCAAGACTTCAATGGATACCGATGTGATGATAGGAGCGAGAGAATTAGAGAAAAGATAAGGACGAGAACGCTGTCGTAGCCACGTTACGATTTCCTTTTTAGCTGATGTATAGCCGCCGGAAGCTCCGCCCAATGCCTTTCCCAAAGTTCCGGTAATAATATCGACACGATTCAGGACATCACAGTATTCGTGAGTGCCACGACCTTTTTCGCCAATAAACCCTACCGCATGAGAGTCGTCCACCATCACCATAGCGTCATACTTATCAGCAAGATCGCATATGGCTTTGAGGTTTGCGATGTATCCATCCATTGAAAATACGCCGTCGGTGGCAATAATCTTAAATCTGGACCCCTCAGCAGCTTTCAGCTGAGCCTCTAAATCTTCCATGTTGCTGTTCTTATACCGATATCGTTTGGCCTTGCTCAATCTTATCCCGTCAATAATAGAGGCGTGATTGAGAGCATCGGAAATGATGGCATCGTCCGGACCAAGGAGGGTTTCGAACAAACCTCCATTGGCATCGAAACAACTGCTATAAAGGATGGTATCCTCCATTCCCAAGAAGTCTGAGATTTCTCGTTCCAATTCCATATGAATATCTTGGGTACCGCAAATAAAGCGGACGGAAGACATACCGAAGCCAAAGGTTTCAGCAGCTTTCTTGGCAGCTTCAATTAACCTTGGATGATTTGATAGTCCTAGATAGTTGTTGGAGCATAAGTTGATAACATCCTTGCCCTCCGCGGTAATCTGAGAGCTTTGGGGAGATTTAATCACTCTTTCTGCCTTGTAGAGGCCTTGTTGCTTAACCTCATCAATCTGACTATTCAGGTAATCTAATATTTTAAGCCTAGTCATTATGACTCCTTATTCCATAGGTATTTACGCCGCATCCTATCAACAGTAACAGAAAATTCCCATGACTTTGCAGAAGCAAGGTTACTTTGTGCGACGTCCTGTGACTTCATGTCGAGACTCTACAAATAGTGTGACCTCTTCACGGTCATGAAAAAGCTGCTTACACCGAACCGTGCAGTCTAAATCTTGAGTTAGCAGCTCGATACAGTCTTTGACCGCCGCATAACGCTTTTTCATGGGCAGCTTAAGATTAAAAATAGCTCGTCTAGTCCAATTGTTGGCAAACCATTTGGCGATCAATTCGCTAACTTGATAAGGTTTTTCCACAATATCACAGACAAGTAGATCAACTTTTTCGGGCGGCCTGTAGTGGAAGGCATCTGTCGCTTCGTGGGACACTCGGCCCGATTGCATAAGTTTAGGATTCATCGGTCCATTATCTACGGAGTACACCAAGTAATTTCGTTTGACGAGTTCATAGGTCCACCCACCTGGGGCCGCGCCTAGATCGACAGCTATTGGTAGACTTTCACTATTTTCGTGTTTTTCTAGTTTGTGTTCCGGAAACAAGATCCGAAAGGCCTCTTCCAGTTTAAGGCTAGATCGGGACGGGGCATCGCTCGATCGTCTGAGCCTTAGAATACCGTTTCGTTCGCGGCTGCAGTAGTTTTTAAGGCCGCAACCCACTACCGCCTGTTCGTAGTCTAGGAAGAAGACGTGAAGCGTCGGTAATTGAGGATCCCTGGAGATTTGTCCAGAGGTATGCAGAGCCTTTTCCAGAACCCTTTCAAACTTTTTTGAGAAATCTTGTATGCCTTTTGGTCCGTTAACAAGTAAGGACTCACAAAGGACTCCTTGAAAGCTCTGATCTTTTTCGATAGCTTCAAGGATTGGGTCAAGTTTGTTCTTTTCTGGTAAGGATGAAAGGGTTTCTGAAACCTTCATCATCTGACGCGCAAAGACGCTTTCTTGAAGTGGGAAGGGGAATGCCGATCCCTTGAAAAATACATAGCCTTTGTCCTCAACAGTTCTAGTAAAGGAGGCGAAGTTTTTTTTGGAGCCCCAAGCGGCGAGTTCGGCAGCAAGGTCTTTTTCAAATCCTTGCCTACACTGTATAAGAAATTCATGGTCCATAGCGAATCGTCTCGGAAGGGAAAGTTTTAACTGCGAGGCGTGATTACCAAAATGTCATGCTGCTGGCAAGATCAACCGACATAAATGTAGAGAATGCTTCGATCGTTTCGATGAAGGTTTGCGGTATCAATAATATAACGTCCTATTATTGCTGAATAATATCCAACATTCCTGTCGGGTTTTAGAAAAATATATGAGTTCTTAATTGCCTTTGAATTGACTACTAAATTGAGCGCCTGCTTGATACAACTATTTCATTGCAGCTAGTCCCATTGCTTTCTAACGGAGATTTAAAATGAAACGTTATTTGTTGCTTCTCAACTCCCTAGTCCTATGGATCGCAAGTATTCCTCTTATGGCTTCGCCAGATGTCCAGCTTCTTCACGGGTATAGTTCAATCGGCTCCCGTTATGGGACGACTTGGCAGAACTCTCTGATTGAAATTGCCGTAAAAAAAGCTGTGGACCCAGAAACTCAGAACGTATCCGTTGTTGTTGACGATTGCAATGGAGGCTGGGCCGTCGTGGATGCCGCATATGATGCGCCGATGGGTGACCTGCACGAGCGTTGGGTAATTGATGATGTTACGAAGGTTTTTCCTGTGAGATCTACGGGAGATGCGTTTTATAACGAAATTTGCGACCTTATTTTAAGCGTAAAATACGACTTTGATGGTAAAACCGTGTGGGACAATAACTTTAACAGGAATCACTACATTCCTGCCAACGGTGGCGCTTATTTGACTAGTCCAGTTTTACTTGATGAAGCCTATTTGAGCCGTATTAGGCATGTGCGTGGGAATACTCTGTTTAATGGTTCGATTTACCTGCAGAATATAAGTCAAAACAAAAAGGTTTATGTCGTTTATACGACAGACGGTTGGCTAACCGAAAACGTTGTCGAGGCGCGCTACGAACCCTTTCAGAATTACGGTTATAGCACCGTTCCAAGCCCAAATGGTTTTGGTGTCGAATACTGGACTTTCAGTACCATTCTGAATGGGGTTGACGAAGTTGAATTTGCTATTTCTTACGGAGTCGGTGCTCAGCAAATTTGGGATAATAACTGGGGGGGTAATTACCTCCTGACAGCACCGTAGCTGGCGTTTCGCTTCCTTAGTTATGACTAGTTTTCGAGAAAAGACTTCATAAGTTGATGTCCATCGAATTGGGCCTCAAGGGTCTTTAGAACGATAAAAACACCTCCGATTTTGCGATCAAGAAATACGACCTCCTTTGGTGGGGGTCTCATTTTAAAAGTTAACGCGTACTCTGCCCCCATCTTGGTGACTCTGCTTGGCAGATCACTATGAGCCCATAAGTAATGCCCTTTGCGACTCAGTAATGATTGGTTCGCCCTGGGATCGTCTTTGTGAAGCCACGGTTCGATGACCAATTGGGTCAGCTTCCAAAATTGATCATGTAGTTTTTCCGAGTCATCAGGAGCCAAATACCCTACCTTGGTTGCGGCATTGATGCTTTCCTCTCGACGGTTGTAAAAGATCCCCTTTAGCATGGATTTATAATCGTGCAAAAAGGTCTTCGGAAATTTTCTAATAGCTCCAAAATCTAACAAGATGATTTGATCTTGCTTACCGTTTTGATCGATCCTTATCTTGTAGTTGCCAAAGTGAGGGTCGGTTTGCATCAGGCCATAGTCGAATAACTCTGCCAAAAAAAGAAAGGCGTAGCTTTCGGCAAGTTGATGTTTACGATCTTGGTTGAGCGAATCGACCTCTTTGCTGTCGATTCCCACGCCTTCCTCAAAACTGGTTGCTATGAGTTTTTTGCTAGAAAACTGTGGATAGGTTTTTGGCACGACGAATCTGGAATCGTCCTTAAGAAGACCATACATCACATCGGTATAGGAGAGCTCTCTCTCGTAATCGACTTCGTGACGAAGCATGGTCCTGACTTCGCTCAACATATCTTCGAAACCACTGCTATTTTTTGGTATGACTTTCAACATAGTTAGCATGGACTTTAAGGCTTTGATGTCATTGTCGATTGCTTTAGAGACCCCTGGGTATTGGATCTTTAGACAAATGACTTCGCCTGTTTGTTTTATGGTTGCCTTGTGAACTTGTCCCATGGATGCGGCCGCAAGAGCATCCCTATCGATTTCTAACAGCTCCATCTGCTCAGGGCTAAGGCGTTTTTGAATGATGGGTGCAATGGCTTCCCAATCAAGCGGTGGACTGTCTTCATTTAATGCCTTTAAAGCCTTCACAACTTCTTTAGGAAAAAAATGCTCGCCATATAGTGCCATCATTTGGCCCACTTTCATAAGGCTTCCTTTGAGGTGACCCAGCTCGTTAGCCAGAAGTTTGGCTTGGGCCTCGAGTAAGGCTTGAAAACTCGAGTGTTTGGTATCCTTGTCGGAAAATATATTCTTCATCGAGTTTGCCGCGATCGACGACGAGGACTTGACGGCAATTTTTGTAAGGGAGAGACCACGATCGAAAAAACCTGAACGAATTTTTTTTATTGTTTTTTTTGCCATGTAGGTCCTGTTCTTTCTTTAGTCAGCGTAACAATGACAGCTCCATGACTGCCTTTAGCCACCCTACCACGATTAGATGTGATGATGGTAAGTAAGCACTAAACTGCAACGGTCAAATCCATCAAGTGCCGATCTGGCTTACAAATAAGCTCTCTTTTGAGGTCTTTGTATAGCTCTGTAAATGCTTGGAAATATTATTTTTTTATAGTCCGTGTAAAATTATCTTTAGTATTTTATTTGGCTGCCGATCGCCAACTTTTGGACTGGAGGAGGGGAAATGAGATTTATTGCAATTGTATGTTTGTGGTTGATCGCTCAGCTGCCGTTAACCGAGTCAGTTGATGCGAGTCCCGAGGTTGACGTGGAGCGTTTATCTTGCCAGCAGCTTAGTGATCTTACAGGCTTTGCTGGTAGGTATGTTCTTCGGGGTTATGGCGGCATGAGGGATGTTGAGGTCTCAAGAGTTTCCTCTGGACGTTACTCCTTGGTAGAAAAGACTCAAAGTGACGAAAACTCAGCACTGCGCATGGTGCTATTAACATGCCGCACCAATAACCAAAAACTTGTGCTCGGGAGCGAGTTGCTTAGCTCTTCGGCAAAGGATAATTCGGAAGATGCTTCTTTATACGCGGTCACGAGACAAGGTAACAGCTGGCGTCTAAATTCTCTTGCTGAACAGTTGATTCTAGAACGACGTTAGGATCTGGTCTCTGAAGCTTCATTGCGAGTGGGCGAATGGTCTCGGTCAACTATGAGAACTTTTCTTCTACAATCCATAAGATTTTAGGGTGAGGAAAGTCTTGAGAATCGTTTGTATTTGATTATCAAGATTGGTATAAAAAAAAGTGTCAGCAACACGTCGCTTGGATCCATGATGAGTTGCCAGCCTCCTAAATTGTAACCCAGTATCTCAGCCATCCTTTTGACTAATAAAGAATGAAAGTCATGTCCAGTCTGAGTGAGTTTTATAAAGATAAGGTAAGAGCTCGAAAGAATAGCAGAAGACACCTCATGAGCATAATTCCATTTACTCGTCCATGAACCTAGAATGACCAAAATCTGGAAACCAATGATAATACCAAAAAAGTCTGATAGCTTGCCACTAATCCAAGTAGGATAGTGTGTTTTTAAGAAATGATTGTTAAAAATAATCCCTAAAATACAAAGAATAAGAAGGATTCTATCTAAATAATATTTTGAGTCCTCTTGGGGCAACTTGACTCTCATTTAAGGCTCGATAGTTGGGTTTTCTGCCTTGATTTCAAGCAAAATTTCTGAAAATTTCTCCGAAAAAGGATCGCGGTCCCCATGTTTATTTTCGTCAATGAATACGGTCACAACACCCTTTTGAAAGTAGGGAGCTAAAACTAAAAATACTAATGGAGACTCCTGGTTGAGGCCGAAGTAGTCTAATGCTACGGCATCTGGTTGCCCGATATCTTCAACCTTAATGTCTACTATGTCATTTGGTGAAATACCTGATCCAAGGTTAACGATATATAGCAGCAAATCATCTATCTCGCTTTCTGAAAATAATGAAGAATCTGGTTGCAGTTTGAAAACATCCTCTTTGCTGTCATAAGTTGTAATTTCCGATGCATAAAACATCCCTTCATAGAACGTGCCGTCATCGGTTTCCATATCCCATAGGATTTGGTCTTGGGAAAATAAATCATTTATGATTCCAACGCCCGAGTCATGAGTTGCATTTTCATCTCCAGAATCAACACTCAGGTCCTGAGAATCACCGGCATTTATATTGATACAGTTTTGGCTATCAAAATACCTCAGGTGCTCGCCAATAGTGGAGCTGACACTTGTGTCTTCTGTGTTTACGATTTGTTCGATAGTGCAGATAAGGCTAAGGTCCAGGGTAGGGTTTGCTGTTTTCAATACCATTTTCTGGTCACCTTCATGAGGAAAATCATCTGTTTCTCGAAGGACTACGATATGCCTATCCTCATCTATGGAGAATGCGCGAATAGGTATCAAGCTTCCCGCTGGAGTCTTTTTTGCTGGGTTCTTTGCAACTGGTACGGTTTGCGTTGGTGGGCCACAGGTTCCGCCATGATCGTTTTGGCAACGACGTTTGCTCTCCGCAAGGCATGCAAGTACTGCAACCAATACCAGCACTAGGTCAATGAGTTTTCGCCAGGACACGATGCTTTCCTTAGAACGTAGGTTTAAGGCTCTATCGGAAATCTGTAGCAGTTTGTTTAGATAATTCGATAAATCAGAGACTTTAGGCAGAAAAAACGACAGAAAAACCAGAATTAGAAATACTTCGAAGTAGAAATCAAGTCTGTGATACTTTATGGCTTTGTAAGCGAAATGGAATAAATCGCATCGGGATTTAATAACTAGGAAGCTCGATTAGCTTCGCTGACCCCTAAATACTGATATAAAACGATGGTGCAATCATCCTCCTGAGGGTGGGACTGCCAAATATCTTTACAGCGACTTGTGATGCGCTTAAGGGTCTGTTCTGCAGACTGGTTAGAAGCTTCAAGTATACTACGAAGGGCTCTATGATTGAAGGCGGCCCCATCTGGTCCAGTGTTTTCAAAAAGACCGTCGGTATACATTAAAATTAAATCTCCAGGCATGAGTTGTCTGGTCCTTATATTGACTTTGAGGCGTGATTGCTCGAAAAGGCCAAGGGGGCTTCCAGGGCAGGGTATGGTTGAGGTTTTCTCTCCGCTATAAATCATCAGTGGCGTATGGCCAGCGGAACTACAGGTAAGTAAACCTGATTTAATATCAAGACAAACTAAACCAAGTGTCATGCCTAGTTTAGGCTTGGTTTCGATCTTTAGGACGATGCTATGTAGAGTCTCAATTATATGGTGGAACAAAGATGGAATGTCATAAACCACGTTATTGCTTAGATATGGTTCTAAGATGGTTTCAATACTACCTTTAGCAACTCCGGTAATCATAGCAGCAGGTAGTCCATGACCTGTGACATCGGCACAAAGCAAAAAAACCCTCTCATTAAATGGGTCGTAGTAGCTTCCAAACCAGTCTCCTCCGGTATCATGAGCTGATTGATAATGGAAAGCCATATTCATACCCCTAATATTGCTTCCTTTTTGATTGAAACGATCCTGAACTTTGTTAGCTTTACCAATCTCTTGATCTAGATGGATTTTTCTAAGCAGCTGACGTTGATCATCGCGGAATTTTAAAACAGAAACTATAATCAATGCGCTGGCGACAAACAGTGCTCCCCAGTGAGAATGCAGTCCCCTCCAGGGTAAGTAGCCCATACCTGAGATGACGTCATAGAAAACGAGTAAGAAAATCCCGGCTATGCTAATAGCGTAAAGTATCGCGATGCGGTCGCCGCGGAGCGCGAATTTTGTGATGATAGTAGTCTGGATACCGAGAGTTGAGATCATTAATAACTGTGTCGGAAGTATGAAAAAGTTCATGGCGACGGCGTTAAACGTGATAAGAAGTCCTGAGGCTGCTGTAAAAACAAGGGCTCCTTTGGCTAAGAATTCGAGAAAACGGGGTACGTACTCTCGATTGATAGTCAGTAAAAATAATGTGTTGAAAGAACATATGGCTGGGATGGCTATCGTTCCTACCGCTAAAAAAGTTTGGTTGGTGACAAAAAGTTGTGAGATAGGAAAAATGGGGACCCCAACGAGTGAAAAACTTGTGGAAAAGCAAAAAAGCCCTAAGTATCCAGCGCCATATTTGTTTTTTGACAGGATACCAATGGATAAGGTCAAGATTCCGATAATACTCATAACGGTTATCATAAGTAGAATGTCCCACTGGCTTAAAATCAAATCTAAGAAGGCTGAGCTGTGCTCGTTGAAAGAAGAGCCAGTAAGAAAAATTCCGATATTAGCGTGATTGGAATATAGCCGAAGGTAGAGGTGCCGACCTAATTGCTGCTTTTCCAAGGGAAACAGAATATAGTGGAAACCCTTAAATGTGGCTTTCCCATCTTGCCTGATAATACCTGTTTCGAAAACTTTTTCTCTATCGATAAAAAACTGTCCCACAAGGTCTATACCCGCAGTAAAAAAGACCGGATCCTTGTAAGGCAAATTAGGTATCTTGAGTCGCATCCAGCAGTTCTGGAGACCTTGACATCCTTTTGGACGCATGTCCTGAGTGACGGTCCACTTGGCGTTTGACTCCAAATAGGTCCAATCGATTTGACCTTGGGCATCCATGGCGTCGCCGGAAATATACTCCCAAGTTTGGTTGTCGTGCTTCGCCAAGGACAATTCAGGCTTGAGGAAAATTACCCCGGAAAATGCTATAATTAGTAAATAAATCAAATGCTTAAGTCATCCGTACTCAATAGGGACGTACAACCATAAAATACCACGTAAACCGTAGAACTTACTTGCCTAATAGCTTCCATCGATTAGCTTCTGAAGGTCTGTGGACGCCTGGCTTTCGAATCTTTATACTGATTTTTTTAATGGTATAAGGATACGGCCAAAATGCTAAATCACGATCTGCCGTTTGCCGTGGATATAGCCGATGTCCCCGAAACTGAGTTTCAACCACTTTGGCAACACCTTGAGCGTGAGCTAGGTCGTGACTATAAAAAGAACGTTGTCAATAAAGCAAAGAAGCTTTTTCCCTATCAAGTTCGTTCCATCGAATTGGTGGGAGAAGAGGGAATCGGTAAGGTTGAAGAGTCTGGAGAAACCTATACCGTTAGTTTCAGCCTACCCGTTTTTGATATGGCCTCGGGGTACTCATCCATCCAATGCACTTGCCAAAACGAGCTATTTTCCTTAGAGCCTGTTCGCTGTCATCATATGTGGCAAGTCCAACATGGGTTGGCTAAGGTATTAAAAGCTCAATTCCACGAAAAAAACCAGTCTGACCAAGATGTTTCTGAGTTCTTGGATTCCTTGAAGTCATTGATACCAGATGCAGCCCTCCCAGAGGAAGTATCCAGCGATGAAAGGCTGTTCTTACAATTAGATGAAAATGGTAAGCTCAGCCCTTTTGTTAAAAGAAAAAAACTAGACTCTTGGACAAGCGGTCGCCGCGTTGCTTGGAATAAACTGGTCTTGTTCCGTGATAGCTTGGAAAGGCAATCAGCAGAATCGCTTCTTGGAATACTTCCAGAATCCGATCAAGATCCCGAATTATGGCATGTTATTCAAGCTATTCAAGATTCTGACTGCCCTATGGAAACTGTAGACCAGCAACCAATCAAAATTGTGGAGGCTAGTCTTACCCTTAAGGGTAAAGTTCGCGACGAGTCTCTTAGCGTACGACCAGAGTTTTCCTTGGGGGTTTCGGTCCATCATTTTGTTGAGGGTCTTGGGGCCATTGGTTGGGATCTGAAACGTGGACTTGTCGCATATACCAAATTAAACCGGGAAATGATTGCCTTTTATGAGAAGATGGGAGTCTCCGAAGTCTCGATTCCACTGGAGCAGAAGGACAAGCTTTTTCAGTATTTAGGTCAACTGGGTAAAAAGCTTTCCTTCGATATCGAAGATGGCAGTTACGAGAAAAAGCCCGCGTCCGATACCATTTTCTTTCGATTTACGCCCTTGCGAGAGGTTGGTTGTAATCTAGAGATTTTCGTGAAGCCCTCTCCTACTGGTAGTTATTTTGCTCCTGGAACCGGAGAGGTAGAGGTGCTAGATTTGTCGGATGCCTCAGATCCGGTCTATAGAACTCGCGATTTGTGGAAAGAGCAAAGCCTCGCCGAATCCGTAGTCACGGACCTTGGTCTTTCACAGTTTCCTTGGCGCGGGAATCGTCTGGTGCTCACTCGCGACGATGATGTGGTAGATATTTTGGACCGATTAGCTCACCTTAACGATGCTTATGTCATCGTAGTGGAATGGCCTCAGCATGTTAAAAAGTCAGCGGAGGATTACGATCAGTCGGTAGCTATAGAAGAACAACCGATTCGGCTTGCAGTAGGTGAGGCAAAAGACTGGTTTCAGGTGGAAGGAGAGATTGAGATCGATGGTACCTCGGTTTCACTTCAAGAGCTTTTGAAGGCACTTCGCCAAAAGCGAAAGTATATTCAGCTGAAAAACGGCCAATGGTCTAAAATATCGAACTCTTTTAAGGAGAAGCTGCGCGAGCTGTCAGAATCCCTGGATATGGATCCTGAGTCTGAAGACCTGTATGCGAATCCTGCTTCGGAAACCCTTGATAAATTGATTTCTGAGGAAGCTATATCCCTGCGACATGCTGCTAGGGAGTGGTGGGCCATTCGGAAGAAGTTTGACCGAACCGTAGCGATTGATGAGTCGCTTCCTAAAGCTTTTAAAGCGCAATTGAGGCCATATCAATTGACTGGTTACAACTGGCTTAATCGATTAGCTCAGTGGGGGATGGGGGCATGCCTTGCCGACGATATGGGACTCGGGAAGACCATCCAAACCTTGGCTGTTCTGGATAAGCATCACCTTAAAGGTCCCTCTCTTGTTGTGGCTCCACTTTCCGTCGTGAGTAATTGGTCCGCGGAATCTCTACGGTTTAGTAGTCACCTTAGACCCGTGGTCTATAGAGATGAAGGAAGGGCTCGCTGCTTATCATCTCTAAAACCAGGTGATATGGTGGTGCTCAGCTATGGTCTTGCCTGGAGGGATATCGAGGCTCTGAAACAAGTTCAATGGAATATTTTGGTCCTAGATGAGGCCCAAAACATCAAAAACGCCAGGAGTAAAACTGCGAAGGCACTGCAGAGCCTTAACAAACGCTGGGCCTTAGCTCTTTCAGGCACACCTATTGAGAATCACCTAGGCGATCTCTGGAGCCTATTTAGAACCATTAATCCGAGTCTTTTGGGGTCTTGGGAAAGATTTAGAGCCTGCTATGGTTTTCCCATATCCAGGGACAATAGTGAGAGAGCCAGAGCATCATTATCGCGACGGATACAACCGTTCATACTACGACGACTAAAGAAAGATCATTTGAAAGAACTGCCTCCCAAAACCGAGGTCACCCTCGAGGTGAAGATGAGCGAGGAGGAGATGGAAGTCTATCAAGCCCTAAGGTTGGAGGCTTTAGATCGACTGGATACCCAGGATGATGATGTTCATGAGGAAAAGAAACGCTTACAAATTTTGAGCGCTTTAACCCGGCTTAGGCAAGCATCTTGTCATCCAAGTTTGGTTTACGAGCAGTGGAATCGCTCCTCATCTAAGTTGGAGCTGTTTATAGACTTAGTCAAGCAGCTTAAGCAAGGTCAACATAAAGTCCTGGTTTTTAGTCAATTTACGAGACACCTAAAACTGGTGAAGGATCGGATTGAAGCCGAACATTTCACCTATGAATACCTCGACGGATCGAGCTCATTGAGAGCAAGACAGGAAGCCATTACCAACTTTCAAGCAGGCCATAGCGATATGTTTTTGATCTCTTTGAAGGCCGGAGGGACTGGAATCACATTGACAGAGGCAGATTATGTGGTGCATCTAGACCCTTGGTGGAATCCAGCGGTAGAAGATCAAGCCACCGATAGAGCCTACCGTTTAGGTCAAACAAAAGCTGTCACCGTGTATAGACTGGTCTCTGTAGGCACTATTGAGGAACAGGTCATGGAGTTACACAAAGATAAAAGAGACCTAGCCACTAGTATCTTAGCTGGAAGCGGGAGCATCGATAAGCTCTCTATGGCATCACTAAGACAGCTTATCTCTGGTGAAAAAGCCGTTGAGTCACGTCATAACGTGGCTCAGACTAATCATTCAGAAAGGTCTGCCGAAATCTTCTAAGTCCCTCCCGAGTTTCGGGGGGTAAAAAAGCAATATCACCCTTTTTATGAATCCTGACTGACCCAAAATAGGGTGTGCCTTCGCTCAAATAGAAAGCATACCGCATACTATGACAAATACATGATTCTTGAGAATCGTCTTGGCAAACGACATGGCTTGCCCATTGCTTGTAGTTTAAAAAAGCTGTTTGCGCATCCGATTGATCCTCAAGAGCCGAGCATAGAGACTCGAAATAGAGGCTATCTGCTAACGTTTGCTTCATGACCTTAGGTTTGCCTGGATGAAAAAAGCTTACTAAGGTCGTCTCATAGGAGCTTTCATTTTGATTGACCACTAGCCAACCTATTGGTGCTAATGGTGATGGAAAGGACATGGGCTGTTCACCAGGAAAGCTCAGGGACTCGGCCTTTGATTTATAAAATATAAGACCCGACCACCAAAGAAGGCAGCCCATCAGAGTGAGGCATCCCGTAAGTCTTATGCGATTGCTAGTTTTAAAAGCTATAATAAACCCCAGTCCCGTCCCACAGATAATCCAAAATACGGGATCAATATTGAACATGATGGGCCAGGAAAAGCGTTGGAAGCTCAATGGATAGAAAAGCATGACTCCATAAGCTGTTAGATAATCAAGCAGGAGATGGCAAAAAAGATTCTGCCAAATCATCCAAATCCAAAGTTGTTTTTTCGTGAACACCGTATCTAAGGAATGACGCCAGATGAGCTTCATCATCAGCCAACTTCCCAAAAGGACCAAAGGAAGCCCAATAAACGAGTGAGTCAGTCCCCTGTGGTGAAAGTGATATAAAGTTTGCCCAAAAAGGTGGAGCAATCCATCCATATCGGAAATATTGGCCACAACGGCCGAGGAAATCATGACTTTTCCCAAATGTTGGCGAGTGATCTCTGGAATCATGGCTGCACTGCTGGCCACCCCTATGAGACCTTGAGCTAAATTATCCAAGCTTAACCCCTTACGATGTTTCAACAGATATTATGTGATCGGTAAATGCCTGAAATCCAAACATTATATTATCTTGTTTAGACTTCGGAGCCAAGGCTCCGATAGCCCTAGGAAACGCGGAGGAGAGGGCTCGTATGAAGGCCGAACTAAACTGGCGCCAAAACTGGGACGAATGGTTACTAAAGGTAGGAATTGCCGCAGGATTGTTTCTACTTGGCATGTATATCCCTCTGTGGTTTGGTGAGAGTCGTTATCCGCATGTCAGTGATCGAGAGTTTTCCGAACAGCAAAAAGCTTGGCGGGCGGCCTATTACCAATCACTAAAAGATAAAACCTTATCAAAAGACTAGTGCCATCCTTTTGAGACCTTTCACAAATCTTCCTCCTATGAGGGCCGATACTTCTGTCACTTGTTTTCGATGGCTCATACAGCCTCTTATCAGATTGATTCTATAGTTACGCCGCATTATATTGACTCCAGACATCAGGAATAAATACAAAATCTGGATGACTAATATGTGCATACTTAAAAAATGTTGCCTGCTTATCGTTATGGGTTTCTTGAGTTGGTCGGCAGAACTAACCAGGGCAGAAACAAATACTATCCGCTTCACGCAAAACAGAATTCAAATTGATGGCCAGTATCGCTTACTACGCGGTGGGAGTCTTCAATGGTTTCGCATGCCCGAGGAGGTCTGGGAAGATCGCATGATCCGCTTTAAAAAAGCAGGCTTTAACGCCATCGGTATGTACATCGCCTGGAATCAGATCGAACCGAGAGAAGGTGAGTTCAACTTTACGTCGCCAAATATCCGTAAATTTTTTGAATTGGCAAAAAAACATGATCTTTGGGTCATGGTGCGTCCTGGTCCATACATCACGAACGAGATGGATGGCGGTGGACTGCCGGCCTGGTTAACCCGTAATGCTACAAAAAAGAGCTTAAAAACTGACGGGCAACCTAACTTAAGAACCCATGATAGAGACTTTATAGAACCTGTTCGTCGCTATTTGACGACATTAAATGAAGTCCTCAAGCCTTATTTGGTTACCCAAGGTGGTCCTATCATTCTGTATGTGATCGAAAATGAGTATAATTGGTTCGAAAGATCCGTCAAAATAGATCATTTGTTTTGGTATGAGGGCGGTATGGAAAGGCCATGGAATGCAGTACCCTCAACAAAAAAATATATCACAGCATTACGCAATATAGTCGAGGAAAGTGGAATTGATATCCCCATCATAGCCTGTCCTGGGGATGGAAAAATTTCGGCCTTGGGTGACGTTCCTCGGGTCTATCCGTTTCCTAATATCTACGAATGGGCAACCCCTGACCAACCCGATGAGGCGGCTTGGAAAATCCTGAGCAGCATGCATAGCGAAAAGCATGGAGGCATCTACAGGGATGCGCCAAGCGGTAGTTTAGAGGTCAATCGTTCCCCTCAAGAGTTTCGTCGCATGATTATGGGCGGATTAGATGCCGTGTTTGCTTTTAACGTTGTCGGGATGGCTCAAGAAGGGTTAATGAACGCAATATTGCTGGGAGCCAGAGCAGGAGATGTTCCACCTCATTGGGGGGTTGAGGACGAGAAACCACAGGACTGGGTAGACACTATTTTTCAATTTAATTGGGATTCTTTTATAAACGGTTTTATCGAGCCAAAATTTGGTTATTTTGGGGGCGTTGTTGATTATAAAGGAGCGATCAGTCCTAGTGGTGTCATCAACGACTCGTGGTTTCAATTTAGACGGGATAACTTTTTTTATAATTGGTTAGAGCAGGAGATTGCTAGTTCTGGGAGAGGGATAAGAACACAGGGTCGATGGAGCGATTTTTATGTCGAACAAAAAAATTTAGGCAGTCGGGAATCGAAGAAAAAAGCTTTTTATCGCTTAGATTTTCCTGGGGGAGGACATCTTCTTTCTATCGTCAATCAGAGCGGTAAGGTTCAGGAGATTCCCCTCGGAGGCATACACTTTAAGGAGCAACGATTTCCTAGATACATACCTATGTTGGTCCCCGTGGCCGAAGAGGTGAGGCCCACTTATACCTCCCTGCTGCTGAATCAGTTTTCCCTTTCGGAAGATTTTTTTATCGACTATTCCACTATCGAAATCCTTGAGGCTAGGACTTGGCAAGATACGACGCTGTTAAGTATTTATGGAGTTCATGGGTCAGCGGGAGAGATAGCCCTGAAAGGCGAGGGGCCATTTACTATTGAAAGCTCCCAATCCGATCTTCAGGTTTTCGAAAACTCCGAGGAAGGCTTAATTCTAGGTGTGAGCTTCTCTGAAGCTGATGTGATTTCCATTCAAGATCGTAATGGCAAGCAACTCTCAGTCATCGTAACAAATCGAAAATTAGCAGGACGCTTATGGTTTGATAAGGACATAGATCCCAGATTTGTTTTTGTAGGGCTAGATTATCTGCAGCAATCTGGACTAAATGCGGGAACATCAAGTATTGAAGCCTATCATGACAATCGACGTCAGTACTATTTTCGACTGAATCTCGCTGAAACCTTTTCTAAAGCCATTGGGTATTCGGATTTTGGCAATGTGGGCTTTAGTCGGGTCCCATTACCTTCAATCGAAGAACCTATTGCTATGCCAGCTATAAATGTAGGTCAAGCTCGGAAGGATCCAGACTTGTTAAAACTACATTCAGAGGGATGGCTTCAGGCGACACCTGGTATGCGCTGGCAGGGCGAGCCGGAAGCCCTAGAATGGTTTGATATCTACGGTGGATTTGCCTGGTATCATAGTTTTTTTGAGGTGGATGAGACAGGGGACCCTTCCTGGGACGAGCTATATATCCATTCCGCTAGCGATATTATAGGGATTTATGTTAATTCTCATTACCTAACGACTGTTTTACCTATGGGTACAGAAATTCATAACCAAAGTAAAAGCCAGCGCTATCGCTTTCCTAGTTTAAGGCCCTTCCTAAAAAAAGGAAAAAACGTTATTTCATTTAAGACTGAAGTCTGGGGACACGGAAGTTTCATGTTTGGGCGCGGGAGTATATTAGGTAGTCGTGGTAGGTATCCGGCTTTGAGTTACGAATCGCTAAAAGGCCTGTATGGTGAGGCTAAGATTGGTAAGAAAAAACTGGATAATTGGTTGCTGATACCTAAGATGACTGGGCAAAGGAGACAGTTTTACTCTGAAGATTATCCTATCTCGGGATGGGAGCATGCGGAGTTTCCTATGAGTTTGGAAAAAGGCGATGTCCTCTGGTATCGCACTGACTTTGATAGTGGTGAAACCCTTTTGGATGATGTGTTTGCCCCGATTGTTCTCAGCATTACTGGTCGCAGTGCTAAAGCTACGATTTATCTTAACGACCGTCTCATCGGACGCTGGTTGTCTGACAACGAGTGGATTAATCAAGGTGTTTGGGGACGGGCTGAGCGAGGTCTTTGGGTAGACCTTGATCCCGATCACTTCCCCTTAATGGAGCAAGTGCTGAAGCCAGGACGCAATCGCATCACCCTTTTAATCGAAGACACCTCCTCCTGGGATCAACCTGCCGGTGAGCTTTACAACCTGGCGTTGAAGGTGAATCGAGAAGCACGGAGAACGGAATCAAACGAGCTTTTCCATGGCATCCGATATCGACATAGAATTAATTTGTGAGAGTCGTTTCGTCGTGATTTTTTAAATGTATCGATTAGAGGAGCCTGAAACATGACTCCTTTGTGCCTCAAACGACTTTTTGGATTTGAATTTGCCTCTAAACGTGGCTTTGGAATTGATTTCTAGCCTGGATCAAATTCATCGATCATGTTACCTCCCTTCCACGACCCGCGTTTTTTTTGGAATTTGGCGCTATTGCTTTGTGAGGCAGTTTCGCAAAAATTTGGATGAATCACGGAAGGATTGGACAACAGTTGAAGGAAGGAATGAACCATGAGAGTTGTAACACGTTTGCTAGTGGCAGTAAGTGCATTGGGACTAGGAAGTAGCGCCTATTCGTTTGCCCCGTTTTTTAGTAACTTTCAAGATCACTACGAAGCCAATGGAATCGATGTTTCGGAGCTGTCTGCCGAAGAGAACTGCGGTGTCTGTCATGTAAGAGCCGGTGGTGGCGGAAGACGCAATGCTTACGGTCAAGATTTTGCTCGTATTACCCTAGGTCAAGGAGCGGGATTTAATGGAATAGAGTTTTTAGATTCCGATAAAGACAGCTTCATCAATCTAGAGGAGATCTTTCTTCAGACAGCCCCGGGCTCACAAGACATGGCTCCTGTCTCGCGCCTAGATTTGACCATTGAAGATGGGTTGCTGCAGGTCACTAACCTAGAGGACTGCTCGGCCCTTGAGCTCATTTCATTCGGACTGAGCTTTGTCGGTAGCGATGAAAATGAGCCGGAAACCACCGCAATTAACATCGAGCCTGAGAGCTTCGAGTCTGCGATTTCCATAGCAGGAACAGAAGGAGTTGTTTTAGCTAAGTGTGCCGGCGAAGGTTATGTAGGTAGCCTACAAATTGAGGCTGACGAAGACGAGACGACAGAAGAATAGACATACATAGGTAGGCCTGTATTCGCAGGCCTTACTTCCACCCAATGTAGGTCACTAGAATGGTACTTGCGACTTAACAGATGTTTAGTCCTGTTTCGCTTTGACGATTAACTGACGCTCAATAATGGCTAGGGCGTCATGACGCTCGGTTTTGACAACAGTCGCATCCAAGCTGCGAACATAGGCTTGCCCATAAATCGAGACGCGTACCCTCGCTCTTCGAAATTCCTCTTGATCAATTTGTAATGCTTCAATGCTTGCGCTCATGCGAAAGTCAGGTTGAACCCGTTGTCCAGAGTATTGACCACCTAGAGAAACTGAGCTCCAGCATAAAAGGATTAGACCGATGTGTTTCAATGTAATTCTCCCAGAAAATTTGCAAATGTAGCGGTAAATACGGGGATGTCTCCTGAACTGCTTTCTTGCGAAAGTAATTCTGCCCTCTGTTTGAAAAAATCACGCTCTAATTCAACCAATTTTTTTAGAGTTTGTTCATTTACTTTTTCTGTAATTAAACACTGATAGGAATGATTCGAGTGTGAAACCACCTTACGATGGTCATGTATATTTTGCCATACAGAGATTTGTTTTTTTATAAGTGACGGACTCAAGACCGAGAAGTGGGCTGTCTTGGTTCGCAGCGAACCACTCTCCTCTAGCACGACTCCAGCCTCAATCAGATCATCTTTGGCATTAAGACCTTCCTGGCCTAAAATTGCCATAATTTCGGAATTCGAGCTCCCGCTTTTGGTGGAGGCAAGTGCTATGATAATCGCATGATCCTTACTTGTTAGAAAGCTGTTGAGGCCAGGCATTTCCTCAAAAGGAGCTCCTTCAATGAGGTTGGAAAGTGAAGGCACATGCTTACGTAGGAATTCGCGTTGCTCTGAGCGATCAAATATCACAGCTAAGATCGATAGGATGGAGTCCAAACTATGTGAGGTGATCGAGTTTTGGTAGATGCGGCGGACAGTAGCATAGCTAACGTCAGACCTAGCAGCTAAAGCACTTAGGTTAAACCCACTTCTTTTAGCACACCATCTATCAATTCCGACTACTAAATCGTGGTGCATGTCCGACATGCGGTTGGCTCCCTAGCGATAATCCTTTTATTATTGCTATAACAAAGAGGCGGAGTAATCAAGGGAAAACACAGATTTTCTTGGACTTTTACCAAATGAAAATCCCCAACTTCATAAACTATTAAAAATACTAGGCGGTGCGGTTAAGCTCGTCTATCTGCTCATTGAGTGTAAAAAAATCATAAATATAGCCTAGTCCAAAAATACCGCCAGATATCAGGTAAAGTAGGCCAGTTCCCCATTTACCCATCATCATCCGATGGACACCAAGCAACCCTAAAAACGTCAGCAGTACCCAGAAGAGGTTATAGTCATAAGGCCCTTTGATGTAGGTAATATCGGCAGTTCTATCGAGTCGCGGCATCAAAAATATATCTGCGATCCAACCGATAAAGAATAGTCCCAGGGTAAAAAAATAGATGGTACCTGTGATTTGGCGGCCGTAGTAAAACCTATGAGACCCTGTGAAGCCAAATATTAGTAAAATATAGCCAATCAGTAAGTTGTGGGTATTTTGTGGATTCATAAGCTTAAGACTTTGCGATCAATGAGTTACCTTCGGATTATCCTCGGTTTGTCTCGCAATTCTACTGATACCTGAAGACTTGTCTAGAAGGGATTTACGTTGCGATTAAGGCGTGGAGGGGTAGAACAAAACTTGGAGAGACTATGTGTCTCTCCTATGAAATAGACAGCCATAAATTGAATCTTGAATCGGTCTGGTTTGACCTTACTGCCAGGAATTCGCGTCCTGAGAGCGTCCCACAGGTTCCGGTGAAAGCTGACTGATTCTCACATATCCACGATTAGGTAGATTTGCCCATTCGCCTTCAATGGTCGCTAAGCACGGCGCTCCTTGCTCGAGGCTACCAACCGTGGACCCTTCTGGCGAGTCCTTTAATTCCGCTCCACCCGGTAGCACGTAATAGACCTTCGCGTCGGAAGCATCGAAGCTTGCAGGAGCGGCAGCTGGTTGTGGCGCTTCCGCGATATCGGTGGGTATTGTCTCCAGCGGGGCAGATTCTGGAATGCCCGATGGTGGTGCCGATTCAGCAATGGTCGCATCGGTATTGTTTTGAGAGATGAGTCCATTGAGTTCATCGATACCAGCGATGTTCTCATTGGCTGGAATGGCAGCATTATTCGCTAGCCCTTCGTTCTGGATATTATCTGGTACACCTAGGCCTTCAGCGCCTAAGATTCCCGATTCGTTGTTTGCGAGATTATTGATACCCTGATTCTCTGCAAGATTTGAGGCGTCGTTTTCCTCTTGATCTCCATCCTGATCTTCGTATTGCTCATCTTCTTGATCTTCGTCTCCTTGCTCAAATTCTTCGTCACCTTCGATCTCATCCACTTGTTGCTCATCATCACCGCTAAACAAGGCGCATCCTTGAGTGAAGTAGGCGGAAGTCAAAAACAAAGTCGCCCATAGTAAATACCTATTGATTTTCATAATAGTGACCTTTCAGATATGGCAGTCATAAACACTTGGTTTTCCAACCTTTCGGATAAAACTTACTCCAGCCCATCCTTGCCTAGGTAACACATTGAAATAATGAAGTTAAAAAAAATACTGCGGCGAGTTTTCGAAAATAATCAGATGACGTCGATTTAGTTTTAACAGCCAAGATAAAATTGGTAGAGTTTCGATGGAGTCAAATTTACCAAGAATTTAGGATGACTAATGACAATTCACTCCCCTTGGGGATCAGAACAGACAGAGTATTTTTATGAACTAACTCCTGAAAAAATTTTGGACGCCTTGGAGCAGTCACTTGGTGTGAGATGTACGGGACGGACTTTTGCTCACAATAGTATGGAAAATAGAGTCTACGAACTAGAGATCGAAATCGATGACGAGGTTTCATCCCCATATGAAAGGCAGCGAATCGTCAAATTTTACCGACCAGCGCGGTGGAGTGAGACGCAAATATTAGATGAGCATCGGTTTCTATTAGCGCTAAAAGAGTCTGATATTCCCGTGGTAGCCCCAATTCCGCTTTTGGATGGTAAAACGCTTCACAACTTGCCGGAATTAAATCTTAGGTACACGGTTTTTCCAAAAATAGGAGGACGGGCGCCTAGTGAGTTGGATGGTAGTCAATTGCAGCAGCTCGGGCGTTTGTTGGCCCGTATGCACAATGTGGGGGCAAGTATGGGGGATACCTCTCGTATTCAACTGACCTCGGCCAACTACGGGATTGCGAATCTTCAAGTACTTAAAGACGGAGGTTTTATTCCGCCCCACTTCGAACGTCGATTCGAGGATGTTGTGGTGGCCATCAGCGAGTTAGCTGATCCCTTATTGAAACAAGCTGAGTGTATTCAGATTCACGGCGATTGCCATCTTGGAAATTTGCTTTGGGGGCAGGCAGGCCCTTTTTGGGTCGACTTCGATGATTCAGTCATGGGGCCTCCCATTCAGGATCTATGGCTTATGATCCTAGGTAGGAGTGATGTCCATAAAGCACAAATGCGTGAGCTGATACGTGGCTATGAGGTTATGCGTGAGTTTGATTGGGATACTTTATCCTTGATTGAACCGCTACGTGGTCTACGTATGATTCACTTCGTAGGCTGGACAGCAAAACGGTTTGAAGACCCCGCCTTCAAACATGCGTTTCCGGGTTTTGGTACTGAAAAATACTGGCAAGAGCAGGTTCAAGATTTGGAGGATCAGCTCTCTCACATGGTGAAGCCCATCTGGTAGGGTAGGCTCAAGGCCCATCAAATGGGATGGCGGCTCCACGTTAGACGCTAGTGAATCTCCATCATGCGATCGATGGAGGCCTTTGCCTTAGCAGCAATCTCTGCATCTACTTGTATTTCGTAGCGGGTTTGCAAAAGCGCTTGCTTGGTGTCTTCAAGAGTGATTTGAGCCATGTGTGGGCATCGATGGCTGCATAGCCTCAAGACATTTTCTTGCCGGGTTTCCGCAATGATATTATCGGCCATAGAGCATTCTGTGAGTAGCAGTAGGTGCTCAGCATCCACATCCTTGACATACTTGATCATGGCGGATGTACTCCCAGAAAAATCTGCCGCCGCAGCAACCTCCGGAGGGCACTCTGGATGAGCTAATACAACAACATTGGGGTGCTGAGCTCTAACATCGGCAATATCATCGACAGTAAATCGATCGTGGACCTCGCACTTTCCTGGCCAACCGATAAAGGCCTGTTCAAGCTGTTGGCCACTGGTGAATTCATTGGTTTCTAGGTTTCGGTTCGGAACAATGATGTTTTTACCAGTCTCGCGAGCGACATTACGGGCTAGGTATTCGTCTGGAATAAATATGACACGATCAGCATCTAAAGAGGCAACGACTTTTGCTGCATTCCCAGAAGTACAACAGATGTCCGTCTCGGCCTTAACGTCGGCATTCGAATTGATGTAGGTAACGACCGGTGCGCCAGGGTACATCTTTTTTAATTTGCGGACGTCATTTGCTGTTATGGATGACGCTAGCGAGCATCCCGCCTTCTGCGAAGGAATTAATACCGTGCGGTCTGGATTAAGGATTTTGGCTGTCTCAGCCATAAATTCAACGCCGCAAAAGACGACAATATCTGACTCTGCCTCTTTGGCTCTGTGGCAGAGTTCGAGGGAGTCTCCTGTATAGTCGGCCACACCATGGTACAGGGCTGGCTCCATGTAGTTATGACCTAGTATGATGGCATTCTTTTCGCGCTTTAACTGATTGATTTCCGCAACCAATTCGGCTTTTTGTTTGATTTCAAAATCCGGAATTAAGCCAGAAAGTTTATTTTGAAGAATTTGATAGGTCTGAGCGGCGGTTTCCATAAGAACTCCTGTGCTTCAAGTCTGCGAAACACAGGAGTTTTGCGGATTTCTTAGAAAAGTTCAACAGGAACCTAGTCACCTGATGGTGTTAGGCTCCTATTTTGGCAGCTATTCGAGGGTGAATGTGTAGGTTCTTCGACCTACGGTCATGCTTCCTTCGAAGCTTTCCACAAGACTGCCACCAACATTGATGACTTTCATCTCGCCCTCAAGTCGAATGATTTGGTTGCCACTATTGCCCATGACAATCCTTTGACGACCTAAGCGATTATCATCGATAGAGCATACAGTTGTTAGGCTATAGTCTCTTCCTTTGATTGTTAGGGAACCAACAACTGGGAAAGCGTCGTACCCAATATCGCATGTTGCGAGGGTGTTGGATCGCGACGGAATTTCGGCTGATTCAGAGCGCCTTGTAGTACCAATGATGTCTAGACCAGTTCTAACTGTATCTTGAAAAACAACCTCTATAGGGACCTCTCGGGAATTGGATGCTGATTCTAATGCTAAGCCACTCATGCCAAAAGGCAAGGTGCCATCACCAAAAGGAAGGGTTCCGTCTCCTCCAAAAACGCTAGTGCTAAGTAGTAGCACTGAACTAGCAAGTGCTTGTTTAATAAACTTCATCGTATCCTCCGCAAAAAAGCCAAAGTTGGGCGCTCACCTACATATGAGCAAATCGTTCAGTCTCACTTTGAGTCGTGGGCAGACTCTTTTCACTCAATTCATTATTACGCTCTTTGGAAGCTAATTTATAGCCGAATCTTCCAGAAAGCAAACAAATCGGCTGGTTCTCGTAAGGTTCAATGAGGGCTCGGATTCGTCTAGCTAAATCAAAGATCCTAGGGTCATGAGTTCTGGCTTTGTAATTCTGATCCGGCCAAAGGTGGCAGGCAATTTCTTGTTTTGAAACAAAGCCAGGTTTTCTATGCAAGTATTCAAGAAAATTATAAATCAAAGGTTTGTCATGCAGTGGAATCCACTTGCCCAAAACCGCAATGCGCTTGAATTCATGATCAAATTGCAATGGTGACGAAAGAGAAAAGTTTACGTCCTTAAATTGCTCATTAACCAAGTATGTTAGATAAACTGACTCATTAGTATCGAGATAGCAATTGAGCATATCCAAGGATACCTCTAGAGATTCGAGCTTACCAATTTCTTGAAACATTGAAGACAGGCCATACAAGCTCTTAATGATGAAATAATTCCAGTTCTTCGCAATCGATGCTTTGATCACATCGTAGAAGATTCTCTGAGCTGAGGGAACGTCGTTATCGAAAAGATAAGCTACGTTTGCCTTGATAAGCTGGTAGCTCAACGACTGGTCGAGAGGAACGATGTCAAGCATCTCCTCTAGCTCATTTAGGAGTCTTTTGATTTCCGTGCTCTTGTTAATGGAGTAGTAGGCATTAGCAAGTCCGAGGATCGCTTTGAAGTAATCAATCACAGACTCACTTTTGTCGGCTAGTAGGCGAAATAACCTAACTGATTTTTCCCACTCTTTATCGCTGTAATGAAGCTTTGCCATAACGTACAGGTAGAAGTCTGATTGCTTCTCCTCGTGTTCAGTCAAGCTTTTGAGTAAGGCTTTTGCTTCGTCCACTTGATGCATTTCAAAAAGCGCCTGCGACTTATATAGCTGTAGTTTGAAAAAGCTATCCGAATCTGGTTCTTGTTTAAGCGACATGTCGACTGCGTCAACGACAGCCCTAAACTCACATTGGTAGCAAAGGTCTTTAATCCGATCTATCGATTCTGCCTGGTTCATGCAGTATCCCATCATGATTGTTTGCAAGTACTCCAGACGAATGCACAAACTGTGCCTGCAAAATATAATTGTTTAGTTATAGTTTTTTGTCTGGACGTACTAGATTTCATGATTAGTAAATCAAAATGCCGGTCTCATAATGATACCAATTCACGCAATATGTTACTGCTTAGTCTTAATGTATAATAGCTAACTTTTTTTAACTTCTATACTGTGGGCGGTCATCAACAGGAGGTTGTCATATGCTTGAACAAGGATTTTTGGGGACGCGCGCACCGCTGATATTGGATATTATTGCCGTCATGTTGGTCTTAGTGATTTTACTACAGGGATTCAGCATCTATCTCGTCAAGCGGAGAGCGTATAACTGGCACAAAAGAATCCAGTTGGGTATCGGTTACGGTATGGGGGCGCTGCTAATCTGGTTTGAGGTACAAATGAGGCTAGTGGGGTGGCGTCATCTAGCCGAAGACTCTGAGTATTTTGATACTTACCTATATCCAGTTTTGTTGCTTCATTTGGTTTTTGCTATCCCAACATTTTTACTGTGGATTGTGACGATTTATGGGGCTTTGAAAAATTTTTCCAAGCCACCAAAACCTTCTAAATATAGTATGATACACAAGAGACTAGGAAAGATTTCATTAATCTTTTCAAGTGGTACGATCGTGACTGCTTGGCTATTCTACTGGTTGGCCTTCGTCAGTTGATACATAAGTCTAAGTGTGAGGATCCTTACGGGCATGGCACAAGTAAAGTCCAAGAAAGAAAAGCGCGGAGTGTTGGTTTGTGTATCAGGAAAACGAAAAGATGAAATTGTAAAATTACGGCGCGATAATACGATTTTTGGTCGAGAAAAGGCTGATATTATCGTCAGTGATGCTGAAGTTTCTGCCACCCATTGCCAAATCCAAAACATCGAGGATAGCTATCACATCTTTGATATGAACAGTAGTAACGGTACCTACATCAACGGTGAGAGGATCGTTAAAGCTAAACTCAAAGAAGGTGACGTCATCGAGATTGGCAAAACAAGCTTTCGCTTTGCCTTGGAAGACGAAAAAAACGTGCGGCATATTCCAACTCTTTTTACATCCAGTAGTCAAAAGTCAAAAGACCGGACCCACAGTCTGGTGGATACCTTGATTGAAGACGAATTGAATTCGGCCAAGCATGTCCAATTCATTATCAAAGTTGAATATGGTGATGGACGTAAGGAAGTTATTGAGTTGCAGCAAAAGGTAGCCTTTATTGGGCGGGCGTCAAGCTTCGGTCACTTCGATCAAGATACAGAGATCTCCCGTAAACACCTTATGATCAAATTAAACGATACCGGTGAGATTTTTGTCGAGGATCAGGGGTCCACGAACGGTTCGTTTATTAATGGCGAAAAGATTAGTGGCATGCATCTTGTCAAGCCGGAGGATATCCTTAAAGTGGGACGCTGCATTATCTCGATTTACCCGAAGATTTAGATGACCAATCCAAGCCTGTGAGACTTACCTTACAGGTTATCTCAAAGCCCTCGGCAGATTTGGCTCGTCCACTTATGACTTTCGCATAAAGTGTCCCCAAAGTTTGCTGTGATATTTTGATGAGACTGTACTTGGCCACCTCCCGACGCAGAGTCAAGCGTATCGTTGTCGGCCCATACTCATCTAAGTTTGCCTCAATAGAAACGTTGCCGTGAGAAAAACGATGTGCCGGGGAAATATAGATATTGGCCCCCGTGTCGTTGGTATGCGGGGGCAGATAGCTTTTGGCAACAAGATCGGCAAGGTTTTTCGGAATTTGCGGAAGGTCGTGAGTCACTCTTCCTCCAACAAAATTTGCGATTCTGCTGCTGCTTTTCTTCTGGGATCCAACAATGACAATTTCCGCCTCTTTCGGTAGATTTTGAACCATGGATTCCAAAACTGGGCGCTGTTCTGCCTCGCATAACCTGTGCTCAATAAAGACTAAGTGAGGGGAAAAGTACTTGGGCTCATTAATGATACTCTGCTCTGTATCCATTGAGGTTCTGACGTAAAAGCTTTTTGTTCCCAGATGCCTAATAATAGCATTACGCAATGCGGGAGATTGGATCGCCAAAAAAATCCTCGGTTTGGAGCTGGTCTCTTTGCGTCTCAACTCTTCAATGACCGCCGAGACTTTACCTGAATCGTCGGATGAAGCCATCCAATCGCACATCATACCAGATGAAAATCGATGAAGCAGATCCTTGGATTTGATTTGAGATACTGTCATCCCAAGGCTCTTGCATCCCATTTCTGAGGCCATAGGGCCAGCAAGATCAAATTCTCCTCCTTCAGGCATACGCAGGCTCGACTCAAGCTAGATTTGATCTCCGTTGATCCAATTGATCCTTACGGGAATGGATACCCGGCATGGGTTAGGCTGTGCAAAAGGAGATAAAGGCTCACGTCCCATTCGTCTGCCCTCAAAATGAGAAGCGAAAAGAAATCGCGTCAACCACTGATCTTCTGGCAGACCGAAGGGAAGAATATCTTTAAAGCCCATGGACAGCGCCATTTCACTAGTGTCCGAGTTTGGTTGGTTTTGCGATAAGATAAGTCGCGATCCCTGTACGAGGGGGTTGTAAGAAAGATTATGCATGGAGGCGATTAGGTTGGTATCCTCGAAAGAATCATCGAGAACCACCACCTCAACACGGTCACCTAACAGTGCTTGGGAAATCTCATCAAAACTATGAAAAAACCTCACAAGAGCAGACTCTTGCAATAGAGTTTTGGCTCTTTTTTTATGCTCGTCTTTCAGTTCTTTCGTCAACCAAAAGACTCTGAGTTGCTCCATAAAGTCTCCATTGAGGTTTCCTTTAGGAGGTATCGGAAAAATATTAAGTTATTTAATGATTTGGATCGTTATTCAAAGGTAAGGAAAGCTTTGAGATCAGACCTCGTGATGTCACACTGGCCTCGATCTCAAGGGGGGGAGATGTCTTATCTAACCTTTGTTTCCATTTGCGGATTGAAGGCTGGATATAAACGACTGCTGCAAGGCTTCTACACCGACGACACGATGAGCAATAAACCTTAAAAGCGGGTTAGGAATCGCCCCTGCTTCGCTAATAATGATTTGCGATGAGGTCTCTGAAGATGCTTTAATTTGAATCGTCAGCACCACTTGAAATGGAGCGTCTTCTGAGGTGACCTCTCGTTTTAGAGTCGAGGTTTCCGGGTCCCAGCTTTGTCGAAAGCAGACATGCGAACCATTTTCATAGACCTCTTTCCAACTGCATGTCTCAGAGGACTCATCTATTTCTACAGACGTGATCAACGGATTCCATTCAGTATATTTAACGGGATCAGTGAGGAGTTTCATGGTCTCGTCATAACCAAAGGGAAGATTTTCGGTTAACGTCACCGCATGATCGGATTCAATTTGGTTACCAATTGTAACAATGACAGCGATACCAGCCAACAGCAGTCCGGAAATGATACCTGCTACGATTAAAAAAATACGCATCAATCTAATCCTATATTTTCTGAGTCATGAGGTTCTGTTTGCCGGAGAAACGGCAAATGTTTTAAGTCAGTGGGCTCGTCGTATAGCTTTTCTACATAAACGATACTATGGTACGGAACATGAAGCGACTCGGTCTTGCGGAAGCGTTTGCTTGCGGCATCTTCTTCAGGGAGGATAATCTTTTTGACTGTATCTTTGAAGACGAATTCCGACATACAGATTAGTCCAGGTATGTCACTAGCCTCTATATTACGAACCAGAACTTGGGCAACGTCGCCTTTTTCGTTTTCCTTGAATCTAACCCTATAGATTAACTCATCATTCATATATGCTCTTAACATCAATTGGTTTAAAAATTCGCCATTTGGTTATTATGAAACCAGCAGCAGCTGTCAAGCAAGAAGTACCGTTTTGGCAGCAACATGGAAACCAGTGGAAAACCTTAGTTTCTGGTTGCGAGGCGTTCCTAGTATGTTAATAGTAGCAAACGGTCATTTTATGAATTGCTTCCGCTTTTAGACTATAAGAAAAGGTACGAAATACGCTATGAAACCGCTTACCCCCCATTGGGCTGACATCGCAGCTGCCCGTCTGGTTGCTTCAAAACCAGACCAGGAGTCATTTACCGTTGCTAGTGGGATCACTCCCTCGGGAACAGTCCATATTGGAAACTTTCGAGAGGTCATCACCGTTGAATTTGTTGCAAAGGCGTTAGAGTCTCTCGGAAAAAAAGTAAGATTCATCTACAGTTGGGACGATTTTGATACCCTGAGAAAGGTGCCTAAGAATCTACCTAACCAAGAGATGCTAGCTGAGTACCTGCGACAACCGATTAGTCGAGTCCCAGATCCTTTCGAAAAGGATGCGAGCTATGCAGATCATAACATCAAAGAGTTTGAGGCTGACTTAAAGCAAATTGGTATTCATCCCGAGTTTATTTACCAGCATAAGCAATACAGTTCTGGTGTGTACGCTAAAGACATAATTGTAGCACTCCAGGCAAAAGACAAAATTAAAGATATACTCAACGAGCATCGATCTACTCCGCTGGGTGAGGATTGGCTTCCTACGGCGATTTACTGCGAAAAGTGCCAGCGTGATGAGATGGTTTATCAACGGTTCGAAGGGCCGGATTTGTATGCCTATAAGTGCGCCTCTTGCGGGCATGAGACAAAAACTAAAATTCAGGAAACAAAAAACCTCAAACTAAATTGGCGAACTGACTGGCCTATGCGTTGGGCCTACGAAAATGTCGATTTTGAGCCTGGTGGGAAGGATCATTCGAGTGATGGGGGCTCATACGACACGGGCAAACGGATTGTGAAGGAGGTGTGGCAAAAAGACGCTCCTAATTACCTTCAGTACGATTTCGTTTCGATCAAAGGGGGCACGGGAAAGATGTCGTCCAGTTCCGGTCAGCTCCTTACTTTAAGAGATGCCTTTGCGGTGTATGATCCGCAGATGGTGCGTTGGATATTTGCTGGTCAGCGCCCTAACACAGACTTTTCCATTGCCTTTGATTTGGATGTGATCAAAGTCCACGACGAATTCGACCGGGCAGAACAAGCCGCCTTGGGACCAAAGCCTGAGAAACCAGGAAAGTGGCCTGGCATCAGGCGCGCTTACGAACTTTCGTGTATCGGTGGTATCCCTGAGAAGCCTCCTTACCGCGCTCCATTTCGCGATCTTTGTAGCCGTCTTCAAATTTGTGGCGAGGACATAGAAAAAACCATCAGTAAATATTACAGTGACAAAGTCGTCTCGGAACAGGATCGGGATCTGTTCTTTGATCGAGCTAAAAGAGCTTTGACTTGGTTGGAACTTTACGCTCCGGAGGATTTTAAATACAAAATTAATGAAACCCCTGTGGAGTTAGATGTGAACGATACTCAAGCCGCCGCATTGTCGGCTTTGAAGGAACTCATTGCCTCCACTGACTTAGACGCAATTGCATCGAAAGATCTGAATCAGAAAATTTACGACGAGGTCATCCGAAAAACAGAGATCGATAGTAAAGACTTCTTCCGAACCGTTTACTTGAAACTCATTAATCGTGAGCAGGGACCAAGGTTGCCAGGATTTATCAAAGAAATTGGTAGGCCAAAACTAGAGGAGTTACTCTAATGTTGCCTCGACGAGTTTTCAGTGTTCTAATGGTCCTTATACTTTTTTCGTTGCATAGCAGCTGCACTATGATCACAAAGATGATTGCAGAAGAACCAAAAGTCTCTTTGCAAAACGTCGAAATCAGCAGCATCTCATGGAATGCGATCAAAACGATCTTGGTAGCTGAGGTAGAAAATCCCAATAAGTTTGATTTGGGTTTGAAAAATCTTGTATTTGATGTTTCCGTGGATGGCGTCGATGTGGGAGATGGTTCTTATGGTGAAGCTTTTTCAGTGCCTGCTGGGGAGAAAGGAACCATAAAAATACCCTTTAATATTGACTCAAAATCCGCTTTGAAAATTGCGCAGAAGTTTCTCTCAGGTGGGCAGAATCTTACAGCACGGGTCAAAGGTAAGATGGTCTTTACCACTAAAATTGGTGACTATGAAATCGACTTTGATGAGACAAAACCACTGGTCAATAAAAAGATGTAAAAAGTCTATCTAACTCTTTTAAGGAGATCCGATGAGTAAAATCTACGACTTTAACGTAAACACCATAGATGGCGATCCCGCCACCTTAGAGCCTTTTCGCGGTAAGCTGATGCTCATAGTTAATGTCGCAAGTGAATGTGGACTGACTCCCCATTACAAAGGACTTCAAGAATTGTACGAAAAATACAACGATCGCGGTCTTGAGGTCCTTGGATTTCCCTGCAATCAGTTTGGTGCTCAGGAGCCAGGCAGTGATGAAGAAATCAAAACATTTTGTGAGTTAAAGTACAAAGTGACCTTTCCAATGTACGCGAAAATTGAGGTTAATGGTCCAAACACTCATGAGTTATATCAATTTCTTAAATCAGAGAAGCCTGGTGAAGAAAAGGAAGATATTGAGTGGAATTTTGCCAAATTCCTTGTAGGAAAAAACGGAGCCGTGGCCCAAAGATTTCACCCAAAAATCGAACCTATTGATTTAGAAGCACAGATTGAAGCGCTGCTCTAACCCATGTTTTTAGAGATATTGAAGATGGTGGGGATATGGTCCCCACGTCTAACCATCCGTGTCGATAGTCATACCTTAAAATAACGCAGATTATAAATTCTTGCCGATAACTTCAGCCCCGTTTAAGTAAGGCCTCAGGGCTACAGGAATTTTGATAGATCCGTCAGCCTGCTGATGATTTTCTAGAAACGGAATCAAAACTCTTGGTGTGGCGATGGCTGTATTGTTCAATGTATGGCAAAAATTCTTTTTCTTTTCACCTTTTTGCCGGTACCTAATCTTCAAACGTCTGGCTTGAAAATCATGAAATGTCGAACAACTATGAGTTTCGCTGTAAGCTTCTCGCGATGGCATCCAGGTTTCGATATCATGCTTTCTGACCTGACCCTGACCGAGGTCGCCCGTGCACACGTAAACGACTCTATAGGGTAACTCTAAGGCCTGCATGATCTCTTCTGAGTTCTGGAGAAGTTCATCATGTAGTTTGGCTGATCCTTCTTCGCTCGCCTCAGAGATGATCACCTGTTCCACCTTCTGAAACTGATGAACGCGATAAAGACCGTGTGTATCTTTACCGTATGTACCCGCTTCTCGCCTAAAGCAAGAGCTATGTGCCATGTACCGAATGGGAAGCGATGAGGCATCAAGAATCTCATCGCTATGATAGGACGCTACAGGGACTTCGGCGGTTCCTACTAGAGCAAGTTCATCCTTTTCTACATAATAGGCTTGGTCTCTACCATTGGGGAAATACCCTGTTCCTACCATGCAGTCTTCTTTGACTAATACTGGCACTGAAAGTTGGACATAACCTTTTTGATAGAGGACATCTAAGGTCATGCGAAACAAGGCCGCCTCTAGTCTTGCCCCCTCGCCCTTTAGAAAATATGATCGGCTTCCCGCTAGTTTTACACCACGCTCGACATCAATCCAGTCATGGAGCTTACCTATCTCCATGTGGTCCTTCGACTTAAAATCAAACTTTGGTGGCGTTCCCCAGGTTTTGACTTCCACATTCTCTTGATCGTCCTTACCGACGGGAACATCCTCTCGAGCTGGTGCAGGTACTGCAAGCATCAGGCTATGAAGAGATTCCTCGAGGCTTTTGACTTTCTGAGTCAGGCTATCGAGTTCTGGTTTGATAGCAGAGACTTCTGCTTTTAAAGCTTCCCGTTCGCTAGGGTCGGCTTTACCAATTTTTTTGGAAACAGAATTTCGTTTGTTTTGCAGATCCTCGAGTTTAAGTTTTTCAGCTTTTAACTCATCATCAACCCTCAGGAGTTCATCCAAATCCACGTTGAAGTGTTTATTTTTGGCTGCTTCTGCGACAAGTTCTTTGTTGTCACGGATGAACTTAATATCTAACATGCTATCCTCTATCTACGGCAAAACGATTCTATTGACGGGTACCATACTTTCGTAAATATTGTCATTAGTTTATCTGTTTTTTGCGTCTAAATCCTCAAGTCTACAATGAGTTTTTCTTCGAGAATTGCCATCTGGTAAGACTTGGGCAAAAGTGCCTAGACTTAGCAAGAGAATTACTGTATTTAGGTCCGTCAGCCTGGCTAAATTAACTTTAGGAAATGCTCTATGACACAGGTTTCTTCGAGAACACCGTTTCAAACTTTAAACCTACCGAAAACACCTGTAATCCTCGCACCATTGGCTGGTGTTTCGGATCACCCTTTCCGCCGAACCTGCGTGTCTAGAGGGGCTGATTTGACCTATGTAGAGATGATTTCTGCCACAGCTCTCATCTATAACAGCAAACGAACTATGGACATGCTGGAAAGGCATCGAGATGAAGGCGTCTTGGGAGTTCAGGTTACCGGTAAGACAGCGGAAGAAGTCGGGAAAGCGGTTAAGATTCTCAGTGAACTATCCTTTGAAACCATTGATATCAATATGGGATGTCCCGTTAAAAAAGTTGTCAAAACCGGTTGCGGTAGCGGGATTTTGCGTGACGTTAAGCGCGTTTACGAGACCGTTTCTGCCGCTCGAGAGGCTACGGATTGTGTATTGTCTGCCAAGATTCGCCTGGGTTGGGATCATAGTTGCATAAACGGTCTTGAAGTGGCCGATGCTATCCAGAGAGGTGGGGCTGATTTTTTAACAGTTCATGGTCGCACTCGTAATGACGATTATTCTAAACCCGTTAATCTCGATTATATCGCCCAGATCAAACAGTCTGTGACTATCCCAGTTGTAGGGAATGGCAATCTGTTTAATCGTGCTGATGCAGAGCATATGTTAGCTAGGACCGGAGTGGATGGTCTTATGGTAAGTCGAGGGGCTTTGGGAAACCCTTGGATTTTTCGAGAGATTAAAGGAGAAGGAGCTACTGTTGATTTAGCAGAATGGGTAGATGTTGTGCGACAGCATTTGCTTTGGCAGCAAAAAGCTTATGGTGATACCAAGACTGCCGCCATCTGCATGCGCAAGCACTTACTTTGGTACGCAAAAGGCTGGCCTGGAGTCAAGGTACTTCGTGATCGCATGAATGTGGCTGGAACACTTGGAGAGGCTCTGGATTTACTGCAGGAGTTTGCCTCATATTTGACTCAAAAAGGTCATAGTGAGCGCTTTGAGGCCATCAATCAAGGTCTTTCGGATCGTTTTCTTTGGGATCCCAAATTCGAGATGGATCGCAAACTTGATCGGGGTGTTGGTGATGATCGCCTTGAGGAAAGAGCATAGTCCATTTCAAAATAGGGTGGCTTCCGTAGCTGATGTTCGATGTGTGCTCAGATATCATAGCATCTGAGCTTTTTCCTTTTAGATCTTTTGACTCTGATTGAACTAGTCAGAGGATGAAGACTCTTCGGTTTGTTGATCCTCTGAGTTTTCCTCCGTAGATGCATCACTGCTATCTTCAACCACCTCTCCGTCGACGGTAACCTCGGCTGCAGGTTTTTCTTCTTCTTTTTTCAGAACCTTAAAGGCCTTGATAAATATGGCCGTGAACTCACTTACTTTGCGTCCTTCTTCGTTAGGTTCCGCAGGCATTATGGGAGCTGTTTTTGAGAGATATAGGAGACCAGCCACCTCTTGATCCGTAATTGAAGAAATATCTCCTTCTACCTTCGGCTCACCTGTGATTGCGATCTGACACTTTTTACCAACGATGGCTTGCTTGCCTGGGGCAAAACTAAGATTGAGTTTGGAAAATGATTCGTCGAAAGTAATAGTACCCTCAATTTGCTCGGCAATTCCCTCACATACCAAGGCCGTCTTCAGGCTTTCCGGGTTTATAAGGGAGAGGTCTTTATAATCAACAGCAACCTCGCTATTCAAACTATTAAAAGTCTTTAAAGTGGTGCTGCCGCGATCATTTTTTTCGCAGGCTGTAAACATCGACAACGAGACTACACATGTCCATAGCATCTTCTTCATAGGGAACTCCATACAGCTATTATTCGCAGCTAACTGTGGCAAGCACAAGTTGCTGGCCCTCTTTGCACTCCATGACACTGGTTTCTGAAACAATGATTTCATCTACTTGCAACGCTTGTTGCTCTTTAAGTTGCTCCAAAAGGGCTTGTTGTTCAGCTAAAAGAGCTTCTTTTTCTGCAAGAGCTCTTTCGGCTTCTTCACGAATTAAACGTTCACTTTCCGCAACTCTTTTTGCCAGTTCGAGAGATTGCTGAGCAATATTCGCATCCAGTTCGGCGAGTTGTTGAGCCAACTCTGCGTCTTTCAGCTTTTGCTCAGCTTCTAGCCTTTTTCGCTCGGCTTCCAGTAGGTTTTTTTCCAGCTCTTTGGCCTCGGCTTCCTTAACTCTAATGGCGTTAATTTGATCTTGAAGCTCTTTCTGGGCTTTTTTGTTATTAATTGCCTGCTCCTCTAACAGACGCTTGTTTGCCTCCTTGGCTTTTATCTCCTCGGCAATCTCAGAGGCGATAATACTACTTTGGGGAAGGGCGACAGTCCCAAAGCGAACTCCAATGCGGTCGAAAACTGGGTTCGCTTCGTCCATTGCGCTTGAATCTGTCGGTAGGATGATGGTCTCCTCAAGAAGGCTTTCGAAATAAACGCCCCTTACATCTGCCACCACGATGCTTTTGCAAGAAGCAGTCTTACCGTACATTGTAGCATCAATCTTCAATTCTACTGAAGATGATGTCTCCGACTGGAAGAATTGAACCGCCTCAGGTGTGATGGCTGGGTTACAAGAAATACTCAGTAGTTTCATATCTGTATCGATTTCGGCTCGATCAGGAAAATTAAGGGGAACTAATATTTGATAGCCAAATTTTGACAGGGATACGGAATCTTCACCTAAAGCAGATTTAACCTCTGACTGAGGTAAGGCTGCTGCAGCGACAGATTCGTCTTCTTCCTCTATTTGGATTCCTCGGTTTCCGCTAACTTTACACGCGCTCACGGAAACCATCAGCAAAGTATAAGTTGTTATTGACAGACTACTCAAGCGTTTCACATCCACCTCAAATCGGTTGTTTAATGAGACCTCAGGGGCCGTATCGGGTCTAGTTGGCAAAAACTTTAAAAAAAAAATTTATTCAAAATTTTTCAACGGATTATCTTTTTTGGATTAATCCCGTGATAGTCTGCTTGGTGTAAATTTAGTCAAAATGGGTAATTTTAGACCTTTTGCTATTTATTGGATTATATTTGAGATTATAGCTACTTACTGTCGATTTACTATCTTGTTGTTTGTCCTGGCTAATTAGCCAAATTGCTTCTTATCGCCTGTGGAATTCTGTGCTAGTCTCTCCAAACATTTGCTAAGAAGGAGTCTCGGATGGAAACAGTCCTATTTGTAGAAGACTGCGAAGACATTAGAGAGATTTATGAGGCTATTCTGACCGATGAAGGCTACTCTGTGATAAAGGCTGAAAATGGTCGTGAAGGGCTGAGATTGTTCCATGAATCAGAGCCAGAGCTGGTTTTGACCGATGTGATGATGCCCTCATCCACGGGATTGGATATGATCCGTTTGATTCGCAAAAAAGACAAGAATGTTCCTATAATAGCGATTTCAGGTGATCCAGAACATGGAAAGCTTTCCTGTGGCGTCGGAGCTAACTCCTTTATAGAAAAGCCTTTTTCTTCTGCTCATCTGATAAAAAAAGTAGCCGGGCACCTAAACGGCTCAGGATAATTTGAGTTTTACCGATACCCATTCTGTAAGTTAGAGACATTCTGCTTGGTCAGACGAGTCGTACAGGATGGGAACATGAGTCGCTACGAAGTCAAATGGTTGGACGAAAACGCTGTCATCATCAAAGGCACGATCGACGAAAATTTTGTGTTCGACGATGAGGTCGCAAAATTTAAAGATTCAGTAACGATTGATCTCCAAGGAGTCGATCGGATCAACAGCTGCGGTGTGAGAGAGTGGGTCAAAGCCATTATGAAGACTGAAGCGCATTTGGTTTTCAAAAACTGCTCATCTGTCATTGTTTCTCAGTTCTCTATGATCCCAGAGTTTCTTGGTAAAAACGGAAAAGTCGAGTCCTTTGAAACTCAGTTTATTTGCGAACACTGTGGACATGAAGAGGCTAAAGTACTTCAAGTTGGCAAAGATATCCAACCTGGGCAAGAACTTTATGAAGACGGACCTGAAGTCACCTGCCCTGAGTGTGGCGAAACTATGGAATGTGACCATAACCCAGAGCTGTATTTTTCGTTTCTATCAGACGCCTCTTAAACGAGATACTTTAGTACCCCTAATAGTCATGGCTGATTGGGGGTTTAGGCAGATAGTTGAGATGCTTTCAACAGAGATCGAATCGTATCAATCATCTTTTCAGCATCAAATGGCTTCGCTAACCAAGCATTTACGCCTAGTTTTTTTCCAGCAACGATCAAATCAGGACGCGAATAGGCTGTCATGACAATGACTTTTGAAAAATCAGCCAGTTTCATTTTTCTAATCATTTTTAAAAATTGTATCCCGTTCATACCTGGCATTTTTAAGTCTGTTATCACGACTTTTACATCTGGGTTAGCGATTAGTTTTTTGAGTGCATCTTCGCCGCGATCTGATGTGATGACGGTATAGTGATGCTCTTCCAACACGATTCTATAGAGATCTAAAAGCTCTGATTCATCGTCTACAATGAGTATTTTAGGTGGGATTTCATGTCCATCTCTGTGAGCATGAATGTGATTGACCTCATCGGTGATCTTTTGATACTGCGGTCCGGTGTTTTCGTCCATATCTAGAGGAGTTTCTTCAGTTTGGTCATCATCATCCAGAGGAGTTTCGTCGGAAATATCTTCTTCGTCTGTGAGCAAGGGGGTTTCCTCATCTATTCCGGGATTTTCTCCTGCCTCAGGTTTTTTGTGTTCATCTTCCATTGAGGTTTCCTTCTGCCGCTCGGCTGCATCTGTTGATTCATCCTCAGACTCGTCTATAGTCTGCTGCAGCAGGACCACCTTTTTTTGGGCTACCTGGTGCCCTTGCTTTGCTGCTAATTGCCAGTAATGCATCGCTTTGTTCCAGTTAACAGGCCGATCTAACCCGACTTCATGTAGGAAGGCTAAATTAACCTGAGCTTCCACGTCACCCGAGTCTGCTAACTCTTCAATTTTCAGAGGTTTTTCTTCCGATTCCAAAACTATTAGACTCCTAACAGGACGTAAGTTGAATCGGTCAGACTATGAGGAAACTTGATGAAAGTACTAGGAAAATTTTGACCAAGTACTTTAATACTCAAAGAGACTTTAATTGGCTAATGAACTGGAAAGCTTGACCAAGCGATTGATACTGGTAAATAGCACGGCCCCCTCCACCCGAGATCCAGGGAAAAGGTTTTCCAGGGCGACCCTGTAGGCGGAGAGTTGATTTCTGTATCCTCGTTCATGAGCGACGTCTTCTGCGCTGGTGTTAGGAGGAATATAGGTGCTTTTGTAGTCGACAAGCCAGATTTCTTTAGGGCTTTTCCAAAACACGAGATCCATTGTTCCGCGGATGAGTTGCTTGCCGTCATGATAAACGATATCTTTTTCAACCCAAAGCTTTTCTGAGGATTTTACATCTTGCCAAAATGGACTATTAAGTATAGAGGATATCTGCTCTTCAGCTAGGCCCAACTGTGGCTGATATTTCGCCGGAGCACTTCCCACAATGGACTCCCAATAATCACTTGGATTATGTGTTTCATCGATGGCTAGTAACTCAAGTCGCTTGTGAATATAGATCCCTAATTCTTTAGCAATGGTTCCGTAAGGATTCGGGCCGATGGACAGCTTGTGCTGGCTACGATCATCGTCTTCCAAGAGCTTCGCGGGGGCTAGCGTTTTGACCTGTTGAAAATGGTTTTGCTGCCTCAGAATAGGGTAGGCAAAAGGCTCGGGTATCCTGGGCTGATGATTGGGTTCTTTGGTTTCAGGCGGTGTAGCAGTCCCTCGTTCGTGATAGGACAATATCGTCGATGGATCATGGTCTTTTCCTGAGATATGACACAAACTCTGACCGATGTGCTCATAGTAACCGGCTTTTTTTCGAGAACCAAGCTTGCGACTCGCCGATAAAATTAAGTGATGCTTAGCTCGTGTTAATGCAACGTAAAGTAGTCTTAGATTTTCTCTTTCGTCTTGATTTGCTGCCTCCTGGACAAGTTGATCGAAGAAAGGATGATCGATCGGTTGTGATTGTTTTGTGTCGCTGTAATAGAATCCAGGCTCTGCACCTGATTGTACTTTGATCCAATAGGGATCGGATCGCTCCCAAGCTTCTCCCAGGCCAACCAGTACCACCAGGGGATATTCGAGGCCTTTCGATTTATGAATCGTCATAAGCGAAATTGCATTTTGACCAGCGGAAGCCACCGGCGTTTCGTCTTCCAGGGCCATGTCTTCTAATTTCATTAAGATACTATGCAGGCTGAAATGTCCTGAATTTTGCAGACTATAAATCATTTCAATAAATGACTGAATGTTAGCCTCGCATATGGGAATTTCATTTTCGGGGAAGGCAGCGCTATATCTCTGAAAAACCTTAAATTCCTTTATCAGATCGATAATTAGCTTCGGTGCTTGGGCTTTTTGAGATTTACTTAGGTATCTCAAAAGTTTGTCACAAAAGCCGCTGTTCGTCGTATGAGTCTTTAGAAAAGATGATATGATCGACAATGGTAGTACCTTTTCATCCTGTTTTTTTTGCTCACCCTGTAGATATGCGAAAAAATTTGAATTTCTTAGCGGAGATAAAGGTGAGGCAAGCATGGCGCTGAAAGAAAGTAAATCATTTGGTTCGTTCAGAAATTTGAGCAAATTGATGAAATCGCGAATCTCTTGCCGATCGAAAAATCCTTGGCTTTCCTCTCTTCTATAGTCCAGACCCTCTGCTCTCAGAGCTGCCGTAAAAGCGTTAACGTGAGTCGTTGACCGATACAGTATCGCACAGTCCTCAGGTTTGAGTCGGCGTACCGACTTACCATTAGGAATCATTAAGGGTTGCTCTATCAGAAATTTCTTTAGCGTCTGAGCGATGAAGTTAGCCTCGTCTTCGATAGCGTCAGTGCCTTCAAACAGAGGACTCAATTGAAGGCTCCCTAAATTTGGGATAAACGGTTTTTCATCGAGAGTGGCTGTTTCATGTTTAGGAAACCTAGGAATCCTATCTGCGAACACTTCGTTTACCAAGTCTAAAACGATCTGGCTTGTGCGGTAGCTCTGGTTCAATTGAATGGGAACAACGCCTTTTGCCTCCAAGTAATCTGATGCTTCGTCGAGTATATCTGCATCAGCCTCTCTAAATCCGTAGATAGATTGCTTGGGGTCTCCCACTATAAAAACCGTAGGGCGTAACGTTGAGTTATAATCAAGCCCTGACCCAGAAAGGATCTCATCGGCAATACTCTTGAAAATACTCCACTGTAGACGGCTGGTATCTTGGAATTCATCTAGAAGTAAGTGATGGGTTTTTTGCTGAATGAGAAATCTTGCACCGATGGCATCTTCTTTAGCGAACAGGCTGAAGCAACCCTTAGAAAGGTCTTCAAATTCGACAATATCTTGAGAGGATTTTAGCCTTTGTCTCTCAGTTTCAAATATCGTAAAAGCCTTGCTGAGCCACTTTGCTATGTTATTTAGTTTAGTAACCTTAGTTTTGTTGAAGTAGCGATTTAGCGTGCTTTCCACCTCTAAGATCTCTGAAGACAATAACTCTCTTTTTTTTCCTCGAATAATTTGTCCAGAAACTGAGAGACTTTTAGTAAGTAGCTTACTTTGAATTAAAGTTTCGATGCGGCCACTTTCAACGGCTGCCAAGAAATCAGCCGCACGTTTCGTTTCTCCGGCTATTGTTTTGAGTGGGCTAGTCAGTTGATCCATGACGGTGGCTTCAGTCAGTAGCAGATCATTTTCGCTTATACTATACTCGTGAATGCTAGTACCTAACACCTGCTGACATAGCCAGAAAAAGCTGCTGGATTTTCGCAGCTCCAGTAATCTGTTATAGGCTTCATCAGGAGTCATACCTTCTGGAATATGCTGGCTATCAAAAATCTTTGCACAGGCAAACTCCCACGCAAGTCCATCTAACTCTGTAGACTTTGAAGCGCTGGGAATGTCATAATTGGGAGGAAAGGCAAAGGTGGGATCAAATTTAGCTTCCTCTTTAAACTTATTCACCCAATCCAAAAAAATACTATCAATGGTCGTAATCTGTAAGCTCTGTGTTCTTGCTAAAATAGTATGCGCAACGTCTTCAGGCGTTAGTGGAGGACACACCTGATCCTTGGGCTCGGTTTTATAGAACTCGCCAATCCCATCATTATATTCCTGACGTGCCGACTGATTGGAAAGCAGCTGAGCTGCGTCATGGATGATGCGTTCACGCATCTCAGCGGCGGCTTTCTTGGTAAAGGTAATGGCAAGGATCGCATCGGGACTGGCCCCAGCACCGACCAAATTTAAGAATCTTCGACTGAGCTGATAGGTTTTCCCAGAACCTGCTGATGCTTTGACGATACAAGAGATATACGGATTTTGTGGATGATTCATCGAAGGGTCTCCAAGTACTGGTGCAAACGATCCTGAGAGGCTACGTAATCCGATTGGTCAGGGGAATCTTTTCGGCAAACCGAAGAAAACTGGCACATTCCACACTGACTGGGATCAGCATAGTACGCCGTCTCCTCGAGCAAACTGGACTCGCGCCATTGCCAAATGCGTTTGACGCCGTCCCTGATGCTTTGAATATCTGGACTTTGCTTTCCTGCCAGCCCCTTTTTCATAGCCTCATCTTTAAGCTCTGGACTAATGCCATGACATTGCCACTCTCCTAGAAGGATACTCCAAAAACCTGCAATAACTGGGCTTGTCGCATATTGCGATGCCTCTAAGCAAAGCGCATAGAGTCCAATTTGAGGTTGTGTTCCGCAGGACGTTTCTGTCTTACTGGGTAAACGCTTACGTTTGAAATCAGTAAGCACCAAGCCGCTTTGAAATTTATCAAGGGAGTCAATGGTTCCTCCAACAAATCGCCGACTCTCATTGATGGTCATGGATACAGATTTTTGGTTATCCAGATCTTTAATGGGAAGTTCTTTTTGCGCTTCCGAAAACCTGTGCCACTGACCATCGTAAATTTTTATTAGATGGTTGGCTAAAGCTGGCCAAGCGTGGAGCTTCAACTGATAGAACAAAGGTTTGCTATCAATTGAGGTTGGTCCATGCTTTATCGTAAGAGACTCTAATTCGATAAGTAACCAGTTTTTGTACTGTTGGATGTCGCTAAAGGTGGGGGGAGTTTTTTCAAAAAGCTTTTCCACGACTTTATGGAGCCAATTACCTTCATCTCTCTTGTCGTTCGGGTCACGAAACTTCCAGACGTCAATCCGTTGTTGACTGATATAAAATTGTAGTGGGCAGTTGATGAGTTTCGTTAATCGACTGGCGGAAACGTATGTTAAGTCGCCGGGATCTAAAGGGTAATGATCTTTACCAAATTCTTCTGTCTCACCTGGCAGTTCCTCAAGACTCCATAAGTCTCTTACGCTCAAGTGTTCACTCACGGGATCAAGGCGCTTTTCGGCAGCCAGGCGATCGGCAAACCTCGATCTTACCGTAGCAACTGAGTCTATATATTGGCAGCGTGATAAGATGATTTGTGGAATGCGATTCTTGATTAGATAAAAGGTCTGGTCTTCCATAGACTCAAGGTATTCCCAGCCTAAAAAACCCATTTGTTTTTTTAAATGGTTATCCAATAGCTCGTCTTTTGGAATCGCTTTGGGGAAGAATCCTTCATTCGCACCGATAAGAATCAAAACATCAAATGGATAGTATCTAGATTCGGAAAGACTCAGTACCTGCACGCCTTCCAGAGGCTCGCCAATCTGTCGAAGATCTTGGTTTAGCAGTTGATCGTTGAGTATTTGACAAAACTCGTCTCTGGAATATAGGTTTCGAGTGAGCTGATCGATAGAAACCATACTATCGTTAAAGTTTTTTAGTATTGTTAGTGTTGCCTCTCGAAAATTGTCTTCCAAAAAAGACTCAACCTGAAAGGTTTTACAGATATCATTCAAATACTCCACCCAGGAGACAAGAGACAAACGCTCTTCGGGAAACGCGTTGAGGAAAGCTTGGAACTCCGCTGCCATAGATTCGTCAACCAGTTCCGATGCGAGGTAGTCATAAATATCATAGAACCCTTGAGTTATGACCTCGTAGTTCATTTGCCAGCTGTGTTTCAGTTGATTCGCTTCGAGATAGTGACTGGTAATCGGATCTTTTAACCAGTCGAATAAGGGCTCTAATTTGAAATTGCTTTGCATCGCCGTCAAGAACTTACTTAACCATTGTCCAAAACTGCTTCGCTGCAACGATCTTGTCATGGCTAAATTATCGTTAGCAAAATTGCTATCAGCTAAACTCTCGACAATCTGCCCATAGAGCCCTTCCTGACTAAGAATGATCCCAATATTTGCTGGCGAAACACCCTGCTGAATGTAGGTATCTGCGATTTTACGTGCGTTAATAATCTCGTGTAGAGGACTAGAATTGTTGCTGAGAATAATTTGTGAAGCATGCTCCTTCGAGTCTTCATTTTTTTGCCACTCAACCTCGCAAACTGGCGACAGGAAGTCTACGATGTGAGCTAAAGGAGAGACTTGGGTCTTTGACTCCTGAGGCTTTGTCAGCCAAAAATCGACATTTTCACAGCGGGACATACCTGCTATTAAAGGATACCAAGATCGAGCGAGGCTAGTCATGCCAACCACACAGCAGCGACTATAACGGTTCAGTAGTTCTTCTATCGCCGGTTCGCTTGTGGCGGCAATATCTGCAAAGTACTGCTGTTTTACTTTCTTTCCTAATTGAGAAATATGTTTCATAAAGGTGTCTATGACGGCTTTGATCTCGTTAAGACGTCGTCCCAATGAGTCAATATGCTGATCCGAGTGATAGATATTATCCTTCAGGTAGAGCTCACCATTTTTAAATGCTTGCTCGATGATATGGTTATCAAACATTTCACCGATGAGAAGCCGAATTTCGCGTTCCTGCCCTGGAGTGACGTAATCAAGGGAGCTATTTTTTATGATTTCTAGAATCATAAGTTCTATGCTGGATTCCTCTAACAGGTTTGGGGGCTCGGCGCTGAGAGTGAGAAGTAGCGACTCAAGGGTCATAATCTTGGGAGGAATATACGAGCTCAATTCTTGTCCAAGTGCGGCAACAAAGCGCGTCCCAAGCCTTTGAGTCGGCAGTATCAGTAACTCGTCAGAAAAGTCTTTCTGATCCTTGGTGCAAAAGTAGTTGATGAGTTCCTGAACGAAGCAACGGTCACTTGCAAATAGCTTCAGACTTGCCGGCATTTATGATCTCCATAAGACGTTGCAAAATTCCCAAAGGTTTTGGGCTCCTATTTAAGCACAGCTGAGCTGGGAAGTTAAGCAATCTAGGGTTCCCTTCAAGATCGTTGAAACTTTACCGAAACCTTATTGGTTCCGGGTAAATAGAAGGAGGTTAGGCGTTGAAAGCGATCGTGAGGGTGATACTTTTACTACTTTTTTCTAAGAGTGCGTTTGGTCAGGCCAATAGCCTAACGTTAGATCTGGCGGCGTTTTATTTTCAGACGAAAGAAGAGCGAGCTAACAATAATGGTGATACGACAAAATATGAGCAGAGCTACCTCTTTTATAGCCTCGGTTTATGCTACCGATTTACGACGTTTTGTCTTGGAGGCAAATATTACAGCGGTGAAATCGGTAGCTTAAACTCAAGTGGTATCGTGGACGGGCAGTTGGAGTATGAGGGTTTTGGCGTTACGTTTGGTGCCTTCCCTGACAATTGGAGCCTTCAGTTGACTTATTTTTTAAGTGCTGAAAAGCGCATTGGAGATGCCGGATTTGCTGGCGATACGAATATTGAATATCCGGCAAAACAGGCCTACCTCATCGATATAGCTTACGGATTTAAGGCCGGTTCATTTTCCGTTGGACCCATGCTGAGAATCAGTGAGTTTAGCTACGACAAGAGGACTGTGGCTGGCGTCGAGTCTAGTCTGGCCAATACCGAGAAAGACAGTATGCAGATGCCCATGGTGGCGTTTTGGATGGGTTTTTAGGAACCGTTTGTGGTAATGGCAACATCCCGTCGAAGCAATAGTTCATGTTCGGCGTTGTATGCCCAGACGCGGTAGTTCGCCCCTGAGTTTATCGCAACGGCTTCGGTTCGGTAGAATATCAGTCGCCCACTACTCGTCTCGGTATTTTGTGAGTAATAAAGTCGTTCCGAAGCGCAATCTAAGCTTTCAGCGGATTCTATGCGACAAATTTCAACCACCGATACTGTGCCTGGGACACTTGCCGACAAAAACCACTTTCCCGATTCCTGTGACGCTAAGGCCGCCAGGTAAACATCGCCACTGGCCGGCAGTACCTGAGTGAGGTCTGTCGCAGCATAGGCGCTTTCTAAGCTGCGAAGTCCTGCATAGTGTGATAAATAAGTCATGGCAAGTTTGGCAATATTTGCTGCCAGGGAAGGGTTATTTGCTCGATCGATGGTATCGGAAAAGCTATGAATGGCGCGATTGTAGGCGAGGGGATCCTCAAAGGCAAAAAGAGTCGGAATGCCGACTTGATAAAAAGAACGGTGATCGGAGGTAGCGCCTTGGGGAAGAAAGCCTTGTCCAAACGTAAATCCCTGATAGTTGGTCATAAAATTAATAGCACTGCGATTGGTATCATTGCTAGTATCGTCCCGAACGAGATATATGATGCCGTCGTCTCCATTCTCTCCGTATAAAGCCATGTCTACTTGCATCATTCCAACGATATCACTGCGATTATTGGCAATATCCTGGCTGCCGATGAGACCAATTTCTTCTGCAGCATAGGCTTGAAGTTCGATATTGCGCTGAAAACTCAGGTTATTTTGGGCGATGATGCGATAGATTTGAAGCAGCACAGCAAGGCCGCTGGCATCATCGTCGGCTCCCGGGGCCGCGGCATTGACTCCAGCAAAGTTAATACTATCTAAGTGGGCTCCAATCACTATGGTTTCATCGGTCTTTATCTCGCCAGGTATTTTGACAATGACGCTTTTTTGAGTAACACGTGGGTGCTCCTGAAGGGATATGGTCGCTCCAGAAAAGTCACCGGTAGCCTCGATAAATAAGTCTTGAAGGAATTCGGAAGCGACCGTGCCCGTAGAATGATGCCTTGACTCAAGACTGGATATTAAGGTGACATCCTCCAGTATTTGATCCTGCGACACTTGAGGATATAATGTCTCGATCTCGTTAAGTGTCACGAGGGATGAAAATATGGGAGCCTTCAGTGCATCGACCGCAGCCAAGCGAGAGTTGGGATCGAGAACCTGTATCAGACCACAGGCGCTACCAGCTTCATGGACCGTCTGGGCAAGAAGATTGAGTTCGTCCATGCTCGAGACTTCTACCAAAGCAATGTCAGAGTAAAAGTCATAGCTTTCGGACGTTAAAACCTTTGAGGATTTGATCACGCTTAGTGCGAGTTGATGACTTCTCGGGTATTTGACGATGGCGAGCATGGAATCGGCATCAGTATCTGGAATCTCGACTCCAGATAGGCTAAACCAGCGATCGTGCCAGACGGTTTGCGGATTTATTTGTGCGGAGATAAACTCAGGTTGGGACGGCAGGCAAAAGGATGCCTGAGCCCAAATAATAGAGGTCCAAACTAGAAGTCTATTCATCATCGATATCGGTGAACGTGGCTGCCGAATTTTCATAATCGCTTTCTCCGGACCATGAGGTTGGGTAATAGCTGCTATTGTCTGTGGATTCGTTCTTCGAAGATTTTTGGCTACATTGCCAATTTGCCATCATCACCCCAGCGAGAAGAAGAGCTAGTAAGGCTGACATGGGTAGAGACTTTAGAGGCATACTGAGTTCCTTAGAAACCTACGTTTTCTTCTAAAAGGCCATGTTTTCAAGCCACACACGGCCTTATTATCTCACATTCTAAGGCAACGAGTGTAAAAAAGAGGCAAGGGAGGTAGGTTTATGGTGATCTTAATATTCTAAAATTAATGAAAAAATTGGCAGGTTTGAGGTCTCGGTCTAGTTCTATTTGACGCAATCTTTACGTTTTGGAAAATTTTCCTGAAGTTCTTTTGTCAATCGTCCGATTGCGATTCTAAATACTGCTTAGGACTTAGCTATGGTGAAACATGCATTGCCCCTATGGATCTGTCTTTTCTATGCGACCTTAATTCAAGGCTGTGGTGTGGACGAGGCATCAACGTTAACCATCGATCTTTTTGGAGCAAATGCAGCCCCGGAAGGTGCCACTGGTGACAAAACACCTTTTCGTATAGATATGACGCTGGAGTCGATAGGCTTAGTACTTGATTCCACAACGGATGTCGAAGCATTTTCTGGTCCGGCTTCCGTCCTGCAGGTTATCGATCGTCCTCAAATTATTTTAGAATACTCGTTGACCAATTACGTTGACAGTACCATCACGGCTATCAATGTGACGTTTTCTAATGGTGTCACCCTATACGAGGGTGATAACACGATTACAGGTAACCTCGAAACACCAGTCATTTCTTACACCACACCTATTGTGATCGAAACGGGGCGCTCCGAGTCTTTGGACATGAAAATCAGTTGGAAAAACATCATCACAGATCAGAGTTTTTCTCAGCCCACCGTCGTCCTTTCAGAAAACTAAATTTTCCTGACTAAATACTTGCTGCTCATGTACAATAGTGCCAGTATCCATCCATAGTTGACGACTGAGATTGTGAGCAAAAGGCAGGAGTTGGAATTGAGTCGGATCAAGGTTTATGTTTTATATGGTGGGCAGTCTACGGAACATGATATTTCCCGTCGTAGCGCTCGCTACGTCTTGGATCATATGGATCGAGAGAAGTACGAAGTTCATCCCATCGGTATTTCTAAAAAAGGCAAATGGATCACGCAAAATCTTAAGGATCTCGATGAGAATCCCTCACGCGAGTTACCTATAGGTGACCATTCTGAACCAGATAGAGAATGGAGCCTGTTTGACAATCGCGACAGTGTTTCAGAGCCTGTCGTCGTTTTTCCCGTACTACATGGAAGTCGCGGTGAGGATGGCACCTGTCAGGGCCTTTTTGAAATGAAAAACTTTGCTTTTGTGGGACCCGGAGTTCTAGGCTCTTCTGTCTCAATGGATAAAGTCGTCGCGAAGATTCTTGTTGAGAAGGCAGGTATTCCTGTGGCTCCCTACCAGTATATCGAACGCTTTCCATGGTCAGGCCTCGATATCCAAAGTAAGCATAAGTATTTGACAGACTGTGTTAAAACCATAGACTTTCCCGCTTTTGTTAAACCCTCGTGTTCGGGAAGTTCCGTAGGGATTACCAAGGTTGAGAAGTTTGACGACCTGTTTAAAGCTGTCGAATATGCCTTTCAATTTGATCACAGGGTTCTTATAGAAACAGGGATCAAGGGCCGCGAGATAGAGTTCGCTGCTTTGGGTGGTAGCGACGTTGCGATCACAGCGCCCGGGGAAGTTGCTAACGAAGAGACATTTTACACTTACGAGGAAAAGTACTCCAGTTCGAGCCAAGCGCAGATTATCATCCCCGCACCTATGTCCGACGAGACCCTTCTGCGTGGAAAGGATCTTGCTCTAAAAGCTTTTCAGGCATTGAGTCTTTGGGGGATGGCCCGTATCGACTTTTTTTTAACGGAACATCAAGAGTATATTTTCAACGAAGCAAACACCATTCCAGGTTTTACGAGTATATCGCAATACCCTCAGCTCTGGGAGCATGAAGGGATTGCCGCTAAAGACTTAATTGATCGATTAATCGATTCGGCAATTGAAAGATGGCGTTATAATAATGCTCTGCAACGGAATATTTGAAAGGAATAGATTCATGAAGGCTTTTGCTTACCGGTTCTTTCAGTACGGGATACTGCTATGGGTTGTGCTGACTTATGGTTGTGCTGAAGACACTCTAGCTCCCGTAGATCCAGTGGGTACAGATGCTGCTCAAGACGCTGCCCAACCACCTGTTCCTGATCCATCGCAGGTTGAGAATGGGAATGTAGCCCCTGATGCAAGCGCAGGTGGAACGCCCTATGATACGTACTCCGGTTCATCTTCTGGAGGATTTGATCTGAGTGCGTCTATCGTTTACTTTGACTACGATCAACATAGTGTGAAAAGTGAAAGCAGACCGGTATTAGAGCAATTAGCCCAATATATGCGGAGTCAGCCAAATGAGCGACTTAGGGTGGAGGGACACTGTGACGAGCGTGGCTCTACTGAATATAATCTTGCTCTTGGTCAAAGGCGCGCTGAAGCTGTTCGTCGGTACCTCATCAACTTAGGTGTTGATGGTGGCCAGCTCACATCGGTTAGTTTTGGTGAAGAAATGTTGAGACGGCAGGGGTTCACGGCCGCCGATCATGCTCAAAACCGCCGCGTCGAGTTCTCGCGCTAATTCGCGACTAAAATGAAAAAAAAGCCACTGTTTTTCGAACAGTGGCTTTTTTTTGTGATTTGGCCTAAACCTTGCTTTGTCTGCGGTAACGATCGTGAATGGGATAGAATTTAGAGCCTGCCACCCTAGGTTCTTAATGGAATAAACCGAAATTTGTACGTTAAAAAGAGGCTGGGACATTGGGCTATAAATTGCGTTGGTATCCAACATTTATCAAACAATCTAAGGGTATTACAGCTACCGATCAATTTGATCAAGCGGTAGACGAAAGCGCGTTTCGTGGAGGGCGATTCGAACGCCTAACTGCAACGAAAGATCTTTTGTTGGCCATGATCAAGCCATATGGCAAACAAATCGCGTTAATTTTGGCCATCTCATTTTTTGTTCAAATTCTAAGTCTGGGATCTCTCGCAGTAGCCACTTGGACCATTTCGGAAGACTTCGATCACTCCCTGCTGATGGCTTTGATGATCTATTTGGTTGCTCGCATAGCACTCACGGTTTTGACCAACCTAATGATTTTGGTAGGTAATAGCATGGCGGCAGAAATGACAGGTTCATTGATCCAAAGGATTGGGGATCAGATCGCATTTCTATCACCGAGAGCCAAAGGAGAGTTTTCAAGCGGCAACTTAAAGACTATGGCGATCACGGACGCCCAGACGGTAGGTGAATTGGTTCACTCTGTGGCTGGCCGCGGGGTAGGCTTTATCATTGCTCCTTTGGTTGCTCCGTTTATCCTGTATTACTTCGCTGGCTTGGCGGGAGTCTATGCATTTCTAAGTATGCTTTTTATGATCCCGTTTAGCGTCATAACGTCAAAAAAGATGATGGAGTACTTTGATGCCGAACTCAAATTCGATGATCAATGCACCACTGTCACAGGCGAATGGCTTAAGCATCAAAAGATCTCTCGGATGATGGGATCGAACGATTTTTTCGAAAAAAAGATCTCTGAGTTAAAGGCGCAGGCCTTTGGTAGAGCAAAAATAGGAATGTATTGGGCGACCTTTATATTTGGTTTTGCGACTAGATGGTGGGTCGTGCCTCCGATTGTTCTTATTATGAGTTCTTTAAGTCTAGGTAGCGACATTGATGTCGCCGCCCTTATCGGTAGTATTTGGTACATGACCATCCTTACGAGCCAGTTGATGGGTATTCCCGATCTGATTATTCGTGGCGGAAAGGCCATCGCTGCCTTTAAAAGGCTGGCGCGGCTGCTGAGTCAAGAAAGGATTGAGGACTTGTTAGCAAAGACCACCGATGCTCCCAGTCCTAGCAGTCCTATGAAACTGGTAAGCTTTTCTGGAGTTGAGCTCACTATTGATAACAAGGAAATCCTGAAAGATATCAATTTGGAAATCGATTTGCAGAAAAAAACAGCTATTGTCGGTCAATTAGGTGCAGGGAAGTCTTCATTCCTATCTATTTTTGCAAGTTCGCTGTTCGCCACAGGTGGAAAGATCACCCTTAAAAATGAAGAAGGTGAGTTCGATCTTTCTGAATCAAATGTTTACCAGGCATGGCAACGACAACAAATACTTGTGACTCAGGAACCATTTGTCGAAAACAGTACGATTGAAAAAAATATAATCCTCGCCAGTCAAGTGAATGAGGCTAGCTCAGAAGACCAGAATGATAGAATTTTGCAGACCCTTTACGATGCAGCTCTCAATGAAGATATCAAAGGTTTCTCTGACGGCATCCACGAGCCTCTAGGCGAAACAGGGATCAATCTTTCGGGTGGGCAAAAGCAGCGTTTGAATTTGGCTCGTGCGCTTTACGCCGGAGATATGTTTTTGGTTCTAGATGATCCTATGAGTGCTGTAGATGAACCTGTGGCGGATCATCTTTGGTCCAGGCTTTGGGAGCGAAAGCAGGGTTTTATCATTTCAACTCATAGAACCAAGTACATAGAACAGTGTGATGACATCATCGTGTTTGATAATGGAAGGGTTGTGGAGCGAGGGCACCAAAAGTTTCTCGCTGCAGATAGCCAGTCCTACTATAGCAGACTGTTAGGTCTGATGGAAAAAGAGGGATAAGATGAATATGATTCGACTCAATCGAAAAAAATATAAAGTGCTTAGTCCAGTCTATCGTGACTTTGTCATGTCGCCGAGGATTTTGCTAGCGATACTACTGATATCGCCGCTTCATACCTTAGCACCGCATGCTTATAACTGGTTTTTGGCTCAGTTTTCAACCTGTCGGTCATTGGACTGCACGATCACCATCGAGAATACATGGTTTAACCTTAGTCTCGATCAACCATTTTATGTTCTTATGGGAATTGCGTTTTTGGCGATGTTCTTGCGATCCTTGATGTGGGCCTTGTTTGAGGTTACAGCGGCGGCTAAAGTTCAAGAGTATTTCTATAAAATTATTGGACATCTAAAAGGGATTAGAGCCATTTGGTTCGATGAAAACCCTAGTGGAAAGGTTATTAACCAGCTCTTCGGTGACTTTGGTAACCTCCAACGAAAGTTTGTGATTAGCATTAGTGATGGTCAGCTATGTCTGAGTGAGTTAATAGCAGGAATAATCATGGTTGCCGTCCTAAACCCAATAGGAGTCGTTCCTATTCTATTACTTTGGGCTGTGATTTTATCGTTTCAGGTCAAGGTTAATGATGCCTTTGATCATGTTAGCGATATATCGTCTAAGCGTAAAGGGCAAGTGATCGAGGTTCTTTCTGATCTTATTGAAGGCGCTCGCGTTTATCGCTCCTATGCCGCTGAAAGTCATATTCTTCAGCGGCTACGGAAACACATCATCGAATGGACTCGTGTGGAGTTTTTTCAGTGGCGACTTATGACCTGGGCCTGGACATGGATGTGGTTGCTTGCAGAGATAGGAATTGCGGTGGTTGTATTCTCTGCAGCTTGGGCGTTTCAATCTGGTCATATAAGTGCCGCCGTGGCGGGAATGGTTTTGATCGCAGCTGGCCAGCAGCAAAATATCATTGGTTGGACTCTGCAAAACATTGGAGAGTTTCTGACATCGCGGTCCAAGGGGATTCGTTTCTTAAATTTAGGTCATATGCCTGATGAAAATAGCGAAGAATTTTATCATCGGCAGCAAGATACCAACGATGAAACCCTTCCCGATGAGGGTGATATTGTATTTCGAGACTTTACTGCCAGCTATCGAGAAGATTCTCCTGTAGTACTTAATAAGCTGAATGTTAGGATCCCACAGGGAGCAAAAGTTGCTCTCATGGGACGCACAGGTGCTGGCAAATCTACGATTATTCAGGCGTTGTTTCGTATGCTTTTTGTTCGGTCTGGAGACGTCCTTGTAGGAAAAGAATCGATTTACAAGTCCTCTGCAGAAAAAAGTCGAGAGATTTTTGGTATTGTACCCCAAAATCCATGGTTGTTCGAAGGCAGTCTTCGAGACAATATCGATGTCAAACGAGAATTCTCAGATGACAAAATATTAGCTATTCTTGCGGAAATGGAGCTTCAGCATTTACGTTTGGACGACCCAGTATCTGAGGGGGGGCAGAATTTCTCGGTAGGCGAAAGGCAAGTTTTGTGCTTGGCGCGATGCTTGTTGTCTGACAAGAAAATCATTTTGATGGATGAACCTACGAGTAATATCGATATGGAAACCGATGCTCAGATTCAAAAACTCATCCGAGAAAAACTTAGCGGTCGCACTCTCATCGTGATAGCCCACAGGAAAGAAACCGTCTCTGACTTCGACCAAGTGATTCATCTAGAATCTCAGCAGAGCTATGCGTAGGCTGCGAGATAAAATCTATGAGGAGGGGGATACCCCTCTATGGTCTCGCTTTGATCCTTGCTTAGGAAATCTTCAAGGCTTTTAATATCAGCCCACTCACTAGCTCTTTGCTCCGACGGAGTGAGTGGGCCTGAGTAGATGACTTTCGATTGAAGTCCGGCGCGCTTAATCCAGGTCTCTAGGGCTGTCAACGTTGGTAGGAACCAGATGCCCTTTGCGCCGGCATAGCGACCGTTAGGTGTGAGGGATAGCGATTCATCTCCAGGAATACCTTGACAATCAATAATAATCTGACCTTTTTTCTTCAAGGCAAGTTTCATTTGCCGGAGGAGACCAATGGGATCGGTGTGATGATAGAGGATCCCCATACAAAAAATAATATCAAAGAATCCTGGGAATAAGTGCGTATCCTCCACGCCAAAAAGCTCGAAATATAGATTCTTCTGTCCGGCATATTTGTTGAGTAGTTGGAAATTGAACCAGTGCTTGCCAACGGGCTCAAGTCCAATGACTGCTTTGGGGTTGTGCTGAGCCATTTTAAACATGAAATAACCATTGTGACAGCCGATGTCGGCAATCACTTTGTTTTCAAGTGAAGGCAAATGAGGTTCTATGCGATTCCATTTGATTTGAGATCGCCATTCGGCGTCGATTTCAATCCCGAAAACATCAAAAGGACCTTTTTTCCACGGACAGAAATCTTGCAAGGATGATTTAAGCATCTCTTCGTCTGATAGGCTAAGGGCGCCGTTCTTGCCAATTTTGACAGTATCACCAGAGGCGTCGAGGTGTATAGACGCAGCTGCTGGTGATGTTTCTAGGGCTTTACGATAATTGTCCCAGCGGTCTTGATGCAATACAGCCTGATGGTTTTGAATCTCAAGCTCAAGAGTTTTACGTATATGTTCTTGAGCTACCAAATCCAACCAACTGTGGTCTGGTTCGTGGATCTCGGTCATCCTTTAGCCTTTCATAGCGACGATAGATAGAAACGTATTCCAACGCATCACCGATTCGTAGCTATCAAAACCTGCTTTTTCCAAACAACGGTGATGCTCTTTTTCTGTTAATGGCACCAGGACATTGTCTAATGCCTCTTTTTTCTGTTCGATTTCTGTACGAGAGTAGCCTTGAGTTTCCTTAAAATTCTCGTAGATCCTGGTGGTGGTTTCTTGAAACTCTGGGCAGCTCGCTCTAACTTTCTCACTCATAAACAGAATTCCACCGGGTCGTAGGCCTTCATAAATCCCATTGAGAAGTTTTTGACGATTCACTATAGGTAGGAACTGCAACGTATAGTTAACGACAACCGCCGAGGCATCTTTGATGTCAATATTCATGACATCATCGCATATAAAATGAATCATGTGCTGGCTATTGATGCGCATTGTCTTCTCGCGAGCTTTTTCGATCATTGCCTGCGCGTTATCGATACCCACCAGGGTGGTTGGTTCTTTAAGAGTCTGGGCGATATGAAGTAGAGTTGTGCCTGTAGAGCAACCGATATCATAGATTTTGCCACCATCAGCAGCAAAATCGTGGATCCACCTGGCCACATACTTGGTCACATCTTCATAAAGAGGTATGGAGCGTTCCACCATATTGTCAAAAACCTCGGCCACCTCTTTGTTAAATGCAAAAGGTTTAGGGTAATTGCTTTGTGCGAATAGCTCATCTCTTGCACTATTAAGAATTAAGTCTGGTGAGTGTTCCATGGGTATGCCCTTCCTTATCCCGCATCGGTCAGCTGCTGAACCTACCATAATGGCGTTTTATCGCAAGCAGCAATAGAGACGCTTTCCATGTTATATGCGTCTTAATGACACTTCTTAGGGAATCCCTATTGCTTCTCCGCGTGAATCATATTATTTACTGATATCTTGTCGTGTACCGATAGGCATCTCACCAGGAATGCTAAGGATTTCCTGCCAACGGCACCCCAAATGACAAGCTGAAAAATTGGAGAAACGAGATGGAACTAGGTTCCTTTGACCAAATCGAAATTAATGATTTAGAGGTGCGTTGTATTGTTGGGTTGTTTCCTCGAGAGAAGCTTGAAGCTCAGCCTTTACATCTTAACTTGCGCCTTTATTTAGATACCAAAAAAGCAGCGAAAAGCTCACTGCTTTCGCAATCCATCGATTATGCTGGTATTGCCAATCAGGCTCGATTTATCCTCCAAGCTGGACGTTTCAAACTAATAGAAACCGCAGCAGAAGTGCTTGCTGCTAATATTATAGCGAGCCGTTACTGCGAAAATTCTGGAGCGGACCTTAAGGCGGTCTGGGTTTCCATTGCCAAGCCGAAAGCCCTAGAAGGTCAGGGAGTTCCTAAAATCTCTATTCTGCGTTCAGATAGCGACTTTCTTTATCAGTCTCTCGTCCCCGGTTCTCTAGAGCATGTGGTTTTTCGTGGCAGTGAGCACATGATTCTTCGTCAAGAGGTCCCTCCCTTGACGGAAATCACTCTATCTAAGCCCCCACTATTAAGTATCTCTGATTTTTTTGTGGGCTTTCATTGGAAGCAAAATAGTCATGCCTTAGACGGTAACTGCCCCGTAGTTCGGCGGCCAGGAGCCAATCTTGTATACCGTAATCATAGCAAACATACTGCGTCTATTATTACGATTGTGGGCGGAGCCTATACAAACTACCAAAAAGCTAGTATCAGACCGATTCAAACCGATGGGCGTGCCGTGCTATCTCTGCATCCTACCGCATTAGACTAAGTCCATTCTCTCCAATTTTTTTTGAAAAAAGCCGATCTAAAGATGAATCTAGATCGGCTTAACTGGGCTTAACAGGTGTGTAAGCTTAAAATGTAGCAGAAAGGCTTAGACTGTACTCTCTTGGCCTTTCCTTATATCTTGTTTCGCGGTTGCTTTGCTTTTCAATGGCGGCCACCTGAAGGATATTTTTAACTTTGAATCCAAGATTATAGCCATCACCAAATTTCTGGCCGTAGGTGGCATCCAATTGAGCAATGGATTGCTCGTAGTAGTCATCATTACCAAGCGTTCCGACACCTGAGATTTTTGGTCCCAGTTGATTGAAAAGTAAACCGAAGGTAGAGTCGGTGCGGTAGTTTTCGTAAAACAAATAAAGGTTGACTACATAAGGTGATTGACCCTGAAGTGGTCTTGATGAATTGGTCTGAGTTCCTCTCTGAGCCTCACTCAATTCAACCTTAGACTCCATAATAGCTAGGTTCCCGCCTGTACGGAAAGCATTGAGCGGCTTCCAGTAGCTACCAAGGTTTTGATGCCACTCGAGCTCCACACCACTGAGTTCAGCGCTATCAGCAAGCTGATATTCTTTTTGAAAGGTACCTGGCGTAATTGAGATCTCGATTGGTTTTTCTAATTTCTTATAGAAAAATGCTATGGAAGCACTCTCGTTACTGTTGTTGTACCATTCAAACCGAGTATCGTAAGCCTCAATCTCTGTGATTTCAAGATCAGGATTACCGATAATGGAATCGCCTGTTTCGTCGTCAATATAAGGAGTCGGTGATAGTTCGCGGAAATCGGGTCGGGCCAAAGACTTATTGTAGCCGAATCTAAGCTGCGTTAGCTGGCCTAGTTTGATCGTTGAATTCACCGCAGGGAGCTGATGAGTTTTCTTTAATCTAGCTACAGCCGGTTCATTGTTGGGATCGAATAGGTAAAAGGTTTTCACGTACTGGTTAGAGGTTTCATTACGAATACCGCCGCTCAGGCTGACGCGATCAAAGGCGTTAAATTCAAGAAGTCCATAGGCGCCGTCTAGCTCCTGGATGCCAATGTAGGTATCCGACGACTGGGTGATCTCTTTAAGAACAAAACCTTTAGGCCCAATATTCTCAGGATCCAAGATCTGCTCGAGATCATTTTCCAGCAGCCTAGGGCCAACGTTTGTTCCCTTAAGATCAAAGCCAAAGCGTCTTGTTTTTGCCTGCCTACTGCGATCGATTTTCATATAACCTGTTTTGATTTTCATACCAAAGTTTTCGCCGAACGCGAGAGGTAAGGTCAGATCCGCACCCATCTCTTCGTTACGATCGTAAAGTTCAGAAAAGTCCCTTTTATTTCCACCCTTTTGGCTAGCAAAGGCCCATTCATCATTGTTGCGGCCATAGCGATACTCACGGGTATCTGGTTGATACAGGCTGGCATCGGCAAAGCCCAAACGCCACTTGAGATTGAGATCACTTAAAAATGGAACTGTATGGTCGCCCCAAAACTGCTGTAAGACCATTTCACGTTCTTGCCATCTTAGGAAATACTGTTGAAAGGCTCCGTCCCAATCATCACGGGTTCCTTCCCGGAATTCCGTTTCATCGGTGGTGCGTCTAAGAAGAGAAAGAAATGTTCTTAGTTTGTGGTTTTCCGTAATATCTAAGCCGAAGCTACCGCTGGCTCCTGTTTTGATAAGCCTTTCCGTTTTAGTCGTGGAGAAATTTGGGTCTATGGTATCAATACCCTGAAACTCCTGACGCCTTTGTCTTGTCGTCTCGAAATCATCGCCATATAGTCCGCTGGCGACAAACCCCAGTCTAAAAGTATCGAAGAGTCGAGTACTTCCGCCCATTGATAGAGAGAAGCTACGATTTATCGGCGCCTGCTTTTCTTCGACATTGTAGTTGTTGTTAAAGGATTCACCAATGAGCTCCAACTCTTCTTGGTCCAAGCCTTCGGGGTTGGTGATAGTTTGTTCCGTCAGTTCCTTGTTACCTTGGGTGGCGTTCGCCAATAACTCGGGTAGCTCTCTAGTGCCGTCATCGATTCCAAGCCAATCCGTATCTCCCCCTTTGTAGTACAGCGCTTCCTGACTGCCAGTTCCGATTCCAGAACCCATAGAGAATTTAACAGAAAAATCGTCGGGGATACTTTTCGTCTTGAGTAGGATGTGGCCACCGCCAAATTCACTGAGTCGATCGGCAGAGCTACTTTTGACGACACTAATGCCCTCTAGAATCCCCGTCGGGAACATATCTAACGGTACGACCCGTTTTGATGGGTTTGGACTAGGTAAGTTGAATCCATTGAGTAGAGTTGTTACGTATCGGCCTCCCATACCACGGATAAAGGGGTACTTCCCGCTCTCCAGTGTTAGCCCCGTAACCCGTTTAATAGCTGAGCCGGCATCACTGTCACCAGATTTGCTAATTTGCTCGGCACCAATGACATCCATAACCTCGGCAGAAAGCCGGCGTTCATCCATCAAAGAAGCCATAGACCCTTTGATGTGAGGTGCGGTCACGACAAACTCACTCAGTTTAATGCCAACGGGGGTCAGCAAGAAAATAGCTGGGCGTTCGCTTTCTTCTATTGTGGTTTTTTGGCCGTTGAGAGTCGCGAATTGAGGATGGATAATGGAAATAACTTGCTCACCAGCTGGTGCTTGGATGGTAAAGGCTCCGTTCTCATCGGTGGAGCTCCAAGACTTGACTCCTCTTACAAAGACTCTCGCCTTCTCAATAGGGCTCTTGTCTGTCATGGATATGACTCTACCCTTGAATGGGATCAGATTCTCAAGTTTGCTATCGTCCAATCCCTGAGACGTTGCCAGCCGTTCATCGGGCGCCTCAACATTGATGGCAGGAGCAAAGCCGGGCTTCACATTGATGAGTACGATGGTCCTTAAGTTATCAGCTACGAAAATCTCCTCGCTATAGTCTTTCGATTCCCAGCTTACGGTTAAAGTTTGTTTTCCGGGAACCTGCGAAAGCTCCAACGTTCCTTGGTCGTTCGTCTGGTAAGTGTTGGTCCCAATACTAATCGTTAGGCCTTGATAAGGCTTACCGTCTTCAAAGGAGTAAATCCCCAAACTACCCTTCTGGGCAAATCCGATTCCTATGGCATTCAGCCATAAAAAACAAAATATGAGTGCTCGTTTCATTACATTTCTCTCTTTAAAATTAGACACACTGTTTGGTGTCCCTGCATTGGTCGATTTCTTTTCTTAGTGCTATGGCCTTTTTAAACAAATCAGGATGCTGAATTTCGCTGAGATGGCGTTCTACCTCTTCAAACTGGTTGGTTTTGAAGAAGGCGAAAGCCAGTGCGTAGCGAATCTCTTCGTTTTGCAATAGACCTAGTCTTTCGAGATCGGAAGCGGTACTTGTTGCTTCTTCGAAAGCCCCGTCAGCTATGAGTATCGAAAGCCTTTGCTGGAACTTTTTCGACTGATCCTTGACACGGCGATTGATCCGGAGAGCCTCTTTATACCGACCTGCTTTGCGATAGAGTTCAACAGCTTGGTAGCTAAAGCTATGATCTCTAAGCGCCACGCTCTGAAAAAGATCCCCTGCAGTATGATACTTTCCGGCTTTTGCATAAGCGTAAGCTAGGGTCACTGCAAGGTTGATATTTTCTGGATAGCTAAGTCGTAAGATCTCAAACAGCCTGATAGACTCCCTGATCGCCGCTTCACGTGCAAATAGGGTTGGCAGGGCAATCAACTCCGCAATGGTATTCTTATTTTGGTAGATTGTTTCTTCCGTAATACGAAACGCTTGCTGCACAAGTCCACTGCTAATAAGCCACTCAACTCTAAGTCGGATAAAGCGAATATCGGTATTGTAGTTCGGGTACTGGTGCAGTGTTTGCCAAGCAACTTCTTTTTGGTTCAACTCCCATTGAGCTCTAGCCTTAATGATAATCACAGAGGGAATCGATTGAGAAAGATCTGCCGCCTGACTAAACGTCTCAAGAGTCCTTTGATAGTCCTTCTTACCAAAATAAGCTTGGCCCAAGTAAATCCATACGTAGCGGTCTTCTACGGGATTTTTGACGACCTCTGAAAAGACCTCTACAGCCACATCGAAACGCTCTTGGTAAAGGTTGAGTAAACCCTTAACAAGGAGGTAAGGTGTCGTGTCCTGTTCGTCCTCCGGAACATTGGCTAAAACACTCTCTGCCCTTTGATAGTCACCATCTTTAACGAGTCGACCGGCCAGACTAATGTAATCGATCTCACCTTGCTGCTCCTCAGCATTTAAACAAAAGGAGCTAAGCATCGTCAAAGCGATGATCAAAAATCTAAATGTTTTCACGATCCTGCCCTCTTAATTCAATGCAAACTTGATGGTTTGTTCTACCCAGACGGCCACTTTTTGGCCTTTATTCTGGCCTGGCTGAAACTTCCATAGTTTGACGGAATCTGTCGCGACACGATCAAAAATTCCCGAAGGAACGGAAGATATAATTTGCGTTTTCTCAACACTGCCATTTGGTGCAACCAAAAGATTGAGTGTCACATATCCTTTGATGCCCTGCTTTCTTGCAATTTTAGGGTAGTCCAGAGGAGCTGTTTTCATAACTACCGGCGCCTGCTCCACCGTCTCGGCGGTCATGGCAGCATCTTTCATTTGATCGAGGATGTCACCACCCAGAGCATCTTGATCTAGCCACTCGAAAGACTCGAGGCCGAAGCTTGAGCCAGCTAGTACGGAATCCAAATTAGGTCTGAAATCCTGTTTTGGTTTGGACTTCTTTGGCTTCGGTTTGACCTTCTTTTCAAACTTCTGCTTCTTTTGAGTTTTCTGGACGGCAAAGTTAGTCACCTTAACCTCTTTATCGTCCTCGTTTTCCACAAGGAGCTTGTTGAGTCCCACTACAGAAAGAAGGATAGCTAAGGGACCGATAAGGCCAAAGCCGACAGCCAGAGTATTTTTTTTCCATTTATAGGCTTTATGCATCGTCAAACTCCCGCTTCTTGTTGAGTGGAAACTCCAACATCCTTAGCGCCGCCCAATCGACACTGATCAACGACTTCGATCAGGGTTTCCGCTGGAACTCCCTTATCTGTAATCACTAGAACAGGTTTTTCCTTATTGGTGGCTAAAGCCTCACGGACTTTGCTTTGCACAACCCATGGTTTTGTTGGTTGCTCATCAATGTATATGTTCTCACCACTATCGATATAAACTCTGAGAGACTTCGTCGATGCAGCCGTCGCCGTGGCCGCTCCAGGGCGCGTAATATCAAGTTTCATATCCTTGTTGAAGGTCGTACTGACCATGAAGAATATGAGAAGGATGAATACCATATCGATGAGGGGGGAAATATCGATCCCCTGCTGGGTAACTTTTTTTCTACGTAGTTTCATCTTATATATCCTCTATGCCTGACAAATGATTTCATGTACTTGTTGAACTTCATCGTTTCTTTTAGATTCCCAATCTTTAAGAAAACGATCACAAAGCAGACCTGGTATAGCGATAATCAAACCGATTTGGGTCGTGATCAAAGCTTGGGAGATACCTCCAGCAATACCACCAGACTGAGTAAAGAGGGTCATGTCACCAAGAGATTCGAAGGTCTCAATCATACCGATGACGGTACCAAGGAGGCCCAGTAGAGGGGCAATCATCACAAGGGATTCAACAAGAGAACGGAATTTGGAGGTTTGAATCTCAAAGTATTTGGCATCTTCGGCAAGAGTTTTCTTAAGCTTCTCTCCTGTGAAGCGCTTAGCGTGGTCCATAGCACTATTGATAGAGCTGCTCAGTATACCTGGGAAGCTCAATGGATTTTTGCTTGCCTGCCCGACAGCCAGTCTTAGGGATAAACTGGAGTTGCGTCTCAGAAGGAAATACCTTTGAATAATCGCAAACCAGAGCAGTCCCCCAGATAGGGTTAACGGAATGGTGATCCATCCACCCATACGAATGACTTCGAGTGCCTCGAAATAAAAATTCACGGTTACACTCCTTTGGCTATTGACTTGGTGCTGAGCCAGAGTTATGAATTTTTAGAACGAGCTTTTCCATATCGGCTTTTAGGCTTTCGGCCCAGCTGCTCAATAGATTACCAAGTAAAAGAGCAGGAATTGCAACAATAAGACCAAACATAGTGGTCACAAGTGCCTCGGAGATACCGCCCGATAGAAGCTTTGGATCGCCTGTACCAAACTCAGTAATGATATCAAAGGTTGCGATCATACCAGTTACCGTACCTAGTAGACCTAGCAAAGGGGCCACAGCAGAAACTACTAAAATAAAGGTACCGAACCGATCAAGTTTCTGACTCTCTTCGATGTAACCTTCAGCAATAATGTCTTCAAACTTTTCTGAATCTTTGTTTCTTAACGCAAGAGCTGAAAGTCGCGCTGATCCACCACCTAAGTTTTCAATAGAATTTATAGAGGTTTCAGAAAGATTTTCCAGGACGCCAGCCATTTGAGTTTCAACAGCCTTATGCTGACTTTGGTTGCGTCTTAAGATGATGGCGCGAATAACGATACCGAGTAGAGCGACAAGACCAAGTATTGTGATGACCCAACCAATGGTTCCACCTGACTCCAATACATCGCTGAGAGTCTTGTCTTTAGCTGCAGCCACTGCATTGGCCAGAGAGTTGTAGAGGAAAATTCCTGTGCTGCTGCCAGCATTGTCTTCCAAGATCAAGGGCTGGGACGATTTGTTAAGCCATACCTTTAGTTGACCATTGCCCGCTGGTGCCAAACCTAATTTTTGCCCATCGACATGACCGAAAGAAGCAATCTGTCCGATTTTAGTGATGGTGCCACTTACTTTCTGTCCGTTTTGATCGAAAAATTCGGTATTTGCAATCTCTCGAACTCTGGAGTTTTCATCTAGTGCTTGTAGGACCAAATTAAAGCTTTGCTGAAGACTTGGAATGAAAGTTAGCTCTTCAGAACTTGGAACAAATCCTAATTGCTCTAGTGTTTCATTCACCCTTTGCAGGGTTTGCTCAATGGCATCTCTTTGCTCAACGAATTGCTCAGTATCCGAGGTAATATCTCGTAATTCTCTTTCTGTAGTTTCGCTAGATTTTTGCAGTGTAAGTTGTTTGCTCTGCAGGCGACTAACGTCTCCCTTTAGACTTGAGATATCGCTATTTAGTCGCGATTCTATGTTGGCTCTGCGCTCTTTAAGAACTTTTAGCTCTTGGCGTAAAAAGATAAGCTCTTTTTGATAGGCGACATCAAGAGAATCGACTTTTTGTGTTTTAGGTTCTGCCGTATCTGGGATGTTTGCTTGTTGAGCCAGGCCGATCTGAGTCGCCGACAATAGGATAAAACCAATAACTGCTCGTAACATAATATATCCTTTCCTTAAATGAATTTAGGTAGTGAGAATTTGCCGACACGAATTTGTTTTTTAAGTTGATCAAACAGAAGATCAACCTCTTGTTTGTCTTTGTCGGCTGTAAGATCTTGGCGTTTCCATTCGTCTTGGCTACGCGAAATCACACCATATTTTCCATCTGGAGTTCGATAATAAAAACCAAACATACCAATTTTTGCGACATCCGCTAAAACCGAACTGCCATTAATGTTCAGTGTTTCTTTATATAATCCAATATCTTTTTGTAGGCGAATCTCGTCTTCGACAAAACTCCATACCTTACTGGTGGCATTTAAAGGTGATAGTTTCTGTCCTGCCAATTTTCCACGAATATCTTCGATGGCAGCCAGTCTTTCGGTTTTCTTAAATGGTAGTGATACCTCTACTTTTTTCGCTAGGTCATCCATAGACTGGTTTAAAAATGCAATCAATTCGGGTTTGCTAGAGAACTGCTCTTGAAGCGTGACCTGAGCTTTTTTTGTCTTTTCAGCTACTTGCTTGATGTTCATTTCAAGGCGCTGATTCCCGGCTTCAAGATCAGATTTGATCAGGTTGAGAGACTGAATCTCGCTTTTGGCGGTTTCTTTCTTTTGATCAATCTCATTGTGCAAAGCCTCAATCTCTGCGCGGATTTTAATGACTTCATCCGCGAGATTACTGAGGGAATTGCCATAGGCTGGACTACCTAGCAATAAAGTCAAAAGAGTGTAATGAATGGCTCGTAACATAATAACTCCTTATAAAAAAAGAGAAGAGACCAATGCTCTTCTTTATGGATTGGAACTTTCCCAGTTTTCTAAAAATGCAATCACTTCTTCCGTTGCTCTTGTTCGTCTCGCGTAGTCTGAGGCAGTGATATCCCGACCGCGGACCTTTAACATGGTGCTAACACCTTGTTCAAGTAAGAACTGAATGAGATCGATTTCTCCTTTTCCTATGGCGATGGTTAGGGCTCCGCGTCCACCATTGTCTTCGTCAATGGTATTCACATCGGCACCAAGATCGATGAGGAATTTAAGGCCGTCGATATTACTTTTTTCCGTTTCCTCGAGAAACGCGATATTGATCCCTTCTTCCGTCAGCTCGCCATTAATAAGCGATACAAGAAGCTCGTTACCTAGCTCATCTGCATAGAACGCAGCGTTGTTGCCTTCTTTATCTGTTAGCTCAGTGTCTATGCCGAGTCTTATCAAAAACTGGACCATAGTGGGTTTGTTAAACTGAGTTGCGATGATTAGAAGTGAGGCCCCGGTTTCTTCATCTATGGTTTTAACAAGGGTCGGATCAACAAGGAGGAGGGTTCGTGCTGAATCTATTTCGCCGTTTTGAATGGCTTGGACAATTTGCTCTTCAGGAGAAAGTTGGACAGGAGGTTTTGGCTCGAGATTCGTCCCGCCACCAGGGTTGGTGTTGCCGGGGTCAGTTGGTGTGGTTCCTGGGTTATTGTTATTGGCCCCAGAGTCGGCAGAGTTGGCGGTTTCTCCAGGTATGTCGCCTATGCAGTCTTTCGATCGACACCCTCCTAACCCTATCAAGAAACACAGCATCATCCAAAACATCGGTTTTAGAGAATTCATTTACTTTTCCTTACATAAAAAAATTATCAAAGGTAGAGGCTACCTTTTTGCTCGGGAGTTTTTTGATTTGGGATCCCGAGCTAAGTGAGGAGGGGCTGGTGGTTACCAGCCCTACCTCTTAGTTACGAGCACTGGTTGTCCAACCAAGTGTCCAGTCATTGCTAGCGTTTTCTATAGCTCCGATGTAAGTAACTTCGTCGAAGAATAGATCAAATGGAGTTTCGCCTGCTCCTAGTAGAGGTGATCCAGCAGCTGGAACATAACCGTTTAGAAGTGGGTCGACAACTTTGTTAGTTGATTCAGAAGAGAACCAAGTTGAGATGTTGAATCCGTCACCGTCTTCGATGGTGAAGTTAGAGGCACAGTCAACAAAAGTATTTGTGATGAAGATTTCACCAGCGTTGAAAGTCTCAGCATCGTCGATGTCGATACAGCTTGTTTTGAAACCAGTGAAAACTGAGTTTGTTAGGTTTAAGCCAGTTCCGCGACGTAGAAGCATTCCGCTTCCGCCCTTAGCTGCTTCAGACGTTGTTCCGATGAAAGTCATGTTAGCAAGAGTTGGGTTAGATCGTGGAGACGCATCTTGCTTAGCTTTTAGGTTGTCAGCTTCGATACCATTGTTAGCTTGGTCAGCATACTGCTCAACAACTGCAAACTGAAGCTTACCTTGCCATCCGTTTACCCAGTCAAGAGAATCATCACGGTTACCAGTTAGTACAACGTGCTTAGCGTTAACAGTTCCACCGAAGAACTCAACACCGTCGTCAGCATTCATGTGAACTTGGATGTAGTCTACAAGAGTACCAGCACCAACACCTTGGAATGCGATTCCGTTTAGCTCGTTGTCAGGAGTAATTTCGTTTCCAGCATACTCAACACGAACATACTTTAGGATACCGCTGTTGTCAGAGGCATCGTTACCACCGTATAGTCCAGTGTTTCCTTCGCCTTCAGCTTCACAAAGAGCGACATCAGCATTACAGCCATTGATTGGAGCATTACCGTTGATGATAAGTCCACCCCAGTCACCACGATTTCTTTCGCCAGCTGCTTTAGATGATGTGAAAACGATTGGTAGGTCTGCAGTACCTTCCGCGATGATTTGAGATCCTCGGTTGATAACTAGGAAATCAGCGCCAGATTGGCCAACGATTTTTGTTCCTGGTTGAATCTGTAATTTCGCTGAGTTTGTGTTGTCACCACCGATGAAAACACCACCAGAAAGTACCCAAGAACGACTAGATGATAGAACTAGGTCACTCGAGTAAACACCACTTAGTACGCAAGTTTCTTTTCCGTCAACCTGTACTGGTGCTGTTGTAGTACCAGCGGGGCAAGCTGCGAAAGATGCAGCAGAAAGTGAAAGACTTGAAGTGAGTGCAATCAAAGCCGAGCTTTTTGACATCATGTAAGGCTCCTTGAAAATGTGTTACCTGTTTGGTTAGCAACCGAGGTATATCAGAGGGGGCAGGCGGTCCTATAAATCGAATGTAAAGATTGTTTAAAAATGGGCCTTCTCGGAGCCCTGAGAATCCCAGGAATTTCCCAGTTTTATCTTTTTCGAATCTTTAATCTGACTTCATTTAGAAAACGAAAACTTACAGTACCAATTTCCTAAAGAATCTTTTTTGTTATTGGAAATATATGTGCGTAATCACTGTTAAATTATTGGTACGTACATGAAAGGCTGGAGTACGGAATGAAGCAATCAGAATTAGTCAAGGATGTGCTGCAATCAAAAATCGCTAGGCGTAAGTTTCTATTAGGAGGGGTCACTGCTGCCGCCTCTGTGGGCTTTTTAGGTAAAGTAGGAACTGGTGAAGCACAGGCAGGAGACGAGCGGCAAAAGCAGGCCAGGATTAACGGAAACTTTGAGCAAAGCGCCGTTGGGTCGTCACTGCTTGGGTTTGCTGGGATTGCAGCGATCACAAATCAAGATTTTGATGGGTTAGCAGTGCCAGAAGGGTATTCGGCAGAAGTATTGTTTAGCTGGGGAGACAAGGTTGATCCACGGGCGGTTGAGTGGCTCAGCGATGGAACTAACACAGCTCAGGAACAAGAGCTTCAGGCAGGACAAAATCACGATGGCATGCACTTTTTCCCCATCAACGGCGCCAGTGATCACGGCCTTTTAGTCGTTAACCACGAGTACGTAAACCCGCAGTTTCTTCACCAGGACGGGCCGACAGTTGAGGACGGTAAGAAGCCCGCCAGTCAGATTGCTAAGGAGCAAGCAGCTCATGGCGTTAGCGTTCTGGAAATCCGTAAAGATAAGTCAGGGCAGTGGTCCATTGAAGAGAATTCAAAATACAATCGTCGGATCCACGGCAACACGCCAATGGATCTTACAGGTCCGGTTGCCTGTATTGATGAGGTGAAATCGAAACTGGATCCTGTAGGACAGCGAGTCCTAGGAACCTATAACAATTGCGCCATGGGTTACACACCATGGGGAACTTATCTGGCTTGTGAAGAAAACTTTCAGAACTACTTTGCCAATACTGACGAGGCGGATCTAGAAGTAACCCGGTCACAGTCCCGATATGGCATCAAAACAGAATCTCGATATCTATGGGAGTCTAATGATCCACGTTTTGATATCACTAAAAAAGGTGAGTCAGCTCTGGATGACTATCGTAACGAGGCGAATAAGTACGGTTGGGTGGTGGAAATTGACCCCTTCAAGCCTTATTCAACTCCAAAAAAGCGAACTGCTATGGGGCGCTTAGTCAGAGAATGTGCCACACTATCTATGAATACTGATGGCACTATGGCATTTTACATGGGGGATGACAGCAGGGGAGAGTATCTTTATAAGTTTGTTCCCAATGAGGCCTATGCACCCGGAAAAGACATGGAAAATGCTCTTGATGATGGAACACTCTACGTAGCGGCATTTTATGAGGATGGTTCTGGAGATTGGTTGCCGCTGATCTTTGGGAAGAACGGTCTGACGCCACTCAACGGCTTTAAGAGCCAGAGCGATATCCTTATCAATGCTAGAGCGGCGGCCGATCATCTGGGAGCGACTCCCATGGATCGACCAGAATGGGTTGCGGTGCATCCGGTCACAGGTGCCGTTTATGTGACGCTTACCAACAACAAAAACCGCGGAAATGGTGATCTTAAGCAGGAAGTCAATGAGGCTAACCCTCGCATTAATAATATACACGGTCATATCGTCAAACTTGATGAGAACAACGGCGCATGCAAAGCCATGACCTTCGACTGGGACATTTTCCTACTTGCTGGTGATCCTGCGTCTGATGTCTTAGCTCATCAAGGTGATATCAAGGGAGACATCTTCTCAAGCCCCGATGGACTATATTTTGACCAGTCTGGTCGTCTATGGATCCAAACGGATTACAGCGACAGTGATCCCGCAAATAAAAACTTTGGTCTCAATCAGATGCTTGCGGCGGATCCAGCCACTCGCGAGGTCAGACGCTTTTTTGTTGGGCCGAAAGGCTGCGAAGTGACAGGAATCACCATGACTCCTGACCAAAAAACGATGTTTATTAATGTACAGCACCCAACGCGATCGTTTCCTGCAGGCGACGGAGTCACAAGACCTCGTTCCTCCACAGTCATTATTACCAAAGATGATGGCGGCGTCGTTGGAACTTGATGTGAGTGTTAGGAATTGGGCTTAGGCTGCTGCTTTAGGGGCAGCTTAAGCTCGATGATTAACCCATGGGGCTGTCTTTGACGAATCATCAAGGTTCCCCCATGGGCCTCTGCGATACGCTGACAAAGTGAGAGTCCTAAACCAAACCCTCCCGAAGCTCGTTTGCGCGATAGATCAGGGCGATAAAAAGGCTTGACTAATCGACTAAGTTCCTCGCTGCTGACTCCCGGGCCATCATCTTCAACGAGTATGGTCACTTGCTCATCATCTGATGTGGAGTGGACGGTGAGCTTAGCGTCGGGAGCATGCTGGTTTTTGTTGTGATATAGGTTTTTGACGAGCAACTTTAGGAGAGTTTTGTCTCCGTGTACGGTTAGCGTTTGATCAAGCTCGTTTCGCAGTACCTTGGATGAATCGAGCAGCTTTTTTTGATCTTCGAATAAATGACGCATAGCAATCTCTTCTTTGGATAGAAGAAACTCTGCACCCTCTTGCTGAAGCCTAGCATTGTCGAGGATGGCCCCGATTAAATGATCCATATCCGCGATGTCGTCATTAATCTGATCGATGATATGACTCGATGGTAAAAGACTTGTTGCCACTCTTATGCGAGTTATGGGCGAGCGCAATTCGTGACTGACATCTGTAAGCATTCTCTCCCGCAGCTCAATCATTTCTGTTATTCGTTGCTTCATAATATGAAATGATTGGTACAAGTCCCGAAATTCTTGACTGATGCCTTGGCCCAGTACTTTGTTATGGAGAGGTTCTGCCTTAGGAGCTTTTGAAAAGCGTTCCATGTCTACGTTAAGTGATCGGATTGGTTTGAGAAGAACACGAATTGATAATAGTAGTGCGATAAGTATGCTCGAGATTCCTGTTAGCAAAAATATCACAGGGGGGAGATTGATTTGATCAGGTGCCTTTGCATGTTTCGAAAAAAATATATAAGTACTACTTTGCGATGGAAACACCAAATATCCGCGACGCAAGCCTATATCTCCCGCTGCGATACCCCAAGCTTTAATCTCGGCTCGATCGATCAGATCTTGTGGTTTCATTCCGAAGGGCAAAGTCTGAGTCCCTTCCCAGTTTCCTTGCCTCTGTCTCCAAAAATCGACGTCGTAGTTGGCTAAATAGCTTTTAGCCTCCTGGAGGGAAAGAGGCTCAACCTTCTCGATCACAAGTTGTATATAGTGTCGTCCGTGCTTTAGAAATGGCTTCTTGGACAAATCGCTAGATCTGATAAACCAACGAAAACTGATAAAAACGATAAAATACGCTCCGATGATCGCAAATAAAGTCAGGAGAACAAGTCTAAAAAATAAGGATGATGGTAGCTTAAAAGGCCATTTCATAAATCAACTCGTTTTGCAATCCACCGATACCCTGTCCCCCAAATGGTTTTAATATATTTTGGGTGCTTGGCGTCTTCGGCGAGCTTTGTCCTTAATCGACTCACAGCCACGTCCACGGCGCGATCACTCACCGACCACGGGCCTTCATGTAGCTTATCTAGCAATTGATTACGGCTAAAGGTTCGTCCGACAGCTTGTGCCAGTGTTTTTAAAACCTCAAATTCAATAGTCGAAAGCTCAAGCTCTACTTCATTATGCCAAGCAGTCTGCGAGGTGAGGTCAATATCGAGGCCATCAAATGCTATACGATTCAACTCGTTTTTGATGGACTCTTCAGTAAATTCTTTCATTTGTCTCGAACTACGCCTCTGGATCGCCTCGATTCTTGCTATCAACTCACGCGGTTCGAACGGTTTAGGTAGGTAATCGTCAGCTCCTATCTCGAGGCCAACGATTTTGTCCGTAAGATCTCCCCTGGCGGTGAGCATAATTATAGGAATCGAGGATTCCTTTCTTATGCGCCGACAGGTTTCAAATCCATCAAGATCAGGAAGCATGACATCTAAGATAATGCAGGAGAATGATTCTTCGCGCAGTTTGGCAAGGCCTTTGAGAGGGTGTTCCACAGCTGTAGCCTCCCAGCCATGGCTTTTGAAAAATGGCAGCAGCAGTTCGTTAAGCTTATGATCGTCGTCGATAATAAGTAAAGTTCCCTTCGCTGTCATACGTCCGCCCTCTGTGATTTAGTCTTCTGCCCAGTCTTTGGCTCTGTTGGCAAAATCTTTGACTTTCTTTTTTTGCCCGTCATTCAGACTAGCATGAAATGCTGCGATTTGCGTTAGGATACCAGGAACTCTCTGGTCTAGAATAGCTTTCTTCTGCTCGTATACGGATACTAATCCTTCAGCGGTGACGTTGTCGCTGTCGATCGCTGTCAGAATCTCTTGTAATGTATCTTGTTTGGATGCTCGCATTTCTTGGCGCAGAGCAAGAACTGACTGAGCGACACTTTCAAGTTTGGCCTCCTGCGATGACTGCAATTCAAGTTTGCTACTAACTTTCTTGAGCACGTAGGCCGACTTATCCTCCGCGCTGCGGCTGTGACAAGAGGTGAGGCCAGCGCCGACCACGACGATAGTCAATAGAGAAAGTAATTTGCTTCGCTTAAACTTAGGCATAACGTTAACTCCAAGTTGGGTAGATTTTGGGTCTGTCCTCACGACTGACCTACAATTCCTTTATCGCCCACAATAATTGCATCAGTTTTGCAAACTGTTACAAATTGTAATATGCTAATATTATTGGCATAAAACTGCAGGCCCGACGCCCAATGATTGGATTGAGCCCTAATGGCAGCGCCTAGTGAGCTGAGTTGCTTCCGTAACATTCCCTTCCTCTTTATCTCCACGGAGTTTCCGACTATGATGGGACTCCAATTTCGATCCATCTATCTTTGCGAACAGGTGTAAACATGACAGCTACTGATTCTCCTATAGTCGAACCGAAAGCGATGCAAATCGAACGAACTCTTGATGAGCATGGTGTCACAAGGCAAGACCCCTGGTTTTGGCTCAATCAAAGGGATGATCCAAATGTTGTTTCTTATATAGAAGAGGAAAATGCCTGGGCAAAAAAAGTTATGAAGCCTACCAAAGCGCTCCGAAAAGAACTCTTTAAGGAGATGAAAGCGCGAGTCAAAGAAGATGAGCAATCGACGCCTATACTGAAACATGGATACTACTACTATAGCCGCTACGAAAAGGGTAACGAGTATCCGTTATACTGCCGGCGCCAGGGGTCTATGAAGGGCAAGGAAGAGATCCTCCTAGACATCAACGAGATCGCAGCAGATAAGACTTACTTTGACGTCGGTACTATGTCGGTAAGTGATAGTAGCAAAATTATGGCATGGTCTGAAGACACAGTGGGACGCCGTAGGTATACCATAAAATTTAAAAACTTAGAAACGGGGCAGATTCTTGAGGAAGAAATTGCCAACACAACAGGAAACATCATTTGGGCTGCGGATAATGCCACTGTATTTTACACGACGAAGGATGAGCAGACGCTTCGTGCTGATAAAGTTGTGCGGAGGGCTTTAGGGGATCCGACAGATCATTTGGTTTTTGAAGAAAAGGATGAAACCTTTAGCGTTGGCGTCAGTCGTTCAAGATCTGGTCAGTTTATTGAAATTTCAAGCGATTCAACCTTATCGAATGAAACGAGGTTACTTGAGGCTGCAAGTCCTCATGAAGAGCCGAGAGTCTTCTTGCCGAGACGCAAAGACCATCTCTATTCGGTAGAAGACCATCCCAATGGCTTTTATGTATTGAGCAATCATAAGTCTCCCAATTTTAAATTAATGTTCACCGAGAGCCTCGAAAAAAAGGAGTCGGATTGGAGCGAGGTTATCCCTCATCGCCCTGACGTTTTTCTATCAGATTTAGATATTTTCGTTGACTATATAGTCGTTCAAGAGAGGCAAGCAGGATTTATCAATCTTAAGGTGATTCCACTGGATACCTCCATAGCACCATACTTTTTAGAGTTTAATGAGTCGGTGTTCGATATCAGTACTTGGGTCAATCGCGAGCAAGATACTAGTATGATTCGGATTCAATACGAGTCTATGACGACGCCCCATACAATTTATGATTTCGACTTAAAAACTAAGAAAAAAAAGCTAGTGAAGCGTGAATTTGCTGGCAAAGACTACGATAGTGACAACTATCAAAGTAAACGGCTGTATGCACGAGCTAGTGACGGTACAGCCATTCCTATCACCATTGTATATGCCAAGAATAAAGTCACATCGTCCGCTCCATTGCCAACTTTACTTTATGGTTATGGCTCCTATGGGTATACCATTGATCCTAGCTTCTCGAGCAGACGATTGTCCTTATTGAACCGCGGAGTGATCTTTGCTTTTGCCCATATTCGGGGTAGTCAAATCCTTGGTCGACAGTGGTATGAAGATGGGAAGCTGTTAAAAAAGCGTAATACCTTTACCGACTTTATTGCTGCCGGTGAATTTCTGGTAAATGCAGGCTACAGCACTAAAGATATGCTATTTGCCGAAGGTGGCAGTGCCGGCGGGTTACTCATGGGAGCGGTTTTGAATATGGCTCCTCAACTGTTCCGAGGGGTCCTAGCACATGTTCCCTTTGTTGATGTTGTCACCACCATGCTTGATGATACTATACCGCTGACAACCTTCGAGTATGATGAGTGGGGTAATCCTAATGAAAAGAATTACTTTGATTATATGCTAAGTTATTCGCCATATGACAACGTAGAAGAACAAGATTATCCAGCCCTTCTGGTTACAACAGGTTATCATGACTCTCAAGTCCAGTATTGGGAGCCAACAAAATGGGTTGCCAAACTTCGAGAAAAGCGCACGAACAGCAATCCCCTAATTTTTAAAACGGATATGGAAGCTGGTCACTCGGGGACTACGGGGAGATATAAGGATCTGAAGGATACTGCTTACAATTATGCATTCGTATTGGGAATCCTATACGGTGACATCAGCTAGATTCAGGGGAAAATCGCACAATACCTGCGTTTCATCGAAACTCTAAAATCCTCACGTGCCCAAAGGCACGCTGCGGTTTTATAGTTTCTCGCGCCTTGGTCTTGTGCGTTTTCTCCCGAATCTAGTCAGTGAATGGGTTCCTTTATTTCATCGAAACTCTAAAATCCTCACGTATCCAGAGGCACGCTGCGGTTTTATAGTTTCACACGGCCTAATTCCACTAAATGAGTTCGATATTGCTTTTTCTGCGTTAAGTCATTCATAATAATATGCGTCATTGAACCGTTGCTGATCTACCTAGGTGTGAGGATTTATCTGTATGAAATTTCTGATTTTCATGTTGACCCTGTCACTAGTATACTCCTGCAAGACCTCCAGCAATTCAAAGGCAAAATCGGTTGTCTTTGAGAGAAATGGTTTCAGTCACCTTTTCTTCAGTACAGAAGATAATCTTGGTAGCTCCATATACCTTTACCATAAGTGCGCGACGGATAGTCTTCCCGAAGTTTTACGCACCAGAATTTCTTCTTTGGTTCCGACTGATTATGAACGAAGTGATAAAGAGCTTATTGCCAGAGTAAGTGAGGCATGCACAGATTTCGTAACCTCTGTTGATAGTGCTGAGCTTTTTTTAGTGATTCAAGATATGGTTGCTAATCCCAGTATTTCTAACCTTGCCTCTGTAAGAAATAAGCAAGTTGAGCGTCTTAAACTAGAGCTTACTTTTGCTGAATCTCGGTTGTCAGAGTTAAACAACCTTATCATCAGTCTAAGTTCGCAAGATAATGTCAATCCTAAAACCGTCAAATTGAATGCCGAATTCCGACAACTGAAAGCCAATCTAAGTGCACTTTCAAATCAAATTTCCATTCAAGAAAATATGACTGCCAAAGATCTTAAGCTGCAATCACTACATAAGACCCTGTCTCTCATCAAGGACTATCATTTGAGCTCTGCTTCTGTTGCCGAAAACCTTCGAGACTTAGTTAAAGACTCTAGTAAGCTTTATAGTCTAAACTACGCGGATCATGGAATTTTAATAGATGCCCTTTCATCTTTTGAGCCAAAATGTGGCGATGGCGTTGGTGTTCAAGAGACAGTGACAAAAATCGAAGCCTTTAAAGAAGTTACCTATCAATGCAAGTCAACTGGAACTTTAGAAGTGATTAGTTCAAAGTGTAGATCTGGATATGATCCTGATGGAGATCTTTGTAAATTCACTGGTAATGGTTTGGAGGATTCATTTCAATCCGCAGTCATGTTTAATGGAGCTGTTTGCGGAAGAGAATCACGAGATAAAGTCAAGTGCTTCGGTTATGCAAGCGAATTCTTTCGGCGCGAAGTCTGTGAACTTACCCAACAAGGGACTGTCGAATGTAAATTTGTGACTCAGAGGGAAGAAGATCTTGAGCAGCAGATCAATGCATTTGGAGCTGTATATTTAGACGGAGACGCCAACGCCTTGTGTGGTCTTAATGAATCTGGTAATGCCAGGTGCTGGTACTCCCAAGCTCGTGATGAAGAATTTAAGTTTGATGGAACCTACACTGACATTGGCGTTTTCCGAGACGCCGCCTGTGCCATTAGAAAAGTGGATAGTACCATTCAGTGTTTTGGGTATGCTGTCGAGGAAAATATTCCGAATGTTGGGCCTTATACTAAAGTGGATGTCGGAGATGGCTTTGCCTGTGCACTTGCTCAATCCGGAAAGATTGATTGCTGGGGGGAATTCCTGCCTAGTAATACTGTAACAGATCTTTCGGGACAGCAACGTTGGCAGAAGATTAAGGTAGGTAACTCTTTTGGTTGTGGAACTTGGATCTCAGGTGATCAGACTGGTGACGGTCAAGGAAACATTCGTTGCTTTGGTTACACCGAAGATATCGCGGGAGTTTTTCAAGACCAATCTGTTTATGATTTTTCGCTGGCATTTACACATATCTGTTGGGTTGATGTGAGTAACAAGATGCAGTGTGGTGGCTTCGATGCTCTACAGGTGAGAACTGATCAAAGACTTAAATCAATTTTTTCTGATCACAATTGGGTACATTGTGCCATCACGGAAGCCGACAAGCTTTTATGCTTTTCTGACCTTTCCTTGTAATAAGGATGCCGTCTCAATTCTTCACCTATTTGAAAGTATGTACCATTCAGGCATGATCGGTTAGAGATCATGCGACGAGTTGCCAATAGTTGGGGTTCAGTCTAACGCTTGGCGAAGATCGGTTATCAAATCTTGAGCATCCTCGATGCCAATGGAAAGCCGTACTGTGGTCTCATCGATCTGGGCGATCTTGAGTTCTTCTGTACTTAAGTCGTTGCCGTAGAAATATTTTACTGGAGCGATTAGGGATTCTGTCGAGCCCAAACTTGCACTGATATGGAATAGCCTGGTGCCATCGATAATAGGATCAATGCTTCGGTTTTTATCTTTAAGATCAAACGAAATCACAGCTCCATAATCGTGAGCCTCGTTAGGCTGATCGTCTGGGAAAAATACACGATCAACAGATTCGTGAGATCTTAAGAATTCAGCGATTGTCCTCGCGTTTGCGGCCTGACGCTCATATCGAAGCATATAGGTTTTCATTCCCCTAAGAATTAAAAATGCCTGATGAGGGTCTAGTGTGGCTCCCAGTTCTCCAGCATCATCGAACATGGAACGTATATTTTTTTCGGAGCTTAGGATCACACCGCCCATACCGTCACTATGGCCATTGGCAAACTTTGTGAGACTGTGGATATAGTAATCGATGCCAATATTATGATTGTTATGAAAGCCAGAAAAGTATTGTCGAGTATGCTGGTGACGCCATGTTCTTTTGCTGTTTGACAAATAAATGAAATATTAGGGCAGGCTAGCTGCGGATTCGTTGGACTCTCGAAAATAATAAGCTTGGTTTGTTGTCGCTGACAGGCCTCGAGGATTCCGGCTTCATCAAAGAGTGATAGCCGAATACCTTTGACCCCGAATTTCTTAAAGGATTTTTCAAACATAATGCGAGTCGGTTTGTAAGACTCGATAAAATAGATGGCTTCGTCCCCCGCTGACAGTAACGAAAACAAAGTGAGGAATATTGCCGATACTCCTGAACCCGTAGCAATACCAGCTTCTGTACCTTGGATCTCAGCCAATAATGCTTCGAGTTCGTGGACTGTGGGGTTTTTGTAGCGGGAATAGAAGTATCCAGGACGCTGACCACGAAAAAACTTTCTTACTTCGGCCATAGATTCAAAAGAGAATTTGGCGCTTTGATAAATTGGGGAAACAATAGGGGAATTGTCTATTGGAGGAGAAGCTATACGAAAATGGTTAAGCTTGGTATGGATGTTCAATGGTGCGATCCTCGTTAGGATAGTTATCAGGCAATATCCGAAAAACTGTTATTGCTTGAATCTTTAACTTGCTAAAATCAGATAGATATTACCCTGACTATTGGGGTTTTGTAAATCCAATGCGAAAAAACAGGAGTATGCTTGGATCGATTTTTGCCAAATTGTGCCATAATGTAACGGTGATGGAACCAAGGTAATGACATGTTCGTTATCTATTCTTCTCTCGAAGTACAGCCTTTGCTAATCTAGTTATAAGTAGGTTTGGAGGACCCATGGAAGCATTGAAAGAACAAATGGAACCCAATCCCGTGGCCCAAGCCTTTACGACGAAACATAAAAGTCACGATGAGGCTAAGAAATATAAGAATTTCCAAAAAAATATAAAAGAAGTTACCAAGCTGAAGATGCAGGAAATTTGCAAAGACCATGATGTAGTATTGCAGGAATGTCCCGATCCCTATGCTTCCATGTTTGCCCACTGGATGACTTTAATTATGGTTTCCGGTAAGAAGATTAAGCTCTGCCTCAAGACTCATTTTAATACCGCTGATAGTTTCTATCTCCGAGAACAAAATAATCGCAAAAGAAAGAAAAAAACTGAAGTTGATCTGCTGAAATCCTTTGATTTTATGAAGGAACTATCTAACGAGTCAGCTGGTCGGATCAAAACTTGCTTGGGTAGCGAAAACAGCGCTATGGGCCTTAGTCTTCCTCTTGTCACACGGGGATTTGACGAGGTCCTTTTCATTGACCGAATTATCAAAACGAATCATGGTGACGAGAGATCTCGCGAGGCCTGGCGGCTCAAAGTTGGCGATCATATCATCACATATACGGCCGAGATCCAGATCATGGACTGGGATGTTTTGAACGATTTACGTGACCCGAACAAAGAATCCACAGGCAATTTGGAGTTTTTATGAGTCCAACACAGAATTCACAGACGGCAGAACTTGTAGCGGCTACCCAAAGTTTAGCAGCAAGTCATGAAATCGTAGTGGAGCTTGAACGGGCAAAGCGTAACATCGAGCAAATGATCGATGGCATGACCACCTCCTTTGCCATCATTAGTGAAGTTGGTGTCATCTACAAAGCCAATCGTTTGATGGCTGAGTATTTTAACGTCTCTATTGAAGAGCTCTTAGGCCACAACGTTTCCGAAATCTTTCAACCCGAGGTTTGGGAGCAATTTCAAGAAAAAGAAATGAGTCTGATCAATTCCGAGCGCAAGCATCATGTTGAGTTTGAGTTGCCGATTATTGACCATGCTGGTTGCACGCGTGAGATCCTCTGGAGTATGCGTCCCCTCAGTGATATCAGTGGCAACTTTAAACGACTTTATCAGGTTCTTGGGCATGACATCACAAAGGTTAAGGAGTACGAGCGAAAAATCAATGTCATCTTCAAGCACATACCTTTGGGTTTATTTACCATTAATAAAAAGATGACCATCGAGGGCGCCTACAGCGAGCATACCAAGCACTTACTGGCCTCGGACTCATTGGACGGTCGGCCCTTCCTTGATTTACTGTCGAAGGTAATGGACGGTTATATAGGAGACTTACAAAAAAAGGCTTTCCGAAAGCTCGAGAGCTCCTTCGGAAAGGACCAAGCTTGGTATGAAAAGCATCACCATGTCTTCCCTTCGGAACTTCAGATTCATCCAAGGGATAAAGACAGCAAATATAAGATCAAGATTAGTTACTATCCTGTCTATATTCGAGAGACCATTGACCGTTATATCGTCATGATTGATCGCCTCGGCTCAACTTAAGTGTTGCTTGCTGTGTCCTGAAAATTCTTCATAAATAAAGATACTTACAGATTTTTTAGGTGGTTTGAAGGTGTCTCTCAGCCGCCTTTAGCTGTTAAAACCCGCAAAACCTTACAGGATCAACCCAGAGCGGATGCTAATGGTCCCGGCTATGCTGTTGTAAATATTGAATTAATGAGATTTCTTGAATTTATTGAGGCGAGCTCCGAACACGATTATATGATGTTATTCTACTAGGATTCGTACCATGAAATACATGAAACACGCACTATATGCCATGCCCTTGTCAGCAGCATTGATTTTATCAGGTTGCGGTGAAACTGAAGAAGAAGAAACGACACTTTCGGATGAAGTTAACGAGAGTGACGTGCGAACAACCATCCCCGATTTGGGTGCCTTGTTGGTTGATCTTCCGAGCGCTGTCGCAGGAAGTGGATCAGCGACCTTAACACTTCAAAGCGAAGGTGAAGACTCAGGTGGCGGTCCCGAACAATTGTTTCTGATGCCACAGCAATTCATTGGAATGGCCGACATGATGAACGGTATCGTCAGAGAGGTTACCTTCCATCTTTTCGGTAAGGCTGCCTGCCGAGACACAGATACTAGCAACGATCCGAGCGACTGCGCGCAGTACCCAGGAATTGTCACGGGAGCTATTACAACCACCCCCACGATATTCTCGATTCCAGCTGACCCTGAGGATCCGGGCGCGCCGAATTTTGTTAAGTACTATAAAAACGAATCGGGCGATTATACCTATACCTTCGAAATGTACTGGCAGAATGCGTCTGACAGTCTCTATTATAAAGGTATGGAATTACTGATTAGCAAAGAATCCCCCACCACGGGTAAAGGGAAGATGACATTTTTTAACAGCATACTGCCTGCAGACGAAGAGGACGGTGATGATGGTGGACCTGGTACGATTGTGACTAGTTTCGATAACACAGGTGCTGCCTCTAGCTTAAGTATACTTCTTTTCGGCTTGAATGATGGGACCGATCCAGGAGCTCCGGATCGTTTAGGTCTCGACATCCTTATCGACGAGAATGGTATCTTAACTGGATCTGGTGCGGTGATACGTAACGAGTTGGAAACGGCAGCGGCTGACGGCATGGCACCATTTGAAGCCAAAGAAGAGTTTGCTTGGGTTTTTAACGTTGCGGCCAGTGTCTCTGACGATGTAGCGATACAGGCCATGGCGTTTCCTCAAGTCGCTAACTTTGCAGACTCGGAAAACTTCTTTACCTCCTACGGCGTTGATAAAATCATCGAAAACATGGCGATATCGATTTTACGGGATAACGAGAGTTGTAACATCTTCGGATCGTTTTTCGCAAGTTCGGGTTTACCGGCGAATATCTGTCGAGACCAAACCGATGTGTCTGATACAGCCATCTTAACAGCATTAAATAACCACTGTGCGACCAATACCGATGGGATATGTGCTAGTCCCTTTGTCGATACCGACTCTTGGGCTAACCCACTCTATATGTCGGCTACTGGTTATGTCGGGAATGCCAATGTCAATACACCCGAAGATGCAAGTTACGATGGGTTGCTCGATATCTTAAATGCACTGTCACCTTATTTGCCGAACGATTTAAGAGCTCTCGAAGCACCAACAACTGGATCGGGTCTTACGACCGTTGAGTAAATATCTTATCACTAGTCTTGTGTAAAAAAGGGTCTGATCGGATGATCAGACCCTTTTTTTTAAGGAGTGGAGTTTAGAGTTTTGCGAGTAAGTCATCAGCGGAACTATCTGTGTCCTTAAGTAGGGCATCCGCTTTTTCATCCAAGCTCGTTGATTCTGCCTTAATGTCCTTATATGAAGCTGCTAGAGCTTCTTTTGCCTCGACTTTACCCTTAAGCTTTTCCATCATAGCCAAGGTTGAATCTGGGTCTGTTTGGGACATGGCTTTTTCAATGGCGAGCTCCGCCTCAGCAGTTCTTGAACGGGCCTCTAATGCCGTAATTTCGGCTTGCCACTTACGGATCTCATCTTTAAACGTTTCTGCTCGTTTCCTTAGTTCAGTATCTTTCTGTCTGAGGCTTTCCAAGTTGGTTTTTTGAGGTTCGATCCGTTGATTCGTCTCTAAATGTCGCTCGACATACTGCTTTGCAAGAGCCATAGCTTCGTCTCCGCCTTTGGCCTTGAGTTCCTTCGCTTTTTTTAGATATAGGTCAGATTCCTTTTGACTTCTCTCAACCTGAGTTTCGTTGAGTTTAATATCGGCTTTCAGTTGCGCTCGCGATTTATCTATATTAGAGGCGCCTCGCTTGAGCTCTTCAATCTTTTCTTTAAGGATAGGGATAGCATTTTTTGCTTCTACCTGGTCCATAGCTTCATTGGCTTTCGCCTTAAACAGAGTCGATATTCTTGAAAAAAAAGACATGGGTAATTCCTTATGATGCGACGCGGTTACTGAGGAAGTATTCGGCATTTTCTGCAATGCAAACAGACAGGGCCTTAATAGATCCTTCGAGTTCGTTCAAATCCAGATTCTCTAAGCGCAACGTGTCCTTCCAACAGATATTCTCTTTACCATCAAGGATAAAGGCGCCGTGGATTAAGCGGTTGTTTCGCTTCAGGAGTTCTCGTTCGTAGCCAGGTTTGAGGCGGCTTTCGGGGGCAATCTGCTGCTCGAGAACTAAAATTGGATCAGCAAGATGAATCACCAAATTATTGATGCCTTCGTCTTCGTCGCGGCAAACAAAAGTTGTTTCATCCTGGGAAACCACTTCAATACCAAGTTCAGCCAGATAGCTTTGAATAATCTCTTTCTTTTCTATCACGGTATCTCCTCTCTTAATATAGATCCCATCTTCCATTCTTGTAATAACTGTAAATTTTAAGATTACGCAAATTGGAAAATTCTGATTTTTGTTTATAGTTTCTGGTTTCTCTTGGAAAAACACTCATCGCCACCAGTTGGTCTCGCTCTAGAAACTCGAATCTATTATCTATAGTTGTCATAAGAAATCGATTAGAGATTTCCTGTAAGTTGATGGTCGGACAGCCTAGAACGAAGCCCCATTCTCCTAGGGTTGGCATGGTCAAGTGATAAGGTAACGTATTCATTCCTGCTTCTTCCATCGAAAGCTGGATGGACCAGAATGCCTGGGGGACGAAGAAAGGTGATAAAGCCTGGGTTACCAGGCAGCCATCTGGTCTAAGGCTCTTGGCGAGTGTGCGGTAAAACTCGACCGTGTACATTCTAGCGATAGACACAGATTTTGGGTCAGGAAGATCAATGATGATGGCATCATAGGTTTCCTCGACGGTTTCAGCAAATCGATAGGCGTCTGTGTTTATGATCCTAACCTTGTCGTGCAACATAGCTTCTTCATTGATAGCAAGCATGACAGGATGAGTCTGTGCTAGTTGGGTGACCTTCTCATCCAAATCCACTATGGTTATCGATGTAATATCTTCGTGATATTTGACAAGCTCTCGCGCGGCCAGGCCATCTCCTCCACCAAGGATCAGTATGTTTTTCGGTCTATTGGCAACGCTCATAATGGGGTGGACCAAACTCTCATGGTAGCGATGCTCATCCACCGTAGAGAATTGTTCGTTGTGGTTAAGATACAACCAGTAGTCCTGCTTCCACTGAGTTAATACGATTTTTTGATAGCGACTTTGGTCGCTATAAACAATCAAATCCTTGTACTTTGATTGCTCTCCATATTCGACAATCCGATCTGCATAGGAAATATTGCCTAGACAAATCAGCAGTATCAAGGATGGAAGCGCGAGTTGACGTTTGGACGAAATCAGGCTGAGTGCCATGATAAAATTTATAGCCCCAAGGATAGCCGCGGTTTTGGTGAGGCCAAGTACAGGTTGGCCAATGTAAATAAAGGCTAATCCCCCCAAGAGAGCTCCGAAATAGTCCTGTGATAGGACCCAAGCGACATTTTTTTTGATGGGCATGGTGCGGCTTAGGATTTGAGATGCGATAGGAATCTCTGCTCCAATCAATAACCCAAGAAGGGAGCTGAGCAAATAGATGATCACTCCTGTTTGTTCGGTGTAGGGAGTCAAAGCATATACGATAGTAGGGGCCAGAGATATGAGTAGGGAAAGGGTTAGCTCACAGGCGACAAAGGCCTTAACCGGATCTCCTTTAAACTTTTGCGATAGCTGACTGCCGATTCCCATAAAGAAAAGCATGACAGAGATGGTCAATGCCCACTGGGTGATGGAATCTCCCACAAGATAGCTTGCCATAGTGGCCATGACATATTCAGCGACAATACCAGAGAAGCCAGTAAAAAAAATGCATATGAGAAGTCTTTTTTCCAGGCTGACAAAACTAAGCAAACATTCCACCCAATAGCATTGATACACCGACGTAAGAGGTTGCTTCAAACAAAGCAAGTGCGAGGTTAGAGTCTTTTTGATGAACAATCTCGTAGGTTAGTTTGCCACCGGGAATAAAAACGCGATCAATCAAAACCCTTGTCATGGGGAGAAGCAATGCGCAAATTCCGGTATACAAGGCAAAACGAGAAAAGTTGGTAGCCCAACCTTCGAAGTCTCCCATAATACCGAGCCTCACGATATTACCAGTCGCAATCAGAATACCTGCGAGACATATACCGACACCGGCATTGTCTTTCTCCAAATGCTCGTGAATATCAAAAGGTGTTAGGATATTGTAGATTTTAAACAGTACAATGAGGGCTGCCTGTCCCGCAAACCAGAACGCAATAGCAGTATCGATGCCGCCCTCACCGTTTAGGGCTCCCTTTAGCACCAGGCCACTGGCGATATAAACACCAAACTGTACGGCTCCCGTTCCAATATTGCGATCTGTGACTAACTCCTTATCCAGCTGGAATTTATAAAGCAGTAGTTTGTCAGTTATGATTGTGGCGATATTAATCAGGACGATAGCAAGCAAGCCGTACAGAAATATATCAATGGCATCCTCTAAGTAGCCATTGCTGGGACCTTGCACCAGACCAGCGATAGACAAAAGCAGGCCAAAGAGATAACCAATCACTGCCAGTCCCACTGCTGGGTTATCATTTTCCGTAAGCTCGTGAGGAATATTGATGGCTCGTCTATGCCAATAGTGGACCTTTTGTCCAATAAAAAGAACCAAGGCAATCGAAACGAAAATAACCGCTAATTCAATAAAATCAATTCCAAAAAACATAATTACTCCTACTTACCAAAACCGCGTGATCTTGATCGATAGCTTGAAGATTTGCTTCGGTTGACCCGTTTATTAAATCGAGAGCTAAAATTGGCTTTGCGCTTTGCCTCCAGTGCCTTGCGACGTTGGTAAAAAGTAGGATTTGATTTTTTAGTGTAGGAACCATTTGTGCCCCAGCGATTATCGCGGCCATAGTAGGGTCGTCTCTGGCGTCTATAATCCCGATAGCGATCATAATCATCGCGATAAATCGGTCGACCAAAGCCACCTATTAAATCTCCAAAAAGTCGATAAGCTCCATAGAATTCCCAAAAACTGAGGCCATCTCTTTGCACCCAACGGCCGTATTGAGGATTACCGACATAGTTGTATCCAGGAGGTCCCGAGGAGTCTTGTAGCTCTCCATTATCGAGTTTCGATAAGATCGTCATACCAAGGTTATTTTGGTATTGTTCATAGACGGACTCGGGAACAGGTAGCCATTCTGTTTTGTATCTCTCAATCTGCGGTTTGGTTTGCTCGCCCATTTCTGCGGCGATGGTTTCGGAAACCTTAGCTGGTTTGGAAACGGTAATAATATCGTATTGATGCTCAAACTCGGGAAACCCACTTGACTGACGCATATCCTGTAAGGTGATGCTGTATTCGTCATAAATGGACAAGTCCTTTTGGAGCTTCTCAAGTGGGTTGTCAACACAAGCGGTACTGAGCATAGCAAATAATAGTAACGCTAATGGGAAAATAGATGTGCGTCTCATGATGGATCGCCTTGAATGATGTTATAAAAGTCGGTTTCGGTTACATACTTTCCTTGGTAGACCTCAAAAGCGGTTTCGCCCCATTGCTCGATAGTTAGGATCAATTCACCGTCGCGATCCTCGTAGTTCCAGTAAATAAGTTCCTCTCTATCAACATCACGATCGTCTGCATAAAAGTAAGCAGCACCAGATGCGTCAGCTAAAAAAACTTGATCATCGATAGTGATTTTTGGGGGAGCGTCATCTTGTGTAAATCTATCCCAGTCACTTTCGGCAATTTTTGATGCCTTAACTTTTTCTGTGAGAAACCAGTAGACCTTGCCGTCGTCTTTTTCGTAGCCGAGATACATATGCTTTTGATTGGACTCACCGACTAGGTGCCATTCGAGGGCCCTTTCGCCATCCTCTTCGTAACAACTTCTCTTTTCGACTCGGTAGGTTTCCAAGTCGAAGCTGACATAGCCACCCTTTTGTAGGCCGAGAAGTCCTTCGTCTAGGCTAGTTGCCTTACCCTGCGATTCTTTTTTTGAAAATATGTCAAAAAAACCCAATTGTATCCTCGCGAAACATGGTTCGTGACTATAGTTCGAGTTGACAGAAAACCATATTCGAGTGGGGGAGTCAAAGGACAAGTGTTTCGGGTAGGTCGGTGTAAAAAAGGGCCGGTTGAAACACCAGCCCTAATTCGTTTAGGCAGCTTTTTTAGGAATATCTTTTCTTACGTAGACATACTGCTGGTCATCTTGATTTAGAACCTTGACATAATAGTGCTCAGAGGTTTCAAACAAAACTTCTCCCTTTAGACCGCCCTGGAAGGTATAGACTTTATTGCCTGACTTTTTGCTGGTGGATTTTTTCGCCGCCTTTTTAGTGGTTTTTGCTTTTTTGGCTACCTTTTTCTTAGCGACTTTTTTCTTGGTGGTTGTTGATTTTTTCGCTGCTTTTTTTGCCACCTTCTTCTTCGCTGGTTTTTTCTTAGTGGCTTTTGCCTTTTTGGCTACCTTTTTCTTAGCAGCTTTTTTCTTGGTAGCCTTTGCTTTTTTGGCTACATTTTTATTAG
>JABSRP010000016.1 GCA_013215145.1 Pseudobacteriovorax sp.
TAAGAGTGGGAGAGTAGCTCGATGCAGCCTTAAAAAATAGAAAGACCCTCAGTTAGAAATAACTGGGGGTCTTTTGCGTTTACGTTTGAATATTATGATCTCTGAGCGATCCGACCAATAATTTGTTAACATACCATTATAAATAACAAACTGAAGGTGGTTTCGTGTCTGTGATCTTTCCGGATAGTGAAAAGAACCGAGTCGTATTTGCAAGTCGAGCCGAGGAAATTCTTTATGATGCGTGTGTAAGTCTAAGTGATTCCTGGAGCTGTTACTATTCCTGCACTTTATCCTCGTTTGAAGACTCTAAGGGGCTTCAGAGCAATGAGATTGACTTCGTCCTTTACCACAAAAATTGGGGCGTATTTGTTATTGAGGTCAAGGGTGGACAGATCAAATACGACGCCTCGGAAGGTCGTTTTTTTTCTATTAGTCGTCATGGTCGCATTTTTCCCATCAAAAATCCGTTTCAGCAGTCATTGGTATGGAAAAGTCGTTTTCTCAGATTTCTTAAAAAGAAGGGGATCAAGGTTCCTGCTACCCATTTGGTTTGTTTTCCTACTGTTTTGGAAAGCGATATAGAACAAACGGCCGAAGTCGAACCGAAACTTGTGATTGGTAAAAGCCGATTAGAGGGCTTGGATCGTTACTTGGAGTCCTTAGTCAAACAAGTTCATCCAGAAAAATATCTCGATTTTGATGATGTTGGTAAAGAGCTGGACCAAGTTTTACGGGGATCTAATTATTCCACGCGTCTGTATATTCGCGATTATCTGGATACCCACGAAACCCGAGTAAGAGACGTGGAAATCATTCATGAAACATTGGTGACTCCGGTAGCCAGTTCACGTCGTCTTGCAGTGGAAGGTGAGGCAGGAACTGGCAAAACCATGCTTGCGATCATGCTAGCTAAAAATTTTTTGATCCAGGAAAAGAGTATTCTGTTTTTATCCACGAACCCCTTTTTAAACGATTACTTGAGGAAGGAGCTTGGGACAGGCGTAGACATTATGACCTATGCTGAGCTTGCTTCTACCTACGGAGTTGAATTGTTGCGCAGACCTAATAGTTTTGATGGAACGCGAGAGGATTGGATTCAGTATGTGGGACCCGAGAAGCTTAAAGAAGAGATTGCTAAATCAACGAAACGATTTGATGTTCTACTTTGTGATGAGGCTCAAGACGTTCAGCCTTTTTGGTGGGAGTCCATCGAAACTGTGCTGAGCGAAGGAGACAGTCGGTTCTATATCTTTTTTGATAGGAGCCAAGGTGTTTTCGGATCAGGCTCCGCGGAGACATCGTTTATCCCCGAGGATGTTCTTCCCATTCCAAGTCCTTATTTTCCATTGGTAAATAACTATAGAGTAACTAGAGAAATTAGTGGGTTTTCAAGAGCTTTTCGAACAGGTAAGGACATATTGCCAAGTCATTCGGGGAGGATAGGGTATTTTCCCGATATCATTTCCTATGAAAACGAAGTCGATGCGAGGAAAAAGCTGTCTGAACTTCTCTCACGACTGAGAAAAGATGAAGGTTTAAGGGCCCATGAAATCACAATTTTAAGTGGAAGACGACCATTTCAGGAAGGTTCGATCCTTCATGGACATAGAGTGCTAGATAGCCATAAGCTACAGGATTTGGGAACGAAAAAAACATCTAAGTCTCTTGAGAGAGATAACGATTCTATTGCTGTTTCGACGATTGCGAGCTTTAAAGGCTTGGAAACCTCTGTTGGAATTATTCTCAATATGTCGGAATACAATTTACCCATTTCGAACCCCATCATGGCGAGTTTGTTTTATGTGGCTTGCACGCGTGCGAAACATCTATTGTTTCTGATGGTGAAAAAAGATTCTGATAAGCATGAAGCCCTTAATCGAGCATTAGAAGATATAGATCCGAGGGGAAGATTGGTCGTTGACAAAAGCCTTGTCACCGGGGAGATATCGGGAGAAGTATCTTCGTATAATCCAAAACGCTTCGGTTGGATTCAGGTCTCAGATGCTGCCTTCGAACAAGGAAATATTATGTTTTTTCCGAGTGATGTGGAAAAGGCGGGGCTCAGTAATATCAAGAAAGGCGTGCGTCTCACATTTACCCCCAGGATAGATTGTGAAACGCTTATAGCCACAGATCTAAAGAAAACCTAGCAATACCTAGGCAAGTCCAATTTCTTTTAATCTTTGGTGCAGGTATTCGCCAGCAGTGATGTTAGGATACTTCGGTGTTCCACCTGAAAGCTCTATTGATTTCGGCAGGGGTGAAAGATCGACTTCACTGCGTGCATGAACGAAGAAAGGCATGGAAAATCGTCTAGATCTTGAGTCTGATGGATTTGTTACCCGGTGAGTCGTTGCTTTTAAATAGCCGTTACTAAGATTTTGTAGCATATCTCCTGAGTCAACAATTATACTGTTTTTTGGTGTTACCACCGGTAGCCAGTTACCTTCTTTATCTAAGATTTCAAGACCAGGCATACTTGCATCGATAAGCAATGTTATAAGGTTGATATCCTCATGAGCGGCTGCCCTGATACTTGCCGGGTGAGCATCATCTGGAATGGGAGGGTAATGGATGAGTCTTAAGATAGTGTTACCATCCACAGCCATGTCTTTAACCAAATTAGGTGACTCACCTATAAACTCAGAACATGCCTCCAATACACTAAAAGCCGCTTTTTCTAAGCTCTGATACAAAGACACCATGACTGGCCGGAAGGAGGAAACTTCCGAGGGCCACACGTTTGCTGGGTAATCCTGATTTGTGGATTCTTGACCAATGTGCAAGAACTCTTTCAAGTCCGGTGCGCTACTGTCTTTGGCATGCTCCTTTCCGAAAGAGATAAAACCTCTTTGGCCTTTTATTTTTGAGTCTTCATAATTTGATTTTTGTTGCTCATCGAGCAAGAAAAACTCTTCAGAAGCCCTGTAGGCTTGCTTTATCTCATCATCAGAAAGTCCGTGATTAGTTAAAGCGAAAAAACCTACATCCCTCAAGGCAGTACCTACAGCCAGGGTGAAGCCTTTACGTCGAACGGGGTCACTGGATGTAAAATCGTTAAGGTCAATCACTGGTATAGTGTGGTCAGTAGTCATGTATTTCTGGCCTCCGCGTATAAAAGATGTGGTGAATCTATCAAACCGGGACTTCCAGAGGCAAATACTAATAAAAGATAATTAACTTCTAATTTTTTAAGGTTTTTTTCTGTTTTGATTTAGCCAAGTTAGCAGACTTCTTGTCATCCAGATAGGCCTTGACGGCTTCCGCAGCTAAACCTGAAGCTTTCACATGCCATAAATCCTTCAAAACAACGACTGAAGCCACCACAACTTCTGGCTTTTCAAGCGGATAGACCCCTGCGAACCAGGTTGTGACTCCTTTCGGGTAGTAGCCTGTGAGAGTTCCGGTTTTCCCGCCAATTTGAGATCGTATTTTTCGGAACCCACGTCTGCGAAACGACGAGCTTGCGGTCCCACCTAATACAGTTGCATCCATTATGGATAATAACTCGTCAGCCGTTTCTTTTGAGAAAAGTTGTATGTGGGGAATAGGGCCAGGGTACGCATCGTCGTCACTATTTTGAAATAGTTTTAAAGGTTTGGCATAGCCTGCATTGGCAATAGCTAACATTTGCCAAGAGGCATGAGCTACAGAAAGGCCTACGTAACCGAATCCTGCTGCGAACTCGCCGACTTGATGAGCGGACGAGGTTTTTGGGTTGGGCGCAGACATGGGGCTTACCGGTATGGTAAAGTCGGCGTCTACGGGTTTGTCAGCCCAACCAAATTTTTCCGCCATATTCAAGATAGGGCCTAGGCCGATCTCATTTATTGCCAGTCGGGCAAAAAATCCGTTACAGCTGGAGCCGTAAGCGCGTCTCAGGTTGATGCGAAATTTCCGTCCTTTTATGTCGTTACGCATCCAATGACCCTTAGGACTCACCCGGGCGCACCCTCCGTCCAACGTGTCTTTCTCTAGGCTATCGAAGTCCATGGTTTCTAGCGTAGCCGCAGCGACAACGGTCTTGAAAAGTGACGCTGCAGGAAAGTTTGGGTGAAGGTTCGTGTTGTGATGGCCACCCCAATTAGACGGATCGTCCCCCTGAACCATAGCTAGCACCTCTCCTGTTTTTACAGAAACCAGCATCACCGCGGCCACAGGGTTCGCGCGGTTTTTTAAAAACCGTTTTAATCTTGTTTGGATCCGTGGGACTATGTAGACAGGCTCGTTGCCCAACAAGGGTGTTGATTGATCTGCCCAATCTGGCAAGATTATAGGAATTTTCGGTTTGCTTTCCTTTGCAAAGACAGTAAACGAAGGAAGAAGCTGTAGACTGAAGGCTAGAACGGCGCACACAAAAACATTCATAAAAGGCTTTCGTTGTTCAATGAGACTTACCTATTATATCTCATTGAGGGGTTTAGTTCACTAGATTATCGCTCTCTTGCGATCTGGCTTTGGCTTAATTGAAGGGTTGAGATTTTGACGCTATTTTTCTACTTTTTGAAGGAGCTATTGCCGCAGTTCTTTACGACTCTGTGTGTTTTAAGCGCTGTCATTGTCATATCGCAACTTATTCGTCTTTCGGAGGTGTTAGTCACTTTCGGGCTCACCGCCGAAAATATCCTTCTACCATTTTTGTTTATTATGCTCCCTTTTTTAGCTTTCACCATTCCTATAGCGTTTATGTTTGCTGTATTGCTTGCATTTAGCCGGTTTTCTGCAGATGGTGAGTACACAGCAATGTTGGCCTCGGGATACTCGCTATCTCGTGCCGCCGTTCCTGTTCTTTTAATCGGTACGATTCTATACGGCGCTGCGGCTTACTGTGCGATGAATTTCGAACCTTGGGGAAGAAGAGAAACGATTCAGTTTTACCATAGAAAAACGCAGACCGAACTCGACAACATGATTAAAGTCAAGCTTAAGCCGGGGGTATTTCTCGACGATTTTCTTGGGTATGTTTTATACGCTGAGGAAATCTCTCAGGATCGAACTCAGTTTAAAAACGTGATGCTGGCCCCAGGTTCTGCATCGGTCAATCAAAATTTTACCTTGCTGGCACCTAGAGGGTCAGTGAGCGGCTCTGTTGAGACAGGTGATTTAAGGATGGAGTTTGCTTCGGGAGTGATCTACACGAGCCAACCGTCGAGTGACGAAACCTCCGTAGTTAGATTTGAAAGAAGTGAACTTGATTTAATTCGTATCTTTCAAGAACAGATTTTTGGTGCTGACGCTGCTTCCGACGATTATCGTAGTTTCCGTCCGGTAGAGCTTTGGAATTATATTGGACAATTCCCACCCGAGGAAACCCTCAATGAGCAAGATCGCAAGGTCTATTTGAAGGCTCGGTATCTCTTCCATCAGCGTCTCGGTCTGCCGTTTTCATGTATAACTTTTGCTTTATTTGCCATGGTGCTAGGAATCCAGGATGAGCGGCGAGGGAAGGGTTTTGGCTATCTGGGTTCGATCTTAACGATCATACTCGGGTATGTGTTTTTAATGACCTTTAAGTTTGCGGCTGAAAAAGGTCAAATTGCTGCTCCTCTTGCCGCCTGGATTCCAAACCTAATCCTTTTAGGTTTCGGTAGTTTCTTGGTTTTCCAGAAGAATCGACTACCTCCATCAGAGTCTGCTTTTGATCCACGTCATTTTCCTGGGATTAAGCGATTTTCTAAAGGGTAGGTCATGGCGGGGATCATATTTGCGACTTAACACAGATTTTCCATAATCTTTAAGAAAAAACCGAGTGCCAACTCCGTCTGTATTTGATAATTGGAGATGATAAGTTTCAGCTGAATTAACAGAGGAATGCATATGAGACGGGTTGTGATAACTGGTGTCGGTATGGTGAGTGCCATTGGAAATAATGTAAAAGACTCGTGGCATGCAGCACTCCATGCGAATTCCGGTGTTGATTTTATCAAACATTTCGACACAGCTGAACACAGAGTCAAGGTGGCTGCGGAAGTTAAGAACTTTGACGCATCTTCGGTTATTGATCCTAAAAACTTACGTCGTATCAGTCGGTTTGTTCAGTTTGCAACGGTCGCGACTCACGAAGCAGTAGCAGACTCGGGAGTCGATATTGCTAGTCAAGCTGACCGAGTTGGCTGTGCGATTGGTGTGGGGATGGGAGCATTGGACATGATCGAAGATAATACCAAAAAGCTGTACGAAAGTGGCGAGCGACGTATATCTCCTTTCTTTATTCCGTTTACGATCCCCAATATGGCGTCGGGTTTCGTGTCAATTGAATTTGGAGCTAAGGGTCCAAATCTTTGTCCCACGACTGCTTGTTCGAGCGGGACTCACGGAGTGGGTGAATCCTACCGTTATGTTAGAGATGGCATGGCGGATGTAATGATTTGCGGTGGGGCCGAGGCTACGATTTCCAAATTGGGAATCAGTTCGTTTACAGCTCTCAAAGCACTCAGCACGCATTCGGAAACGCCTGCCAGTGCCTCTCGTCCTTTCGACCTCAATCGAGATGGTTTCGTCATGGGAGAGGGTGCCGGAATCCTCATCCTGGAAGATTACGAGTCTGCCACTAAGCGTGGTGCGAAAATCTATGCGGAAGTCGTCGGTTACGGCCTAAGTGGAGATAGTTTCCACATCACTGCACCTCCAGAAAACCATGAAGGTGGTCAGCGTTGTATGGATATGGCTTTACGGACAGCGGGAATTTCTCCCGAAGACGTCGATTATATCAACGCTCATGGTACTTCAACAAAGTTAAATGATGCTTATGAATCAGCTGCTATCGAGGCTCTTTTTGGACGTCATGCCAAAAAGTTGTCTGTCTCTTCGACCAAAGGCGTAACCGGTCACTGTCTTGGCGCCGCAGGAGGGATCGAGGCAGTCTTTACAGCGCTAGCACTTCACCACAATGTGGTACCTCCTACTGCAAACCTTGTTGACCCAGACCCAGATTGTCGATTAGATTACACGCCTTTAGAAGCGAAGGAGAAACACCTAAAGGTAGCGATCTCTAACTCATTTGGTTTTGGCGGAACAAATGCCACCATTGCGTTACGATCCATCTCCTAGAGATCTTGTAAGATAACGAACTCGCTTGCAGACGGTCCACTCCCATGGTAGCCGTTGAGGGAGCTTTTCGTTCATGTGTTAGGAATACATTGATATGGCAAAAAGTAAAGCAAAGTCACTCGACCAGGATGCTCTGGTAGACATTTATAAAACCATGTGCCTTTTCCGACGATTTGAAGAAAGAGTTGGATTGGCGTATACAAAAAGAAAATTCTCAGGGTTTTGCCACCTTCATATAGGACAAGAAGGTTTGGCCGTGGGAGTTCAGTCTTGTCTACGCGATACGGATTATATGATTTCCGGGTATCGCTCCCACACGCAAGCGATTGGCAAGGGCATCGAACCTAAGCGAGTGATGGCCGAACTTTTTGGAAAAGTTGAAGGGTGTTGTCGTGGTAAAGGCGGATCCATGCATATGTTTTCCGAACCTCTGAGATTCTTAGGTGGTCACGGAATTGTTGGAGGTCAGGTACCTCTAGCAGTGGGCGTTGGCTTTAAAATACGCTACCGCGAGGAAGATGATATTTGCGTTTGCTATATGGGCGATGCTGCCACGAACCAAGGCCAATTCTTCGAGGCTATGAATATGGCGGCAACTTGGGACTTGCCTGTACTTTTCATCGTGGAAAATAACCGCTATGGAATGGGTACTGACATTAAACGAACAACAAGTGTTGAGCATCTCTGGAAGCGTGCTGAAGCGTTTGATATGGCTCATTCAGACTGTGACGGAATGGATGCCATCGCTGTTCACGAGCACGTTTCTGAGATTGTGCAAAAAATGAGGAAAGACAAAAAGCCTCACTTTATGGAAGCCCTTACCTACCGGTATCGCGGTCATTCCGTTTCTGACCCAGGGACCTACCGGACAAAAAAGGAAGTCGAAGACTTTCAAAAAAATAAAGATCCAATTAAACGTCTTGGAAAGTACTTCGTAAGCCAGAAGATTGCTACTGAAGAGCAGTTAAAAGAGTGGGATGCGGAAGCTAAGGCTATCGTAAAGGCGGCTGAGGAATTTGCTGATAATGCCGAAAACCCACCGGTAGAAGAAGCTTTTGATCACGTACTGGTATAAAAAAAACACCAAAAAACAGCTAATAGAAAGAACAGAATATGGCACTATTGACCTTTCGTGAAGCTCTTGGGCAGGCAATGGATGAGGAGATGGCTCGAGACGAGTCCATTTTCCTAATGGGTGAAGAGGTCGCTCAGTACGACGGAGCTTACAAAGTATCTAAAGGACTTTTGGAGAAGTACGGAGAGCGACGTGTTTGGGACTCTCCTATTTCTGAGGCTGGTTTTGCTGGACTAGGAATCGGTGCGGCTCTCACAGGTCTAAGACCAATTATAGAGATGATGACATGGAACTTTGGTATCCAAGCATTCGATCAGATCATCAACCATGCTGCGAAAATGCGGTACATGTCCGGTGGACAATACAAGTGTCCCATAGTTTTTCGGGGACCTAATGGCGCTGCCCATATGCTTGGTGCACAGCACAGCCAGGCAGTAGAGCCGATGCTTACCAATATTCCAGGGCTAATCGTTGCTACTTGTTCGACCCCCTACGATGGAAAGGGTCTGTTAAAGTCCGCAATCCGAGACGATAACCCGGTTATATTTTTGGAAAGCGAAATGATGTACGGAATGAAAGGTGAGGTCCCGGATGACGAGTACCTTATCCCTCTAGGAGAAGGTGATATCAAACGTGAAGGGACAGATGTCACGCTAATCGCCTGGAACAAGGCATTGCATAAGGCGGCAGAAGCTGCCGAGCAGTTAGCCAAAGAAGGAATCTCAGCAGAAGTTCTCGATCCGCGAACGCTTCAACCTCTCGATGAAGATCTAATTTTCGGATCTGTGAGGAAAACCCATCGAGTTATCGTTGTCGAAGAAGCCTGGGGCTTTGCGTCACTAGGATCTCAGATAGCAGACCGCATACAAGAAGAGTGTTTTGACGACTTGGATGCTCCCGTCAAAAAAGTGAGTAACGAATTTGTGCCGATGCCTTACAACGAAGCACAAGAGGAGCGCGTTATGCCGTCGACAGAACGTATCATAAAAGCCGTTAACGAAGTTTTATACCGTAGCTAGGAAATCATCATGGCCGAAATTATCGAAATGCCAAAACTTAGTGACACCATGGAAGAAGGTGCTGTCGCTAGTTGGTTGAAAGAAGAAGGCGAGTTCATTGAAGAAGGAGAAGCATTTGTCGAAATTGAAACCGACAAAGCTACCATGGAATACAATTCGCCCGCTGAAGGAACGCTGCTTAAAATCTTAGTTCCGGCAGGACAGGCGTCTCAACTCAACGCACCAATTTGTGTTGTGGGCGAAAAAGGCGAGGATTTCGATCTTGATTCGCTTGTGAAAGCCTCGAGTTCAGCAGCTTCTGCGTCAGGGCATGGTTCTCCAAAGGAAGACGAGGCTCCTGCACCTAGTGAGCCAGCTGCTGAGGTAGCATCTTCAGCGCCTGCGGGAAGCCCTGGAGGAAGAATTAAAGCATCTCCATTGGCTAAAAAAGTGGCTAAAGAAAAATCAATAGACCTTGCTTCAGTTGCGGGTAGCGGTCCTCAGGGACGCATCATTCTTAGAGATGTTGAGGGGCTATCAGCGAGCTCCCAGGCTAGCGCCCCAGTAGCCGCGCCAGCCCCCGCAGTGGCAGGTTCTAGCGATGTGGATGTACCGCATTCCATGATGCGAAAGACGATAGCGAAACGACTGCTTGCAGGTAAAAACGATGCCCCTCATTTCTATCTCACTCGTTCGGTAGATATGACTAAGCTAATGGCCTGGCGTAAGCGTCTCAACGAAGAGGCGGCTAATGCAAGAGGTCAGGATGTTCCGAAGGTCAGTGTCAATGACCTCATCATCCAAGCCTGTGCAAAGGCTTTGAAGCGACACCCAAAGGTAAATGCTTCTTGGCATCAAGATTTTATTAGGCAACATGGTAGTGTTGATATCAGTGTGGCCGTGGCCGTGAACGATGGTTTGATCACTCCAGTCGTACACGCAGCTCATATTCTTGGTGTGCGAGATATTGCAATAAAAACTAAGGATTTGATTGGTCGGGCCAAAGACGGGCAATTGAAGCCGGAAGAATACGCTGGTGGTACATTTTCAGTTTCCAACCTGGGTATGATGGGTATTGAGCAATTTACTGCCATAATCAATCCTCCTCAGGCAGCGATTTTAGCTGTAGGAGCTACCGTTAAGACCCCATGGGTTGCGGAGGATGGGAGTATTACAGTCCAGCCTCGTATGACCTTTACTATGTCATGTGACCACCGTGTTATTGATGGAGCTTTGGGGGCTGAGTTTTTACAAACTCTAGCGGCCTACATTGAAGATCCACTCATGATGCTTGCTTAGCAATATCGACGGGCCTTAAGGCTCGTTGACCCTCCTGGTTTTATTTGTTATCAATGACGGGTTATTCCTTTAGGGCTCCATAGTTAAACGGATATAACAAACGCTTCCTAAGCGTTAGTTGTAGGTTCGATTCCTGCTGGAGCTGCCATTTTCTTTTCAATCGAATAAGCTGATAATGTAGAAGATATTCGCGTTATTTTCCGTTCAGCATTGATTTGTGAGTATGAAAAGTTTGAGTTAAACCGTTGGTTTTAATTCGGTTAAAGTAGTTACCGAGTACTATCTATTGTAACTCGTTAACTTTTTTCTCTGATTTGCTGTCTGTAGTATTATATTCGGATTTTGCGGTCTCGACTGCCTTTCGATAATATTCCAGTGCTTTAGACCGTTCACCCAATCCTAAATAGGCGTCACCGAGATATCGGAGGTAAGGGTACGATCTATGGTAGGTTTGTCCTTTGTTAGTTTCTATATTTTTTAAAATGCGTTCTCCTAAATTGATGGCCTCACTATATCTTTTTTCTTTTAATGCTAGCCTAACTTGGTACCTTAAAAAATAGGGAAGTTGATAGTTATCTTCTGCACGTTTAGCTAAAAAAATCTCCTCAGCCTTTAAAAAAAGACGCTTGGCCTCTTCAAGACGATTTAGCCTCATAAGACCGTCACCCAAAGCTATGCTTGTCCAAGCGGACTTCTCATTTTTGCTGCCAAAAAGGCTGATGGTTTTTCTATGAACATCTTGAGCTATTTTAACGCCGTCTTGAACTTTTCCTGATTCAATGAGATCGATCGCTAAATCTTGGCGATGGCGAAGAGTTCTTGAGTGATCGGGTCCTATCGTTTGTAAATCGATTTCAATGGCTCTCTTTTGCAATGGGATGGATTGATCGAACTTCCCTTCTCTAGCATAGCTAGTGGCAAGATTGGTCATAGCGTTGGAAACTTTTGGATGAATTTCCCCGAAGTGATTCGTGTAGATTTCGATTGCCATACGAAAGTACCTCCGCGCGATATCAACTTTATCGATATTTGTATAAAGAGATGCCATGTTGCTGTAATTCACGGCCAAGTCAGGATGATTTTCGCCATAGATTTTTTTTATGATCTCCTGGCTCCTTTTAAGCGCATTAATGGTTTTATCGAGTTGACCGCTATATTGAAAAGTAGTGGCTAAAGAGTTGAGGGCATTGAAATAATCTGGATGGTATTGTCCGGTCACTGATTCGATAGCATTCATGGCTTTTTCGAATGACTGTTGGGCATTTTCGTAGTCTGAGGACTCGTGATATGCCTCGCCAGCAATCGTATAAACGGAAGATTTCAGTTTGCCAAGTATCTTCGAATTTCCGTCTATAAATTCTAACAATTCTTCAGCTAGTGCGAGTGTATACTTGTACTTATCAAGTCTTAAATTGCCTTTACATTCGAGTAGTTTTAATTCGTATTGCTTGAGTACAGATAGATTGGTAGCAAAGGGCTTGGCCAGATTGATTTCTTTAATTAAAAGATCATATTTTCCTTCAAAATAATACATGTCAGCTCTTAAAAGGTGCCAATCATATTGTATATGAGGGAGCATCCTAACCTGCTCAAGTTCACTAAAGAGATCCCGGGCTTGTTCAATACGAGATTTTGCAAGATGAAGTTTGATCCATTTTATCGTAAACTCTTGCGAAATTTCGGAGTTGTCATAGAGTTTGAGAGCTTCCTGGGCTTCTATTAGAATGGATTCTACTTTATCGAACTCGCCCAGTTTGAAATATATTTGTGATACATCTTTGAGCAAGGCAAGCTTCGTTTGAGCATGATTCGAAAAGGATGATTTCACCCCTTCAAATGCCTTTTCCAGAATATCCTTTGCGGATAATTCTCCGGACTGCACAACAAATGGATCGAGGTCCTGAAACAGTGAGCTAAAAAACAAGGCGACCTGTCGATTTTGATCTGCAAGTTTTTCTAGCTGTCGGTTTCTATCAATTAAAAAAAAGATCGAAAAGGCTATGATTAAGAAAGTAAAAAGGCCAAGTGTAGCTAGGGCTTTTTGTCTTACGATCCATTTTTTGAGTTTATATGCCGTAGTCATGTTTTTGGCTAAAATTGGAAAACCACCCAAAAATAAATGTATATCTGTAGAAAAGTCTCCAACGGAGGCATAACGTTTTTCTGGATTTTTTCTCAAGGCCTTTAAGACAATAGTATCCAAATCACCTTTAAGGGTGCCAATCTTCGAAAGGTTTGGTCTGTTTTTTACCTTTTGTGGGCTGGCTGCATTATTGGGGACTGTGGCTTCAAATTGCTGATTGGACATGGAGTCTTCGGTATCGTATTTTTTAGTTAGAACAGCACTTGGATTTTCTGGCTGCTCATTAAGAATCTTCTTCGCCAGATCGTAATTACTTTTGATTTCTCCATAAATGGGAACATCGGTCAGTAGTTCATACAGGAGTGTTCCCAAAGAATATACGTCAGTAGCAGTTGTTAAGGTTTCGTTAGAGACTTGTTCGGGGCTAGCATACCGCGGCGTGAAGGGTGCTTGATTTCGAGTTGTTTTGAGATCAAGATTTGGATCGGCTTCGACGAGTTTGGCGATCCCAAAATCTAATATTTTGACGTCTCCGGATGTTGTAACCAAAATATTATTGGGTTTGATATCCCTGTGGATAATCAAATTCTTGTGCGCATAACTTATTGCCGAACATACCTGTTGGAAAAGCATTAGTCTCTGCTTGATCGATAGATTATGCTTTCTGCAGTATAAATCGATAGAATCTCCGTCGATATACTCCATAATAAAGTAGGGAGTCTTTGAATCGCTATCCTCCCCTGAATCGAGCAAGCGCGCGATATTGGGGTGTTCGAGTTTCGCTAGTATTGAACGTTCGTTGCTAAAACGACTCAGTAACTCAGAGTAGTCAAACCTATCTGACTTGATGACTTTGATAGCTACCTTTTTCTGAAATTGTCCATCCACTCGTTCAGCAAGGTAGACAGCCCCCATATTTCCACTGCCTAAGGTACTAACGATTTTATAGGCTCCAATTTTTTGGGGAGTTTGCATGGGCAGTGATTCCTTGTTCAGAGATGATTCGTGTCTATCAGTTTATCGACTAGTTAAAACTTAGCTAAAGGTCTTTGATTTTCGTGCTGCCGGTTCATTTTTAAAGGATCATATTTATCGAAAATCATGGATAATACTGATGTAAATATAGTTTTTACAATAATGAAGCCTTATTTCGCATAAAAACTTAGAAGATAGCGTTTCATAATGGACAGAAGGTAAATCAAACGATAATCCCTAAACAAACAAAGGGTTTAGTATGAATAGGTTAATGCTCATATTTCTTTCGGTCTTATTCTTTGAGAGCTCTTCTTACAGTCAATTTAGGCTACCTGGAACTTTACAGATCCGCACGATAGATGTAGATGTGCAGTGGTCATCAAGCTTCCAAGCAGACTATCGGTTCGTCACCAGAGGGTTCTCGAGAGCTCAAAACGATAAGCTAAATGATGCCATGCAAATGATTTACGATTTGTTTACGATTCCGGGAAGTCAGAGCAATATCGGTGATATGACCGAGTTTCAGAAATGTGTTGTCGATAACACGACGCGTTTTGAAGCTCCCAACTGGGGGCAAAAAAACCTATCAGTGAGACGCTATACGACAGCGATTGTAAGTTCGCTCATGGTATTGGGTAACGGTGGAGGTATCATCAAAGCTTTTACTGAAGATGAGCCCCAAGATGGGAGAGAGTTTATCCGAGCAGGATTTGCTCCGGTACTAACCATAAGCGGTGAATCGAGAATCGATATAAGTATGAATCGCAGTTTCATTGATGACTATGACGTTGTTATAGTTGCCGGGACACTATTTCATGAGATGCTTCATAACGCAGGCTGGACACATCCGACCACAGGGAGTCTCGAAGATTACCCGGGAACCCTAATTAAGGAAGCAGATATTTGCCTTGAGCAGGAACTCGCGGGGATGTCTAGTTTTGCTCCTGGTAGATTAGTTGCTCCTCCTTACCGTAGGACGTTCTTAGCAGAATAATAGGTAATGAAAGTGAAAGAGGGGTGACCCAAAAAAAATCCTTCGACCTTGGTTGCAGGATTTTTCCTTCTCTAACCAAACTCGGCAAATATTTCCCAAGTCATCCGACGGAACCATCCGAAATAGACAGACTAGGAGTCTATTAAAGATGTTTCGTTTGACCCTAAAATTTTTGATTATGATATTCCTCTTACAGCCAAAACTCATGGCAAAACTAGAGGACCCAAAAGAATATAATTCAATTTTTCAGAATGAAAGTGCTTCTCTCAGAGATGTATCTGTAGCTCAACTCCGAGCAATGCTAGGTGCGCCAACGACCTCAGAAGAACAAAGATACTTGATTGAGAGAACTATTTGGCTCAAGGAAAGAAGTAATCGAGAATTTTGCACAAACAGTGTCAAATTTAAAGACTATGAGGCACGCTTTCGTTGCTACGATAGCATCCTTCAAGAAAAACCTGAAGTTCTCATTCAACTCCATAAACTTTATGAAGTCTCCATCAGAGACAAGAAATATGTTGCCGCAGCAAAAAGTGCTGAAGCAATTCTGAAGAAGAGTGCTCTTCATGGTGATTACTATAATTTTGAAAGGATGTACAAAAAAGTTATTCGCGACATACCAAAGGATGCAACAGTATCTCATCTTCGCATTACCGCCGCGGTTGGCACCTCTTATGCTTTAAGTAACTCCCCGGATGTTTTAGATCGAGGAATGGATCTACTTCATAGGGTGGAGAAAAGTTATGCAAAGTATCCGAAGCAATTCGAGAGAGATTTACTTTTTGTGCGCTACAATATGGGCATTTTTTATCTTTTTAAATACAACGACCCTATTCGAGCAGAAAATTACTTCGAAAAAACGTTTAACTTTGAACAGTTGTACGCTGATACTGTCGTTTTCCATTCTCTAGCTCGGTTAATGAATGGCAAGACTGATAACATTATCGAAAATCTAAGAACGATAGACTACGATGGATATAATAAAAAGGTTAGGATTGGATTTCTTCAGTGCTATAAAAATTATATCTTATTCAAACTAGGAGAGCCGTACGATTTATCTTATTGTTATGAGTTGGGGGTTGATGAGCAATTTGATGTGATACTGCATATAACCGGACTTTTTGCTAGTGATGAGGCAATTAGTGAAGAGCTTCGATCACTAGTCTTTCGACAGTTTTGGAACTACTATGATGCTAACATAAGTAATTTAACTTCAAATACGATTAAGACAGCTATCGATTCTGTTGAGCTCACTAGAGCAAGATCGGAGGCACAACGAAAAGAACTTGAACTGACTCGAAGTCAACTTATAGCAAAAGAGCAAGAACAGACAAAGCAAAAAGTCATTATGTTTTCATCTGTTTTGATCATAATAGGATTATTGGCTTGGTGGAATCATAAAAAGAATCTAGAATTGACTATTCTTCAGGAGCAGAAAGAGAAACAAGAAATCTCTGGCGAATTTCAAAAAGTCGAGACAATTCTTGATACGCTGCATCAGGGTATTATATCCATTTGGGATCAAAACGGAGTTGTCGATATAACTACCGTATCAAAATCTAAGAATCTTCTCAAAATTATCGAAACCTACGATTTGGAAAATGAACGAAATGTTTTCGATTTCTTTTTCGCAAAGACGTCTTTAGATGATTCGGATATACAAGTAATCAAGACTGTATTTGCCGCTGTCATGCATGACGATCTAATTAATTTTGAGCTTAATCAATCTCTTCTCCCAATTGAGTGTCGATTAGGTAAAAAATGGATCAATATTGACTATTGTCCTGTTTACGATTTGGATCATAAGGTAATTCAATTAATCATTTCAATTAAGGATGTCACAGAACCTAGATTGATGCAATTCGAGTCCGAACAGAATAAAATCAATATAACAATTATCAGCGAAATAGTTGAATTTGGTGTTGATAGGTCCACAGAGTTATTAACCGATTTTGAAAAGAGATTTGAATCTGTTAAAAAGACGGTTTTCGAAACGTACTCCAGTTATTCTGATATTTTGATTTTTTTGCATAATAGTAAGGGCAATTTCCATACAGCTAATTTTAAGTTACTAGTTAGTCTCATTCATGATTTAGAGACAGCTTATGAAACGAAAATTCAACAGCAATTGAAAAATATAATAATTGAAATTGATGGGTATATAAATCTCTACCTAAGAATTATCCATGAAAAGCTGAGTCACAGTTATTCGGTGAATAACAACGATTCTTTTACAAAAGTTTTAGATCAGATTATCAAACTAGATATAGATGCTGAAAAGAAGATTGAGAAGGTAATGTTTCATAGGAATCTAATTGGGAGTGTTTCTTTCAGAGATCTTTTTTCTGTCTTGGAAAAACAATTGAATAAGAGTATCTATCCAAAAAATCAAAATGGCAGTTTTATAATTCGCTACAAATCTGATGAGGTTCAAGAGCTAAGAATCACAGCTAAGTTCCATACCGAGATAAAAAATATTTTTAATCATTTATGTCTTAATTCAATCAGTCACGGTTTTAAAAAAGATAGAAAATCGTATATCTGTGTTTCAATGAAACTTAGTAATAGCCTGATTGTGCGATATTCTGACTCAGGTGTTGGCCTAAATTTGAAAAAACTGGAAGAAAAATATGGAGAAAAGGGTTCTGATCAAAGATTAGCAAGTACTATTTTTGAACAAGGAGTTTCTACCGATGACTCTACTTCGATAATTTCTGGTAGAGGTGTTGGTATGTTTGCTGTTAAAAATGCGATAGAAACTATAGGTGGTTCCATTGAAGTAGAATTTACTGATGAAAAAGTAAAAGATGGCTATAAAGGTTTCGAATTCGTCATTGTCTTTCCAAGAAAAGTTTTAGTTGAGTTAGGGGTCGGTAAAATATATCAATTGGATGGAGTGGTTTGAGGTAGTCATGATATAGTCGATTCCTTTTAAGGTTAGAAATAGACTTTTAAAACATCAAAACTTTCATGATTGCCGTGACTCAGAATCAACTTTCTTAGTGTTCAGGGTAAATAGTTGGCCGCCGATATCAGGTAGAATACTCGATAGAGCTTGAAGTTTTCGTACTGGAGCTTTGATTGTCTCTACCGAAAATCCTTGTTTCTCCAGCGCAAACTGAAGGCTGTACTTTGTGAACAGAATTTTGTGCTGAGGATCTAGCGACCCGGACCAATCATCGGGTTTTAAGAAACGTTCCCAACTATTGACATTCGGAGTGGTCAGAACCAATTTTCCACTTTGATTGAGAAGGTTGTTACACTCCTCAAGAAACTCCCACGGACTAGTTAGGTGCTCTAAAATATCAAATGCAAGGATTAAGTCCGCTTTTTCTCCGCCCAAAACCTCTACAGAGTTCTTAGACCAGCCTTGCTTTTCTAAATTGAAATTTTTGTAAATCCATTTACAATCGTCCCTATAGTTTGGTGGTGCTATAATATCAATTCCGAGAGCTTGTCTTGCTCCACCTTGGTTTACTGCATAATCACAGATAAAACCTGTTCCACATCCAAGGTCCACTATATTTTTTTGAGTAAACACGATTTTTTCCTGTTGAATCCATGTCTGGTGGACTAAATCCGATGGTCTTGGATGAATTGGATTTGACAAGACAGGCTCCTCTGTATTTATCTATCGTAAAGTAGACGTTGCCATTTGCTCAATCAAAAGACAAGGCCGATCATCCAAATATGAGAATTAATAGCTATTTGTGAGTCAATTTGAGAGTATTCTATGCAGGAGTCTGTACTAAAAAAACCATGTAACCAATTATAATATTGCCCGAATTTAATGATTATTACTTGAATGTTAATCTTGGAGGGATTTAATGAAATTTGATTTTCCTAATGCTAAAGGTGACATCCTGTCAGGTCGCTTGGAACTACCATCGGGAACCCCTAAAGGATATGCTCTGTTTGCTCACTGCTTTACTTGCTCTAAAGATATCATTGCGCCGACTCAAATTACCAAATCTCTTAATGAACAGGGTATTGCGGTACTGCGATTTGATTTTACTGGATTAGGTAATAGTCAAGGAGACTTTGCAAATACAAATTTTTCGTCGAATGTTGAAGATTTGGTAGCCGCGTACAACGCGATATCAGTTGAGTATTCAGCGCCTACTTTACTTATTGGACATAGTCTGGGCGGTGCTGCGGTACTTAAAGCCGCCACCGAGTTATCCTCTGTGAAGGCCATTGTCACGATTGGTGCCCCTAGTAGTGCCAGTCATGTTTCTCATTTATTTGAGGACAGTCTCGCTGAGATAGAGTCTAAGGGAGAGGCAAATGTTCGTCTTGCCGGCCGTTCTTTTACCATTAAAAAGCAATTTATCGATGATATTACTGAAACCAACGTACTCGAAGGTGTGAGACGATTTAAAAAAGCGCTTCTTGTGATGCATGCGCCCTTAGATTCAACTGTGGGTGTTGAGCATGCCGGGAAAATTTTTGCTGAAGCTCTTCATCCCAAGAGTTTCGTTTCATTGGATTCAGCTGATCATTTGTTAATGAATCGTAAGGATGCCAAATATACTGCTGGAGTCATAGCATCTTGGGTGGATCGATACCTCGATGTTCCTGAGTCGGGGGTGACGGACAGTGTGAAACAGGGTCAGGTAGTGGTTCGCAGTCGAAAAAATACTCGCTACACCCATGATATCTTGACCCAACAACATCATATAGTCGCCGACGAACCGCCATCAGTGAGCGGTGATGATTTAGGAATGAGCCCCTATGAGCTCCTTATGGCCTCTCTAGGTGCTTGTTCATCCATGACGATGAAAATGTATGCCGAACGGAAGTCTATTCCTCTAGAAGAGGTAGAAGTCAAATTGGAGCATTCTAAGATTCACGCTGAAGACTGCGTTTCTTGTGAAACCACTAAGGGTAAGTTGGACAAGATCGTCAAAAGCATAAAACTACAGGGAGACTTGAGTTCTGATCAGATCAGTCGACTGCTGGAGATAGCGGAGAGATGTCCTGTAAATCGCACGCTAAAGTCTGAGGTCTATATGGAAACCATCAGAGTTCCGTAGCTATTTTGACTTGAGCACGAAAACGCCGTCCCAGTTATCTGGTGGAGGGTCTGCGATGAACTGCTGGCAACGCTCCATGTAGATCTCTGATGGGTTTTTTTTGACTCCCTTCAACTCGGGGATTCGTCGGTATTCCCATTCGACACTTTCTTTGAACATCGCAAGCGCTTCCTCCCACCTTTGATCCTTGTAAGTCGCTAGTGCTCGGTCGAAGGAGTCCTTGAGCTTTAGAATGACGTCACTCGACTCACCTTTAAATCCAAGTAACTCGTAAGTCGTCACCGGCTCCTGACGACCGACGACTCGTATGGTGTCGAGTTCTCTGATCAAGAAACGATTGTCGGTAAGTGCGATCGTATTGTCCGAAACTTGGGTGAAGACTCCATACTGCTTGGCGGACTCTTCTAGTCGTGCAGCTAAGTTCACTGCGTCTCCCATCATTGTATAGTTCATTCTGTTTTGTGACCCCATGTTTCCCGTGACAATTTCTCCACTGTTGACGCCGATTCTCATGCGCATGTTTTTCACAATATCAGGCCACTTGTCGCCTTCGCTGACCCACTTCTTTCGCAATTGATCTAGAGCTTCTTGCATTTTTAATGCGACATGACAGGCTCTTGTAGCATGATCAGCTTGAGGCATAGGAGCACCGAAAAATGCGATAATAGCGTCGCCCTCATATTTGTCTAGAGTTCCACCACAATCTAATAAGATATCGGTCATAACTGTCAGATATTCGTTGAGAAGCTCCACTAAACGGGTCGCGCTTAATTGCTCAGAGAACGAAGAAAACCCCTGAATATCAGTGAAATAGGCTGTTCGAATCCCAGACTCGCCACCCAGCTTTGGTGGCTCGCCGGATTTATGCATCTGCTCGATCACCTCTGGCGAAATATAGTTGCCAAAAGCTTGCTTAATAAACTTTTTATCGTTTTCCTCCAAGAAAAACTTATAGAGATTTGTGGATACGAATAAGGCAATCATTTCCAAATTAGGAATACCGTAATAAACCCACATTCCTTTGGAAAACCAAAAATACTTGTCAATATAGTAGTAAGAGACCATTGCCGTTACTAAACCTAAAATGGAAACGATGGAATTACCCCAAATCATTATCGGAGACAGAATCAAACCGATAATAAGTATGACCTTGAATTCGAGAGCGCGAAAACCTTTATCTCTGCGAAAAAAATCTTCGTTGAGAATATTATCGATGACTGCAGCATGATTTTCTACACCATCGATGGCAGAATCAAATGCATTTGGCCGAATATCAGCAAGTGCGGTCGCAGTAGCACCAAGTAGGAGAATGCCGTCTTTTAATTGTTTTTTTTCATTTTTTGAAAAACTATTGTTGTAGGCCTTAGCGAGACTAAAATGTTGAAACGACCGACTTGGACCTCGCGGCTTCATGAGGACTCTTCCATAACCTCTTGTATCAATCGGAATCTCAAGAAGCTCTTCCGTGTCTTCATCCAAAAGTCCAATCGATTCTACTCCATTTGAATCAAAAAAAACTATGATTTCTCTGTTAAGATAGGCAGCCGCAGTTTTGAGTGCCAAAGAAGGCATGAGATGGTCGCCAATTTTCGCAACCAATGTGACCCAACGACTCACCGCATCATCATCGAGATCATTATTAATGAATGCAAAATGATTCGAAACGTTGAGAATTTCACCAATATTAGTGACGATTCCTACGCCCTTATTCAGTCTTTTATAGTTTTCTAACGTGTATTCGTCGGGTAATATCACGCTTCCAATTTCGGAATTCGCGATAAGATCAAGGTTAGATAAAAAATCGCGATTACCTAAGTTAAGTTTTGCTTCTTTTTTGGACTGATAGAAGAAGTAAGCAGTTATGATATTCTCATAGTTTTCTATGGATGATATGAGTTTTTTATCAGCTGGCGATTCCTTTTCCATTGCGATGATACTAGCGACCTGTTTTTGATAGTTTTTACCGTTAATTAAGTGTAGGTCAGGGATAGCTTCTTTAAGAAGGGTTTCTTGCTTTTCAGAAAAAACGACGTCAAATCCGATCCACTTAACTCCTAGTTTTTTAAGGTTGGTAAACGCTTTTGCAAAAACCTGTCTCGAGAAGGGCCAACGCCCGAATTGTTTGATCGATTCCTCGTCTATCGCGAGAACGCCCACTTTTGTCGGTGAGGTATTGATACCAGCATTTTGCACTTTATAGTCGAAAATGTTACTTTCGAGTATATATATCGGACTATCTGTTCCCGAAGTGCCTTCCCCATCGAAATAAACTGGAACAAAAGCAGAGACTAGAGTTATGATGGTGCAAATTACTATCAAAACTGCGTGATTCTTTAATTGTTCAAAAATTTTCTTAATGATTTTGAGCAAATTACAAACCCTTTGAATAGTTTACGGAAGTGGTATCGCCCGAAGAGGTTACGATGTTAGACGGTAGATTAGGATAAAATTGCCTGCCTATTTGAAACTTTATACAGACGATTCGATCGGGCAATATTCGCCTAGTTGCACTAAGAGAAAACTCCGATTCGAATTGCTGGGTAGTAGTATGTCAGGATACTAATGGGTATTTGTCAAAACATATTTTTGTGTTTGTTGCTAAGTCTATGTTCATCCGCTGGATTTGCGACGAGCTACTCTGTTTCTAATCTCATGGAACAGTCGGTCGTCAGTCTCGATGGTGATTGGTACCATAGCCCGACCCTTATCGATCCTGGGAAATTGAAAAGTGTTGAGGATCTAGAGTCATTCTCCAGAAAATATATCAGATCGTTTATATCTAGCAATCCTGATTTTTCTGACGGAATTGGCGAGCAGTCATTTGTTACTATTATTCAAGGAGTACAGGAAGAATGGCATCAACTGAGTCTTCAATTCAGAGCCGATACTGCGGCGCGGGTGTATTTCTTCCCTGTCGGCGAAAGGCCTCTGTATTCAGGGGGCGTTGGCGTTGTTTCTAACGATCGGAAATGGCACCAACCTCAAATTAAAGATGAGTTACTCAAGCTTCCGGTTAGTAAATCTGGCGATTACTTTTTGATTATACAAGTGCAAAACGTTCACAATTCTAATGGTGTTATTTGGCAAGGTCCGATAATAGGGCAGTACCATTCGGCATATTTTTACTGGCACTTAAATAGAATCATTGAAGCAATTGCCATCGGTGTGATACTTATATTAACCCTCTGGTATCTTTTTATGTACCTACATCGTCGACAAGAAATTGCCAATCTTTGGTTAGCTGTTTTTTGTTTCTGTGTTCTACTGCGTTGCGTAGCCATAAGCGGTCACATGTTCCCAGCATTCTTCTTTGAATCAAATTTGTTTGTTTATGGCCTGCAACGAAGGTTAGAGTATATTCCAGTTGCGATTTCTGGAGCGTCATCGCTCGGTTTCCTCGTGTATCTATTAGGAGCTAGTGGGTTTCGCAGAGTATCTCATACTCTAATGATAGCTACCTCCGTCTTTGGATTCATCGTTTTAGTATTACCGTTGCGTTTGCTTCATACCTTACCTGTATTGATCACGATGAATGCACTTCTCATCATTTCTATGGTGTTTGGGTATATTATTGTAGCCGTATCAGTAAAGAAAAAGAGAAAAGGTTCCTATATTTTAGCTACTGGCGTTATTCCTATCATGCTTGCAGTGGTGAACGATGTTTTGGTTTCTTTCGGGGTAGGTGACTCTAAAATATTTTTGGTGCACCTCGGATTTTCTTGTTTAGCTTTTTGTCTTGGTCAAGTCGTGGCAATTCGCTATGCAGAAACTTATCGGCGGTCGGAAAAGCTTGGTAGAGATTTAACAGCATTAAATCATGAGTTGATGGAGAAACAAAAGTCAAATGACCATTTGATTTCTGAACTAAAAAAACTGGTATATCCTCATCAAGTCAATCAGATTGAAAAAGGAGATTCCCTCGAAGATACTATGCCTATTGGTTCAAAAAATGCGTATGTTATTTGTTTCGATATTCAAAATAGTGGCGACTTGGGGCATTCGAAAAACAAAACATTTTTTAGGGCGCTGATGCGGGACTGCAATCAAATCATGATGGAAAATTATGATGGTAGTCAATTGAGAGCCAACGCTTATATGCTCAAAGAAATGGGAGATGGGTTTTTGTGTAGCATTAATTTTCCGTTTTTATCATATGAAAATCAGAGTCATGCAGCTTTTGACTTGGGTGAAAGATTTATCCTAGCCTTTAGAGAGGCTGTTAATCGTTACCTAGAGCAAAAGAGCGTTTATTGTGCTGTTGGTATTGTAAAGGGGGAGGTCTCGGGATATTTCCCAACTGCAGGTTTGAAGCATTATGATCTGTCCGGAGATACTATTGTGAAAGCTAGGCGATATGAGTCCATGAGAAAACTTATGTTTGAGAAAGGCGTAAAGTCTTCAGATATCATGATACTACAGGAAGATGTCTTTAAGGCCTTACCCTCCGAGTATCGGAAACGCTGTAAGGCATTTCATCTGGAAAACTATCGCATTCGCGACGATTATTCAGCAACTGTACTTTATTACGTTAGCATGGACGAAGACGTCTGTGCGCATCATGCAGTTTAAAAGTAATATCGAAAATATAGACCTGACTTTAAAGTAGCCAAACCTGTTGACTCTGTTACTGATTCCGTTATGCTTGGGTCGGAGATACCTACCAAGATTCCATCAGAATAATTAAAACCATTAGTAGTTTGTGTACCTTGGGTTTTGGTGACGCTTTGCTGGAGACTAAGGATAAAACCAAGTGCAATATCATTCCAAATGCTATATTCGAATTCGGCAAATAATCGTGCTGTTGAAATCTCTGATTTCGTATCAACTTCGATTTGGGTTAAAAAATATGTTCCTTCAGAATCGTTGACAAAGCTTTCCCCCAGGCTTTGTTGTTTTACGGTTTCGGACGTTACAATATAGCCTATACCACCGCGTATTTTAACGCTTCTTGAGCTTGTAATGTGCCTAATATAGCTTAGACCGTAACTGTTCTCTTTTGTTTCCGAGTTTACTCGAGTTGTGTTGGGGGGAGTTCGTGAATCGTTGGTGCTTTCGATCACGCTGGCGTCGTTATCATCCGCTTCGGATGAATGGGAATACGAAATTTCCACTCGATCGTATTCACTTATTAGCCAGCCGATTTCGATAGACTGTTGCACTCCGGTTTGAAAAATCGTGGAAAGATTTGACCCAAGGTAAAAACTAGCAGAATTTGGATTCGCATCTTTATACGTCGTCTCTGATTCTGGAATCCTGGAATCTATTTCGGGTGGATCCGGTGGTTCTGGCAGAATTTCATTTTCCTGGCTAAACGCCGGGTATGAGACTACTAGAACTGAGAGTAACACTTTGAGTATTTTCATATAAGATACCTTATTGTATGGTAAAGTTGAGTAACCCTGCCTGCTTGGGACGAGAGGAAGCTGCCGTAAAGTTTAAACTTCGAGCTAGTCTTAGGGGACTGCCGTCGAGGTACTCTTCGACTCTTATGACAGCATAGAGTGGAACGTTAGAGGTGGAAGGATGACAAGGGTTTTTCTCGGTTAAGTCTTGCGTTACGTTGGCGGACCATTGGATCACGTCGCAGAATCCCAAAACATTTAGCTCTTCAAAACTTTTTAAGCCGGTACCATTTGCTAAAGCTTCTGTAGGAGTTACGAGATACTCGAAGCTATCTATGGTCAAATTGTAGTTTGTCTGACTAGAGGTATTGGTGGAAGCCTCGGGAATGGGAAGAGAGACTCCCGCGCTCATCCAGTATTTGAACGATTCTTGAATGACCAATAAGGCATCACCAGTGCAGTTAAGGCTGTTGTCATTGAAAATGGTAGTCGTCTCAATGTAGTCGCCACTGGCTGTCCATACGATATCGACACTAATATCTCTTTCCGCCGGGAAATCCAATGTTGATAGACATTCTAATCGCCAGGTTCCGACAAAGTTTCCACTAGTATTGTTTTGCTCAGAGGAAACGGTCTCAAAGTCGGCCTCGGCACATGATAGACTAATGATTAACCAATAGAATAAAAAAAGATGCTTCATATCCCCTCACAGATTTTTGTTAATTAGTATAACAATAAAAAACGAAAGTGGGGGGAAGCAAATTCAAATCAAGATTTATCTACAAAGTTAGGGACTCTCGTTGGCCTGAGGTAGATAGTCATAACTTGAACATTCAGAACTGAGAGGGAGTTTTTCAAACATCACTAAACCCTTAGATTTTTCCTTGAGCTCGAAAGTGATACTCTCTCCGTCTACAGTTTTTTCTGTGGTAGTACCTATCCATTTTCCATTGTCACCAATGAGAGTGATAGTTTCCTGATCGGCTTCGTCAGGGCTCTTGTAGCAAGTGAAATCTATCTGAATGCTTTTATTGTAGGCCTCAAAATCTGATGCTGCTACTCGAATTCCGTTTGGGCAGGCCTTAAAGTTCGTTCTATTGTCGAAGGTGTAATTATCGACGATACATTGAAAGCTCAGTGTTCCTAACCCTTTATCGTTTGAGCCCTCAGAAGAGGTATTAGATTCTTCACTGACTTTTTTACAGCCTGAGGCAAAAACTAAGATCATTCCACCAAAAACAATTGCAGATCGAAACTTCATAGGATAATCCCCTTGGCATATTCTATATGTTATGTGCTCTATTGTTTGATGGGTATCGGATTAACCTCTATATACCTTTAAGTAATTTCATACTTTTTTCTAAATATTTAATTAGACTACGATTTTTGAATCATATGATTGAGCATAGTACAGGCATAGCCTTTTTCGTACCTCACAAAATGAAAAGAGAGGAAATCAGCAAATGCTCTTGCTCTTTCTATTGGGTTCGAAATTTGTCTGAGTTCCTCAATACGATCGCTCCAAAATTTTATGTCATCGGCCGAATGATCCGTTGACGTTCCCACGAATGCACCTTGCCCATCAAAAGTGTACACAGTTCCCATGGAATCAAAATCAGGCAAATTCAGAATCCATCCGATATTTTTGCTGAGTTGTCCATAAATAACCTCACCGGCTTTTTTTAATATGGGATTAGTATCGCCTCCTGTGAATAAAGCTTCTGGTAAACCAGCTACAATCTTTCTTGCGTCCGCATGAACAGGAACTCTTCCAATTATATCGGGACCATTTTGAATGCGGTAAGTGACATCCTGTAGAGTCCTACCACCGTACGATTTAAGCTTCTTTGCAGCATTCACCCAGTCAGATCCGGCTACTTTCGGAGCTCCAGATAAATAAGTTCCTGCTATTTGAAATCCTAAATTTGCAAGACCAGCAGCAGCAAGTTCGCCTTGGGCCGCTGCCAGACTATGACCGCTCACGTAAATCGGGAGAGATTTATTCGGGTCGTAGTCAAGCATATCATTAAGGAGGTTAGGCCAGAGGTCTGCGAGAGAGTTATGAAATCCGGAATGAAGTGTTTGTTTGCCCAAGGCATAGGCGTGATTAGTTTTGACCTTAGCCCGAACGTTGATATTTGATATCCAATTGGTCAGGTTATCCGAGTGACGAAAGGTAAGATAGAGTACATTGTTCTTACGATACAAGGAGTACTTTGATCCACGCTTTTCGAAAGATTTGATCTCATCAAAACCCCAACTACTCTCCATGCTTCGTTGTCCTGAGTTGGATTCGTCATGAACGTCTAGGTTTGACCAGGACAACCAATGGAGACTGAATGCATTTTCCCAGGAGAATGATTTTTGATGTTTGAGGAATAAAAAATCAGGAGCCGTCTCGCAAAATGGCCCTTGCTCTCCATTGGGTAGGAGTTTGGCCTTGACCTTCATGAGGTTCTCTTTGCTGGCAATCACGGAGCTTTGGTTGGAGGATTCGTTTTCCGTCGTTTTGCAATGAGATATAGAAATCGCAATCAAGAATAGAATCGAAGCACGCTTAAGCATTGAACAGCCTTTAATTATTGGTAAGATTTAGAGACTATTGTTCATGCTTGCAGTCGAGCTGTCAAAGAAAAAGGACCAGTAAGGAACTGTTCCTTTAGAAACTCTCAATAATAGCTAAGTTTTTAGTCGTTCAATTTTCTCAGAACGTAATGAAGGATGCCGCCGTTATTGAAATACGCTAATTCGTCTTCTGTATCGATACGACTCAAAACCTTGATAGATTTGCTTGCTCCGTCTGCATAGGTAATTTTACAGGTGAGCTCTCCTCTCGGCTTTAGGCTATCCAAACCCGTTATTTCAAAGGTTTCGGTTCCTTTCAAAGCGAGACTGAGTCGATTGCTTTTCCCAGTAAACTGTAGGGGTAGAACCCCCATCCCGATTAGATTCGATCGATGAATCCTTTCGAAGCTCTCTACGATGACTGCCCTGACTCCTAGTAGATTTGTGCCCTTGGCGGCCCAATCTCTCGAGGACCCTGTACCATACTCTTTGCCGCCGATGACTACGAGGGGAACTCCTTCATTTTGATACCTCATCGAGGCATCGTAGATGGACATTTCCTCGGAGCTTGGCTCATGCCTAGTGTATCCGCCTTCGATGTGAGGAACCATTTCGTTTCTTATGCGAATGTTGGCAAAGGTTCCCCGCATCATAACTTCATGGTTACCACGTCGAGAGCCATAGGAATTAAAGTCTCTCTGACTAACATCGTGATCTGATAGGTATTGACCTGCTGGACTATCCAGCTTAATCGCTCCAGCCGGAGAAATATGATCAGTCGTGACACTGTCGCCAAGGATGGCAAGGGGACGAGCCCCGATGATATTCTCTTGTCCTTGGGCTTCGCGAGTCATATTTTCGAAAAATGTGGGATGACGAACGTAGGTGCTATGATCTTGCCATTGGAAAGTAAATGCTTTCTCTGTTGTGATATCCTGCCATTGTTGGGGGCCTTCAAATACATTGGAATACCTTTCTTTGAACATCTCTGCAGATAGCGAGTTGTCCAGGACCTCTTGTATCTCTAGATTAGACGGCCAAATGTCTTTGAGATAGACCGGTTCGCCGTCTTCGTCGATGCCAAGGGCGTCTTCGGCGACGTTAATATGCAGACTTCCTGCGATGGCATAGGCCACGACTAGTGGTGGCGAGGCAAGATAGTTGGCTTTCAAATCTTGGCCTATGCGGCCTTCGAAATTTCGATTGCCAGAAAGGACAGAACATACCACCAACTTTTCATCATTGATAGCCTTAGAAATATTATCGGGTACCCCGCCTGAGTTACCAATACAAGTCGTACAACCATAGCCAACTAGGTGAAACCCTAATTCATCCAAACTGTCTTGGAGTCCAGCTTTTTCAAGATAGTCAGTGACAACCTGAGACCCTGGAGCTAAAGAAGTTTTGACCCAAGGTTTGACTTTGAGTCCCTTTTCTAGAGCTTTTTTTGCCACCAAACCGGCAGCGATCAGAACCGATGGGTTAGAGGTATTGGTACAACTGGTGATAGCAGCAATGGCAACATCTCCGTGCTTAATTGTATAATCGACGCCATCGACAGCTACCTCTTTATCAATTTCCTCATCGGAAAACTCATAGACCTTTTCCAAGAGATCACCAAAAGAAATCGCAGCATCTCCTAGGGAAATGCGATCTTGGGGGCGTTTTGGTCCAGCAATACTTGCTTCGATTTCGCTTAGGTCGATTTCAACGATATCAGAAAATATTGGCTCCACAGCTGGATCTCGCCACAGTCCTTGGGCTTTGGCATAGGCTTCTACAAGAGCAACTTGATGATCGTCTCTTCCTGTAAAGGTAAGATACCTAAGGGTTTCGTCATCGATGGGGAAAAATCCGCAGGTGGCGCCGTATTCCGGTGCCATATTTGCAATTGTCGCTCGGTTTGCTAAATCCAAACATTCGAGCCCATCTCCAAAAAATTCGACGAATTTACCTACAACTCCCTTTTGTCGAAGCTTTTCGACAACCGTTAGGACGAGGTCTGTGGCTGTCATACCTTCTTTAAGTGTGCCGCGAAGTTTGAATCCTATGACCTCTGGAATCAACATAGAAATCGGCTGGCTAAGCATAGCTGCTTCCGCTTCGATACCACCGACTCCCCAGCCTAAGACTGAGAGTCCATTGATCATGGTCGTGTGACTATCTGTTCCAACACATGTATCAGGAAAGACTAAGGTCTCGCCGTCTACTTCTTTCTGCCAGACTACCTGTGCAAGATATTCCAAATTCACTTGATGGCAAATTCCAGTTCCCGGGGGGACTACCCGAAAATTATTGAAGGAGGTCTGTGCCCATTTCAAGAATTCATAGCGTTCAGCGTTTCTCTCAAACTCGAGGTTTACATTTTTCTCGAATGCAGTTGGGCCACCGAAATAGTCGACCATTACTGAATGATCGATGACCAGATCACAGGGAGATAGTGGGTTGATTTTTTCTGGATCACCACCCAATGCTGACATAGCTTGCCGCATGGCTGCTAGATCAACGACAGCAGGAACTCCGGTGAAGTCTTGCATTAAGACGCGCGCTGGATGATAGGCAATTTCGTGACTAGATTTCCGATCTTTCAACCAATCACCAAAGGCCACGACATCGTCCTTAGTGACAACTGAGCCGTCTTCATGACGTATTATGTTCTCAAGTAGGACCTTCAGTGACAAGGGTAACTTGCTAATGTCACCGATATCGCCTTCTGTAGCTTTGGGTAGACTAAAGTACTGATACTCCTTTGCGTCAACAGTCAAAAGACTCTTGCAGGAGAAGCTATCTAGGTATGTACGTCCCATGAAAACCTCATTAATCGGAAAAATTGAAAAAAAATTCGAAAACGATCGGTAGAACACGATCCCGGAGGCCTGAAATCCTATAAGATTATGAGGTTTTTTTAAACTACAATCATGAATTTTTGCCGAATGAAGAGCAGTGACTTTACCTTGTAACTTTTGGCCAGCTTGCGGCAAATAACTAGGTGAACTTTTTTTCTAGGAAGTTTATGTCCGATTTGATTTACTAAACAGCTGTATCGCCGCATAAACTTGGATCGATAACAACATGGCGGCCATGCCCTTGGAGGAATTATGTCAAATGAAGTAGGTTTAAATGTAGATAAGGCAGTACGCGAACGTTATAGCGAGGCTGCTAAAACTCAGGTTGCGGCTCTTTGCTGCCCTGTAGACTATAACAAGGAATACCTTAAGATTATCCCAGAAGAAGTAATTGCTAGGGATTATGGCTGCGGTGACCCATCAGCATACGTCAAAAAGGGTGAGACTGTTTTGGATCTTGGTAGCGGAGGAGGGAAGATTTGTTTGATTGCCTCCCAGGTCGTTGGTTCCGAGGGGACTGTCATCGGCGTTGATATGAACGATGACATGTTAGACCTAGCCCATCGTTCTGCAAAAACCGTGGGAGATAAACTTGGATACCACAATGTCAGTTACCGTAAAGGCAATATCCAGGATCTTAAGCTGGACCGCGAGACGGTTGAGAAATACCTGAAGGAGCATCCTGTACAAAACAATGCTGACCTGATCAAACTTGAACAGGTCATGGACGAACTAAGACGCAATAACCCTATGATTGCGGATGACAGCATCGATGTAGTTGTGAGCAACTGTGTTTTAAATTTGGTTGCAACTGATGAAAAAGAAAAACTTGTTTCGGAGATTTTTCGAGTTTTGAAACGAGGCGGACGAGCTGTTATCAGTGATATCGTTTCAGATGAATTTGTGCCCCAAAATCTTCAAGATGATGCTGAGCTATGGTCTGGGTGCATTTCTGGTGCCTTCGAAGAGGCGAGCTTCTTAAAAGCATTTGAAGATGCAGGCTTTTACGGTGTTGAACTTGTCAAGCGAGATGAAAAGCCTTGGCAGGTGGTAGACGGAATTGAATTCCGTTCTGTAACTGTGGTTGCTTATAAAGGCAAAGAAGGTGAGTGTAGAGAACACAATGAATCGGTAATCTACAAAGGGCCCTTTAAAACTGTAGTTGATGACGACGGACACGTTTTTCATAGGGGTGTCAGGTCTGCTGTTTGTCGGAAGACTTTCGATATTATGTCGAAGGAACCGTACCAGAATCATTTTGAAGCGATCAAGCCTTACAATGAAATCAAACCTGAAGATGCTCAATTATTTGAAAATTGCCAAGGCGATAGCCCTGTAAGAGATCCACGAGCAACTAAAGGCCAAGGATACAATGAAACAAGGGTTGGTACGGAGAGTTCTTGCTGCTAGCAGAATCTGAGCACTACGTGCTCAGTATTGTCATACCAATAGGCCCTGATGATTGGGCCTGGATACCCTTAATTAAGGAGTTAGCTAATCTAGCTATCTCCCACGAAATTATTTTGTCTGGTGCTGATAGCTTTTCACCTGAAACTAGAGTCCCTCAAATTACTTCGATAAAGCACTTGAAGGTGGTTAGGGGGTGTAAAGGGCGGGCCTTTCAACTGAATCGTGGAGCCAAAGCTGCCCGAGGATCGTGGGTATGGTTTCTCCATGCCGATAGTAGGTTGACTCCGGGTGCACTAGGGGTGATTCAATCGGTAGGCGATCTTTCCGAACAAGCTGTGCACTACTTCGATCTTAAGTTTTTCGAAGCGGGTCGCAAAATGAGACTTAATGAGTGGGGCGTGATACTCCGTTCACGGAGCCTTGCGTTACCCTTTGGAGATCAGGCTCTTCTTATGTCTAAGTCTACGTGGAAGCTTGTGGGAGGGTTTCCCGAAGATGTCAGTCGCGGAGAGGATCATATATTTATTTGGTATTGCCATCAAAAGAACGTGAAGGTTTTGCCAGTGCATGCTGTATTGGAAACGAGTGCTAGGCGTTACTCTCAACAGGGTTGGGGGTATACGACCTTTGATCATTTTAAGCTAGCCTGGTCACAAGCATTTCCAGAGGCAATAAAGGTGATAAGAATCAAATGGAAACGCAAAACATCGGAGCTGCAGCGGTCTTTGTCAAGACTGTTGGGTTGAGTCCCTTAAAAACTAGACTTGCAAAAACAGTAGGAAAACAGTTTGCCCACGATTTTTTTCTAAAATCATGTCGTTCGGTTGCAGACGTGTTGCTTCATGAGTCACGGCTGAAATCGTTTTGGTCTGTTGCTGAGGGTAAAGAGGCATTTAAACACTGGGATTTGCTGCCTTGCATGGAGCAAGGAACTGGGGATCTAGGAAGCCGTTTGGACTATGTTTACTCGCACCTAAAAAACGACTTTGGTTTTGTTGCCTTGCTCGGCTCCGACGCTCCTCAGTTGACAAATCAAGCTGTTGCCGATGCTATCGGAAAAATAAAAGACTTTGATTTCGTGATTGGTCCTGCCTCAGATGGGGGCTTTTATCTTTTCTTGGGGCGAAAAGAGATCCCGAGGTCTATTTGGACATCCGTAGCCTATTCACAGACCGATACCTTTTTAGAATTGCGACAGAAGTTGGAGTCGATCGGAACAGTTTTTGTTATCTCGGAACTCACAGATGTTGATGAATTTGCAGATTTAACTCATGTTTATCGTGAACTTGGAGAGTTACCGAATCCTACTCGAGCTCAGCAAGATCTTCTAATTTGGCTGTCTAAGCAAAAACTCCTAGCCTAGCCGCACTTTTCATCTTTCCGGTGTATAATTATGGTACTGGATCGAAGGGAGGTGTCGTGGCAAAAACTATGAGTCAGTCCACAGCTTGGACTCTAGCAGTCATGTTTAGTTTTTTACTATTTACAGTTATCTTGACCGTAGTTTTGGGTATTAAACAAGACTACAAAGAAGATCTTATGGAAGATCTCGACGATCCCAAGATTGAAAGTGAAGCTATCGACGAAGACGACGGAAAAATGGAACTACCCGTTAGTCCCAAGTCTCCTCAACCAGAGGGCTCAGATAAACAAAGCTCGACTGGCGAAAAAGCGGCCGAAACAGAAAAAATTTCGTTAGCCGGACAAACAACGGACTCTAAAAAAAAAGTAGAATGGATTGGTCTTATGCAGGTGAAAACGGCCCGGACAGATGGTCCGACATAAATTCGGATTACAGAGCTTGTAATTTAGGTGCTTTCCAGTCTCCTGTTGATATTTCTAACTCGATTGGATCTCCAGAACTTAGACCATTAATCTTTCATTATCATCCCATTGGCTTGGATTTAGAGTTCGACGGAAGAGTGATAAATGGATTTCCCCATAATCCTTTGAAGGTTGAGTTCGAAGACAAAACCTTCCAACTCTACAAGATTACCATACATACTCCGAGTGAACACAAGATTAATAGTGATCGTTTTGACGCTGAAATCCAGTTATTTCATCGATCAGAAAAACACCTATTGAACATTGCAGTGCCTATCGTTGACGGAGCCAAAAACCGACAGCTCGCGGACTTAGTAGACAAAATTCCCAAACAACCTCACCAACAGAAAGTCATCAGTGATATTGATTTTCGGAAGATTATACCCAAGAAATCAAGATACTATCGCTATTCTGGGTCATTTACAAAGCCTCCTTGTAAGGAAGGGGTAGTATGGGTTGTCTATGACACTCCATTGCAAATGTCGGGTTTTCAATTGGATCAATGGCAGCTTGTTCAGGGTAAAAATAATCGACCCACCCAGGATTTGGGGCAGAGAATCCCCCTGGAAAGCCGTTAGGAGCTTTTTGAGAATCGAAACTTCCAGACCCTAAACAGTGCTTCAATAATAATCCACAAAGACATCTTAGATTGACCCTCACGCCTTTCGCTAAAAATGATAGGTATTTCTTTTGGGGTAAAACCTCTTTTGTAGCTGCGGTATTTTAGTTCAATCTGGAAGGAGTAACCCTCGCTTTTGATGGAGTCCAAATCGATTTTCGTTAAAACTTGCTTCTGCCATCCGTTAAAACCGCCAGTTAAATCTCGTATTGGAATCCCGAGTACTAATCTGGCATACAGACTTCCCCCTTTACTGATAAGCTTTCGGAGCCAATGCCAATTCTCAGTTCCCCCACCTTTTACATAGCGGCTACCGATGACAGTGGGTGATCGAGTGAGTTCATCAATCATGTGCGGTAAGACTTCTGGGTTATGAGAAAAGTCCGCGTCCATTTCAATGACCGCGTCGTAGCCTCGGGACAGTGCCCATTTAAATGCCGTGATGTAAGCCGTGCCCAAACCGAGTTTGCCATTGCGCTCGATGATATGAACTTGAGAAAACTTCTGCTGCAAGTCTTTTACTAGTGTGGCGGTACCATCCTGGCTGTTATCATCCACTACTAGAATATGAGTATCTGGCACCAGGCGGACCACCTCAGTGATAAGAGGTACGATGTTTTGAGCCTCATTGTAGGTGGGAATGACGACTAAGTTAGAATTTTTAAATGCCATTTAAGAAGTCCTATGGTCGAGTTAGTCTGTACCAGGTGCAGCCTTTGAACTATCATAAACATGACGCAGCGGCATCAGTTTTTCTGGAAATGGAGGAGATGAATGGGCAACGAAAGCAAAAATGGCGATGATAACGTCATAAAGTTTAGGAAGCCAAAAAGATCGGGCGCTAGTGCGGCAGATAAGCGGACTTTGAATGGAAAAAAACCTTTGAATCAGAAGTCTGCGAAACCGAAAGCAAAGTATAGTTTTGCTCACTATATTCAGCTATTCCTGGTGTTGGCAATTGGTGCATACCTCATGCAGCAATGTCGCGGTGGTTGACCTCTTGTCAACGGCTTTCCTGAGCTTGCTTCATAAGCCATTCTGATGCGGTTAAGGATCTTTTTTCGAGGTTACAGCTTGGACAGCAGGGGACAAGGTTTCCCTTTGTGCTTTTTCCACCTCGACTGATAGGAATAATATGATCCATGGTTACCGAATCCTTAGGTATCTTAACCTGACAATAATAGCAGATGGCATCCTGAATAAGATTCTGCCACCATCGCGACTTCTTAAGATCTTTGGCTTTTTGACGTTCTCGCTTTTGATCAGCTTTGCTTGGTTCCATTTGCCCTCCGACGGGCAGATTATGTCGTCAATATGGCAATGTCAAGGGCTGCTAGTTGGCAAGGTCTTTTTTGCGAAAGATGAAAGCTCCTAATCCTAAGCAAAAACCAATTAAAGCAGTAGCATAGGCCAATCTTTCCCCGATCATACCCGGATCAAGGTTTTGTTGGTTAGCGCCGATTTCAAAGAGGTTAAAGTAGTGGAGGTTCCACAAGCCGGCAAGGGAATTGATGAATTGCCGAATGTGCTGTGGAGTGTCTGGAGCCATCGATTGCATCAGTGGCGCTGTAAGCAGGCCGACTGCGAATAACCAAAACGAAGCGAACAAAGCCACAGCATACGTAGCCATGATCGACATGAGGATGGAAGATGCGCCCACAACCAGCCAAGATAGGGTGAGTAGAGCGAAAATACCAAATTGGTTCCAACCCATCCAACCCATTCCGTATGCGAAATATACGCACTGCCATCCGCAGATGAATAGAACGGCCAGTGATCCCAGGGCGGTGGCTAGCCCTGTATATTTTGCTAGAAGCCACTCTGATCGCCCCACTGGAGATGCTAGTTGGACCTCAAGGGAACCTTCTTGTCTCGAATCTTGGATGATTTTGATTCCCCAAAAAATAGCAACCGTGGCTCCTGTGAAATGGTAAACAGTGGTACCGAGATCATATAAGATTTTGAAAAACTCCTCGACACCCCAGTAGCTTGCAAATGCTGACAGTATAATAAGCCCGATTCCCGCAATACTTGCTGGAAGGAAAATGCGGTCCCTTCGCAAACGCACAAATGTTTCTTGGGTAATGGGAATAAAATTTTTCATGATCGATTATCGAACCTCACTAGGTAATAAAATACTGTTCGAGGTCTAGTTCCTCAAAACCCTGGTGTTTTCTGAACTCAGTGAAAAGGATACCATTTTCAATGAGACATCGAATCCATTTGATGCCGTGTATGTAGTCGTCAAATCCTAAGGTATGCAGAAGATCTTCGGTATGCAGGAACTCCCAGTCTGGTAGAGAATGCTGTTTTTGGATTTTCGCTAGGGTTTCCGAATCGATACCAGTGATCTTGAGCTTGTAGCTAAAAATCGGTGCAGGAAGTTGGTTGGGCTGTGGATTGATGGTCGAAAACGCAAGTTTGCCTTGTTGAAGAATATGGAGCTCGTCGCAAATTTGATTCACAGAGCCCAATTCGTGGGTGCAGAGTATGATAGTTTTGCTCTCTTGGCGGATGGATTCAATTAGCCTCGACATCAGTTTTCGACCCAAGGGGTCAAGTCCGGAGAAAGGCTCGTCAAGGATGACTAGGTCGGGATTATGAATGGTGGCTTGACTCCAGGATAGCCGTCGCCCCATTCCTTTTGAGAGCTTTGTGACTTTTTTATGTCTAGCATCCCAAAGTTCGACTTCTCTGAGCTTTTTTTCGATTAGATCGGGATAAAGCTTTTTTGCAACTCCCTTTGGTCTGTAGATCTTCATATGATATTGCAAAATTTCTTTGCAGGTGAGGTTGGCAGCAAGTTTGTTGACCTCTGGCATGTAGCCAATTTCCGATTTGTCAGCGACTTGCAGAGGGCGTCCTTTGAATAGGATTTCACCCTTGCTTGGTTTAAGAAGTCCGAAAATTGTTTTGATGGTCGTGGTTTTTCCAGCGCCATTGTGACCCATTAACCCAATGCACTTACCCTCGGGAAAAAAACATGTGATGTTATCAATAGCCGTGTGAGGCTTCACGAACAGATCGGTCGCAAAAACTTTGGATAGATTGCGAACGCTAAGATGCGGAATATCAGTCATCTTTTACCTCTGGGATAGTCTGCTTGTTTTGACTTGGTGTTCGGCGCCTTTGCTCTAAGATCTTTCTAAAACTCTCGGCTTGAGGAAAGCCATTTATGATGGTGAGACTCTTAGAGATGTCTTCTTGAGAGATGTTTTCGCTACTTGCTAACCGTTTGGCTAGGCTTAATACCCAGGCAGGTTTGTTGGGTCTTGACGCAGCCATACGAAAAAACGCTGCGCCTTGTGCTGGCTCCTCCAGCATCACGGCATGGATGTATCCCTGCATGATTGGCAAACGCCAGCTTTCAGGAAACACCTCGAGACCTGCAAGGGTTATTTCCTGGCAGTATTGGACGCCATCAAACCTTTCCATAAGGACTATGCAGGAGAGCAAGTAGAGGGTCTCTAATTTTGGTCGATGCTTTATAACAGCTCGAATGCTTGAAAGCATCGCACCAGTGTTAGTGTCAAGTCGTTCGTCCATGAGGGTTTGCAGCAACCAGAGATTGATAAAGTCGTCGTAAACATGTTTGTGCCCTAGAGTCATGAATTGGATGAGGTTGGGGGATAAATCGGACAAGGGTGGTGGAGCATAAGGATCAAAGGAACGTCGTAAATCTTGGATTCTAGGTTCGATGGTGCGCATTAGGTAGCCGACTGATGCGGCTACAGTCAGCAGGGCAAGTAAGGTGGAAATCTTGTCTCGCAATCTTACCTCGATAGCATGTCCGACCCTTAGCAGGTCGAAGTTGTTTAGCCATAACCTCTCATCCAGGCTACGATGCTATTTTGGAGAAAAATAATAATTAGTATAACAATGAAAGGCGCCCAATCAAATGGCCCTGGGATGTTCTTAGTAAATTTTCTGATAGGACGGTACATAGGCTCTGTGATCGCATATATCATTTGTACAATTTGATTGCTGCTGTCGCCGACGAAGCTGACCAGAATAGAGACAAACACCAGCAACATGGCAAATTGTAACAGATACTCGATGACTGCCCTTATGCCGTTCACCATAGCTACATCCATGAATAACTTTCCTTTACGTGAGAGGTAATGTGGAGCGAACCGTTATGATTCTAGCCCATTATGCCTAAGTAAGGCATCGATTTTAGGCGGTCTTCCTCGAAATTCTTGAAAAATTGCCATGGGATCGGCGCTACCGCCTTTGGCCATGATAGTCGATCTAAAAGCTCGTCCAACTTTTTTGATCGTTTCTAATTTCCCTAGACCCTCCTCCTCAAATCTGCCAAATGCATCTGCAGAGAGAACTTCAGCCCATTTGTAAGAGTAGTAGCCGGAAGCATAACCACCAGCGAATACATGTGAGAACGAGCAAAGGAAGCGGTCTTGATCGTAAACCGGAGCTGGGCTAGCGACCTTCGCGAGCTCAAGGCTACGGGCGAATACGTCTGTATGCCGAGAATTGTCTCGAGATTTATGCAGGTCAATATCAATCATGGCAAAATGAAGTTGGCGGCACGTCATGAGTCCAGTATCGAAATTCTTACTATGGATGAGTTTATCCACTAGTTCTTTTGGCAGAGTTGCTTTGGTCTCATAGTGCTCTGAGATGGACTCTAGAACATCGGCTTGCAGGCACCAGTTCTCCATGAATTGGCTTGGTAACTCAACAGCGTCCCATTCGATACCATTGATTCCTGATGCCTCCAAAAATGAAATTTCTGTGAGCATATGCTGAAGCCCATGACCGAATTCATGAAAGAGCGTTTGTACCTCACGAAAACTGAGAAGTGCCGGTTTGTCTGCAACAGGCATACTGCTATTGCATACGAGGTAAGCAATAGGGATTTGTTCCTGGCCTCTAAAGTAAAGTTTACTGGCGCAATCGTCCATCCACGCACCACCCCGTTTGCTTGCTGGTCGTGCATAGGGATCCAGATAGAATCCAGCAATCAATGTCCCGTTCTCGTCGTAAATGTCGTAATACTCAACGGCTTGGTCCCAGACTTCGGGTTGCTGCCTTCGTTTTTTGATGTCGATGGAAAACAGAGATTCACAGTGTTCGATAAGACCTTGTAAAACCTTTTTGAATGGGAAAAAGGGTCTTAATTCTTCTTCTGAGAAATTCAGCTGGAAATTTTTCACCTTTTCTTTGTAATAGTTCAAATCCCAAGGCTGCAAGGAGTCAGTTAAGCCCAACTCTTTTGCATGGGTTTTGATGGCAGCTAACTCTTTTTCCGCTGCCGGATAAAAATGAGTTTTGAGATCCCTGAGTAGGTGTTCCACCTGATCTACTTTTTTAGCCATTCGGCCAGAGAGGATCAGTTCGGCGAAGGAGTCGTATCCAACCAGATGGCTAAGCTCTTGTCTCAAACTAAGGGTTTCCAAAATCAATCCAGAGTTATCAAGTTCCCCCGAAGAGGCACGGGTCGCGTATGCGTGAAAAAGCTCTCGTCGTTTTTCCCTATCTGGGGAAAGCTTCATAAAAGGGCCATAGCTGGGAGCATCCAGGGTGATTAACCATGGGCCAACATCCGCCGAAGTATCACGGTCAGGGAATTTTTCGGCGTAACGGGATGACCATAGCTCTAAGTAATTGTGCGGAACCCCTTCAAGCGAGGAAGGGCTTTCTATGATCATGTGGAAACTTTTCGTCGCATCGAGAAGGTTATTCGAGAACTTGGTTTCTAATCGCGACAGCTGTTTTGAAATGTCATTAAATCTGTCCCGCTCTTTGCCCTTTAGGTTGATGCCTGACTGGCGAGCATTGAGCAATCGCAAGTCAACAATGCGTTTTTGGGCTAGGGTCAGGTTATCCCATTCCAAGCTCGATTTTAGTTTTGTAAGATTTTCAGCCAATCCCTCGCTCTGTGCGAGCCTCAGCTCAAAGTCAACGACTTTTGACTGAGCGGTTTCTTGCGCATCCCTTAGCTCGGAGCTAGATTTGACACCCATAAGGTGAGTGACGGGATGCCATACCAGATGAAGGCTGTAAAGGATGTCTTCTACTGGTTGCATAACGGTTTCCCATGTAGGGCTCTCCTGAACTTGATCAACCAACTTGAGCTTTTTTAAGTTGTCCTCAATGACCTGGGTGACTGCAGGAACAACATGGCTGGGTTTGATCATTTCAAAGGGAGGTAATCCGTTGTTGGAAAAAAGGGGGTTGGTCATGAAATTTCCGATGATGTGTGGGTGTTTTTATGAGTCGTTGTTGATAAATATTATCGATTTGCATTATTTTATGCTTGGCGCGGGCCGAATACAGCCGTTCCGACTCTTAGGATATCGGTTCCGTGACGAATCGCAAGTGCCATATCGTTGCTCATTCCTAACGACAGAAGCCCCGCTCCGGTATTGTCAGCTAGGTTTCGCAGATCTTGATATAGCTCGACAAGTCCCGGGAAGGCTTCATCGTTATAAGAGGCCGGAGGGATGGCCATGAGACCCTGCAGACTCAGTTGAGGTAATTCAGTGGTTACAAATTTGGCAAAACTATCGATATTTGACATAGGCAGGCCGTCCTTATTTGCTTCGTTTCCTGCATTGACGGAAATAAAAATAGGAAATCGGCTTTTGTTTTCCGATGCAGCTGCCTGAGCGATGAGTCGTGCATGCTTTTCGCTTGCGACTGTTTGAATTTCGTCGCTTACCTTAACGAGCTTTTTGATTTTGTTGGATTGAAGTCGACCGATGAACGACCAGCGGATTGGTAGGTGCGAAAGTTCGACGACCTTTCCCTCTAACTCCTGCACGTAGTTTTCGGCAAAGTAATCGTGACCAGCATCAAAGACCTCCTTGATTGCGCTGGCTGGATGTCGCTTACTCACCGCAAGAAGTCTGGGTGTTGGACGATTATTGGCCGTTAGGCTCTCGATTTTGGTTTTGATCGTCTGGTAGCGCTGATGCAGGTTGGTCATCGGGAATCCTTGGCTTGTTTGAAGTCCGTGGCGTGCTCTTACCTATTGGTTTAGCGTTTTTTAGCTGTCTGGACAAGCCTCGATCAATCCCGGCATCGGCTCCTCTCATTGTGGTTGGTTTTTTGTGCTGGGGAAGCCCCAAAGTTTCGTTACTCCAGGTGCTGAGTGGGATGTATGTGCTCTCTTCGTTGACTTCGTAGTGAGGTGCTTCAATAAAGATCTGGCCAGTGCCGTCAATTCGAACTGTTACGCCCTCTAAGATTTGATGCTTAGCACTTGAGATATCGACGCCGTTGAGGAAGACAGCTCTTTCGTTTAACTTAGCATGCGCAACCCCGGATAAACCCACGATGAATCCGGCTAAGGCGAAGTATATTCTCAGCATCTTGTCGCTTACCTCTTTGTCATCTAACATAACCTATGTATGATAACACTGCGCAAGGCGTCTACTGCCGGCATAAATTATCTAGTAAGCGAAAGGTTGTGAAAATGTTGAAATCAAATTTCTTTATACGTAATTTCGTAAGTTTATCGGCATTGACTCTTGGACTTGTTGCCTGTGCCCCCAGTTTCCAGGGTAACTATAGCGATCCTGCCAAAGCAGAGATCGTAGACGATAAGTGGAATGAGACGGATGCGCGAAAGACTGCTCAAACTATCGTAAATTCCGTACTAACGAAACCATGGCTTGTGGAGTATCGGGCACGAACCAAAAAGCGACCAGTCGTCATTGTTGATGACATTGAGAATCGTACAGATGAGCATATAGATACCAAAGCTTTGTCGGAGTTTATCCGCGATGAGTTGATTAACTCGGGAAAAGTTCGTTACCTGAACAACAAACGGCGCAAGCAAATTCTCGAAGAGATTAAATACCAAAACTCTGGAACCACGGCGGCCAACACTAGAAAGTCCGCCGGTAAGCAAATTGGTGCGGATTTTCTATTTGGTGGAGCGATATCCAGCTCCGTGCATAGCCAAGGTGGATTGAAGACAGTGACCTACCAGACTGCAATGACTTTGACCAATCTTGAAACCACAGAAATCTCTTGGAGTGGAAAAGAACTTATCAAAAAGCGTTTTAAGCGGTCGGGATCTAGCTGGTGAGGCTGGTTGATATGAGACGAAATACTTACAGCATCCTTCGGGGTGCTTTTCTATTTGTTCTACTTCTCGGAGTGACGCAGTGCGCCTCCTACCAGGAAGATATCAAGGAGATGAAGATTGCCTACCGCTCCAGCTCCTATGAGAGAGCTCTAGCGGCGCTAGATAAGTCTCCCATTAAACCTAATGGTAAAAATCGACTACTGTATCTCCTCGAAAAATCACAGATCCTCGAATCCATGGGGCGGACAAAAGAGTCAAGGGCAGCTTTAATCAAAGCAGATAAAGTCGTTGATGAGCTTTACACAGTTTCCGTATCAAAGGAGGCGGCAACTTATATATTTAACGAGTCGGCTCAGGCTTACGGTGGCGAAGATTTTGAAAAAGTTGCGATTCATGCCATGCTTTCTCTCTCGTTTCTCAAAGAGAATGACCTGGCGGCAGCTCGGGTTGAGGCCAGACGAATCAATACGCGCCTGAATGAGATTAACCAAGAATACGAAAAGAAAAACCGTTACAGCGAGGACGCTTTTGCCAGATATTTGGCAGGAATGATCTACGAGAGTCGCGGAGAGATAGATTCGGCCATAGTCGATTATCGTAAGGCTGTGAAAACTTACGAGGGTGCCTACCAAAAGCTTTTTAAGACGGAAACTCCCAGAAGCTTACTCGAAGCTCTCGCGCGATTGTACAAGAAACGCGGGAGAAACGATGATTTGAAACGACTTAAGGCTAATTTTCCAAGGATTCTAGGAGCGACTCGCCCCTTACCGAGAGGTAAAGGAGAGATTGTTGTGATCCATACTGCCGGGAATATTGCCACGAAAATGAGGGAGGAGTTTGTGTTGCCGATTGGCAAAGAAATCGTAAGGTTTTCGTTTCCCATCATCAGGCCGAAATCTACCTATGCCTTTGGGAAAACAGGAATCACTGTAGAAGGTAATAAATTCTCCCCTGCAGATCTTAGTCAAAATCTTGATCAAATTGCTTCAAAAACTCTGGAAGACCGAAGACTCCGTCTCACGCTTAAGGCAGGCGCACGTTTGATTCTAAAAAGTCAACTGACACAGCAGGCTGCCAAAGAATTCGGACCCCTAGGACAGATTGCTGGTAATATTTTTGGTGCGGTTACGGAAACCGCTGATACCCGTTCTTGGACCTTGCTTCCGAGTATGTTTTTTATCTCTCGCGTGCCGGTTGATGCTGGTGAACATCGTGTGAAGATTCAAACAAATGGCAAAGTGTCAGGTTTTGAGAAGGTTTCTGTGAAGGCCGGTGGTATTGCTTTTCTGGTAGACTAGTCAGGCTCTTTAACAGTGGGGCTGGATTCTGCCCCACTATATGATGTCAGAAGGCTTAAGCCTTAATCGTTACGCATTGATCCAGAGTTGGTTCTCAGCAGTATTCCGCAAATCCTTCATGCCGCCAACGGAATTGATACGGTCGTCAGCAATCTTGTCAGATGCTTGAAGGGTTGTTATGCCCTGGTTGTCGGCTGTTTCATAGATACTTAGTAGGGTATCGTAGATGCCTGCAGCACGTTTTCTTGCTGCCTCCGGGTCATAGCCTTGGAGTTCCTGGTAAACGTTAATCAAGCCGCCAGCATTGATGACATAATCTGGCGCGTAGAGGATATTCCGCTCTTTTAGCATGGCTGCATGCTTGGTTTCGTCGAGTAACTGATTGTTTGCTGCTCCCGCGATAACCTGAGTCTGGAGCTGAGGGATGGTCTCGTCGTTCAGACACCCACCCAAGGCACAAGGGGCAAATACGTCAACCTCTAGCGAGTGGATCTTACTAAGTTCAACGGGCTTAGCGCCGATTTCTTTGACCAGCGCGTCGACTTTTTTCTCGTTGATGTCAGCAACAAAAACTTCAGCACCTTCATCTGCTAAAAATCTCGCTAAATGACCACCGACAGCGCCAGTACCCTGGATAGCAACCTTGAGTCCGTTAACACTGTCTTTTCCTAGTTGATGCTTAACGGAAGCTTTGAGTCCATTAAAGGTGCCCCATGCCGTTACCGGTGAGGGATCACCAGAACCGCCGACTCGCGAATTTATACCAGTGACGAAGTTAGTCTCAAGAGCAACTTGCTCCATATCTTTTACGCGAATATTGACATCTTCTGCAGTGATATAGCGTCCGCCGAGACTATCGACGAATCGACCGAAGGTTCTGAAGAGAGCTTCGCTCTTTAGTTTTTTTGGGTCTCCGATGATGACAGACTTACCGCCACCAAGTGCGAGTCCAGAAACTGCAGCTTTGTAAGTCATGCCTCGAGAAAGTCTTAGGACATCTTCTAGGGCTTCTTCTTCCGATTTATAGTCCCACATGCGGCATCCACCGAGGGCTGGTCCGAGTGTCGTGTCGTGAACAGCAATGATTGCCTTGAGACCGGTTGCTTTATCGTTGCAGAAAACAATTTGCTCGTGTCCCGTACCGGAAATTTGTTCAAAGATAGCCATAGGTATCCTTCCTCTTGATAGGTTGTCTTAGCTACGTCTCCAGCGATTGAAGTCATAAAGGTCAGACGTGACAACACAATTACCGGATAGGGCGGAAAATAGCAAGAATTCAGAGATTTCCCGAGTTACCTCTTGCGGTATGTTTAGTGCAAACTCTCTATAACAAAATCTGTGACTAGCTGGCCAGTTAGTGCGAAAGCAGCGAGATTTACCGTTTATTCCGAAGTGCGATAAGATTAGCTTGTATTTAATGACGGTATTGGCTAGTACGATTGATCAGATAAAATTTGACTGGTAAAAAGTTCTACGCCGGAGACAGTTAATGAAAATATATGATGTCATTGTTGTGGGTGCGGGGCATGCTGGCTGCGAGGCGGCTCTTGCTGCAGCGCGTATGGGGTCCAAAACACTACTGATTTCTCAATCCTTGGATAAAATAGCCGCCATGTCCTGTAATCCAGCCGTTGGAGGCACAGCAAAAGGACATTTGGTCAAAGAAATCGATGCTTTAGGCGGTCAAATGGCTAAGGCTATTGATGCGACAGGTATTCAATATCGCATACTAAATAGAACTAAGGGTCCGGCAATATGGTCATCTCGAGCTCAGGCGGATATGGACCTTTATCGAAGGCATATGAAACATGTGGTTGAGAATGCCCCTAATCTAGCTGTAAGGCAGGACACAGTAGAAAGTTTGATCACGACACAGATCGATGGGAAAACTCACGTACAAGGAGTCAAAACAGGGATTTATGGTGACTTTTTAGGTCACAAAGTAGTGATCACAAGCGGAACATTCCTGAACGGTCTAATTCATATCGGGCAAAAGAAAATCGTGGCAGGCCGCGCGGGGGATCCTGCTTCGGTGGGACTTGCAGAATTTATCCGCTCGATGGACTTTCGGGTAGGGCGACTTAAGACAGGGACGACGCCTAGATTGGACGCAAAAACGATAAATTGGGACGTTTGTGAGGTTCAGCACTCCGATGAGGATATTATTCCCTTTAGTTTTAGCACCGATGCTATCACCCAGAATCTGATCCCCATGCATATCACTCATACGAACGAAGCGACCCATAAGGTTATCACTGATCACCTTTCCGAATCTCCGTTGTACAGCGGGGACATTACAGGAATCGGTCCTAGGTACTGCCCGTCAATTGAAGATAAGGTGAAAAAGTTTCCAGATCGTTTATCTCATCAAGTCTTTCTTGAGCCCCAGGGTTACGACACCTGTGAGGTATACCCCAATGGTCTGTCGACCTCGCTTCCTTTAGAGGCTCAAGTCAAGTTTATTCGCACTGTAAAAGGTTTGGAAAAAGCCGAAATCATGAGGCCCGGATACGCGATCGAATATGACTTCGTGGACCCTACCGAGTTAGACTATAGCCTCGAGACGAAACGGGTAGCCAATCTGTTTCTAGCAGGGCAGATAAACGGCACAACTGGATATGAAGAGGCCGCCGCACAAGGCTTAATCGCAGGTGTCAATGCTGTATTAAGTATTCGAGGGGACGAACCTTTAATTTTGAAGCGTTCAGACTCTTATATTGGTGTTCTTGTTGATGATTTAGTGAATAAAGGCACGAAAGAGCCCTATCGCATGTTTACCTCAAGAGCTGAGCATCGCTTGTTTTTGCGAGAGGACAATGCAGATACACGATTGACTCCCATCGGTAGGGAGTTAGGTCTAATTACTGATGAGGATTATGCGGCTTATCTTAAGCGTCAAGATGAGCTGTTGGGCCTTCACAAGTTCGTCGCGGAAACTCCTATAGGACCCTTTGATGTTCCGTCTCATATGTTGAGCAGCAAAGATAATAATGGGACCAAGCTTGAACTATTATTGCGGAAACCGCAGATAAAAATCGACGAATTGAAATCTAAGGTTCCAGTTCTTGCGAAAGCCCGACCAAATATTCTGCGACGCCTAGAAATCGAGCTTAAATACCAGGGCTATATAGATCGCGAGCAAAAAGCCATTCGCAGCAGTGAGCAGTTGGAAAAAGTCAAAATCCCCGACACTTTTATGTATGACGAGTTACCAGGTCTGAGTCGCGAAGCAGTGGAAAAATTGAAAAAACATCGCCCTCGCAGCTTAGGCCAGGCCTCGCGGATAAGCGGGCTGACGCCAGCAGCTATTCAGATTCTGCAAGTCTATATAAAACAAGGGACCCGTGTGTCACACGAGTCCCGAAGTTGATATCCATTTGGTTATTTTAGTCTCACCATACTCACCATAGCTATCAAAAAGTTTAGTTTGACCTAATGATGCCTTTGATGACGAGTTCTTCCGCTACTAGGATAGCGCCTTTGGCGGCTCCTGCTTTCGTATTGTGGGATAGCATAACAAATTTTACTCCTCCCATAACGTTATCAATGCGCATTCTTCCGATGTGTGTTGACATCCCTCCGTCCTTATCGCGATCAATGCGAGGCTGCGGGTGAAACGGGTCTTCGTGAACCGTAAAAAGGCTTTCAGGAGCGCTAGGTAGTTCCTTTAGCCCTGTATTGAAGTCAGCATAGGCTTTCTTTAGGTTTTCGATATCCACGGGCTTTTCCGTAGCCACAAAGACTGTTTCGGTATGGCCGTCAGTAACAGGAACTCTGGTGCAGGTGCAACTCACGCCAAAATCAGCGGGAGTAACCGATACGCCCCCACCTAAGCTACCAAGGATTTTTTGAGTTTCTTTTTCAACTTTGGCTTCTTCCCCGGGAATATAGGGGACGAGGTTGTCAATCATATCGAGAGACAAAACGCCGCCGTTTCGACCAGCTCCAGAAGTCGCCTGCAGAGATGTCATTATTACGCCCTTGACGCCATACTCTCGATCGATTGGGGCTAAGGAACTAGCCAAACCGTAAGTTGTGCAATTGGGTATCGGAACGATAAACCCTTTCCAACCCCTCTTTTCTTGTTGGTGAGCAATAAGACTCATTTGCTCAGAGTTGATTCCCGGTATCAAAAGAGGGACATCGTCTTCCATCCGATAGGCGCTTGCCGTAGAAATGGTAGGAATATCTTTGGCAAAAATAGGTTCAAGTTCTTTGGCAGCGTCGGATTCGACTGCTGTAAATATAAGGTCTAAAGCACTGGTATCAATGTCTTTTGCCTGTTTAAGGACCATGGATTTAAATCGTTTGGGAATCGGTTCGTTTTGCCACCAGTTAATGCGCCCCTCTTGGGTTTTCAAGGCATCCTCATAGGTTTTTCCAGCAGATCTTGGCGAACTGGCTAATACTTCGACTTTGAACCAGGGGTGCTGGTCCAAGGCCGTCAAAAACTGCTGACCCGCGATTCCAGTAGCACCGACTACCCCAACTTTTAACTCCATCTTTTCCTCCTAAGTCATGTGGGTACTCCTGGTCCATAACATGAGAATAGGATTTGGGCTAGTTCAATAGGGCTTGTTTAACCAAAGTTCGCCAGATTTTCTGAATTAGCTTCCTGTTTGGATCATAGAATCTAGGAGTTGCTTGAGCTCCTTAGCCTCATAGCGGATAAAAACTGTTTTACATCGCTCCACATTCCAAAGTCCGGGAGGCATGCCCTTTTGCTTTTTGATCTCACTGCGGCGCGCTAAGTACACCTCACCAGCCTGATCGCCCTTAAATTTTGAGTAGTGTATCGCCAAAATAGCTCCTGCTTTGAGGAGCGGCTCGGGAAGTGACGATTTAATCTCTTTAGTTACTGGTATAATGACATGACTTCCGGCGACGCCGGCTGTGTGTATCCAATAGTCGTTGGCTTTGGCGGATTTCGTTAGCTCATCATTTTCTTTAGGGCCCTTACCTACTAGAATTCTGTGTCCGTCTGAACTCCGAAATTCCTTGTAAGGTTTGCTAACGGACTCCAGTTTATTTTTATTTTGAGAGACTTGAGTGCTAAGCCTGATCTTGTAGGACTCGGCTATTTCCAGAGTTCGATAGTGTTCAAGGGGAGACTTGACACTATCAATTGTTGATTTGAGTTGCTTGACCTCAATACGATTTCTCTCAATCATATTGGTCCCCATTTCAAGAGACCGTTTTTGTTTTTTTGCCTTTACAAAGTAGGCTTCTATATTGGCGCCAAGATTCTTCTCCGGATCTAGAGGAATCGTCAAATCTGAGGTTAGCCCCGAAATCTCTTTTGGTAGATCTAATTCAAACTGCCCATCTTTAACTAAGTAGCCAAAGTTTTGCAACATTGTGGCTTTTAGGGAGGACTCTTCGATGGATTCCGATGTTGGAGTCTGGGAGATTTGCTTATCCAAAGCCTTTTGGTAAGTTTTTAGTTTGCGCTTAAGCTTCTGCAAAAGTTGGCGCTGAGTTTGCGATAGTTCATCAGATTCGTCATGGTCTTCGCCAAGATCTTCGGATTCTTCCTCTTGAGCCTGTTTCGCAAGAATCTCTTCACGGAAAGCAGCGATGAGTTCTGACTTTATCGAAGTGATCTTTTCATTATTTGCTGGGAGTTCTCCTTCGTATCGACTCTTTTTGGTGAACGTTCCTTTCATTCCAAGACGCATTAGAGAGATACCTTCGGGATCAATTAGTGATAGTTCCGGTGGTCGACTTTTTGCGAGCAGCAAATAATAAACTTGGCCCTGGGAAAATAGGGTGAGCCAAAGATTACCGTTGGAATGATCTTTGCTAATTTCACCAATGGTAGCTCCCTTACAATACTTACGCATCATGTTTACCATCCCACCTTGAGTAGCAAGATTGGTCGGTTTTTGTTCACAAAGTCTGATGCCGAAGCTAGCTTGTCTTGTATCTAGTTCCACAAAGAACTTTTTAATGAAAAGATCTTCCTTCTTAATTCCTGAAAAACTACTTTGAAATACAAAGAAGGGCTCTTTTCCCTGCCAGTTTTTGGCTGTCCTAATCTTAATATGGCTATCGCTCATGATAGATGTGTCCTGAGTAATCATTCGGGAACCTTAACGGGCCTACCAAAATCGCCAGTGGCTAGGGCAGCGCGCTTTAAGGTCTCAGTAATGTAGGATTGTTCGTACATCCTTTGGATGATGAGATGATACCTTTCATGACCAAAGTCAGTGAGTTTTTTCTGTCTCAACCCAACTGACCATGCGTTGGGACTGGGAATGACTAAAGCTAAGTTTGCACTTTGCTGTATAGTCAAAAGCTCCACAGAGGTGTCAAAGTAGTGCTCTGCTGCTTCGCTGATCCCATAGACACCGTCGCCAAGAGGTACTAGATTGAGATACCACTCAAGGATGCGTTCTTTACTAAGGATTCTCTCGAGAATGATCGTTCCTAAGATTTCTCTGATTTTTCGAATGATCGTTTTATCTGAGGATAAAAATGCCATTTTTACGACTTGTTGAGATATTGTTGAGGCACCTCTGGCAAAACGTCTTTCGTCAAGGTTGAGTTCGATACTCTCACCCACCTCGACCCAGTCTATCCCTCTGTGATCATAAAATCTTGCATCTTCACTCACTAGGATGGCATGAACGAGATGAAAGGAAACCTTTTCAATCGGAAACCAGCGTTTCTCGGAAGGACCTACCGAAAAAACCTCTTCACCGGTTTTAGGCCAGCGGACGACGCTAATGGGGCCGCTTTCTAGCTGCCAAACCGGTGGAATCATCAACCACAAAGAGGTCAAAATGATTACTATAAGTAGACATCCTATACCGAGGAGTTTTTTGTATCTGACGATCAAAAAGATTCCTCCTTTCAGTAGTGGATGTAAATATTCTCTTTGTTGAGGTCCCTAATTTTCTGATAGCAACCATCGCACAGATCGATTCCGGTATCTTCTGCTTTAATGCGGACCTTAACATTAGCATAGTTTAAGTGAAATCGTACGGGAGTTTTGCCAGGATATCGCTTAAGAATTTCGGCAACACGTTTTATCCGTTTTTTCTGTTCATCTATATCTTTTTTGGAAAGATCTTGAACCTTGCCTGTGTGGATGTCGATGGTGGCTGAGCGAACCATTTCCCTACGGATTTCTTCGAGAGGAAAAATCTGTTCAAGTTTGAAATTAATGGAAGTGCCATCATAAGATTTGGATATCGAGCCCTTGGCTTGGACCACCGTATTAGTCTGAGGCCACTCGTCGGGAATATCTTTTTCAAACATGACAGTTTCCCATGAGCCGGTTTCATCTTCTAGCTGAATATAAGCCATTTTTTTATTTGTTTTAGTTAGACGCTCAGAAACGCCTGACAAAAATGCAACTATTAAAATATCCTTTGATCCAACTTTAGTGGGGATATCTTTTATCTTTAGCTGCCCGAACCGTTTACTATCGTTTTCATAAAGATCGATGGGGTGACCACTGAGGAAAACGCCAAGATTCTTTCTCTCGGAAAGTAGCCATTCGAGTTGTGAAAGCTGAGACTCACTTTCTAAAATCTTCTGTTCGAAAGAAGCAATATCTACCATGTTATCTTCAACATCATCATCTTCAAAGAGTAGCATTTGCCCTTGGGATTTATTGCTATGATGACTATCTGAAAACTTGACCATTTCAGGAATCACGGCGACCAAGGCATCTCTCGATTTACTGAAACTATCTAGTGCGCCAGCCTGAACAAGTAATTCAATGGTCTTTTTACCGATTCTCGCGAGGTTAATACGTTTGGCAAAATCCGTAAGTGATGCGTAAGGACCATTTGTTTGCCGCTCTTTAACTATGGCTTCAAGAGACGAGCCACCTACCCCTTTGATAGCCGCTAAGCCGTAGCCTACTGATTTTTTTCCCGGGACATCAAACTCGAGTTTACTGCGATTGATATCGGGCGGAAAGATCTTAAATTTCATCCGTCTACACTCCTCTATGTAACGGACGATTTTATCGGTATTATCAAGATCGCAGGTCATGATGGCAGCCATAAACTCTTCAGGATAATATGTTTTGAGGAAAGCCGTTTGGTAGCTCACTAGACCGTAAGCTGCTGAGTGAGATTTATTGAATCCATAGGCAGCAAACTTAGCCATGAGCTCAAATAGCTCTTCAGCGATGGCGCCATCGACTTTGTTTTTCTCGCAACCAGAGATGAAACGAACTTTTTGTTTTGCCATCTCCTCGGGTTTCTTTTTACCCATTGCACGGCGTAAAAGATCAGCTTCACCTAGGGAATATGAGGCGAGAGAGGCAGCTATTTTTTGAACTTGTTCCTGGTACAAAATAATACCGTAGGTATCATCTAAAATTGATTCGAGATTAGGATGAGTATAAACAATCTCCTGACGTCCATGTTTTCGCTCGATAAAATCATCCACCATTCCAGAGCCAAGTGGGCCAGGACGGAAAAGAGCCACAACGGCGATAATATCTTCAAAACGCGAAGGTTTTAGCTTACTCAATAGGGCTTGCATACCAGTACTTTCTAACTGGAAAATACCTATGGAAGCAGCGGAAGAGATCAGGTCGTATACAGGTTTAGATTCAAGGTCTATAGTCTCTATATTAAAGTTAGGGTCTTTTTCGACTTGAATAAGCTTTACGGCCTTTTGGATTACAGTTAGAGTCTTGAGTCCGAGAAAGTCGAACTTCACTAGTCCGACTTTTTCAGCGTTTTTCATTTCGTATTGGGTGATGAGTGCGCCGTCTTCTGATTTGTAGACAGGGACATAGTTTTCCATTCCCCCTTCCGAAATGACAACCCCCGCTGCGTGAACGGAGGTATGACGACTGAGCCCCTCTAATTTAAGTCCCAACTCGATCATTTTTTGGACCATATCATCGCGCTTAGCTTCTTGATAAATCCGAGGCTCTTTGTCTAGTGCTTCCTGAAGTTTGATATCGAGTTCATTTGGGATAAGTTTGGCAATACGATCGACTCGACCATAACCTAGCTCCAATACACGGCCAACATCACGGAGGGCAGCTTTTGCCTTCATTTTTCCAAATGTTGTAATTTGGGCAACGTTATCCTCACCATATTTTTTGGTCACATATTGGATCACCTCATCCCGTCTTTCCTGACAAAAATCGACGTCAAAATCGGGCATAGAAATTCGTTCGGGATTGAGAAAGCGTTCAAATATTAGATTAAATTTTAGCGGGTCTAAATCGGTAATTTTTAGTGCGTAAGCCACCAGGGATCCAGCGCCGGATCCACGACCTGGACCTACGGGAATATCATTATCTTTTGCCCAGTTGATAAAATCCTGGACAATAAGGAAATATCCAGGAAATCCCATTTTCTTAATGACATTGAGCTCGTAATCCAGCCTTTCCCAATAGACTTTCTCTCGCTCTTCATCTAATTCTTTGCCGTATAGTTTACGCAAATGTACTAGTCGCTCTTCAAGACCTTCTTTCGAAAACCGAATCAGCGCATCCGTCTCACTCTCGTTTTCTGGTACATCGAAAGTTGGCAGGAAGTATTCACCAAACTCGAAGTTGATATGGCACTGATCCACGATGTTTGCGATATTTGCGATGGACTCGGGCCACTGCCCGTACTTTGCCAGCATCTCCTCGTTGTCAAAAAAATGAAACTCGGCTTCTTTGTTGCGCTGGGATATGTCAGAGATCTTTAAATCATTTTTAACTGCCGTCAGGACAGCGTGGGCTTCGGTGTCGTCTCTTTCCAGGTAATGACAATCCGATGTTGCAATAAGTGGTAGTTCGAAATATTTAGCACATTCTACCAGGACCGGTAACAAGGCCTTTTGAATTGGCAGGTTATTATCTGTGATCTCAATAAAATAGTGACCCGGTGCAAAGACGCGTTTCATGAACTGAACGTGCTCATGCAAGGCTTTAGAAATAGGGTTTTGCAAGTCTTCTAACGCAGCAACTGGATTCTCGCAGGTGCGAGCTAACTCACTTACTAAAAAGCCGAACTCTCCGTGAAGACAGCTGCTCAGTGCAATAATATCTCCGGCGTTATCTTCTAAGGACTGTGGCGGTACTACAGACACTCCCTGATCAGTTTGTTCGCCGCGCAGGTAGGCCGAGGATACCAATCGACATAAATTACGATAACCGTCCAGCGACTTTCCTAGAACGACTAAATGAAAGGCTTGTAGGCTCCCGTCCTTGAGGAGATCTTTCCGATAAGCTTTGGTAGCGTCTTGACCTTCCCAATAAAGCTCTGCGCCCAAAATCGGTTTAATGTCGGCATCTTTGCATTTGCCATAAAACTCGATGGCCCCAAACATGTTGCCATGGTCGGTCATGGCCAGGGCAGTATGGCCCTGGCTTTTGGCTTTTTTGATAAGGTCTGAGATGCGGTTCGCCCCGTCAAGGAGCGAGTACTCGGAGTGGACATGCAGCTGTGCTATGCTGTTTGGATTCTCTTGCGCTTGGTCCATTATTCCCATTCAATAGTTGCTGGTGGCTTAGTTGTTATGTCGTATACGACGCGATTGATACCGTCTACTTTTCGAACGATTTCGTCGGATACTTTTACCAAAAATTCCAAGGGAAGATCGCTGACACCTGCAGTCATGCCATCTGTGGCTGATACTGCACGTAGAGCGCATGTCCATTGGTAGGTTCGGTTGTCTCCCATAACTCCCACAGTTTTTACCGGTAATAGTACGGCAAAAGCCTGCCAGACGTCGTTGTAATGATCGAATTCTCGCAGTTTTTTGATGAAAATATCATCAGCATCTTGCAGTACCCTAACTTTTTCCTCTTCAATGGCTCCAAGGATCCTAACGGCTAATCCCGGTCCTGGAAAAGGGTGACGGTCCACGAGCTCGTCTGGTACTCCTATGCGGCGGCCAACGACACGAACTTCGTCTTTAAACAAATATCGAAATGGCTCTACGAGAGCAAGATGAAGTTTTTCGGGAAGTCCACCGACATTGTGATGACTTTTGATGACTTTAGCCCCAGCACCATGGCCTGCCGATTCGATGACATCTGGGTACAGAGTCCCTTGACCTAGGTGGGTAAAGCCAGACCTTTCTTTCGCAAAGGCTTCGAATTCTGAAATAAACTTTCTACCGATAATTTTTCGTTTTTGTTCGGGATCATCGACGCCGGCGAGGGCTTCATAAAAGGACTCTCGACGATTTAGGACTTCCAAATGAACGCCCATGGCAGTGATTTTCTCATGCACCCATTCGGCTTCGTTTTTGCGCAACAGGCCATGATCAACAAATACTGCAGTCACTTTGTCAGCGCCAAGTGCTTCGGTTAGGAGGCAGACTGCGACAGTCGAATCGACTCCTCCGGACACTGCCATGAGCACATTGCCTTCACCCACAGTATCCTTGACATACTTAATGGTCGCCTTGACAACATCGTCAGCTTGCCAATTAATATTGGCGCTACAAACTCCGACTGCAAAGGCTTCGAGTATGTCTTTTCCATGATCGGAATGCTGAACTTCGGGGTGGAACTGAAGACCCAACAAGGGAAGTTCCTTGTGCGCTACGGCTGCAATTACACCGTCTTCTGTTTTGCCAATAATGCGAAAAGAATCTTCCAGGTGACTGATATCATCGCCATGGCTCATCCAAACTGTTTGCTCATGAGGTAGATTCTTGAGTGATTGAGATGCCCTGCAGTCATCTTCTAAATTCAGGATGAGCTTTGCAGAGCCATATTCCCTAGCCTCGCCAGAGCGTAATTGACCACCAAACTCCTGTGCAAGAAGTTGCATTCCGTAGCAAATTCCGAGGATGGGTTTTTTGGCATCTAAAACCCAACTAGGAAGCTGCCGCCCGTCTTCCGTATGAACAGAGTCTGGCCCTCCCGATAAAATGATGCCGTGAAATTGGAAGTCTTCCGGTGCTTTTGTCGCAATACCATCAATGATCTCTGCATAGATTCCAATCTCTCTTAGGCGTCTAGCGATTAAAAGAGTGTACTGGGAACCGTAATCTAAAATTAGAATGCCGTCATCGACGGGTCTTTTGATATTTTGATGATCCATTTTCGTGATTCCTTCTCGCGTTTGGCTTTTAGTCGAGTTTGTAATTGGGAGCTTCCCTGGTGATGTAAACATCATGAACGTGACTTTCTTTAAGTCCGGCAGGGCTAATTCTGACAAATTCAGCGTTTTCTTTCAGGGCGGACATATTTGCAGCACCGGTATATCCCATGGCAGATTTGATCCCGCCCACAAGCTGGTATACGGCGGAAGCCAAGGGGCCTCGATAGGGAATCCGTCCTTCAATGCCTTCAGGGACAAGTTTTCCCGAATCTTCAACATCTGCTTGGAAGTAACGGTCTTTACTGCCGTGCTTCATAGCGCCTAGGCTACCCATCCCTCGGTATTGTTTGTAGCTTTTACCCTGATAGATGATCAACTCGCCAGGGGTCTCATCCGTACCAGCGAAGAGCGATCCAATCATGACAGCACCTGCTCCAGCAGCAAGAGCTTTAACGATATCTCCGCTAAATTTTATACCCCCATCGGCGATGATAGGTATCCCATGTTCGGCTGCCGCACGAGCGCAGTTTTGAACAGCGGTGAATTGAGGAACGCCAATTCCAGCTACAATGCGCGTTGTGCAGATACTTCCAGGTCCGATCCCGACTTTCACAGCATCAGCTCCCGCTTCAATTAGGGCTAGCGTTCCTTCAGCAGTAGCAACGTTTCCGGCAATAAGGTCGAAAGTGCCTGGCACCCGATCTCTGACTTGTCTTACGGCGTCAAGTACTCCTTGGCTATGCCCGTGTGCGGTGTCAACTACGATAACGTCAGCGCCGGCCTCGGTTAGGGCCTTGGCACGTTCGAGAAAATCTCCTCCGGCTCCGATCGTAGCGCCTACTAGCAGACGGCCAGCGGCATCCTTAGAGGCATTTGGGAATTTCTTTGCTTTTCGAATATCTTTAACGGTATACATGCCAAGAAGGCGCTGGTCTGAATCAACGACTGGAAGCTTTTCGATACGATGTTGGTGAAGTATCTTAACAGCCTCATCAGCGTTAGTTTGAGCTGAGGCGGTGATGACATCTTTGGTCATGGCGTCACGTACTTTTAGGCTTAAGTCCTTCTCAAAACGCATATCTCGGCCTGTAATAATGCCCACTAGCCGTTCGTTCTCAACCACTGGAAAGCCTGAAAAATTAACCTCTTCCATGATGCGAATGACTTGCGAGAGAGTATCATTTGGTTTGACGGTGACGGGATCAGTGACGATTCCTGACTCAGACTTTTTAACTCGTTTCACATCGGCAGCTTGTGCTTCGATGCTTTGGTTTTTATGAACGATTCCAATACCACCAGCCTGGGCCATGACTATGGCTGTAGCAGCTTCAGTGACGGTGTCCATAGCGGCAGAGAGCAGGGGAGTTTTCAGTCTAATGTTTTTCGTCAGGGGCGAAGTCAGATCAGTGTCCTGGGGGAGGACGTTAGAGTGTTTAGGGGTTAAAAGCACGTCGTCATAGGTTAGGCCGTAGGGAAGTGGGCCATCATAACCATTATTCATAAAAACCTCCTCAAGAAGAAATCGTAATCATCGGATTATGCATGATCTTCGGGGGGGCTAGGCAAGTCGTAAGCAAAGCGTCACGCCAGACTCTTAAAGCTATGTTTATGTGTGATATATCAGCTTTACGAATATGCCCCCAAAAACTGTAAAATTACTATGTCAAAAAGATCAAGTTAATTAAGCTTGGATACTAACATCCTTTGATTTCCATGCCAACCTAGTTTTACGAAAACTCGGCTGACATTGGATAAAAGTTAATGATTGTTGCGCATATCGACGATCTGAGATATCCAACATAAGTCTACATAATAATGACGTGACGACTAGGATTGAGGGACACTTGAATACCGAACAGCAAATCAAAAAGCGCCGTACCTTTGCGATTATTTCCCATCCGGATGCAGGAAAAACAACGATGACCGAGAAGCTCTTGCTTTACGGTGGAGCCATCAAAATGGCAGGGTCTGTGAAGGCTAAGCGATCAAAAAAGTTTGCCACCTCGGATTGGATGGAGCTGGAGAAGCAGCGCGGTATTTCCGTGACTTCATCGGTTATGAATTTTCCTTTCGCTGATCACGAGATGAATCTAATAGATACTCCTGGTCACGAGGACTTTTCCGAGGATACCTACCGAACCCTTACCGCGGTAGACAGCGCCCTTATGATTCTTGATTGTGCGAATGGTGTCGAAACCCAGACGAAAAAGCTTTTTGAAGTCTGTAGCCTCAGGCATACACCAATTATTGCATTCATCAACAAAATGGACCGTGAAGGTAAAGAGCCCTTCGATCTGCTGGAAGAAATCGAAAATACCCTTGGGATTGGTGTGACCCCCATAACATGGCCTATTGGCATGGGGAGCCGCTTTCGTGGTGTGTATCATAGGTTGGAGAACAAGTTACTTCTCTACGATAAGGATGCTGAGCGCTCAAGGCCAGTTCCACTCAAGGATCTTAGCTTAGATAGCCAAGAGGTGATCGATGAGCTAGGCGAAGAATTAGCCGAAACGCTTATGTCAGAGATAGAGCTTCTTGATGGTGCCGGTGATGGGCTTGACTTAGAAAAATACCTGAAGGGCGAACTTGCACCTGTATTTTTTGGCTCTGCACTCAATAATTTTGGTGTCGAACCCCTACTAAGATCATTAATTAGTATGGCTCCGCCTCCTCTGGCACGAACTGCTACAGAACGAGAGGTGGATCCTTACGAGAAAAAATTCTCTGCATTCGTTTTTAAAATTCAGGCAAACATGGACCCATCACATCGTGATCGTGTGGCCTTTATGCGGATATGCTCCGGTAAATTTGTTAGAGGTATGAAGGCTCATATAGTCAGACTGAAAAAAGATCAAAGGCTTGGGCGCCCGACTCAGTTTATGTCGCAGGATAGAAGTCTCGTGGATGAGGCTTTTGCTGGAGACATCGTCGGGATTCATGACCCTGGGGTTTTTAAAATTGGTGATACCTTGACGGAAGGTGAAAAGCTCCACTTTACAGGTATACCAGTATTTGCCCCCGAGCACTTTGTTAGGGTCCAATTGAAAGACCCTCTAAAGTCCAAGCAACTAAATAAAGCTTTAGACCAGCTTTCAGAAGAAGGTGCGGTGCAGGTTTTCAGGCCAATCAATAATAACGATCAAATTCTTGGCGTCGTGGGTGTTCTTCAGTTTGATGTCGTCCAGTACCGCATTCAACATGAATATGGCGTGCAAGTGACCTTTGTTGGGCTGCCCTATAGTGCTGCGAGATGGGTTTACGCTGATAACGAAAAAGATCTTGAAGAGTTTGTTAGAGCTCAGAGTCATTTGATTTGCTTGGACCAGCATGGTGACAAATCAGTTTTACTTGATGATTTGTGGAGGCTAAATTTCCTCAAAGAAAAATTTCCAGCCATCCGATACAGTGCGACATCGGAGAAGATTTAATTGCTAGCGAATCACCCTAAAGACAGCGCCGTTCATAGAGCGGCAATTGTTGGTCGACTTTTTCAAGTCCAATCTTTCGAAAACGAATTGATTCTTGAGGATAAATCTCATACGGCTATAGTTTTTGAGCCGGTGTCCGGAAAAATTTTGGACGTTGTGGCTAAAGACACGCTTAATCTAGATGCTGCTGACATCTACGATTACGGTGATAAGCTGTTGGTTCCAGGGTTTATAGACTGCCATACTCACTATCCACAGGTGGATATGATTGGTGCGTATTCAGGTGAGTTACTCGACTGGCTTCGCGAGCATACTTTTGTGCAGGAAGAGCGCTTTATTAATCAAGAAGACGAAGCTCGCCTAGCTGCAAAACGATTTATTGGAGAACTCTTTCGAAATGGGACGACAAGTTCTGTGGTGTTTGGTTCAACCTGTGGTTTGAGCACAAATATCCTTTTTGAGGAGATGGATCAGGCCGGTGGCAGGATGATCACGGGAAAAGTGAGTATGGATCGCAATGCTCCTGATCACCTTCTTAGCGATTGGCGGGATGACATTGATGCCCAAAGACAACTCATAAATAAATGGCATAAAAAATCTGATCGACTCCGATATGCCTTAAGCCCTCGTTTCGCTCCGACATCGACTCCAGAAGCATTGCAGGCTTTAGGAGACTTAGCTAAATCAGACTCCGATTTATACGTCCAGACCCACTACGCGGAAAATCACGATGAGATCGCCTGGGTAAAACAATTATTTCCCGACTGTCGCGATTATTTAGATGTCTATGAGACCAATAGTTTGCTTAGGAAAAAAACTATACTGGCTCATGGTATTCATACTAGTTCGGACGAGAAAAAAAGAATGCTAGATGCGGGATGTCTGCTTTCCCACTGCCCTACCTCGAATCTGTTTTTAGGCAGTGGCCTGTTTGAGGGGCGCGAGCACATTTTGCAGGGTCATAACATTGGTCTTGGGACTGACGTTGGTGCAGGAACAAGCTTTTCCTTATGGCAGACAATGGCTGAAGCAATCAAAATCAGTAAGTTAAGAGGGCAGCAAATTACTCCGGAAGAGGCTTTCTATTGGGCAACGGTTGGCGGTGCAAAAGGGCTTGGGTGGGATCATGATGTGGGAGTGCTGACGCCAGGAAAAAAACTCGATTTACAGGTCATCGACCTAGAAGCTAAACCAGACCTGCAAGCAAGAATATCTCAGTGCGAGTCTAGTCAGCAGGTACTAAGCGCTTTAATCTTTTCTGCCGATGACAGGAATCTACATCGTCTTTGGGTCGACGGAAAAGACGTCTTTCCTCAGGTAAATTCTTAACTGCCATATCTGTGGTGTGTCACTAGGTGGTTGCCGACCTACTCATCTTTAAGCCAGCCCTGACTGTGTCGGACGGCTTTCTTCCAATTGGTTAGCAAGGTTTCTTTATCCTCTTTTTTGATACTCGGAGTAAATAACCTATCCTCTTTCCAGAATGCTTTTATCTCATCGATTCCGCTCCAAAAACCTGTTGCAAGTCCCGAGAAGTAGGCTGCCCCCAGAGCTGTTGTCTCAAGAATCTGTGGTCGGATGACAGTGGCGTCTAGTAAATTAGACTGTATCTGTAGCAGTAGATCATTTTTTGTAGCACCACCATCAACCTTAAGTGACGAAATGGGAATTCCTGAATCTTGATTCATGGCACGTATGACATCGTATGACTGAAAGGCTATAGCCTCTAATGCTGCTCTCACAATATGATTTTTGTTAGCACCTCGGGTAAGTCCTAAAATGCTGCCTCTAGCATATTGATCCCAATATGGTGCACCCAAACCGACAAAAGCAGGGACAATATATACCCCACCGTTGTCGGACACGGCGTTTGCCATAACTTCAGTTTCATCAGCATGGTCAATGATACAAAGCTCATCTCGTAGCCACTGAATCAATGCGCCGGCAACGAAAATGCTACCTTCGAGTGCATAGGTGGTCTCTTTATCTATTTGCCAACCAATCGTGGTCACAAGATTATTACCTGATTGAATCGGTTTTGAGCCAGTATTCATCATGAGAAAACAGCCGGTTCCATAGGTATTTTTTACGGAACCTGGGTCTAGGCACATCTGGCCGAAAAGAGCCGCATGCTGATCCCCCGCTATTCCCGCAATGGTGATCGATGCTCCAAGATCCTCCTGGCTAGTTTTGCCAAAAATTGCGTTGGAAGGTTGGACTTCAGGTAGGATACTTTTTGGAATATCGAATATCTCTAATAACTCATCATCCCAGCTATGATTATGAATATTATAGAGCATGGTTCTGGAGGCATTTGTTGCATCCGTGCTATGAACCTTTCCTCCTGTGAGATTCCAAAGTAACCAGCAATCCATCGTGCCGAATCCAAGCTCGCCTTTTTGAGCCTTTTCCATGGCGCCTGGAATCGCGTTAAGTATCCATCGAATTTTTGAGGCCGAAAAATACGCGTCGATGACAAGCCCGGTTTTTTCTCTTATGGTATTTTCGAGGCCCCGTTGCTTCAATTCATCGCAAAAATCAGCTGTTCGCCGATCTTGCCAGACTATGGCATTATAGATTGGTTTGCCAGAAGCCTTTTCCCAAATGACGGTTGTCTCTCTTTGATTTGTAATTCCCAAAGATGATACCTTTTCGGGGCCACCAACCTCTCGCATAACGTCTTTTGTTACTTTGATTTGGCTTTGCCATATGTCTTGAGGATTGTGTTCCACCCAACCTAGTTCGGGGTATATCTGAGGAAACTCTTCCTGGGCAGAGGCTACGATATTACCTCGTTTATCAAATGCAATGGCACGTGAACTCGTGGTCCCTTGGTCAAGGGAAATGACATACTGACTCATTTAAGACTCCCGTTGCTGCAATTTGCCTTGAGCCTATCAAAAAATCTGTCAGATAGAAAAGATAATTGCTCAAGATGATACTAAACAAAACTCGGAAGCTTCGTTACCCGTTTGTGCGGAACAGGTTGATTGGGACTATGGAGTGTATCACGCCAATACATAAGCCCCGAGGGAAAATACTCAGCCATTTCGTTGAGATGTTTGAGCTCATTTTCGAACGACGCAACGACGTCACCCATTGAGGAAATTTCTTTTAACGCGCTGGCTTTGAAGGCTGCATCGGGTATCGATCGGTCTGGTTTAAGGATAAGAGTGGTTTCGGGGCGATCAAAGGGGAAGGCGCTTGAGCGAAAATACTCGCGAGTCCCAGCGCCCATTTCCGATTCGTGACGAGCTGTCAAATATACAACTTTTATATCTGCTTCTAGCAGTTGATTGACGAAATTGACTGCGCCTGGAAAGGCTTGATCCTGTATTAAATAGTCGTAGCTAAAGTAGTGGGATAGCCAAAACTGATAAATATCCTGTTCAAAGTCTTTGTCCTCTATTTCAATTGCTTTTAAAGTGTCAGAAATTAGATAGTGAATGGAAGCGATATTAACAGAGATGAGTTTTTGATAATACCGATGATCCTTTGGTAAATGATTAGCAAAATCCTTAAGTACGATTTGCTTACGATAGCGGCAGTCAATGAGCGTATCGTCGATATCAAGAATCACGAGTGGAGTTTTTCCTTCATGCCGAGATAAACGAGCCTTTTCCAATATCTTTGATTGAAAATTATGTTCCATGAATCTGTCTTTCCACTAAATTAGCATAATATCCATTTTTCTTTATTAGGCTGTCGTGATCGCCCTGTTCAATAATGCGGCCCTGATCAAACACCAAAATCTTATCACAACTTTTTATCGTATTGAGTCGGTGTGCAACGATAATACAGGTTTTATGACCAAGGTTTGCTTGCAGGGTATCCTGCAATAGCTCCTCATAACCTTGATCTATATTGGCGGTAGCCTCATCTAAAATTAAAATTTGAGGGTCTCTAATGATCATTCTGGTAAAAGCAATCATTTGCTTTTCTCCAAGGCTCAAATTACTGCCATTGTCATGAAGTACCGTATCCAAGCCCGAAGGCATCGCTTCAATGATACTGTCTAGTTTAGTTTGGGAGCATGCGGTAAGGAGTTCGTGATCCGACATAGATCTTCCTTCGGGCAAGGCCGCCAAAAGATTGTCGCGGACTGTCCCGTGAAAAATGGGAACATCTTGTGTCACCATTCCTAGCTGCGATCTAAACTGTTGAGGTTGCCATTGATGGAGGGCAATATCATCGATGCAGATTTCACCGGACTGAAAAGGGTATAATTGCGGGATTAATTGGACAGTGGAGGTTTTACCCGAACCGGTTCTTCCTACAAGTGCGACTGTTTCACCGGCACGGATGTGGAAGCTTATATCTTTTAATACCTGTTTATTATCGTCATATGACATAGATACATTCTTAAATTTTATATCTCCAACTATTTGTGCGGATCGTTTTCCATTATGAGAGAAAACTTTATCCTCATCCGGCTCGTCGAGCATCCGCTTGACACGATCGCTAGAGGTAATGGCATCTTGAATAAGGTGGAGCTCGAAGGAAATCATCATAATGGGTTTATAGAAGCGCTCTGTGTAGCGGATAAAAGCTACTAAGAGTCCCAAACTGATTGATCCGTTTAGGACCTGCGACCCACCCCACCATAAAACCACTAGCATGGGGATGAAGCAAAGTAGAGCTGCAAAGGGTCTGATGGCGCTATTCCATGTCATTAGTTTAAGGGCGCTAGATAGCAGCGACCTAGACTCATCAGTAAATCTTTGAAAGGTCCATGATTCGAGTCCGAAAGCCTTAATAACTGAGAGACCATTTAGGTATTCTGCTAGTGTCGCATTAAGCCCCGCCGATCGCTTTTTATATTCCCTTAGCCAATGTCTCACTGGTGCCCGCATAGCAATCGTGAAGATTAGTGCGGGAAGGCTACTCAACACTATGACGAGTCCCAGCTCTACATCCGTTACGATCATAGCAACGAATACGATGAATATGGTGATAGCTGCAGAAATCAGTCTGGGTAGTGTGTTGGTAAAGAAGGTTTCGATGCCTTCAACATCCGAGGTGAGGCGGGTGAGGGTGCGGCCCAAGGGTTGGGAGTCGAAATAGCTTATGGGAAGGCGGCTTGTTTTTCGAAAAAGTGCCTTTCGGACTCCTAGAGCAACTTGATTGGTCACATTTGCAAGTGAGACACGACCTAGGTAGATTAAGATTAGGTGGCAGAGTTCTAGGGCTATAATGGCGGTTGTGATGGTGTAAAGACTGGAAGACTGAGCTCCATCACCAAGTTTCTCTGCTAACTGACCCATAAGGTTGGCGGAGGCTAAGATACAGATCGAGCCAATCAAAATAACGCAAATCGATCCAAATAGTTTTAATAGATTTCCTTTCCCGTAGGAGAAAAGGGAAAAAATCGCCGAGATATCACTTGTTGCATGAATCGTATCAGCTTGTTTCACGGTGAGATCCTTATCAATTGGTGGCGAGGGGAGTTAACTGTCCGTCTTCGAGGCGAAAAACTTTGTCACATAGAGCCAATGTACTCCGACGATGGGCTGTCCATATCACGGTCCTCTGGCCGAAAAACTCAGAGATTTGATCCAGAATATATTCTTCTGTAACGGCATCGACGGCGCTTAGTGCATCGTCGATGAGCAGTACCTCGCTATCGTGCAGGAGAGCTCTTGCAAGCGTGAGTCTTTGTTTTTGACCGCCACTAAGATTGATTCCCCATTCGCCGATGTAAGCATCTAGTTTGCCATCAAGACGATCGATATCGTCCCATAGTCTGACGGCACGCAAGGCTCGTTGTAGGCTCTCATCATCAAAGCTTTTATTTAGTTCCAAATTGTAGCGGATGGTACCTGCAAAAAGGAAAGGAGTTTGAGGAACAAGAGACACTAAATCTGTTTTCACTTGCGAGGGTAGAAGCGGGATGTCATTTCCAAATAGCTCAGCCCTACCTTCGTATGGGGGGGCTAGACCAGAAATGATCTGAAGGATGGTGGTCTTGCCGGTACCTATCGGACCCGTGATACCTATTTTTTCGCCGTGTTTCACCGAAAGGGAAATGTGTTTTAGGACGTGGTGAGACTCGTAGCTAAGGGTGATATCATGAAGTCGAATAGCTATTGAGTTATTCGACACATTGAACAGAGAAATCTTATCCCTAGGCGGATTATCCTCTGCTTTTTTGTTTAGAATTTCATTCACCCTTTGAAAACTTGCAAATCCTGTCTGCCACTCAGAGATGGCCGAACCAATCTCAAATAAGGGTGACTGCAGTAAAACGATATAAGACTGGAGAGCTAGAAACTCACCTAGAGTGATAGCATTCTGATGAAATCTCATCATTCCGAAAGTAAATAGAACGGCATAGGCGAAGATGGTTGGTGCCGCGCCAGTCAAAAAAATCTTCCAAGTAGTTTTTAGGACCTCCAGACGTTTTTCAGCATAGTCTGAAGCTTCGGCGTCAAGGCGCTTTTCCCATGTGGTCGATGTATTCGTGGCTCTTTGAAGTCTGACTGTCGAAAGAGTTTGAGAGATTAAGTCGCTTAGTCTAGACAGTGTTTCTTGTGCCTTCTGATGCTGTAGATACTCCTGTTTAGACAGCTTTACCAAAAAGAAAGGTACGATCGGTACGGTTAGAAGACAGACTATAGTCGTAGGAATATCGATAAGGAACATAGAAACCAAAGCCAAGCTAGCGAAAAACAATAGGTCAAAGGTCAAAACCATCGTAAAACCATGGATGAATCGTGTCTTGTTCCAGTCGCCCGTGGCTCGATTCATCAGATCCCCTAAGGGATACTCTTGCAAAAAATTAAGAGGTTGGAATCTCAGTGAGTCCCAAAAGTCTGTTTTGATTAAGTGCCCTGCAACATGGGTTCGTCGCGCAAGAAACTGGCGCCAAGAGATTCGTCCCAACCAGGCGATCAGGAGAGTCATTAAAAAAATAGCATAATTTTATTTAGACTAGCACTTTTATCTGCAGCAACGAAAAACCTAGGCGCATCACCTAATGTTAATAGATCTATCGTCCATTGAACAAATTTAGGGACTAAGACTTCTGTTATGCTTGTCACCAATAAAGCCAGAGTACCGAAAAAATACCCTGGCCAAAACATTATGATGTGAGCGCGATATCTCGACAATACCGTCATTGGCATCGCATAGTATCCTTTAATTCAGTGACTATTGACCTTGAGGAACAGCTCCCATAACGTGGAAACCAGCGTCGACGTGTATTGTTTCACCGGTAATCATGCTTGCATAGTCGCTTAAAAGGAAGGCTGTTGTTTTACCGACATCGCCTGAACTGATATTTTTTCCTAAGGGCGAAATTGATTCGTAGGTACTAAGCATGGTTTTGAAGTCACCTACAGCTGAAGCGGCAAGAGTCTTTACCGGACCAGCACTTATGGTGTTGACTCTGATGCCACGAGATCCAAGATCGTAAGCAGCATATTTGGTAGCACTTTCTAGCGCTGCCTTACAAATTCCCATAAGATTATACCCCGGCATGACTTTTTCTCCACCGAAGTAGGTCATAGAGCAGATCGATCCGCCTTGCTCCATCAACTCTTTGGCAGTATCTGCTACCTTCATAAAGCTGTAGACACTTATATCCATCGCTGTTTGGAAGCCCTGTCGGCTTGCAGACGAGGCCGGTCGCTTAATATCCTCTGTAGGGGCAAAGGCAATAGAATGAATCAAGAAATCAATCGAACCCATAGATTCCTTAGCTTTATCGAAAAAGGCCTGAATATCCTCGTCAGAGGTCACATCACAAGGAAATATAAAGGCTGGATCGAGATCCTTAGTTACCTGTTCAATGCGTTGCAAGTTTCGAGCGCGCTCTCCCGTGTCCGGAAGATAACTGTAGCCGATACTCGCTCCCTCTTCGAACAGTTGTTTTGCGATTCCGCTTGCAATTGATCGGTCGTTGGCAATACCCATCACAATACCTTTTTTGCCATTTAATAGACCCATGTTTTCGCTCCTTTGAGTGATGACTTTGAATTTACTCTTCGAAAGAGGCATCAAAAAGATTGTCGATATGATCCAGAAATGTGGACTCTCCCGTCACCCGAGAGTAGCCACTCACTTCGATATATTCGCAGATTTCATCAATTTTCTTATTTAGGTTCTCGTGAGAGTACCCAAGACAGCTGACAACTAAATAGTTGGTGGTCTCCGATTTCTCAAGAGGCTTGCATATGACTTTAAATTTTTGGCTAATTTTTAGTGTAATTTGTTTGGCATCTCGCCGATCGAGCAGACCATCTTCATCGTCAAGCTCGATTTTAGAAACCAGTAGGTGCATGAGTTCGTTACCATTATTGAAAGACCGTCACGCGGAGTTTTAGCATGGTATAGCGCTTGCTGAAAGCTCGAAACTCGACTTCTGTAAATATACGCCAATATCGTCTTACTCTATAGTAGGGCTGTCCATCACAAATACTCTGCCAGCTATCATTAGTGCGCCAAAGTATCTTGGTGCTGCTTAGTTTTGACGTTTGGCAGTAGCGGTCCCGGGTTGCCCCGGGGTCCGACATCAAAGATTGCCGCCAACTGTGAAGCTCGTCGTGACGTTGTCGAAACCTTTTTAGGTTTCCTAGACCCTCGATAGCCATGACAGCGGCCAATGTCCACACGAGAAGGCTCTTGATGTTTAGGCTCCTCTACGAAAACGGATTTAGGCTATCGGTATCAAATTCGATGCCGAGCTCCTCTTCAATTGAACTAAACTTAGTTTCGATCGCCTGAGTCACGAATGTGATAGCTGCAATAGCAGCAAGCAGTCCAAAAATCGAAACCAATACGTACTCGATGGCCACGGCTCCATAATCTTTGCCAACAATGCGGTTAGCTGAATGAAAATTTTTAATGTTTTTAATCATAGTCATTACCTCCTTTTCGCAATTATGTCCTCTTCCGAAAAACTTGCGAGTGACACCTTCTGGAAAACGTGAAACTTCAAGGAAAGTAAGGTAAAATGAGGCCTTACCACCAAACCTAGGAGGTTTTATGAGCGATGCAGCCAGAACACTGACTTTTCATGAAGCGCAGACCATGATCTCGAAGTTGCGCGAAAGTGTATCTGAGAGCATTTATGGGCAAGAGGATTTACTTACGGAAACGCTAACATGTCTTCTTGCCGGTGGACATATATTAATGACCGGTGCCCCGGGTCTTGCGAAAACCACTTTGGTAAGAGTCTTCGCCAAATTTATGAGCCTTGAGTATGGACGGATTCAGTTTACTCCCGATCTTCTGCCGACAGACATATTGGGAACAGATATCCTAAATATCGATCCAGAGACTAATAGGAGGAGCTTCGAGTTTTCTCCGGGGCCAATTTTCGCAAATCTTCTTTTGGCTGATGAAATAAATCGGGCATCTCCTCGGACGCAGTCAGCTTTATTGGAAGCTATGCAAGAAAGATCGTGTACTATCGGGGGAAAGCAATATTCTCTTCCGAGCCCATTCATGGTGTTCGCAACCCAAAACCCTTTTGAGTCCGAGGGAGCCTTCCCACTGCCCGAGGCTCAACTGGATCGATTTTTATTGCATACACTGGTGCAATACCCGGATGTGGAAGCCGAAAGGCGCATCTTAACCGAACACTCGCGGAGCAAGCTGGTGGGAGAAACCTTCAAAGAGAGTGCTGCTGCTAAGGCAGAACCACTGGAGCTAGAAGACCTTAGGGCACTTATTAAGGTTAGTCAAAGTGTCGCTGTTCCTGACGATATCATACAAATGATTGCAGAGCTCGTTAGGGCCACTCGGCCCGAAGATGACACGACGACACCAAAGTACAAAGATTTGATCTGGTACGGTGCTGGCCCAAGGGCGGGGATCAGTTTGATCTCCGTGGCACGATCGCTCGCGTTGATGGAAGGGCAGGAAGCCGTCCGATGGCAGCACATAAAGAGGCTGGCGAAACCAGCCATGCGGCATAGAATTAGGCTAACAGCTCAGGCGCATCGCGATCGGATTTCTGAGGATGATGTGATTAATGAGATGATGGATACTATCGAGCAACGGTATAAACTAGCCGGCGAAGGGATAAGATAATGGCAGGGAATGTGCTCGATCTCAGGGATTTGAGTCCACTTGTGAATCAAAACCTGAGTTTTGACAAGCAGATTATGAGCCAGCGTTATCAGGGGAGCTACGACCTTCAGCTGAGGCGTGTCAGTCGTGTCCCCACCTACAGTCGTAGTTATGTCAAAGGCGACCCGACTCACTTGATCGACTGGAAAGTCTACGCCAAAAATGATCAGTTGATTGTTAGAGAAGATCGTGATGAAGCTTCTAATATAGTGTTGATCTGTATTGATACATCAGAAACAATGTTCTGGCCTGAAGAAAATTTAGCTAAGAAAGCATCGGTCCCGACGAAATGGGAGATTGCTGTCCGTATAGCGTTTCACCTTACCTATGTTCATAGTAAGAGAGGAGATCGCGTCCATCTTCTTTTCAAAATACCAAAAGTAGAAAACGGACCCAACTTCCTGTCGATAGAATCGAATCAAGATATATTGAATCTCTTTCATATTCTATCGGCGGAAATGTTTGACTTGAATGCCTTGATCCCTAGCCTAAGTTATGCGAGGAATCAAAATTCTAACGTTCATCTTGGTTACTTGATTTCTGATCTCTTGGATCCCTCAATTCTGGATTGGTTTTTTAAGAAACCAAAATCGGGACGATGCTTTCACGTATTGAGTAGTTTAGAGACAGAGCTGGATTGGCTACAAAAGGATATTTGTTACTTCGATGAGTCTTCAGAAAAAAAAGAATTTCTGGGTTCTCGTTTGCAGCAGAGTCAGATCTATCGCGATACGATTCAAAAATGGAAGCAACAAAATCGTCAGACAGCAAAATCGATGGGAATTGATCTTTTTGAATTTACCGAAAAAACAAGCATAAACCAATATCTAAGTGTCATTGCAAGTATGCTTGTGAAAGGCTGAATCTAGTGTCATTTGGTTCGACAATTTTTGCAGTAACGGTGCTTTCAGCAGGAGCTTTTTTGGCTACGGCAGTTGGCTCATTTATCTGGTTCGTTGTGAGAAAAAGGCGCGAAAGGATCTGGATTCCAACCCTGCGATTGATTAAGATGGACGTGAGTCCGCTACCAAAGTTGCGATTAGTCAAGCCTCCCCTGATTTTCTTTTTTTGTTTTTTAGGTTGTGCCATGACTATGATCTGGCTAACCCTAAAGCCAAAAGAGATTCGCTATAAAGAAATAAATAACTACGAAAACAGGACTCACGTATTCATCGATCTAAGTCCTTCTCTCTCTATTGCTGATCGCCAACAGAGGAATAAACTCATATCCAGTATTTATCCGCAGTTTTCTCAATCAGGTTTTTTGACCTTTAGTACTTCGATTAATCTGGAGCCCGTATCGTTTCGTAGCGAAGACGATTTTTTAAGTTATCTGAATGAACTAAAAGTACAAAGAGTTGGAACAAAATTAGGCGACGTCTTGCAAAAACAATTGGAAATTGTTGGCAAGATTGATCGATTAGTTTTGATATCTGATGAAGATAAACATAGTTGGTCTGGCTTCAATTGGAAAGTCCTAGAGGATAAAATAGAAGTACTGCATGGTATTGTTCCTAGTTCCGACGATAAAAGAAATACCTACATCCAATCTGTCGAGCCATTAAAGCAGGTTCAAAAACAGGAAACAGGCTGGGCCGTTAAAATCTCAAGAAACTATGATGGCGAAACCGTTGGGGGAAGTCTTTCTTTAGCCGTTGGGGAAAAAAACATTCGGGCCAGACGCTGGCAAATTCCGGTGGATTTAAAATCTGTTGAAATTCCGATTCGTATTCCATTTGATGTCCTACGAGAAAATGGAGCGGTTTTCGACTCTGATATTCTCGACTGGAGTATTTCGGTGGACGGCCCTGATGCTATGAAATTAGATAATAGCTACAAAAGTTACTTTAAGGGATTCAAAAAGCAGGTATTGCTAGTCTCTGCCGTTTCCGGAGAGATGTTTCTTGACGATAATGTATATCACCTAAGCTCTGCACTAGATATTCTTGGATTTGAGACCCAAAGGATTGATAAGATTCAGGATGAAGAGGAGTTGCTTGATATCCCCCTATGGATAATTGCCGAGAGCGACACCAGTGTTGAAACATACTGTCCCAGGATTCTTCTACAGAGATTTAGGAATAATGCCAGAGCTGATTCACGTGGAGGTTTGTCATCGCTTCCGACAATTTGGTTGCTACCCGGTTCACTTTCGGCCAACTGGGAAAACCTTTGTCATTGCTACGCGAATCTAATGGAAAACACGGGGCGCTTGGATCGAGTACCTGGTTACTGCAAAGGTCTTGAAACAAGGGATCAATATATCAATGTTTTAAATTCCACGGGCTCACTTCAGATCGGCGGCCAAACTGATGATCTGTTGGGCGCCTTAGCATATCGTCGCAAGCGGGTCGACTGGGGTGCTGACTTATTTGCCTTTACGGTTCCTTTTCGGCCTAGCAAACGAGTGGGGCTGACCTACGATAGAATCCCGACGTTAACTAAAACCTTTCTTGAGCTCAGTTATTTATTAGGCAATGAGAATTCTGAGGACGGAACCATATTTCCTCAGATTGCTAACTTTATCCCAGGCGGGGAAACTAGTCCGAGTCTAAGTAATATACCTCGAGGGGAAAGCCAGCTCCAAGAAATCGCGGAGGATTTCTTACCTCCGAAATGGGAGCAGCGGGAAGGACAGTCTTTGATGACCAAACAAGGCCTTCGCGAGGAAGAAGATCCTCGCGACTGGATTACAATTTGTGTGTCGCTAATAATTGGATTCTCCTTGATTGAAATTGTTTGGATTTTTTCCAAGCGCATTATCAGTCTTGGTGGTGGCAAAGCTGTTTTGATTTTGATATTTTGTCTGCCTGCTTTTGAAGGCCAGACTAACGCTTCCACAAGAGTCAATTTAGTAGGATTTACCTATGATGATCTATCGGCACAGAGACTTGCAAGGGATATTGCGGGTCGGACTAGCATAGAGTTAGAGCCAAATCTTATTCAGTCCAATACGATAGGCGAGGCAGAGTTCAGGGAAGCATGGTTGTGGCTAGCAGATAGCACAACTTTCCTTTCAAGTGGGAAATTAGAAGAGATTAAGGTTTGGATCCGAAGAGGGGGCTTTTTAGTCATCGAAGGCGTTAGAAGTGCCGACAGTCTAAAGTCATTCTCTCTTTCGTCCCAAGGTGTTTGGAAACCGATTCCACCGGATCACGAAATCATGCGGAGCTTTCATTTGTTAGAGGCCCTGCCACCATGTCGAGATTTGGTGTGGGAAGGCTATCACTTTGATTCTCGTCTAGCCATCATTAGTATTCCCTACGGTTTTATGGATAGTCTTTTGAACCGACCTAGTACAGACCCGTGCTCTAGAGATATGACTAGGGAACGATCACTTAAAATATTTGTCAATATTCTGATGGTGGCATTGGCAACCGACTATAAAAAAGACCAGATTCATTTACCCGAAATCTTAAAGAGGCTACGTTAGTGTTTTCAGTAGATAACTTTTTAATATGGCTTAGCGCGACATTTTTATTTCTGTGGATTGCGTGGGTCATGATATATGGGTTCAGGCGTGGAACGCTAACAACTTTGATAAGGATGGCCTGGATCACACCCCTGATTCTGACATTTTTCCCTGAGATTACCAATGTGCGAGTCCCTAGCAGCTTAGGAGTGCGACCAATTCAGGTGTTGGTGGACGATTCTCAGAGCATGAAGGCGTCGGGTTGGTTGGCGGAAACGGATGCCATTGTATTGGCAATGCAGAAGGAATGCGTAAGGTTAGGGTGTAGTCTTGATATCTCCAGAATGTCTGAGGAGAATGAGACTGTAAATAACGGCTTTTCACCTTTACATGAGATTGTCCCATTATGGAGGTACGAAATTGGCAACGATCCTTGGGTGATATTTACAGATGGCGGTAGCTCAACGCCCTATCAAAATTGGCCGAACGAATTGCAGGATATTGCGAGCAGTAGGTCTAAGCCGAATTCTTTAGTTTATGCATTTCATAAAAAGGACGGGCAAAACCTTTGGTTGAGTACAGATCAAAATGGACTGTTTTCCTTTGAAAACAAGAATATGGATTTGTCCGTAACAGTTCATCGGCAAATAAATGGGGCGAGTCTACCAGTCCAGTTGCAAATCAAAATTGGTGACAAGCATATTAGCAGCACAAATGTCATTTTTAGACCCGATGATACCGCTATTGATGTGACGATACCTTTAGCGCCACTTCCACGAGGAAATCACTATTTAGGTGTTCAGGCACTACCTGTGGCTGACGAATCGATAATTTGGGATAATGAAGTCGCTGTTAACCTAGAAGTCCTACCTAATACTATTGGCGTTCTACATCTTTTGGGAGCCCCAAGTTGGGATGGTCGATTTATCCGTAGATACCTCAAGTCGGAACCGAAGTACGATCTCATAAGCTTTTTCATTTTGAGAGATCCAGTTGACCTGCAAGTGACGAATGAGCGAGAACTCAGTCTCATTCCGTTTCCTGTTGATCGGCTGTTTACCGAGGAGCTACCAAATTTTCGCTCATTGATTCTGCAAAATTTTTCACTTCGTCAATTTTTAGAACCGCCTTATCAGAAAAATCTGGTTGAATTTGTTAAAAATGGCGGTGGCTTGCTGTTTATCGGTGGACCTAGAGCGCTTCGCAGTTCTGATTTCAGAAACTCGCCATTGGCGGAAATCCTCCCCTTTTCGGTCGCAAACACCCGCCCCCAGCAGCCTACAAGACAGTCTCTGTTAAGGGGGCTAGGGGGTAGGTTTATTGATCGATCAGGTCCTTACTACGATAGCGAATCATCCTTTACGATTGAAATGGCTAATCCGGACGTAACTGCGAGGGATCTTGCGAATGTCTATGATGATTGGTTGGATCTTGAATCTTCGATCACTAAAGCCGAAGGCCTCAAAGGTATCCATAGAATGGAAAATGTTGTGTTCAAGGAAGGGCAGTACACTCCACTTTTGAATGCCAGATTGGATTCAGGTCAATCCATCCCTTTAGCTGTTGCCTCTTACCCTGACAAGGGACGAGCCCTATGGATTTTTAGCGATTCTTTATGGCGTCTCGCAATGGATCCTAACGTCTCTCGAAAAGTTTACTATGATTTTATTTCGTCGGCAAAAACTTGGCTACTAAGACAAGAGTTCCGCCAGCCTTTAGCACTCCAAGAATTCCATCTTTCCGTAATTTCTGAATCCCTTGAATTTTCCGTGCTGGCCACTGGTGCTGCCGCGACCTATTTAGACCGTTCGCCAAATTGGAAGATGAATGTTTGCGGTCGTGACTTACCTTGGGACGACTTGGAGAGGGTGAAAATTGCAGATAGCGTATGGAAAATATCTGGAAACCTTGGAGATAGTTTAGCCACGGGCACTCTCTGCAGTGCGAGTATTTCGGGGACTCACCCGTCTTTTGGCAGCGTTGAGTCAAATATTAGTGGAAGAATTCCTGAGATCTTAGATGATTCGGAAGCATTGTTTTCTTGGCAAACCTCTCAAGCTCTAGCTCAAGTCACGGGATCGCAGTTTCTTGACCAGGATTCTGGCGATAGTAGCGCAATAAATCTATGGCTAGAGAGTGTGACATCTAGTTCTGGAGTTGCTGATCCGATGGACCGGAAGACCCTCATCGATTACTACTGGGCCTTCCAGCATTGGTGGATTTTCCTTTTCTTTTTGGCCTTACCCCTAGAGGTTCTGATCCGACGCTGGCCGCAGTTATCGGCCCAGAGGGTCTGAGCTTTACAAATACTCGACTCCCACTTAGGATCAGGTTGTTCATGTTGCCTGAATCAAACAAAAGGATCCATAGATGGAGATAGAATCAAAACGGGTACGTAAATTTTTATCGAAAAAAATCAACCAATTGAATGATATTGTTGCTGATTTGGATAGCCTAGTCACCGAAATTGGAACAGATTATTACAGGGTTAGTATATTTGGGTCGGCCAGAATAACGGAAGACTCAGACGAATACAAACGAGTTTTTTCCTTGGCGAAAAAGCTGGCTGCAAAAAACGTTGATATCGTAACAGGCGGCGGCCCTGGGTTGATGGAAGCTGCCAACGCGGGTGCTAAAGAGGGCAGTAGCCAAGCACGGTCATTTGGTTTGCATATCGACTTACCTTTTGAGGCAGACACAAACTCTCATTTGGATGTTAAATACCATCACCGAAGGTTTTCGTCTCGGCTAGATGAATTCATGAGGATAAGCCACGCCGTGGTTGTGACTCCCGGCGGCATTGGAACGTTGCTCGAATTGTTTTATGCGTGGCAACTTATGCAGGTAAATCATATCTCCCCGAGGCCCATGATTCTGATGGGTGATATGTGGAAAGGGTTACTAGACTGGTTGGAGGAGTTTCCTGTAACAAGTAAGCTTATGGATCAATCTGACTTTGATAAGCTGACCTTTGCCAAGTCCACTGACGAAGTGATATCTCAGCTTGAGCCCAGTATTACAGAATTTTACAAGATCAACGGCCTTCCCAGTACCAAACCAAAAGGCTAGTTTGATGCTTGTCATATAAAGTGTGAGGCCATTATGGTGTTATTTGACAGGAAATCCCTCGACGGGATAAAGACTCCTGCCGCCTATTGGAATGTGCGGTTTCAGGCGAGGCGTGATGAATCTTTGGAAGTTAGGCAAGGGGTTGTAGAGCCACCGACGGGGTCTGAGGACTTCGGCGTTATGGTGACGGTATTTCATAAGGGTGGTCAAGGCTACTGTGCCACTTCAGATTTGAGCTTGAGTGGACTCCAGGCTGCATTTGACGAAGCCCTAGAATGGGCTAAAGTTAGTTCGCAGAAATCGATTACAGAATTTTCGGGTGAGCTTCATTCTATCTATAAAGGTCAATATGAAAGCCCCTATGTAATTGATTGGCTAACTCAAAATCTTTCGCAGAAACTCGAGAGGTTGCGAGCTGCAAGTGAGACTCTAAGAGTAGACCCTCGCATTGTCGACTGGAGCGCTAGCTGCGTAGGAACTCTTACAGAGATGATGTTTGTCTCATCTACAGGTTCAGAAAACCTCCAGACAACGAGACATTTGTCGCCAAATCTATCGGCAACGGCTTTTGAAAACAATGATACCGAAGTCAGAAGTCTCCATCGTTCTGGGATTACCAGACAAGTAGGGGCCGAACTACTTGATCAGATTCAGCTTGATACGATTGGATCCACTATCGGTGAGGAGGCCATTGAACTACTATTGTCTCCAAATTGTCCAACTCAGAAGCTTGATCTCCTACTTGATGCGGACCAAATGCTTCTGCAAATTCATGAATCTATAGGACACCCCATCGAGCTGGATCGTATCCTCGGCGATGAAAGAAACTATGCTGGTACGAGTTTTGTCAGTAAAGATATGTTCGGGACTTACCAGTATGGGTCTGAGTTGCTTAATGTTTCTTTCGATCCGACCTACTCTGGTGAAACGGCTTCCTACGGCTTTGATGATGAAGGTATGAAAACCGAAAAAACCATGCTTATCGAAAAAGGTATTCTTAAACGAGGTCTAGGAGGTGCGCTTTCATCTTCTAGAATAGGTGTTGACGGCGTGGCTTGCTCAAGAGCATGTTCTTGGAATCGACCTCCCATTGATAGAATGGCAAATCTCAATTTAGAACCGGGACAATCGACGATGGGCGAAATGATCGCCAATATCGAGCTAGGTGTATTGATGAAAACAAATTGCTCTTGGTCAATCGATGATTCGCGAAACAAATTTCAATTTGGTTGTGAGTACGGTCGTATGATCAGGAACGGTGAACTAAAAGAGGTTGTTCGAAAACCAAACTATAGAGGGATTTCCGCAGATTTTTGGAGAGATTTAAAGATGGTGGGAAATGCCTCAACAATGGATGCCTTTGGCACTCCATACTGTGGAAAGGGCGAACCTAACCAAGCAATAAATGTAGGGCATGCGTCACCGGCATGTGTCTTCTCCAATGTGCAAGTCTTTGGAGGTGAATAATGAAGGATTACTTTAAAAAAATCATAAATGCTATAGGCTCTGAGGTCCCTACTGGAGTTTTATTCACCTGCAACTTTTCAGCAGAAGAAAGCGAGTTCTGTCGCTTTAATCGAGGCTCGATCAGACAGTCGGGTTCGGTTTTGCAGCAGGGGGTTAACCTATGTTTGATCAAAGGTAACCGGCAGGCTAAGACTTATCAAGCTCTCAGTCGAAATATTGAAAATGATGGTAAGGAATTAAAGAGGACTATCGCTTCCCTGATGGATCAGTTGAGCTTAATTCCCGATGATCCTTTCCTTCACATTAATGAAAAGGTTGAGTCATCTGAAAGTATCAGTGCTTCAAAACAGCTCGATTTGAAAAAACTTTGCTCAGATGTTATTGCCAGCACTGAAGGGAAAGACTTTGTTGGTATTCTTGCAGGTGGGCAAATCTACCGAGGATTTGCCAATAGCTTTGGGCAATTGAACTGGTATCAGTCTGGTACCTTCAGTTTGGATTGGTCACTCTATGTCAGAGATGATAAGGCTGTAAAGCAAAGCTATGCAGGTTTTGAATGGGATCGTAGCTTCTTCGAGAAAAAACTTTCCCAAGGAATGGAACAGCTCGAAATCGTAAGCAAGCCTCCCAGAACTGTTAAGCCCGGAGCTTACCGTTGTTATTTGGCTCCGGCAGCAGTCCAAGAGCTCCTTGAGATCATCTCTTGGGGGGGCTTTGGAAAAAAATCCATCGCCACGAAAAACTCTTCATTGATTAAGCTATACGATGAAGGTCAGTCACTCAGTTCTAAAGTAAAGCTTGTCGAAAACACTAAGGGTGGGCTTGCTCCTAATTTTGATGACTGTGGTTTTATCAAGCCAGATGAGCTCGTTTTAATCGATGAAGGCAAAGCTAAGGGCGCGCTGGTCTCAGCAAGGTCGGCAAAAGAATTTGATCTTGCCTCTACTGGCGCGACGTCTTCGGAAATGCCTGAGGCATTATGGTTAACTTCAGGGACTTTGCCTTCGGGTGAGGTTCTTAAAAGACTTGGCACGGGATTTTATGTCAACAACTTGTGGTATGTAAACTTTTCAGATCGTCAGTCTGGAAGGTTGACGGGAATGACTCGATTTGCCTCGTTCTGGGTTGAGGATGGAAAGATCGCGGCGCCGTTGAATGTCATGAGGTTTGATGACAGTATTTTTAATATTTTGGGAGATCATCTGGAAGCGTTTACGGACGAAGCTGAGCTGATGTTTAGTGCAGATACCTATGAGCAGCGATCGACAACATGTTTTAAGCTTCCTGGAGCTCTAGTATCATCGATCAACTTTACCCTTTAGTTCTTTAGTTTTTTTGGATTTTTAGGAAAGGCGTTATATGTCTTTCCCATAAATATGTTTTACTGCAGAAAAATATCCATCTCGCCTTCTTCTGATTGGGCAAACTCACGATCTAAATTCCATTCAGGTAGTTTAGCCAGACTGTTTTGAGCGACACTTGCGAAAGCTGTCATACTAGACTCTGGAACAGGGTCTGCAGAAGGAAACTTAACTCCAAGGGGATCGACGAACCTACCATGTTTATAGAACGAAAAGTGCAGGTGTGGGCCGGTTGACAGACCAGTGTTCCCCACATAGCCGATAACCTGACCTTGCTCAACCTTGCTGCCGCGCCTGAGGTTTTTTGCATAGCCGTTGAGGTGAAGGTAGGCTGTTGTATAGACCGAGTTATGTCGGATTTTGATCATCTTGCCAGAGCCGCCGTTACGACCCACAAAAGTCACACGGCCATCTCCTACCGTCCTGACTGGTGTCCCAATTGGTGCAGCATAGTCAACACCGTTGTGAGGTCGATTGTACTTTAGGATCGGGTGAAAACGACTTTTCGAAAATCGAGAACTGATTCTTCCGAACTTAAGTGGGCTTTTTAGAAACATCCTCTTTAGGCTCGAACCGTCTTCCTGAAAATATGACGCCGACTCTCCTTCGGGGGCGAATCGAATGCCGGTGTACTTGTCCCCACTTTTGGTATGAAATTGAGCAGCCAGCACGGGTCCCCAACCAACCGCTTCGTCTTCAATGAACTTCTCTTCGACGACTAGGCGCCATCGGTCTCCTGGTTGGACCTCGCGGCTGAAGTCCACCTGCCAAGCAAAAATTTCGGCCAGTTCAGGAATCAAACTTGGCGCCATTCCCGCTGAGCTGGCGGAGTCCCATAGGGTGGTGGTGACCGTTCCAGTAAAAGTTCTCATGAGTTTAGAGATGGGAAGCTCAATCTCACTAGGTGTCCAGGGCTTTTCCGTTAGGTCAAACTCGAGCCGTTTTGATTTGCTGGTAGCGAAAGAAATCTTTGCCCTTTCTGTCTTTGTATCGTCGGACCACGTGACAGAAAACTTGGTACCTGCAGGAATACGTTCTAAAGAGTGTATCGATTTACTTGCAGACACCAGCTCGAGAATCTCAGGGGCTGTGAAGTCGAGTTTTCTCAATTCGGTGAATGTCGTCGATTTAGCGGGTATTGCAAACCATTCGGTATGACTTTTATCTACGGCTACGACCTCTTCTACCTGAGCTGGTTCTACGGTAAGTGCAGAGTCATTTTGGGGAGCCGTTGTGGGAGGTTTGGGGTTGCTGCACGAGACGACTAAGGTAGTACAGAAAGAGAATACAATAAGTTTGTTCATCACCATTCCTAAGTATGGTTAACAAAGAAAAAGAGCCACTTTAGCCCTTTTAATCAATTTTCCAAAGGAGTTTCTAGCATTATACAGCTTAAATCTGTCTAGTCCTAGTATGACCAGTCTATAATTCGACGTATCCTTGATACAGGAGCGTCCGTGAGATCTTGATTAGGGATATAGTATCCGTCGCTTGTGCGTGAATATTCACCCTCATCGAATACCAGTGGGTGATCTCCTCTTTCTAGCGAACCTGCAGTAGATCCATTGGGCTGATCGTAGAGATTAGCCGCATCTGAGATGACGTATTTCACGCGGCCATCGCCCGATGGAGCGGCTGCTGCACTGTCGACAACTTGGCTGACACTGTTGTCTACTGCGACTTGTTGGATCTGCTGGTCTGCCTGTGCAAACTCCTGGTCGGTGGCGCTATTGATATCGGCGCCAATATCACCTTGCTGTTGGTTGAAGCCAAGTCCCTGTTGATCGTTGAACCCCTGCTGGTTGTTGAAACCTTGTTGGTTGTTGAAACCTTGTTGGTTGTTAAATCCTTGCTGATTGTTAAAAAGTTGTTGGCCCTGCCCCTCTTGATCAAAAGCGCCAAGGTTGTTTTCAAATTCGTTTCCACCGTTTTGTTGAAGAAATTGGTTTTCTTGACCTTCGAAGGCATCGGCGAAATTGTTCTCGCCTCCAGCAAACTCGTTGTTGCCTTCGGAGTTTATGTTTTCGCCAAAATTATTGTTTTCGTTATCGCCAAATTCATTCGAGTTGTCGAAGTTTTCGTTGTTGTTGAAATCTTCCTCGCTATCTTCTCCGAACTCGTTGTCTTCTTGGTCCTGGAAGTCTTCTTCCTGCACGCCTTGTTGAGCGTCAGGATCGCTCGAACATGCAGTCAGCATGAGCCAGCAGCTTACAGTTGCAAATCCTATGCGTTTGAGCATGAGGTCCTCCTAGATCGCATGATAGTCACGCGATGAGCTATGATAAGAAACTTCTGACTTAATGTTTCGTCAAAAGTTGTGGGGACTTAAGTCCTCTCAGTTATATGTCTGGACAAAGGTATCGGCTTTTTTTAATGTTTACCGCTTCATGCAAGTCGATTAGACTGGCCTTAAATGTTTCAGAATTTTTCGAAAGGCGATTTATGGGTCGCAAATTTGAGTTATGGCAGAGCCAAAGTTCCTCGATTCCGCGAAATTACCTCGAGTTGATGACTCTTATTCAGGAAAATCGTAAGTTCCGCTCGGTGAGTCAACTATCTTACGGAGATTTTGGACTGCAAGCTGCTTTAGATACCGTGACTGGCGCGATTAAAGAGAACAAAAAAATTGCCCTTTATGCAGATTATGATGTCGATGGCACTATGAGTTGCGTTAGCTGGATTTGGTTCCTTGAGGCCATCGGCTATAAAAATTACACTCATTATATTCCTTGCCGATTTGAAGAGGGTTATGGGCTCAACCTGGATGCCATTAAGCACCTTGTGCATGAAGTCAAGGCTGAACTCATTATAACTATGGATACTGGGATTACAGCTAACGTTGAAGCGGCCTATTGTGCGGAACAAGGCGTCGATTTTATTTGTACAGATCACCATAAGATTCAAGCAGAAAAAATGCCTGATTGTGTCATCCTAAATCCAAAACTTCACCCTGATCCCGATTATCAAGAATTGTGTGGATGCGGCATCACCTTTGTGCTTCTACGTCAGCTGGGAAAGAGATTCCCCGTTCCTGCTGCGACTTGGAACGATATATTAGCCATTACTGGAATGGCGACGATATGTGATGTCGTTCCGTTAAACGGTGTCAATCATAAATTAGCCAATTTAGGTGTCAATGCTATATTAAAAAGTCAGAGACCTATTTTGAAGTCGATCCTAAAGGCAGCAGCAATAGACAGTCGTATGGATGAAAAAGATGTGGGGTTTCGTATTGGGCCACGCATCAATGCTGTGGGACGATTGAAGCATGCCAACACTGTGGTGGAAGCATTTCTCGAAAATGAACCGGATCGTTTGGTGGAATATATGGGGACATGCAATGAAGAAAGAAAAGGTATCCAAACGAAAATTTTTCAAGAGGCGTCGTTACAAGCAACAGACTTTTTAGACGGTAAATGCCTTTTCCTAGGCGGTGACTGGCATCAAGGAGTCGTTGGGATTGCTGCTAGCAAAATAGCTGAGCGCTATTGGCGACCCACTTGGCTCTTCCAGAGGAATGGCGATCAGTGTAAAGGCTCAGCCCGTTCCATTCCCGGTTTTGACGTGACAGAAGCAATGGCAGCCTGCAGCCATTTGTTTGAAAAATTTGGCGGCCATAAGGCTGCAGGTGGTTTTTCGTTTCCTATTGAGAACGAGCAAAAAATTCGCGAGGCTTTACAGTCCTATTGCGAAGAGCAGTTCTCACAACAGCCCAGTCTTTGGCAAAGCAAAATCCAATTTGACTGTCGTTTGCCCATCGATCTACTCGACTTGGCTTTAGCAGACTCTTTGGAAGAAATGAAACCATTTGGTCACGGTTTTGAGGAACCTATATTTCAAATTGAAGCCCCAATTGGCCGAGTGGATTATTACAAGGATAAGAGCACTGGAGAGCCGAAGCATACTGCGGTAACGATTAAAACGGTAGAAGGTAATCAGAAAGTTATGTTTTTCAATGAAGTTTTTCAGGAATTTTCGCAAATCTCCAAAGCTTCATTTATCGTTTCGGCCTCTCGAAATACCTTTCGAGGAAGGCAGCAGCTTTCCCTGATGGGGCATGACTGGGAGCTGATCCATTAATCTGCAGAAATAAAAATATCCATCAACTTCAAGATCGCTGATACTATAGAGTTGAAACTTCAATTCGAAAAGCGGTGGCGAAGTGCGGAAATCATTTTTCTCAGTAATAAAGGTGAGTGTTTTTCTATGGCTAATCACCATCGTAAACACAGGGTTTGCCCAATCCTTCGAAGTATTATTCCCTTATAGTCTAGGCTACGATGCCTTAAACTATCAGCCTCAGTTCCAAGTTGGGTCAACTCTACAATCAATGTTAGTTGATACCGAGATCGAAACTTCTGGGACAGAAAGCAAAACCTACGATCGTACTTTGGTTAATTTTTTTCGCCTACAAGCGTCTCAAAGTCTGAATCCCAAGGTCGGTATGCGTGGAACCATTTTGGGGCTGGGAGAGTTTAGAAAACTAGAGAGCGCAACTGAGCCGAGGGTGATTCGAGAAGAGGTAGAGTATACAATAAGGCCGAGATTCGAATTTATTTTTGTTACCCAAAATGCCTTGGAAATCTTTGTAGGGCTAACAGGGCGCTACGTCTTCCCTTTCGAAGTAGAGACAGTATCTTCAAGTCTAACTAGTAAAGAGGATTATGATAGCGCATTTTTGTCTACTCAACATTTTGGTTTCGTAAAACGAGTCGGTCGACTCCAAGGTGGTTTCTATTTTCGCAAAGGTGCGGAAAAGGCACGAAGATTAAAAAAATCCAATGACCGAGATGGAACGATTCTGGAAAACGATGATGTGATCCACGATCCCACTAAGTTAGGCATTTTCGCTCGGGTTCCTCTAGGCAGAAATAGTATTTATGTAGAGTTTTCTCCCGTACAAGCAGGAGAGGGAGGTAATCGTACCGATCAGGGCGCGACAGTAACCGAAGATTATATAAGTCTATTTAGCAAGGTGAATATTGCCACTGGCTTGCAGGGACTCGAATTCTCTGGGTCGTTACTTTACAAAACTCTCTCCTATGCGGATAACCGCGATGTGTCTCCCGAAACCATTCCGCAAACAGGTTTGCATTTCGATGCTAACTACAGCTTGGGTCGAGCGCGATTTACTTTTGGCTTGGTGTTAGGGTATGGGAAAGATGGACAGAGTATCGATGAGTTCAATGCCGATTATCGCCTAATTGCCTTTGGCGGGCGCATAGGAGCGTCAGCAAGCTTCTAGAATTAAAAACATACTATACTGAAAATATTAAGTATTTATTCGTTTTCTCAAGTATTTACCAAGTTGTCCGAACGAGGGAGTAGGAGGACTGGTCAATGCGTTTTAGAGGAACAATCGTTTCGAATTTAATACTTTTTGGTCTGGTTTGTCAGATCCTAAGTGGCTGCTATTTCTTTAGAAAACGGAGCCCCGGAGTCGAGGCTACCACCTCTGGTGTGGTTGGAGAGTCTCTTGGCGCAAAAGCAGGGTCGGTGGATGAAGAAGCACTGGCTCTTGTTCACGCCATATCTAGCTCATATCCCGCTGCAGGCATTCGACCTGATCCTGATGTCATGGTTCGAAATCTGTTATTAGAGTATCGCGATCTTGGCTCGACGGTTGCTAGAGAGATCGGTCGCGTGGAAGCCTATCGATTGTTGCTCGGTGGCGCCAACCAAGATTTTACTATCGTTCCACAGGACACCTACGATGCCACATCGCTACTTGCCAAGTTAAAGGTCGCCGAAGAAATATGCATGGGGCTTGTGGCTCCAGATGAGGATTTACATCCCGATTGGGATTCGATTTTGCCAGCTGGTCCAGAAGATAGTGCGACTAATGTATTGTATTTAGCTCAGAGGTTTCAGGGAAAACCAAGTTCTGCAGTCTCTGCAGAAACCATCCAAAGTTTGAATAGTATTTTAGAGACGGGACGCAGTGAAGGTAGTCTCTCGGAATCTAGTTACATTCCAGTTTGCGCCACCCTTATTTTAGACGCAGACTTTTTATTATTATGAAAGGACAGACCATGCGTTTGTTGGTAGGTTTATTTCTACTATTAGAGGTCAACGCAATCGCACAAACCTACACTGAATTGGCTTTGCGGCGTGCTCAATACCTCCTTAATGGGACGACTCCCACAGACGAAGAATTCGCTCTATATGGCGTCGACGAGAACGCCTATAAGGCAGCGGTTCGTCAAATGATAAACGATGAACGTTTCTATGACTCTGTCTTGCGATATCATGAGAGAATCTTTGGTGTTGGTTTACCCGATGAGTACTTGATTGAACTTATCAATGAAGATATTGACGGCAAGCAAGATAAATTTGCTAGTCTGACCTGCGATCGTAGAGAGGGAGCTAACTCGAGGTTCATCTGCGCATGGACAAAAGACTACGAGGATGGAAAAGGAACAGGTTGTCCTGAGAGTCAAGAAGTGGCTGCATCAGTTTTTTGGTATCCAGAGATTGCTGCTTGGGTTTGTCCGTCCGTGATAACAAATTGTGGGCAGGATTTAAGTAAATGCTTTATTCAATATGGTGACGAAGAGGCAGCTAAAAATGCCGAACTTGGCGCGACTGAAACCTTTGATTCACGATTTGCTGTCATTAAATCACTCAGCCGACAGGCTGCAGGTATAGCCACCGCTATTGCTGTTGAGAATTATCCCTATACCAAGATCCTCGAACCGGGAGTGACCGCCGTGGACGGTGCGATAGCTCATTTCTACCAGCAAACTCATCACTTCAAGATCGATCAATTGAACCTAAACAGTCAAGTACTTGAGTTTTTGCCCCAACTTTCTCTAACCGATACGAGGTTTAAACTGATTAAAGCAGGAGGAGATAACTATTCTCGTGGAGGGGTGATATCGTCATTCGGTTGGCTGAGGCGTTACGATAAAAATAGGACTCGGGCGAACGAGCTTTACAAAAGGCTTCTATGCCGTAATTTTACGGCTGAACTACCTGCAATCTTTCCTCAGGATCCGGGGAATTTGAGAACAGCTGCTGCCTGCCGCAGCTGTCATGAGGTTTTAGATCCCTTAGCTGATTTTTTCTTGTCATGGGGTGAAGGAGCTGAGATCTACACCGGGTCTTCCGCTGCCGTTGATACGAGCTTTGCTGGGTGCCAGGGTTCGAGTGTTCAGGAGTTAGCGCAGTGCGTGCAGCAGTTGCCTGGATTTCAGACCTGCACAGTTCAAAACGTATGGGAATGGGTTGTAGGGCGCGGATTTTATAAAGAAGAAAGCGATCTCCGAGATGGTCTGGTTGAGTATTTTCAGACGACCAACTACAGCTTCCGTGAGTTGGTCTACGCTATTGTGACTCATCCAGTGTTCATGACTGCGGCACGAACAGATGCATTGGTTACAGACCCGTTGGAGGCGCCTCCCCTTGGCGAGGTACCTACTGTAGAGGCTGAATGTGATACTGTTATTTCTTACGCCGCAGATATCGCTCCTCTCAGTGCTAATAACTGTGATCAGTGTCACTCTGCTGGGAGTGACAGGCAAGATCTCACCACAGAAGATCAGTGGGCTGCTTTAGGGGAAACCGCTGTAGGAATGATGGTCTCGGGTTCAATGCCGCCCGGTGGATTTAATGAGAGTGTGCAGACCTTAGCGCAAAATGTTAAATGCTGGCTGGAGCAATAATCATGACAAAAAAGAAAAAAATATTAACCCCTAAATCCACTTTTCTAACCAACCAAATCTCGCGACGAAGCTTGATTGAGTCAGGCATTAGTATGTCAGCCTTTGCTAGCCTGTCTTCGCTTATCGGGAATCGTTATGCTATCGGTCAAGAGGTTACTGTGGCGAAGCGTTTGGTTTGGATTAATATGTCGGGAGGATGGGATGTCTTGGAAGCGACAGAGCCAAAGGTAAGTTCCACCTCTGGTATTGATATGGTTTACGACTATGGCTTGGCGAGTCAGCTTATTGGTAGTGAGGTTCGCATAGGTCGCTGGCTTGGACGGTTGGCTCGCTTGCATGGAGACAAAATGGTAGTCCTGCGAGGAATCAATATGGGTACCACGAGTCACATGGCTGGTCGGGTGTATATGGATACAGGAATCCTCTCTAACTCAGGAGAAGTGAATTCGGCCTCCATTCCTTCTATCGTAGCTTCCGAGAGTCAGGCTACGATTCCGATCATTCAATTGAACGGCGGATCAGACCCGCAGATCGATCGAGGATTGCTAAATCCGGTTTCTGTCGTGCGTGCACAAAACTTAGACTTGTATCGCGCTATGTATCCTCAAACTGATAATCAGCTTAATCAGAAGCTTCTCATGCTGGATCACCTACGTCAGTCATTAGACAGGCAGGAAGCCATGCTGGGTAGCAGTGATCGATTAAGTGCTGTTAGAACCGCGGAATCCAAGGTTCGGGTTCAATTTGACGAACAGGTGGGGCAGAAGTTAGAGCTTTCTGACGAAGATCGTACAGCCTTTACTATCGAGCCGCCCGCAAATCTCAATGGTGGTCAGAGAGATGCCTTTGCGCTAGCCCTCAAACTATTAAAAAATGATCTCGTCACTTGTGTTAATCTTGGTTTGGGTGGGTTTGATACTCATGCAAATCAAGAACGATCTCTCCAACCCATTATGGAAAATTTTGATTATTTGCTGTCGACTTTCATTACAGAATTGGACGCAGCTGGACAATTGGATGATACCTTAATCGTGGTTTATTCAGACTTTGGGCGCACTCCCAAGGTCAACCAACGAAATGGAAGAGACCATTGGCCTTTTGGCGGAGCCCTAATGCTTGGAGGCGGAATCGAAGGTGGTCGCGCTGTTGGTGGAACCGACGATGATATGCGAGGGCTAAAGATCAACGAGAATACTGGTCTTATCGATGAAAATGGAATCACACTTAATCCCACCCACCTGGGAGCGGCTGTGTTAGAATTAACACTCGGGGCCGACTATTTAGGCTACCGAAGCTACCTTGAACGGTTGCCAGCCTTGGTTAGGCTCAGAACTGGCTGATGCAATGACATAGCTTAGTGGGAAGATGAGATGAAACGTTCCTTAGTTGCCTGTGGATGGTCAATCCTTTTGTCTTCTGGGGGCTTGCATGCCGGAATCTTAGAAAATGGTCATCTAAGCTCTCTGACCGGACTTGTGAAGCAGCAACAGTTTATTTATAACCCTGCCGAGCTGCCTATTAACATCAAGAAATACTCAGTCCTGGCTCGAAAAGATACTCGCTCCACTAATGTGGTGGGATCGCCCAATAATTCAAATCAATCAATTAGTTACGAGTATGAAAATGACTTGATTGCATTGGGAGGGCTGTTGCCTTTTGGTGGAGGAGCCTTTGGGTTTTGGTATGCCCAGTTGAATGAATCCTTAGATACTGACAACTCGGCGGTGGGTAGAGTTATCGAGGAAAAAAAGAAGCATGATGTTTATGCGATCCGGTTTGCTTTGGAATTGGTTCCTTTTTTAACCTTTGGATTTCACTATGAGTATAAAAAAATTGCCAACTTCATTTATGGAAGCTTCTTTCTGAATCAGAATGATCAAACGAACTATAAGGCCTTTATCTCTGGATATCGCCTGGGCTTGAACTACGATAATCGAAAATTTGCCTTGGCTGCCTATACTGCACCTCCACTTCGTGGTAAGGCTTTAATCGATGGCGAGCAAAAAATTGTTGGTGAGCCGGGCTCAGGAGCCTTGTCTTTTCTGTTATATGCCAATGCAAAAATGTCACTAGCAGCCAAGCATACTCAGTGGTTTTATAAGAGGGACGATCGTTCTGAATTATCGACGAGTCCAGTTGATGAGCGTGATATTTCTCTTAATGGATTGGAGCTCGATCAATTTCTTTATCCTTTAAGTCAAACAACCCTCGGCGTTAGTTATAACGCTCGAAAACATATATTTTTAAAGACTGATGTCTTTAAACAGATTTCAGTATTTCACTTTGATGAGGATAGCTTACCTACTGATAAGCGTAGTAGTGATACGCGCTTAGACTACTACGGGGTGCAGGGTGTTATCACTCTTGAGAAAAACAAAGTCTTGTTTTCCGCCGGTTTAAGATTAGAGTTGTTTAAAGAAATCGATGAAATTTCCGACAATACTGGCAAGTTAGGTCACGGAACCTATGTCGACTATAAATCAACCAACCGTAACCTGTTCCTTTCCATGGCCTACATGCAGTAGGCGCAGTTTCAACATGCAAAAACTCGTTACATTGGCATTTAAAATACAGCTTCGGATTCTTTTCGAATACCCCATGCGGAAGAAAACAAACTACTGTGGTAGAGGGAACCTGGATGTCTAATATTCACCAACTTTGCATTTAGAATATCTATTTTGGGTCTAATGATAAGTGGTACCATCGGTATATGGGCTTGAAAGGTCTCTGCAAATTGCTGATAGAGTTGTTGGCGTTTATTGAGGTCGAGCTCTGTTTCTAGTTCATCAAGAACTCTTGAAACAGGAACGTTGTACCAAAAGCCAAAATTGAGTCCCTGAAATCCATTGTCCTGCACAGGAATATAATCCCTATGGAAAAGTACTTTTAGATTTGCACCTGGATAAATCTTAGAGGAAAAAAGTGCCAAATCTCTGTAGTGACCCTTAGCAATAATTTTTTCTTGAAAGGTTTTTTTGCTTCGATAAGGGCGAAACATAATCTTAATACCTATGTCTCCCAGTTGGCGCTGAATCACTTTCGCAATGCGTCGCTTAAGAGGACGATCGAGAAATGCTAGTTCAAATTGAAGATCGCTTTCCCGATCTGGGTTGCCATCCTTAGACCATCCGGAAGACTTTAGAAGGCTCAACGATTTTTCTTTATCACTGGGAATAGGCTGAGCAGATTTGTGATTTGGTAAAAAAGGAGGAAACTTGGGTTTTTCTCCGTAATTATAGAACGATTCGGCTAAAAGTCGATCGTGATCGATGCCCAAAAGAATTGCTTTTCTGATATTCGTATCCAGAAGAACAGGGTTTTTGAGATTAATCTGGAGGATGTCCATAGTCGCGCTCGCATCGGAAAGCACTTTCCATTTCGTGTTCCCTGCTTCTTCGATCAATCGCTTTGAAGCTGAAAAATCAAAGGTCCCATCAGCTATCCAGTCTATTTTATCTTTTTCCATAAGAGATAAGGCTTGGCTTCTCGTGCCAATCTGTAGGATCTCTATCTGTTTAAACGAATTACCAGGGCCACGATGCTGCGGGTTTTGGGACAAGACTATCTTTTCAGAGGAGGATTGGGTGATGATGTAAGGGCCGTAGTATAGACCCGAGGCTTTTGAAAGCAGAGTCAGATTTTTTTCTTCCGATTCGATTCTGGATATATACTTGGGCTTCTTATGAGGTAGCAATGATATCGCAAGAAACTGGAAATAATCACTTCTTTTTGTCTTGAAGGCGATATCGAAAGCACGAGGGTCTTTTTCATTTACTTCGATCTGAATAAATTCCTGATTAAATCCGCCCATTTCTAAGGATCTATTAAGGGCGGCTTTCACATCATATCCGGTAACGGGAGTTCCATCGTCCCAGTAAAGGGAATCTAGAATCTTCCATTTTGAACGCATTTTGAATGCGCTTTTTTTACGATCCGATATGGTTAGATTCGCATTTTCGAGTGTCGGTATTGACACGCATAAAATACAAACCCAGTTTTTCCGGCTGTCCAATGCGATCATTGGTGGCATGACTAAATTTCTAATGAAATGACTTTCGCCGAAGTTTTGGCTAGTGGGGATCACTCTAGTCGCGTCTAGATCAGCTCCAACCCTTAGAGTCTTGCCAAATAATACAGAGTTATAGAATACCAGTAAAACAAGTAAATACTTCAACTGTTTCAATAAGTTTTCCTTTCTACTGAAAACTGTTTGCAGCCTTCATTCATCCTACTACAAAGCGGCTTCCCTGCTAAGTGTTAATCGAGCTCAAAAAGATGAATGATCGTCCGATATTATGAGAGGAGGACCCTATGAATCGAGTCGAGTGGTTAAAGAAGTCGAATGTGACCTATCGATGGTCATGCGCTGTTTTGGCGTTATGGGTTCTCGGGCTATTTGTTACAACAGAGTTTTCGCTTTTGGAGGAAATTGAGTCCAATGTCAGTTTACCGTCGTTCTTTCGGGTGCGTGCGGCACTGGAAAAGAGTCCAAAAATTGATCCAAGGATCAAAGTTTTTGCTATGGATGATAATACGGTATCCTGGTTGAATCGACCCAAGTTGTATATGGATGAGTGGGCTCAGATCTTTCATACCTTAGATCGAAAAAAGGTGAAGGGAGTTTTTGTCGATGGGATGTTTAGTATGGCGAGAACATCACCCGGTAAAAAAACCTCTGGTTGGAAAAAAATCAACGATCTGAATAAGCTGAAAACTCCTATTTTTGCAGGCTCATTTCCAGCTGCACAAAAAATTCCGCATCGTAAGCCTTTAGATTTGAGTAAAAATTCCTATCGCGTCTCACGCTATATGATGACAAAAGATTTGGCTCAGTCTAAATCAGTTCAACTTAGATACCTCGATAAACTTGGGTTTAAATCAAGCAAGACAAACCTTGTTTATGGGCCAGATCCAAAAATACGTGATCACTTTAGTGGAATAGGTCACATACTGTACACTGGAAAAGGCACTTTCTATCCGTTCATGCGTCTTAGTCATGCTAAGATTTTGCCTCATATTATGATATTTGCCGACGAATCACCGCGGTTTCATCAAGGTAACCTGTATCTTAACAAGACCAAAGTCCCCATTAACGATGATGGCTCAACCTATATTAACTTTTCTGAATATCGTGAATATCTTAGGCATCTCATGCCTTTGAGGTTACTTCTAGATAAAAAAACCATCAATGCGACTTTGGCAAATATATCTTCCGAAGATATCGTCTATATAATGCCAGCTTTTTATAGTGGGAACACAGATTTTAAACTGACACCGTTCGGAAATCGACCTGCTGGATTTGCTCATTTATCAGTTTTAAACAGCATTCTAATTAAAGAATGGTTAACAGGGAAAGATATTCATCTGATAGGAATCATTCTGGTGGCCGTCGCGGGGGCCATAACAGGTACTCTGTCATCAGCATTGGTCTTTGGTCTGATACTGATTGCAGTGCCTATATTTTGGTTGCTAGCGTGTATGTATCTGTTTGCCAGCGCGAACATGGTTCTACCATTATTTATCCCCGTAGTTTCCTTCTGTGGTCCACTTCTGACATTTTTTATCGAAAAAAATCGTGTTGCAGAAAAAAAATCTGAGTATCTTAAAGCCTCACTGGACGGAAGCGTGAGCCCTGAGAATCTGAATAGTCTCGCTAAGGTTCCCCAAAAACTTAACCTCGAGGCACGGGAGCGTGTTGTGACCGTTATGTTCATAGATGTCGTTGGATTTTCTTTGTTGGCCGAAAATCAGTTGCCTCGCATTGCTTTCGATAGTTTGAAGAAGGTATTGTCTGAAATCGCAGAACGGGTACATTCTCACGGTGGAATCGTGAATCGTAATCTGGGTGACGGCTTGCTCTGCTTTTTTGGCTATTCTCTAGATCGCGATGAGTCAACTTTTGATCACGCAGAAAGAGCTGTTGCTTGTGCTATCGAAATTCAAAAATTTAATGTGCCCAAGACCATCGAAGACTATCGGAAGGGAGAACCGGTATACCCTCTTCGCATTGGAATCAACACATCTTCAGTTTTTTTAGGCGATATTGGTACAGGAAATCGGTTAGACTTTACTATTGTAGGTAATGGTGTCAATTATGCTAAAAGACTTGAAGGGGCCTGTACTAAAAATTGTGTGATGCTTGGTAGTACGACACGAGAACTTATAGAACCGTTGGGGTTAACAAGAAACGGCCTATTAAAGAGATTGATTGAAATCAAGCATTATGAAGACTTGATTGAGGCGTGGGAATACGATCCGTTTCACGATAATCCGAGGTTGCGCTTGGAAGCCGAAGAAGTCCATAAGGAGTCTAGTCAACAGGCTCGCGTGGAAAAACGATGGCAAGTCGATCGATCTGATAATGTGATCGCTGTCACTAGTGTCGGAGTCGGTGAGTTGATCAACTTTTCCAACACGGGACTTAGTATCAAGCTTCCAAACATCCTCGTAAAGGGTGCTATTTTTAAATTAGGACTGGATTCTTTAGATGGTACCCTGAGAGAGAAACTTCAAAAAGAAAACCTGAGTGAGTTGCTTGTTGAAGTAAGATGGAGCTATTTAGATGGTAAAGATGCGATGCATGGAGTGCAGTTTCGAGACATTGATGCCGAGAAAACTAACTTTATCACGCAGCTGTTATGTGAATATTGTCTTCATATTCATCACGGCGAAAGAAGTGACAAAAATCCTGCTTAATCCGCTCTTCTTAGCGATTATCATGTTTTCTGGATTGGATCTTTACGCTTGCCCCATCTTTTTTCACGCCTATCAGCTCGATCGGAACATCGGCAAAGAAAACATTCAGCGTAATACCTTGAGTTTCTATGTTTTGGATGCGGCCAATAAAACTTGGCATAGACAGCCTTTACAAATAAATGCTGTTGATAAATTCGGAAATATAGATTTTGATTCAAAATTCCATGGTCCAGAATTTGAATTGAATCACTTTGATCGATTGGCGATTGCAAAGAATAGTCTAACTACGACTCGCTGGAAAAAGAGTAAAAATAAACCATGTGACTCAAAAAAAGTCTATGAAATCTCTATTTCGGGGAAATATGGTTACATATTTCAATGCAAAAAAGCTTTGGAACCTGAATCCTATTTAATAGACTATGATGAGAAGAATAGAACAGTCTTCTCTCCTCGTTATACTTATATACATGATGATTCAAATCATCTTAGTTTTACCAAGATTAAGTTTAAGCAAAAGAAAAAGTCTATCCAGGATTTGGTGGCATTTGATGCTGAACAGCTTATTTTCGCTGATGTGAAAAATTTTTTTTCCATGAGTTTTCGGGCTGACGATGTGAGTGCTACTTTACAAAAAAAAATTGACGGTCAGCTTGGAATGATCGGTTTACTTCAATTTTATCTTAGAATTCTTTTTTTTAAAATTGAGTTGGCCTTAACACCTGAAGTGCAGTTCTACGAAGAGTCTATTTTTATGCCCATGAGCCTGTTTTCGCCGGTTGATGCAAAGAAATACCTCAACGAAGGTAGTGGAATATTTTATTCTTGGAAGTCTCCTGAAGATATTAAATGGTTTCCTAGTCAGAAAAATATACCCTTTTATGCCGGAAAATCTAAATTTCATAAAATGGACAAAACCTACTGTAGAGGCCGTAGATGTTTTTTTGAGCTCACCGGGCTGGTTGGCGAAGAGATGGTAACTCTTAGTTTTTCGATTGATCGAAGTCTGGCAAATCTAAACTTCTATCCTCAGTTTATTACCGACTTCTCCGGAGTCAATAAAATCTATGATCGTAAAATTAGCAAATCTCCAGAGAAACGTATGGGTGTGTTTTTTGAGACGTCTTCACTTCCTGAAGGTAATCACTACTGGGATTTTTGGATCACTTTCTCACAAAATTTAAGAGGTTGCCAGCTCAGGCCTAGAATAGTAAAACTCTAGGGAATAAGCCATTACCCCCGGTTTCCGGTTTTTGAGGCGACCATTGTCTAGTAAAATTAGCGAGATAGTAAAATTTTTAGTTCATATTCTGCCCATAGCTGTGCTGTTGGCAGGTAGGCCTTATCTGGCCGTTGCTGCATTACTATTTGTCATTTGTGCTTATGTGAAGGTAAAGAAGTTGAGCTTGACGATTTCTGAGTCAAAGGCAAAGACAAAGGAAATTGATCCGTCGCTGCTTAAGGCGAGAGCCAGATGGCTGGCTCTAACTTACCTTAAGCCCGGGGTTGATCAAGACTAGTATTATTGATGTTTTTATTAGTCTTCTTTTAACTAGCCTAAGTTTTTAGCCACGAAATCCCAGTTGACTAGATTCCAAAAGGCTTCGACGTACTTAGGTCGCGCGTTTCTGTAGTCAACGTAGTAGGCGTGCTCCCAAACATCACAGGTCAAAAGCGGTGTGCTGTCTGTGGTTAAAGGAGTTTCCGCATTCGCCGTTTTGACAATTTCTAGTTTTCCGCTAGGGTTTTTCGTAAGCCAAGCCCAGCCAGAGCCGAACTGAGTCAATGCTGCTTTCGTAAATTTCTCTTTAAAGTTGGCAAATGAACCAAATGCCGCATTTATTTCATCGGCTAGCTTCCCGCTTGGCTCTCCACCACCGTTGGGTGCCAGGCAGTGCCAGTAGAACGTGTGGTTCCAAACCTGTGCAGCATTATTGAAAAGGCCGCCTTCTGAGGTTTTGATGATCTCTTCAAGCGATTTTTCGGCATTTGGCGTGCCTTTTATGGCATCATTGAGTTTCGTCACATATGCATTGTGGTGTTTTCCATGATGATACTCTAGTGTTTCGGCTGAAATATGAGGACTCAACCCATCCATCGGATACGGAAGTTCTGGTAGTGAAAAGGCCATAGTAGTCTCCTTAAGGTGATTCTAGTAGTCGTTAGCTACAAATATTATTTTGCCGAACATATTTGCGGAAAATAAAGGATTATAGTCTAACGAGGTCTTCAAATTGTCGAGAGGTTTTCATGAGTAACACGCCACATAATAACCACGATGTTCAGATTTTCGAAAATTTATTATTAATTAAAGATGGTTATGATCAATGTGGGGAGAGTGCGTTGGCGATTAAGGGAGATAAAATTTTTGCTGTGGGAACAACTGACGAGTTAAGGCATCGCTTTCCTACTGCCCTTAGGCAAAATTACCAGGGATATCTTGCCATGCCTGGACTGGTCAATGCACATAGCCATGCGACCATGTCTTTCTTTCGAGGTTTGGGGCACGATCATACATCCGAAGTGGCTTCGGACAAATCGATGATCGAGGATTTTTTCTTTCCTGCTGAGAAAAAGCTAACCGCTGAATTGACTGCTCCCCTAGCCTACTCCTACCTTGTCGATGGCCTAAAATCTGGAGTCACCTGTTTTGCCGATGCCTATTTTTTTGCGGACGGCGTTGGGAAAGCAGCAGAAAAAATTGGATTGAAGGCAGCGATAGGCGAGCATCATGCTGATCTCGGAGGGCCGCTTCCCGCTGGTAAAGACCTATGGGAAAAGACTAAAAAAATGATTGAGTCCTGGCCCTTTAGCGATGACATAAAACCCGTAGTATATGCGCATGCTGCCGATACAATGTCCAAAGACTTTTTAACGGAATTAGCTCATTTCGCACGATCTTATGATTTGCCTTTTCATATGCACCTTTCCCAGACGAAAGGAGAGCGGGACAGGGTTAAGCAAAGGGAGGGCGTCTCTCCAGTTGAGTTCGCAGAGTCATGCCGTGCATTGCATCCGCGAAGTCTATTGGTGCACCTTTTGAGCGCCGACTCAAATGATTATAAGATCATTGCTGACTCGGGGGCGATTGCTGGCTTGACCCCGACCTCCGAAATTATCTACGAAAGCGCACCGTCTGTACGAGATATTTGGGATGCAAACATTCCCTTTGTCTTAGGGACCGATTGCGCTGCCTCCTGCGATGGAGCAAATGTGTTGGCAGAAGGTAAGCTGTTAGCCTTACTACTTGCGATCCAAGGAAGGCGTCCGAGCGGTTTGTTGCAGAAAATATTTGAGTCATTGACTTCGATTCCCAACCAACTATTTGGTTTTCCTATGACAGGTAAAATTAGTGAAGGCTATCAGGCTGATATTGTCTTTTTGAAGGAAGATATCTCTGTGGTTCCTCGCTCTGATCTTTTGGTGAATCTTTTTTACTCGTTTCAGTCGCGACACGTGAAGCACGTAATGATAAATGGGAATTGGGTATTGAGAGATGGTGAACTAGTTCAGGTGGCGGAGCAAGAATTATTGGCCGAGTATCAAGCTGCGTTAAAAGAGGTTAAAAAACGGACGGGACTTCCCATACTATAGTAGAAAATCCCGCACGATACTTGCGGCGACGCCATCAGCTGAGCTCTTTACCGATGAGTTCAGATTTTCCTCATACAAGATCCAATGGGTTTGCCGATCGGCGATACTGGTAGCTTCGATACTCCCGAATATGCCTCCAAGCTTATAGGATCGACTGAATAGTCGCTGGCGTGAGGTTAGGTTGACGATTTCTACATCTAAAGTCATATCAAGAACAGCTTCTTGAGTGGTCGTCCCTGCAACCCGCATCTCGCGATATTCGAAAGGATCATAAATAGGGCGACCTTCTAGTATCGCATCTCTGTTTCCTTGCTGGTTACCATTCACCGACGGCACTCCGAAGGGTTTAACTGTAGATTCAGAAAGTGTGAGTAGGACGAGGGCATCAGCTTGAGATTTATCAACAATATAGAGTCTTCCATTCCTAGCGAAAGCACCTTGAACGGCCTCCCAAATCAATTGATGAGGCACAACTTCACGACTGGTATCGTAAACGGCTTCGATGGCAATGGATTGGATGCCGGGTGGCGGCTTCATAACGATATTGGTGAAGCGATAGGCGCACCCACTTGTTAGTAAGACTAAGATCAGAACTGAGAGAAACTTTCGCATAACGAGTCCGCTGATTTTTAAGGCTTTCCTTTATCAAGCACAGTCTAGCAAAAGACAAAGGCGCAGAGCAAACAGTCTTATATTTCCGAGTACTAATTAGAAAGAGTTAGTCTTCTTTGGTTTTGTTTACTAAATAGTATCGTTTTTGTGAATATTTTAAGAAATTTTGGTACTTCCTTAATCAATAGGTCTTTTTTACTTGTTATCTTCTTTAGAATCCTTTATTTATGAAAGTTTTATAGGCTAACGAAACTTACCCCGGGAGATCTTTATGGATTTGGCACCAGAGGTGATAAATGGCGCAGTTGTATTGAATGGAGTTGATATCTGTTCAACAGGGCCTGACTGTCGTCCTTGCATAGAGCTGGCTGTTGGGGTCCACAATTGGCTTGTAGCTCATGATCTTAAGTACCTGATTGTAGACTTTCAAGATGAGAAGGAAGTCTGCTCTACGATTCTTACAGAAATTCTTCAGCTTAGAAAACGACTCCCATATCCGTTTATTTTTTGTGGTCTTATGGGGAATCCTAGAAAAGTATTAACATCTTTTGCTTACAGTGACCATCCTGTGTTTGATGTGCCTGAAGATGCGGTGGCCTATCTGAAAAAGATTAAGCCTGAGTTGCTCATCCGTGATCTTTCAAGCATAAGAGAGCACGAACCGATCCCTTGTACTCGTTCGAGAACATATCGCGGTGACGATGCTGAAACAGGAGACGCGTCAGCTAATGAGAGCGAGGTAGAAGAAGTCGAAGCCGATCTATAATTGGTATCTTGACCGCCCCTACAATGACTGAATTATTCGCTTGTGAGATCGTCTAAGGTCTCACTTTCCTCAAGCCAGGACTCTTCACACTGTTCAATCTCGGTTTCTATGCGCTGCAACTCTTCACTTTTCGCCTGAATGGCTTCAAAGTCGCTAGGACTTATCTCGGTTAATTGAGCTGTAATCGTTTCTTTTTGCAGCTGTAGCGCTTCTTGTTCGGACTCAATTTTCTGTAAACGACGTTTTGAAGATTGAATCTTCCGCTTTAATTCTTTGGATTCGGTATAGGAAAGGCGCGATTGAGCCTGCGTGTTAGCTTTTTCCTTGGTTTCTTTGTTCGGTTCATCTGCGATAGATACGAACTCATCTGGGTCTAGTACATTTGGAAAGCCTTGGACCTTGGCCATGGATTCATAGTCGGCAAGCTTGCCCTCGAAAAGACGGCTACGGCCATCCGGTAGCATGACAAATATATGGCTGCAAACCGAATCAATAAAGTTTCGATCGTGACTCACAAATAATATGGTCCCTTTAAATAGCCTAATAGTTTCGATGAGGGCATCTACTGAACTCATATCTAAATGGTTTGTTGGTTCATCCAAAAGGAGAAAGTTACCCTTCGATACCAAGACTTTTGCTAAAGCAACACGACTCTTTTCGCCTCCAGATAGAACGGATACTTTCTTAAGGGTGTCATCACCTGAAAATAAGAAAGCCCCCAACACAGACCTGGCCTCAGGGACACCAATCTTCGAGTTCCCACTCAGAACGTTATCGACACAGGTGGAATCAAAGTCTAATGTATCCTCATGATTTTGGGAGAAGTAGACAGCATCGACATTGTGTCCGAATTCTACTTGGCCTCCGAGGTTTGGAATGTAACCTGTAATTGACTTCAAAAAAGTTGATTTGCCAATACCGTTCGCGCCAATGATTGCTACCTTTTGTCCTCGTTCAATGGTCAAGTTCAGCTCGCTAGCAAGCGGCTTGTCGTAACCAATGGCTAGATTTTGCACGTCCATAACTTCCCTGCCGCTTTGCATCGGCTCTGGTAGGCTAAAACTCATCGACTGTGCACCTGATTCCATGGTAGAACCGCCAAGATAGTCGATTTTGGCATCCAGCTTGGCAATCATCTTTACTCGAGATTGCGCTTGGCGTGCCTTAGTCGCTTTGGCTCCAAAGCGGGTGACAAAATCTTCCATATGTTTACGTTTCTTAAGAATATTTCCAATCTGGGCTGCCTCTTGAGCGATTTTTTCTTCGCGTTTTTCCAGGGCCAAACTAAAGCTATGTGGATAGGACTCTATTTGACCTCCTCCCAGAAGAATCGTATGATTGGCAAGCTTTTCAAGAAGGCTGCGATCGTGGGACACAAAGAGTAGAGTGCCTTTGAAGCTCTTTAGATACTTTTCGACCCACATGAGACTTGGTAGATCAAGGTGGTTTGTAGGCTCATCTAAGATTAAGAAATCTGGTTCCTTGATAAATATTTTTGCTAGCTCGAGGCGCATGCGCCATCCACCGGAAAGATCCTTGGGGGAACGAGTCAACATCTCCTTGGGAAAGCCAAGGCCACTAAGTATCGACTTGGCATTAGCCTCCAGGGCGTAGCCATTTTTTTGCCGAAACTCATTCTCTAGCCTTTCATGCTCCTCAATCAACTTATCGCTGTGATCAGTGTTCATTTTTTGAACTAAGTGCGAGAGTCGTTCTCTTAGCTTGATTAATGCATCGGCGCCAACTTCTGCTTCCTCTAATACGGTATCGCAGGGCGTTGGGTTTGGTTCTTGAGGGAGGTAGCCGAGTGTGCTGTTTGATGGGTAAAGGACTTTTCCGGAGTCAGCCTCTTCAATTCTGCAAAGTATATTGAGGAGAGTTGTTTTGCCGGCACCATTGGGTCCCACTAGCCCTATTCGTTTTCCAACAGGAAAAAGGAAGTTGGTGTTATCTAAGATTGTTTTATCACCAAATCCCTTACTTACATTCTCTAGCGAAATCATATGTCAGTTATTGTCCTGATTAATCGTATCCAAATCTCTTGTGATGACAGCGAGGTTGTCTTGGACGGTTTTGAGATGGTCTGCTTTTGGAAAATCTTGTAAGGCTTGCTCTAGATACTGTTTCGCCTCACTTAGATAAGCGGCTTTAGTTTCTGCATCGGCAACAGGGAGCGAGCTTTGAAAGGCCTCGGCCGCTTTCTGCCGCAAACTTTGTACAGCAAGGTTGCTGAAACTCCTCACTCTGTTTTGCGCTTCCGGGTAAAAAGGGTCTTCCGGCTGTACCCGATTAGCAAATGCGATGGCGCCTTTATAATCTCCTCTTTCGGCAAGCCTTTTTGCTCTTGTTAAAATATTGTCTCCAAGCTTGAGGTCTCCAGTACGGTAGTTACTTGGATTGATTCTGGCAGGCGTACTAGTCTCCACGTTGGTTATGGTCTGTGTTTCGTCGTTGCTTGGAACAGATTCGAAGGCGCTGCTTCCACTGGAAATTTTCCAAAGCTGGGTCCAAGACTGTGCGCGATTCTGGATGGCGGTGAGAAACCCGCGTTTATATTCAGGAGTATCTAAACTAGCTTGAAAATACCGCAGCACTCTGTCTGCGATAGAGATAGGTTGCAGATAGGGGTTACTGTTGAATTCACCTAACAAATTAATATTGGCCATTTCCATCCGAGGTTGAAGGCTCCGTCGGCCGGCTTGATCGGCGAATATCGGATGCTCGAGTGCCGCAATGACTACTATGGCTTTTTCCAGTTGAGTTGCGTCGGGCTTTTTAGCGAGAAACTGAATCCTTTCCAGCCCTCCGGTAGGTAGCTTACTGCCTTCGACATATATTTTGCTGTACAAATCGAGCAGAGCTTGTTCTTTTCTCTGGTCTGCCGGACTCGAAAACTTGGCTCCCGCCTTTGGGACAATGGGAGCTCGATTCTTCGGTATTTTTGCTACGTTTCGCTCGATGAGACGCGACTTAGCAGGCTTTGGGGCGGTAGAACAACTAGACAACAAAACGCAAGCAAAAATAGGTAGTATGAACAGTTTATAGCTTTGGATTTGCACAACATCTCCATGGGTTATTCGCAGTTTTTGCCCTGAGATATTAGCACCAAGATAGCGTCGTGGCTATCTCTCTATGGTAAACTTTGGCTTTAGAGGAATTTATCCGCCAAATGAGATCGCAGCGAGGTATCGCCGATCTTCGAGAGGTGTGTCAGTCGTTGATACGTTTTTTCCATAACTAGTGAACTCTAAAGAGAAAAATGATGTTCTAATGGTGAAGCCCATAGAGTAAAACCCTTGATTGACGCCGACAGCGACTGAAAATGGGGCTGGAAGTAACGGATTTCCCGAGAAAAATTCTGCTCCTGCGTGAATCTGTTTTCTAAATGGAACATCTTCTAAGCCGAAGTTTTGCTCTCCAGAGGCGAAATGTAAGTGGTGCATGTCGATGGCAATTCTAGCGGCGAGTTTTCTGGAAAACCTTGGGGTGATTGAAATACCGACTCTCAGGTCTGTTGGATCCACAGTCGATAAAGCATCAGGGTTAGCAATGTCACCAGTGAAGACTGTACCGCAAATCTTCTGTCTCGTTTTTGAAAAGGGGTTCAGGTAATTGTCCTGGCAGCCTGTTGGAGCATTAAACATAGCAATACCAATGGTTGGAAACCAAAAGTCGGCAAAGGTCCAAAGGAATCCTAGGTCTACGGCTAGGGCGGTCGACTTGTTTGAATTTTCTTTGATGCGGGTTTGCAGAGTATTCGGGTTTTGAAGGTCAGCCAGGGTCAGGGTTTCTTCATAAGCAAAGCGAGACAGATACCTTAGATTGAATCCGAAATTGACCCGATTCGTCCTTGTGGTGATGCTCGCGCCGAATACACCGCCAACATCCGAGATCGCCTCAGCGCGTGCTAGGGTGTTGTCATCCTCATCGATGATTGCCTTAAGGCGTGTATGGGAATATGCTCCCATGATTGATGGCAAAGCGCCCACGTCAAGCATAATCATGGGAAACAGTGATAGCATCGACCACAGAGGGTTCCGGCTAAGACTGCTAGCTTCGTCCGACAAACTTTGAGCGTTTTCGGCATTACCGGACTCGGAAATACCCGACAAAAACTCCCGGCTGCTGCCATTGGCACCGGCTGATATATTGGGGAATTTAAATAGGTTCACTGTGGAGCGCGAGCGCGCTTTTCTAATTCGAGCGATGCCCGCTGGGTTGGTCCATACAGCGTTTTCGTCGTTGGAGATAGCAGTGAACGCGCCTCCCATTCCGTTAGAGCGTACTGGAACATAAGACTCCGGTGTTTCTTGAGCGAGTACACCGGTGCTCAACCCTATCAGAAGAAGTAAAATGGAAAATAATTTGACTAAGTTCATTGCATCGACTCCTACAACCCCTATCGGGTTGGAGAAGACCTTATGCAGGGAAAAATTGTCCTAGTATCACCAGCGTGTCGATAGAAGGTTGTTTAGGGTTTGTAGGTCCTCTACCTTTTTTTTTAGGACCCTAATTTCATTGTCTTTTTTGTTGGGCCCCGACTCTAACTTAGACCGGGCGATTGGCCTAGAAAGCCCATTAATTTTAGATTCTAGGTGATTCATTTTTTCTAGTAGCATGCGCAGGTCTTCCTTGGAGCTAAGCGGAAGCTCATTGGTCGTCTGGATTGGTATCAGTAGGCTTGGGTCTTCAACAATGATCACCTGATCATCGACTAGCCTTGCGGCAAGTTTACCAGACTCAATTAAGTCGAATGCCTGAGAAGGTTGCAAGCTAGTGGCCTTACAGTAGGAGATGAGGCTGTTGGTCTCACTTGAAGCTGATATCGCCTTGCGAGAAATCTCCAACTGTTTGCTAGTTTCTGTCATTGGTCGCCCCTTTTCATTGATGATGGTTTGATCTATCGACTAAAATCTCAGGCCTAGGTTAACGGTAAAATAATGGAGCTTTATTTGTTCTTCAAACTCTGCTTTGACTCGTTCACCTACAGACTGCGATGCCAGAAACTGAGTCACCTCATCGTCCGCTGTTGTCGCCTCGTCTTCAATGCTGGTTGACAAGGGAAAGCTGAATCCCACCCACTTCAATGCAACATAGAGATTATATTTGAGGAGAAACTCGTTGCCCACGTGTAGCTCGGCATTAATGTTTTGCCCCGTGAAGGGAATAAAAGTAGCCTCTAGGTTTTCGTTGTTGTCCTGATATCCATAATCACCGTTTATTGAGGCAAAATTGACTCCCCCAGCCAAAAAAATACGACCTTTGAAAACCAGTTTTGCTCCGAGCCCTAGTCGACCGGTGTCCATGGAGAATTCTTCTGTAACATTGGGAGCTAGCTCTCCAGAGAGTTTTGCTTGAGTAAAAGCCAGTTCGCCGAATACATTGAAGTAGGATGTGAAGACTCGCTCGTACACTAATCCAATTCCCGATCCGACATAGTTACCGATCAACTGCAAGCCCACTCGGTTTAGGGGTTTACTATGAGCCGATGAAGGCGGAAGTGAAGATATGGTACGGCCTCTTCTGCTAGATTGAGCTTTCAGGCAATTCGGTCCCAACAGTTCCCATATGAATGCGAGTAGGATCATCCAATAACAATTCGAATGGGAAACAACTTTCAATGTATAACCTCCTAGCCTTTTAATATAATAATATACACGAAATTGAAGTTTGAGATAAGACAGGTTGTGGAGAAAAGAATGAATCAGGTTGTTGTAATAGTGGGTATGGGCAACATGGGGCGAGCTATGTTGAAGGGGTTGAATTCGTCCGAGGACTTTAAGGGGTACAATATATTTCTATACGAGGCCCGAAATCATAGTCTCGAGGATTATCTCACTGAGTCGCGAATTTCTATTCTCAAAGATCCCGACGATTTTTCTTCGAAACCATTTACGATTGTCTTGTGTATCAAGCCTCATGATTTGATAGCGTTTGCTAATTCGATCAATTCTCTCATTCACAAAGACTCTCTAATCATTTCGATACTCGCTGGGACCAGTCTTGCAACGATTGCAGAGCAAACGAAGCACAAGGGTGCAATCGTTCGCGCTATGCCCAATATTGGAGCTACGATTGGACAGGCTGCCACAGTGCTATGCGCCAATAAAGTGTGCTCTGCAGGATTGAAGGACCAAGCATTTAATCTTTTTGAGAGTGTGGGCGATGCATTTTGGGCTAAAGAGGAGCAGCTTGACACAGTGACGGGGCTTTCTGGTAGTGGTCCAGCCTATATCTACATGGTGATTGAAGCACTGACAGATGGCGGTGTGAAAATGGGGCTGGCCCGAGACTTAGCTCGTGCTCTAGCGACGCAAACGGTGCTTGGAGCCGCTTCCTTAGTCAAAAGTACTGGGCTCCATCCTGCCATCTTAAAAGATCAAGTGACGACCCCAGCAGGAACAACCATCTCGGCCTTACATGAACTGGAGGAAAGAGGTTTGCGATCTATGTTTGTATCAGCTGTTGAAATAGCTACCGAGCGCTCAAAAATTCTTGGCTCAACAAAATCGTAGTATTCTCCTATAATCTCACTACATCCATTTCGCTAAAATGGATTCTTACTGGTACATAAACTCTACAAGGTCTGAATCATGGAGAAACCGCTTTATGATTGAAATGGAAACTATGAGCAAATATTACGGTGATAAAAAAGCCGTAAGTGATTTAAGCTTCTCTATATCAGAGGGAGAAATTGTAGGTCTTTTAGGCCTTAATGGTGCAGGGAAAAGTACCATTTTGAAAATCTTGGGTTGTTTTCTTTTGCCTTCAGTGGGCAGGGCGACTGTTGGAGGCCATTCAGTAGCTACTGAGGCCCAAGAGGTGCGAAAGATCATTGGATACCTCCCCGATACCCCGCCTTTATATAACGAAATGACGGTCCGGTCGTACCTAGAGTTTGTTGCCAGGTTAAAAGAGGTGCCGGCCACGATTTCAGATAATATAGCCTACGCAATGGATAAGACGAATCTCCTCGATGTGGAAAATAGATTTATTTCTCAGCTATCTCATGGATATCGCCAGAGAGTCGGAATTGCTCAAGCTTTGGTTCATCGACCTAAGGTCCTCATTTTAGACGAACCAATTAACGGTCTAGATCCAATTCAGATTGCTGAGATGCGAGACCTGATTTTATCTTTAAAGGGACAGCACACTGTGATCTTATCGAGCCATATTTTATCCGAGATCACAAAAACCTGCGATAGAATACTGGTTATTGATCAGGGCCAGCTAGTAGCAGAAGGGTCAGAAACCGAATTGAAGGCTGGATCGAAAGCTGACTTTGATTTGAGGGTTGATGTCAAAGGTGATCACGCACCTATACTTAGTCAACTCGAGAAAATTGAAGGCCTGTCCCGATTGAAAACAAAAAATATGGACGGATTTACTCAGATTTTTTGCCATTGTCAGTTAGATGTCAGGTCACAAATTGCAAAAACCATAGTCGATATGGGTGGTGAGCTGGTTCATATGGCCAAAGAAGATGGAGAGCTCGAATCTCTATTCTTCAGGCTCGTTAAATCGGAGGGTAAGTCATGAACAAAGTTATTTTGATCGCAACGAGAGAAATGGGTGCTTTTTTTAAGACTTGGATGGGATACATCATTATTTTTGCATCGCTACTGATTAATGGTTTGTTGTTTAACGCTTTTGCCATTGGTAATAGCCCGAAGTACTCGGCAGATGTCTTGAAAGATTTCTTCTTCTTCAACAGTGGCATAGGTATGGTAGCAGCCGTATTCTTAGCTATGCGGTTGATTGCCGAAGAAAAGCAAAATGGGACCATTGTTTTGTTTTACACCTCGCCGATAACCGAGCGGCAATTGGTGTATGGTAAGTTCTTGTCGGTGCTATGTATCTTTCTCATACTGCAGATCCTTTCTTTGTATCTTCCGGCCTTAATTTTCATCGAAGGTAAAGTTTCCTTGGGACACATGTTTTCTGGTTACCTTGGAGTGACGTTATTGGGTGCGGCTGTCCTATCTATCGCAATGTTTGGCAGTGCTGTAGCCCCGAATCAGTTGTTGGCGGCTGTCACGGGAGCCTCTATTGTTGTGGTCCTCCTTCTACTTTGGCTTGTTGCTGATAGGGTGGATGAACCGTTTTCTGGACTATTTGCTTATATTGCCATTCACAATCATCGCTTTAATCCCTTCTCTAAGGGTCTGGTTCATCTAAAAGATATCGTCTACTATCTCAGCATCATATTTTTCTTTATTGAATGCTCCATTCGGACTCTTGAAACGCGGAGGTTGCAAGGATGAATCATCATGTGTTTTCGCTTAGGGTGCTAGCGAGTCTATCAGGGCTGGTGTTGTTCTTTGTAACCGAGCGCTACTTTTTTGAATATACCATCCATTATTACTCAAGAGGTACCGCCCTTGCCCTTCTTGTGGTAGGAAGTCTACTAGCTTTTTTAAATGCGAAAAAAGCAAAAGATAAAGGTCATGATAACGAAGCAAAAATATGGAACCATTGTTTTCTTTGGCAAAGTCTTCTGGTTTTTGCCTGCGTGTTTTATTTGGCTTATGCAGTTTCGCTGGGGGACTCCCAGCATCCAGAAACAGCGCTTCAAAAAGTTCTCCTGGGACTTTGGTTAGTTGTCTTAACCTTATCTGTTTCTATGGGAATTGGGTTCGAGCTTGGCACTAAGAGTGGTGGGCGTCAGGATACAGCCGACCCTTTGAAAGTTTCCCTACAAGGCGTCTCTTGGTTGAAGGTGGGAATGGTTTTGGTATCACTTTTTGCCGTAAATTATACAGTCGCCAAATATGATAAAGTCTTCGACCTAAGCTTTTTGAAGACAGCCAAGCCAGGAGAAGCAACCCTAAATATAACCTCAAAAACCACCTCTGAGATCTCTATCGCTGCTTTCTTCAAGAAAGATAGTGATGTAGGGCCTCAGGTAAGGTCGTACCTTGAGCAAATTGCCGCAAGTAATGAGCTGATTCAACTCTCATTTTATGATAAAGACTTTTCTCCTGTGGAGGCGGAAACCTTTAGAGTTGCTAAAAATGGTCAGATCGTACTTATGCAAGAAAAAAAGCGACAGAGAATTGATATAGGAGAGAAATTATCTATCGCGAGATCAAAACTTGCCCGTTTGGATCAGAACTTCCAGAAAGCTTTTTTAGCATTAACGGCGGAAAAAAAGAATATCTACCTCACCCAAGGTCATGGGGAAATGAGTTCTCGCGTAAGGACGATTCCCACAAGGTCTGCTAGTCAAGTTTCAAAGTTACTGCGAGGTCTAAATTACAATGTACGGACGCTAGACGCCGAAAAAGGTGGTTTCTTTGAAGTGCCCAGTGATGCAGCTGCTGTAGTCATTTTGGGGGCTTCGCGTAGGTTTTCTGATACAGAAATAAGCGTACTAGAAGATTATCTAACCAATGGCGGGTCATTACTGGTTTTCCTGGATGTAGAATTTGGTGGTCAAGAAGGTGATTTTGTAGAGGCGGAAAGAAAACCTCTATTAGAATTACTTCTGCGATATGGGATTAAATTCAGCCCAACTCTCTTGGTTAATGATAAGCAGCACGTTCGAGCCACTAGGAAAGCTATCGATCGCGCCTTTCTTATTTCAAACAACTTTAGTTCCCATGTGTCGGTCAAAAGTCTATCGAAAAACGATGAAAAATTGGCTCTGATCACGTTTCAATCCGGATACCTAGATAGTGTCGATGATCTCAAAGAGGGCTGGAAGGCGATAAAAATTGTACAGACGAGAGCTGATACCTTTGCCGATCTGAATCGCAATTTGAAGTTGGATAAAGACAGTGAAAAACGTCAGTCTTATGCTGTCGGAATGATCTCTGAGAGCGAAAACGCCAAAATTATGGTTTTTGCTGATGCAACCATGGCTTCAGATCCCTTGCAAGGCGCGAGGGCAAATCAAATTGCGATGTTGGACGCTATAAGGTGGCTAGCTGGTCAGGAGTCGATCATGGGCAAGATTGATTCTGAAGAGGATGTGAAAATACAGCATTCTAAGAGTCAAGAACTCCTGATTTTTCACATTCCCATTTATTTAGTCCCTTTATTAGTATTGGTTTTCGGTTTGTTTGCTAACCGGCGAAGAAAGGTAGGTCAATCATGAAGATTTATGGCTATCCCCTCGCAATGGTGGCTTGTTTGGCCCTTGCGTTTTGGGCGTCGCTCCCCCGTAGTAAGGCAACCACGGGGCAAGTCAAGTGGTGGAGTATCGCTCCCTCTCAGTTAGAATTGCTGACCTATAAGAAAGACGATCAGACTGTCGAAATTACAGGTGATGCTTGGGTCAACGTGAAACGGATACGTGAGGGTGAAGTGATCAAAGAGTTTGACTTCAAAGCCAACGAAAAACTTGATGCCGTCTTCGATGACCTACTCGAAGTGAAAGCGCTTAAGGTCATAGGAAAGAGCACAGACTTAAATCTGAGTGAATTCGGCTTAGATGGTGAAGTGAAAGAAATTCTAGAGATCAGTGAAAAAGACGAAAAATATGGCTTGATATTGGGAAAACAGAGTTTCCAGACATCGAATATATATGCTCTAGATAAGAAGCGAGAGAGGGTCATTCTCATAAGTCGGCGATCGATAAATACCCTTAGAAGCGCGCGTCAAAGGCTATTTGAGAATAGATTAACGAACCTGAAGGCTATCGATGACTTTTCATCTGTAAAACTAAAATTTGACTCTAAGGAAGAAGAATTTACCGTTAGGCGTGAAGGGAAAAAGCTAGTTTGGTACTCAGGCTCTGAGGAAAAGGCCGAAGCTGAAGGAACCTGGATTGATAAGATCATGAAACTGAAGGCGATTAAATATACAAATGACTCTGAAAGCGATGAAATAAAGTCAGAAAATACGCAGCTAGTAAATCTATCAATTATGAAAAACGGTCGGGACGTAGGCTTTATCAGTCTTTTTAAGAGACCAATTGACGACGAGAAAAAGCCCTACGAATACTGGGTAGAAAGTAACTATTTGGAAAGATTGGTGCTTGTTGATTCTGCAAAAGCTAAGACTCTCGAACAGGATATCGGCAACTTATTTTAATTTCTAATTTGCAGTTGAACCAAATCTGGGGGCGTTGTGATGGCGCCTTTTTCTGTGATATGATGAAAGAGGCCCACAATAAAAGTGCGCTTAATCCTCACCAACGAATAACAGGACGTCATGCCAACTAAAGGGCATCATCCGGAGGACAATGAATGGGTTTGCGGATTGCGACCAACGTGTCATCACTGACATCTCAACGCCACTTAAGGAATACGCGGCGTCTACTAGATCGTTCTATCGAACGTCTAGCCAGTGGATATAGGATCAACAAAGCAGGTGATGATGCTGCCGGTCTAGCAATCTCGGAAAAACTTAGGGCGAAAACAAGGGGCCTCATCCAAGCCCAAAGAAACGCATCAGACGGAATATCCCTCATTCAAGTTGCGGAAGGCGGTCTTGCCGAAGTCCAAAATATTCTGATAAGACTTAGAGAGTTAGGAGTGCAGGCTGCTAGTGATACCATTGGAGACGAAGAAAGACGGTATCTTGACGAGGAGTATCAGTCACTCAAAGAAGAAATTGATCGGATTGCAAATGCCACTGAGTTTAATGGCACCGTGCTGCTAGATGGTACCGGAGGAACCTTAGATTTCCAGGTTAATACTGGTGGACTTAACCTACTCGGTGTCGATCGAATTTCTTTCGACGCATTCAAATCAGATGTTAACATAGATAAACTAGGTCTAGAGGAGCTTGGAGTCAGGACGAAAGAGGACTCTCAGCGATCTCTTGCGTTTATTGACGCTGCAATTGAAGAGGTTTCTTCAATCCGAGGTGAATTAGGCGCCATCGATAATCGGCTTCAAAAAACCATCAAGAATCTTGCTGTGAGTATTGAAAATCTTTCCGCAGCCAAGTCAAGGATTAAAGATGTCGATATTGCGAGCGAAACTAGCGAACTAACTAAAAACAACATCCTGATGCAGGCTGGAACCTCAGTTTTATCTCAGGCTAACTCTATTCCAGAAATGGCGCTTTCTCTCCTCCAGAACTAAATCGAATCGAGTCCCCAAATAAATAGATCACCCAACTCCTCGGGTGCGATGTTTTCGTTTAGAAATTTAACGTAGCACATAGGATGATAGTTAACTGATATAGATATGGCTTCCATGTATGAAAAAAAGTCTTTATCAACCCCTATTGGTGACAGAAGCAAAGTTTCTCTGTGACCGGTTTCCCTTTGAATGGAAGAAATGAGATCCTGAAGATCTGCGGCATGAGATACGCCCCATTCATGTACGACTCCTCTCATGTCGCAGCCCTTGCCATAGATGCCAAAGGCAAAGTTTTCCGACAGAGGTTCTTCATGGGATTTCATAAATAGATGGGTGTCCGGAATACTTAAAAGACTTCGGAACTCGTCGATACTTCGATCTATGGTGAGCTGAGTTCTCTGACGTTTTTCAATCATTTTTGCAAGGACTACCTGATCTATTGATCTATAGTCAATGCGCTGGAACTCATGATTTTTTGGTGGTCTAAGGTGACCAATATGAAACCGAATTTCTTCTGAACAGTATTGATATCCTAAACCATAGTAAAACTGTTCTAAATCACTCCATAGGATCAGTGCATCGAGTCCATGATTACGTGCTTGATTTTCCATAGAGTTTAATAAGTCTCTCATAATGCCTTTTCCACGATGACTCTCATGGGTGGCGACATTTCCAATTAAGCCGACTTGATAGCTAATCGTCTTTGCTGAATTAGTTACCCGTCTAGGCCACAAATTCAGGTGGGCAATGATTGCGTTTTTATCTTCGACACAAAAGCTATATTTTGTATGATGGTGCGATAGGACTGTAGGATATTCAGATACTATACTAATGCTGTCTTTCGGTTCCCGTAAAGTGCTCTGGAGAAGCTGATCACGTAATTCTAACTGCCTTTCGCTTTTTGGTTGGATAATATCCATCCTCATACCTCCTGTCCATCTAGTTTAATGCACTTACTGGCATAAATATACGGAGATTTTTATGGGTATCCGACTCCCTGGCGCCACAACAGGCTTGTTTGATCCTAAAATCGTCGAACAGCTGATAGAGGTAGAAAAACTACCTATCGAGGCGGCCAAAAAACGAAAAGAAGCCATTGTCTCTGAGAGAGATGAATTTATAGGAGTCCGTGACCGTGTAGGGGAACTAGATACAGCCCTTAATGCGATAAAAAATACTTCAGACTTCTATAAACTAAAAGTAGAGTCATCCCACCCTGATATTATCGATGGAACTGTAGAAGGTGTAACAACTATAGGCAACTATGAATTTGAGGTCCGCGGTATGGCTAGGACGGAAAAAGAGCTAGCCTATGGATTTCCCGACAAAGATGAAACACCCGTTGGTTTTGGGTTTATGTTGATCGAACGTGATGATAATGAGGACCTAGAAGTTGTTATTGAGCCGGGATCTACTCTTCAAGATGTGGTCACTCAAATTAACGATACCGAGGCTGGCGTCAAGGCCATGGTTATCAACACGAAATACAAGCCAGATCCTTATCGACTTCTAGTTATTTCTGAAAAATCTGGTGAAGAATCTAAAATTAGAATTGATGAAGATACGACTTTTCTGGAATTCAAAGAGCAGGTGACAGGAAGGAATTTGGATGTCTTGTTTGAGGATGTCCCCGTCACCGATAACGACAATATCCTCGAAGATCTGGTTGATAACGTGGTTTTTAATGTCAGACGTTCTGAGCCTGGGACTCGTGTGCAGGTAAATATTACCTACGATATAGACGCAACTCTGGAGTCCATTTCGAGTTTTGTCGAGAAGTATAACGACCTAGCGACCTACATTAACAGCCAGTATGTGATTGACCCAAACACGAATAAAGCGGGACTGTTAGCCGGGGATAGCTCAACGCGGACAGTCATGCGTCGCATTCAGGGTGCAGTAGTGCAGGCGGTAAATACTGGTGGAAAATACAGTACACTTGGTGAGATAGGAATTACCACGGATCCCAGAAGTGGTAACCTTGAGTATAACGAAGCTAAAGTCAGACAAGCCCTTGCCGAAGACTATGATAGTGTGGCTGCTTTATTTGTGCAGAGACGCAATTCGATTGGGGTTGGTGCTCGACTAGCAAATGCTGTAAGAGACCTGCGAGACCCCCAAGGCGGAGCCCTGAAGACTAAGGTTAACACCTTGGATAACATCATCCGCAATCAGGATCGCGAAATCGAGCAAAAAGAGCGAGCCATGGAACAGAAAGAAGAGAGTATCAAACGACGTTTCGCTTCTTTGGAAGGCCAGCTCACAGGTCTTAAGGCTCAAGGGGATTTCTTATCTCAAAGATTCTCTGGAGGGCAGCAAGGAGGAGGAAGGTCCCAGTAAAGAGAGTGGGAAATGGTAAACCCTTATAGTAACTACCAAAAAACTCAAGTAACAACGGCTAGCCAAGAAAAAATTCTCCTCATGCTCTATGAAGGTGCCATCAGGTTCGTAAAACACGCGAAAAAATCTCTTGCCGAAGACAATGTTCCGGACAAAGGAAAGTATATTAGTAAGGCTACTGCCATCCTCTCAGAGCTCATGGCTACGCTAGACTTTAAAGTGGGTGGGCAACTAGCCACAGACCTTGAAAATCTGTATGTTTTCATGATCGACAAATTGATCGAAGGTAATATCAATAACGACGTTGAAGCTCTAAATGTGGTAGAGGATCTGCTGAAGACCCTATATACGGCGTGGAAAGACGTCATAGAGAACCCTAGACCGGATGGTATGCCGTCACCTTCTTTGCAGCCTAAAGAGTATAAAGAGTTTATGGAGTCGGGCGGGACGGCTACCGACGATAAAACGAACCCTAATGCAAAACCTAAGGTAAAAATGTCGGCATAGTTTTCCTATATAGGCTTGCCTAACAATCCTTGAAAATTTGCAACATTTCGTGAACCCCTTGTGCCTCTTGCTATTGTAGAGGTAGATTTTTCTACAAAAGTATTGTTGGACTATTCAGGGGGTATTATGGCGATTACGCAAGCGCTTTACTCAGGTGTCACCGGTTTATCTGTGATGGCAGATAGCATGTCTGTGGTGGCAAATAACCTAGCTAACGCGAATGCGAAAGGCTTCAAGTACGATCGAGTAGAATTTGATGATCTACTATCGATGGACTTGGGAACTTCGGTTGGTGCAGCACAGCTTGGTCGAGGGGCTCGATTGAGTGACGTGCGAACGATTCACACGCAAGGTGGGCTTTCAATCACCGACCGCTTAACGGATTTGGCCGTACAGGGTAATGGCTTCTTCATCACAAGAAATCCAAAAGGAGAAAAGCAAGAGGCAGGAGGTCTATTCTATACCCGCGTGGGAGCTTTTAATTTTGATAAAGATGGCTATCTCGCAGACAAAACAGGTGGTCGTCTTCAGGGTTACCAAGCCGACCAGGATGGGCGCCTATCTCCCAGTCTTACTGATATTCGGATCCAGACCAGCAACCTTCCCCCGCAAAAAACCACCACAGTAAACATGAATGTTAACCTAGACTCCAGGGCTGATATCCTTGAGGAAGAATTCGATATTACTCGTCCTCAAGACACGTCAAACTTCGTGAATAGCGTAAATATTTTTGATAGTCACGGTACAAAGCATGCGATGACAACTTACTTTAAACGGATCGAGGATGACGATGGTGTTTCCTTTGAGTGGTATGCCACGGTAAATAGTGACGAAGTAACTGACGGCGAAGAGGATCAGCCCATTAAAGAAGTTGGGCGAGGTGTCGTTAAGTTTGACGCTCTTGGCAATCTCATATCAGAAGAAACTACGGAATTCAGTGCTAACTTCACAAAAGGTGCTGAAGAGGATCAATTTATAAACCTTGATTTTGGCATTAATGTGGGCGAAGAGGGTGGCAATGGGACTCAATCGTCTACTGCAGTCGCCAGTGACTCGGTCACGATCTTTCACAGCCAGAATGGATTTGAAGCGGGAAACATAAAATCCCTCAAGATTGATCTCGATGGAAAGATTAAAGGCTACTACACGAATGGTGTGGAAAAAACCTTGGGATCATTTGCTCTGGCAACTTTTGAGAATGTTGATGGCTTGATGAAAGCAGGGCGCAATCAGTTTTTTGCTACTGTTGAGTCTGGCGCTCCAAGAACCGGTGTACCTCAATCTGGAGTGAGAGGTTCGATTTATGCGTCAACGCTGGAAGAGTCAAATGTCGATATGGCGACTCAGTTTGTTGAGATGATCCGCACCCAACGTGGATTTCAAGCAAATTCTCGCTCAATTACTACGACGGATACTATGATCGAAGAAGTCGTGAATATGAAGAGGTAAGCTTAGGTAACTCAAATTAAACCTTCAGAGGCGGACCGCTTGGCCTAAGGGTGAGCGGTCTTTTTTTGTTTCATTCCTGTTAAGTGTTTGGAAAAGATATCCCGAACCCTTAGGGTGAACTCTTCAACTGATTCCTCTTCGCGCTTGAACTCTCTGGGAAGCACTTCGATGGTGACATGAGCTGGATTGGTCGATAAAGCATCCTTAGCCATCATATCGCCAGTTCCCTGGAGCACGATGGGTTGGACAGATACCGATTCTTGCTCGGCTAGTCGAAAGGCTCCTGATTTAAACTCTCCGAGACTACCATCAGCGCTTCGCGATCCTTCTGGAAAGTAAACCATTGAGATTCCATTTTGAATCCACTCGGCACTTTTAAAAAGCGCGTTTTTATGACTGGCTAAGCTGCCTCGAGCTATCCCTACATAACCAGCCCATCGCATGGCATGCCCTATGATCGGAATCCGAAAAACCTCCGCCTTTGACAACCAACGAAATTGTACGTTGAGAGTGTACAGGGCACATATATCCACAGAGCTTTGGTGGTTTGCCACGTAAACCGTTGGCTTTGTCCTATCAAGATTTTCTTCGCCTTTTATTTCAAAACTCCAGCCTTTCGTCGACCGGATAACGCCTTTACCCCACCGGCACGCGACCTCATGGCAAGCAATCGAAAGGCTTAAAGGGCTTTTCCCTCTTTGATCGGCAAATCGTATCCAAAGAACTTTGAAAAATAAAAGAAAGGTATATGTCCAGAAGTTGACCCAAAAGTAAATAGCCCTTATAACTCGCAAAAAAGGTTCTCCTATAGATCTTGACCCTCAATCACGAATGAGGACTACGCTCATATCTACTAATGATGTGACGACAAATATTTGCGGCAATGGTTTCTTTTCCCTCTTCCTTCCGAAGAGTGAGCGTCGCATTATCGTCATATTCAGCCAAAAATGCTTTATGACCTGATGAGCTCACGTCACTCAATTGGTTTAACACCATGTAGCTTAGCTGATACGAACGGCAATAGGTTTCGGCTAGGCTTCGGGCTGATGCGTCAGTGAGTTGGGATTCTAGTTTAAATCCAACTTTAATTTGAATCGGTGAGTCGAGGTTGGCAAGAATTTTTTTAGTTTTGACAAACCTAATACTTAGTTCGTCATGCTCAGATGATTTCACCTTACCTGAGAGTCTAGTCTCTGGCACAAAGTCCAAAACTGAAGAAGCAAAAACGACAGCTGCTTTTGAGCCTTGAAGGATTGCTTTGCAGGCCGACTCCAAGTCATCGTTACTGGTGATCTCATGTGTGCTTGTGAAGGTTTTGGGTCGAATGGGGCAAGCTCCGACTACTACATGAGTCTGACAGCCCTGCCTAAAGGTTTCTTCGGCAATTTTACTCCCAAGAGCCCCACTGGAATAGTTCGACACATACCTGATGTCGTCAAAATAACCTTTGGTGCTTCCCATAGCTACGAGTACATCCGGGCGTTTTGTTCCCTGTCGGTTAATATGATGCGAAACCAAGTCTGCTAACACATCTGGAGCTGGGAACTTGGCTTTACCTTCCTCTTCTCTAACTCCTAAGACCACGCAATACTCTGACAGCATCGATAAGTTTTGCCCAACGATGGGTGACTTTAGTAAGCTGTTATGCATGTTGGGTACAATAAGAACGGGTTTTTTTGCCCCAAGGTAGGATGCAATCAATGCAGAGGCTGGGCAGTCCGTAATACCTCTTGCAACTTTTGCTAGCATATTGGCCGAACTAGGTGCGACAACGCAGGCATCGCCAGTTGCGATATGGCTTGCCAGACCCTCAAAATCTGTGATGACCTTGTTGGCACTTGCCCATTCAAGGGCTGTTGTCGTTGTGAACTGTGATCCACCTTGACTCAATATGGCGTAAACAGATGAGCCTAATCGACGTAATGAGCGAATGAATCTGACGCTTTCAACAGCACCAATGGATCCGCTGACGACTACATCGACTCGCTTATCCTTTAAGGAATCCGAAATGAAATCTACTTGAAGGTCCGAGTTTTCCATTATCGTCTCCCTTACCAGAGTCACATAGCCTGAGCAAAGAAAGAGCTAAATTAGCCCTCTACGATAAAGAATCTAGTTTTTCGACTGAGCTTTTTCGTTAGCATTTGGCATGTTTAGAGGTAGGCTTGGAGCCGTACTGCCGTTTCTTCTTAGCTCATTTTTTCTTTTCTTACCGGCACGAGCCTTATTGATCGCGCGTCTTACTTTAAGTTTTTTCGTAACTGAAGCCATTTTCTTGCCTTTTGCGAGAAGGTTTCTGACATAGAGTCGAAGGAGATTATTTGAATATTTAAAGGATTGCAACAGAGAAATGCACTTAACATAAGCCTGTTAGACTTAGTATGGATTTTCATGGTTTTTTGGGCACGAATTTGCAGAATAAGTCAGTGTGTATCTATTAATCAGGAGTTTAAAAATGAAAAAAATCATAACAATCATCGCAGCGACGATGGTTTCCGCGACGGCATTCTCTCAGGTCGAGCCTGTAGATAAGAATAAAAAAGGAGTCTATGCTGGTGGCTCTCTCAGATTTGGCCAATCTTTTCAGGCTGGTACAGGTAGTTCGGGAGCGACATTTGGAGCTGCTGGTGAGTTCGGCGTCATCCTGCCAAGGGACTCCTGGAACCGTATTGAGATAGGTGGTGAATTTGGCACAACTAGCCTAGGCTTTAAGGACGAGAGTGGAGAAAAAGTCACAGTTGACGCATTGCCGGTTGCACTTGTGAAGTTTGGCTATGGCTACTCCCTCGGAAATCATGCCTTCGGTATGTTTCGTCTTGGTGCTGGTTTGGGCGTCGGCGAGCTGGAGCAAGGTGATTTCACAACAGATGCTACTGCCTTGGTTGGTCTAATTGGCTGGGATGCTGTCTTTCCGGCAACAGATCATTTGGATTTTACTGTCGGTGTTGATTACCGCATGCATGATGTATCTCTCGACTCGGCGAATGGGGTAGACTTTGACAATATACAGGTAAATTCGGTCAATGTTTTTGCCAGCGCTCGACTGAAAATCTAGTTTAGGCTTCCTGCCCTCTGTCTAACATGAAGTAGCAAGGCAGAGGTGTTTCCTGGTCGTCTTGAGTGTTTTCTTCAATGGCCACAGGTTTGAATCCGAAGTTGGTGAAAAGCTTCTGAGCCATTTGCATTTGAGGTGTGGTCTCCAGGTAAACCCGCTGGTAGCCAAGCTCAAAGGCATGATCGAGGATATGCTTGAGGATCAACTTTCCTGCACCGCGACCGCGAAACTCCTTTGATATGACGAGCTCCCGAATTTCACCGATCTTTTCGCTTGGACTTAGGCCTGCAAAAGGCCCTAAGCCGGCACCCCCAGCAATTTCATTGCTGTCCTTGCAGGTCACAAGCCAATATCCAGCACCTTTGGCGCTGTAGACGGCCCAGAATTGGTTGAGCCTGCGATAGGTGGCAGCCAAAACGGAACCAGCTTCTTCGAAGGAATCCAGATTTTCTTTGATAATTGATACCAGAGTGTCGACATCAGAAGCGGTCAATTTTCGAATGGTAAAACCTTCTTTGTCGGTCGTCTGATCTTCGCTTACCATGCAGCTGGGCTCCTTTTAGTTTTTTGATGCCTACCTAATTAATCAGATTTTTGGAGAAAATTCCATAGGCTGTAAGTTTATACAGAAGTACTTGCGTACTCTTCAAGTTTTCATGTATAAGATCGTTTCGCTGCGGCAATGCGTTGTTGTGGTGCCGAAATGACTTATGTAATTTGGGGATGCCAGATGAAAAAAAATAGACCACCAAGAAATCGTCGCAAAACTGCAAAGCTAAGAGCGAAGCTTAAGGCTCGCGTCAAAAGAAAAATCAGGCTAAGCCCTCACGGCAAGCGCTGCAAGTAGTTGAACTAGGGCCAGAACTAATCTGGCCTTTTTTGTTGGCATTAACGACCTAAGCAAATGCCGATAGCGTCTGCAGTAGCGAGATATAAATCATCCTCCTCCACAGGTCTGTACTTTCCGGCCACATCCTTATAGTCAGCCTCAAGCATCTTACCTCCGACAAATGTCACGATTTTACCAAACTTACGTTCGGAGACTAATTCTACCGCCTTGACGCCGTAGGCTGTACCGATGATTCGGTCGTAATGAGATGGCGTACCGCCTCTTTGAATATGTCCTAGGACAGTAACGCGGGTATCCATTTTGGTCCGCTCGTATAGCTCGTTAGCGACAATCTGACCGATTCCGCCAAGGTTTTTTCGTCCTGAAATATTTGTGAAACTTTCTTCGCCACCCTTCGGAAAGGCTCCCTCGGCTGCAACTATGACGCTGTATCGTTTTCCGCGTTTGCGACGCTCTTCAATTTTGGCGACTATAGATTCATAGGTGAAAGGGATTTCTGGCAGCAGGACAGCATGAGCACCCGCAGCTAAGCCTGCATGAAGGGCAATGTGCCCGGCATTGCGGCCCATAACCTCGAGGATCATGATGCGGTCATGAGACTCTGCTGTAGTTTGAAGCCTTGATATCGCATCAGAGGCTACCTGCACCGCCGTATCAAAGCCCGTTGTTTGGTCTGTAGACGCCAGGTCATTGTCGATTGTCTTGGGAACGCCGACGATATTGATTCCAAGCTGTGCCAATTGAAAGGCGATGCCCTGGGTTCCATCGCCGCCAATGACGATGATGCCGTCGAATTCCAGCTCCTTGTAGGCCGCTAAAACACTAGCACTTAGGTCGGTATTATGGCCGTCTCCTTGGTTTTCGGATTTGAGTGAAAACGGATTTCCGGCGTTTGTGGTCCCTAGGATCGTACCTCCCTTATCCAAAATGCCCGTGGTGGATTCAATGTCTAACTTCCAAACATCATATGGCTTTTGCATCATCCCGTTGAAGCTATCCTTGATCCCCCAGACTTCATAACCGTATTTGTTGACGGCGGTTCTTACGATGGCCCGTATGACGCTATTCAGTCCCGGGCAATCGCCTCCACCAGTTGAGATACCTATTTTCATATGGTCTCCTTTCATTCGAGTAAGCGGCGCCCATTGTTTCAGAAAAAATCGATTTTTAAAACTGGATTACCTAGTTGTTGTCATACGAAAATTGCTGAAAATTTTTGTTATGTCTGACTGGCAGAAATAAGCTAGGTTGTTAGGGATTAGAACGAATAAAGGGAGCTCTTGTGACAGGTAGTAAAACTGACGAGGAAATCAAACGATTCGAGCAGATCCTCGACCAAAACCAGATACCAGGTGTCGAAATTACCAAGGCAACCGATTACTTGTATCAATTGAACCCAAAGGAGCCGTTGTTTGCCAAGGGTTGGGAAAAGGATTTTCCTCTCACGGTGATGGCTGTGACTCACGGTAACGAGGTTGGCGGGATTGGCGTCTTGAATCGTTTTATCGAATTGCTATCAGAAGGGCTTTTTACGCTTCCTTATCCCATGATGTTGGGTTTGGGAAATACCGCGGCGTCTCGAGAAAACTGTCGCTATCTTGACCGCGATCTCAATCGATCCTTTGCCATGTCGCAACCAGACGATACTCGAGAGTCCCTTAGGGCTCGAGACCTAGAGCCTTTTCTCAAACATACCGCGTTCTTTCTCGACATTCATCAAACCATCGAACCAACAGAGAGACCGTTTTTTATTTTCCCCTATCGTCCAGAAGGCTACGAGTTTGCCCGTGGTATTGCCGATGACATTCCTATTGTGACTCATTGGGGAAAGGGATTCTCGGCTGACGGCGCTTGTACCGATGAATATGTCAATCGATCTGGAGGCGTGGGAATTAGCGTCGAGCTTGGTCAAAAAGGGTTTGATCCCTACCAAGAGTCTCTTGGATTGAATCTAGTGTTAGCTGCCTGCAAAACGGTCAAAAGGAAATTAGAAGGCTCGTTTGTCCCGGTGCAAAAACCGAAGGATGATGTCTACACCTGGGCTCATGTGATCCCTTTTCCAGAAGGTTCTGCAGGACTGGATGAGGGGTGGTATAATTTCAAAACAGTCCGACGAGGTGAGCGCTTAGGGTATGTGGGAGATGACGAGATCAAAGCCCCTGTGGAAGGTCCTATCATGTTCCCAAAATATCGTCGGCAGGAGTCTGGGGGACAAACTCCCAAAGAAATTTGCAGAATTTTAAAGCGAGTTTCCGAAAACGAGTTGGGTAAGACGTAACGAGGAGCCTTTCGTGCGGTCAGGAATTATCTTTGCACTAACGTGGATGTCATCGGTTTTGCTAGCTAACGAGGGAGCCTTGCCTCGAGGTAAAGACTCTGGCCCTGGTGTAAAGTATAAAATTAACAAGTATGTCGACCCCGATGGTAACTGCTACGAGTATTTGATCAATCCGGATCCTGGCTATGTCGCCTTTAATCCCTTTAGCAGGTTGGCCTACTTTGTCGGCAAAGGAACTGGTGTTGGCGGGAAGGGGGAACGCTCCTTTATTTTGGAGTTAAACCTTGGGACCCGACGAATCCAAAAATTGTCTCACTTAAAGGTGGTCGATAATGCAAGTCTTGTGGCACACCAAGATCCCACCACGGCCGTCACTCTTTTGGATTTCAACAAAGGGGAGTTTGGCTGTGGACAAGGTGAGTCCTCTGGATTCGGTGTTCAGTGGGGTGAACGCAAAGGAGTCGCAAAAACCTTTGCTAGAAAACGCTATAAAATTCTTCGGGCCTCATCTGGTCAACAGTTACTCGACCGTGTTGACGGTGCCGTTAGACGCTTCGACCTCAAAGTAATGCAACGAAGGACCATCGTGACCTTACCTCAGGAGGGCGTGCCATTATACGCAGACTTAAACAAGAATCAGTCGTTCCACTTTATAGATAAGCCGCAAAGATCACTGGTAAAATTTGATGTTCAAACCAGAAAAAAATTGGCTGAGATTCGACTGGCCCCTGATATGAAGCTGATCCAGGCGGATGCGGGCTTTGCGATTGCAACCATTGATAGTGCCGCCAACGCTATACTTGTGTCGACCTTTCAGAGCTGGTCTGGGGTGCCAAACCAAAGATGGACCTATCCCATTAAGGGTTTGGCTGCTGACAAAGCCAAACTCACAGTTGAGTTTGAGACGGGTATTGGTCTGGTCTCCGGGCGCAACAAGCTAGTCAGCCAAAAGCTAAGGACGATCGATGTACTTGACGGAAATAAGAAAGAGAGACAGATTGTGCGACAGATCAAATTGGAAAAGAACCAGTATGCCGCCATTGTAGAAGTCTTTCCATTTACGCAGGATATATTGATTATCACTAAGGAGATAAATACCGATCATTTGCGATCGGTTTCTATTTACAACGTTAAATCCGACAAACTGGATCTTGTTCGCATCGAGCGCTAACGAGTTTTCATGGCCCTAGAAATCTCGCGATTAGCATCTTTTTGTTTCGATGCTTCACGCTTATCGTGAGACTTTTTACCTTTACCCAAAGCTATCTCCACCTTAATCCGGCTATTCTTGAAGTATATCTTTAAAGGGACCACGCTGAAGCCTTTTTCGGCAATAGCTCGGCCTAGCTTGTTGATTTCATTTTTGTGCAAAAGTAAGCGCCTCGGGCGTCGCTCGTCATGATTGGCTCTGTTGCCAAAATCATAATGACCAATGTGGACCTCTTTGAGGATGGCTTCGCCATTGGCAGTGATATCAACCCAGCCGTCTCCCAAGTTGACTTTTGTCGCTCTTAGGGCTTTGACCTCGGTTCCCTGCAAGGAAATCCCTGCTTCCCAGCTGTCGCCAATATCGTAGTTGTGAAAGGCTTTTCTATTTTTACTGATGATTTTGATTCCCATAGTACCCTAACTATGTTACTTTGTTACGCCATGTTGATTATGTTGAAGAGTAAATGACTGAAAATACAAACATATTCGATGCAGATTCAGGTGAATTTCGTCCTCTTGGAGGGCCAGTTAGCGAAGATGCTGCTGGACTCCGCGTCGATGGCTATCTTTCCACGAACTTTCCCTTTTATTCAAGAGCTACTTGGCAGCGAAAGCTTTCTCAGGGTCGCGTTTTAATCGACGGCGTGTCAGTAAAGCCGTCTTATCGCATCCACTGCGGACAAGTCATAGAGATCTACCACCCTAGGCAAGACGAGCCCGAAGTTAGTACTGATATCTCTCCTATATGGAAAAAAGGCAACGTGATGGCGGTATTCAAGCCCGGGAACTTACCCATGCACGAAAACGGTCCTTATCGGAAAAACACGTTTGCACACTTAGTGACAGAAACCTTTGGTGAGGGTTGGGCTGCAGTCCATCGCTTAGATCGAGAGACCAGTGGTATTGTTTTGTGCGGTAAAACTCATGATGTGCGGCAGCGACTGTCTCGCTCTTTAGAGAGTCGAACACTTGGTAAGGAATACACAGCGATTGTGAAAGGGGTTCCGAAACAGCCTTCCTGGACTATTGAAGGACCAATTGGAGACCTTGAGGATTCTAAAATCCGCATCAAAAAGTGGGTCGTGCCTGATGGCCAGTCTGCTGAAACCGACTTTATGTTGGAAGAATCAGCCCATGGTTACTCCATGATTAAGGCCTACCCCAAAACAGGACGAACTCATCAGATTCGGATTCATGCTGCTTATTCGGGGCATGCGTTAGTCGGTGATATCACCTACCATCCTGATGAGTCGGTTTTTTTAGAATGGTTTGAGTCTGGTAAAACCGACTGGGTTAAAAAATCTGCAGGCTTTGATCGATGCCTTCTTCATGCGACGTCTGTAACTTTTGTGCATCCAGAAACCGAAGAGCTTTGCCGCGTCGCCTGCCCTGTGCCCGACGATATGATGGGCTTTTGGCGTTCGCTGACAGAGACGTCAAACGCAAAACTGCGAATATAACCTATTAAATTCTGTTGAAGATCCTCACCGCAAAAGCTGATCTTTTGTATAATGAAGATGGCCGATCCCTATCAGTACTTGAGAGCCTGGTCTATGAATGTATTTCTTTTCGTTTGTCTTCTCGCTTTTGTTTCGAGCTCGTGTGTTCGTGTCGTCACCAATCCCAAAGGAAAAACTCCGGAAAGGCTTGTGGAAGTCAAAAATGGAAAAAAGCAACCTTCTCGAAAAGACTTGATAACAGGTTTATCAAGAAGCACTTTACTGCCGGGCGGTGTATATGAAGCTGTCTATGTTGTGGCAACTCTGCAAACGCCGGCATTGGCTTATCGTAGGCTCGAGCAAAGAGCCAAAAGAGAAAACTGGGAAAAAGATCGATTTGAAATCCGTGTGGAGCAGATGATTGCGAGACAAAAAAGGGAATTGTGCTTCGATTTCTTGGTGAAAGCCAATAATGAAGCCGCCACAGAGGCTTCGAAATGGAGTATTATGCTCCAACAGGATGGGGATTTACAAAGGTTGACAGATCTTCGATTTCGCAAGCAAAGACCCAACAGCAAAGTGGCGGCAGCATCTTCATCCTTCAGACATATTCCGAAAGATATGCGATACTTCTTAGAATCCACAATATGCTTTGACCGTCATCATGAAGATATTGGTGAAATCGTGTTGATTGTGGATCCTCAATTTGATGACCGTCCTGAAGCTGCTACCCTTTCTTGGCGCTTTTAGACCGCTATATATTGCTATAATGACTTACCTAAAGTGTCTCTATTTCTTGCAAAATGACTATAGTCAAACCTAATGGCATTTGTTATCTTGCGCCGTCAAACCGTTACTGGACAGTGAAATCGTGTGAAAATCCGATGCTGACCCGCAACTGTAATCCTGATGAGGTTCGAGGGAATCTACTTCGGGAAAGCCAGATCCTTCTAGTAACACTTCCGAAGCCCGTGGACAGGCTTGTTTGAAATTCGCAACTATCACGAAAAACGCGAGTTTATGGAGTTGATGGTCACATGACTTCATGAATGCGCGAAAACTGAATGAGGGGGACTACACATATGAAGCGTTTCGTTTCTAAATTTGTTTTTTGCTTTGGGCCTTTATGGGCCGCAACGGGTGCCTTGGCTGTCGAAACCATCACAGTTGTTGGCGAAAAAATCTCAATCGGGACTCAGCTTGGGCCGTCAACTTATGTCATTGACTCAGAGGATATCTCTCGTAGGAATCTTCCGAGTGTCGTTGATTATCTCAGTCAGGTACCAGGTATATTTGTTCAGCGTACTGGTGGTCCAGGTGCTCAGGCTAGTGTTTTTATTCGTGGAGCCAAGCAAGATGAAGTGGTGATTGCCATCAATGGTATGGCCATGAGTGATCCAACCCTGACGGGAGCGGGGTTCGATCTCAGTCACATCTCAGTCGCCAATATCGAAAGGATTGAAGTTTTTCGTGGAGCTCAAAGTGTTAAGTTTGGCTCTAATGCCTTAGGTGGTGTTATTAATATCGTGACAAAGCAAGGTGTGGAAGATAGTCGTCTGCGGATCGAAGTCGGAACTAGTGAGCAACGTAGATTAGGCTTAGAGACTTCGGGTGGAGATGAGGCGCTATCCTATCGATTGAACGCCGAGGGGTATGAGATCAAATCGATATCTAGTGCTGCAGAAGATGCTGGAAACAAAGAAACGGATCCTTATGAACGCCTGTTGGCATCTGGCGAAGTGAGAGCATCAGGGGACAAATGGTTTAGCTCACTTTATGTTCAGGCCCGCGATACCAACAAGTCTCTTGATGCTTTCGGCGACATCGGCGCTTTGATCGATGATCCCAACTATGAGAATCGGACGAAGCAAAGGAACGCAAGGGGACTGTTTGGCTTGGACTTAGGGCCCGTTGAACTTCTACTAGAAGCAAGCCACAACAGTATTCGGCGCGAATATGAGGATGAGACAGATCCAGGTTTTACCGGAAACTTGACTTCGGCATACGACGGTAAGCAAGATATAGTAGGATTAAGTATGCGCGTACCTTTAGCCGAGGATCATAGTCTTAGTATCGTGACCGAAGGAAAAAAAGACTATGCAGAGACTAGATCTAGTTTTGGTGGTATCAGTGAGACGGATGATAATCGTTCTTATGCAGCTTCCTATGAATGGAACCGTGAACAGGACTTTGGTCTCTCCTTGGGTGCCCGTCGAGACTTCTTTGAGAGAGTGGGTGACGCAGATACTGGGACTTTCCGAGTCCATCAAAACTTTTCTATGGGGACTCTATACTTTCAAGCAAATAAAGGCTTCAAAGCCCCTTCCCTTTTTCAAACCTTTGATCCCACTTATGGAAACAAAGACCTTAAACCAGAAGAAAGCGAAAGTCTTGAGTTGGGCTATAAACTAGATCGAGGCATAGCTTTTGTGAATGTTTCTGTTTTTCAGAATGAATTTGAGAATCTGATTATCTATGATTTTGGTAGCAATACCTATCTAAATGTCGATGGGCTCACAACGACACGAGGAGGCGAGTTAAGCTTTGGTCATATCTGGCGTTTGCATCGCGTTGAACTATCTACAAGTTACCTTGATATGACGAAAAATGATAAGCCACTAGCGCGAAGACCGCAAAATACCTATGGACTGTCTTACCAATTTGATGGTGGTAGTTGGTCTGCAGGGAGTGATACCTTGTGGGTTGGTAAACGTAGTGATTTTAGCGGATATTTAGAGCCTTATTCTGTCACAGATGTCTACGCCAACTATAAGTTTTCTTCCTATAAGCTATACGCTAGGGTGGATAACCTTCTAAATAAACGCTACCGAGAAGTCTCAGGGTATTCTAGAGCTCGACGAGAGGCTGTGGTTGGGACGGAAGTGTTTTTCTAGGATGATCAGGTTTTTGCCGTCTTTGGGCGGCATAATATCTTCAAACTTAGCTAAACTTAATCTACCTTATTTGCTTTGGAAGCGATGGAGTGAGGTTAAAGCAACTGATGCGATATACTAATTTTAACGGTTGTCGATGATCTTACTTCTGTATTATCCACCTTCGAGCTGGTGAAAACTTATGGAGCCGAAAAACAGTTAGATTCAGTAAAAAACTTATGGCAACGAAGTGTTTTCGCCAGCTCGAAGGTGGATAATACAGAAGTAAGATCTTAAAACAGTTCAAACTAAAAAGCCGTCATAAGACGGCTGTTTTTTTGACTTTTGTTGGATCTCTACATAAAGCCTCTGTCCTTCATGAGGGCCTCTGCCTCGGCATGACGACCGCGGAATTGCTTATAGGCCTTTGCTGGTTCGATGGCATTTCTTGGAGCAAACAAATACTTTACTAACCTATCTGCTAGCTCTTTGTCGTAGTAGCCATTAGGCGCTTCGGCAAAAGCTTCCACCGCGTCTGCGGTTAGCACATCGGCCCAAAGGTAGCTATAGTATCCTGCTGAGTAACCCTCACCTGAGAATACGTGAGCGAACTGAGGAGTCCTGTGACGCATAACGATTTCTCGAGGCATTCCTAGTTCCTTTAAGGTATTGATCTCAAACTGCCTAGGATCGATATTTGTAGGATCGGTGGTGTGGAGTTTCATATCTACTAGCGATGATGCAAGATACTCGGTGGTATTAAAACCTTGATTGAAGTTTTTCGCTGCCCGTATTTTTGTCAGCAAAGACTGGGGCATGGATTTTCCTGTTTTTACATGGACTAAGAATTTCTCGATCACTTCGTCCGTCCACAACCAACGTTCGAGAAGTTGTGCTTGGAACTCCGTGAAGTCTCTGACTCCAGAGTTTAGGGTCGGGTATTTAACATTTGAGGCAAGAATGTGAAGGGAGTGACCAAACTCGTGGAATAGTGTCGTGGCATCGCTGATAGATAAAAGAGTCGTTTCGCCCGGCTTACCTTTTATGAAGTTTGAGTTGTTGGACGTTAAGACTAACTTTTTACCGTCTATCGTTGAATGGCTTCGGTATGAGGTTGCCCAAGCACCAGAACGCTTGCCTTCTCTGGCAAAAGCATCTAGATACCAAAGACCTACCAACTCACCTGAATTCTTATTCTTAACTTCCCAGACCTCAACGTCCGGGTGAAACACTGGAACCTCTGAAGTAGAAACTCTCGTGAATTTATAATCGAATAGTCGATCAGCTACGTAAAACATGGCCGAACGTAGTTTGTCATACTGCATGTACTGCTTAACTTCGTTCGAATCTAGATCGTAGGTTTTCTTACGTACTTTTTCAGCATAGAATCGATAGTCCCATGGCTCAATTTTGAGACCAGCTCCCTCGGCATCTGCCACAGCTTGCATGGCGGCGACTTCCTCTTTGACTCGATTAACCGCAGCAGGCCACACCTTTAACATAAGGTCGTAGGCGTTCTTCGGCTCCTGAGCCATACGATCGGCTAGTCGCCAACTTGCGTAGTTCTCGTACCCAAGTATCTGAACCCGCTCGTGACGTAGTTTTAGAATTTCGGCAATGACGTCATTATTGTCAAACTCGTCTCTGTTGTCACCGCGGCTATAGTAAGTTCTCCAAACGTTCTCTCTGAGCTTGCGATTGGTGGAATACTTTAGGAAAGGCTCCATTGCCGATCTAGTATTAGCTATCGCGTATTTTCCAGGTTTGCCTCTAGCTTCCGCTGCAGCACCGATAGCACTGACGAAAGATGGGGGTAATCCACCGAGGTCACTTTTTTCGAGAAATAGGACGTAGTTTTCTTCGTCAGCCAAAAGGTTGTTTCCAAATTTGACGTGAAGACCTGAAAGCTCTTTGTTGATTTCTGCGTAACGCTTTTGCTTTTCTCCTGTGAGTGTCGCGCCATTCCTTGCAAACCCATCGTAGGTAAGCTCGATGACGCGCCTTTGTTCCGGAGTATATGATTTTGTATCTAGGCTCTTGTAGACCGTTTCGATACGCTCAAAAAGCTTTTTATTCTGAGAAATCTTTGAGGAAAATGCGGCAAACTTCGGAGCTAGTTTTCCCTGAATTTGACGAAAAGCTGGCGAAGAGTTATTGGAAGCCCAGATTCCGTAGTACACAAAAACCCGGCTCAGTTCCTTGCCATCTCTTTCCATCGCTAAGATGGTATTCTCGAAGGTTGCTGGTTCTGGGTTGTTCGCGATCAACTCAATTTCTTCGAGGTTTTTCGCCATAGCATAGATAGCGGCAGGCTCAAGGTATTTGAGGTTCATTTTGTCAAATGCCGGTACACCTTGATAAGGTCCGGCAAATTCGGCTAGCAATGGATTGTTTGCGGGTCGCTTTAATTCGGATTTTGTCACGGCTTCCGTTTCACTTTTCTGGTTTGGTTGGTTTCCGCTAGTTTGGCAAGCTACAGCACCGATTAACACTGCCGACAAGCCAACGGTTTTGGCTAATGATTTCAAAATGAGTTACCCCCGTTACATTATTATAGCACTTAAAGGTTATTGAACCTTTACGATTTATCCTAACTGCATTAATATGACGATTTGATTGGAATGACAAACATACTTTATGACATGTACCAAAAATTGGGCCGATTGCCATAATTTGTGCCAACGGCAGTAGATCAAAAACTTCATGATAGTAACATTAATGACGTATATGCTAATTTTAGATTAATCTTTAAAGATTATTTTAAGGACCTGGTTAACCTCATTGTTGTGCCGATATGTCATTTACGATATACGCCTATGGGATCACTATTACGAGCTTTAAGACGAATTATAAATGATCATAGATGGTTGCTTATTTTTTTGGAGGTCATTAATTAACTCTAAACAAATCAGATGGTTTACTGGAAAGATCTGATGGAATATTTTTTTCGAGGTATAAGGTCTATCGATTAGTGGACTTTGATTCACAAGATTTTGCATTGAAAACTTCCATAAGGGAATGTCGTTGGACCTAGATGATGCCATGTCCCAACGGCGGGATACCCGCCATTTTCTTAAAGACCCTGTCCCCGAAGAGGTCTTGACCCGAGCCCTTCACTGCGCTCATATGGGGCCCTCGGTGGGCATGAGCGAGCCTTGGCGATTTGTCAGGGTTAAGTCTGAGGAAAAACGTCAGGCGGTGTATCAGCACTTTTTGGAGTGCCGTAAGGAGGCAGAGGCCAAACTGGAGATCCTTGATGATGAACAGAGGCTGACCCTGCACAAGAGCCTCAAGCTAGAAGCGATAAGGACGGCTCCCATAGGAATAGCGGTATTTTGTGAGGTTCCAGACGGCTATACCATAGGAGCAAGCACTAACCCTGCGGTATTTGAATGGTCGGTAGCCTGTGCGATCCAGAATATGTGGCTATCTCTAACGTCTGATGGCTATGGTATGGGCTGGGTTTCGATCCTTAAACATCAGAGCGTACTGGAAATCTTAGAATTACCCCATACATGGTTTCCTATGGGATATCTTTGCATCGGGCGGCCAGCAACTGACTACAATGGGCGTCCCATGCTAGAGCAGCAAGGCTGGAAATCGCGTACGAAATCTGCAAGAGTGATAATTAGGTAGGGTCTAAGAAAAATGCCCGACCTTATGGGGATCTCCCTAAGGCCGAGCACAAAAACTGATGAAACAAGAACAATCAAGCTATCTACTGTTGTAGAAATTCGAGATTAAATCCTGAAAGGGTTTCTTTTTCTTCGCTCTCAAAATCTATGAGCTCGATGTAGCCGAGAGGGCTATCTTGGAATACGATTACCTTTTCACTCGTGAAGCCTACTTTGTCATAGGACAACACATCCACTCTACTTTCTACTAAGCCATCGGAGAGGCGAATACGATAGTATTGAATTTCCCTAGAGCTTTGTCTGATAAGTAGCATGTATCCCTTATGAACTTTGGTGCCATTGATATTACCAGCCAAAGTACCCAAGGGGCTCTCTTGGATTTCGCCATTTTCGGTTAAGACAATGGCGCTGTAGACATTGTTTGTAGGATCGATTTTTATTATATGATCCGTTCCATTTTTGGAAAGCACGATGGTACTGTCTGCATCAGTAGCGACGGGTTGGATGTCTTTTGTGATGGTATTGATCACCCCATAGGATTGAGATTCTTCTGCATAATAAAGGGCGAAGTTACCTTGATTCTCTGCCTTTCCTAGCCAAGAGACTCCATCGAGTCCAACTGGATAGGGCTCATTTACCCATGCTTTTTGAGCGATGCTAGCGCTTACATCGATGCCAATCAAAGTACCGATAGAGGTTGCCATCAAAAGCTGGCTTCCAATGAGATCCCCTGCGACAAAGGTTTCTTCTGCAGATAAGATGGAGCTGCCGGCCCAGCTGTCAAGAATCTGACCGTTGCTATCGACAGATAGCATAAAGATTGTGGTAAATTCATCGATAAAGATATATAAACCCTGATCTCGATTGATGGCTTTGGATATGATATTCCCTGCAAATGAACGAATCGTTTCTCGTTGCTCGCCCGTTCGATATAGGTAGAGATTGTCCTCTTCGATTCCGAAAAAGAAACTCTGGTTAGAGCCAGGGATCCAAGAGCTATTAAGCTGTGCATTTTCATTCGTAACAGGTTCGGAATAAGAAAGCTCACCTGTGTCGGTATTCACAAAATTTAGTCGATTAGTGTATCTGTCAAAAGCAAAAAATACTGTAGTATCGTTAGATCCTGCGTCTCCAGTAAACCCTACTTCTTCAATCCCTTCTCCAATTCGGTCTGGATCTGTGGATATACTGCCTGTGCATCCGTTAATGAGGGCGTTTAGGCTTATTAGTGTGAATATCGTTTTCATTAGTTTCATTTTTATGTCCTTTTTTTAGAGACTTATTGTTTAGTTTGCGCCATACCCGACTGTGAAGAATACGTCTTTGTATAGTGATTTCGAGGAAAAGTTTGTTTCGTCGATCAAGTAGTCTTGATACTGTGCCCCTAGTCCTGCTCCGAACCAGAAGCCTTTGATCGCTGGAATAATTATTTCGGCTTTGGAACCTAAAGAATAATAGTCAGACTTTCCTTCGATACGATTAAAATTATCTGAAATTCTATGTTTCATTGATCCCGAACCAATGGACACGTTCCATTTAAGTAATATACGATCCCAGTAACCACTACTAATGATAGACTCACTCGAGCTCTGCTTAGTAAATAGACTTGTGATTCTACTACGGTGACTCAGACCCAGATCGATTTGGGTGCCTTTGATATCACTTTTAAACGGTCCAGAACTATCACCTACAAATTCCTTGTATCCAAGAGAGTAACCCCAATTACTGTTAGACCATGGGAAAAACTCAATTCCTAGCTGCCGAAGTAATACCTCATCGAGAAAGATACGATTCATTTCAGTTTCGTTGAGAAACACGTTTCCGGTCCGAAACGATAGCATTACCTTTGAAACCGGATTAGAAGACTCGACGCGATTGCGCTGCCAATATTTACTTTTACTAGCTGCTGCGATCAAAAGTGGGCCTTGGATATCTAGTAACCGGCGTGCACCTTCTTTAGACTTAAAGGGACCAATGGCCATATCGTCACGAAGAATACTTCCCTTATACGGGATGGTATGATGGATTTCATGAAGAACTAAAGTCAATCGTTGTGCTCTGTTTAGTCTTGCAAATATTTTTTCATTAAGGGTAATACGATTCTTGTGAGCGACAGCACTGAAACTTCTATGGTTGACTCCATGGAGTTTGATGTCATCTCTGGTCCAAACAAAAGTCAATTCGCGCTGTTGAAGTTTCTTGAGAATTTTGTCTTTTCGCGAGATGAAAAATGCATCGGCAAAATCCAGCTCATCCCAACTCAAAGATTCCAATACCTCACACTCTCGTACATAGCACTTAGATAGGTCCTCTTTGCCACTAATCTGTGACAAGATTTCCTCGAGCTGATGTAGGGTAGCGCTCAACTCTGGGTCCAGAAAGCTGCCTCCGTTGCCAACAAAAGTTGCGCCATAAGCTGGCCTGCTTAAGCTAAAAAGAAATAATAGGGTCAATATCTGTCTCATTTATCGCCTCCAGTGGGGGTTAGATGTAATATAAGTTGATAGAGTCTTTGATCATCAGCTGCGTGAGCTTCAGAAAAAGCCTGGAGTTCCAGACTAAACTCGTGAATCTTTTGTTTTAGTTGCTCGTGACTTTCCGGGTTCAATCGTAGAATCATGGCCTGAGCTAGCCTTTCCTCAAGCTCAAAGGTTTCAATACCCCGTTTAGCCAGCTCTAAGGTCTGCTTGTGAAAATGCCGGATCTTGCGATCCATTTCTTCGTCTCCCAGGACGTTCACGGGAGTGGCCTCCTCCAATTGACCATTTTGGTTTTTTACCAGGTAGCCATTGGCTAGGAGAAAACTCAAAGAGCGATCTATGCGCTTTCTCGTAGCCAATGCGGATAACTCTTTATATAAGTTTTGGATGTTCTCCCGCACACTAGACAGCCTCATGGCATCCTTGACAAACGGGTTGATCCAATCATTGAGAAGTGAGCTAGAGCTTCGTTTTCGCCTCACTGGCGATGCGATCTTTGGTTTCTCCGTATGACCAAAAGCGAGACCGCGAAAGGCCTCTTTCTCCAAAGCAGATAGTCTCATAACCTTGGATAAATCGTTCAGTCTATCCTCAGTGATATTGCGTTTACCCGCTAGAATATTAGAAATCAGTGACGGTGAGCAACGGACCAGTTTGAGGCAAGCCTTCCGTATCGAATAGCCTCTTTCTGTTTTCTTAAGGTATTCCAGCTGATCTCTCATATAACTCACTGGATTTTTGTAATCATGGACATCAGGTTTATGCATCTTTGTCCTCCTTGATAGTGTTATCGGATAAAAATGCTTTTATTTCAAGACTATGCAGGAAGATTTTGTTTACAAAGTAAACAGTTTTACCCTCCAAAAAACGCTATCCTGCGGGAATGCTTACCGTGTTTACCAAGGGGTTGAAGCCGATTTTGTAGATTTTTAGGGTGTAAACAGTGGTTGTTTGAATCGGCTCTTTGCAATCTAAGTCACAACTGTCCAGGAGAAACAGGTAAAGAGGGGCAAGATCAAGGCGCAAGAAAGAAAATGACCGGAGTTGACGTCCAGTCAATGAGGATCATTTTCTGCCGCAGCAACGAAGAGATGTCCCCTCTTTACCTGTTTCTACATTTTAATGGAGACGCTCAGACATCGGAAAAAGCTGAAAATTGAGCCCATAGACGCGATCATTAGCCTCGTCATCGGTGCTATCCACAGCAAGTAGGTTGGCAAACTCCTGAATTTGCTCCGTGAATTCTGTAAATTTATCCTCTTTTCCTGAAAACACTACGGAAAACAAATAACGCTCATTCTCAGGTTTGTTCTCCATACATTCCAGCGCGCGATTAACCATGGTCTTATGAAAGTGCTGCTCACCGTCCTGTGATCCCTTATCTCCTGCACGGATGTACTGATTTTTGGCGACCCACTGCCCATCAATATTCTCTATTAAATTGAGGCTTTCTAACCTAGCAATGGATGCCGAGACTTCGTGCTGAGAGATCCCTAAGACCTCCGCAATCCAAGTATATTCCTGATTGGTAGATTTGAGTCCCACAAGGGTAAGGATCGAAAAATCATACCAAACTGAGAGCCTGCGAAAGTTGATGGGGTTGACTCTTTTGTACAGTTGTTGGTCTCGTATCTTGAATATGAGTGATTTGTATTTGGATTTGTCCTCCGGGCTCTTCGCTAATTCGAATAGATAGACATAGCGAAAAAACTCAGATTGGGTCTTGTCAAAGCTCAAGGCCTCAGCGATCTTGTTTATCATATTCAACGAGGGGTGAGACTTACCGTTTAGGATTTCCGAAAGAAATGATGCCGACAAACGGCAATCACGGGCAAAGGCTCGCATAGAGTACTGATAATTGCGAGCTGACTTCTCGACAAAAGCCGCCTTCAGAATGTCACGAAAGGTATGATGGGAGTAAAATTCCATTGGTTTCCTTTTCCTCGGTATCCTAAGGTTAAGAGGCAGTCAGCCGCGAAATATTGCAAAAAAATCTGCCGGATGCCGCAAAATCGAACTTTCTTACTATTATGAATTAATTAGTTTGCCTAGCCGGCCTGAGTGGATGTCACAGCAAACTGTTCGCCCTTTTAAACGTTACTATCGAACAGATTTTCCAAAATTAGGCATTTTATTAGGAAAAAGTATGCCTAAAAGGCGGGAATTAAGCCCAGATTTAGGAAGGGAAAGGCCCAAAATTAGGCGTATGTTCCTAATTGCAGGCTATGCCCGATAGCATATCTGGGTTGTTGGCCAAAGTAATTAACTGATATTAAAGATCTATTAGTTTCGGCATTGTCTTTGCAACCTCTCTGGCAACGAGCTCGCGGTACTAGCTTGGGAGTAGTACCAGCCGTGGTTGGCATATAGCTCTTCTCTACAACGAATGAAACGATAGGCATCATGACGAATTTAAAAATGAAAAAGCTCTTGCTTGTTGAAGATGATCCAATTTTTCGCAGGCGATTCAGACGTGAGCTCGCCAAAAGCTTTGAAGTTCATGAAGCCACAAACCTCCAAGAGACGATTGACCTGCTAAAGTCTCATCAATACGATTACATCCTATCCGATATGCATCTCACACGTGAAAACAAAGCTGAAGGCCTAGAAGTGGTGGCCTGCTGCAAAGCGGTGCAGACCAATGCGGTTGTGAAAGCCATGTCCAGCGATATCGATCTCAAGCAGAAAGCGATTCATGCTGGTGCTGAGAGCTTTCATGAAAAGCCCTTTGATATAAGACTGATCGCATTTTAGATAATTTTCATCTTGGGCTCATGAATTCCTCATTTACACCCTGATAGAGTTAGGACAAGAACATAGGGTTACGTTTCGTTCTTCCTTTCTCGGTTTATATAAGAAATCCCTAGTAAGCATAACGCTTGCTAGGGATTTTTTTTCTTTTGTTTACCTTAGGCTGATAGCTCTTCTACTTGCTTCATCTGGTTGAGAGGCAGATCGATGATAAAAGAGATTTGTGCTCTATTTTCGATAATCCGATTGATCGCTAGTTGGACATGACCGCCTTCGATCTCGATAAATTTCTTCACAGCCTCCATGCCAACACCGCGGCCAGATATGTCAGTGACTGCTGTGGCGGTGGACATTCCTGATTGAAAGATCAACTCCGCAAGCTCTTCTGGTGAGCCATCTGGATTGAGCCCTGCTTTCTCGGCTTTCTTACGCAAGGCATTAAAGTCAAGCCCTCGGCCGTCGTCGCCGTATTCGATCCGTAGGAATTCGCCTTGGTGGCTCACTGAGATTTGGATCTTACCCTCAGGGGTTTTGCCCGCTCTGACCCGATCTTCGGCTGTTTCGAGGCCGTGATCCATGGAGTTTCTGAGCAGGTGGATGAAGGACTTTTTAATAACGTTGGAAGTTTTTTGATCCAGGATGAAGTTATCGTTCTCTACAAGCACAAGAGGTGGCTCCTTGCCCAGGCGTTTTATGGAGGCAATTTCTGTTTCTAGAATTTTTTCGACATTATTCTCATACATAAAGATAATCTTATGCACAGCGCTTTTTAGTTCGCCGCGCTCTACCTGGCCCTTGACCTCTTCTAAGTCGTTGCGGTGCACGGGGATGGTTCCGGCATCGCTGCCGAACAGCCCATCTAAGGCCTCGCGATACTTCTGAATCACGACATCGATTGAGAATCCGGTGCCACGCACGGCATAAGCGCTATTATCAATGAAAACTGCTATATCGAAGCTATCGCCCTTTGGTAGCTTAACAAAGGAATCGCCCCGTCCAAGTTTGGTGCCTTCCTTCCAATTTTGTCCCCGCCGGAAGATCTCTTTGTTATTGACGGAAACCGTAACATATCCCAGTGGATTGGGTAGCCAAAGCATCAGATCATCCGTGACCTCTGTTAAATTGATCTGACGTTTGTAAACGGCTACAAGCTTCTTGTCGCTTTGATCGATGTTCGGAATAGGCGTGCTAACTGCTGTATCGATCGGATAGCGATCAGCTATCACCCACTTGCTATTAGCCCTATCCTTTTGCATGACCAAGGCCTCAATACTCCACCCCTCATCGAGGGTGACGAGACCCTGCGGTGGTTCCATAGGACTTGTCTCGGGCGTTTGTGCTTCGTTGGCTGCGGCCAGAGCTGCCATCCAGAAGAGGCTCTGAATCAAAACGCCAGTGAATATGCTTTTTATCATAGTGTCACCAATTTCCATATAGTCACTCTGAGGGAACTTCGGACAAAGGTGACCGTCTTTGAGGAAAGCTCAAAGTAAATTTGATGTTGGCTTTAATATCAGGTGTAACATGTTTAATGTCAGAAGGTTACTGAATCATACATACCCTTATAACTCATCGAATGCACCTGCTGGCGACGAGCATTCGATAAAGGAGACTCCACTAGAATTGGATTTTAGGTCTCCCCGAATTTGATGACGAGGCTTTAATCTCAAAGTCCTTAGATCCCTGCAAAGATGAGAGTCACTTGGCCATTAACTGGAGATCTGAGAGATTCCCTGCGATTCTCGACACAGATATCGATGCGACTGAAGCCTTTGTCGACGAAAGCACCGCCGTTGTCGACGACGCGAAACTCGATTGATCTACCGTAGTGCTCCTCTAGTTCGGGTATCCTAACAATGGTCCCGTAGGGAACTCCTTTGCGCCGTAGTTTGAGATCCATAGCAACGGAAACATATTCCACCTCACCTCTAAGGTAAGCTTGTAGTGTCCTGAGTTTGGCTCCTCGCTCATCAAGAAAACCGCCTTCGAGGGGAGACGGGTCGGGATAGTAGGCTGTGGCTTTTGCTGTGTAACTCTGTACGCCGCCTATTGTGTCGTTTTCTGTTGTTTGGCACAGATAGCGTTTGGCGACCCAGCCTGTGATACGGGCACCTTCGAAGGTGATCTGCACCTTTGCCCACAGGTTGTCCTCGGAAAACGATAGAACCTCTAGGTCTAGACCAGGCTTTAGCTTACCAACGATAAAAGCCTCGGTATTGGGTTCTGATCTAAGATTTAAATTATCTGAGACGCAGACAGAGTCTTCATATAGGACATGAAGGCTGGCAGATTCTTCTACTGATCCATCAGTGCCGCAGGCCAGTTGAAAAAACAATATAACGATCAAACCAAGACGGATCAACATAATGAGCAAAACTCCTTTAGCTGTTAAAAAATATTATGAACAGGGATCTCCTATCAGATAGAAAGACGCTAGTAGATTGCAGAGTCTTCGCCAAGCAGAGTTGGTGAAAAAAAGTTCGCTGCAACGTTGTTAATGGACTCTGCTTGCGATGGTCCGTTAAGCTGCGCGAAAGTTACCTTCGGTATGAGGAGTAGTCCTTAGTTTTTAGAATTCTTGGAAACCGTGTTCCGCCAACTGATTCAAACTGAGACTAACGAATTGTCTGGTATCGATATTGATCACGAAATGAACTAAAGCATGGTGAGGGTGAATGACTTGTAAATAGTTGGAAAGAAGCGACAGGTGATTAAAGGAAAATATTTTTTTACTTTAAACTGCGGACGGGAATGGCTTGGCCGAGACCAAAGCCGATTCCCACTATCTTTAACTAGAAGACAAAGAAAAGCCGAAACTATTGCAAAAAAATTTCGACTTTCCGATCTTGCTTCTAGGATTCCAGAATTATAGGGAAAATCCAAGGCCTAGGGAGAGTGTTGAACGATTAACTTTTAAATCATCAAAAGTCACCTGAAACGTCCCATCGAAACCTGATTCTGTAGCTGATGTTAGATCTTGTCCAATGACAGTGCGGCTATGAATAGGCTCTACAAAGAATGATAATGATGAGGATATGGGGTTTGACCATCCGAATCCTAAATCTCCATTGAATAGGATGGGATTGCTCCAGTCCTTCATATCGAACACTACATATTCAACTCTAGTTAAACTTGCTCCCGCCACAGCGTATGCACCACCAGCGAACGGAATGTGAAAACGACCTGAAGCAGAGATAAATGACATTTCCACTGAGGTATTAAAGAAGTATTTTTGGTAGTTCAACCCAACTTCAAAATGAGAACCTCCCGCAGGTAGCAGGATGCCAAGCGCGATTCCGCCAGTATTATCGTATTCTGCATCGGTTTAGTCTGAAACTGTTTGCCCGTTAGCTTCAATGCTTACATCTTGCTTAGGGATCTCTAAGTAAGCATGTTGGGGGGCGATTCTAAATTGGGCCTGCGCGTAAGCCTGCGATCCCATCATCATTAATAGTCCAGCCATGATAAGCTTCATATCATTTTCCTTTTCGATTCTCGGTTTTGTGTTTGTACGAATGGAAGCAATTCACAGACCAAAGTATGGGCAAAGCCTAGAGGATTCTTAAAGGGAAAGCTGTTGTTGATCTAAAGCCCTGAGATCACAAAAGGAAAGCTTGGGAAAAGTTAGATTCGGGTATCAGGAGGGACTGTGGTTTTTTGACATTTTTGCTCGGCAAGGAGTACTTTTTCAGGGATTTGTCGATTCATCGAAGAACGTACTGTCAAGTTATGTTGATATTGAAGGTGACAGTGTATGGGATCTTGACAGGAAACATAGGAGAGATATTGCGAAAGGCTGGGGAAAGGAATGGCTGACTTTTAGAGCCGTAGCCATTCTTATAGCCTAAGCTAGGATCTCCCCTTAGCGTTAACTTTTACAGGCTAAAACCTAGGCCTAGAGATAGCGTTGATAGGTGGATTTGAAATTCTTCAAATGAAAATTTAAAACTTCCGCTCGTACCAGGTACTGTGTTTGACTCTAGTGATTGACCTATTAGGGTGCGACTGTGAATAGCCTCCGCAAAAATTGAGACTGATGAGTTAAGACTATTGCTCCAACCTAGGCCGATATCTCCGTTGAATAGTATGGGGTTATTCCACTTAATGGGTGACTCCTCTACTGTGTACTCGATTCTTGTCAGGCTTGCTCCTGCTACTCCATATATACCGCTGTTAAACGGAATGTGTAGGCGGCCTGCTGTCGAGATGAAAGAAAATCTACTGGTCGTGTCTAGATAGTATTTTTGATGGCTTAATCCGACATCGAGTTTTAGACTTCCCAATGGAATAAGGACTCCAAGTGCGAGTCCAGCGGTGTTCTCATGCGATTTAGCACTATCTCCTGTAAAAGAGTTTCCATTGAACTCGAACTTTGATTTTTGCTCAGGGAGCTCTAGATAAGCATGATGGGGAGCAATTCTAAATTCTGTCTGGGCGACAGCCTGTGTTCCTGCGACCATCATGAGGCTTGCCATTAGTAGTTTCATATTTTTACCTCTAAATTATTTGAGTTGGTACCATGTATTTATTTGATTGCTTACACTGCTTTGAGAGTGCCTACGTGGATGGGAATGGCTTGGCCTAGACCAGAGCCGATTCCCACTATTCTTACGATGGTAAGAGTCGCAAAGATGAGGATTATTGCGAAAAGCTATAAATTTTTAGCCAGAAATCATAGAACCAACGGTTTTCCCTCGCGTTTAAATTTTGAATCCTAGCCCGACTAGAAAGTTCGATTGCTGTATGTTTAGGTCTTTCAAAGTAACTTGGAACGTCTCAAAAGTATTAACCTCTTCATCAGATTCAAGGTCTTGACTGACGATTGTGCGACTATGGATTGCCTCTACGAAAAAAGACATAGACGAACTGATATCCTTAGACCAACCTAAGCCCAGCTCGGCATTAAGAATGATGGGATTATTCCAGTCGACAAACTCATCTGTTTTGTAGTGTGTACGGTTAAGGCTAGCGCCACCGATACCGTATAGGCTGTCGCTAAATGGTATGTGAATCCTGCCATAAAGAGCAAGAAATGACAGATGGGATAACGTACCATAGTGATATTCTTGATGACTAAGACCAATACTGATTTTGTTTTGACCGGCTGGTAGTAGTAGACCTAAAGATAAGCCTGCGGTGTTTTCGTAGGATGATGACGTCTGGATTGAGCTTTCGACACCATTGATGGTTGTGGTTGCCTTTGGTTCAATAATTTCAAGGTATGAATGATACGGAGCGATTCTAAGCTCGGTTTGGCTATAGGCTTGGGTGCTAGCGACCAACATTAGGGCGGCGATGATAGTCTTCATGTCTTTCCTTTCTTTTTTTCTAGTGATCCTGAGGCAGTTACAGCAAGTGTCAGACCAATCGGGTTTTTGCGGCATGACAGATTCTTACTTGCTAAGTTGATTGTTAGTCTAATGAAGCTAAATCTCCTGTGTTTTTGCGGTAAGAAAAGTAAGAATTGGATGCGACGTATGCTAAGTCCGCTAAATGATAGAGGCTAAAATTGTCCTGTCTTTGTAGTAAGATAAATCGTTCAGTGTGTGAGAGTTGTCAAGGAAAGTTGACAGTCTCTGGTCACTGCTTACTTCATATACATGGACTGGGGACTAGCGTTATCGATCCTTGATGACATTAGCTACTGCGAAGATCACGACGACTACTACCCTTGACCATGATGAAAGCAATTCACTCCCTGACTGACTAGTCAAGACTAAGGGTTTTTGCAGCTATCCGCTATAACGTGGCTCCAACAAAAATTTAGGAGAATCGACATGACACGTTTAGCTAACATCGCTCTATTTGCAACACTACTATTGGCGCAAACTAAAGTTTTCGCTGACTCATCACTAACACTTTCTGATCGTATCTCAGGCCTTCCTTTCCTTAAGGATGCTAAAGTTGAGATCAACCCAGGTCCAGCGTTTGCTGCGGTTCAGCCAACGGCTCACCTAACCTTCAAATTCTCGTCTTGTGCTGCTTACGATTTCGTAGTGGAAAAAGAAGAGTCACAAATCAAATTGTCTCGCACGACTCTCATCGGTATCACTGTATCTCCTTACCAAAGAGACTGCTTCGGACCAGAAGTTGAGCGTGATTACCGTGTTCAGATCTCTTCTGATACCTTCGCTGATGGCGACTTTGTTCTTGTAAACCCAACGGCTGTCACAGTCAAAACTGTTGAGCAACCACCCATGTTTTGCACAGCCATCGCTGGTGTTGTCATCAACGAAGAGACTGGTGAGTGTGTTTCTTTCACAAACGGATGCATGCTATCAAGCCTTCAGGCGCAAGGTTACAGATTTGCTAGCTCTGACGAGTGCTCACTGTAATCTCGTGGTTCCTGAACCATTGATGTTTTAACTTGTTTGTATGTTTTAATAGCAGCCCTGATGGTCTCATACCGTCGGGGCTGTTTTCGTTGCACTGGGATCAAGTGGATGTCTCCCCTGCCCTACCCTCTGAAGATGGCAAGTAACTTGCTTTAAGAAAACTGATTTCCAAACCGGGTACCCAAGTCTAACTCTATGTTGTTGTTATGACTCTAGCAAGATGTGTTAAACGGATGATTGATGTCACTTTAGTGGAGAAGAATGATGATGTTGCGACAGTTGATTTTACCCCTGACCCTTGGACTTAGCCTAGCCTGCTCTTCCCAGGAAGAAGACAGCCAGCCCAAAATTTACGGCGGCACGCTCGCCGATGGCTCGGGCCATGAGCTTGGTTATGGCTCGACCTTTTCCCTACTTGCCATGAATAAAGGTGAACTTATGTCTGGTTGCACCGGAAGTGCTCTGACGGATCGCATCCTTATCACAGCCAAGCACTGCATCGACTCTTACCTAGTGCCACCGGTTGGCATCGGGTTTGGGACGGAGCCGCTTGAGACCTTTAAAGATAAAAAAGTCACCATAGAGGCCATCGCCATTCCCTTTGAGGACGAAAAAGACAGCTATCATGACTTCGCCGTGATCATCACCAAAGAAAGCATCAGCGGTATTATCCCCTGGTTTAAGCCGATCGCTGTAGGATCCCCCCTCTCAGAGGCCTTCAAAAGCCAGAGCTTTGTCCAGCTAGGATATGGTTATTCCGACGGCGAGGTCTACGACTCCAAACTACGCACGCTATCAGGTTATGCTAAGTTTCATGCTATGGATGACCGCAGCAGCCTCGGGACCTTTCTCACCTCGGGCAATATCAACGAGCAAAAAGATACCGCCCCAGGTGACTCCGGCGGCCCTCTCATTAGCTCTGACGACAAAAAGCTCCACGGCGTCCTTCAAGGCAGCACCACCTTATACGATAGTGAGAACGGAGAGTCCTTCCACGGCCGCTACTCGCACCCCGCCTACTACCTTGGCTGGATCAATGATACCCTGAGCCGCTCGGGATACTACCTTAGCCTTGATACCACAGCCGCCGAAGGCCTAGAGAACACCTTCAGCCAAGAGAGCAGCTTTTTCAAACCAGAAGATCTCTTCAACGAAAACAACCGTCAGTGCCAACACCTCAACGGTGATGGCTATCAGGTGATCGAAGACTATGGTTGCTGGCCTGTAGTGGGAGAGGCTTGTAGTGAGTCTTGGATGCGTTGGGATGTGGAATCTGGGGCTTGTAGGTATGCGGATGAATAGTCTTTGGAAGACTTGATTAGATAGTTATTTTTGATTTTAGGGCCATTGTCATGGCCCTTCAAATAGAGAAATCAGACTCTTTTTTTGTATATACTTTTATTTCTAGCCATTTCACTTATTATGGGGCCTGCGTCGAAAGAAAACTCAACATTAAGCTGTTTTACTAAGTTTGCGATATAGTCCCTACATGCTTGATACACTACCTGTTTGTCTACATGAAATGATTTTATACCATTTAGATAACAAGTGATTTGGAATTTTTCATTTTCCTCGATAAAAGTAATTGAAGGATCTTCTTCAAAGTCCTGAGAAGAGTAATAAAAGTCTTTTACCTGTTCTGATCCGCTGTTGTCGATCCAACTTTTTAAGACGCCAGCAAACTCTAACAGGAGAAAGCCGTCGATTGGGCCTATAGAAACGTTATCAAAAACAAAACTTAGTCTTCCCTCAGTAAACGAGGGGATCGCATAGGTTGCATTTGTATCTTCTTTAAATATACTGATTTTGAATTCTATTTTCATTTGACGTTTACTGGAAATGCGTTAATTACTTTTCCATCCTCTCCCACTATTATCCTTATTTTAGTCTGTCCTCTCACTCCAATGACCTTACCGGCATCAGCTATGATCCTAAAGGTCCCATCTAGATTTGGATTCATCATAAAGGTAGATCTATTAGATCTTAGTCCGTCTCTTACTAAATCACGAATTTCGTCAAAGTCATCTGTGTCAAATCTAGCTCTCGATCCTCCACCACTTAACGTATGCTTGTTCTTTGGTATCCATTCGCCAGTGTTTTCAGCAGCATTAAATGCAGCGTTAGAGACAATACGAAGTTTACTGACCGGTAGGTCTCCTGAGAGTGCTTTTGATAAATTATCACTATTATTGAGACCTACAGTCTTAGCAGTATCAATTAGATCCTGAATAAATCTCGCCGGATTATCTGGTTGGACATCAATTGTAAAATCTAACACATCGTCCATAACCCCGTAATTACCACCGCATGAGATGGACCCTGGGGAACACTGGAAGTCTGAATAATTGATAAGTCGTTGCAGATCTGCATTTGAGATATTAAGCTGCCGACCTTTTTTGAAAACTGCCGTTGCTAGTTTTCGACCTTGCAGAGAGATGAATCGAGATATTTTCGTGAGAAGTTTGCCTGAGGCTACCCCACCCGTTCCTATTAGAGGACCAATTTCGACAGATAGCTTGCCCGTCATTTCACCACAAGCTGCGGGGTCGTTTTCGCAGTTGAGAAAGAGTTGAAAGTTTTCATTGATGATACCTTGGATGATATCCCAGGTTTCCCCTAAGTTGAGTAAGGAGTTGATAGCCGCGCCTATGGCTCCAGCTGGATCGGCGTAGAAAGCCCAAGTACCTTTTACTGTGTCCCTTACAGCTATACCGGCACCGATGAATAAACCGACCTTCGCGTCGGGGCTCGTACTAATTACATGATAGAAGCTATACGATTTCTCCGCATAGTAGAAAAAATCTCCTAGTCTAGAGTCTTTATGTGCCTCTGCAAGGTGTTTAAAGAGAGTTTTAGTATAGAATGAAAATAGTGATTGATTAAGGATTGATTCTCTAAACTGGTTCATCTGATTTGCTAGATAACCCGTCTCATACCCAGTGAACTTCCCATAATCGAGATCACCGGCTACGATGCCGAATTCAGCTAATATATCCGGGCTCGCCGGTTGCCCTTGAGGTCTACCGCCAGACATAAAGGTTTGATAGCGATCTGCCATCCCTCTCATACTCTCGGCCATACCGTGGTTGCCTTGGCTTTGGTAAAAATTGGCCTTGTCGTTCATGGTGGCGGTGTTAACATCAGCATCTGTGTCCGAGTAACCAGCTGTTCCATTGAAGCCATAGCCAGCTGTGGCATCATCGGTGGGGTTGCTGGAGGAAAAATCACTGAGGCCTTCTGCTTGGGCGTTGCCCAGATCAGGAGCGGAACTGTTCATCCCCTCTTGTGTGTTTTTGAGTTTGGCTGCGCCAGCCTTGGCATTATTTGTACTGTTTTCGAGGCGTCCTTTAGCAGCTCTAGCATTCTTGATTTTGGGTGATGTCACACGGCCTGCTAGTTCTTTTTTAACGGTATTTGTCTGAGGTTTTTGGCCGTTGCGCATACGACCGATATCAGCTGCCACATCGGACTTGACTCGTTCGATACGTTTTTTTGCGTCTTCGATATCTTTGTCTTTTTTGCCGACTAATTCGGCTCTCATATCGTTATTGGAGGATTTGGTCAGATAGTTGCAGCCAAACCCACCTGTAGAACAGAACTTAAAATGCGAGTCCGGGTCAATCGTACCGTATAGTCGCTTTAATTCTTTATTGTAATCCCTTTGCTCTGCTAGCGAGTTAGGATCATTAGGTGGAAAATGAATAAACGAATACGGATTGGAAGATTCCGCATAGAAATATAGGTCTGCCTCAGCTTGACTATATCCTGGTGCAGATAGAGCAAAGCTTAGCAGCCATAAGATTTTTGCTATTAGGATATTTTTATTTGAATGCATCGTAAATCTCACCCAAGGCTAGTATCTGCCTTTCAAATGTTTGTAAATCGCTATCGCTCGAAAAAATCGTCTTTACCGCGAAGGTTTGCGACTTCGGGTCGTAATCAGCTTGTTTGATCAGCATATAGTCGAATATCATCCGGCGATTGATATCAGAACTTAGGCCGACATTAATCTGATGGATTTTCTTCGTATACCGATTATAGATTTCGGTACGACCGATGGAGTTCGAGAAATAAGAGACTCTATAAGCCTTCATAATATCGTATGCTGTTTGATCGGTGATGCTTATGCGGCGCTCAGTGATTTCTTTTTGAAGGGTATCAAAGACCTTGGCGGCAGAATAGAATTTGAATGAGGCTCTTAGCTCCTCAAAGCGATTAGCGTAGTCATCGAAGCTTTGTTCGATATCTTGATTTTGGCAGACGGCCTTAATCTGTTTGTTGAGATTCGTGATCTTAGAGTAAGTCACAAGACTCTTCTCGATCTCAGTGAGGGCATCAAAGTATTGATCGACGAATTCATCCGGAGCATTGTTGGACGATTCAATTAATTCGTTCATCCTTGCCAGGTTTGCGACCAGTAGACTCTGGTCTTGATCAAGACTTTGAATATTGCGATCCAAACTCGAACCGCAGTGTGCTCGCCTTCCGTCCTCATCTTGCGCGAGAAGGCCGTTGAGGCTTGGTAGGGCTACATCGGCTAAGCGCTTAACCTTGCCATCAAACGATACGATTTGAGTCCTTAAATAATCAATTTGATCAGTGACTGGGACTTGGGCCGCTTGTTCGGAAACGATCTTTTCGGCAATCTGCTCCATTTGTTTGGATTGGTTGGCTTCTTCGGCAACCAGATCAGTCTCTGCTTTCTCGAGTTCCTCTAACGCGGTCTCCTCGACGGACTCTGTCAGGACATCTTCCAGGTCGGGATAGTCTTCTTCTAGGGAGGCATTGAGTTCGGCGAATAGTCTATCTAATTCTGCTGCCATCTCCGCCTCAAGGCGACTCATGAGGTCTCTGTAATCGACACAGCGGAACAGCGATGGGTTTTTGCCATTGCTAACTGCACGAATGGACTGCCATTCGAGTGTACAGGCATTGATGCCACGCGTTCTTGCATAGCCGTTGCTGAAGCGATCAGATTTGTGCTGATGGGCTAGACGGCAATATTCTTGCTCGTCTACCTGTACCATATGCAAACCTGTAAGACCCGTACGCGCCAACTCGAATAGTTCTGGCTCACAAATCACGACACCCGCACCAAGACGTCTTTCTAATTCTTGTCTTGCACCTATGACGCAGATACCCTCAACGCAAAACTCCTCTTCGTTGTTGGCTTGGTCGAAGGTATAGGTGACTGTGTGATCGAGGAGGGATCTCAGTGGGCTGCTTGCATTATTAACAAGTAGGGTCAGACCAACTGTGATACCGGCGTTAAGGCTTGGAGAGATCTGCCGAAATAATTTGAACGTGGCGTTTTCTTTAGTCATGCGAGGGCCTTTTGCTGGGCTGTCGCTAAATCGATCCGATACCCAGTCTTTGCCCCGCTCCCAGGCTGCACCCAGGTCGCCGCCGATTTCAATACCTTGGACGGTATCGACGGAGGATTCTCTCAGGTTGGTCAATTCACCACCGATGCCCTCGAGTGTATCTTGGAGATTTACCTTCTTCGCTTTTTCGATATTGTTTTCCCAGTACTCTTGATCCAAGACTGGGGCTGCTTCTTTGACCTCGTTGATTTGCTCTTCGAGAAAATCGAGGGCCTCTTGAATACTGCTAAACGCATAGTCTAGTCCATCGACGATGACTTCAACAGTACTCGAGACCGCGTCCCCAACGGCCTCAATAAAGTCGCTTACAAACCCTGCTCTGGCCTGAGGGGCCACCAGCAGGAATCCGGCAAGGATCGGTACTATTATCTTGAATTTCATGTTAGTTGCCCTCCGCTTTGCTTAGGAGTTGGCTTAAAATGGCATCGACCTCGAGGGCCTCTTCGAAGTTTTGGGGAGACAAAGGACGACCTATACTTCCATTTTCCCTAAGGCCCGATTGGTCTAATTCTGAGGCGTCAAAACTAGCTCCACGATCCCGTATTGCTGTTCTAACGGCTCTAGAGACGGCTCGTTGTTTGCGATAGATAGCAATCTCTAGTTGCTCAGTGTCGGTTTTGAAGGCTGCAATCGAAGCCCTGACGTCGCGTATCTTTTCGGTGAGTTCTTGGTACTGTGTCCTAAGTGTTCCCGATATGTTTGATCCCCCTATGGCAAGAGAGGCGATTCTTTGAGTCGATGTGACGGCGAAGTCTTGCTTGTTGATTTTATTAATTTCGCCGTTGCGCATAAGACTGGCCGCGTCAGTCTCAAGGGATGTCACCAGTATGTTGAAATCCCTAACGGCCTCGATGGCTGCTACTTGATCATCAATAGATTTGAGTAGGTTGCCAATGGATACCCTGAGGGCGTCGACAGTCTCAATCCCTAATCCCAAGATGGTGTTATTGAAGGTATCGATGGTCTCAACAACTTCGGCGAAAGCCTGCAAATCAACGCATGTCTTAGGTGGCTGGTTGAACTTATCAATCTTTTTTAGGTGCTCTCTTAGATCAGAAGAGGTTTTATCGATATAAGCCACCCGATCCCTGACGATCCCTTTAAAGCTCTCTGCAATATAAGAATTACCAAGAATGAAAGACTCATTTTTCGTTACCAACAGTCCCAGGCCTTCAATATCTTCTACGAGCTGCTCGGCTAATCGATAGGTTTTCACAGATTTCAACTCAAAGCATTTCTCGCGCTGCAAAAGAAACTCTGCAAGGACCGATTCGATCTTAAGCTTGAGCTCATTCGAACCCGCCTTTGACTCGGATATCTGCTGAATGCTGCGTCTTGCAAACTCTCGGATTTCGGCCATGGTGCGGTTATCGCTTTCGATATCTGCCACCGCAGCTCGAATCGTTTGTTTCAGTTCTTCACCTTTAGTTTTAAAGGTATTATTAAACCTTTGATAATCATATTGAAAGGACTCGACCAAGTTCTGAGCATTGGTCTTTTGCCGCGCAATCTGACGCTCGCGTTCGAGCTCGGCCTGTTTATCGGTCACCTGATCCGCCAAGGCTGGCGTGGAAGCCAGCAATACTGCGGAAAGGACTATCTTGGAGACATTCATAGAATATTTCTCATTCTGGTAGTTAAGTAGAGGTCGATACGATTATTCTTCTGGAAAAAGTCTATTAAGGCGTCGGATTAGGCGTTCTATTCTTGCGGCATAGGTAGCCTCTTTTGCCTTTAGTCTTTCGTACTCACCATCAAGGAAACTTTTGAGTTCGACTAGCTTGCTCTTATCAGCTTCGATCTTTGCTTTAATATCTTTGGAAAGCTGGGCGAGTACAACGTTACAGTTAGCGCTTTCGTCTTCGGCGCCTTCACAGGTATCCGTGCCAGAGTTAGCTGAGGCGATGGCTTCCGAGAGCTTGTTGAGCCAGTCGATTTGCTCTTTTTTATCAAGGATTTTTAGCTTCGCAGACGGGTCGTCTGCTACCTCTAATTCGAGGTCTTCGATATCTAATTCCAAATCGGAGATACGATCAGGGATCTCTTCGGCAAAATCCTCGAGAATCGAACTACCTGCGGGCTCCACTTCAACTTTAGACACCTGCTCTAAATAGTCGACACTATCATCGATAGTTTCACTAATTAGCGCTACGTAGCTTCTTAATGGGTCGAGATTGATTGTGGAAACATTCGATAAAAGGGTTACATTGCACTGATTTTTTAAGACAGAAGTCGTAATCGGGAACACAAAATTAAATTCATATTGCGTACCCACAAGCTGATCGTAACTTAAGCTACGGTCTATGGTTTTGATCCCTAGGTCACCGATAAGAAGATCAAGGCTCGTTCCATTCACTAGCACAAAGCTTTCAGTTGGTGCGGGATTAGCGAAACAAGACATCTGATAAGTAAGAACAGAGTCGATCTTTAGCGAGCGCACGAAGGAGTTTTCAGTGGCTGTCAACTGATCGGCCATGACAGTGGATTTTGAGTCTTGGCACATCCACAATGAGTTTGGGTTGAACGAAGGGCGGCAGTGATCCTCGCCCTTTAACAGCGTCTGGGCTGATAAGCCAGTGGCAGAAAGGGAAAGCATCGGAATGATTAGGCTTCTTAGCATTGCGGTTTTCCTATAGTTACGTTTCATACGTGATTGATTTTTTTGATTGGTTAGTTTCGTTTCAAATAATCCCAACTGACAGTCTGATTGAGCTATATCTATCTGACATAAACTGAAAACGATAGGTAAAACATCATAGGTTCGATGTCAATCTATTATAAAATTGTTTAGAAAAATTAAGTGTTTTGCTTAGTCCGAAAGTCAGGGTTTTGGAATGGTTGTTCAAATTCGGACTCTAAAGTACTATTTTCATGAAATTTTTTATGCCTTCCATTTAAGTATGCATTATGTACCGAGATTTTGAGTGACCTATTGACTTATATAAACAACTTAGTTAGAACGCGAGCTCGTCTCAGTTCAATTCGCTTGGGGTAGGAACCTGAGAGGAAGAACCTAGAAATCACTTTTCTGCCCAATAAAGCTTTGAGGTGGGGATTCGAAAAAACTCTGTGGAAGGACTAACTTTGAAAATATCCAGTAAAATTTGCAGCTTGATGTTGTTGGTATTGACATCGTATGGGTGTGGCGTCTCCGATGATTCTTCGGAGTCTAAACTAAATTCTGTAGAAAATTTGATTGTCGATGGAATCTTCTCGCCTAGATTTATCTTCGATCAGAGGCATATTGAAGATTATGAATGGACCTTAGTGAATCAAACTGAAGGTAACCCGACTTTCGACAAATTCGGATTTGGGACTGTGTTACCTCCCGGACCGCCAGTTGCGAAAATTAAAGCTCCTTTTGGTAGGACAAATGGCAGTCTAGTAAACCAGAACTCAAATATTACGATCTTCCCAACAAACAATGAACCTACATTTAGAGTCCAGCACTCTGCAAGTACCGGAATCGATGGTGGGAAGCAATCTATTGTCGCACAAGGTGAGAAGATGAAGGTCACTGGGATTAGCGGCAAACCTTTTCTTTTCGATTATCATCAAAACGTTTTGGATTCGGAAGCTCTGCAAAAGCTAAGAGAGGCTGGTATTACAAGGGTTAATATTAGTGCGGCACTGACAGCAAACCATACGGTGAAAACTAAAAATGATCCTTTGGCGAATTACTTACGTATTACTTGTTCTATACAGTCCTTCGGTAGAGCGGAGTCTATTGTCTTGGCAGAAAAGAGTAGATCTGACAATAATACTGATCTGAAGCTAAGTACAGGTGTTGCAAACTTTGATATAAATAATTGCAAGCCTGGTTTCGGGGCTTCTTCTATTTTTATTACCTTTAGAATTAAATCTAGTGAAGCCATTCTCAGTGATTTCGTCCCAATCTTATCTGTAATTAGGTAGAAGATCAGAAAGCTTCGAAACAAATATAGTGCAAGGTTAGATTTTGATGAAAAAAATCGGTAAGGAGTCCTACCAGGTGTCTTTGATCTATAAGTAAATCAAAGCTATATATTATTCTTTGCATAGACCATTGAGGGTAAAAGATGAGAGTTTCTTCAGTACTAAAATTATTCGTTTTAATAACTATGGTCGGATGTGGCGTCGAAGAAAAATCTTCGGAGCTGAATTCCGTCGAAAACCTTATTGTAGATGGGTCGATTTCTAACAGATTTTTGTTTGATCAAGCTCATATCAATAACTATTCCTGGAAAACACAAAACGAAAGGACTGTGGGGGATCCTAATTTTTATAGGCCAATCAATTCTTTGGGTATTGGGTCCGTCTTCGGTCTTTTACCTCGCGAACCGTCTGCCGCCGAAAGCTTTGTCACTGCCTTCGGTGTCTCTTCTGGCGATAGACTGCCTCGGGTAAAAATCAAGCATTCTGCACCAGGTAACGCTGATCAGGGGCAAAACAGACTGAGCCTTATTGGTAGCGATATGAGAGTGCGCGGATTAGGCGGGACTAATTTTTTGTTTGACCTACATCATCCTTTGTTTAATGCAGACGATCTCAAAAATTTGCGTGAGGCGGGCGTCACACGCGTGAATTTGAGTGCTAAGCTTTCCGCCGCCCACGTTCATTTGACTCAAAATGATCCTAGCGATGTCTATATTCGGATTAGTTGTCATAATGGACTTTTGGGAAGCCGCCGCGTTCTGAATGAAAAGAAGCTGTCTTCTACCACAAACAATATCGACCTAGAGGTCGGAGTCGTTGACTTCGATATCACAAAGTGTATTACTCCGCCTTCTTCAGTCTCCAATGCACAATTTGTTTGGATCGATGCTAGGGTGAAGTCCATTGATGCGATTTTCTACGAGTACACACCAATTATTACCACTATACGATAAAGAAAGGTGGCAGATTAAAATGAGATTTTTTACTACCATCAATCTAGCACTATTCGTTTTTATCGCGAGCTGCGGTGTTGAAGAAAACTCTTCCGAGCTCGATTCAGTTAACGATTTGATAGTAAATGGAACTATCGCACCTAGGTTTGTCTTCGATCAGACACATATTAATGGTTACAATTGGACAACGCAAAGGCAAGCGGTAGTCGGTGAGCCAAGAATATATCCTCCTGCATCAATTCCTGGGCCAGCAGTTAACTGGTTCCAAACTGGTTTCGCTGTTTCGTCCGGTGAGCGACTACCGACTTTTAGAGTTAAACACTCAGCGCCTGGAAGTGCCTCAGATGGACAAAGACGTATGAGTTTGATTGGTAGCGATATGCGAATTCGAGGAATGGCCGGGACTAGTTACTTATTTGATATGAATCATCCTTTGCTAAATGAAGGCGATCTATTTGGACTTAGGACCGCCGGAATCACAAGTATAAACGTTAGTGCTAAATTTCGGGCAACCCACGTTCATGAGACTCTAAATAGTGGTAGAACTACATATTTGCGGATTGAATGTAATCCTGGTCCTCCCTTTTCCTCTAAAGTCTTAAAGGAATTCGCGCTTAATAGTACGACGACGAGTCTTAATATGGAGACTGGCATAGTTGATTTCAATGTAGATCGTTGCATAGAAACGGTCCCCGGAAACAACCTTTGGCTGCCCGCAAAATCTGTTTCCATAAAATTAAGGGTCCAGTCTATAGATGCGATCTTCTATGACTATTTACCCATTGTAACTACAAATCTATAAGTATTAACGCTGACGCCTATAAAGGTTTATAAAATATACGGAGAAAATATGGATTTTATTAAGAACCTAGCAATCCCAGTAATTTTGACTTGCGGTTTTGTTGGGTGTGGGGTCTCTAGTGAATCCGAAGATTCATCCCTTAATTCTGTAGAGAACTTAATTGTCGATGGAATCTTTTCACCTAAATACGTGTTCGATGAGGCCCATAAAAATGAATATAGGTGGACAACTACTAGTCAGAATAATATAGGTTTGCCGATTTTTCCCCTCGAACGGAATTTCGGTGCAGGTGGATTACTACCAGGGTCAAGCCCAAACTCATTCCAAGCACCGTATGGTGCGGTGAATATGTTTGTAGGTGATCCAAGCTTCGATATTGGATTGCCTGATCCTAAATTACCAGGATTTCAGATCCAGCACTCTAATCCAGGATCAATCCAACAAGGTAAAGATTCGATGGTACCTCAGGGAAGCCAGATGAAGATTACTGGGATAGGTGGTCAATACTTTCAGTTTGAGTATCGTCAACAGATCCTAAATAAAGAAGAGCTGGATGAACTCAGGGCTGCAGGCATTACCAGACTGAACATCAGCGCTACCCTAAAGGCCAAACATACTTCGGCCACAGTGAATGAACCAAAGTACACGTTCCTTAGAATTACTTGTGCACATGAGAATCCATTCATAAATCTCGGATTCAAAGTAATAGCAGAAACAATACGTTCAGATTCCTCAACAGATCTAACCTTAAGCACTGGTGCGACAAATATTAATATCGACGATTGCTTAGTGCCATCTTTCGGAGGCGGTCCTCTGGGAGCGACTACCATCAATATCAGGTTTAAGATAAAATCCAGGGAAGCAATACTTTATGATTTTGTTCCAATACTTTCAGTCATACGTTAATTAATTGAGTGTGAAGGCTCGATTTGCCCTAGAATACCTAATGAATTAAGATTCACGAGTTGATTACTAAAGTTGGAAGTTGGAGTTAGTTTGAGCAGAATTCAGGGATAAGGAAGATGTAAATAAGGCGGCTCGATGCCGCCTGATTAAGTTGGATTAGGAATTGTTGTCTGTACATATGTTGTGGTACACGAAGAACCCAAAAGCGACTCCCGGCGGAGTTGAGGTAGCGATACCAGAGGCATTGTAAGCGCCGGAATAAGCGGTCTCATCAGTCGCTCTATTGAAGAGCGGTGCTGCGAAAGATCTTGTCGCGCCATTGATAGAATCGTTATTCAGAGGAGAAGCACAGCCTACAGCCGTGTTGTAAATGTCGCTGCCGTTGGCAGTAGCATCTGCAATCAGAGCAGCTTGTGCAGCTGTAGCACTAACTAGACTGCCTGACGTGAAACTAGTATTGCTAACATGATTAAACTCATTTGCCTCAGTATCTATACCCAAATACGTCCAACCATCCCAAGTCGTCTCATCACCGCCAGCTGAATCAAGGCTCGCTGCACATGCTGCAACTACAGCCTCCTCAGTGCTGGTTCCATTTTTACAGTCATACCAATTAGCAACAGTAGGATCCTGGAAGGCATAAACGGTATGGTAGTATCCTGGGAGCTTCGTTGCATCTGTCTCGGCAGCTGCGTTGTTTGCCGCTACAGCCAGTTGGATATTGGCTCTTGTTCCATCCGCTATCCTGGCTTGAGCGTACCTAACGACCAAATCTTGGGTTGGATGTAGTGTAAGTGCTTGCCCTTTCGCAGCGTCAGCTACCGGTGACGCGTTACTCCAATCGCGAAGAGCGATGGGAACAAACTGCTCCATGAACACCATATCCCTTTTGGAAATTTCTACCGCGATTTCCGTGGTTGTGGCTTCGTTGGTGGTCTCCCGGTATTGATTAAACAATCCAGCTCGAAGTGTCGCCCAGCCCGGTAGAGCATCAAATCTCGTATTGTTTGTGATGGCACTGTGAAGAGCCACTCGATTCAATCCCATGGTCATACTGTAATTCCCACCTAGGTTTAAGATGGCGCTGGGAAATGGATAGATCTGGGTGGAGGTATCACTTATCGATGTCTTATAGGCGGTGACTAAACTCGACTCCGAAGCAGCATCCTGTAAGTAAAATCCAATCCTTGCCGTAGCCAGTTGAACAGTCAGTGCTCCCCTGTCGGCCCCAGCAAAAATGGTGTATGGAAGTGAAGTGTCTGATGTCGCTTTTACTGTTTTCAATTTCGCAGTAAAATCGTTTGCGATATCGAAGTTTCCATTCCCAGCGGTAAAATCGGCATTTAAATTGGGAACTGGGAGGCCGCCGACCGCCGAAGTCAGGCAATTATGAAGACCTATCACCTCTGTGACATCGTTGTCCCAAATATCTGTGCCCGTTTGTGTGGAACTTGCAGCTGCAAGTAGATTGTCTCCAGTGCATACCCCTTCCGAGGTTTCGTAGTCTGCAGCGCAAAGAGGCTCGCCGGGGAATGTTGGAGCTGCAATAATCGTCCATTCTTGTAGCAGATCGAAAACGGTATAAATTTCACCGTAACCGAGCCCTGTTTGACTTCCATGCCCATAAATCGTCAAAGGGTAAGGGCCGCCCGCACCTGCGCCAGTATCTGGAATTGTAATAATGGCAGTTCGGGTTGCATCTTCAGGAGTTCCGTCAGCATTTTTCAGCTTATACTGAAAATAATGATATTTAGCGGCTGCAGCGCCGGGAGTTCCGCTCACCGCTTTTAGAGCCTGGTTCGCCGGCGTGATTCCAACAATCCCACCACACTGAGACGTAACTGCCTTCGGAACTAAATCTCCGGCGATCCCTGCAAGCAGACCGTCGTAATCTGTATTCTCACCACTGGTTCCAATCGAACCGTAAAGCGTCGGAGATGTAGCAAGGGCACCCGATATTGATACAGTCTCCGCATCATCAGGAACCGCAAACCCATAAAAATTAGAAAGATCGAGCCACACCTGCTTTTCAGCATCGGAGCTCTGGAAAGTCTCATAATAAGCATCACGGGCGGTGTCGTTGAAGACGTCCACGTTTTCTGGGGTGCTCCCACAAGCGGAGAGCAAACCAAGACTGGTTAAAGGTATAAGGTACTTGATTTTCATATCGCTACCCTCTTTGGTTTTTTAAAATTTGTAGTAGCCGATGATCTGAAACCGGTTGGTGATGGGCGCTATGGTCGCGAACTCACCTGACACGGGCATCTCATACTCGTAGTTGATACTTAGTGGGATAAGAGGCTTAAGTCCTAGACCATCCCAGCTGATGTTAAATCCAGCAAATCTCATGCGTGTGATCTCGTCGCGGCGCCAGCCGTTGGAGTCGATGGCCTCACCGTCGTAGCGTGTCTCACGACCTTCTTTCCAGCGATACTTAAGACCCACACCGACAGGCTTAAAGGCTTCGCCAAGATCAGTAAGACCAAATCCGAAGCGGATAAAACCGTCATGGCCGGTACCAGTCCGCTCAAACTTCTGCTCGTTGGGCTGGCCGTCACCACCGATGGCGATGGCTGCTGGTATGGTTGGATCACCTGTGTTGAGCCGGTCGTTGAAGATTGACGAAGATTTGTTCTTTTTACCCGACGCTAGCATGGTCTCCAACTGATGCTGGAGTGAGAAGACGAGCCAAGGAAACAGCTTATAGTCAAAGTTAAAGCGCAGTCCGGCATCGAGGACACCGCCGCCTGTGGCGCGTTTTCCTTTGGGTACATCTTTGAATTTACCTGTGGGTAGTTTGATACCACCACCGGCCGACAGTGAAAAGTTCTGAGCTGCGTAGAAGTTATAGAGACCACCAATCTGAACGTCACCTATACCGGTCTCACCGTCAAGGGGGTTGATTGGAGTCATCAGTAGGTTATCGATTTGCCGTGAGACGGGCTCATCTGTTGTTGCAAGGACAGTCTCACCAGTGGTTAGTGTTACGGTTTGGTTCACAGGGATGGTGTAGTTATCCGAGTAGATTTTGCTGTAGCAGTCGGCATCTGTGGAACAGAAACCTTGAGACTTTAGCAAGGCTTTTACTGCACCTGCGTAACGGCCGAACTCACGCTTGAATTTGCGGTTGTTCTTACGGATCTCATTGGCGTTGAGACCGGCTTGAGATTTAAGTACGAAGGGTACGATTAAGGCTAGTGAGATGCGATCGGTTAGACCGTATTCGGCGACGGCTGCCATAGCGTCGATGTTGATCTCATACCCTTGACTCTCTTTGTTGCCCTCCTCATCGAAGCCTTCTTTACCATAGACGTTTTGGTAGGGAAGTCTGACCCTCATAACGCCTTCGGGAAGTGTTTTACCAGCACCAATCGCTGAGTAGAACTCCTTAGTCTTTGGTTTATCGGCAAGTTTACCAACGTCAGGAAGCGCTTCGAGCTGGCGCTTACGGCGCTCGCTGATCTCACCTTCCGCTGCGGGCTCTTCCGTTTTATCTTTCATGGCGTCTTCGGTTTTTTCTTTGACTTCTTCTTTGACCGCATCAGTGGCCTCTTCTTTTTTGGCGTCCGCTGCTTCGTTAGCCTTGTTCTCCATGGCTTCTTTTGCATCCTTGGCCGCATTTGTGATCTCTTCACTTGGGCTCGCTTCGTTAGCAGGCGGAGTGTCTTGACCTTCTTGAGCGTTTGCCACGACTGACATGAAAAGGGTTAGCAGTAGGCAAAAACTGCACCTACCAAGTTTTAAGGGTGAGAGTCTCATTCGTTCGCCTCCTCGGTCTGCGAAAATCACCGTCTATAGAACACACTACTATGAACAAATCATAAGAATGATTGTAGCGCCTGTTCGGTCAGGTGTACACCTTCTAAAGGGAAGAATTTTCCCGGGTTAGCGCTCTCGTGATAAAACCCTTGCTGCAGTTGGGCTTTTAAAGGCGTAGCCCTGCTCGCCAATTTTTTTTGGCGAACTGAAGCAGTCTGTTTGGTGGATTGGTCAGGGGTGCTAATAGTTGCTGAGAATTAGCGGTGGAGTTCTGCTGCATGTTTTCAATGATCAAACGCAGTCCGCTTTGACCTTCGAGTTTTAAAATCGTCCGTACCAGATAGAAACTCTGGCTATAAGCGAGCTGAACCTCTGTGGACCGCAGGCCCAGAAAGGAGCCTTCGAGTAGGTCCATGGGCAAGAACTGATCGCGATTAAGAGGCAGTGGCTGAAGATCACACATACCTGGGCATTCCATCAATCCTGCTAGCCCCTCATGAAACCAAGTAGGAATTTTACGACCTCCAATGGCTTCGGTAAGCACGCCGTGAACAAACTCATGACGCAAGGTCCTAGCGAGCTCAAACAGATAGCTGGAGTCGCGCCTATTCACGACGGGGATGCGCAGCCGACCATCAAATAGTCCCGTGGCCCATGCAGGTCCGTGGGAGACTTGGCTGAAGGTTTGTTTGGGATAGAGGATCACCTCAAGAGGATTGTTGGGACGCGGCAGTCCTAGGTCGATCTCTAGCTCTTCCATCGTCTCTTCCAAAGTGGTGATGACCCAGCCGGCGATATCCTCGTGATCTAGAGGCCGATAGCTTAAGGTGATCAAATCGGTTTCGACGATGGTTTGGTAGTTAGATTCCTCCAATTTTGCCTTCATCTTAGTTGATCTGTTTTGTAGGCTCTTGCGTTGTTCGTCGGTGAGCGTCGCTTTTTCGAGGGCCTGGCTTAAGATAAGAGCGGCATCTTCGAATTGAGATAAGGACTCAAGGGAATCCGCCAGTATTAGGCTAGCATCATAATCGGGTCCCGCTTGTTGGATGTAGCGCCGTAGGTAGGGCTCGGCTTGCCAGTACATCCTTTTATTGTAAAGGCAATACCCCATGCCTTTCATGGCGAAGACCTCGTTGCGCAGTGAGAGGGATTTTTCGAGGAGCGGTAAGGCCTCGTCGCAGTTCTTTTGATTGATCTGCTCCCAGGCAAGGCTGGTGAACAGTGTCGGCTTTTGTCGTTCTAACCAGTTGCGATAGTCCTCGGTGATCGACGCTAGGGCGAGCTCGCTTTTGATAAGAGTCAAGGCTTTGAGAAATTGATCTTTGGCAAAAAGCTCGGCGATCTCTTGGCGGCGGTCCTTGGGCAAATCTAAAGGACCCTGCTCGTTTGCTTCCATGGGTTCCGGAAGGCTAGGAGTCACCTCAGTAGCCAGGTGACTCGGCTCCTTTGAGCCGATCAGAGATTTAACGGTCTCCCAGTTGAGGGCTACCAGGATGAGGGCGCTTAGCCCGATGATAAACCCTGTGGATGTCCTAAAGGTCATTGGTATCTCTCCAAGAGTTGGCTTTGGATACCAGTTTGGGGGTGGGGATGTCGTTTTCCCGCAACCCACTACTAGTCAGATTTAGTTTTTTACTAGTTTACCATCTCTGTCTAGCTGTGCGAGCTCGGTAAAGCCCCCAATGAACCTTTCTCCCATAAAAATCATAGGAACCGTCGTATATCCACCCGCCTCATCAGAGGCTTTTTGACGTAGCTCTGGGTCACCGTCTACGGGTATTTCTTTATACTCAATGCCTTTTTGACTTAAGAGCATCTTTGCACGATTGCAAAATCCACAATACCGCGTGGTGTAAATTGTGATCTCTCCCATTTGTGTTTGCTCCTTTTTTTGCTATGGATTCCATTCCAACTGTATTCTAACCGGCCGAGCTATGAAAGGTAAGTATGAATCAAGACCTTAGCCTAAAAGATCATATGATTAGCCTCCTAAGGGAAGCTAGAGCAAACCCCAACTTCGGGCTTTCTGGTGACGATGATCCCTCGGACCGTATCATTACCATCGAAGGTATGGATGGTGGTTCCATGGTCAGGCTGCTCGCAGATGGGCTGAGTAGCGATCATAAAATCGCTCTTGAGGCTTACCTCACACAGTCCAGTCAGAATTATGGAACTGTCCTAATTTATTATCGAAACTCGGAAAACGAGACCCGTGCAAGACCGGCCCCTGTGGCGGCTCCTGCTACCCAAACAGGACCCTTTGGCGTCAAAATGAATAAACAAGCCATCCCGGGAGTGAAACGGGTGATCGCCGTATCCTCCGGTAAAGGAGGGGTGGGAAAGTCCACAGTCTCAGCTAACTTGGCTGTGTCTTTGGCGCGTAAAGGCCATAAGGTTGGGCTGCTCGATGCCGATATTTATGGCCCGTCAGCTCCGCTTATGTTGGGTATCGAAGGATCACAGCCTGTGGGCTCGGGGGGAAAGATCGAGCCCGTGGAGGCTCATGGGGTGAAGTGTGTTTCCTTTGGTCTTATGAGCTCGGGTTCGAGTCCTGTGATCTGGCGCGGGCCCATGGTGTCTAGGGCGCTGCAGCAGCTGTTCTACCAAACCGAGTGGGGTGAGCTTGACTATTTGGTGTTGGACCTACCCCCGGGAACCGGCGACGTGCAGCTCACGATGATTGAAAAGCTGCCCTTGCAGTCGGCTATCATTGTCACGACTCCGCAGAATGTCGCTCTGCTCGATGCCGAAAAAGGCCTATCCATGTTTCAAAAATTAAAGGTCCCCATATTGGGTATCGTCGAAAACATGTCCTACCACGTCTGCTCCAACTGTGGGTTTGAGGACTATATATTTGGTAATGAGGCCGAAGGCTTTGCTGATCGGACCCGGCAGCCGCTTCTTGCCAGGATTCCGCTTATGACCTCGATCCGCGCAGGTGGTGACACAGGGAGGCCGGCCTCCTTAGAGCGGCAGGATTTAGCTAAGATCTACGAGGGCTTAGTCAAACGGATCGAAAACGATGTCCATCAATAAAGGGGGGTTACGGGCGGTTTGGCTAATTATTTGACAGCTGCGATAAAAAAGCTGCAATTGCGGAGGCCTGTGTCACAGATTTTTGCTTGTGGGTGTCAAAATTCTGTCGGTAAGACCCTGTATTCACCCAATCTGTGAGAGTGGCACAGCACATGCAGTACTAGGTGTAGGACCGCAAGGTCCGAGGAAGCCTAGATTAGCTGTCCACTTTGGTTTAATAACGAGAAAATTTAAACTGTCGTTGTAGTTCCTGCTGTATTCCTTTCTTGATTTCTATATCCCAGAACTTTCCTCACAGCTAATGGCTTCCTTCAATCCCCTAAAGGAAGCAAAACCCTTTATACTCCCTATTTTAAACTCCATAGATCCAGGCTCTCACCAACCCTCAGTGTTTCATCACGTAGAGTTTTTCAATAGTCATATCCTTCATCGAATGACCAATTCCGCCAACCCCGAGTCCAGATTTTTTGTAGCCGCCAAAGGGCATCCAATCGACGCGAAACGCGGTATGATCGTTGACCATCACAGCCATAGCCTCTAGTTCATCGATGGCTTGGTAGCTAGCGTTTAACTGATTGGTAAAGATCGATGCCTGAAAGGCATAATCCACATCGTTGGCTTGAGCGATGGCATCGTCGAGGGATTCGTAGGCGTAGAGGCAGACGACAGGGCCAAAGATCTCTTCCTTCGAGACGCGAATATCTTTTGGCGGGTTTAATATCACCGTGGGCTCGTAGCAGGTATCCGAAATCTTGTTGCCGCCGCAGAGGATCTGGGCGCCAGCGTTCCTGGCCTCCTCGACCCATTCGTGAACGCGATCCACTTCTTGTGGAGTGATCAATGGACCAACCTCCGTGTCTTCAAGGGTTGGGTCCCCCACTTTGAGTGCCTTTGCGGCTGCCGTCAGCTGCTCGGCAAGACGGGGCAAAATACTGCTGTGAGCTAGGATGCGCTGAACGGAGACACAGACCTGACCAGCATGGTAGAAAGCACCCTTGGACAGAAGCGGGATGCAGCGATCAAGATCCGCGGTCTCATCAACGATAGCAGGGGCGACCCCACCGTGCTCGAGGGCGCAGTTGGCCCCTGGTGGTAGCTGGGATCGCAGATACCAACCCACCCGGCTCGATCCGATAAATGATAGAAAGCTGTTGCGCTCGTCTTTGACTAGTTTTTCGGCGGCGCTGTTGTCGCAGTTGACCACCTGGCACCAGTCTTTCGGTAGACCGGCCTCATATAAGATATCTACTAGGCTCATGCAGGACAAAGGCGTGGTGCTTGCGGGTTTGACTATGACAGGACAACCCGTGGCCACTGCGGGAATGACTTGATGAACGATCAAGTTGAAAGGATGGTTAAAGGCACTAATGGCCACTACAACACCTCTAGGCATCCGTTTAGTGTAGGCACTGCGCCCTTCTGAAGATGGGGTTTGGCCCATAGGGATCTCGTGCCCTGTGAGTTGGTTGATTTCCTCGATAGCGACAGCGATTCCGTTGATCCCACGCAGGATTTCAGCTCTTGAGTCAACTAGAGGTTTGCCACCCTCTTTGGCAGCTTGAAGGATGAGCTCGTCTTTACGTGACTCGATAAGCGTCATCGTCTTATCAAGGATCTGAATCCTTTGGTGTTTGCTGAGCCAAGATTTACGATCAAGATATAGTTTGTGGCTTGCTTCCATGATTTGCATCACCTGATCTTCCGACATCAGCTCGATGGTCTTGATAGGCGACTGGTCGTAGGCAGCGTTAACGATGAGAGATTCCATAGCAGTCTCCTATAGGATGCATGTTTTAGCTTTAAGTTCGTCGAGAAAGACCTTTTCGTTCTCGGAATAGTCGACAGGGACTTCAACGAGTTGCACTCCGCCCTCTTGAAAGCAGCGGTTGAGGACTTCGGGTAGCTGCCCTGTCTCGCTGATTCTGTGACCTTTGGCTCCATAGGATTCCGCATACTGAATAAAATCTGGGTTTTGAAAATCAAGGCCGAAGTTTTCAAACTCCATGCCGCCTTGTTTCCACTTGATCATACCGTAACCATCATCGCGAATAATCAGGACGACAAGATTGAGTCCCAAGCGGACTGCAGTCTCCATCTCCTGAGAGTTCATCATAAAACCACCGTCGCCACAGACAGCCATGACTCTGCGATCTGGATAAACCATGCTTGCTGCCATAGCTCCGGGAAGTCCGGCTCCCATGCTGGCGAGAGCATTATCCAGAAGGACAGTATTGGGCTCGTAGGCTTTGTAGTTTCGGGCAAACCAGATTTTGTACATCCCGTTATCGAGTGATAGTATACCGTCCTCAGGCATCACCGAGCGAATGTCTGAGACGATACGCTGCGGAGTGCTGGGAAATCCGTCGTCCTTTGATTTTTGGAAAACTTGCGTTTCGATCTCTGTTTTGATCCGTCCGAAATAATCCAAGTCCCAATTGCTTGATCCCCCGATCATGGATCCTAAGGCCTGAATATTGGAGCTTAGGCAACCGATTACCTCGGCCTGAGGAAAATAGACGTCATCCATTTCTGCTGCAAAGTAGTTGATGTGGATGACCTTTTGCTTGCCGTCATCGGCCATAAAGAATGGGGGCTTTTCGCTGACGTTATGCCCCAGGTTGATGATTAAGTCGGCTCGGTCAATCGCGCAGTGAATATAGTCGGTATCTGAGAGTGCCGCTGTGCCAAGGCAGTGGCTATGACGCTCATCGACCACGCCTTTTCCCATCTGAGTGGTGAAAAAATACAAGCCTGTTTTGTCTACAAACTCTCGAATTGCACTATGAGTCTCGTGACGGTTAGCGCCAGAGGCAATAAGGAGTAGCGGGTACTTAGCCTCTTCAATCATTTTGGCAGCGACTTGAAGGGAGGCTTGGGATGCCACTGGTGAATGTAATTCAGTGATCTTAAATGGCTTGCGATCAGTTGTTTCGGCAGCAACATCTTCGGGGAGTTCTAAATGAACGGGGCCCGGTTTTTCTTCCTCGGCAATCCTAAAACAATCGCGGACCAGGCTCGGAATATTGTTGGCATCGACGATTTGCTTGGAAAACTTTGTGATGGGTGTCATGGCGGCAACGATATCGATAATCTGAAAGCGGCCCTGCTTGCTTTTCTTTATGGGTTTTTGACCTGTGATAAACAATACCGGCATACCACCGAGGAGCGCATAGGCCGAACAGGTGGTGAAATTGGTGGCTCCAGGACCCAAGGTAGCTAGGCAGACTCCGGTTTTTCCTGTCAGGCGTGCATAGGCAGCGGCCATAAATCCAGCTCCTTGCTCGTGTCGGGTTAAAACCAATTCGATCTTCGATGTTCGCAGAGATTCAAGTAGGTCAAGATTCTCTTCCCCTGGGATACCGAAGATATACTCGACGCCCTCGTCTTCCAGACATTTGATCAGTAAATCACTACCCTTCATAACACCTCCATACCAATTGAGAGATACTTGTTCAGACGCGTGGGAAGAGTACTAGATTAGAGATCGACTTGATAGTCTGGATTGTTTGGCTGGGGAAGCTGCCTCTTTGCTAGGCAGCTCAATATATCGCAGGTAAAGGTGGTTAGCCTTTGGTTTTGTAGTAATTGGCCATGATGGTTTCGGTCCAGCTAGGCTCTTTGATGGGCCCTTGAGGCAGGAAGCCTGACATTAGAGGTTTGATATCTAATACCGGACTTTCCGAGATGGCATCTAGGCCTTTGACGGTGATTTCGTAGTCATTGACTGCGACTAGCTCGCATCGCGATAGGCCGAGTTTGTTGAACCTGCCTTTCGCTCTTTGGCCAAAGATTCCCACGAGAGGAAGGCTACTGTCTCCCCTAGGGTATCGCGCTCCCGTCTCGATGGCATCATCATCGACCTCGTGAAGGTAATAAATGATTTCCAAATGGGAAAACTGCTCCAAGTTGAGAGTGGCATCCGAAGGAAAAATCTGGTCGTCAAGAATAATGCGACTTATCACATCACCCCAGTAGTCATCGCTGAGATCCTGACGCTCACACTCGACAAAACCTATCGGCCGTAATTTAATGTTCAAAATTTGTTGCCCTTTCTTTTCCTGCTATACCTTTTGTGCAAAAGCTCCTAGTAGACTTGCGGTGGAATCAAGGAGGTCTGCATTGGGTTTGCTTTCGGCGTTGCCGATAAAATAGAGTTCAACGTCTTTTTGGTTTTTCAGAGAGGTGCCGACGGCATGTTTTAGGCCCTCAAGGCGATCAGATTCTAGTTCGAAATCTTGCCAACCAGCTGTAGCGCCGAGTTGAGAGGTCAGCTGCTCGGCGATGGCATCTTCCCAGGGCTGTTGCTGACCCTCATACCAGAGGTGACCGCTGTGTTTGCTGGCTCCTTTGCGATACATGATTGCGCCATGACTGTAGACTTTGCGCAGGTGGTCTATGGTTACCTGCAGGGCTTTATCGCTGTTGAAACACAGACTGATTTTTACTAAACCTTGATTGATGGTGGAGGCCGTTTGTTTGGTGGCCTTTAGCTCTTTTTCAGCCTTTTTGATCTTTTTAAGGCTTTGTGGAGACGGTATGGTCTCAGGCATATCAGAGACGTCGGCTTCCTCCGAGGTTACTTCCGCAGCGGCAAACTCGTCATCTTCTAATTCTGATTCATTGTCATCAGAATCTAGCTTGCTCATGGTAGTAACCAGCGGCATCTCATCTTCAGTAGGATCGGATAGAGGCTCAGGCTCTGGATCAGCCTCAGGCTCTGTATCAGCCTCAAAGTCATCAAGGTCCTCTTGACCCAAATCATCGAAGTCTTCGGCTAGTTCCTCGCCGTGATGTGCGGTTTCAACAACAGGCTCGTCGTCACCTGTGGCATCCGCTAATACCCCATCGCTATCAAGACCCGGCTCATGGGACTCATCATCAAGGCTCAGATTATCGTCTATCATCGGCTCCATCATGGTGTCGTCCGTGCTTTCACCTTGGTGCAGAGATACGTCCGGTTTGGGCTCAGGCTCGTCCTCCAGAGACATAAGATCGTCATCGATGGAGGCAGAAAGGCTATGATCTTCCGAGTCTTCCTCAGCGACTTCATCTTCAGCTGGACGGCTCATGACATCTAAGTCGAAATCCGGATCGCTAAAGTCTTCGTCTATATCATCGCTAGCAGTGTCTTGGGGCGGGATAGCGAGATCATCTGACTCTGATGCCATAAGGCTGTCGTCACCAAACTCGTCGTCAAGAGCATCTGCTTGGGCCACGAGATCGTCATCATCCGCTGCTTTCGCGGAAAGCTCCTCGGCGGGCGCTGCCTCGCTATCAAGAAGATCATCGGAAAAATCGTCATCGGATTCGACGTCGCTGTAGTCTGGTTTTTGTTCGGACACATCGAGGCTTTTATCAAGATCATCGTCCATAACATCGTCGGGATCGGTCTCTTCATCAACCTCACCAAGATCAAAGCCGGAGAGTTCGTCTTGCGGCTCATCGGAGTCGGGAACATCGTCGGCAATCTCGGCAGGTGATTTGGCTGTCTGCGCTTCGGCTTCGTCCGCCAGCTCGGGATCGTCCAGAGTTTCTAGGTCTGGGGACTCCTCGGATAGTGGGTCGCTGTCATCCATTGTTTCGGAGCTAGCCTCCAAACCTGGCTCGTCATCTACATCATCCTCAGTTTCGCCAAGATCAAAGCCAGAGAGCTCGTCTTGCAGCTCACCTGAGTCGGGTACATCATCGGCGATCTCGGCAGGTGATTTCGCCTCCAAATCAGTGGCTTCTCCAGACGCGTCTTCCTGTGGGTCATGGTGATCAAGGTCACTGGAGTCAAGGCCGAAAGCATCTAAATCGGCATCCATTCCCGTATCGTGATCCTGCTGCGGCTCCTCTTCGCCAAGATCGCTATCGGAAAGTCCAAAGTCCTCAAGGTCTGCGGACTCTCCAGAAGCGTCATCCTCTGGCTCGTTAAGGTCATCACCATCAAAGTCATCTTCCAGGGAGCTTCCCCCTGCGAAGTCATCGTCGCCTGCACTGGCCACCGCCAGATCATCGTCGGCAGCGTCAGCGGTGAAGGGGTCATCGTCTTGCACGCTGCTGTCGAGAGCATCGCCGTCTTCTTCAGCTTGCGCTAAGGCTTTGTCGAGACCGAGGTCGTCGCCAAATGGGTCATCTCCACCTTGGCTTTCAGTGCCTAGGTCCCCGTCATTAGCATCGTCAACGATACCATCATGGGAGGCATCAAAATCAAAGGCATCGCTCTCGAGGGAGTCACCTTCGAGGCTATCTGATAGTTCGAGGCTTCCTTCGTCATTGTCCTCGAGATCTAGATCATCGAATTCATCGTCCAAAGACTCCACATCGTCGTCGTCGAGGCTAGCGGCAAAATCTTCTGAGTTGGCCTGGTCGCGAATCGGCTCTTGGGAAGCACCGGCATTGGGTGACTGAGAATCAGACATCTGAGGAAGTTTCTGTCCAAGTTGCGAGGCGCTTTCTTCAATGCGCTGCCTTTGCCAGGCCGTGGCAGCATGATTTTTAAGAAAGTCTTTGAGATCCGTGCTGTAGGGTTCGAATTTATCGATGAGCTTGGCAAGCCCTTCGTAGATTTGCGAGATGGGTGCAATCACAGGCAGTACGGTGAGGCCGGTAAAAAACTCCAACTGACGGATGGTTCCTCGGTCGAGGGGATCTACCACAGCCACTTCGATCGTGTCGCGATTCACCTTGATGGGTAGCATTTCGATCCGCGCTAGCATCCTTGCATCGATGGATTGAAGAACCTTGGTGTCGATTTTATCGATAAAGTCTCGTTTGGCTACCTGATACTTGGTGTGGTCGGCAAAAAAAGCCGCTAACTCGTCCTCATCCAGCATGCCCATTGCCAGGATACTCTTGGCAAATGCCCAGCTGTTTTGGCCGCAGGTGCTGGCGATCGTCCTTCGGTCTTGTTCAGTCAACAAGCCTTCCATGACAAGTAGTGATCCTAGGCCAGAAGCACCCATGGTTTCTCCGTTTTTCCCAGCAAATTGGTGATTGAACAATTCTGTGGAATATACTAGTCAAACAGTCCTATTAGATATAATATCACAAACTATGGTCGGCTGACTGTTTGGCATATAAGTAAGAGGAAAACATGAGTAAAAAAGACGATTTGAATTTAAAAGGACCCGATGCGTTTCAAGTACAGGCGACCCGTGGACTCGACTTTGCCGCTAAAAATAGCAAACTCCTATACACTATTGCCGGAATATCAGTCGTTTTGGCATTAGCAGCCTTTGGCGTTAACTACTACCAAACAAGCGCTGCGCAGTCTCAAGCTGACGCTTTGGCCGCGATTGATATGACCCTCGAAAAAGAACAGAAAGCATTTGCTGACAAACGCTCCGAGCTAGAAAAACAAATCGACGAGCTCAAATTGGCAGTTAAAGAAAAGAAAGAGGGAGCTGACCCAGTCAAGCTTGCGGAACTCGAAAAAGAGTTGCTTGCAGCTAAGGCAGACCATACTCAGTCTCTCAGCGAGTACAAAAACTACTACGAATCAAACTTAGACAACCCATCTGGTTGGGTTGCTGGTTTACGAGTTGCTAAGAACCTTTCTGAAAAAGATGATCTTGCTGGAGCCCAGAGCATTGCCCAAGCGATTTTCGACCAGTCAAAGGGTTATGCGATTGTTCGTCACCAAAGTGGGGTCCTCCTAGTGTCCCTACTCGAAGACTTAGGAAAGCATGACGAAGCCGTTGCGGTTGCTTCCACTTTAGAGAAGCAGGCTCAATCAGGTATGCAGCCACAGTACCTTTTGATTAAGGCGCGCAACCTTTACTTAGCTAAAAAAATGGACGAAGCGCGCGGCGTTTTAGAAACCATTATTGCCGATCACGGTACTAGCCAAGAGGCTGACAAAGCTAAAGGGCTTCAGGCTCTTCTGAACTAGACAAGGCATCTTCGGCTACCACCTAAAGAAGACAGAGAGGTCTGAGTATGTTCCGACTTACGATATTGCCGGTAGCCGTATGGCTACTCGCTTCCTGTGCTACCAATCACCAACCAGTCCCGACATCCTGCGATAGTGATTATGCCTTCGATCAGTCTTGCAAGCCATCTCGTGCGGGTTTGATCTTGGCCAACAAAGATCTCGACCGGACGAAACCCTTGGGTCTTTTTGATGAGGCTGGTTGGATTGCTGATGGCGATTACATCATCGGTGGTTATGACAGCCGATGGCTCATCAAACGGGCTATCAATTCTGCGAAGATCATTTGGCAAATACCCATCGAAGCATCTATGGCGATGCCAGTCACTAGCTTTGGTCCGAACTTTCTTACGGGTACCAGAGACGGCAAACTTACGTTGCGAGCCAAGAGTGATGGAAAAAAAATCTGGGAACAATCTATCGGACGGTTTGCTTTCCGTCGCCCGGTACAGGCTGGCAAAAGCTTACTCGTGACCACTGTAGAGCAAAAGCTCTTCAGTATCGACGCGACAACAGGAAAAACGAATTGGATCTACGATGCCGGAGGCCCTACAGGGCTAGTTATCTACACCGCTAGTGAGCCCATAGTGATCGACCAAACCATTGTCCTTGGTACCTCCGAAGGTAGTCTGCATGGCATCAATTTGGTGTCGGGAAAACGAAGTTGGACCTACGATTTGAGAGCGCCGTCCTACCGGTTTCGCGATGTCGTCGGCCAAGTCACTCAGATAGGGAACAGCATCGTATTCAGCCGTTATGATGGCGTGGTTTCGGGTTTGCGAATGACTGGTGGAACACCAAAGGAAGCCTGGCGTAAAGACCTTAGTGCTATCACCAATAGTAGTTTCCGCAATGGAGTTTTCTACGTCAGTCACCTAAATGGCGACTTTAGGGCCCTTGAGGCTTCCAGTGGGCGTGAGCTTTGGAAGGTTAATTTAGGTCAAGGTGCTAACAGTATTTTTCCAACGGAATCTCAGGTATATGTTGGCGGAACGAATGGCGCGATTGCAGCTATAGCTAGCAAGAACGGTGAGGTTCGTTGGTTTGACGATGTAGCCGGTGCTATTAGCCGTTATCCCGTGATCGTCAAGGACCGCATCTTTTTCTCAACTGGTTTAAAAGCACTTTACGGTTACCACATCCGCTAGTGCTTTTTCGAGACTGTCTCGGTCGGCAAGGCCGACTTCGGTTTGTCATAGATAGCTTTCGTTTTGGTCAGCTTTTAGCGCCTCGACAATCTTCTTCACATCCTGAGCTTTATCCGCCGGACAAACCAGCACTGCACCTTTAGCCTTCACGACAACAATGTCCTTGAGCCCTAAGCAAGCCACTAGGTCACCATCCGAGTCTGCAGTCACTCCTTCACAGTCAATCAGCATGGTGTTGCCAAAGGAAATATTGTTTTGCTGATCAGTCGGAAATGTTTTGGCGAGAGCGTCCCAGCTTCCGATATCTTGCCAGCCGATATCCGCGTCGACGACTGAGACTTTTTTGCTAACTTCGAGAACAGCATGATCGATCGAGATTTTAGGCAATCCTTGGTAAACCGATCTCAAAGACTCGCTTGGACAGCTGCGAAAACCCACTCCTGCCTCAGGTTTGAGACCACGAAGTGCGTTCATAGCCGTGGGAATCGCATGATCTAGCTCGGCGATAATCGTCGGGATTGACCAAACAAAAATACCCGCGTTCCAAAGAAAATTACCTGACTCAAGATAAGATTTGGCTAGCTCAAGTTCAGGCTTTTCGCGGAAGCTGCTAACCTTGAAAGCGGTCTCAGATAGTGACGCGCCACGTTCGATGTACCCATAACCTGTTTCGGGTTTATCCGGAACAATCCCCAATAGACAAAGGTAGCCTTCCTTTGCCGAATCGATAGCGTTTCTTACAGACTGTTTAAACGCATCGACATTCTCGATAACATGGTCGGCATGAAGAGAGATCATGATAGGAGTGTCAGCACCCTGGTGACGGGTCTCGATATCAAGGGCTGCTAAGGCAAGGGCATTGGCCGTATTGCGTGCGTCTGGCTCGGCTAAGTAATGGGGGCAGGCCGCACCCGCGATTTGTTTGGTGCTTTCTATTTGCTGCTCGTGAGTAACAATGAGCCTTCTATCTGGGGCAATAAAACCATCGAGTCGCTTGAGAGTTGTCTCTAACATGGTTTCTTTGGCATTACCGATGGCACATAACTGTTTTGGAGACAGTTGTCGCGACTTTGGCCAAAACCTGGTTCCACTTCCACCTGCAAGAATAACGGCGTAGACATTATCGCCAAGCGTTGTCATGGGAATCTCCTTGATCGAGTGCTAATGCACAAATATGTCTCATCTAAATGAAAATGACAAGAACCGGAGCGGGGTTACTCCACTGTGATTTTTGCAAAATCCGATATGGCGTATTTTGGAAACTGCTCGTCTTCGAGGGTTAATAAAAGGTAGTTGCCCATGGCTCGGAGGTATTCCGGCGCTAAAACCTGATCGTCCAGAAATCGTGCGGTTTCTAAGGCGTAGCTTCTCATGATAGCGGCTTTCCGCGTAAAATCTTTTTCGAGATTTTTACCGGCATCACAATACAACGTGGTCAGCCACCAAAGGCAGTATGGTTGGAGCGCTGTCTCTGAGTATTTAGAGCAGTAATTCTGCCATTTGACAATGGTATCTTCCATATCACCTTTTGTGCCAAGCTGACTCCACTCTTTCTGGGGCTCAAGGGCAAGGGGAGCAACCTTGACTCCGTCTTGGGGATGAATGCGAAATTCAAAAATACTATTGGGAGCGTTATATTTTGCGACCCTAATGTCTTCGTGGCCGTAGTTTATTTTTATCAGCCGCGATAAGCGATAGAATTCGTCTGGGTTTAGATAAGACTTTGTCATGGGTTGGACGAAAGCATAGGCCTCTTTAGTTTCTTTATCGACTCGGGAAAGCGCGAAGTAGAACTTTCCCGTCTTGGGAAAGAAGTTTTTTTGAATCTCTGGGAGGATGTTCTTGCTTTGGCCGGTGGTGATGTCCCATATATAGATGCCATCATCGTAACGCTCCGAACCGCTTGCCGTAAAAATGATGGTTTTCTTATCGTCTAGCCAAAGGAATTCTTGGACTCCGTCATGAGCGGACGGGATAATAAAGTTGCTATCTTGGATCCCGCGAATGATGATCCGCCTGGCGTAAGTCTCCGTATCAAGAATCAACTGGGCAAAGTACGGGCGGCCCGCAGGTCTGTTGCCAAGTAACAAAGGAGCGGGAAAAATTTGCATCAGCCGCGAACCAAGGGCCTCTTGAGAGGCGGGGATCCTTTTTAACGCTTTGATCTCGACAATTGATAAATCACGCTCACCTTGAATGCTGTTGGAAATCTCATCCTTTCCGAAGGATTTTACGTAATACTCGTCTCTCGACAAAGGAAGGTACGATAGTCGCAATCCGTAGGCATCGTAGGGGTGATAGGAAATGCCTAAAGAGTGGATATAACTTCGGATCTCCCCGATGGACTCGGGAAGGCGACCAAACTCACTGAAGTAACGATTGATAGCAAGGTGGGTGAGCTTTAATTTTTCTACAGTTGCGGCTCCGCGCCAACGATCTTGGAGGTTGGTGGGAATAAGGAGCATCCAAGTACTAGCTAGGACAAAAACAATGTATGAGACGATTTTTAACATGCCAACTTTTTAATCGAGACCGTATTGATGCTATAATCATAACTGATCCTAAACAAAACTTGCTACCTGTTTCCGCGTACAACGCGATCTAGTTTCCCTAGGAAACTCAGCTTTTTCGGCGAATTGGGATCCTTGCCAACAAACGAAATATCTCTGTTTTCCACGGGAATGAAAGGGCGGATATGAAATCCTTGTTCATCGCGATACTATCAGAAAAGATCGGAAAAGTTGGGCTTTTTGCCCTGTGTTGTGTGGCGCCTTTGGGCATGGGTGTCAATCATCTGGCAGCTCAGACTATCGATCCTGGAGATACCTTCGTTCGTCTCCCAAAAGCTCCTAAAAAAGAAGCCAGAGTTAGACTAGGAATCAAGCTAGTCCCTTATCAGAAGGTAAAAGTACGAACTTCGGCTGGTACGGACCAGATCCGATTTACAAAAACTCGCCCCATTATTCGAAACATTCGTGCCCAGATCAGTAAGGTAAATCATTTCTATATTGGCGACTGGCACATTGAAGCAGAACCAAAAAAATGGGATAAGATCGCCAAAAACTTGACGTATCAGCTCCGCTTGTACAAACGATATGGCAAAGACAAGAATCTGGAAGAGTATGTTGGCAGTATGGTTGTTTCGGGTCAACTAAAGGGTAGCCAATTCCTATATGCCTTCCAAGGCAAAGAGGCACTGCTTTACAAAAACCGGAACCAACACTCCATAGTGGAGCTGCACGTCATGCCACCCATCGAACCACGCAGAGTGTCTGATGTCGCACGAAAAAAAGGTGCAAAGCGCTAGACTAACGATATAGCCACGTATATGCTCTCTTTGATGAGTTGACGATGGATGTCAATTGTTTAGAGAGTCTCATGAAATCGAATCTATACAATGTGATTGGTGAAACGAAAATCCGGGCAGCTATCGCCAACTTTTACGAGAAAGCTTTCCGCGACCCGATTATCGGTCATCAGTTTTTTCATTCAGACATAGAGCAACTGATAGAAAAACAAAGCGCTTTTACGATTTCTGCTTTTGGTGGTCCAAAATGCTATCAAGGACGAGACATGAGAGAGGCGCATCGAAAGCTGCCCATCAACAAAGCTCAATTTGATCGTCGTCAGGTTCTTATGGCCGAGTCTTTGGATGCGGTGGGCATTCCAAATGACGAAAAAAAAGCCTGGCTAGATGCCGAAGAGGCCTTTCGCTCATTGGTGATCTCAACGGATAAGCCCTGCCATAAATAACCTCAATCGTCCTACTATCTCGGGTTAGACAGCTTTTCGTTGTCTTTACCACGGAACAATAATCGCAGTGGCACGTTGCCAAATCCAAGGTCTTTTCTAAAGCGTTTGACCAGATACCTCTTATAGGACTCCTGAATCTCACCGGCAACGTTACATTTGACGACTATGGTAGGGGGACTAGTTCGTACCTGAGTCGCGAAGTAGAATTTCACTCGCTTATTAAACTTACGAATGAGGGCTGGGGTGTGCTCATGGACAGCTCGTTCGAGGACTTCGTTGATCCTAGCGGTTGGTATCCGGATTTGATAGCTAGCTGTTAGGCTTTCCACCTCTTTCATGATGTTGTGGATCCGCTGATTTTGCAGGCATGAGGTGAACAGTATAGGAAAATAAGAGATGTTCTTAAGCTTTTCCCTAATATCTAATTCGATCTCTCGAGCCGTATTCGAGTCTTTGTCAGGAACCAAATCCCATTTATTGACTACGATGAGAAGGGGTTTGTATCGATCCGCAGCAAGAGACGCTAGTCTTGCATCTTGGTCTGAAATTTCTTCATCAGCTGTGATCACCAAGACGACGACATCGGCCTGTTCAATGGTGCGAAGGCTTCTGATAACGCTAAGACCCTCGATTTTATCAAAGATTTTCTTTTTGCGCCTAACGCCCGCTGTGTCCAGCAATGTATAGTGATTTTTGTTGAACACTATGGGTGTGTCGACGGTATCTCTTGTGGTACCGGCAACCTCAGAAACAAGAGACCTCTGTTCGCCGCAAAGACGGTTGAGGATGGAACTTTTTCCGGCATTGGGTCGTCCGATTAAAGCGATTTTTGTCGTAGGAATGTTGACGTCGGTTTTGATGAGGGTGCAGACCTCAGAAAGCTTGGTTTCAATCGCTTCCGATAGCTCCCAAATTCCGCGATTGTGAGCGGCACTGCAGGTAAGGATGTCGTCGTTGACTCCGAGTTCATAAAATTCCCACATGGCTGTGGTTTGTTCTAGACCATCAATTTTGTTGGCGACATAGACCACAGGTTTTTGGATTTTCTTGAGGTAATTCACCAATTCCAAATCGTGAGGATGAACACCGGCGCGGCTATCTAATACCATCAATACAACGTCAGACTCTTTGATAGCGACTTCGGTTTGTTCCCAGACAATATTCTTCGAAAACGGTTGATAATAAAGATCTTTAGTTTCGAATCCACCAGTATCGATTACCGTATAACCAGTTTCATCTTCCTTAATCGATGACACCATTCCGTACAGACGATCTCGCGTCACGCCAGGGCGATCGTGAATCAAGGCACTGTTGCTTTTTGTTAGTCGGTTAAACAGAGTCGATTTACCAACATTAGGTCGACCGATAATGGCCACTAATCCTTGGTCCATGATTGATTCCTTACTATAACTGTAAAGACTCGTTTAAAGGGACATAACCTGTCTCTTTAAACGAATCTTTGGTTAAAATATGTGGGTTTTGCGCTAAAAACTCTAAGGCTTTTCGCGCAGCATTTTGCGACGCTTTCTTTTTATTCGTGCCTTCCGCCCTAGCTAGCACGACTGATTTAAACGAAACTTCAATGCTAAAAACTTTGTTATGATCCGGTCCCGACTCACCAATAAGGGTATAGCTAGGTGTTTGTTTGCAGGATCGTTGGGTCAGCTCTTGAAGTCGGGTTTTAAAGTCCTCTTGAATCAGGTCCTCTAATTTGCCTGACAGCAGAGGTTGAAACAATCCAAGAATGACCGACTCGGCCACCTCAAATCCACCATCTAGATAAATAGCTCCCAGCAAGGCCTCAAAGGCATCGGCGAGAACAGATATCTTCTTGTGACCTTCGGCTCTCATCTCACCGACGCTAAACAGCAGCATCTGGCCTAAGCCAATGGATTTTGCGATTCCTGCTAGGGACTTCTCGTTGACCAGAGCCGCGCGAATTTTGGAAAGATTGCCTTCGGCAAAGTTTTCTGGATGCAACGTCAGGTGTGTTGACAAAGCCAGGCTGAGTATTGAGTCTCCTAGAAACTCGAGCCTCTCGTTCCAGGGCAGTGATATCTTCTTTTTTCGCTGAACTTCTTGAGCTGCCGAGCTATGAGTCAAGGCTTCAAATAAAAGCTCAGGCTTTTGAAATTGGTAACCAGTCGCTTTCTCTATAGCGGCTAAAGATTCCGATAGACTGTTCTGCCAGGAAAGGCTCACATTTTTGTAGGGGGAATGTTCAGTAGTCTTAATCGACATGTTTAGGAACTCGTAGAGTTAATTTGAGCGACGCGCCATTATATTCGTACTTGCCTAATAATCAAGCTGAATCTTTCGTTACGCAAAGCTCGGATTTCCATGTATTCTAATGATATTGTTCGGGTAAATCCCTTTGGAGTTTGGTTTGATACGTAAACTATTAAAATATATAGTTTTTTTAGGTCTTTTAGCCATAGTTGGGCTGTTTGGTGGCCGTGCCTATCTGGATAGCTGGTCCAAAAAAGAGGTGATGGTGGAGAAAGCTGCGATCATACATTTTCCCAGCGGTACTAGACTAGATGAGTTATCTGGGACGCTATCAGCCTCAGGGCTAATCGACGATCCCCTACTGTTCAATTTGTGGGTGAGGCAGCAAAAAACTTATGGTCAATATCAAGCGGGGGTGTATCGGTTTAGCGGCGCGATTACCCCGAAAATCATTCAAGACAAGATCATATCAGGGGTCTCTTATAATCCGATCGTCTTGCAGTTTGTGATCCCAGAAGGCTTTACCTTGGAGCAAACGCTGAGACGGTTGGTGGCTAATAATGTGGGGGACTACGATGAGCTTTACAAATTAAGTCGTGATAAGGCTTTTCTGAAGTCCCTCAATGTCAAATCTCCGACTCTTGAAGGCTACCTATATCCCGCAACCTACTCATTTACGGCTCGCGAGCCGGCAAAAGCAGTGCTGAAAAAAATGGTGAATACCTTCTGGGAAAACCTTCCCAAAGACTATGAAAAAAACGTCAAGAAAAAAGGATTGAGCTTGCATGAAGCGATAACCTTTGCCTCTCTCATTGAAAAAGAAACCCAACACGACGATGAACGATCCTTGGTTTCTGAAGTAATTTGGAGCCGATTAAAAAACCGCGAGCCAATTGCCATCGATGCGGCTATAATCTACGGCATAGAAGACTACGATGGTGATATCAAATGGAAGCACCTGAGGGATAAGTCAAACCCCTACAATACCAGGGTGCACAAAGGCTTGCCTCCAGGGCCCATTGGTGCGGTGTCGGCAGCATCTCTTGAAGCCATCTTAACACCGACCAACTTTGGCTATTATTATTACGTGGTCATAGGGGGGACGAATCGCCATCATTTTTCCAAAACTTTGAAAGAGCACAACAAACATGTTCAGCTCTATCTCGATTATATCAAAAGGAAATAGCGTCTCAGGTGAAGACGTTTGTATTGACAGAAAAGGGGGACAGTTATGGCAAAAAAAGGCACAATAGACGATCGGAAAAGTCAGCGCCTACCCGTACAACTACTCGTCGATTATCGCTCTCAAAATGGTCACTACCTATTCGACTTTTGTCGAGATTTGGGCACAGGGGGAGTCTTTATTGAGACAAAGTCACCATTGGCAACTGGTGAAGAGGTTTCTTTAACCTTTACCATTCCGGATAGCAAGGAAACCCTAAATGCCACTGGCAAGGTCATTTGGGTACAAAAAGAGGTCCCTGAAAAAGAATTGACTGCTGGCATGGGTGTTCAATTTGACGAGTTCACGGCTGAACAAAGGACCTTGCTTCAGGATTTTATCAGACGCTACCATGGGGAAGACTTTGGACAAGAGCAAGGCGCCTAATCGCCGCTATGGATAGGATTTTGCCCTCTGGTAATTTGTTAGGATCCTGTGCTAGTATGCGGCAGAATATCACTTCCCCTATCTGGAGGTTCGCATGCATCTGATTTGGAAACGACCCGACGGCTTTCACAACGCCACCCCTGATGACTACCATGTTGTGGATTTGGGGGCTAGTTTCCGACTCTGGCTTCACAAATCTGACAGGGATCAGTATCCATTTCGTGTCGCAGGAGGTTGGGAAGAGCGCGAAGCTACGATTCGGCTGAACAATCTAGTGAATTTGGCTCTTGCCGGTGTAGACGATTGGGTCACGAAGCTCAATCACGATTACGATCACTCCATGGCTGACGATCGAAACAAGTACTTTGCCAACCTATTGAACTGGATTGACGAGTTACACAAGGGTGCAAAAGGTGACACCTGGGAAGTAGAGCTGCTGCAGCAGGCTATGGTGTTTACAAAAGGAAAGATCGAAAGCGCACGCGGAAAATTCCTCGAAGATTCCTAGAACGAAATCCTTACGTTCTAGTTATAAAAAGCCTCAGTTCCGTCATCGACCTTACTCCTACAGGTCGCTTTAAATCTTACGTTGCGTAAGGAAGTGGCCTTATCGAGACAAAAAATCGTGTTGCCACGTATGAGTGTCAAAACAATTGGCACATTTCCCTTATCAAACCCTCTGATATTGCATCGTCTGGAATGGGTGTTTTTAGGCATAGCTATTGCATCTAGTCCTGCAGGTAATAATTGAAAACTTAGAGGGTTCACATGTTCAAATTTGGAATCTTATTGCTGTCGATGCTAGCGACCCCTATTTTGTTTGGCCAAAGCCATGCTGGAGTCGATCAAAATCGGACAGCATTCGGCAAAGACGTTTTTGTTGATCAGTCGGTTAAAGCAATCGACGGTACTGTTGTAACAAGTAGTGATGCGACGACAACCTCTTCAACTTGGAGAGGATTCGGCCTTAAAAATGGTGTCGGTATCGAACTGCTGCGTTTCATGCAGCTTTCCTTAAATCATACTTATGTCGGAATGAGAGCAAAACATAGCTCATTAGAGCATTTCAGTGGTTCGGAATTGTCTTTGGGATTATCGTTTTCCTTCAGCTCTCCTGTTGGAAACTTAGTTTTTGGAACCGCTGCTCACGGTGCAAATTACACGTATCAAAACTTCAACGCGAGCTCGAGTTTTTCAGGTGGTGGAGCGACGCATTCTGTAGGACTCAATTACTTTTTGAACTCGTCAATATCTCTCATGGGACGCTTTGAGCAGATTAATGGCCTTTATACTCATGGCTCCGGCAATACAGGACTCGATAACTTTACCTTGAATGGTCAGTCTTTTGGGCTCAGCGTTCTAATTTGGTTATAAGGTTACTTTCAAAAAGAGAGGTGAAGTTCTGCCAGAGTAAGGCTTCAACTTCTGCCTCTGACATCTCCCGTAGCTCTCCCAGATACTTTGCGGTCCCAACTATATTTGCTGGTTCATTTCTATCACCTCTTACCGGTGAGAGATAAGGTGAGTCTGTCTCCAGTAGGATGCTAGTGGGCGGTAGCGACTTTAGTAGCTTAGTAAAACTTTCGCTCTTTCTTGCGTTAGCGGGAATAGAAAAATGCCATCCGTGCTTTTCGGCAGCGGATATTGCCCATTTGCTCTTTCCACAATAGCAATGGAAGTCCACACGTTTTTGGCCGTGATGCTCTAAAATTTCGATGACGCGTTTTTCTCGTTTTCGGCTGTGGATGATGACCGGAATATCAGCCTCGGACGCTATCTCTAGCAGCCGTAGAAACACCTCTTCCTGCTTGGCAAAGGTCTCCTCACCCACCCAATAACCGTCCAATCCACATTCTCCAACAGCGACTATGGTGCCCGCTTGTGCTTGTTCTCGGATAAAGGCAATTTCGGCTTCCAAATCGAAATTTGAGATTTCAAATGGTAGATCTAGTGGCATTCCTGTTAGCGCTTCCAAGGGGTATATCCCCAACGCAGGAAGGATATTTTTATGGGTGGCTGCCATTTTTAGTATTTCACGGTTGGATTGCGTTTCAAGTCCGTTGACCACGATGGCTACTTCCGCCTGGTTGGCCCTCTCAATGACTGCAAGGAGGTCCTCAGAATACTGTTTATGGGTTAAATGACAATGGACATCGACCAGCATAAAAACTCCTTAGTTGCTAGGACTGATGTAACCCATAAATGTTTGCCAGGTGAAATTCAATGGTGTTTTTTCCTTCTTGCTCGCATCCAGGATCATTTGAGTCGCTTGCTTAAGTCTACCCTGATACATAAAAGCTGTCTCCTGAACCACACCTAAGGTAAACACCTTGGGTCCTTGAGACTTTTGTAATTTGAAGGCCTTGTAATAGGAGTAAATATCTTCGGCGCTATGATACGAGGTCATTCCGCCATTTTGAGCCACAATGATCCTTGAGTGTTTTGATTCCGTGAGATACTTCGGGCTGTGGACATTTTCTAGAATGTGCCAGTTAGACCTTATCCATGTGTGAATAGGGTAACGACCCAATGGCTTTTTCATAGTTGAAGGTATAATTCCCGAAAAATCCCATTTGAGTTTTAACTGACTTAATGTACGAGACTGGTTTGTTAGGTTTTGCCAGCCTGCAGTAAGAAAGATGCTGTCATTGATTGGTGTGGAAAGCCCTTCGTCAAGTAGTTGCTTTTGGCTGTTTAAGATTTTCTTCAAGTCATCTTCGCCGTAGACGGAGAGGGGAATGGAAAGTCCACAGGCTTTGGTGCATGGCGTGCTCTTATTGGTCCAGAAAGAAGGGCTGTTGCGGACAAGGACACCGGCCTTAGATACGAGCTCTTCCCATCCGGCAAAGTAGACGGCTTTTTCATCTCCAGGACGATAGACCCTCTTGATAGCTTGATTGAGTTCTAGATCGCCAGTATTGGGGGCTATCAGGTATCGTGGACTAATAAAGTGGATCATGCTTACCTGAGGAAATTCTGTCCGGTATGTTTCCAAGGCCTTCACATCGTGCTCTTTGATGTGCTCACCTTGCCAAATCGTAAAAACAAACATGGACGGATTCGGTTTTGCAACGACAGGTCTATGGAATCCTAGGAGACACCATAGTCCTGTAAACAGTAGAATAAGCTGTGGCAAATCCCTATGCCTCGCAGTGTGATTTAGTTAATAGATGCTTATTTACGTCTTATTAAAAGCAACAAAGGTAGCATTAATAAGCTTAGTAGCGGGACAGTACTTTGCTGTTGACCCCATCCAATTGATCCACACCAGTTGCTGTTTGAGCTTGACGATGATGAATTCGTTGCTGGTACAGAGACAGGTTCGTCTTCGAGTACTTTGCCTAAGTCATCCTCTGCGCTCTCGACTAGAGATGGAATTGTGGAGCAGTCGAAACTAGATATCAGACTGGTTAGGTTTCGAGCCTCTGCTCTAGCATAAATCGTAGAACAGTTGGCTCCGTTATAATCAGCTTCGTCAACCATGAGCATGGCTAGGACAAGATGCTTGTAACCTGAATCGGTAACCAAGAGATCCACAGCTTTTAAAACAATCGAGGCGACCTCATCGATATCGATACCGTCTTTAGAATACAAATCCCAAAGCATTCCGGAGACGAACTGACTTCTCAAGTGGGGTTGCGACGGTAAATCAGATGCTCCGTACTGATAGGTATTGTCAGCCGTTCTCAGACACTGATTGTCAGCTGGACAAACAGGGGTTCCGCTAGGACATATGCTTTCCCCCAGGCACGGGTTACGCGTCTTTGCAAAGGTGAAAAAGTCCGCAAGTCCTTCATGGATGACAAGAGACTCTGATGTTGCGGTAATGCTTTTAATCGTGTGAAAAACAACATGATGAGCTAATTCGTGGGCGACGACATCGTAGTCGTACGCTAGGTTCTGTAGGAGAGTTCCGTCTCCGTCACCAACATATATAAACGAGTTTGATGTTTCGCTGGGCTGGTATAGTGCATTGTTGATATCATTGTTTCCAAAAACTGCATGGACAACGATTCCAATCGGGTTTGTACCGAAGTTCTGATAACCCCTCTCTAAAAACCAATCCAAGGATCGGTTAGCGTTCGTGAAGACACTAACTTGAGCAAAGTTGCTAGGTTCTGTCGTGGGGTCTGGTTGAAATGAGTAGGGTGAAGCCACATTTCCGGTCGCCGTGGCTGTGGCTGTCGTGTAGGAATCAGGATCAACGAAGGTAACGAATTTATCGTTAGACGGGATGATGTTTCCGTTATCGTCTGTGAGTAGGTTTTTAAGCTCAAAAGACTCCAATTGCCCGTCTGTTGGATTAAACGGATAAATGAGGGCTGTACCATCAACGTGAAAATGATATTTGTTAAAGGCAAACACTCTATTTTCGGTTGCAGCTACCTTGTAGTTCAGCCCTCCTGATTGAACGACTACATCCCAGGCTGGATAAATCGCTCCATCTTCAACCCAAAGGCATTTTTTCGACTCGAGTAAATTAATAGTTTCCGTAATGTTTTGCAGGTGAGCGTTGTCCCTAATATTCTCTAAGGTATTTTGAATAGAGCTCCAGTCGCTGCTGACAAAATCTTGATCAACAGACACGTCTGGTATGGTCCCTATGATCGTTACGGCTCCGTTTATACTTTCGTGGGCTTTCATATGAAATTGGCACATGGGAAATCCGTTCACACTGAAGTGATACTCCTGACTTCGGATGTTGCTGCGGGTAAATAAAAACGACTTTGCAATCTGGCTCGACGGTTTGATTTTGGGATCGATCGATCGGAGTATCGAAGAAACTTTGCTGTCGAAAGATTTCGGCACGGCGTCCAAGCCGAAACTGATAGCCTGTGTGGTTTGGTCCCCGTAGCTGTGGACTAACACGTCTCGCTTTCCCGTTGCAAAAATGCTGGTTGAGAAGCAAATCCCGGTTATCAAAGAAAATTTTGCCTTGGAGATCATATGTAGCCCACCTTTCGAGGTTCCCTGAACACACATAAAACGGATCGGCTAAATTCCTAAAATGCTTTAACCTGTTGGGCCTTCAATCTTGCCGCCTAGCTCGATCGACCTTTCAAGGAGGAATACTTCTTGCTTGGAAATAGCTAAAATGATGAAACAATTGAGCTTATTTATGCCAAACGGCAATTTTTAGGGCGCAATTGAAGAATTTTATCCACAGTTTGTGTGAATAACTGCTGTCTTTCTGAGTTACTTAGCTTTAGTAGAACCGGTTTTATCGCTGAGATTAATGCTTAGGCAGTGTATAAGAGACTGGAATAACTTGCTAACTGATCACTGGTTGGTATTTTCATCAAAACTAACCTATCAAAATTGAGGCACCTATGGGTAGAAAAGTTACGGTGACATCTATTGAGGGAAATTCTCAGCGCTTGGACGGTGGGGCGATGTTTGGTAATGCTCCGAGAGCCCTCTGGGAAAGATGGGCAGAGCCCGACGAACTAGGAAGAATAAATCTTGCGTGTCGTTGCGCTCTTGTTGAGATCGATGATGTTAAGATCCTTCTCGAAACGGGAGTCGGTTGTTATATGCCTCCTCAACTAGCCGAGAGGTTCGGTGTCTTTGAAAAGGAGCACGTGCTACTACAGAATCTAGCCGAACACAACGTCAAGCCTGAAGACATCGACTATGTGATTTTATCTCATCTCCATTTCGATCATGCTGGAGGCCTCTTATCAGCCTATTCTGGAGCGTCAGACGATGCTATGAAACTGGTCTTTCCCCGCGCGACTTTTGTTGTAGGAACTGAGGCATGGCAGCGAGCCCTTAATCCTCACTTTAGAGATCGAGCGTCATTTATTCCGGAATTACCTGGCCTCCTGCAAGACTCGGATAGACTTGTGGTTTTGACTGAAGATCAAGGACTTAGTGAGCTTCCCGAGCTTAGTTTTTTTGTCAGTAACGGTCATACACCTGGGCAGCTCCACACAGTCATTGCTGGTGAAAAAACAAATCTTGTGTATTGTGGGGATTTAATTCCTGGTGCACCTTGGGTGAACCTTCCCATAACTATGGGGTACGATCGTTATCCCGAGCTCCTTATCGATGAAAAACAACGCCTTTACGATCGCATTGATGCCAGTTGGCGTTTATTTTTTACCCACGATTGGCACTATGCTATGGCCGGAGTTGAGCAAAATGCAAAAGGTAAGTTTATCGCGACGGATTTAGTCGAGAGCCTCGATAGAGTGGTTCTCTAAGCGGTGATTCGCATTTTTCCTCTATATTTGCGATAATTGGCTGAGTCAGTTCTTTTGAGTTTCATAGGGAGATAAACATCGTGAACGTGGGAGATTTTGTTCGACAACAAAGAAAGCGATTAGGTCTCACTCAAAAAGAGCTTGCTGATGCTGCGGGAGTGGGTCTGAACTTTGTTTATCAGCTCGAAAAAAACAAGAAAACAGTTCAACTCGATACGACTAATCAGGTCCTAAAGGCCCTCGGCTACAAGGTTGGTGTTGTTAGGGATTTTAACCCCTGGGTTCATCCTGTAGCGACCGCTACCTCGTCGGACATGACTAGAGACATCAATTAGAACCCTTTGAACTGCATGTAAGTGATAAAGAAGTCCAAAACAAGTATTGTGACGTAAGTTGTGACTACAGCGACGGTGGTGGCCTGACCGACTCCTTTGGCACCACCGCTGGTCTTAAAACCTTGGTAGCAGCCAATACTGGCAAACATAAATCCAAATAATGCCGATTTTTGCATCCCCATCCAAAGGTCTTTTGTTTCCATCATCCAGCGAATCTTTGCGAAAAAATCTGCGCTGTCGATTCCATAAAACAAAACCCCAATGATAAATGCCGCGAAAACTCCAGACAGGACGAATATCGTAGCGAGAATCGGCATCATGATAATGGCGCCAAGTAATCGAGGTGCGACTAAATAGGCATAAGGGTTAACAGCCATCACTTTGATGGCGTCGATCTGCTCATTGACCTTCATGGTTCCTAATTCGGCTGCCATAGCCGATCCAGCGCGCGCTGTGACTAGAAACGATCCAACAATCGGGGCCAGCTCGCGGGATAAGGCGAAGGCGGTGGACGCCCCAATTAACGATTCAGCACCAAACAGCCTAAAGATCTCACCTAGTTGAAAGCCAAAAATCCCACCCACCATAAAACCAGCAAGGAGTATGATCCCCAGGCTGCGATTACCTACAAACTCCATTTGTTGGATCACTAGGAATCGCTTTGGTAGAGGAAAGAAGCATGCCTTTATGGCTCTGTAGCAGAAAAGGGCGTATCCTCCTAGGGCTGACACGTTTCCGAGTACCTGAGATCCTATCCAACGAAAAACTAGCGACAAGGTAATCCCCTACGATTGGAAAATTCCTACGGAAGCAAAGTCCATATTGCCTCTATCATAATGTAGAATAACTAAGAGGTCACCAAAAGGAGTAAAAACGACTAAGAGGTCTAAGTATGATTGGTAAAATCCTTTTTGTAGCGATAATTGCCTTAAGTTTGACTGAGAATGCGTTGGCAGTCTGTGCCTCGCTAGTCAAAGGTGACGCTGCAATCAATATTATTTCGTGTGGTCGTTTGAACCCGGAAAAAACATTTTCAGTGTCCAACGAGCGCTTTAGGTTTATCGGTGATCTTTCTCCTGAAGACAGAAAGGTGTTTTTGGACACCTATCGAGGTCTCATTGTTAAAGGATTGGTAGTTCGATCTCTAGCAGTACAAAGCGGTCTTAGTCCGAAAAAAGGAGTCCTCAATGGCGAAACGATCGAGGCCTACATCTTTCCGGGACAAACCACCTGCAAAGCGATTAAAGGCAAACGAATCAAAACTGTCATTGATGAGGCCTGTTGCGAGGGTGGCGGTGATGCCCCGTGTTTGTTGAACACCACCTACCAATTAAAAGACATCAAAGTTCTAGGGAGCGCTAGCGGATCAGCTGGTAACGTCAAACGGCAAAAAATGGAGTTGTCCCCTGAGTATCGTAAGGCGAATCAATTGCTCCTTGCCAAAGACTACGAAAAAGCCGAAAAACTCTATTCTCAATTACTAAAAAATGGAAATCTCGATCTGAAAGGTCATTACTTTCTGGGTTACGCCTATCGTATGATGGATCGTTGTGAAAAGGCTGTTCCTATACTGAATAAAGTGTTTTCTGCTTCTGAGAGGAACGATTTTTGGGCCAATGATGAATCAATCGTAAGGAAGGCGAACTTACTATTGGCGAGATGCCATGCCAAACTAGGAAGGGCGGGAGATAGTATTATTGTTCTTCAGGCTTTTTTGCTATCACCAGCAAAATACAGACCTGAAATTCGAGACTCCCTAAGGCATCCCGACTTTGGTCGTATCAAGACCACAAAAGAGTATTCCGAGTATCGAGCGCTTGCTCTAAAAGCGATTAAGCGATGAATTGAACAAACTTTTCTAAGGCTTTTTTTCTGTGACTAATCGCATCTTTTTCCTCGGCTGAGTAAAGTGCTAAGGACTTTGCCGAGCCATCGGGGATAAATACAGGGTCATATCCGAATCCCTTGTGACCCTCAGGCTGATAGCCGATAGCACCGTTCAAGATACCTTCAAAAAACTTGGGAGCTTGATTTGGCTGAAGATAGCAGATGCAACAACGAAATTGAGCCTGGCGTAAGGTTTGATCCTTCATTTCTTCAAGAAGTTTTAAGTAGTTGTCGCGATCGGTAGCGTCAACACCAGCATAGCGACTAGAAAATACGCCCGGTCTTCCTTGAAGCGCATCAACAAATAACCCACTATCATCGGCAATAACGGCCTCCCCTAAATGTTTGGCCACAGCGGTCGCTTTGATCAAAGCGTTTTCCGATAACGTGGTGCCCGTTTCGTCCCAATCACAGACTTTGGGACACGGCTCTACCGCCCAATCTGAGCCCAAAATATTCGATAACTCACTAATTTTATGTGTATTTTGTGTGGCCAGTACAATTTTATGCGTCAATTTGGATTCTCCGAATAAGCTTAATCGTATTAGTATATTGCAAGGAAACGAAGGGTGCGCTATCGATATATATACTTTTTCCTTGGTATGTAAGGTTTTTTTGTATTTAAGTGAGATGTTATGAGTCCAGAAGAGATTGAAGAACTGATCAAAAAGAATATTCCTAGCGCCACAGTAAAAGCTCAGGACCTCACTGGTGGGGGAGATCATTGGCGTTTGGAAGTCGTTGCCAAGGAGTTTGAGCCTTTGAGTATTGTTGAGCAACACCAACTTGTATACAAGGCTCTCGGAGATCTAATGCACGGACCTATCCACGCGTTGAGCTTAGATACCAAATCGCCTTAATTCTGAGACCATTTTGCTTTTAGTTTTATCATCGTTGCTCGACTGCCGAGGTATTGTTGCCAAGCGCTTGTCAGTTCATCGCTGGTGATCTTTCCGTAAGCTAGCTCCATTGCTTTGTAGTTAGTTTCGGCTTTATCCCATTCAAACTGGGCCTCTCTATATTTGCCTTCGTTGACTTTGGCTCTTACGGTAAAGTCGTAGGTTGTAGCCAGTATACTAGCATTTTGCTCAATATCAGATTCACCGAGAGCACTAGCTTCCTCTTCAAGTTGGCGTAGATCTTCGACATGGGACCGCAATAGTTCTTCGGAATTTTCTAAAGAAATATCGCTGCTTTCCTGATCCTGTGCGCCGGTTTGGTCCTCTGCCGTCGCGCTAGATGCAACAGTTTGTTGGTCCTCTTCTTTTTTCGCACAACTGGTCGAAAATGACAGTGCACAGGTTAGAGTGACTGCGCAGAAACGGCTTTTCTTTAACATGGGGATTCTCCTAAGACTATGTGCGGTCTTTTCGGCAGGTTTGGGGATTGGGTTAAGTCTTAACTCCATCAAAATGTTCAAAAAATAGGCAAGTATGATAACTGTTGGTATTTTTAGATTTTTTTATTGGGAAAAAAGTAAGTTTGGATTGTGGAGGGAATAATATGTGCTATTGGCGTAATAATAATTTTTTAATTATTTCAATTTATTAAAAATCAACAGCTAGGGTCTCAGACAAATCCGATTAGCTTTTAGTAGAAATTTGAGGTGCTGCAATTCACTTCTGTCATGCCAAGGCGCCATTTCAGTGAGCTCCTTGAGTTTGCGGGAGATGCTTGACTCCATGGCTTTACATATACGCAAATGAGTGCGGCCTGCAAGATGACGACCCAAAGGGCGACTCATCTGATTGGCAAGGATAGATAGCTCGGTGGTAAAGGTTGTAGAGCTTGTGCAAGGAATGCCATGATTCTCAATGATAAGAGTCCTGAGTCTAGTGGCCACTTCTTTGTGATTATCTAGACAAATCTCAAATTTTGGGGTGTTCTCTTCTCCGAGCAGTCCGCTATAGAGTTCGAGCATTCCTAGCTCATATGTAAGTAGGTGATTCAGGTATTTCAAATAGCGGTTATCATTGAAATTTACGCATTTATAGGTTTTGCTGGCGTAAGTTTTAACCGCAGGAAAATAACCTGTTGTACTACTTGAAGAGGACGTTAGATTTTTCATTGTAGACCTCCCTGAGGGTTCACTGTACACTATGTGTGTCGTTTTTGCAATTTTTTTCTATGAGATGTCGCTGTTTGCGGCTGCCATTTTTTAGAATCGTTGAAGTAGATTGAGAAACATCTACGGGAGCCTAGTCAATGAGTTCAGATGAACGTAAGTTCATACATGATATATGCAATCCGCTTGCGATAGCGCAAGGGAATGTTAAGTTAATCATCAGAAAACTGAAAAAAAATAGTATTTCCGATTTGAGTGAAGTCCTCGAAAGGCTTGATAAAGCTGCGGAGGCCTTCGATCGTGTAGATGATTTAATTGAAGATCGACGGGAGTGGCTTAAGAGCCAGCAAGACCAATCTTAGGTGTGCAGTATTGCTCAATTAACCCTACGAGTCGCGAGAAGTCGACGGGTTTGGTCTCGTATTCACAACATCCGGCCTTGAGGGCTTTCTCTTTATCCTCTTGCATGGCGTTCGCACTTAGCCCAATGATGGGAAGATCCTTAGTAAGCTCGTTGGCCTTGATTTTTTCCGTAGCAATCCAGCCGTCCATAACCGGCATACGCATGTCCATGACGATGAGGTCCACCAGATTTTCATTGAGAAAGTCTAGCGCTTTTTGGCCGTTTTCTACGGTGCTTATATCATATCCTCGACGGGATAGGCGTCTACCCAGCATGTCTCGATTGAGTTCGTTGTCTTCTACTATCAAAATGCGCGTCATTAACTAAACCCCTCGATGATGTGTCGGGCTGTAATCGATTAAATTTAGTTACGTTTGAAAATAGTTTCCCTAGCAAACCTATTTGATCTTTTATGAATTGAATTATTAAAATCTTACGAAGGACTAAATGAGTAAAGCTTTTCATTTTCCCGCCGATAGAACTCCTAGGAATTAATAAGTACTTACGTGGGCGTATGAACCAGCTTTGTCTTTTAGTAGACTGCAATTCAGATGACAGTCACGATAACTTCCAGGCTCTGGTCGATAAGGAGGACCTTGTGGTACTCCCGACTTTCGTGTCGATGGAAGAAGCTTTTCCTATGCTCGAGACAGGCAATGTCGTAGCTATGGTAGTTTTTGCGAGTCAAGCTAACGGTGACGTTCTCAGACTACTCGAGTGCTTTCGGAGATGTGTAGGTGCCATCCCCCACTTTCAAGCCATTGTCTGCGACGAACCTCAGCCGATCATCCTCTCTCAGGTTTATGAGTTCGGCGTGGAAGAGTTCTTCTCTTCCACCTCATGGGTTCAGCAGTCTCTTGAACTATGTAAGTCTGCTAGCTTAATCATCCAGGATCGTGATTCACCGGAAACGCGGATTATTGAAATGAACCGGGCGGTGATGACCGGGGATCAAAATAAAATTCTCGCCGCCAAAGAAAGATTGTCCGACATGGCTGGCTACGACTACTTGGCATCCTACTCCCAGGGTGTGGCTTTGCAGTCGGTGGGGCAGTTTGGTGACGCCATTGAATCGTTTCGTCAGTCCACCTCGCTGAACCGAATGTTTCGTCCATCTATTTCGGGAGTTGGGGAGAATCTACTAGTCCTAGGTCAGACAGATGAGGCCATAGCCGTTTTTAAAGATCTCGAAAAGCTGAACAAGCGTAGCTTGGATCGAAAAGCAAACCTTGCTATGGCCTACTTGGAGAAAAAAGATCTGACTTCTGCCAAAAAATACCTATTTGAGGCGCAGGCCTTGGACCCTAAGCACGTGAAGATAGACGAGATTAAAGCGATGCTTCTGCTTTCCCAAGGTCAAGTCAAAGAGGCTTTTGCTATGATGGATAAGCTCCATGATGTGGGGCCATTTTTTGCCGCAAAACTGAACGAAATGGGAATTCGGCTTTCACAAAAGGGCAAAGGGAAAAGTGCTTTGGCCCTATATAAAAAGGCCCATAAGATTGTTAAGACAGAGCTACGGCATAAAATCAGCCTGAACGCGGCGCTTGCCTGTTATAGGATGGGAGAATATCCTCTGGCCATAAAATATCTAAACCGGAGCGATAAGGAGTACGGAGAAGCCTTTCCGAAAACGAAAAAGATTAGAGCTGCAATTGCTGCTCAAATGGCTAACTCTAATCGTGACTCGGAGGCAGGCTAGTGGAAATTATAAAAGGAATCACGTCCCATACCATCGTCGTCGTTGTCGACAAAAAAGAAAAGGCTGTCGGGTTGTCAGCGGTTCTTACCAAGCAGTCTCACAAAGTCACTGTAGCTCACACAATCTATGAAGCTCTCAAAATCATAGATCAAGAGCTTCCTCACTTGGTGATTGTTGATGCTTTGCTGTCTGATGGCTCTGCGGGTACGTTATACGATCGATTGAAAGAGCATAAGGTTGTTTGCGATACTCCTATTTTGGTATTGGTGGCTCAGAAGACCAGAGAGTACCTAACGCCGCTCAAAGGTAGGCAATTCGCAGGGTTTCTATTAGGCAAAACCGATGTGATGATGGTGGCAAACAAAGTCAAAGAGGTTTTGGCCACCTATAAAGATGCCAGTCCTTATTTTTATTCCCTGGAAAAGACGGAAGCTGTTAAAGGTATGACCCTGTCTGTGAAAGCGACTGTCATGGGTAAGGCGGGGGATCAAATAGTCTATCGCTCAGAGTCCGAGGTAGATTCTAGTGCAGCTTTGGTTTGTCTTCCGGAGAAAAAAGAACATAGCCCTGCACTGCTTTCGCTAGCGACTAATGCCCGTATTGGAGATGATATATATAATTATTTCCCATTGCATAGAATAAAGGGCAAAGGGAGGCTTTGGCTTGGCAAACTTCCCTCCATCGATGATCCAAAGGTGGAAGCTGTAGATGTAAAAACAATCTTGTTCTTTGATAATAACGTTGAGAGGTTTCAGCAGTTCCAGGAAGTATTGTTGGGATATGGTATTGAATTAGTTCATGCAAGCTCGTTGCAGATGGCAGCAGCACTGTTGGCGAGAGAACCTGAAAGATTTAATTGTGTGTTTTTGAATGAGCTAGGTTCTGATAACTCCGGAATTACATTTAAAGCTACTGTAGAAAAGCTTCCTCCAGACAAATTACCTGCAATACTGGTAGCTACCGCAGCAACTTCCGCACGGTCCAATGGGGTTTATCGCTTCCTTCACAAACCTTTTGGTTTAGGAAAGCTCGTTGATACGATTGAAGCAGCGTGTCAAGTCACAGAAGGCTTGTCGGGTGAATCTGCAAATATTGACGTGACATATGAAGCTCCCGCCAACTTAGTTGGACTCGATGAAACAGGGGGCATCATTGCTTTGAAATTCCCGATTATTAAAGGATCAAAACTCCATTTAAATAGTGATGTCTTAAAACGGATTTGGGATGGAGATACTCTAGTCAACATAGAAAATATCGCTGTGTATGAGAATGCTCCAAATCTTTGGATGGCAAAGTTTATCGCTAACCGAGCTCTGGGGAACAAGGCGCGCTACTGGCAAAGAGTCTTGAAGCACCTCGATGAAGAGCTTAAGTCAGCATCTTAATCCTCTATATTTTACTCCGAATCGATCAAGTATTTCAGTGATTCGGCCATTTGAGTTTTGAACTCCTGGCGACGATTCTCTATGATCTGTGATTGCATTTCTTGAGATGCTTTCACGAAATCGTCAATAAGAGCATCGGTTTCAGCATTTAATGACTGGATATCAAAATATAAGTCTTGATTCTCAAGTAATACATCTGAGGTTACAGACATTTGCTTTTCGAATGTAGTACCGGCAATCTTTTGCAAGTCTGAATAGGATATCGCACTCCTTTTTAGCAATCTAGCGTAGACTAGATTGATAAAATGAGCGGACCCTAGAACGTAACTCATCAGTGGATCATGCTGAGATAATGGAATCTCAATAATATTTGCTGAGGTCATGCTGAATATTTGACGCATCATGGAGACTAGTTCAGGGTTTTCATCGTTACAAATGACGATATTTTTCCCGGCTAATAGCTTTGTGTCGGGACCAAACATGGGGTGTATGGAAATCAGCGAAAGCCCTTGGCGTTTTGCAGTTTGAATGGACTGTTCAATGGGGGACTTTAATGAGCAAATCTCAATTATGGTGGCTTTTGGTTTTAGGCGAACTAAGTCTTGAATGATATCGGCAGCAGTTTTCATGGGAGTGGCTATGACGATGAAATCTGCCCAATCGCATCCGCTAGCAAGGTCTGAAACTTGCTCAAATCGACTGGAAAGTTGTTGGTTACGGTCGAGTATTTTTATTTGATGTCCGAAGGTCTCGAAAAACTGAGACATCCATAGCCCCATGTTGCCACCGCCACCAATTACGAGTACGTTTCGATGAGATTCGGAATAGACCGAGGACATTTTTGTCGATTTAATTTCTTCTTGTTCGACCACAGAATAATGAATGAGATCTTTCATGAGCCTCTGAGCTAGCTCGGGCATGATTCCAAATTTATGCGCCAGTTCCTTTGTACGTTCTAAAATTTCCTTTTCGACTCGATAGTTTTTTACCGGTAGATTGTGGTCTTTTTTATAGAGTCCAACCTCGCGGCAGATCGTCATGCGTTCTGAGGTCAATTTCAAAATTTCTTCGTCTATGTCGCGGATTCTGTCGCGCAATTCTCCTAGGCGTTTCTCATTCACGGACTTGCTCATTTCCTATATTATATTTTGACTTATGTCTAACTACTTGACAGCACTGGGACTGCCGTTTCGTCAACCTTCTAATTGTACATCAAAAAATCAATTAAATAATGGTAGAAGACTTGCAATATCAATGATGACGACGATTTTGGAGGTTTTTCCATGTTAACTGGTTCGCTGTTACTAACGACATTATTGAGTTTGCCCTTTCTGCTCGCGAGCCAGGGTGTTACCGAATGCCCTCGTGGTGACCTAATTAAGGAAAGAAACTTCCGTAAGGTGTTGCAATCTCTTAACGAATCAAAAATTCCACGATCTTTGGCGGTATCACAAGGCGCGGAAGTCGGCTTTCTTCCATTGGAAAGCTACCTCACACAATCCTTAGGCTGGGACGATGCCAACGTGCTTGTGACTCAGATCTCTGATTTGCAGTTCATTCCCTTTACCCTTCCTGGATCTCATATTCTGGTAGTCGTCAAAGAAGGGGCTACCTTGCACCGTAGTCAAAGTCAGATGGTTCTGGCTAAGGCTAGCGAGAATCGCATAAAAGTCTCGGTTTTTTATCTGGGTAAACAGGACCATATAGCTTTGCAATCATTAGCAAATTCTACCGGTGGTCACTATCTTAATGCCGCCGATGCCCTAAAGCAAACCTGTTTGCCTTTAGCTTCTATCTATTGAGTTTGAATAGTCTTCAGCTTGTTTGAGAGTCGTTTTCGAGACTTGATCCTCAGATCTAATATCAGCTAAAGTCCGAGAAATTTGAAGGATTTTGACCACCTGGCGTATGCTATCGCATCGATCGAGTAGCTTCGATAGCTCTGTGTTTTCGGGAGACAGCCCACAGGCTTCTAGCAAGTGGTTTCCTGTTAATTCAGAGTTATAAGTCACATGATACTTGGCATTGCGGGCAATAGAGAACTCCCTTGCTTTGTGGGCTGTTTGAGCGAGGGAATGATGGCGAGACTCGTCCCAAAGGTGACTCAAAAAATTCTTTGATCGCTTTTTATCAGCGATACGAAACCTTATGTGAAATCGGTCTAAAAGTGGGCCGCTTAGTTTTCTTTGGTACTTTTCTATGGCTTGTTGTGGGCAATGGCATAAGCGTTTTTTTGAGCCTAGCCAGCCACAAGGACATGGATTGGAGGCGGCTACCAAAATGGCTTTGGCAGCCCAGGACGTCTTTGATTGGGCTCTCGACACTTTTATCACCCCTGTTTCCATAGGTTCGCGAAGTGATTCGAGCAGGTCGCGACGAAACTCGGGAATTTCGTCCAAAAACAAGATACCACCATGAGCTAGTGGGAGGTCGCCAGGCTTTTTGGGTGTTCCTAAAATTGCCGTTGCCGATGCGGAATGATGAGGTGATCGAAACGGTGCATGTCCCCTAAATATCGCCTCAGGGATAGATTTGTTTTGGGTGCTATAAAGTCTGAGCAATTCAATATGTTCCTTGGCTCTGAGCTTAGGAAGCAAGCTGGGAAGTCGCTCGGCAAACATAGATTTGCCAACCCCGGGGCTTCCGGTGAGGAGGACATTTAGCCGGCCAACCGTTGCTAGCAAGGCTATGGTTTTGAGATCCGTTGAAAGCTCCATATCGGCAAAGTTTTTCGTTTCCCGTTTTGAGATCGTTGGCTTAAGGGGCGATGTTACAGGAGCTGAGTACTCTCCCGTCCTCATCCACAAAATAATCTCTTGTAGATGATCGAAAAAAAATAGTTCGATTTGATCGAAAAGATCGGTTTCGATAGCTTGAATCTCCTCGATTTCTTTCAGGTTTTCGCGCGGTAAAACTAGATGGCAAGGGCCGCTTCTAGCGACCTCCAATAATATGGGAATAATCCCGAGGACGCCTTTAATACTACCATCAAGACAAAGCTCTCCAATGATATTAATGGGTCTTTTATGGAGCAACTCGTGAGTTTTATCCAAATGCAATGTCGCTAGACTAACTGCTAGGGGGAGATCAAAATGCGGTTGCTCATCAGACCCACTGTTTGGCGAGATATTCATAATGATTTTTTTGTTGGATAATTTGACTCCAGAGTTCTCCAGGGCTGTTGCGACTCGTTCTTTTGCATTTTTCGCGGTTTCTGAACTTGTGCCTAGAAGCTGTATACCTGAAAAGCCTCGTGCAAAGCAGCATTCTATACTGCAGACATGTGATCCTTGCCCCTCAAGAGCTACTGTAAGAACTTTTGTTTGCATGTCGAGTTGTCCTGATTCGGTTCGTGTTGATGAGTTTTTTAGACTGTAGCGAAGGAAGACTCGAGTGACATATAATCTTAGGGCCTGACAATTTCTCGGTGTCTATGGTAGTTCTAGTTGGGCCGAAATTTCCAATTTTCTGAGAGATAAGATGAGTAAAATTGACGTTGTAAAGGAGCAAGTAGCCGCCGAGCTTGCTTTGGTATTAAAAAAGGCATTCGATCAAGACGTTGACAGTCATTTGGCATTCCTTGCCTTAGAACGGCCCAAGAATCCCCAACATGGTGATTACGCTTGTCCTTGTTTTCGTTTTAGTAAGTTGCTGGGTTCTAACCCGAAAGATATATCTGCGAAAGCTGCCGAAGCTATAAACTCAGACTCGCTGCAGTGGTTATCTTCGGCCGAAGCCGTGGGACCTTTTTTAAATATTCGGCTAAACACTGAGACCTTCGCCAATCATCTATTGCCAGGCATTTTGTCAGGAGATCTAAACTCCCAAGCGTCTCATTCCGGCGAAAAAGTTATGATTGAATACTCTCAGCCTAATACTCATAAAGCGTTCCATGTAGGTCACATGCGAAATGTAGCCTTGGGTGACAGTCTTGGGCGGCTTTATAAGCACTGTGGGTACGATGTCGTCATGGTGAATTACATCGGCGATGAAGGAGCCCATATTGCAAAATGTATCTGGTATATGGAAAAAGTTGGCGAGCAAGCCCCTGAGACTGGTAAAGGGGAGTGGCTTGGAAAAATGTATGCTGGTGCTTCCAATGCACTAGATTTGGCAGATGCCGAAACAAAAAAAGAACTGAATGAGGAAGTCTCTGAAGTACTGAGAAGAATTGAAAGCAAATCAGGTGCAACTTACGAGTTTTGGAAAGAAAGCCGTGAATGGTCCATCTCAGATTTTGAAGAGATTTATGAGTGGACAAACGCTCATTTTGATCACTGGTTCAGCGAGTCCGAAGTATCTGAGGACAGTCAAAAAATCGTCACAGAATTCCTTGATAAAGGCGTGTTCGTCGAAGATCAAGGTGCTATTGGACTAGACCTGAAAGACGATAAGCTTGGTTTTGTACTCCTTCGTAAGCGCGATGGGAACACATTATATGCAACAAAAGATTTGGCCTTAGCGCGAAAAAAATATGACGATTTCAATATTCAAAAGTCTATTTATGTCGTGGCTTCTGAGCAAAATTTACACTTCAAACAAGTATTCAAGACCTTAGAAAAGATGGGATTTGAGCAAGCAAAAGACTGCTTTCATCTGAGTTATGGGATGGTGGTTGGACCAGATGGAAAAATGTCATCTCGGAAAGGTAATCAAATTATCTTCCGTGAGCTTAAAGAGTCCATGGAAGCCGCTATGAAAGAAAAATTGGAAAAATATGTAGGTGTCTGGAGTGAGGAAGAGCTGGCGGAAACCACCAGACGACTATGCGTCGGTGCTATACGCTATGGAATGATCTGTTCCGATCCCGTTAAAGATATCGTTTTTTCTATGCCTGATTGGTTGAGTTTTGAGGGTAACACCGGACCTTACCTCATGTATGCCTATGCAAGGACCCAATCGATCCTGGAAAAAGCTGAAAAGAAAGGCTTGCAGCCTTCGGTTGATAGTCTAAAGCTCCTTGTCCATGAAGATGAGAGCGAATTGATGATTTATCTCAATGACTTTGAATCCGTTATTCAGTCGGCTTGCGAAGCCAATAGACTAAGTAGTATCGCTCATCACTTGTTTGATATGGCAAAAGTCTATAGCCGAATGTTATCTAATGTGAGTATCATAAACGCTGAGAGCTCGGAGCTCGCAGGTGCTCGGCTGACGTTAATTGCAAGTTTTGCAAGGGTCTTAAAGACCGGACTTTATATACTCGGAATGGAACCACCAAGACGGATGTGATGCTATGGAACTACTTAGAGTTGGGGCGGCTACTCTCAATCAAATACCTATGGATTGGGAGGGGAATAAAAGAAGAATCTTATACCAAATTAAGCAAGCTCAGTCCGAAAAGGTGGGAGTCCTTTGTTTTCCTGAATTGGCGATTACTGGCTACAACTGCGAGGATATGTTTTTCTCGCTGCATGTAGCGCGGCAGTCGGTTCAGATGCTAGTAGAGATCTCTCGGAAGTGTGAAAATATCGTAGCCTTTTTGGGCCTTCCTGTATTTGCGAAAGGTAGCATGTATAACTGTGTTGCCGTCATTCAAAATAAAAAAATCATTGGGATTGTCGCGAAAAAAGTTCTTCCAAGAGAAGGAGTCCATTATGAGTCTCGATGGTTTGAGGCCTGGAAATTTGGAGAGGTCAGTCGCATCATTATTGACGGCGATTATGTTCCTTTTGGAGACTTAAGATTTGAATTTGGAAAAATAAACATAGGTCTTGAAATCTGCGAGGAGGCTTGGGGAGCAAAAGGATCGGCTAATGCACATGCTCTTGCTGGAACTGAGTTGATTGTGAACTGCAGTGCCTCGCATTTCGCTTTGGGTAAATATAAAACCAGAGAAAACCTGGTAAGAAACGCTAGCCGTGCCATGCAAGTCAATTATATCTATACGAACCTAGTTGGCCTGGAAAGCGGAAGACTAGTTTATGATGGTGGCGTTCTTATTGGCCAGAGTGGAAAGATTACTTGCCGAGGAGAAAGATTCGAATGGGGAGAGGGCAGTCTGGTCGTTCATGACATCGATCTTGATGAGGTTAGGGTTGCCAAACTCAGAAACCGATCGTTAACCCAGTCCTACGAAAGCGATATGCAGGATCTTATTGTGAAGGGGGACACGATAGTCCACCCTGGTAGGCGCTCAAAGATTGGTCAGGGATTTCTGGGCAAAGGCAGAGGAAACGGTCATAAAGAAGAAGAATTTTTTTGGGCTGAGGTCCTTGCACTCTACGACTATTTAAGAAAGACTAATTCTAAAGCTTATATCGTTTCCACAAGTGGTGGCAGTGATTCAGCTAGCGTGGCCGTATTGATCGCTCAGATGATAGCTGTGACTCTCGATAAAGTTGGCCCGGATCAGATGGCAAAGGTCTTTGGACTCAAGCCGGATGGAGATATCAACGATCCAAAATCCTGGATCAAAAAAATGCTTATTATGGTTTACCAGGGGACAGAAAATAGCAGCGATACCACCAGGTCTGCAGCAAAAGGCTTGGCAGAGGGGTTAGGAGCTACATTTTTTGATGTTGATATTCAGGATGTTGTGAATTCCTACACTCATCTAACTCAGGGAATTATTGGTCGCGACCTTTCGTGGGAGAGTGATGATATCACTCTACAAAACATTCAAGCCCGAACAAGAGCCCCTATGGTTTGGATGATTGCTAATATTTACAACGGTGTCTTAGTCTCCACCAGCAATCGTAGCGAAGCTGCAGTGGGTTACGCTACTATGGATGGGGATACAGCTGGTGGCATCGCGCCGATTTCGGGGATCGATAAGGTTTTTCTAAGGAAGTGGCTTATTTGGGCCGAGCAAGACTGCCCTTATGGTCTTGGGCCGATTTCAGAATTGTCTGCTGTCAACGCCCAACAGCCCACGGCTGAGTTAAGGCCTTCGGGAAGTGTTCAAACTGATGAAGACGATCTGATGCCCTATGATGTCTTGAACCAAATAGAAAAATGGTTGATACGCGATCGGATGGGGCCTCATTCTATATTAGATAAACTCGAATCACAGTATACAGATATTGATCGTAGGCAATTGCGCGATTATCTGAAAAAGTTTCTACAGCTCTGGTCGAGAAACCAGTGGAAACGAGAGAGGCTGGCTCCATCTTTCCATCTAGATGATGAGAGTTTAGATCCAAAGACTTGGTGTCGATTTCCGATTCTATCCTCGGGGTTTAAGAAAGAAATTGACGAGCTCGATGATTACTCTTGAGAAGACCTGTTTTTGATGGGAGATTTTGGGTAGAAAATACCCGATTAAAGTATTTAAAAACTTACGTAAAACCAGAGGCTTAGGTCTCTGGTTATTTTTTTTTACAAAATGGGTAAAGCATGCCTACCTACCCTCCGAAAAGATCTTTAGCAAAACACACGGTAAAAACCAGAAAAAAGGTCTAAGGGGTAACGTATGAAACTTATTAAAGGACTTAATCTTAGAGATAGCGAGGGCGGCTTCAGTCTTGTGGAACTAATGATTGTAGTTGGTATCATTGGTGTACTGGCTACGCTTGCGATGCCGAGGTTTCGTCAGTTTCAGGCGAAGGCGAAAATGGGCGAAGCAAAGAATAATCTTACACATATCTTTACACTGCAGCAATCATATCAGCTCGACGAAAACGAATACCTGGGATGGAACGCTTCCTACGGCCGTAACGCCAATGGTACCGTAACGTGTCAGGCGCCAGCACAGGCTCAGGATATAGGGTTTGAAATCACTCCTTGTACCAATGCCGCGGCCCCTGTTCCGAGATATGGATACACAAGTGTCGTTGCTGCAGCGACCCGACGGTCTCAATTTTCCGCACAAGCACGGTCCGGCACCAATGCAAACAATCTGGTTTGCCCTGGTCAAGGCCAGCATGGTTTTAGCATGAATCAGAACAAGGAATTCAGCGACCGGTTGATCGGTAACACGAGAGCGATGAGGCTTTGTTTCTAAGCCAAAGTTTCGGTATCACAAAAGATCCACAAAAAACCCGGCCAACATCTGCCGGGTTTTTCTATTTTCACCCCTACCGGTACGTCCATTTACCGCTTTCTCTTGTGTTTTCGGGGCCTCCGCTGTATAGATCTAGAGCGAAACATAAATGATTTATCGAGGAGATTCCTATGGCTTTGGTTCCACTTCGAGCATTGCTAGATCACGCAAGTGAAAACAACTACGGTGTTGCGGCATTTAATGTCAATAATATGGAACAGATTCAGGCGATTATGGAGGCTGCTGATGAGACGGACAGTCCCGTGATTGTTCAGGCTTCTCGCGGAGCTCGCTCCTACTCGCAAGACAAATATCTTGTAGGTCTGATGAAAGCCGCTGTGGAGTTGTACCCACATATTCCCATTGTGATGCATCAAGACCATGGCAACAGTCCAGAAACTTGTTTTTCTGCGATCTCTCATGATTTTACTTCTGTCATGATGGATGGCTCTCTTAAAGAAGATGGCAAAACTCCTGCTGATTTTGACTATAACGTTGCCATCACACGGAAAGTCGTTGATGTAGCTCATTCCTTTGGAGTATCTGTCGAGGGAGAGCTAGGCTGTCTTGGCTCTTTGGAAACGGGAGAGGGAGAAAAAGAAGACGGTCACGGGTTTGAAGGAAAACTGACAGAAGATATGTTGCTAACTGATCCTGATGAGGCCGAACGTTTCGTTGAACTCACTAAAGTTGACGCTCTTGCGATTGCATTAGGTACCAGCCATGGGGCTTATAAATTCACTCGCAAGCCAGATGGTGCGATTTTAGCGATGGACCGCGTGCGAGAGATTCACAAACGTTTGCCTAACACGCATCTAGTGATGCACGGATCGTCATCTGTACCCCAAGACCTTCAAGATTTGGTCAATGAATACGGGGGCGACATCAAACAGACTTGGGGAGTTCCCGTCGAAGAGATACAAGAGGGAATTAAACACGGTGTTCGGAAAATCAATGTCGACACTGATAATCGACTAGCTATCACTGGTGCTATTCGGAAAGCCCTGCAAGAAAAACCAAATGAATTTGACCCGCGCTACTATTTGAAGCCGGCCAGAGCAGCTATGAAAGAAGTATGTGCTCAAAGAATGCAGCAGTTTGGGCAAGCTGGACAGGCTCAAAATATCCGGCAAGTCAGCTTAAGTGAGATGGCAAAGATTTACCGATAGAGGAACACTAGGGATGACCTGGATTCACTTTAGTATCGTAGGCGCTTTGTACTGTGGCCTAGCTGTAGGTTTTGGAGCATTCGGTGCGCATGCATTAAAAAATATGCTGTCAGAGTACGCTTTGGGTGTTTTTGAAACCGGAGTGAAATATCAGTTTTACCATGGATTAGCGTTATTGAATCTTGGATTCTTAGCGAGTCGACTTGAAGGTACAAGCCTTCAGGTTGCCGGGTATTCTTTTATCGGCGGCGTTATTATTTTTTCTGGTAGTCTCTATACCCTTAGTTTAACAGGGCACAAATGGCTTGGAGCGATCACGCCATTAGGAGGTGCCCTGTTCATCGTTGGATGGGTCAGCTTGATATTCGCTCTTGCAGCGAAAACCTCTTAAACCTCTTCAATGACGCTTTCGTTGCAAGCCTCTCTCAACCTTTGTCTTAACATCGCAGCTCTATCGTATGCTTTTGACATACGAAGGGTGTTCTGTTCCGAAGGGGCATTCATGAAATCTGCCACGGCCATTTCGTGATCCTGGATCGCAAAATGATAGGCCTTTTTAAGTCTTTCTTTCTTGATGTGTTCCATGCGTGGGTCTCCTTAGTCTCTAAAAAAATTGATATTGGTCGAATGCTTGAGGAGCTGCTGAACGCGGCTATTCCTAAACAAAAGTCGCAGAATTGTGGGACTGTTATGATCGAAAAGATTGATTCCAAGAGACGACTCTACCAGTCCTACTAAATCAAGTGTTTCTTCAAGCTGGGTCGCATATAACCTGTCCCATTGTTGGTTCCAAAGGGAGAATAGATCAGCTTCTGTTAAGCTTCCAATCTTGAGTTCTAAAAGCTGTTGTTTTTCACTGTCAGATAAATGAGCGACAATCTGGTTGCTAAAGTTACCTTCTATAGAACGAGCCAACATTTTTATAGCGGGGAATGATTCTTTTACCGGATCTAGATGTAAGAAGGCAAATAACGAAGATTCGCATGCCTTGATCATAAGTGATATGGGATGGAATATGTGGGCGACGGGTTGCTGACAAAAATAGGAAGAATCAAAAAAGAAGCAGTTTGCCTTAGTGTCGAGAAAAATCTTATTGTTCATTCCTGGAAGATTTTTAAAAACATATCCCTTTTTGCTGATTTCATGTTTAGTAAGATAAAATAAAGATCGATTGAGCACATGGTCGTTTAGGGATACCACAGCCGCACGATTAATATTTTCAATACTGGGATGACTTTTGTGATAGAGGTTAAGAGTGAATCGATCATCGAAAATGTTTCGTAGGATTGGACTGATGATTTTTATGAGATCTAATTTTGACTCTTGTATGACTGCTGCGGGATGTCTTCGCGGACTTCGATCCATTCCAGTGATTGCGTAATCTAGAGATTGAGGATCGTCCCAAGGCCTCTGAGGCCATCTCAATAAATAGTCATAATTACCTGTAAGAACCGCTGTTGCCTGCAAAGCCATGTGCTTTTCTAGGACATTATCAAACGGTTTAAGCCAAACATCGGAAACAGCCTTCTCAAGAGGCCAAAGGTTACGGGTAATGGTTTGCCAGGAGGTATCGCTTTGTCTATCGCTCTGGTGAACCTTGCGGAAGGTATTGAAGAATACGGTATTGCCGCTACTAAAGTTGTTATTGTTTTGATTCATATACCACCCTATTTTGATGTAAATGGGGTAGTGTTGCGATTGAGGGTCGCACTGAAACTCTCGGATACCGTAGTCTATACCTGAACGTAATCGTATTAACTGAATATAATCGGATACTTTACTTGGGAGTTTCTTTTTTGCGTACATTGATTCGCTTAACAGGAAACACCCCTTTTAGGGTAGTGTTTCCTCAATTCTTACATCATATCCGTGGGTAACCCTCAAATGGGAAGATCTATATAGACTATTTTTGCTGTAAATAGTTTTGGCAGACAATAAACCAATATTTTCCCTTATGATTTTTTCGTAAGTTTCTTAAAATGCGAATGTTAGCGTCTAGCTAATAGACGAAATGATAGATTTGACTCTACGATTAATTATAGACAAAACAGCCCTGTATTCAATATTTTACCCTTCGTTGGCATGGTTGGCATCGCTCTTGTAATACCTAAGGTGGGACCAAGGTGAGTGTTTAGATTGAGGGAAAACGCACTTTGCCTCTTGCCGATCATATCGGTATCCTAGTTGTAGTGGGGACCATGACTAGGATGCCGTTATGAATCAAACCAAAGGCTCTTCGAATTCGTCGCAAAAGTACCGGATAACAAAGGTCGAGGGCAAACAGTTGCTCGATCAACTTATCTTAGGAATCAATCAGGGGCCGGAGCCTGATCAGCTACAGCGAAATTTTAAGGAAATTATCATGCTTCTGACAGAACAGGCTCATAAGCCTGTGCTGAGCCAGCAGGATGTCTCTAGATGTATAGATCTGGCCTATACTATCTTGAACATACTTCATATCCCGAGCCTCGGAATTCATGGCAATAAAATGTATCTTGATCTCCAAGTGGCAAAGGCTGGATTGTCGAAGCAAAAAGGTGATTTTCTTCAGGAATCTTGGAACCTGAACCTTGCCTCACATGGAAATGACGATGTCTTGGACCAGAGCTTTTTACTGACAGCTGCAGAAAACCAGCTAAGGCTTTCGAGGATATCCTCTACAAAGTCCCTATTAGAAAGGATTGATCTCGACGACTTAGATCAGCAAGAATACAATCGGGTATTGGAATTGACATTAACTCTGTCTATCTTTACCGGAGAGAATCTCTTCGAAGGACTTTTGCCTAAGTATTCTTTTGCTCAATATGTCGCCTGGTATAGAACCGTTCGCGAGGCTGTTGATCTTCAAGACCTTAGGCTGATGCTTAGGGAAACTCGTAAAGATCAATTTTTCTACCGTGAACGACGGATTCTTCACTTTCAACTGTGGGCTCATGCCATCAAAACAAAGCGCTGGCAAAAAGGTCTGGTGCGTATCGCCAGTTTGAAAAAACGTCAGGGCCTTGAGATAAGTGGACTGAGTCCACTGACGAAGTTTCTACAGGTACTCGAGGAATGCTATGACTATGAAATTCCTTTGGTTAAGAGATTAGAAAAATTAGGTCAAGTGTTAGGTCGTGTCGATGCCATTCCGCATATTGAAGACGTTGTTCTGATATGGGCGGCATCTGCTCGTTTTTTGATGAGAAGTCGCGTTAAAGATCTAGCAAATCTTTGTTTGGACGAATATGGTAAGTACTCCCAACAGTTATCTTTGGGAAAAACTGATGATGTGCTCAAGCTATTTGAATCATGAAAGACAAACATGGAATTGCAGACCAGAGTTATCGTGGAGCCACCAAGACGATTGATATCTCATCAAGATTCAATCCTCGCATTAGGGTCATGTTTCTCGGAGAACATGGCAAAAAAGTTTGAAGAATTTAAGTTTCCTTGTTTAGTTAATCCCACTGGAATCCTATTTAATCCTGCTTCTATTGCTATAACACTCGGCCCTGATTTTCCAAGCATTATCAAAGATGATCAACTGACCGTGTTAAAAGACGAACAGTATTGTCATTTTGCGACTCATAGTGATTGCTCACGAGCAACAAAAGACGAGTTATTGTCTTATATAAGTGAGGCTTGGCAGGATATGACGAGATTTTTGAAATCCTGTAACACCGTTGTGCTTACTTGGGGGACCGCTTGGGTCTATTGTCTAGATTCTGGGTTCCCTGTAGCATCTTGCCACAAAGCACCTGGAAATATGTTCAAAAAAACACTTTTGAACTACGAGTCGATTATTGAGCAATATCGAGATTTATTGGACTCCACTCTTAAGGATAAGCGGGTCATCCTTACTATTTCTCCTATTCGTCATTTGAGAGACACCTTAACATTGAACCAAGTAAGTAAGTCGGTACTGCGCTTAGCTGCCCATGATTTAACGGAGGAGTTCTCTAACGTTGAGTATTTTCCCTCATATGAGATCGTTTTAGACGAATTGAGGGATTACCGTTTCTATGAAAGAGATATGCTTCATCCGACTGACGTCACGCAAGAGTATATTTGGGAGAGGTTGAAAGAGACCTATTTCGATCAAAATACTAAAGATTTTTGTCAAAAATGGCAGAAAGTCCTTCATGGAATGCGGCATCGACCACTAAACCCTGACTCGAAATCCCATAGACTATTCTTGGAAAATTTGCTTAAGACAGTGAAGACCTTTAAAGAGGTAGAAACAAAGCATGAGCAAGCATTTCTTAGAGAAAAATTAAAAGCATTTGAAACGCTATAAGTTATCCAATAAGTTATCGATGTCATCTTGATCAAGATTTTCTTTTTCTTTGATGTCAGACATCTGAGCGTATTGCTGAACGCAAGCAGAGTAGGATTGAGCGACTTCCTCAGTTATGCTACCGTTTACGACGAAACTATCCAAGATTGCCAACGAAATATTGGTGGCTGTCTCGACAAACGAAAAGTGTACATCCGTTACGGCATCAATCTCTTCAGATTTGTACATGAGACAGGTATTATCAATCAGTTCGGCTAGTTCCTTAAGACAGCTGGCTATTTCATCATCCTCTATAAAAGCGAATGTCCCAATTAAACCATTAAAATGCTGACCAACTGCCAAAAAGCTTTCTATGTCGGACGGGGCCTTCCGTACGTTTTCTATTAAAGGAAGTGTTTTTTTGATTTGGCGATCAGCATCAGCATAGACCAGGATTTTTGGTTGAGGCTGGGTCATAAAGTCTCCACAAGTGTATTTTCAGTCTGGGATTAACCACCTAAATTTTCTGCCGATAATAAGCTCCTAATGATAGTTTACACGATATGGTTAGCGTCGAAAATACAGCCCTAGCAGATCGGTAAAAAATCGCATGTTTCTTGAGTTTTGGGATGGAAGTTAACGTATTTGAATCTAATTAGAATATGCGCCCAAATTGTATCTTTATCAATATTATGGCTCCTGCCAGTTAATACTCATTTTGCCTACTCCGAGACTCAGAATCTCTACCATTCATTTGAATCACCTCAGCCGCTGAATCAAGGTTGGGAGATTTCATGGTCGCCGGTTTCAGTAACCAATAAAGAAAACATCAATGTTGAGAATCTAACACTACCAAGTCGTTGGAACTCCTTTTCTGATCTAGGCCTGAGAGGCAAAGGAGTTGGTATTTATACGAAACAGGTCAGACTGCCTTCACAAAAAAAACCGTACTCCCTATATGTGTCAAATGTTTATTCTCATGGGGTCATTCGCATTTGGAGCGAAAATGGTGATCTGATTGGGAAGACGCCAGAAAAAGAACAAGTATATAAACCTACGACGCGATCCCAGCAAATTGATATCGTGGCATCAGGAGTCATAACTATCGAAATGAGGGTGACCAATATGGATCACCCCAGAGGTGGTATCCTTGCGGCGCCAATCTTCGGTCAAAAACAGTCGATGGAATCAGTGCTCTATGTGCGTATGATTCGAGACTTTACTCTATTTGGCTTCCTCTTGATGATAGCAATTTATAACTTCTCCCTGTGGTCTATGAATCGGGAGGCCGGATCGGAATTATACTGTGCTATTTTAGGTTTGGCCTTTTCTTTAAGAATCTTTGTGTACGAAGATTATATTGCTAAGATGCTTCCTGATGTTCTTGGTTATTACGTAAAGCATTACCTCAATTACGGCACTGTCTATATCGGAACAGTGGCTTACCTATTCTTTCTTAATAGCGTCGTGCCTCTTGAAAAAAGAAATTTGTATTACGGGTATCTATTCTTCGGTTTTTCTTTGATCTTAGGTGTCTTTTTACTGTCCTTTGAGGCCATGACGCAGACTATCTCATTTTACAAAGCATACTTGGCTATCATCATTCTTACCTATCTCATGAAATTCTCTCTCGAGTTTGTCAAGAAAAACAAAGCAAGAAATTGGATCGTCTTGGGTAACATCTTCCTTTTGTTTTCGGTAGTCATTGAAGCTATCAAGCACTCTATGCCGATTTTTGGTTGGGATTCGGCTGCAATAGGGTTTGCTGGTTTTATGTTTTGCAATTCCATAGCTGTTTCCATAAAAAACTTTGAGAATCAACAAGAAGCGAAATTGAAACGAAAGTTACAGGAGAATTTGAATACGGCACAGATAGTCCATAACAAAATGTTTCGACAGGATTTCGCTCATTCGCTAGTGAGTTTACAAGAAGTCTACCGACCTGCAGACGCACTCGGAGGTGATTGGATTTTTCATTACCACGATGACGAAAACGACAGACTTTACGTGCTAGTGGGCGACGTGACCGGACATGGTATTGCGTCAACTCTCTTGACAACGGCCGTTTTGGGAGTTCTTCATTGCCAGTTGATAAGCACTAATTCCGGGTTGAAACCGACGGTGGAAAAAATAATGACTGAGCTTAATCTTCTTATATATGATGTGGGGAATACCATAGATCGCTGGATGACCTGTACGGTCGTTTGTATCGATTTTAAAGCAAGGTCTTTGCGTTACGTAAATGCTGGTCATCCGCCGCCACTAGTCAAAGCCAAGAATAAGATTTATAGTCTCTCTCAGATGAGTCCCATTCTCGGCGAATCGCCTCATTCTAAGTATGAGTCTCATGAAAGAAGTTTGACCGATATAGATTTGATTTCAATATACACTGACGGGTTGTCTGAATTTAAAAGCGAACGCTTTAGGAATCCGCTAAGAGAATTAAGAAAATTAATGGAAACGGGAGATGATAGGGGAACGATTCTCGATTTAGTCAGATCTGTTGCCGACTGCAATGCAGATGATGATATCAGTTTTGTACTTTTGGATTTTTCAGACAGCATCAAAGAGCAGCGGGTGAAAATAGTCTCTTAGTCGATGAATCGGAACTAGTATTTTTTGCTTCTTGCCAGGTGATTTTAGATTATCTAGGATGAATCTGAAAAGAACGTGGTTTTTTGGTGTCTTCTGAAATTTTATGTAGGTTCGTTATGAGAAAATCACTAGCAGCACTACCTCAGCCAAAGGCGCTTCCTTTTGTAGGAAGCTTTTTACAAACGAAGGCTAGCACTTTCCATAGCGCCCTTGAGCGTTGGGCTGACGAGCTAGGCAATACCTATGCCGTCAATTTATTAGGAATGGAAATTTTAGTCCTTTCAAAGCCTGAATCTGTTGACAGTGTCCTAACGCAAAGACCAAAACTATTCAGACGCTACGAAATCATTGAAGACATTATGAATGAGTTGAATATTGGTGGCGTTTTTGCTGCTGAGGGTGAGGCCTGGCGTAGACAACGGCGATTGGTATCACAGGCATTATCGAATGCATCCATTGAAAGTATTTAGACCAATTTATTAGTATAACAGATGAATTGATGAAAGCATGGACAGGTAGCCCTGAAATCACTTTGGCTGATGAGTTTGGCAAGTACACAGTAAATGTAACAAGTCGCATAGTTTTTGGAATAGCGCCCGAGAACAGCGCTGAGGTCGGCATGGATTTGCACCGAGACCTCTCCACTGTTTTTTCTGTTTTGGGTAGCCGTTTTGTCAGTTCCTTTCAATATTGGCGTTACTTTCGATTGCCTAAGGACCGACGAGTTGATGATGCCCTTGAAAATCTAAAGCTCTACATAGATAAAATGATCCTTCAATCAAAAAAACGCACTGCGTCGGAGATAGAGTTACGATCAATTTTAGATGCGTTTATTAATATCAAGGATCATGATAATCCTAAAATTAGGCTTTCTGAGAACGAAATCTTTAGTAACTTGATGACTCTGGTTTTAGCTGGGGAAGATACGACTGCCAATCTTATGATCTGGGCTATGTACCACATTGGTTGTCATCCTGAAGTGAAATCAGCTCTAGAACGCGAAGCAATAGAGTTTCGTAGACTTGGGAAAACATTTTCGGTAGATAAACCATTCGAGTTTTTGCCGGTAGCTGGTCGTGTCATTCAAGAAAGCCTTCGCTCGCGCTCTCCGACGCCTTTTTTAATGTTCACTGCGTTAGAAGATACGGAGATTGAGGGCGTGTCTGTTCCAAAAGGGGAAAAAGTAATTCTTTTAACCCGTCGAGCTCAACTCTTAGATTCTGGATCTAAGGATTTGAAGGCATTTGATCCTGCAAGAGTTTTGGATGATAGCGACGATGATCAAATCTCGATTAGTAAGAATCGTGCTTTCGGCGGAGGGGCAAGGATTTGTCCAGGTAGATCAATGGCTTTGGTGGAATCGGCAATGCTGCTGCAAAGAATTTTTGAACGCTTTGATTTTCAGTTAAAAGATACTGGAATTCCTACTGAGGAATTCGCTTTTGTCATGAGGCCCCTTGAATCGATTAGGGCTCACCTAAAGCCTCATAAAGGTAGCGGTAAATAGCATTCCATTGTGATAACGTGATGCATGATACTTTATTGCCTCAATAAGACCAATCTAAGGATTCATAAAACCTTTCGCCAAAATTAGTAGCCTTCAGGGAGGTTGAGTTCGATGACTTCTTCATCCCATTTTAGTAAAACCTGCCCTTCGTGCTGGAAATAGCGTTTGTTACGCAAAGTGTGATTCCAGGAAATATAGCTTCCTGTGAGGAATACAGGGGATGTTGGGCCGACATCGACCTTTTTGCTTGCTGACAGATACTTGTAGCTTTCTTGTGACACGAAACCTTCGTCATCATCTATAACCAAAAAAATAGGGTCAAAAACACTGTCACCGATTTTGATGGCATTTGCTGGCTCTAGATTTATAAATACGTTAACATCCTGGTCGTTCACGACTTTCGATAATTCGTGTTCAGGTTGTTCTAGCAGGTTTCGAGCCTCTTCACAGCTTTGTTGCTTCGTAATAAGGCTTGCCTCAATGCTATCTTTTCTTTGAAGATCAGCTAAGCTAAATTCTGAACTCCAATAGCTAAGGTAGGTGTCCTCATCCAGTCTTTCGAAGGCCGAGTACTTATATCGTACATTATTGTCTGTTCGACTATGATATTCGGTCGTTTTGGTAACACTTTCGAAACCATCGATATATTGAAAGTTGGTAGCAAATGTCCACCAGTCATCGCATAATTGCTCAAAACTTTGAGAATTTGAGGGGTTTTTGCCTGGATTTGAGTTTCCGTTTGATACATTTTTGCCACAGGAAATGAGGGTAAAAGAAAGGGCAATGGAAGCAATCTGGTTGTGTTTCATATTGGATCTCCTTAGCAAAAAACTCTTTTCACAGGAGAAAGACGAACAGATTTTAAATTATTGCAGACATGAATCGTTTTTTAGGGGTTTGTCTTACAATATCCTAAAATTATGGGAGAAATTTTCCTTACGGTAGACCGTAAATGAGTTGAAAAACTTTGAACACATTTGATTCTATTCCAAGGCATTGCTAGGTAGGAGTGATTGTAGCCTAATTCTGCCTCAGTGAGAGATTACTGGCCTCTTAGGAGGCCTTTTTGAGTTTAGACTCGTCTTTTTGAGGACTATCTTCATTATTACGTTCCAGTTTGAATTTTTTTACGATTTCTCGGAGATCAGAGCTGATGGAAGATAGGTCTTTTATCGAAGTTGCAGAATCTCCTGCTAGCCTTTGCGTTATATCGGCTGCTTTTTCCACCTGAGTCATTTCTTCTTCCACTTGGTGTGTGGCTTGTGTGGAGGTGGAAATTTCTCTGGTAGACTCTATAGTCGTGGCAGTCTGTTCCTCGATAGCGGCTGCTATTGAGGTACTCAAATCGTTGACCGTGGAAATAGAATCACAAATTTCCTGAACGGAAGTGAGATTCTCCTCGATGCTCTGCTGAATTTTGTCGGTGGTCGCCACGATTTCTTCCGTAGCGCCGCCGGTTTGATTTGCCAACTCTTTGACTTCCGAAGCAACTACGGCAAAACCCTTTCCGTGCTCTCCAGCTCTGGCCGATTCAATGGAAGCGTTGAGTGCGAGAAGGTTTGTTTGCTCGGCGATGGAGTTGATAATCTTGGCAAAATCACTAATTTCCTTACTTTGCTCACTTAGGATACGAATCTTCTCGAGGGTCGCGATAGCTTTGGTTACCGACTGCTGAACCAATTTAGCGGCTTCCTGAGAGCTTCGGCTGATTTCTGCAATAGCATCATTCATTTGCTTGGCGCCTGAGTTAAGCCCTTTCATACTTGTGGTGACATCAGAAACCAAGGTATTTACTTTTGAGGCGCGCTGTTGAGTTTCTTTGGAGTTTTGATCCATCATCCCGCTAGAATCGAGCAGACTAGCAGCAGAATCATCCACACGACTAGATAAGACTTCGATAGTTTTCATGTTCAATCTAAATTCTTCGAAAAGACCCTGAAGCGCCGTAACAACGTCTCCTATGACTCCCTCGGCTTCGAAATCAAATGTTTTGGTTAGATCACCTTCTTTAACGGCTTGGACGACGGCTAGGGTTCTTGTTACGGCGGATTCGAGTGCCTGGGCATCCTCTCTTTGCTTTTTCTCTGATGCTACAGCATTTTGTTGTGCCTCCCTTGCTTTTCCTTCCATGTCCTTAGCCGTGGCCAACGCTTTTTCGGCTTGTTCTTTAGACTCTAGAGCGTTTTTGGAGGCCTGTAAGGCGTTGCTTTTTTCTTTTTCGGCCGTTGCCATGGCTTCTTCTGCCCTGTTCTTTTCTCTCTCCGCCTCAGCTGCAGCCTTTTTGGCGTTTTCTTTTTCTTGGTCGGCTTGACGAGCCGCCTCCTGAGATTTTTCCTTCTCTTTTTCAGCTGTCTCCATAGCCTCGCGGGCTTTCTGTGCCTCTACCGCAGCCTGTTTAGCAGCCTCGTCCGCTTTGACTTTTTCTTGTTTTGCTGCTTCTGAAGCTTCGTTAGCTTTCGCCTTTTCTTCCTGTGCTTTTTTCTTTTCAGTTTCCGCTGCTTCGAGGGCTTCACTTGCTTGTTTAGCACTTTTTTCAGCTGATTCTTCCGCAGCCATGGATTCCTTCATTTTGAGTTCGGCTTCGGCCTTTGCGTCTCTGGCTAATTTAGCTTCTTGTTCCGCTCTACCAATGGAATCGGCAACTTCCCTCTTCTGTTTTTGCAAGGTTTCGACACAGATATTTAGACTTTTTGCCATGGATCCAATCTCATCGTCTTTGCTATAAACCATCCGTTTTTCCAGATCGCCACTGGCCACGCTACCGAGAATATGCTCCGTTTCATTGAGGGGTTCGATGACGCCTTTCAGAGTCTTGTACGTATAGAGAGAAATCAAAACGATCATTAGGACAAAGGCGGAGATAAGAAAAAGCATGACTGTTAGGGCACTGGATTGTCCTGATTTTAATTCAGACAAAGTCGCGCTCTGCTGGCTTTTGATAAGTTCCTTTATATCAGAGACGGACAACGATATGGTTCCAAAAAAAGCCTCTGGATTTTCATTGAATCCGCCTTCGTTTGAGTTTCTAATCATTTTTGAGAAGACTGAAGCTACTGTTTGCCAGTGGGACTGACTTTTGAAACTATCTCGTACCCCGGTATTTTTTTCGTTAAGGGATAGTTGAGAGGAGTATAGGTTTACCTCCATACCAGCCTGAAGCTTAATTAAGGTAGCGAGCTGACCATCAGAAAGCGCCTTGTTCTTTGCTAGCATCGCTGTCATGTTTGCTCTGAGTTTGCCAGCGGATTCTCTAGAGTTTTCGAGAACCATAACGGTTAGGTAGTCCCTAACTACCGACGTGGGTGCATTCTCGCTTGATACCTCGGCCAGTCCTATAAGTGTAAAAATCAGACCCGTGTAGTTCTTCAAAACTACCGAACGCTCCGACTGGCTGTCGACTAGCTGACGGAAGCTCGGTAAATCGTTGGCGAGTTCACTTTTAACTGACTCTACAAGCTTTTTATCGAAGGTAGATTTGCTTAAACTTTCGATCATTTTTAATTTTTCTGCGTCGACTTTCTCGCGTTGAGCTAGGATCCTTTCTTTTGGGATACCTCCCGCCAAGAAGCCCACGGACAGCCCTCGCTCCACCTGCAATAAGCCAATGAGTTCTGTAGCTTGGCTAACGGAATTTAGCTCGGTAATCGAGTCCCCATAGCTTGAATAGTCTTTTGCGACCCTTCCCGTTTGCCACAGAATCGACAAGAAAAAGCCCGAGAGGGGAATGACAGCGAGTGCCGTTAATTTGCTCTTGATGGACATTGGCGGAGCTCCTTAGATGTCTTCCATACCTCGGTGTAGTCGGTTGATTGTAAGAATAGTTTATGGAAATTTTTTATTTTATGAGGGCCTCAGAATCTGGTCGGCCTTTGGAAGTAAGTCCCTTTTGATTGTCGATATGTATCTACTGCATCGATGTAGGTCATTGACAAAACCTCGACGGAATCGATCATGATTTTATCAAAAGAACTTTATTGTCCGTTTTTTCAATGGAAAAATTTGTTTTTTGTAGGAAGTTTAATAAATAAAACTTGATTAAGGATTGTTGGTTACAAATAATTAATTTAGCAAGTATTTAACGAAATGTTTTGCTAAAATTCATTCTTTACTATTTTGTATAGCCTTCAAAAGGGTGTTGTAGATGAAGTGCAAGATTTTACTTACTGTTGGTTCCTCTCTAATTGTTTCACTGCCTGCATTTGCTAGTCTGGATCCGTATCTTCAAATTAGACCTCGAGTCGAATTCGTTGATGACGGTGTTGTAGACAAAACTGACAATGGGGAGGATGATACGGAAAATGCCTTAGCTGTCACAACTAAAGTTGCCTTGGGAGTAAAAATTCCCAAAACTCTTGGTTTAGAGAATTTGATGACTCATATTGAATTCGTACATGTTGGTTCTTTCGCTAGAGACTATAACTCTACCTCTGCGGCTGGCAATAACGATGGCGAGTATGCTGTTGTTATCGATCCGCCCTTGACTCGAGTTACCCAGGCTTACCTAAGCTATTCGATAAATCCGCGAACCACAGTAACCGCGGGTCGAAAACTTCTAGCCCTTGATGATCACAGGTTTGTTGGTACCGTAGGCTGGCGTCAGATGCCTCAGAGCTTCGGCTTAGTAGAACTCAAATATCAAGATGGGAATGGCTTTATTCAATTTGATTACCTCTACGAACGTTTAGGAATTAAAGATGAATTTAATCGACTATATAAGAAGGGTTCCTTGCTCTTGCATGGTCTTTATAAAGTGGTGCCGGCGTTTAACCTAAGTCTATTCCACTATCAGATCGAAGATGCTCACGATACGTCTGGCGTAAAGATTACGGGTGATGCTGCATCACTTCATTACGAACTGACTTATGCCGTACAAAAGGATCCATCTCGTACGGAAAATGAGGTCGAGATCGACGCTGATTTTGTCGAAGTGGATTTGGGTTATAAGGTGGGATCAGGCCAGATTAAGGCTAATTATTATGTGTTAGGTAAGGCAAAGGGTGAGACGGAAAAAGGCTTCGCCACGCCTCTTGCGACTCTCCATAAGTTCGAAGGTTGGTCCGATACTATGCTAGGCTTTGCTGCAGGCGGAAACCCGCTTGGTTTGCAGGTAGCTTCATTTGGAGGGAATTTGAAGACCAGTCGAGGGACGTTCGGAGCCTTTTATCTAAAATATGATAGTGTTGACGACAGTCAAGACTACGGCAGCGAAATCGATGTGGTATTCACCAATAAAATCAAGCCGAATCTAACTTTACAAGTAAAAGGGGCCGCTTATAGCAAAGGCGACGCGAGCCCAAGTGATGATGTGACAAAGGCTTGGTTAATGTTAACGGCAAAAATCTAAAGATCCTGAATTTTGTCCATGAATCCCTTCTAGGATGACATTAAGTCTTTGATTACAAATATCTCGTCTCACTAAAGGAGTCTTTTTGGACTCCTTTCTCATTTCTAAACCTTGGGGTGTTAATCTTTACCCTGGATTAATTTTTTTTATCCCATATAGTGCTAATGCAAGGGGTACCATGGGTAGATAAATAGCTTTTTATCGACTTGCTGGACTCTTCCTTCTATCTCTATGTAGACGCTTCTGTATTGAGTCGATTTACTGGCCGTTTTTGGAAGGCATTTGATCAACTCTCCTATAAGGACTAAGAAGATGAGTAAGAAAAATGCGATAGCGTCTGTCATCCTTTCTATTGGTTTATTTGTACTATCTTTGTTTGTCGGGATTCCGATGTGGATCGAAGATGACTTTAATAAGAACATCCGTCAAACACCGGGACTTACGGGGACAATTGATTCTGTCGAGCTGGACGTGATCCATGGCGGCTTTGTCTTAAAAGGAGTTGATGTCTTAAACATACTGGATAATGGTTTACGTCATCGACATTATGTTAAATCGATTTCTTGTTCCATTGATTGGAATGGGATTGTTTTTGGCAAGTCCTCTGGTGTGCAGCCCGTTGTTGAGCTAAAGGACAGAAAGCTCTCGGATTCTGGAGTTGAAAATTTGCAAAGCGAATTGAGGTTCTGGCAACAAGTATTGGGTGAGGTTTCAGAACTTCCTATTAAGTCTGCAAAACTAGAAATGATAAAAGTTGACCTTAAGTCTACAGCTGTGTTTGATTCAAACCTGTTATGGAAATCCTAGACTTTTTGATTGATAAAGAAGAGGCATATTCTTTGCTACTAAAGTAATCCATACTGCAATATTTTGATCAAGTAATATCAGCTCGACCTCAACGGGTCGAGCCTTTAAATCTAAAGCATTTTCTTCGCCAATAAAGCTATTTACTTCTCACCGAAGTGTTCTAGACTTTGCGTAGTTTATTAATCAGGCTTAGGCAGATCGATAATTTCAACCTCTCCCCATTCGACTAAGATAGTAGTACTGACTGACGATAGAGGTGGAAAGACATCAATCATCGCGAATTCGTAGTCGGGACCAGATCCTCTATCAACTTTTTCGCCATCATCTTCCGCCGCCTTCAGCTGACCTCTGACGGATTTTTTATATTTTTTAAGAGCACTGTTCATTTTTTAGTATATCGCTATGCTTGAGCATACGGCAGCTGTCCCTCCGCAAGTTAACGAAAGTCCGACCCAAGATGCACCTGCAGTTGGGAGTCCGCTGGCTAGATTAATAGCACAACCAGCTGATCCAAACATGCAGCCTACGATTGCTAAATCTCGGGATGTTTGAGCACTTTCAAACTGATCCTTGTAGTACGTAGTCGCTTCGATAGACGTTGTCTGGACGGTTTGCACGACATTCGCATACTGCTTGATTTCTTGATAAGCCGTCGGACTTACCAGTCTCAATCGGCCCACTGATACAGCCAGTGTCTCAGAGATTTCGAAATTAGGAACACTATCCATACTCTGGTAAATGGCATGCATTCTAATGGGGAATCCTTCTGAGATTAGTCCTTCGGTTTGATAGGCTAAGAGAACACAGGGAAGGTTATCGATACATACCTCAGTCCACTCTCCTGTAGTCAGTCTATCAATCACTTCAAACTTATCGAGTTCTTGGCCCCTCGGAAGTTCATATACGAGTTGCGATGGCTTCAAGTTACCTCTTTGTGGAGCTGAAATGCAGTTCATAAAGTGTTGTAGTATTTAACTCTCATAGTGAGTTATTACTTTTTGAAATGAAATCATTTTAGCTTTTCGCAGGTAAGGTTAAAATCTGCTGTTCCTATCATCGTCTCGTTTCTCTCTCAATAGAATGCTTCCAAAATAGGAAAAAAAATTTAGTTAACAGAAGGTTATTTAGATAGAAAATCTTTGACTCATCTGCTGCAACAAAATGATACGGAGTTGAGTGGTTTGATGACCGATCAATTGCAGATCGGAATTTGGAGGATGTATGAGGCAACTTGTAATTTGGACTACCCTCGTATTTGTTTGTACCGTTGAGACCGTTTTTGCCGCAGGAGATTCTGTCCATCATGGTGCCGTTTTCTTAGGTAATACCACCAACGATAAAAATAAAAGTGCATTTACGATAGGACTAGACTACGAGTACCTGCTGCCGACTGAACACAAAACGCTTAGCGTTCTGGTGATTTTGGACTATGCAACCTTCGATAGTCCTGTGTTTATTGCTGCAGCAGGAGTTGTCTGGCGACCATCGGGAGGCGTAAAATTCCTGACGGCGATTGGTCATGAATGGGTGTCTGATCACTCAGCTTCTATGTTTCGGATAGGAATCGGATATGATATTCACCTTAAATCAATATCAATAACTCCAGTATACAACTACGACCGCATTGGTAGTCACTATGCAAGTGTATTTGGACTAGAATTTGGTTTTGGAATTTGAAAATTATGCCGATATCTAAAATAAATTTTGTGGATAAACTTAAATAAGTTATTCCACCCAGACAAACCTCTTAACACGTGGGATTTTACATGACCATTAAGAAGCGACTTTCTTTTCTTGTAGGCTTACCTCTTTTGGCTCTGTTTTTGTCGATCTCGTGGCAACTTTACAGGGTTGCAGCTGAATATAATCGGTTTGGTGTTTCCTTGGACGAACTAGCAGTCATTTCTCAAGGAAGTAGTTTGATAGACCAAATTCAAAAAGAACGAAGTTTGCTGTCGCGTTTAGTTGGCGATGAAAGTCAAGCAACCATTAAAGATAGCCAAATTGAAACAACAAATAAACTCGTAACCGAATTTTCGGCATCTCTTTTGAGATCCGATTTTGGGGCTCAGATCACCAAATCAACTAAAGAGAATGTCAGCACCTACCTTGATACCGCTAGAACTATGTCTCAATCAGTGGAAACCGTTGATCAAGCGATACTCGAGTATAGAAAAGCTGTATTGGAGATTGCTGGCCTTGGTAAGATTGCATCTAAGCATACGATACCCTCTTTTTCAAAAGACTATATGACCATTTTGGGGCTAGAGTATGCTCGAGAGGGTTTTAGAAGTTTAGGGGTAAAACTCGGAATTGCACTAAAATCCCAGCGTGAACTTTCTCAAAATCGACTGACGTCCATCGTAGAAACCTATGCTAAGGCAAAGAATAACACCTATTCTCCACAACTCATATTAGAACCTATTTTACTCAAGATGCGGGATAGTCTCAGAACCAATGAGAATTGGAAAAACACACAGAAAGTATTCTTAGACGTTGTCAACGAATCTAAGACAGGAAACTTCAACTTTGATCATGAGGAAAGCTACGAATATACGAGAGCCCTTGCGGAGGAAATAAAAGCGATAAAGATAAATCACCAAAAATTGATGAGAGATAGGCTAGAGGCAGGTCAATCTACAGATTTTATAGTTATGGTAACGTTTATTAGCATTTTCGTCGCATTGCTGATTCTTATGACTAAGTTTGCTAAAAGGTCTTTAAACAACATCACTACACCTTTGAGCGAGACACAATCGGTTTTAGGGGAAATTGCTTCCGGTAATCTCAATTCGAAGGTTAACTACAGCGGAAAAGATGAGATTGGTGCCATGGCCATAAGTTTAAACAAATGCATTTCCACTCTAAAAGCGCAAAATATCAAAGTGGAGGACTCTCTCAAACGAGCAGAAAATGGGGAACAGGAGGCTAACCTAGCAAAGAACGACGCCATGGAAAAAATGAAGAAAGCGGTACAAGCTGAAAAAGAGGCTGCGAGCAGTGCTGAGGAGGCGAGGCTCGCTCTGATTGAAGCTGAAGAAGCTAAGACCCTATCGGAGCAGGAGTCACAAAAAGCACTGCTGGCTTCGGAGGAGGCCGAAAAAGAAAAGGCAAAGGCAGAGGAAGCCGCTAAGCGCGCCTCAGAGGAGGCGGAAAAAGCACAGGTCGCTATGGAAGAAGCGAAAGTGCAAAGGCAAAAAGCCATTGAGTCTGCCAAAGATGCTGAGGCGGAAAAAGAGTTTGCTCAACGAGCATTGGAAGAAGCAGAAAAAGCAAAGGCTACTGCGAATGAAGAAAAGAAAAAAGCTGAAAAAGCCTCTGAGAGCGTTCTTGCTGGCAAAAAAGACCTGGAAACGGCTTTAAACAATGCAAAAGAGCTTGAGTCAAAGGCGATAGAAGCTGAACAACAGGCTAAGGCAGCAGAAAAAGAACAAAGAGAAGATAAGCTGAGATTGGAAGTAGCTGTAGAGAAAACTCTAGAGGTAGTCCAAGCGGTTAAAGAGGGAGATCTCACCAAGCGGTTTGATTTTGAAGCTGATGGTTTGATAGGAGACGTCGTTGCAGCGCTTGATGAGCTATTTCATGAATTTAGAACCAAGCTGCAAAGGATCGATAGTCTAAGTCAAAGTGTAAATCAATCGACTAAAGTTCTTCAGGAATCTGGCAGTTCCATGAGTCAAAACTCCTCTGATACAAAAGCTAGGTCAGAAAATGTTATGAATCTTGTTGGGGCGGTTAATACTAGTATGGCAGGTTTGGATACTGGGTCAGAGCAGTCGAGCCTAGCGATCGCAGAGATTAGTAAAAATTCGCAGGAGGCTTCCAGTTTAATCGATCAATCTTCAAAGATTGCTAATGAAACCCTTAAAAAGATTCAGAGTCTAAGTGATCAAAGCAACGAAATAAGCGAATTTGCAAAAATTATAAATACAATCGCGGAACAAACCAACCTCCTAGCTCTGAATGCTTCGATAGAGTCAGCCAGAGCGGGGGATCATGGAAAGGGTTTCTCTGTGGTAGCAACGGAGGTTAAGGAGTTGGCCAATCAGACCGCAGGAGCAACTGAGGAAATTGTGACGACTACTAAAAAAATTCAGGAAAGTATTGCATCCAATATCAACGCCGTAAATGACATTGTTTTATCAATATCTACCGTGAATGAACTGAGTACCTCAATAGCAGCAGCGATTGAAGAGCAGACAGCGACTCTGTCAGAATCTAGTCAAGATATTACCGAGGCTACAAAAGCATCTGAAGAGATTCAGAAAGAGATAACTCAGGTGAACAATGCTGCCGAGATAACAAAAAACATGGCACAAGAGTCTGTCGCATCTATTCAGGCCCTCGTCGAGGTAAGTGCCAGTCTCAAAGAAATCGTAGATCGATTTACGTTGGAGGATGAGGATACCAATTCGGAGGCATTTGATATTGCCGCCTGATAGAGACTTAAGGTGAGCTTTGATTCATAGAGGTATTCCCCTACGCGGGAGGGATACCTCTTGTAATACGAGCTGATGCCTCATGTCATGACATATTGTCACAATATTTTTACCCCTTGTTAATAATTTCTATTTAGTTAAACTTTTAAGGTGAAAACTCAAATCTCTACCCAAGAGAGTTCAACCGTCTTAAGCTAAGTTCTTCACATAGAATTATTTACTTGAGGAATTTAACGTAGAGGTTTATTGCTGGGTCTTCGATGAGGACCTGGCTTTTTCATATTTACATGTAGGCTTTTTTTGAGGTCATTCTGAAAGATAAAGTTTTAATCGGTGGCTATATGCAGTTCTTCTCTTTACGGCGTCTTTTATTATACTAGGCACCGTCGACTGTTCGCAAGATGACTCTTTTTATCGAACAATATCTACTAATAGACATAGAATAATCTGGATTTTTGTTCCTAAGTTCGTATTGATTAGCTAGGTTCTTAATGCTTTTTAGAAAGCGTCATTCTGAATATATTTGAACCGAATTCATGAAACAATAGGGGAAGTTATTGAAACGTATATTGCTGATATTACTAGCTCTCACTTCATCTTGTGCTAGTCACCTACCTGGAGACCGCGGTAGTTTGATCACAAAGGAACTTGAGGGCATTAATGCGGAAAGATCTCGATTAGAGATATCTATTGATCGTGAGAAGACTCTTAGTAGTGGACGATATAAAACCTTTACCTTAAGTTTGAAAAACAACACAAATGATTGGATTGATATCTCCTCGATTAGGTTTACGAGTCACGGCGATGAAGAACCCAGATTCCTTGTAGGAAATCGATTGAAAGACTATTTTGCTTCCGTTACTAGACGCAATTCTATTCATAGATATAATAGCAATCTGGCTATAGGAGTTTTATCAATTTTGGGAGCAGCCGGTTCATTTTCAGGAAATGATGTTGGAAATGCCTTAGGAAATTCCATCATCGGTGGTGTCATTACCTACAAAACTGCTGAATCCATTTCAAAAAGTAGAGAAAGTGTCGACGCAGTGGTCCCTGAAAATCATATTCTGCGATTACCGGTTTCGATTCCCCCAGAATTATCTAGGGCATTATGGTTTACAATCGACACTGGCGCGCGAGATTACTTCGTTGATTTTACGGTATCGGTCGAAACCAATAAGAAAAAATTTCATTTCAATATCGAAGATGAGACATTTGATAAAGCTGCGAAAAATAAATATAGAGACTATGAAAAACGAAAGAGATATGATGTTTTGAGCTACAAAGACTTCAAAAAAGAATATACTAAGAGCTACCTGAACTCAAATTCATTTTTTTAAAATGACAACGATTTGGCTTAGATTAGATATATTGTATTTTTTTAAGACTCACATGTAATGCTATCAATTGAATAGTAATAGAGAATGAGTTCTCTTTTAACGCTTCTCTATCTTGAGGGGCTAGTTACTTTGACAGCTAGGAACGGAAAGTTTTTGTAAATCTATGTAGCAGAGGTACGTTTTCCTTCCAATGGGTCTTTCGTAGCTGAGTTGGTTGTCTCCTTTCCATCGGATATTTTTGAAAAGACAGCAACCATATGTTTGCTCTTCATTTTGATTTCTAAATTCTTTTTTCATCTCTGGATTTGGCAAGGGATGTACTGCTTTGTGCCACTGTATGACGGGCCCTTGGGTACCAGATACTAAATGGTCGATGTGAAGGCCCATACCTCTCTCACCTCTATCGATGACATATGCGCGATAGGTAAATGCAGGAGAATTACCTTGTTTATGAATCATAAAACTGATTCCCCGAAACTGATCATTTTTAAGAAGATTGTCCATAGATGCCAATAGAGAATCACTGTTGAAAAATACGAAAAGAATAATCAAAACGTTCATTATCGATCTACCTTGCTCTTATACCCGGTGATGAACTAGTGTTAAAATCATGTCCTGTTTCCATTTCGATCTTCAGACAGCACAAGTAAAAAAACCTATTTCTACATCAGATGCATGTACATGACGAAGAGTGTATTGAATTATACTCAGAGTCATTCTACTGTACACATGCTGATCCTGATTCTACACGTAAATCTTGCGAAAATTGTATTGTGATACTACTGCTATCGATTGATACTGGGTAAACAGATGGCGTGGATTCGCCAACTTCTTCGTACACTGATCTAATAATATTGCAAGCTGAAGTAGGCGATCCCAAGAAGCAAAAACTATGATTCTTATTTTCTGAAAAAGCAAGTATGAAACTTTTTATACCATTTATGACTATAGGGTCAGAAATACTCTGATCGTTTTCGCTATAAACAAAGGTAAATTCACTCGACAAACTACTGTCATTATCTAGCTCTTTAAAACCCAAACGATCTCCATCTGAAGCGTCAAACTCGGAACAATCGATTTTTGGCAAAGCACTTGTTTGAGTATCACTTTTCTCATCGTTACATGAGGATGATCCAATCAAAACTATTGCGGTATAAAATATTTTGGCAAATTGGTTTTGTCTTTTTTTCACATCTACCTCTTTATAAAACTAGGCCTTAAGCTGGGGGTGTAAGTGCTTCTGGCTCGGATCTGACGAGTTATATTATACAAGTGATTTAAGTGTGATATGCTATAAGGGAAAGATTTTGATCTTCACCCACCTGCATGGTGAGGCGGGCTGTTATTGGAAGGTATATTTCCAGTTTGGTTTAGGATTTAACTTAACGTAATTAACCAGATACGGACGATCGTAGGTAGGGCTTAGGAAAATTGGCAGCCAAAAATGTCCCAGTCTTATTCGATATCCTTGCAATTACATTGGAATAAGCTAGTTTATTTGGAGGCTTATCCACTGGAATTAGAATCTATAAGGCCCTGTAGTTCATTTCGCAAGTGGTTTTGTATTCCTATTTCATTAGTCGCTAACTTGATTGAGGTTTTGGAAACGACAAAGTAACTTGTGTTTTAAGGTATTGAGAGGAATATAACGAAAGTTGAATAACCGCTCTTCTAAACGAGGTAACGCATGTATAAACTGAAAGCCTGCGACTATAATATAAAATTATAAATGAGGTTGGTATGAAAATATATAAAGTCTTTGTATATTTGATTATCTTTATGGTTCCAGTTTTGGCTCTTGGAGAAGAGGTTGCATCAGATCAATCACAATCGTTACCCGAAAAAAAAGACTCTACTGTATTAGACTCTCCAGATGCAGTAGTGTTACCTGAATCACAGAAAACTCAAAAAATTGTGCCAATTAATTTGGAAGATGAGGAGCATTGCTCTATTGCTCGATATATGCCTTTTGGAATACCGCAATTCTGCCAGGCAAAGGTTTTAATAGGGAGTAGTTATGCTTTTTTTCAAGTTTTATCACTATACATCTATCAAGATCGACAGGCAGCTGCAGATCGACTTAGTAGCAAAAAACTAGAAAACGAAGATCTCTACGAAAGTAAGGCACTAGAATAGTTTTATAAAGCAAGTGAAGATGCTAGAGCAAATGCCCAAAAAGAAGCGAATGTAGCTATGATTGGTTTTGGTCTCTTATTCACTGGAAGTATACTTCATGGGTATTTCGATGGGTGGGGATCCCAAAAGACTATCACCGTAAACTCTAGTCTAAATGGATTTCAAGTTTCCCTAATGACGGATTTTTGACTCTCCTGAAACTCTCTTGATTCGGTCTCTGTTTGTATACACCTATCTCGACTGATTCAGACTAACTAAAGGTTTGAATTGCCTTCCTCTCGAGTCCTGTGTGAGAGTGGAAAAAGCTGAATATTCAAACGATAGACCTCGGTCTTGTTATCTCCACGGTCCAAGAATTTTGCTAACTTTTCCCTGAATCTATTAATCAATTGAAACGCTTTTATTAGCTTTTCGGGGTTTGTAGAAAACGTCATTCCGGAAAAATGTCGAAGAGTTGCGGGGTCATTTTCGAGCGATTTTTCGGCTAGGTCGAGCATTTGAAACTGATTCTTGTTTGCTTTTGATGGAGGTACATCTTGATGAATCCGAACATTGTCTACTGCAATCACGTAGCCGCGGATTTCGTCTTCTTTTATCAATCCTACTTGGCATAGTCTATCAAGGGCGAGGCTGACGATTTTAGGCGACAGACTCAGACGATTGGCTATCCAATCCACATCGTTTTTAAAGTCTCGGGTTTGAATCAACGAATGCAGTGCGAAATAATACCAGTCGGAGATGATCTCCGATTCGTCAACGCCGAGCGTAACAAAATTATCCTGGGCAACCTCAGTTGTGTTCAACTGCAGTTTTTCGATGATTTTGGAAATTGAAGTAGGTGATAACTCTCTTTTTTTATTTAAATATAGTGATAGTGAGGTGGGGTTAATGTTAAGAAAATTTGCGAAAGCTCTTAGCGAGTAGTTTGGATTTTTCTCTTTTTTTCTGGCGTAAGCTTTTTTTACTGTTTCAATCATACTATCCATTTTGCACATGACCCTTCAGATATCTAGATTCTGTGAAAGAAAGAGCGTTTCCTGCTAGCTAGTCCCTTTTGGGCTTCAAATTATCACTTAGCGTATACGTGATAAACAGCAGCGGATGTAATATAATCTCAAATTTGTACTTATTCCAGTTATATTGTGCAGGTGCCCGTCACGACAATCATTGACCCACCCTTACCGGAATCCGAGGACCACCCTTACCGGTTTTGTTTGACCCACCCATCCTACTGAGCGACCTAGCCTACATGGCATGTTTCTTGGATAAAAACCGCCACCTCCTGAGTTAAAATACTCAGATGCATAAACAATAATTCGAGGTGGCTAAATGTGTAGGATTAGTGTGCCAATGAAAGAACAAATAAGACACCTTTATTTAGCAGGATATAGCTTGCGGGGCATTTCCAGAGCGTTAAAGCTCTCCAGAAATACAGTTCGCAAATACCTGCGTCTAGGATGTGAGGAAAAATCTCTTGCTAAACCACGGGCCCGGCGGTGGTCAGATAGTATCGATTGGGAATTGTTAGCTAAAAAGCGAAAGCAGGGGGTTACAATTAAACAACTCCATCATGATCACGGCCCGGAACATGTTCCCTACAGTACCTTTGCTGATAGATTGAGAAAACAGATAGGTAGCGTAAAAATTCCTACCGTCCACCTTGTTCATAATCCTGGAGAGAAGACTCAAGTCGACTACTGTGATGGGATATACTTGATTGATCCCAAGACGGGCAAGAAGACGAAAACTCACATGTTCTGTGGTGTATTGCCTTTTAGCAGCTATACGTTCGCGGAGTTCGTCATGGATCAAAAGCTGCCCTCATTCATTCGTTCCCATCAAAGGATGTGGAGTTACTATGGGGGTGTAAGTCCTTATGTTGTTG
>JABSRP010000017.1 GCA_013215145.1 Pseudobacteriovorax sp.
AGAGTGGGAGAGTAGCTCGATGCAGCCTTAAAAAATAGAAAGACCCTCAGTTAGAAATAACTGGGGGTCTTTTGCGTATTCACACCTGTGAAAATGAAAAAATCGGAGAGACTCTATAAAGTTGAGTCTCTCCTATTCAAAAAATCTATAGTTTACGAGCGACTACCGTTATTCCGCTGCCATCCACAGTCATTTCTTCTATTTTCAAACCAGCATCGTCACAATAGCCTCTCACTTCACTCTCAGTGTGCCTGTGGCAGTTAAGTGGTCTAAACCAATCAAAGTTGATATGGTTCATATTATCAATTGATAGATCAGGATGATAAAAGGTTTTGCACATATTGTAGTAGAACAACCTTTGTAGGTTGATTTTACCTTTTTTAATTCCAAGTAAATCGATATCTTCTGGAATATCTATATCTACGTTGAGTTCACCTAAAGCTTTTCCAAGCTTTGTTAGTGGAATCAGCTTTTCCCAGGCTTCTTCGTTCGATAAACTTTTAATCTCCTCTCGGATAAAATCATCAGTATACTCGCGAATCGGCGCTTTTTTTACATAGACATAGAAAAGAAACAATCCATCATCTTTGAGTTTATGTGTAAGCTTTTTAATGGACTCTTCTGTGGAATCAGTATGATGTAGAACGCCTTCCGAAAATATGAGATCGACGCTAGAATCTGGGATCGGAATATCACATAGGTCAGCCTGAAGAAAATCACCCGGTTGATTAGCTTCTTTGAACCTGTCTTTTGCTACCCAAGCTGCTTCAGATATATCGACCCCTAGATAATCATGATCCTTGAGAATGTCTTTGAAGAAAATCAGAGCTGAGTATCCTGATCCGCAGCCGGCATCTAAGATGATTTTTCGGCCTTCACCCAAATATTTTCTGAGCCGATCCGGATCTCCCTTGAGATATTTTTCCATAAGCCAATTCTCGGCTATGCCTTTCATATCGTCCGACTCATATGTCTCAGTCTTTTTCCATTTGAAGCCAAACGTGTCCTGAGTTTGGCTTTGTGACTTAGAGAATTGGGATAGGGACTGATCTGTAACTGCGCCTAAGCGCTCTAGTGCTGACATGTATACCTCTTTCTATCAGTAAAACTTACAAATTGGTCTGATAAATCAAAATTCATAGGAGCCATTTAATTTAACGATTCTGACTTGGTCTCGATTAATAACTACCGTACTTCCGTCTCAGTTTCTACGTTTCGGTTTCCACTTGATTGCAAGGTCTTATTAGAAGAATTGTCATCAATATACTCTTCGATAATATAGTCTGCAAATGCCATTGAGCAGGTAAAAGCAGGTGATATTGCATTAAGTATATGGACAGAGTGGTCAGAGCGTTTGACGACAAAATCCATCTCTAGTTTTTTCGTTTTTTTATTGTAGAGTTGAGGCCTAATACCTACTTTAGTAGCCGAAACGAGATGTTTTTTTTCGACTTTTGGTACCATAGCTTGGATGGCTTTTAGCTGATTATTTAGGCTTAAAGACTTGAGTTCCCTATGCATGTGCTTTCTAAAGCCTTGACTATCAGTTACATACTGCCTGGTGAGTAAAGAAGCTAAAGGCATCATAGTACTGAGCTCTGCTCCTTTGAGGCCGGAATAATTCTCTCTCCCCATAGCCGGAAAGGCGTTTGGACCAAGATAGACATTTTGATCAATTGTTTTAGTAAAATGAACCCCTAAGAAAGGCATTTCAATGTTGGGAATAGGGTAGATATGACCATTGATACAGTTTGCCATGTCTTCAGTTAATTTGAGGTAATTTCCTTTAAAAGGTGCAATGGCATAGTCACCTCCGATATCGAACTTCTCAGCGATCTTGTCTGCAAACATTCCAGCGCAGTTTATCAGCCTTCCATACTCGATAGACCTTTGGTCCGTTCTACAGACTCTTTTTACTGGATCAATGCCAATCGCTGCTTCTCCGGTGCATACTTCAATACCCATTTCCTTTAAGTCGTTGGATAGCGAGAGCAATATATCTTTAGGGTTGACTACAGCTGATTGTGGGCAGTGAAGAACCTGATCGACATTGGGGTTGACCAGAGGCTCAATGTCCAGGGCCTCCCGGCTACTGATTATATGAGCTTCAGCTTTGTTAGCTATGGCTCGTTCTTTTAAGATGGGTAATTGTTCTAGTTCGATTTTAGTTGTTGGAACCAGAATCTTCCCAACTTCGGAGACACGGATACCTCTGTCCTTGCAGTATAGCTTCATCTGACGTGAGCCCGATGAACAAAGAAGGGCCTTCAAACTTCCTTTTGAGTAGTAGAGTCCCGTATGTAACACTCCTGAATTGCGACCACTACCATGTTTGCCTAGATCTTTCTCCTTTTCCAGAACAGTTATGGATCCGTTTGGACGGAGTTTTTTTAGTTTGAAGGCGAGAGTCAGAGCGACTATGCCACCACCGACTATTAGGGTGTCTGCGCTACTGGTTTGATGTTTCATTTGTAGCTTTCTTTTTAGTTGGTTGATGTCTTCAGTTTACCAAAGCAAGCGATCAAAACTAGGCTGATTTTGAATTAATCCGGTTCGCACTAAATATCTTTTCAAGTAGACTACCATCGTATATTATGGGCACGGTAGTTATAAATTACCAAAGATCCATATCAGGAATCATATGCTAACTAATATTTTTCACACCGTCTCTTCCTCCGTTGCGGATGTGAATAAGAACCTTGATTCGATTTATCTAACTACCAAATTTAAGGCCTTTGCTTTTTTCATTTTAGTTCTTTTGTCGGCTTGGTTTTTACGCCAGTCTTATTTCTTTCAAAAGCATGTTTCCGTCAATATTCCCCCTGATGAAAAACACCATGCAAAAGTAATTGAGTTGTACCATTTGTCGCCAGATTTGGACGTTCCAGAAAGCCCAAGCACCTATAAATACGGCACTTTGAACTATATGCCGTACTTATATCATTTAGCGATGGGTAAAATGCTGCCGTTTTATGACTATAAAAGTCTAAGGCTGGCAAATTGGAGTTTTGCGGTCGTCTTTATACTTTTGTCTGCCTTGTTAGTAGTGCGCTCCAGTTCAAATCCTTGGGTTTGGATCTTTAGCTTTATGATATTGACCAACATTCCCATGCTGAGCTTTATATTTGGCTCTATAAGCTACGATCCGTTAATCAATTGCTTGGGGGTCGCATTTTGTTTGTGTCTCTTGGAGTTTTTTCGTCAGGAAAAATGGCGTTTTCTTTTTGCTCTTGGGGTCATCGCTATGACTGGAACTTTAGTCAAGCTTACCTTTCTGCCTTTTATTTTAATTTCACTGATTGTCCTTCTTTTTAAATATAGAGCTCTCAAAAGACTGTTAGAAAAAGGGATGCTGAAAAATAGACTTACAATCCTAATCTCCGGTGTTGTGTTGGGAGGTTTGTTTTTCTTGAATTGCAGACTTTATCTTTATAACTTGTTTGAATTTCGAAGTATTTATCCCTCTGCTGACCAAGTTTGGGGACATGATGTTGCCTTTCAGTATTATTCGCAGTACCGCATTACTGAGCAAATGATTGAAGCGAACAAAAATAGCGATTTAATGCCCTTCTTTTTTACATATATCGAAGCTTATTTTAAGCGTGCCACCGAAACAATTGTAGGAATCATGGCTCATGCATCTGTGCCAAGAGGTTCAGCAGATATCAGGCTTTACTTAAATGGTGTTACTCTTGCGATGATCGGCACGGTTTATTACGGCTTAAGGCAGGTCTCCCAGGGGAAAATTAAGTCATCGCCAGAGTTTAGATATCAAATACTCTTGTCTATTATCGTGTTGATCTATGGGACGATAGTTTTGGTTTCGTCCTACAGATCTTATACAATTCACGGAACGTTTGGAGGTGGATTGCAAGGGCGCTATCATTTTCCTATAGTCGTGGGTTTTTGTATAATGCTAGCGTTAGGTTTAAAGACACTCATACCTAACATTGTTAAACCTTTTGTAGCGATCTTTATATTCTCGTTTCTACATTTTATGGGAACCCCTACAATTGTTACGGCTATGTCAAAGAAGCATAATTTCTTTAGTAAGGACTATTCGAAACGTACCGAGCTCATTGTTGGTGATGCGATGTGGAATGAGCCATTTGAACTAATACTGCCTTTTTTGGTAAAAAAAAGAGACTGATAATCACGGAGTGAGTCATTGCAACGAAACAGGAAAGACTATCGGGTTTTGATGGGCCTTCGTGAAATTGCTGGTTTTTACGGTAATTTGAAACAAGGCTTTGATGATATTGGGATCGAAGCCACCTTTTTAAATTTAAGTTATCATCCATTTGGATTTACTACCAAAGACAACCCAAAGTGGGCTAACATCACGAATCTGCTTTTTTCTAAAATAAGTCGAAGACTCCAAAAAGGTCTGTTAAAGGCAATATGGATGGGAATTATTTGTCCGATTTTGTCTTTTCCAATCTTCATTTATACTTTATTTCGATATGACGTGTATATTTTTGGGACGTTTTCTTCGTTTCTTTTCTTTTTGGATCTTCCTCTCTTAAAACTCCTCAAAAAGAAAGTGATATATGTCTTTCATGGATCAGAGTCGCGTCCGTTTTATCTGAATGGCTTCCAATTTCAGAGTACTACCAAACTAGGTCTTTATTCGGCTCTGATAGTTACAGCAATACAGAGGTTTGTAATATGGTATATTGAATTGTTTGCTTATAAGATCGTAAGTATACCTCCTCAATCGTATTTCAATAATCGCTCCATCATCAATAGTAATCTTGTCGGAATTCCGTCAGGTAAATCCGAAAGGATTTACTCAATTAAGGCAAGATCTGAAACACACTTGGGCCGTGAAACTCATTCGGTAAAAATTCTGCACGCTCCTTCAAAGCCAGGCCCTAAGGGTTCGGAGAAAATTCGCGAGTATATTTGTCAGCTTAAATCTCAGTCCTACGAAATTGATTATGTTGAAATTACTGGTCGCCCGAATCATGAAGTGATTGAAGCGTTATGCAGCTGTGATTTTGTCATTGATCAGTTGTACTCAGATACTCCCATGGCCGGCTTCGCTGCTGAAGCAGCTGCTCTTGGCAAACCAGCATTGGTTGGTGGCTACTACTCGCATATGCTGACACAAATATTGGCTGAGAAAGATATCCCACCGACTCTATTTTGCCAACCAGATGAAGTATTACAGAATATCGAAGCGATGGTTTCCTCGAAAGAATTGCGAGAAAGCCTTGGCAAAAAAGCCGAGCAGTTCATTCATAAATCTTGGTCCGTTACTGAAGTTGCAAAGCGTTATCAGATGATTATTGATAATGAGTACCCTTCCTACTGGGACTATGATCCAGCTCAATTGGATTATATTCATGGCTGTGGATTTGCCGAAGATCGATTGAGGAGTTCGCTTCGGAAATACTTGAACGAGTTCGGGAGTGTAGCCTTGTTCTTAGGCAGTAAACCAAATTTGCGAGATAGACTCATTGAGCTTTGTGGTAAAGACGTTTGCCTCCAAGACACAGTGACACCAGATATATAACCTAGATATATACTGGATCTACGTATTGTCGTTGCCGGTGGTTCTGGTCTTAGCAGAAAGAAATTTCTGAGTGATAGGAATATGTTAAAAAAACTACTGTCAGACAGTGTTATATATACTCTATCTCAAGCTCTTTTTCAGGGTCTGCCTATACTTATCCTACCTTTGCTCCTTCATTCGTTAACGCCACAGGAATACGGGATATATGAGTTATTTGCAGTTGGTATGGTCTTGATTACTTTAATGATTCCATTAGAAGTCAATCAAGGCTTTGCTCGTGAATACGTGGAAAAGAAAACTGATCAAGAAAAGGCGAGCCTGTCATCATCTTGCCTTTGGTACACGGGAATATCTTACTCAATATTTCTTTTTACAGTGCCATTGTGGCATTACCTACTTATTACCTTGGGGGTTGATGTCCTTTTCGGTGATGTTCTTCTGGTGGCGGTAGCTGCAACGACGTTTGGTGTCTTCTTGGTATTTCAAAACCAGCTAAGATGGGATCTAAGAGCTCTAAACTATTTGGTAACTAGTGTCATTTATGTGCTGATAACGATGTTGTTAAGCGCTTTAGGGTTGATTGTTTTTAAATTAGGCTGGCAGTCATTTTTCGTCGGACAGATAGTAGGGGCGGTTGTTGCCTCCTTAGTTGGTTATGTGATGTCTTACAATCTTTATCGTTTCACCCTCGATAGCCTATCTATAAAAAAAATGCTCGCTTTCTCAATACCCTTGGTCCCCTCGAGCATTTTTGTTTGGTCGAATGCCTTTATGGACAGGTTTTTGGTGCAAGAGTTTCTTGGTCCAGAAAAGGTTGGGGTTTACGGAGCTTCCTATAGGATTGCGATGACAACTAGTTTTTTGCTGGTGGGTCTTCGCGGTGCTCTCACTCCGATCCTTTATCGTCGTATAGATCATCAAGATACGCCAAAAGATCTGGAGTTAATATTTAGATGGATTCTACTATTCTCGCTTACTACGATAAGTTTTTTCTTTCTCTATTCCCAAGAATTGTTAAGCTTGTTTGGACCTGAGACCTATTTGCAAGCTTGGCCAACGTTGGGAGCTCTCAGCCTCTCCTGTATCCTGTCGCGGCTGTATATATTTGCACCAGGAATGGATATTCAAAAACGAACGAAATTAATTGCTTTAATCAGCTTTTTTTCCTTTATGACAAACTTCTTTTGTAATCTATTGCTAATCCCTCGTTTTGGAATTATCGGTGCTGCCCTTGCTACAGTTGTTAGTAGTATTGTCCTGCTATCGTCGTATATGGCTTTCAGTCAAAGGCTATTTTTTATTCCCTATGCATGGAGACGCTACTTTTACACAACTGCGTTATTTTGTACCCTGATTGTTGCGGATTTTTTGGTTAAGAATAGCGGACAACCTTCTACAATGGTGTTGTCGGTAATCAAAGCTTTTGCAATTGGAATTTTTGCATATTTTGGACTCCAGATACTTAAGGTGAAGAATACCGTTGGTACAAAGGAGGCGATTCTTATGAAAAATCTTGGAAATTGATATAGCTTTCAATGCCTCCCTTCAAAATATAGTCGGCGTCTAAGCTATCAATATTGAGCAACCGAAATTCCAATTGCGCTGGACTGCAAAATCATTCATCATCAGTCTGTCCCTTTGCGATATATTGGCATGTTTTTACTGATCTCTGCTAGGAGGGTTGTATGGATATCAAAGGTAAAAAAATTCTCGTTATCGGTGGAGCCGGTTTCATAGGTTCGAACGTTGTAGATCAACTACTCGGCGAAGATGTAGAGGCTGTGACGGTATATGATAATTTTTGTCGTGGTACAGAAGAAAATCTTGAATTTGCATTAAAAGATCCAAGGACTAAAATATTTGAAGTAGGCGGTGACATACTCAATACAGACATACTGAACGCTGCTGTCAAAGAGCATGATGCGGTTATCCACCTTGCAGCACTATGGCTGCTTCAGTGCTATGATTATCCTCGGTCGGCTTTCGATGTCAATATTCGTGGTACGTTCAACGTTCTTGAGGCTTGTCGAGATCACAATATAGAAAGACTAGTATATTCTTCATCTGCTTCAGTTTACGGTGATGCCGTTGAGCTGCCTATGACTGAAGATCACCCGTTTATGAATAGAACCTTTTATGGTGCAACCAAGATTGCTGGTGAAGCCATGTGCCGGGCGTTTAATGACCGCAACGGACTATCCTATGCGGGCTTGAGGTATATGAACGTATATGGTCCCAGACAGGACTATAAAGGGACATATATAGCTGTAATTATGAAAATTTTGGATAGAATCGATCAAGGTCTGCCGCCAATAGTGTACGGAGATGGGTCACAGAGCTACGACTTTATTTCTGTCGAAGATGTAGCCAAAGCAAACATATGCGCCTTAAAATCTGAAGCAACTGACCGGTTCTATAACATAGGTAGTGGTACGAAAACCTCAATTAAGGAGGTCTGTGAGCTACTTCTAAAGATTACAGGTTCTGATTTGCAAATAGAATACAAGGAAGAAGGAAAAAGCTTCGTAACTAATCGTATAGGAAGTACGGAAGCCGCTGAAAAAGATTTAGGTTTTAAATACCAAATCGAACTAGAAGAAGGCCTAAAAAAGCTCATCGAATGGCGGTCAGCTCATATTAATCTTGTTAAGAAAAGGGCGGCGCAAGCAAAATGAAAATTCCAATTACGAAGACATATTTTGATCAAGATGATTTAGACATTATTAGGCAGCCACTTGAAAATGGTTGGGTCGTCCAGGGACCGTTTGTCAAGAAATTCGAAGATGGTTTTGCTGAATATACGGGTAGTTTAAAAGCTGCAGCTTGTACATCGTGTACCACCGGGTTACACCTAGCGACAGCGGCTATTGGATTAAAGCCCGGTGATGAAGCTATTGTTCCTGGGTTTACTTGGATCAGTACGGCTAATGTCGTTGAATACCAGGGAGCTACAGTAAGATTTTGTGACGTTGACCTAGATACATTTAATTTAGATATCGATCACCTAGAATCCTTAGTTAACGAGAAAACAAAGGCCGTACTCCCGGTTCATCTTTTTGGCCTCTCGGCAGATATGGATCCCATATTGAGCTTGGCCAGAACTCATAATCTAGCGGTTATTGAGGATGCTGCTTGCGGATTCGGCTCTTTTTACAAGTCGAAGCATGTGGGGACCCTAGGGGACTATGGTGCTTTTAGCCTTCACCCTAGGAAAGCCATTACGACTGGTGAAGGCGGTATGCTGCTGACTCAGAATGAAGATAATTACAAACTGGTGACGTCGATGAGAGATCATGGTGCGTCGAAAACTGATTTTGATAGGCACACCTCTCGCGCTGCTTTTTTACTGCCATCTTTTCCACATTTAGGGTTTAACTATCGGATGACCGATATACAGGGAGCACTTGGCGTGACTCAGCTTAAAAAGGCTGGGTATATTTTGGAGAATCGTAGAAAACGAGCTCAAATCTATTTTGACGAGCTGAGTGATATTCCAGGTCTTAGATTGCCATTTAGGCATGATGATTACACTCATAGCTACCAGTCATTTGTTTGTCTTTTTTCTCCTGAAGAACCCACGTTGGCTAATGTGGAAGAATTCAATCGTAGACGTAATCAGATTATGGGAAAGCTAGAAGACCAGGGTATTTCTACGCGACAAGGTACCCATGCGGTTGTAAATTTGGACTTTTATAAGAACAAGTACAGTCTTTCACCGGAGATGTTCCCTAAATCGTTTTTTGCAGAAAAGCTATCACTTTCGCTCCCCTTATATCCGCAAATGACTGATATAGAGCAAGAATTTGTGATTGGTCAGCTTAAGAAAGAACTGTTGAAGGGTTAAGCTCAACATGTGTGGAATTTCCGGTGTTTTTCACCTTGATGGAAAAATAGTAGCTAGTCCCATCTTGAAGCGAATGAATCAAGCTATCGCTCATCGAGGGCCAGATGATTCAGGTATATTTGTTGATGGTAGTATCGGTCTGGGGCATCGACGGCTTTCGATTCTCGATTTAAGCCCTGCCGGTCATCAACCTATGCAAAGTCCCGATGGACGGTTTGTCATGTCCTATAATGGGGAAATCTATAATTTTCTTGAACTTCGAGCTGAGCTGGAGTCTCTGGGGCACAAGTTTTACTCCCAAAGTGATTCAGAAGTCGTCTTAAAATCCTTCGTTGAGTGGGGAAGCTCTGCTGCTTTAAAGTTTAATGGAATGTTTGCTTTTGTTATTTGGGATAAAAAAGAAAAAAAGCTATTCTTATGTCGCGATCGATTTGGTGTTAAACCCCTTTATTACGCGTTCTTTGGTAGTACACTACTATTTGCATCTGAGGCGAAAGCTATTAAGCAACACCCTGATTATCGACATGAACTTGACGAATCAGCTCTGATTGAATACCTGAGTTTTCAAAATTTTTTCCATAGTGATACCTTGGATAAAGCTATTAAGGTTTTCCCTGCTGGATATACCGGAAATATAAGTTTGGGTGAAGGTGATTTAACGCTTAACCAATTCTGGGACTTTAGCTTTCACAGTCCTCGACAAATCAAAGATCAGAGAGAGTATGTTGAGGAATTAGATCGATTGTTTCAGCAGGCTGTGAATCGACAGTTGCTTAGTGATGTCGAGGTCGGATCTTATCTGAGTGGAGGAATTGATTCAGGTTCTATTGCTTCAATCGTTTCTCGGTCCCTACCTGATCTAAAGACATTTACTGTTGGTTTCGATTTGAGCTCGGCCTCAGGTCTAGAATTAGCCTTTGATGAAAGAGTAACTGCTGAAGCTATGTCATATGCTTTTAAAACGGAGCAATACGAGATGGTTTTAAAGGCCGGGGATATGGAACGTGCATTGCCCAGTCTAGTTAGGCATCTCGAAGAGCCAAGAGTAGGTCAATCCTACCCTAATTTCTATGTAGCTCGACTTGCTAGTAAGTTCTGTAAAGTTGCTCTCGCAGGGACCGGCGGTGACGAAATATTTGGAGGCTATCCCTGGAGATATTATGGGGCGGTGGTGAACAAGAACGTGCCTCACTATCTTTCCAAATACTATTCCGTTTGGGATAGGATTCTTCTTCCCAATGAGAAACAGGGAATTTTCAAAAGGTTAAAGCAGCCTTATGATCAAGCTATGCCTTTTGAACGATTTTCTCGCGTATATCCGTGTAATTTTTTAGACTCAATTGAGGTGTCGCCAGAGGAGTATCTTAAAGCGTCTCTCTATTTTGAGGCTAAGACTTTTCTGCATGGTCTTCTGCTGGTTGAGGATAAATTAAGTATGGCTCATAGCCTAGAAGCTAGGGTTCCATTTCTTGATAATGATTTAGTTGACTTTGCCATGAACCTACCTGTCCCTCTAAAACTTGGAAAGTTTACTGAAGTTGTAGCGCTTGATGAACTGACTCCTGGCGAAAAAACGAAAAAGTACTTCACTAAATCAAAGGATGGTAAGCAGCTACTAAGAGAGACTATGACCAGATATATTCCTTCAAAAATCACTGAAGCAAAAAAACAAGGATTTTCTGCGCCGGATGCTTCTTGGTTTAAAGGTGATAGTATTGAATATGTAAAAAACAGACTACTTGGAAAGAATAGTCCCCTATTCGAAGTTTTGGATCGCGATACGATATACTCAATCGTCGGTTCTCATATTAACGGTAAACAAAATCGAAGATTAACGATATGGTCGCTACTTTATCTGAGCGAGTATCTACAGACCGTATAATGGTAGACCTAGTAAAAGGTGTTATGAATGTATTTAGATAAAACTGTTGTGGTAGTAGTTCCAGCCTACAACGAAGAAAAACTAATTGGGCGCGTGATAGATGAAATGCCCAAAATTGTTGATAAGATCGTAATCTGCAATGATTGCAGTACAGATAATACCTCTGCCGTCGTAAATAGATTTATTGAGGAAGGTAATAAGCGCTTAGAGTTGATTGACTTAAAGTTTAATCAAGGAGTTGGTGGCGCTATTGCAGCTGGCTACAAGTGGGCTCGGGATAACGATTATGATATAGCTGTTGTTATGGCGGGTGATGCTCAAATGAATCCAGATGATCTTCCCGCTGTTTTAGACCCTGTCGCTAAAGGAGAAGTCAATTATTCTAAAGGTAATCGGCTTTTCACTGGAGAAGCTTTTAAAAAAATTCCCAAAATACGATATTTTGGGAATTCAGCACTCTCACTCCTGACAAAAATAGCCTCTGGGTACTGGCATGTGGCCGATTCTCAGACTGGGTATACAGCCATAGACAAGAAAGCCCTTCATACTATAAATTGGGATCGTATGTTTCGGCGTTATGGTCAACCGAATGATCTACTGGTTTCACTGAATATCTATAATTTTAAAGTTCGCGATGTTCCAGTAGAGCCTGTTTATAACGTTGGTGAAGTATCCGGAATTAAGGTTAGGAAGGTTGTATTCACCATCGGATGGCTTTTGGTGAAGCTTTTTTTCAAGCGAATGAAAGAAAAATATGTCATTCGAGATTTTCACCCACTGATATTTTTCTATGGTGTGGGAGTTTCGCTTTTATTGATCAGTGTTCCTTTGTTGCTACGTATTGTTTATATGACCCTAGAAACAGGAATCATTCCCAAAACTAATTTTTTAGCATTTATGTTTTGTGCAATTATTGGAGTGCAGAATACTTTGTTCGCTATGTGGTTTGATATGGAATCGAACAAGCATCTGCAGTAACTTAACTAACTCCGTCGAAAGTAGTCTTGAACTAACTCGGCTACTTTTTCTACTGTTTCGTTGGACATTTCTGGCCAAATAGGAAGACTCAGTACCTCGCTACAAATTCGTTCTGAAATAGGAAGAGGGCCCATATCTGAATTCTGATAGATGGGCAGCTTGTGTAACGGGATCGGGTAATAAATCATGCTATCACACAGTTTGGTGGCTAACCATTCTTTCAAACCGTCACGGCGTCCGCCTTCGACTCTAAGAGTATATTGATGGAAACTATGACCATGTCCTTGAACTGGCTTTGGCGTATGAATGCCTTTGTTGCCCGCTAAGATCTCTGAGTAAAGTGCTGCAATTTCATTTCGACGCGTAAACGCTTCATCGATTTTAATGATCTTCTCTAGAAGGAAAGCCGCTTGAATGGTGTCGAGTCGGGAATTATAGCCGATTGTTTCATTATGATACTTCTTTAAGGAGCCGTGGGATCTTAACATTTTTGCTGATGTATAGATGTCGTGAGAGTTAGTAACGATCATACCAGCATCACCGATACTTCCTAAATTCTTCGAAGGAAAAAATGAAAGGGCTCCGACATCACCAAAGCTTCCTAGCTTTTTACCGTGGTAGGTTCCAGAAAACGATTGAGCACAGTCTTCAATTAGTTTAATCGAGTGCTTTTGGCAAATTTGTTCTAGGTGAGCCATATCGCATGCATTGCCAAACATATGGACGCAAATAATCGCCTTTGTTCTCGGTGTTAAAGCTTTTTCAACCAAATCCATATCAAGATTAAATGTGTTCGGATCAATATCTACGTATATAGGTTTGGCCTTACAGTGATGGATGGCCTCTGCTGTAGCAAAAAAAGTGAAGGGTGTCGTTATTACTTCATCGCCTTCTTCGATACCGGCTGCTCTTAATCCTATGACTAGGGCATCAGTTCCAGAATTCAGCCCTACTGCATACTCAACCCCCAAATAGTCTGAGACCTTCTGTTCTAATTCCTGAACTTCAGGACCGTTGATGTACCGACCATTTTCTAAGACTGCTTTTAGACGGGCGAGTATAGCATCGGTATCAAAAGCTGCCGTCAAGTCCATCATGGGTATTTTTTTGTGAGTTACCGGATCGTTGGGAGATTTTCTGGATTCTTCGATCATTTATTACCTCAAACTTACGTCCACAAGTACAGTTGGATTTACCAAGATTATCAAATTCCAGTTTTTTACCGCATTCACACATCCATCCAATTTGTCTGGCCGGGTTGCCAACAACCATCGCATAGTCAGGTATTTCTTTGGTAACAACCGTACCAGCTCCCACGAAAGCCCATTTACCAATATCAATACCGCAAACAATTGTGCAATTAGCGCCAAGTGAAGCGCCATATCCCACTGTCGTTTTTAAGTAGAACTCGGAACCTCTTTGAGGGAAGGCAGATCTAGGGTTTTTAATATTTGTGAAGACCATGCTAGGACCGCAAAAGGTATAGTCCTCGAGCGTTACTCCTTCATAAATGGATACGTTATTTTGTATCTTGACGCCTTTACCGATGGTGACGTTGTTGCCGACCATTACGTTCTGGCCTAGAGTACAGGATGGTCCGATTTCGGCTGTGCCCATAATGTGAGAAAAGTGCCAGATTTTTGTACCGTTACCTACTTTTGCACCTTTGTCGACCACAGCGGTTTCGTGACTAAAGTAAGATTCACTCATACTTGCACCAGGTTTGGATGTAAATTTTGCTTTCCACTTGTGGTTTCGGAACGATTGATCCGATGGACCAAGTCTATGGCTGGCTTTGCTTCACTTAATCCAAAGCCACGTCCCTCGAGTATTTCACGGTAGGATAGTGTATGAAGATCCTCAAACCCTGTTGAAAACTCAATCTCTTCACCATCTACTTTAAGCGAACGAAATGCTGATTTTCCTTGGTTAACACAAGTTTCCGGAAGGTCCTTGCCTGCGATCGAAAGAAACCATCTGACATTAGCCCTTTCAAGACGAAGCATTCCTGCCATGCGTTCGCTGTCGCGATAATGCACTTGACTCTCAGTGCATGGTCCAAAAATCCAAAGCAATATATCGAAAAAATGAATTCCAATATTCATGGCAATGCCGCCTGATTTTGTTTCTTGGCCTTTCCATGAGGTATGATACCAAGGTCCGCGTCTTGTTATGTACGACAGATCAACTTCTGCAACATCTTTACGATGAAAATTTTCCAAATGGATCTTTTTTAAGCTTTCTAGTAGCCGTAATTGCAAGATGGTATAAACTCTCTTACCATATTCCTGCTCTAAAGCTTCCAGGGCTTCAAGATTCCACGGAGAAATCGTCAGTGGCTTTTCACAAATGGCATGCGCTCTCACCCTGAGTGCTAACCTAACATGAGCATCGTGTAAATAATTGGGCGAGCAAATACTAATATAATCCGCTTTTTGGTCGTTGTCCGAATAACGAAGCTTCTCAAGAAATCGATCAAATCTTTCGATTTCGGTAAAGAATTTAGCTTCAGGGTAAAATTTATCGACCACGCCAACAGAATCACTAGGGTCAACGGAAGCGACTAGATGATTGCCAGTATCTTTAATGGCTTTTAAATGGCGTGGAGCTATATATCCAGCTGAGCCAATAAGTGCAAAATTTTTCATAGAATCTCACCAAATACTAGATTTGTTTTTAATTAGTCAGATTAGAACGTGTGTTGACCTTAGTCTATAAATTCTTTCAAAAAACATGGTTATTCAGAGTTTTTTAATGCTAAATTGGGATAAATTGTACCATTTGTAACTAGGTTAAAAAATGAGTGAACAAAAGCGTAGAGTTTTGGTGACGGGGGCTGCAGGCTTCATAGGTTTTCATCTGTCAAAGTGTCTTGTAGAGGCTGGATATAGCGTTTTGGGGATCGACAGTCTGAATGCATACTATGACGTGAACCTAAAGAATGCTAGGCTTCAGGAAATTATTGATCGACCAACATTTTCGTTCGAACAAGTTAATATTGCTGAAGCGGAGTCGGTTAAGGCAGTATTTGAACGCTACAAGCCAGGCGTTGTCGTGAATCTAGCAGCTCAGGCAGGGGTTAGGTACTCCCTCAAGAATCCGCATGCATATATAGATAGTAATATTACAGGTTTTACGAATATCTTGGAGTCATGTCGGTTTGGAAATATTGAACATCTTATCTACGCGTCAACAAGTTCGGTTTATGGTGCCAACAAGCGAATGCCGTTTTCACCTCATCATTCGACTGAACACCCTTTAACGCTTTATGCTGCTAGTAAAAAAAGCAATGAAATGATGGCCCACAGCTATAGTCATTTATTTGGGCTCCCAACCACTGGTTTAAGGTTTTTTACCGTTTATGGCCCTTGGGGGCGGCCAGATATGGCCTTATTCTTATTCACCAAGGCGATCTTAAATGGTGAGGCAATTGAGGTTTTTAATCAAGGAAATATGAGCCGCGATTTTACCTATGTTGAAGATATTGTCGAGTCGATCAAAAGGCTAATCCCCCTCCCTCCGCAGGTAGGTTCAAATTGGGATGCGCATAAGCCGGATCCATCGACCAGTTCAGCTCCATATCGGTTGCTAAATATTGGTAACGGTAAACCAGTTGAGTTGATGGATATGATTGAAATTTTGGAAAGCAAATTAGGAAAGACGGCTAAGAAAAAGTTGATGCCTTTCCAGCTTGGCGATGTTCAAGCTACGTCTGCTGATATCTCGGATTTATCTGAACTTATAAAGTTTATGCCTGAGACAGATTTAGAGACGGGTGTCGGAAGGTTCGTTGATTGGTATATGACTTATTACAAGATTTGAAGCATCGGAACTCTTAGAAAAACTTGTTGCTGTCCAAAAATCTTATTCGATAAAAAGAGAATTCTCATGAAAGATATTGCTGTTATTGGTGCTGGTGGTAATAGTGTCGATATTTTGGAAACCATTTTAGATATTAATCATAGTATGGGAAAGACCGTATTCAGACCTATTGGTTTCTTCGACGATAATCCAGCACTGCACGGGAAGGAGTTTTCAGGTTTTCCAGTATTGGGTAAGCTGGTTGATCTAAAAGGCTACGACGGAGATTTAGTCTTCGCTATTGGAAGCCCCAATAATCATATGAGGCGTCATTCGATATTTGAATCGCTTGAAATAAGTAAGAAGAGATTTCCCTCAATTGTTCACCCTTCGTCTTATGCGTCGAGATCTGCTAAGCTAGGTGATGGTGTTGTAGTGCTCCAGCAAGTCTGTATTGCTTCTTCAGTTGAATTGGCTTCTTTTGTCATGGTGTTGCCTCAGACAGTTGTAAGTCACGGAGTTAAGGTGGGAGACTTTACTCTTATTGCGGGTGGGGTTAGCATTTCGGGTGACTGCAGAGTTTCCAATAATTGCTATATTGGGACCGGTTCAAGCCTTCGTGGAAGCGTAGAAGTAGGCTCTCATTCAATGGTTGGTATGGGTTCTGTGGTTTTGAGTCACGTCAAGAAACATTCGGTCGTCGTTGGAAACCCTTCGCGTGAGTTAAGAAAAAATATCGATTAACTTGGAGTTTTATGATCTGTTGAGACTATCTTTAGAATACACTCTGACAGATGGCCTTCATAATCAATCTCGAAATTACTCTTTAATACGCTTTCGATCTTTTTTGTGCTTAAAGTACTGTACTTTGGTCTGCGAGCTGGAGTTGGGTACTGCTCACTTCCTATAGCCTCGACTTTGATTTTTGCATACTTGGAGTTATATTTTTGGGCTTCATGGAAAATATCCTTTCCGAAATCAAACCAACTTTTTTCTACATTGGATGCTAAATGGTAAACCTGATTGAGAACCTTAGGGTTTGTTAAACATGTCTCGATTATCCTGTAGGTCACCTGTGCGATTTCTTTAGCACTGGTAGGTCTTCCTGTTTGATCAGCGACTATTCTAAGTTCATCTCTTTCGAGCCCTAAACGAAGCATCGTTTTTACAAAATTATTCCCCGTGTGGCTATATACCCAAGAAGTCCTCAAAACTAAATACTTACAACCGCTAGCTTTGATCTTAGTTTCACCTGCCAGTTTACTACTGCCATAAGAATTCACTGGTGAGGTAGGGTCTGTCTCTTCCCAGCATGTGCGAGTATCTCCATCGAATACATAGTCTGTTGAGTAGTGAACGAATATACTACCTATTTCGCTAGATACTTCGGCCAGTGTTTGCACTGCATCAGCATTAATCATATAGGCATTTTCTTTTTCTTCTTCCGCTCGATCGACAGCTGTGTAAGCGGCAGCATTAATGATGACGCGAGGTTTTAGTTTTTTGAGTAGGTCGGAGATTTGATCACGAATTGATAGATCCAGTGAGTAATCTTCTGGAGTTCCGTTCCTTGTTGTGGTTGCGATTTTATATTTCTTTGGTGCTAATTGTTTTAGGGCTGAACCAACTTGACCATTAGTCCCAATGATTAACAGATCAATCATGTGTTCTCCGTATATCGACACAATCGACTCTCTTCAACTGAATCAAGGGATAAAGCGGTCCTATCTTTTTCCGATAGACTCGGATCAGGTAGAGGCCAATCTATAGCAATTTTGGGATCATTCCATAAAATGGACATTTCAGAACGAGGATTATAATAGTCCGTACACTTGTAAAAAAAAGTGGCTGATTCGCTGGTTACTTGGAATCCGTGAGCGAATCCAGGAGGAACCCAAAGTTGATGTTTATTGTGCTCTGATAGATAGAAACCAACTGACTTCCCAAAATTCGGGGAGCCGACCCTGACGTCGACGGCGACATCGTAGACTTCACCAGAAAGGACTGTAACTAACTTACCCTGGGAGTTAGGATTCTGTAGATGTAGTCCCCTTAAAACACCTTTATTTGATTTGGAAAGATTATCTTGAACGAATTCAAGTGTTATGCCGTGATTTTGATAGACTTGTTTTCTAAAGCTTTCATAAAAAAATCCACGATCATCGCCAAAAATCTTTGGCTTGATAAGTTTGACTTCAGGTAATGCTGTTTCTACTACTTCCATGATGATCTTCACCTATACTGTGACATCTCCGCGATTATCGATGCCTTGACGATATCCGATGTGGCTTTGGTTTTGGATCGTCTGACACCAATTATCAGCTTGCTCTAAATACCAGGTAACTGTCTTACGGATACCTGTTTCAAAGGTTTCTTTTGGGGTCCAATTGAGTTCATTTTTTATTTTGCTTGCGTCAATTGCATATCTTAAATCATGGCCCGGTCTGTCTTTGACGAAAGTGATCAGATTTCGTCTTGGTCCGATTGGTAGTGGTGACTCAAGTTCATCGATGATATCGCAAATAGTTTGGACCACTTCGAGGTTTGTTTTCTCATTATTGCCGCCAATGTTATAAGATGCACCGATAGTACCTTCTTGTAATACCGTAAGAAGTGCTTCAGCATGATCATCGACATATAGCCAGTCGCGGACGTTAGACCCATTACCGTAGACAGGTAGTGATTCACCTTTTCTTGCCTTTAGGATCATCACAGGAATCAGTTTTTCTGGGAATTGAAAATATCCATAATTATTGGAACAATTACTCATCACCGTGGGTAGACCAAAAGTATGGTGCCAAGCAGAAACTAAATGATCTGAGCTAGCTTTGCTGGCTGAATAGGGAGATCTTGGGTCATAGGGAGTCGATTCACAAAACAAACCTTCCTCGCCTAGCGATCCATAGACTTCGTCGGTGGATATATGATGAAATCTAAATCGTTTTTTCCGATCGAAGGATAGACTTTCCCAATACTCTCTCGCGATATTCAATAGATTAAAAGTTCCATTGATATTGGTTTTAATAAACTGGTTAGGTCCGTCAATCGATCTGTCGACGTGTGATTCAGCGGCTAGATGCATGATAGCATCTGGTTGGAAATCCAAGAATGCTTGCTTCATGCTAGATTCGTCACAAATATCGGCCTGAAGGAATTCATATCGAGTGGGGCTGACAAATGGATCAACCGTACTTAAGTGACCTGCATAAGTAAGTTTATCGATGTTGAGGATTTTAAAATCCTTTTTATTGGATAGCATTCGAATGACAGCAGATCCAATAAATCCTGCTCCTCCCGTCACGATTATTTTCATTTTAGCTCCCTTGCGATTGAATAACTGTTATTAGTACTGTTAGTGAGCTGGAGTTAACTCTCTTTGTGACGAGAGTCCCGTTTCATCTATTGTCGATTCTTCTTGGTAGCTGTCGTCTGTATTGATATTCCAAAGATCATGAATTTTTTTACCAGCAATGATGTTTTCTGCTGCTAAAAGCCCCATGAGTATACTGTGATCTTGATTATTATATTTAAAAGAGCCGTACCGCCCGATGGGGATTAGGCTATCAAATTGATCTAGAAAATCTATAATCGGTTCGAGATGGCTTTTGTAACCAACTTTGTATACGGGATAGCTCCGAGGGACGCGCACGACGTAGGTGTTTGATATCTTACTGTCCTTGGTTAATCCTGTTTTAATAATTTCTTCTTGAGCGAGTCTTCCGAGTTGCTCGTTTCCTAGCTGCCAGATTTCATCAGTATCATTACACCAATACTCCATACACAAGATACTGGCAGCACTTGATTTGTAGAGATCCTTCGACCAGTTGCGAAAGTTTGTAACACGCCCACACTTTATGCCAGGCGTATGGACATATAGCCAATTATCAGGAAACAAATCCTTATTTTGTACCTCAAGATAGACAAGAATTGTGTTACGAAAACTTAGACTGGCGACAGCATCTTCCACCAGTTTTGGTTTCGATGGTAGACTATTTACTAAATGAGTAAGAGGCATAGTACTTATCACATGATCAAATACTGGTTCCGATCCATCGGCGAGTTTTAGACCGGTTACCTTTTTTTGAAGTGTGTTCACACCAACAATTCGACTTTTCAGTCTAATTTTCCCGCCGTTTTCTTCTATGTGGTCAGCCATTTTTTGGTAGACGGCACCGGTCCCGCCTATGGGATATGCGAAGCGATCAACTAGGGTCTTATGCTTGTTTCCCTTGCCTGCAGAAAGGGCATTCCAGATTGCACCAAAGAGTGTTAGTCCCTTAATTCTTTGAGATGCGAAATCTGCATCTATTTGCTCACAGTTCAATCCCCAAAGCTTCTCACTATAAGTTTTGAAAAAAATTTCAAATAGTCTTTTCCCGAATCTACTAGTGACCCACCGATCAAAAGTATCTGTTTCTATAGGTTTCTTAAAGACTGCATATTTACCGTAGGACAATACGCATCTGATAGCTTCCCAAATTCCTAGTTTTAGCAATGCATCAAATGGTTTTAGCGGATAAAAGAAAAATCGATTCTTGTAGAAGATCCTCGTCAAACGATCAACCATAACATAGTCTTTTTTTACCACCTCAAGCCAAAGTTCGTTGATCCGTTTTTCGTTGGAAAAGTACCTGTGTGGTCCGAGGTCAACAGTCTGGTTCCATAAACTAAGGGACTTCGATAGCCCGCCAACTTGGGAGTCAGCTTCAAAAACGTCCACGCTGTAACCAGCCTTACTTAGTTGATATGCCGCTGTCATTCCAGCCGGGCCTGCTCCAATTACAGCAACATGCTTCATATATTGATTTCACCTATTTGCTTAATTTTTCCTAGCAGCTAATAAGAATACCAATACAATATTTTCTATTCCAGTACTCTTAGTGTGATCAGTCATTTCAAGTGAATCTTGAAGATTTTGAACAACTGCTACATTGTGGGTCCTTTAGTCGATATCTTACCTTTGGTGTACCAGCATGGAGTCAGATTGGAAGCCTGGCGTTGGGCCGATAACCTCGGTCGTCTATCTTGACTCTTCCATGGTACAAACTTCACTCGTCCCGCTGTTAGGAATTCAATCCGATAAGCATCCCAATAGTCTGCATAATAAACCTGACATTTTCCAGTGGCAAACGATTCCAATTCCTTTGAGATGGGGATTTCACGTTGCATTTGTGCTTTTAGACCTAACTGGTCTTTCGCCAGTCCGATAACTAAAGCAGCAGCAATACTGAAACTTGCCATAGTACGGAGTGAAATCGTAGTTTTTTTATACCGTTCGTCAGTAATTAATAGTACGACAATATAAGCGAGAGACATAAAGAGAGATAGTTGAAATAATAAACCATACCTCGGGATAAATAAGCCCGTAGTTAAAATAATTAGCGTGTTTATTAAGCCCATATAGCAGCCCCAGCGGATAACTTTTGGAGCGTTTGCTCTGACGGTTAAATATACGGTGTAGCCAAAGCTGGCGAGCAAAATGCATATAAGAGTCAAAGATATTGGAACATCAATATTCGGAAAGATGAATCCAGTTAAGTAGTCCAGAATGAAGGTATCTAATCTTAGAAAATCATCGTATTTTGCGATGCGAGGAGTGAAGGTATAGCTTTTTGCGAAGAAGCCAAGGGATTCAGCTATAGGTTTAGTGACATATATGGCTACAAAGCCTAATAATGTGGCTGAGTACTTCTTAACTAAAGACGGTAGTGGGCGTAGATCGATACCATGCCTAAGTAGGAACATGGTTACTAATACAAGGACGACCGGAATCAAAGTCGCTTTTATCAACTTGCTTCCATTTCCCGCTCTAACAGGTATACCGAATATGCTAGTATCTACGTCCAGTCGAAGAAAATCCAGCATAAATCCCCCTGTTATTCTCATGACAGCTAGGCCAAGCAGGAAGTAAAGGCCTATTAGGGCGGCATTCTTTGGCGCATAGAAAGGTGTAAGTCCTCCGGTGAATGTCGCTTTTGCTGCATATAACAAGTTTTTTAAAACTTTATGATGATGTTTGACTCCATAATCGACCGCAATGGCGGCCAATAGGAGCATTGCGCCATGATGAATCCAAAGTACTAGTGCGATGGTAGCCCCAAACCATACTTGATATACTCGATTGATAGGTTGCTTTTGTAAATAATATGTGCTCGTAGCAAGCATCCCGATGCAAAGGTATAGTGCCTCATGCCCTAAAGGTCTAAAGGATAACTTGGCGAGAAACGAGCCTGACGCACAAGCTAAGAGAAGAAACATATATGCCGCAAACGGAGAATAAGATTTTCGAATGATTTCACTGATGGCAAAAAAACCTGTAAAGAAAACAAGGCTTGAAGCAATAGATAGTGTTAAAGGATGGACAAGATAAGGTTTTTTTTCTATGGATACTGATGTCCCTATGAAATCGAATACATGCTGAATCGGGACAGAAACCCAAGAAGTCAAGGGGCCTAAGTACTCCTGCCCCCAGTAATAATATGGAAAATTTCCATTCTGATACAGGTCTGTTGCCATGAGACCTATGATCGCGCTATCCGAATCCCACCCTTTAAAAGTGAGGGAAGAATCAAATATAAAATAGGATCGAGCTAGTAGGAAAAGTACCAGGGTAAAGGCAAATCTTAGAGTCAGATTCATGGATACCATCTTTCCATTAATATTGAATTAAGTAATACAGCCACTTAATATACTCGATGACAACTGCCAGAAAATCAGATTCTTTAAGCCACCAAGCATCTGGTGGCTGAGTCGGAAGGGAAATCAACTGGATACTTTCTGGAAAAATTTGTGATGCAGTCCAGATAGCTCGACTAGAATGGTACCAACTAGTGATTATTCCTATTCTTGACGGTAGAATTCTTTTTTGCTGCAGTTGTTCCGAAAGAAATCTAAGCTCTGAGATACTAGAGGAATTCCTTGTATCTTGATAGAAAAGAATCTGATCGGGAGATACTCCAGCTTTGATCAAAAGATCTTTTGTGAGTTGACCATCCGAGGGAGCGTAGCCTTCAATCGCAAGACGACTGAATTCTGATTCAGCGAATACCAGTTGCTTGATCTTATTTTCTCTCAATAACTCGATAGCTCTTTCGGTTCTAGAAAAGGGACTTCCCATCATGATTATTGCTAAATCTAGTGGTTTTGAAATCTGACTTGTATCGTCGTGCGTTAGAAGACGCATGGGGCTGTTTAGGATAGCCTTGGGAAAAATTAAACATCCTGCCAAAACGAAAAGAAGTATCCCAATGGAAAGTCTGCGATACATATTAGTTCCTAATCGGCGCTGGGTGTTAGTGAGGCACGATTCCTGCCGCTATCATCTCATTCATCGTCGACATAAGCTTTTTATGGAAATGATAGACTTGACGCTTGAAAGCTGCTGGATCATCTTTTTTTACTGGCGGCTTGATGGGCTTACTGAGGTAGTGATCAAGCTTGACAGGTTTTGGGACAAATGTCGGACCCAGTCCTCTTGCCAAAAAAATAGGTAGCTTGAATTGTCTATAGGCCCAACTTGTGACAGGGTTGCGATAGACCTTGTAGATATCGTCCGCTCGCGGACAAGCTGCTAAGATTACTGGGGATCCAGTTTCGATAGCTAGCTTTGCGAATCCACGACGTTTGCCCCAAACGATACGATATCGGTCATCTGACGGGCGTAATGATTCTCGCATGCCACCTGGAGCCAAATATAGCATCTCACCGTTTTGTAATAGAGTTTTAGCATTTTCTGGAGTCCCAATGATGCAACCAAGCCTTTCCATCAACTCGCCCAATTTTGGAACTTTATAAAAAGCTCGATCGATTAGAGCGCGGGGAAATCTTGTAAATCTTTGATATACGGCCGTCATCAGTAGCAGCATATCGTAAGTTGCAAGACTGTGAGTGCAGGCAATAATAATAGGGCCTTTTTGCGGAATATTGGTCAGGCCATGAACCTCGTGCCTATGATAGACGCGGAGCGCCGTAGTAATCGGCAAAAGTTTTATCTGCAGTTCTTCGTCCATAGTTGCACTATCGCTCGCTTAGTAAGATGCTTGTTAGACAGACAAACTACCGTCGAAGACATGCTCGACCGGCCCTGCCAGCTCAATCGAATCGTCGTCCGCTGCCTGTTTTGTAAACAGTGTGTCTCCTGGCATAACAATACCAATCCATTTGCTTCTGTCAACAAATCCAGAATTTATCGCGGCTTTAGCAATCGCACAGGCACCAGATCCACATGCCTGGGTTGGGCCAACACCTCGTTCCCAAATGAGGGCGCGATAGTAGTTTCCGATCTCTTGACCGAGTTTTTTTGTGGCTGAGCCATGATTCACATCTTCTTGAGTTAGTTCGTTGACAAGATGGACATTGATCCCATCCCAAAGGGACGAGCTCTGAAAACGCTTTCCGACTTGATGTAGCAGGTCGGTATCCATGTCTTCCAGAAAGAATACCAGGTGTTGGTTGTTAATAGATATGAAAGCATAGTCATTCAATAGTTCAGGTAGGTTTAGTTCTTTGCTGACAGCCTTAACTTCCGACTGGATCTCCCGCCACGCGACATTTTGTTCGTTAATCTTCGGAATTCCCATCGAGACGGATACGAGGGGATAGTGAGACTCTTTGGCAAGGTTTCCGTCTCCCAAGAATCGACAAGTTACCACGCTATTCTCGATGGGAAGATCAAATCCCCCTTCGACAGTATCTAGTTTTACTTGATCTCGTGCACGTCTGAGTATACTTGAGGCGGCGCAACGAATGCCGTTTCCACAAGTTTCAGCTATTGAGCCATCGCTATTAATGATGGTTAGTTTATTTGGTGTTATCGTCTCGGAGGATTCCTCTTCCAGAACTAAAATACCATCAGCAGATATTCCTGAACCGTCCCGAGTGCAGATGGCAGCGGCCTGTCTAATGAGGCTGTCTCTAAGCAAGTCGTCTCTCTGGTTTATCCATATTGTAACAAAGTCGTTTTTCGCGCCGTGCCACTTTTCGAATTCAATCTTCAAAGGCTTTTACCTCACTTTTCAATCATTCCGCAAAATTTATAACCGCGACCCCGAACGCTCTTTAGGTACACCGGTTGGGATGGGTTGGCCTCAATATACTTTCTCAATCGCATGACAAAGTTGTCAACTGTCCTGGTTTCGACGTTTCCGCTTAAACCCCACACCTTATTTAGGAGGTGCTTCCTCGACAATATAGTTTCGGGATTACAAACGAATTCATTTAAGACCTTCGCTTCCAGCACTGTCAATAAGTATTGACCTTGAGGCCCGCTAATCTCCAGCTTTTCAGTGTTCCAGGTAACCTCGCCAAAACGATAGATTTTGGTGTCGGTAGCGACCTCTTTCATAAACAGCTCACTACGATCTGCCATGCGACGGATTCGGAGCAGCAGCTCTTTGAAAGAGAAAGGTTTGGTCATGTAATCGTCTGCACCTATTTCAAGGCCTTGAATGATATCTTGCTCAGATGCCCTGGCCGTTAGCATTAGAATTTGTGTTAGTTTGTCTTCCTGCCTTACGATCTTTGCGACTTCAAAGCCATTTATTTCAGGTATCATTATGTCTAGAATGATAAGGGTGTAAGGTCCATTGTTGCGATATAAATTCAGCGCTTCCTTGCCGTTGTGAGCCAAATCGACTTCATAACCTTCGGCCTGCAGATTATATTCAATATTGAAGGCGAGGTTTGGCTCGTCTTCTACTAGTAGGATTTTTTTTCGAATATCCAAAGCTACTGCCTTTTCGGTTGGGGTCTGGCCCCGTTGATGACCGAACTTGCATACCAAATGTGGCTGATATTTGCCATACCGAAAGGGAGAATTAGTTAAAATAGACTAGTCTTTGTTGTGTATTATTTGCTCAGGAAACCCAACTAGGAAGGTTGAGCCCTTCCCAATCCCTTCACTCTCGACCCAAATCCGGCCTCCAAGGGCTTTAGCCATGGATTTTACAATAAAAAGGCCCAATCCAGTACCTGGCACTGCATTACGAGTCGCCCTTGGTGTGCGGTGGAACATCTTAAATACTTTCCTTTGGTCACGGGAATTGAGGCCAAAGCCTTGATCCTCAACGGCTACCCTGAGTTCGTAGTCCTCTCGTTTTACATGAATGTTGATAGCAGTCCCTGGGTTAGAGTACTTTATGGCATTTTCAATGAGGTTGCCTAGAATCATGCTCATTCCCATGGGAATGCTCCGAACTTTGAGGTGATCTGGGCAATGAATAGTAATCCGCTCGTGCACACTCGTGTCTAGGTGTCTTGTTTCTTCTATAGTCTTTTTAATTAGGTCCTTTAAACAGAAGACCTCTAATTGTGAGCGGTTATCTAAAATACCCCTATCTAGTCTTGCCGAAAGTAAGATACGATCGACGAGGCGCGTGAGTCGATCGATGTCTTTTTGGACCATATTGAATAGCTTAACACGAACAGTTTCTGGCAGTCCTTCTCTTTGCATCGTCTCGAAGGATAGCTGGAGTGAGGCTAAAGGTGACCTTAACTCGTGGGTCACACTCGATACGAAAGATCTTTGCTGTCGTAAAAGGCTGCCTTGAACCTGAGTGAAAATAAAAAGCACGACGGTCCCTACGAGAATCATTCCTAGTAAAATCGAGCCGATCACTAAAGTCATGATACCTGTCGTAGATTGGATGCTAGAAGACCCTAAGATGGCGCTAATTTGCTGAAAGGCTTCGTTTTGGTTTACAAACCAAACGACCCAAAGGACCACAAACGCCAACCAAACTACCTGCAGCAAAATGAATACGACAATTGGGTCGGTTAGTCGTTTTAGCCAGACTAATAATGATTTAAACATAATTTTGATCATAGGCAAGGTGCCCTCCCCTTTAAGTCCTATATGAGACTTTCGGGGATTTCAACTCTCTTGCTTGTTCGTGTTTGCCATAGCATGTTTTAGTTTTTGCCCTTGTTTTTGAAGTTGTGCTCCCACAAGGCTAGTGAGATAGCGTCCGAGAGAAATCATTTGGTTATTGGTCATATGCTCGAACGATAGCGAGATTTTTGAGCCCGATATAAAAACCCGTCTGACGCGTCCCGATACTTTAACAAAGTCTCCTAATTTTTGGTCGAGGTTGTCACCTACTGGAATATTGATGCGTACTTGATCGCCATCCTTAAAGATAATGTCTTTATCAGCCTCTAGTACTGCCCCGTGAAGAGAAAGATCAACTATTTGACCTTCAACCATTTGATCAAGGGTCAGATGATAAAACGTAATAGGGATAAAGACAGAATACCGTCGGTTTTTATGTTTGTTCTGTTCTTCAATGCCGTTTTTGATTTTCGAAAAAACCCTAGTCCGCGTAATTCCCGGGTAAAAAATATACTCATCAGTTTCGTGGTACTGAAGTAATTCATTGTGATAGAGAGAGATTAAGTTTGAGCTGTTGCGTGTCAAAAATAAAACGGGAATGGTTTCGTTGCGTCTCTTTTCCTTGAGGGCTTTTACTAATCCGAGGACAACATGGATATCATCGAAGTTATCATCTATGGCTAGTAATGAGATGTTTCGACCAAATTGTCTTGTTAAGTCTTGGGGAGAGCCTGGTTTCGAAACGGAAAGCTGAGGATAGTTCTTCCTAACATAGCTTTCCATGGCTTGGCCTAGTTCTTGATCGAAGTTTTCGCCTGTAGCAAGAATTACGTAGTTCTTGCGCTTCTTTCTTGGGCCGGTGAGATAGTCTTCAATTTTTGACTGTTTTTTGTCATCTGTTGCTTCGCCAATTTTGTTTTCCATTTTCTATTCCGCTCAAGTTTACTTTCTATTTAAAAGTTCTTTGTTTCAGCCTCGCGACTGGCGATGTTAAGCTCATCTAGTAGCTTTGAGGCCTTGTTTTTTATCGACTGGTTATTTGCTTTATCGCTGGGATCGCTTAGGCCTGACAAGTGACTGAAGGTGGCTAAGGCCTCGTTTAGGAAGTCGCGTTCTCCAGTTAATTGCCAAAGGGCTTTATGGACTGATCCTTTATGAAAGTGGAGTCTTTCGTTTAACTGGGTGTCTTTTGCTGCCGTGTCAGGGATCTTTTCCAGCGTGTTTTTTGCCAATTCTAAGTGCCTTTTTGCAAGATTTGGATGGCTTTCCTGCAAATTAACTGCGATTTTGAATAGAGCAATACCTTCATTGATGCGGTGCCTTACTGGAATTTCATTACTTCTGCGTTTTGTTGTTGAATAATCCGATACCTGCGCGTAGGAGTCAGCGGCAGAGACGGGGTCGTTTTTATGGTCTAGAAAGATTTCTCCCAAAATTAGTTTGCCTTTTATGTAGTCGCTGTGATTTTTATTAAGTTTTTTCAGTTCGATCACTGCTGATGAAAAATCTCGACGTTCCATAAAGAATTTGGCTCTCTTTAAATGATCTTTTTCTAAGTTGATTTTTTTCTTCTTCGTAAGCTCAATGCTTTCATTTTCCCAGTTTATTAGTTTTACAATTGATTTGTGGTCAGTTTTTTTTAGGCTAAGCCGGAGTTTTGGCTGATAATTTATCTGTGCTGATAGAGGAGTGATCCCGATTCGTTTTCCATTGATAAATACCGTTGCTCCACTTGGATTAGAATCTATTTTGAGCATAGTATTAACGGCATCCATGCTGATTGAAATCTGCTGTTTGTCAAACCAATTTGGGTTGAGTGTCAATGGGCGGTAGCCCGGTTTTTTGACTTTCCAAACTCCTGACGGATTTAACGAAGCTGGCAGTCGTAGGTTGCCGTTTTCCGTGGTTGCCCCAACCCAAGTATCATTCCAATATATACTCGCGCCTTGCAGTGGTAAGCGACTTTTCTTATCTTTTATCGATAATAGTTTACCTGTACTATTTAAGTTTTGGAAGTTTGGGATTGAGCGCGAGCCAGGGACTATTTGACTATTGGGCTCTTCGGAAACTATAATCCCTCGAACTAGTTTCCCAACTTGACTGGAAACCCTTACTGTAGCAATTTTTCCATAAGACTTGTTCTGATCACCTTTTAGTCCGTAAACATCAACCCAGTTGAAATTTGCGTTAGTTTCCTTTTCATCTTGATGGGACAGCATTTCGAGTTGTTTACCTCTCATCGACTTAATGTGTAGAAGAGGTGGGAGGCTATTTGCTGTAGTCTTCGCTAAGTCATAATATGTCTGTGACTGTTTTAAAGCAGTGTCTTTATCGCTGATCACCCTTTTTTCTGAGGAGAGGATATTTGAACTGTTGGATAATAAATTGAATGTAATGGAAGTTTGACTCTCTTCTATATCGGCTACAGGTTGGATGTAGTAGTCAGGCTCCTTATTAGACTTGTTGGCTCTGGATAATTGTGCTAGGCCCGAGTCTTTGACTGCACTGAATGTATAGTTAAATAGCTTTTTTTCTAATGAATTTGCAGCCGTCTTTGATGTGTGACTTGTTTTTGCTCCCGTGTACCTAAGTGGTAAAAATAGTATGTTTTTCTTGGTATGCGGCTCATGAAACCTGTAGCTTAATGATAACGGTCCCCCTACAATGTAATCAGTTTCAACCTTCTGTGGTACTTGTTTGCTCGACCGTAATGTAACGCTAATCAAATCTCCTAGTTTTCCCTCAAGGTCATAAAGGAAAATTCCAAACCGATTTGTTTCTCCCAATGTTTTTTCATTAATTGAGATAGATATTCCTTGAAGTGGACGGCGGAGACGTCTCTCTTGAGAGTAGGTGTGAACGAGGAAATTGTCTCCTTCTTCAAGGCGTATATGGATTTTTTTATTAGATACGAGATTTGTCTCAACAATTTGGGATTTAATTCCAGGTCCCTGAATAAGTAAGGCTTCGATACTTTCGGTTTGCTCGATAATAGGGATACTGCAGCGGCCCCTACTGTTGAAATAGCAAAGGCTTACTTGATTTTCTAGAGGAACGGGCATCACCTTAATGTCCTTAAACACCTTTGTTGAGCCATGTAAATAAAGGAAAGCGAATGACTTTGGTTTTTCTTTGAGGCCTGATTTTGTTTTGTCGGCCTCAAGGATTTCGACTTGCCCTTCGGGCAATAATGGTTCTTCGGGTGAACTGTCGTTTGTTTCACTTGTCTCCACAAATACTTCCGAGGGTTTTTCGTCGAGCTGAGCGGTAGGCTCGGTGTCGTCTTCAATTTTTGCATCAGAATCGAATGATATATTTGGAGACACTAATTTGGTTGAAACATCAAAGTTAGTTTTTCCTGGAGTAATTTTTAATGATGTCTTTGACGGCAGATAAGACGTTGATCGAGAAATTTTTTCTATCGTAAGATTGATCGTATCGTTATCGATCAAGTTCTTTGAGAACTGGGTATATCCTTGAACGTTTGTGATGCCAGCAAATGAACCGTTGACTCTAACTTCAGCTCTGGCGATGGGGAAGTTGTCTGCATTGGTAACGCGGACTGTAATGATGCGTAGCTGTTTGCCTCTAGAGCAGGCAAATAACATTACTGTCGATAAGGCGACCAGAAGTAGCTTGTTTATATTCATGGTAAAACTCTAAAAGCGCGTCACATTCGCTGTGAATGATCCTTTAGTTGGCTCCTGCGGCCTCTTGAAACTGGCTAAGGCTTGGGTCAACTTTATACGTCAGCGTCAGTGGTTTTACGTGCTTACTATTTACGACGATTTTAATCGATTCCATCGTACCCGTGAGTTCTTTTGGAACTTCAAAATTAAGTGTCTTTCGAGTGTAGTACTTGATGGCAAACCGATGATCCCTCGGCAACTCCCATGGTTTAATTGCCTGAGACTCAGTGATGTCACTTGGAGAGCTAATCACTTTTACCTCGCCACTTGCAGTTTTGAAGCTGGCAAATCCGATTACGTAGCCATGAGTTCGGGTAGGACGATCGAGATTCTTTACGGCAAATGATAGCGAGAAGCTCCGATCACTTTTCACCGGTTCGTATTTGTCAATCTTAATGCCCTCTTTTGTACTAACATTGTCTTCTTTAACTGCGGTCTTTTTACCTTCTTCAACTTGGTTTTGAGTTTTGTCAGAGTCTGGTGTTATGAGTTTTTTAGCGGCGAGGTTTGTGCCGGTTTTGGAGGTGCTGCTGTCGGCCTTGTCAGCGTCAGCTGTCACGCTGTCGCCGGAGCCACCCTTTGTTTGTGAGAGAGCAGTTTTTGCCTTAGTTGGGTAACTCTTTTCATAGATTCCGTCATATCTGGTTTGGTAGGTAAAGATAGTTGATAAGAGTTTTTTCACTCTATCTGTCTGTTGGATGTCGTGGCTGTAACTTTTGATAAGCAATACTGTGCTAGTCACAGACCAAATCATACTGGCAACCAGAAAGATGCCAACAATGTAAGACGATTTTAGACTGAGTTTAAACGTCTTAGTTTTATTGGAGTCTACGAAATAGATAATATTGAGAAATCGCTTTCTACTTTGTTTCGGTTGTTGTATCGAATTTTGTGACACGAATTCTCCGTAGAAAGCCATCAAACCCTCTTAAAAGTATATCAGGCCGGTCAAAACCTACAAATGGACTGCCTAGGAAAAAATTACCTGATGATTCCACAGATATTTGACGGTGTGCTATGGGAATCAATTTGATATCGTAGCCTGGCTATAGCATGCGAAGGCATAGTGGCTAAAAAGGAGGCGCTTTTTGTTTACCCCGGTGACAGTCAAACCAACTATAAAGATTGCGATAATCCGTAGTTCAAGTATCGGCGACGTGGTTTTGGGGACTGCCTGTCTCAATTTTTTAAGACGTTCAAACATACCCTATCAGCTGACTTGGATTGGCAGGGGACCAGCGCTTCAGCTTATCGCAGCTGCCTACCCCGAAATTGACACTGTAGAATTGGATCAGGGGAAATCAATGTCATTTGATTCCTTGTCATCTAGACTGGCCGACGTTCACCTAGTCATCGATCTTCAGACTAGTTTACGATCGCGTGCACTAGGAAGAGTTCTTGCAAAAAACTATAATACCAGTGTTTTCTCATGTTCTAAGAACAGTATCAAACGAGGACGTATGGTGCTTAACTCTCGGATTCGCGGGCGATCGAAGTCGCTTCCAGAATCCTACCGGTCGGTAGAGTGGCATCAATTCCAGAATATGGTTCATACCTTATATCGTGGGCTACGCTACCAACTACCGGTAGAGTCTCTGGATGGATTGAGACCAGATTTGGCGCATCCAGAGCTTCCTACCGAGCACGCGACAGAGCTAAAATCTTGGCAAAAAGAACTTAGATTTGGTAGCTGGGTCGCTATTGCACCGGGTGCTGCTCATGAGACCAAACGAGCTCCAACGAGTTTATTTGTTGATATTCTTGAGTCTTTTAGAGAAAAACTTGTGGCGGAGGGACGTCCAGAAAACTCGGTAAACATTCTATACGTTGGGAACGAAGTCGATCGTGAACGATCACTTGAGATTATTGACGCCCTAGGCTGGAAAGGCTCATCGCTGAACCTTGCTGGTAAATTATCACTTTGGGAGTCCGCCCTGGCCTTAAAAGAAGTTTCTGTTGCGCTGACAAATGATTCTTCTTTAAGTCATATAGCCGAAGCGGTTGGCACTCCTTGTCTTGTTATGTTTGGGCCGACTGTAGAAGGCTTTGGTTTTTCTCCCTGGCGTGAGGATAGCCAAGCTATTTCAAGCTCGCTTGGTTGTCGTCCTTGTTCGAAGCACGGCAAAGTTGGTTGCCGTTACGAAGATCATCTATGCTTTCGGTTGTTATCGTCGTCGGATATTGCTCAGCTTTTAACTTCGAGAGTGGCGGTAGAAGAAAAGGTTGAGTCTTGAGTTTCTGGATGTGTTTATACGGCTTTCTCGTCCGGGTCATCGGTCTTTTGATTGCAATAGCCTCCTATGTATTTCCTAGTTTGAGACCTCAGGCTAACGGGAGACGCTACAGTCAGGGCCAGTGGGATCATATGGAAGTATGGGCGGCAAGTTACGGGAAGCGTATTTTATTCTTTGTAAGTTCGGCAGGTGAATATGAGCAGGCTTTACCTTTGGTAGATCGGCTTGAAGCCCGAAGTCCAGATTTAGGGATTTGCTTTGTGTTTTTCTCTCAGAGTGGTATCCGGTTTGCTCGGACACAAAATGAGCCCAGGCTTTGCTTAAAAGCCCCTTGGGACGACGTATTTATTTGGCGAAGGGTGTTTTCTGTTATCAGGCCAAGCCAGGTCTTTGTTGTTCGATACGAACTTTGGCCAGGGTTTCTCTCAGTGGCTGCCGGCTATGGGACTGTGGTCTTAATCAACGCGGTCATTCATAGGCGATTGGGTTGGTTTGAGAAAAAGCTTAAAGCGTCTCTGCTGCGGTATATTGATGCTATTTTTACAGTCAATGAATCTGATAAATCTATGTTCCAAGACCTTGCTCCACATCTCGAGGATCGGATGTGGGCTATTGGCGATACTAAATACGAGCGTGTCCTACAAAGAACAATTGAAAGAAAAGAACTTTGGCTATCGCTGAAGTCTGAGTTGGATAAAAAGTGGGGTGAGCGTCATCGGATGATACTAGGTAGCGCCTGGCATAAGGAGGTTGAGCTGTTTCTGAACTCCGTCGATGATATTAAGACGAAATATGGACTGTTGCCCGTGATCATCGCTCCGCATGATGTTTCGGCTGAAATGATTGCATGGATTGAGCAGAGATGTGATGCAAAATCTCTATCCTGGGCGCGGTTTTCGAGGATGGAAACGCTGCAAAAAAATACCGATATATTAATCGTCGATAAGATTGGTATTTTACCAGAGCTATACGGCTGTGCGGACTATGCTATGGTAGGAGGCGCTCTTCATCACAGGGTTCATAACGTACTTGAACCAGCCGTAAGAGGGCTTTCGATATGTTTTGGACCTCTATACCACACGAGTATGGAAGCTGTTAAATTGGCAAATGAAGGATTGGCCACAATTGTAGAATCCAAGGAGTCTTTCCTTGAGTGGATTTTACAGGTCGGTCAAAAGGAAAATTCTATAAATTCTAAAATGAATCATTTTATAAACGAGAACTGTGGTGTTTCGGAGAAAATCTTAGCCACGGATATTGAGAAAGAGGCGTGACGTGGAAAAACGCTTAGTAATTAATGTTGATGCATCGGAGACTAGGATCGCCTTACTTGAAGGAGATCGTACAGCAGAGCTGTATATTGAGAACCAAAGTAGCCGGGGCATGGTAGGAAATATCTATAAGGCCAAGGTGAGCCGGGTCTTGCCAGGAATGCAGTCTGCTTTTGTCAATATTGGAACGGATCGATCAGCATTTTTGTACGTTGGCGACGTTGTTGATGACGATTACTTGAAAAAAATAAAAGCCATTGAAGGTAGCGATGTTGATCCTCGTTCCACCACCAATAAGACTCCCATCGAAAAGATTCTTCGTGAAGGTCAGGAGATTATGGTACAGGTGGCAAAAGAGCCTCTTGGGACCAAGGGACCAAGGGTTACGATGCTGGTGACAATACCAGGTCGCTACCTTGTACTTATGCCTGAATTCGATAATATCGGAATATCGCGGCGCATTGAAGATGAAGAAAAACGGGTTTTCTTAGAAGAATTAGTGGAATCAATTCGCCCTCAAGGAATGGGCATCATCGTACGAACGGCGGCTGCAGATGTATCTAAAGAGATGCTCGAAAAGGATCTAAAATTTCTCCTGAGAATTTGGAATGATGTGGTGGGCTATCAGCAAGCGCGATCCGCTCCCGCATTACTCTATCAAGAGCCGGATATCATCCTAAAAACCTGTCGCGACCTCGAGGCCGAAGATGTCTTGGAAATCATAGTAGATGACAAGCAGTCTTACGATCAACTAGAGCACTTTATTGCCGAAACACCAGATGATGTTTCTCCAAGAAAGCTTAGGTTGTATGGTGAAATTTCTTCCATTTTTGATCACTACGGCATCGAAATCGATATAGCAAAGGCACTTTCGAGAAAGGTTTGGCTTCCCTCTGGTGGGTATCTTGTGATCGACCAAACGGAGGCATTGACCGCTTTCGACGTTAATACGGGAACGTACGTTGGTTCCCATAACGCACGAGAGACGATTCTCAAGACTAATCTTGAAGCAGCAACAGAAATGGTCCATCAGCTAAGGCTCAGAAATCTTGGTGGAATCATTATTGTCGACTTTATCGATATGGAGGAATTCTCCGATCGCGAGCAAGTTAACTCCTGTCTTGAAGAGGCTTTACGGTTGGATAAGTCGCGAACCAATGTCCTTGGTATTAACGAGCTAGGGCTTGTCCAAATGACAAGGAAGCGTACTAGGGAGTCTCTCGAGCGATCTATGACAGAGGACTGTCCCCATTGCGCTGGGCATGGCCGCGTGCTCAAGGCGCAAAGTGTGGTTTTCGAAATGGTGAGAGATATCGAACGACATGTGCTGCGCACTGGCAAAAAACGTCTCAAAGTGATTGCGCGTGAAGATATCATTGATCGTTTGATGCAGGAAGAAAAGCAGCTCTATCAACAGCTCGTTGAGAAGTTTGATTTAGTGATTGATTTGGAAGCTAGCAAGGTAGGACTCAAGCAGCTTTCTCAAGCTGCTTATGAGCTGCAAGATGACCATTCTGAATAGGTACTATGGAACAAGCCACCACTTATCAGCTTCCCACTTTACTGAGAAGCTGGTCTTATCGCCCTTTTTGAATCCTGACGGACTTTTACTGTAAATAGTAGTTTTGCGACCCTTTTTGATTTTGCCTTTATGGGTCTTACCTACGCCAAGTATCAATCCCGTGATTTCAGTATCGGAGATCTTAGTGATTTTCATTTTGACCTGATCATCGCCGAGGCCTCCAGAACCCTTTTTGGCTCGGATACTACTATCCGAAACCGTTGATTCCATGGCAAGAGCAACTACCTTGCGGGAGGAAATTTTGGTTTTGGCGACCCGATTGAGAAAAAGCTTTTCGCTGCCTTTGAAGGTAATGGTCAAGGTTGTTGGGTTGTCGATGTTGGCCTTGAGTTTAAGCCTTTTTCCTAGTTTTCCTTCGAGGGTGTTTTTAACGAATTCCGCCGTTAGATTCTTACCCTCGACTTTTTTTGAGGTGTCGATTTCGACTTTATAGGTTGTGTTGTCTACCTTAGTGACCTTAGTAGCCAATACGGGTTCGATATTGTTTGCCTTGTAATTGAACAGGTAGGCTGGACCACCCACTAGGTGAGTGGTGAACATGAGGTAAAAGACAGCAATAATGGTTTTCATAAGGATCCTCGTTTATGGGCTAGTTTTGAAATCAGGGGTTAATGTAAATATTTTGACAACATCATAGGACTGCTGAACAGTCGGCTGATATTTGGGAACCGTAGCTACGTAGACGTTCTGAGAGAGATACTGGTTGAGATCGTGTTTTTTCGATTGGATGGGGATTTTTTTACCATCCTTGCTTAGTGTGAATAGTCCGCTTGTTTCTGCCTTAATGGTTCCAGCAAGAACAGGGCCACCCTCGGGGGTTGATACAATTTCGATTTTCTGGAGAGTTAGGCAGTTGCGGCTGTGTTTCTTTTGTTCAGAGGACTGAGCCTTAATCATAAAACCACTGAGCTTTTGCAGCGCTGAAGCCTTATCAACACAGAGGGGTTTCTTGGTACCGTTGCCCTTGATAAATCCCGTGCGGTTAAAGTCGGAGCCGCGAAACGATAGCGTCCCCTCAACTTCGCCTGCTGTGACACAGCCTGTAGCACTCAGACTTAGTATGACTGCCGATATCAAGACTTTCATTATTTGACCCTTATGATGCTAACACCTGCGTTGTCGTAGGCTTCTTTGAAAACAAGAAGTAACTCCTTGTTGGTTTCCGTGACGGTAATATGGAGTGGCTTGATCTGGTAGTAGTCTAAGGGAACATCCGTTAGCTCTGCGGTATTGAGTGGAGTATAGTTCTCGTCGGACAATCTTTCGGCGAGAGTTGGAAGAAAATCGAAGTTATTGAAGTTCATTCCATATTGGCTAGCGACACCCTGAAGATTCTTGTTGGTCGTCGGCGTTTGTACATTATGTACAGCCGAGCCGCGATCAGAATTATTTACCCATAAGGCCGCGAGGTAATTGGAAAAAGCTTCGCTCCAAGATGAGCCATAGGCTGTTTCTAACCCTGCCACTGCGCCAGTTGAGTTGTAGAAGGCTTGAAGAAAGGTAAGACCGTCTCCTCCACTAATGTAACCATCATCACCAAAGGTTATGCCGCCTTTCTGGCTTGTGAGGTAGTAGAAAAACGTTTGCGCTGCACCACGCATTAGGCTGGTAAATTCGAGACCAGAAACAGTTTCGTCAAATATGGCAACCGATTCATCGCCTTCTATGGAATATCCTATTAAGAAGCTACCGGCGTATTCTTCAAAGTTTAGAGGACCATAGCCATTAATATCCTCCATCAAATGAGCAAACCCTTCGTCAATGGATAGGGTTTCTGCCTCTCCTTCACCTTCTCCCTGTACCCAAACTCGCTTATAGTCGAGAACGCTATGACCAAACTCATGGGCAAGGACAGAGTGAAAGGCTGCGGTAGGGTCATCTAGACTATCACCAGCCACGAGCTGATCGGACGCTAGATAAATTGTTGGCTGGAGGTTTCTTCTCGTATCACTAGAGCTGAAGGCGCCAAATACTTCAACGAGCTCGGCAGGCCAATAGGTAGGGTCATCTGTTGGTAGCACGATAAAAATAGGCTTATAGGAATAACCCGAAACAGTTTCGGTAAAATCATCCCCCGTGATGGTCTTAAAGGTAGTAAAAGCTCGGTTGATGCTAGTGACCACGTTGTTAGGGTCCGTTTCGGAGATTCCTGTGTTGCCGATGTATAACAGGCAGTAGTCATCTCCCTCTCGCTTGGTTAGACCAGCAGTTTCTATAGGGTCTTCTTTTTGATAAAGGTAAACACTGCTTGGACAGGACGATGTCTGTGTTAACTGAGGGTTGTTGCGAGGTTCTGTCAGTTTTCTGTGTGATTTTGATGAGACATACCACTTGTCAAAATTCAGCTTCCCCGATAGATGAAAGTCGAGCTGGTATTTTTTTTCCACCGATTTTGCGAAAGCTTCTGCATCTTTGAATCTACTGGGGTCTTCACGATTGATGATGGTTCGCAGTATGTGACGATCGCTATTTGGTGTTCGTCTTTTGGCGCGAAGGCCTTCGCCCAATGGGCCAATGGCATAAATATTAAGTTCGGTAGCTGAGTCAGATGAGATGGTAAAGGTTCCTGCCACCGAACTAGTTTTCCCATTAATCGTGGCTGTATCGCCTAGGATAAAAGGAGAGATAATATACTGATCGCCTGCTTCCGCATCAGAAAGATCAATGTTAAAAACACTTTTGTTCGTTTCTACTGGGTCACTGTTGGAATCGGATTCACCCCCACACGCGCTGAACCAAAGGGAGCTTATAAGAATTGGCCATTTCTTGTATGAAGATATCAGCATTTAAATTTCCTCGCATATTGCATCACCCAGTTGACTGGGACGAACTTTGTTCTTCTGACTCGCTAAGCGGCAGGCTTTTTGCTCGAGCCTATAAATACTCTCGCAGGAACTACTTGATTCTGCAAGCCAAGGTTCTTCCAATTTTTTACCTGCAATGTCACTTACCTGACATTTGACTGTGGTTTCGGATTTAGGGATACAACTGTATGCAGGAGGACACTCGCCTTGACTTGTATCGGGCTCGCAGCTAACTCCTGATATTTGACTAGGGAGATAACCGTTTTCGCAGGCGTTGTGGATCAAGCTTTGTTTGGCGTGACATAGGCTTTGTCCGTAGCCTTGAAGCCATCGTTCCATTGGTAGCGGTTGGCCACGGAAAAACTTGGCCTGACAACGGATACGTTTTGCTGTTGTTTTTATGTTGGGGTCACACGAAAGTTCCTCAATTTTTTTTGGGCATTCTCCATTTGTAGGCTCAGGGATACATTGAATCCGTGCCTGTTTTATTCCCTCGGAACGTGACTTACATACTGATTTTTGAAGGGCTTGGCGCGCTTGGCAGGCGCCTTTTCCCCAGGAGGAAAATTTACCAAAACGGCTTTGAAGCCGGCAGAGAAAAATCTCCGTTCCCGGTTCGTCGCACACCAAAACCTGTGAGCAGGAAATCGTCTTTGACTCTTCGCTAAGACTCTCTAAAGCGACCCTTGGTTTTTCCACTGGTTTTGGCAGAGAGGTTGGAGCAACGATCTTTGTTTTTGGTTTTGGATCAGAGCTGCAAGCCCACAAGAAAATGATTAGAAAACATTTTAATCGCATCATTAGTCTATGATCCTATGGGCTAACTGAGGCTTCTGGAGTCGTAGCGCCTGATGCGGGCTTTGGTTTTGCTGCATTCAAAGGTCCGTCGTTAGCGTTTGATTCAGCTTTGGTATTGCCAGACTGTGGCTGAGGTGCCGGTTGACTGGTTTCACTGCTTGTTTTTGAAATGGGCTCTTGAGTTGATGGTGCGGTGTTTTCTGCTTTTTTGGCTCTTTCTGCTTGGGCCTGTCTAAAGGCTTCTAAGGCATTCGTATCACTGAGTTGATCTGCAGCCTTCTCTGCTGGTCGTTCTGATTGTCTGTCGTACCCAGGGTCTCCCACGGATTTAATCTCTTCTAGGGACACTTCGCCAAGATCTGTATAAAGGGAGCCCGACTCGCTTTGAATATCAACTCCTGTAATTTTTGTTTTGCTAGTGATAGGAATTTCTACTTCCTCACCCTCCACATTCCGAGCTAGTATCGAGAATGTATAGAGGCCGTTTCTTGCTGTTTGGCCCGTATTGGTCTTTCCGTCCCATTTAAGAGGGTGATCGCCTTTGTCCATGGGTCCAAGTTCGCGCTCAGCGATGATAGCTCCGGTACTGTCTCTGACAGATAAGGTGGATCGAGATATCGGTGAGGGCACATTAAATTCCGCTTCACCAACCTCGCCGTTACGGAGTTGGGCGCGACCACCCGCGATAGCAATTTCCTTGCCCACGTAATTTACCATTTGGAGGTTTCGGCCGACACTTTGTGACTTGACCATATCTTCCATGGTCTTATTCATATTCATCATCTGCTCGAGTCCGTTGAATTGAGCGAGCTTACTGGCCATTTCTGTGCCATCATCAGGGTTTAGGGGATCTTGATTCTGTAGCTGTGAGACAAAGAGTTTGAGAAAATCGTCTTTGTCCATTTCTTTTTTGACTTCTCTTTTTTGCTTGGTTTGCTCTGCAAGCTTTTCAAAGAACTCTTTATCGGTATCTGCTGAAAGATCACCAAATTTTTTGGCTTCTCGCTCTTTTTTGATTTCGTCTTGTGAATTGGCGATGAGGTCTTTAAATGCAGTGCGGTTGTCATCGATAGTCTCTGTTTCCGTCTGATCGACAACATCGGCACTAGAGAAATCCATGGAATTGAAGTTGTTTTCTGGTGGTGCAATTCGGCTTTGCATAGCGCCGCTTAGCTCAGACATAGATAACCTCCTATACCCTTACTTGAATGCGATTTTGATTGTTTGCAGGGCGCTCGATGCGAGACAAGTTACTCATTTTGGTAGACGTAAAGACCCTGCCGTAATCTCCATATTGCGTTTCTTCTACTTGTTCAGAGTGGGATTCTCGCTGCTGTCCCCCTTGCGAATCGGTAAAAGATTGGGACCACTGCTGATCCGAAGCCACTCCGACTTGGACGGTTTTAAGATCGAGGCTCTGATTTAGTAAAGCTTGCCGCAGTTGCGGCAATTCTTGGGATAGCATTTCGCGTGCTCGATCTGTCGCTGCGGTTATCTTAAGCTCTAGATTTTTGTCGTGCACCTGGATTGCTAGATCGAGATGACCTAACTCAGGAGTACCGATACCAACCTTCATAGATCCACCTCCATTCGTCACCAGAATGTGGGCTCGATCAAGAATCGTTTGTCGCATCTCTTTTAATTGCTGTGTTTCCGTCACAATTTTTGGCGATAGTTGGGCTTCAAAGCGACTACCTTCGAAGGGAAGTCCAATGGAAGATTGGGCCACTTCCGTGCGAAATTCATGTTGTGCCCTTTGGCTAAGTTCGCGGTCTCCGCCGCGGTGGTCGTGACTGGATTTTTGCTCAGGATTACCCTGAAAGCCAGAATTTGTAGCCAATGGGGTCATAGTCTGTGTCGGCTGCTTAACCTCTGTTTTTGGAGTATTCATGGGCTCGAAGCGAGGTTCTGCATCACCTTCGATACTTCCATCTTGAACAGCATGGATCGTCGAATTCGTCGCAAGATTCATTTGGTTTTGCATCTGTGGCTTGTTGGTATCAAGAGCTTGCGATTGAAGATTCAGTCGCTGTAGATTTTCGGATAAATTAAGGCTGTCTGAAACCTTCGGTGGATTCGGTTGATTTAGACTAGACGTCTTGTTGTTTTGAATATGGTCGACTTTCACTTCACGCCTTATAGTTTCAAAGGCGTCTAGCATGTCTTGATCTGTGTTTGCCAGCTGAGGCTTGCTACTATCAATAACTTGCTGAGGAGATACCACTGGCGGTGTGATTGATCCCTTTGGCTGTTGAATGACTTGATTGTGAAGTATCTCGTCCATGTGACTTGACGGAAACTCAAGCACAGACTCGTTTGGAAGCTGAGTCGGCTGGGGATTAATCGTTTCAGTAGCCTGAAGATTTGCCTGCTCCTGCATCTGTGATGCCGTGGGCTGTAGTGCATAGGCTCGTTTAACGTAGCCCTGAAGACCTTCAAGGGCGATGTTATCTTTCATCATAGTGACTTCGCTTAGGATACTCTGAGCATCTTGACCGTTTTGCTTAAACCAATTCATGGGAGATAACATGTCTCCAGAACTAGGTGTTTCGGTCTGCTCGAGGGTTAGACCCCCTAGTATCGCTTGCGTAAGTTTTTTGGGGTCCTGAGGAGTTTGGAAATACTGAGTTATATCTTCGGCGCTAAACGCCTCTTGAAGGAATACATTTTCGGCAACAATCGTTGGAATCTGCGTTGGTGGAACTTCGTTCAGTTGCCCTGAGAGAATCGATAATATTGGCGCCTGCGCAAGTTTTGATTTGCTGTTGCCTGTGGCATCATCTGTCTCACCTTTTAGGGGTGATAACAGATTAACATCAAGCTGTGGCAACTTGTCGGTTTCATAGCTTGACGTCTCCTGGAGACTACTGGACACTGTTTGCATAGGAATAATTGCATCAGCATCTAACTGGTTCTGTATGTCTTCGAGGCTGAATGGGCCCGAGTGAGAATGGTCTGTGGCGTTTATATCCTGATCGTCGGTCCTGTTTTCGACAACAGAACCCTCTTTTATGCTGTCGTTTGCTTGTGATTGGTCTCTAACTGTTGTCTGTGTATTTACGGTTTCGGCAGGACCGGATGAGTCTCTATGATCCGATGTTCTTCGTTCACTAAGTCTTTCATGTCTGTCTGCTCGTGATGGCCGTTGTGGCTGCTCTTTGGGTGGCTCATCGAGCCTTTCCGCAAACGAACGCTTAGGTGTGTAAGAATCGCGTTCGTGCGAACGCTCTCGTTGAGGCGCTTCAGCCTTTTCGATTTTTTGTCGTGGGAGCATCTGTGATGTGAGTGGTATGCTCAAAACAGCCTCGTTCAGTGTTCGACACGCAGCATGCACAGGCCAAAACCTTTGCACTCGCTTGTGTGTAATAATGGCTTAATCCGAAACCGGTGTGAAGTGCGTCAATCAATTGATACGCCTCATTTTCTGCCTATGAGTAGGTAAAAAATTTCCAGGCTTGCAACGTCAATAAAGGCATTTTTCAATTGACATTAAGGGCTGATTTTAAGAGTATGTGACGCTCTCTGGGATTGAATGGCAAACGGCAACTATCTCACGAGTTAAACAACCGTAAAAATGGGTACTAAGCCCAGGAATTTTTAGGAGATGTTCAGCATGTATGCTGTAATTAAGGCTGGTGGCCATCAATACCGAGTTAGTCAAGGTGACGAGCTAACTGTAGATTTTTTAGAAGGCAAGTCAGAGGGTGATCAGGTTACCTTCGACGACGTACTCCTTGTCGGTGGAGAAAAAACCGTAGTTGGCGCACCTCTTGTGAGTGGTGCAAAAGTCCAAGCAACGGTCAAGAAGCAAACTCGTAATCCAAAAATATTAGTTTTTAAGTTTAAGAGACGCAAAGACTACAAACGAACAAAAGGTCACAAGCAGCCTGTGACTGTACTAGAGATCAATAACATCTCTATGTAATATAGGAAAAAGGGGTAAGTTATGGCTCACAAGAAAGCCGGTGGTAGTAGTAAAAACGGTCGCGATTCGAATCCTCAATACCGTGGCATCAAGTCTTACGGTGGAGAGAAAGTAACCGCAGGAAGCATTTTGGTTCGCCAGGTTGGCAGTACTTTCCACGCTGGTAAGAATGTAGGTACTGGGAAAGATTACACTTTGTTTGCTTTATGCGACGGAAAAGTCGAGTACACGACCCGTTCTAAGCGCAAAAGCGTTAACATCGTTCCCGTTTAATCAGCATCTATTTGCTAGTTAAATACGAAGAGCAGTGTGATAGCAGTTCGGTGCTATGCGCTGCTTTTTTGCTTGATTGTCTAGCTTAGTTCCTAAATTCTGCCCAATTATTTCCAAACCTAGCTTTTAAATTAGACATTTAGACGTAGTTATGGTACGAGACCTGTTCGATGACAAATCGTAGCAGTACCCATGAAGACGGCACTTTGACGAAAAAAGGAATCAAGCATGAAATTTGTTGATGAGACTCGTATTCGAGTTAGGTCCGGTGCCGGGGGTAACGGAATGGTCAGTTTTAAAGCAGCTAAAAATGCGCCAAAGCTTGGTGCTGACGGCGGTGATGGGGGCTTTGGGGGCCATGTGTACCTAGTCGGAAACCCGCAGTTAAATACTTTGAGCTCGCTCTACTATAAACGGCTCTACACTGCTGAAGACGGGGTCAAAGGTGGAAGCAATGGGTGCACAGGCCGAAATGGAGAGGACTGCCTGATTCAGGTCCCTTTAGGTACGGTTGCTACCAATTTAGAGACGGGGGAGATTATCGCCGAAGTGCTAACACCGGAACCTGTGAGAATTGCTAGAGGCGGTAAACGGGGGCTAGGAAATCTTCGTTATGTATCGCCAACTCACCAAGCTCCCCACGAATTTAAAGAGGGTGGTCCTAGTATAGAATTCGATTTAGGCCTTGAGCTAAAGCTAATCGCCGATGTCGGGTTTGCAGGCTTTCCTAATGCAGGAAAATCGACTCTTCTGAGCGTGATTAGCGCTGCAGAACCCAGGATTGCCGACTATCCTTTTACAACTTTAGAACCTCAGCTAGGCGTTGTGGATCTTAATGACTGCGGAGATTACTGGGATCGTTCATTTGTAGCAGCGGATATCCCTGGGCTGATAAAAGGTGCTAGTTTAGGGAAAGGCTTGGGTCACGAGTTTCTCAGGCACCTGGAGCGTACAAAAGTTATCGTGTATGTGATAGATCCTTATCCTGTAACGGAAGATGATCCGTTTCAAACGTTTGAGACGTTGAAACGTGAGTTGGAAAACTTCAGTTCGGGGTTTAGCCTTAAAAAGTCATTAGTTGTGTTGACGAAAGCCGACCTCAAACCTGATGATTTCTCGATTAATGCCCTAAAAGCTAAATTCTTAGACATCGGGGTCGATGTCATTGAGATGTCCTCGGTAGCACAGACAGGTATTAAGGATCTTAAACTTAAGGTTTGGGATTTGGTTGAGAAGGAAAAAGATCTGATTCGCGAGGTGGAAGAGTCAGAGTTTAAACCCATGTCTGATCTTTCCGAATATCAACTTATGGTGTCCGCACCTTTAGATGAACAACTGCAGGTTAGATTGTGAATCAGTTGCAGGTCATCATTTTTGGTGGAACCTTTGATCCGCCTCATTTTGGACATACTGCAGTGGTTGATGCAGTGCTGCAAAACTTCAAGGATGCAAGAATCCTGCTTGTGCCGGCTATGAATCCTCCGATTAGTTCGGACTCTGTTAAGTCAGTGACAACGTCGCATTCTATGCGAATGGCAATGTGTGAGGCCCATTTTTCGGAGCACATCTCTCTAGGTAAACTTCGCGTCAGTGCAATAGAAAGTAGCCTTCCGACCCCGAGTTTTACTTATAGGACGACGTCTGCCTATGTCTCGTCCTTCCCTGGTGTTAAGTTTGGGTTTGTGATGGGTCTAGATCAATTCAAGGCATTTCCAAAGTGGCGGAACCCGCAGGGGATTCTTGGAGATGTGGATTTAATCGTAGTAGGAAGAGGAGAGGAGCGTTTGTTCCCGAACTTTGCTGCGATGACTGAAAGTCTTCAGATTGATTTTGAGACAATGGGAGATTCGGAGTTCCGATTGAAGCCATACGGTTCGAAGGTCTATTTGTTGGAGGGAGCCTTATCTCCTCTAAGTAGTTCTGAGCTTAGAAATGGTATGGAATTTAGTGATGACGAAACTAGTGTAAAAGTTAGAGATCTTATTAAAAAACACGATCTGTATAATAATTAGGGAAGCAAAAATGGAAAATATGGATTTAGTAAAAGCGATCGGATATGCAGCTTTGGATAAAAAAGCAAATCGTCTTATCGTCCAAGACTTAAGAAATCGCTCTGATTTATGTGACTATCAGGTTATCTGTTCGGCTGCTAACGAAAGACAGACTCTTGCTATATGTGACAGCATTGAAGTGTACTTGAAGCGGAATGCAAACTTGAGGCCTGTCGCTATTGAAGGAAAGCAATCTAGCCATTGGATCTTAATGGATTATGGTCCAGTAATGGTTCATATCTTTCTTGAAGAACTACGTGATTATTATGCCCTAGAAAATTTATGGCCTGATGTAGCTCCTATGTCCATAAAGCCAAAAACAGAGTCCAGTGTTTAGGTTATGAAATTTCGGATCATCAAAATAGGTAAAATAGCGGACCCAAATTATCGGCAATTGGTCGATAAATTTGAAAAAAGGTTGCGTTCATTTGGAAAAGTTGAGGGTATTCATATCAAGGCATACCCCGATGATCAGAAGCAGATGAAAGAACTCACAGCACGCATGGATTTGAGTTCGACTGAGGCTCGTTTAACCAAACCAGATGAATTCCTCGTATCATTAGACGAGCGGGGAAGGATTTTATCATCTCCCGAATTGGCCGAACTTATCCAAACTAAAAAAGGTACAGGACTGATCAAGCATATCACTTTCATGATCGGAGGACCCTATGGGCTTCCCTCAGAAGTGCGCAAGAAATCTGATTTTATCTGGAGCTTATCTAAGGCGGTCTTCCCTAGTGATATGGCTTGGATGATAGTTTGGGAACAGCTCTATCGGGCTAGTAGTATTATTCAGGGGAGTTCCTATCATCACGAATGAAACTAACCTAAAGCACCCCTCAAATAGGACCTCGTAATATCCTCTTCAGGGGAGCTAAAAAGTTTTTCGCTTGAGCCCGACTCGATAATGTATCCTCCCGACTGCACATCAAACCAAAATACGACTATATGATCGGCTAGTCTTTTCGCCTGCTGTAAATTATGGGTGACAATGACTGTTGTTAACTTGGACTTGAGTTTTTGTATAAGGGCCTCAACAGTCTGGGTCGAAATAGGATCTAACGCACTGCAGGGTTCATCCATGAGCATCACATCTGGATTTAAAATTAGTGCTCGCGCAAGGCACAGGCGTTGTTTTTGTCCCCCAGAAAGATCGTTTGCTGAATGATCGATGCGGTGTCGGATCTCCTCCCAGAGTCCCACTTCTTTTAGGACTGATTCAATTCTGTCATTCTCTTCCGAGCGCTTTAGTCTGAAATGCTGACGTAAGGGTATACTAAGATTTTTCCTTATTGTTGTGGGAAATGGCATGGGTTGCTGAAACACGGTCCCTACTTTTCGTCTAAATGAGTGCATGTCTAAGTCATTGTTATCATTTATTTTATTGTTGTTCCAGCAGATTTTTCCAACTAGCCTGTACTTGGAGATATGAGTAATCAAGAGATTTAGGCAGCTCAGAAAGGAAGACTTTCCGCAACCCGACGGCCCAATAATAGCTGTGGTCTGATTCTTCGGAATGTTGAGATTAATACCCGAAAATATCGGCTTGTTTCCAATACAGAGACAAAGGTCTTGAATTTCAAAAAGATTATCTGCCATGGCTTAGTCTCGTCCATTTTCGAATGGTAATGTGTGCAATATAGTTAATAAGCAAGAGCATAATGACTAAAACAAATGCCGTTTTGTATGCATTTGCATTGCCGCCCGTAATATTCATCGATAGATCGTAGATATGAATGGATAAGGTGCGACCGGAATCGAAAAGGCTCTCTGGATCTCTCATCACATAGCCCGAGGTGAACAGCAATGCAGCTGTCTCAGCCAATGCTCGACCAATGCAAATAATATAAATAGCCGTCACCTGTGGAAGCACAGAAGGGATCATAATCTTGCTAAAAATGGTAAACTTAGAAAGACCCAAAGCCTCGCCCCCAGACACGTATTCATTGGGAATCGAGCTAAAAGCGTTTTGGAGTATCTTGGCAGCTAGCGGCAAGATCATACAGGCTAATGTCAGCCCGCCAGAGAGTATTGAATACCCCATACCAAGGTAGTTACAAAAATAGGTGTTCCCAAATAGTCCAAAGACGACGGAGGGCACACCGGCAAGTATATCTACGAAACGTTGCAGCGGTCTGAAAATGGGTGATAATGGGAACAGCTTTTCAGAAAAAAACAGTCCGGTCAGGGTGGCAAAAGGTAAAGTAGCTAAGATTGCAATAGCAAGGATATAGATCGTACTAAGAATAACGGGTCTGATGCCTCCATCTCTACCAGCGTTTGATGGAGTGCCAAAAAGAAAGTCTGCGTTTATTTTGGGGAGGCCTTGCCAAAAAATATCTCCCACTATCCAGATAAAAACTGCAACCACTGCTAATACAGAGGCTAATTTTACACCTTGAAAGCAGGGATTAATCATAGGCCTAAGGTACAAACTAAGCATAAAAGGCGCGACCTTTCCTGTTAGCTATGACGCTGAGACTGGAAACTATCAAAAGGAGAAATAAACCAGAGCTAAACAAGGCCGCTCTGTGATGGTCCATTGCATAGGCCATTTCTAGTGCGATATTCGATGTAAGCGTTCTTATAGGATCAAATACAGACAGTGGGACTTTGATAATGTTACCTGAAACCATAAGGACAGCCATGGTTTCTCCAAGAGCTCTACCTACTGCTATCAAAATGCTGTTGAAAATCTGAGATTTAATTCCCGGTATCAGGATGTTGAAAACAAACTGACTTTCATCGAGACCAAGCCCCCTGGCGCCAAGTTCCCATTCAACGGGAGCAGATTTTATCGCATTGGAGATAAACAGCGTAATGGTCGGAATCAGCATGACCGACAGTACTATAGCAGCTGCCAATAGATTAGCTCCAGGAGGCGATATTTTGTAGATAATAGGGACTATTGCGACGATTCCCCAAAATCCAAAAACAACAGATGGAATCCCTGCGAGGATTTCAATCGTTGTTTGGATGATGCGACCAAACTTTCTAAATCGCGTATTGCTGTAAAATACAGCAGTCATGAAGCCAATAGGTAAAGCAATAATTATTGCTCCCAACGTTACAAATAGTGAGCCCAGGGCCATGGGAAGAAGGTTAAACTGCTGCCGACTGGGATCCCATAGTAAGTCGAGGAAGAATTTTTTGGGATCGATGGATATAACGGGCCATGATTCTTTACTTACGAAAAAAATAATCATTAAAACGATTAGACCCGAAGTAAAGCTCATCAATCTTAGTAAATTTAGAAAAATCTTGTTAGAGTTTTGCTGGTACAAAATCTAAGCTCCTAACAATTTCGTTAGTTTGCGCAGAGCTAGCGTACTCTACAAATTTTTGAACGTGTGTTTTATCTTGCTTAGGGTTCAATACAATATTGAGCTCCCTGCTGATTGGATAGGTGCCATTTGCGACTGTTTTCGTGGTGGCTGCTATACCCTCAAGCTCTAATAATTTAATTTTGCTTCCCTGTTTCATCGAGTACTCCGCTGCACCAATGGAAACATATCCTATGGCTCCTGGGATGCTATCTATATTTTTGATGGCTTGTTCGTTATCCCCGATAATGATATCAGCCTGAACGTTTGTGTACTGTAAGCTAAGATATTCTAAAAATACTTCAGCAGTTGATCGTCCTTGTGCCTTATGAATAACAGTGACCTTTAGATCAGGACCGCCAAGTTCAGACCAGTTTTGAATTTTTTTCAAATAGAGTTTAGTTAAATCGGCTTTACTCAAAGCATCAATTGTGACTGAGGAGTTGACGACTACGCCGACACCATCTCGAGCAATTAGGACAGGTTTGATGTCATTTTCTGCTGGTTTGAGGGCACGAGATACCATTCCGATATCTGAGGTTTGTTGGCGTGCATCTAGAATTCCGCGCGAGGATCCACCTGTTTGCACGTCAATACGAATATTGGGGTGTTTGCTTTCATACTCTTTTGCGATCTCAGCGATGAGTGGTGCCACTGTACTAGATCCCGTGACACTAATACGGTTTGATTGGTTTGGTTTGTTGATACATCCAAAAGCAAACAAAACGGATAAAGCCAATAGTCGCATATTATTTATTCCTCGTTAATTATGCTGCCGATTTGGCAGAATCATATTAAAAACTTTTCATATGTTCAATAAGTTTCCGGAGCCCTTATCCACACTTTGCCTGGCGAGTTGGAACAAAAGATGTCCTACAGTGTCAGTTATTCAACATCTCCAGACTTGGTAATACTACGGCCAAGAGGGGGACTGCCATGAAACTCTACTGCAGAATATGCGATTCACATAATACGCCATCCAAGCATGTTGTGTCCTTGTGCACTAGTTGCTTGCTGTCATTGTCTTCGCCTGTGGGGCAGAAAAAGTTACAGCTCCTTCGGGATGAACGACAGTTGATTCAGGTGGACGCTTTTGGCTACTACGAAGGTGCCCTGAGAGACCTTATCGTTAATGCAAAAAGGTATGGTTGCTCCTATGCAATCGATGTCATTTGGAACGTGCTTTTGAGGGTCATTCCCTGGTCAATCTATGCAAAAAATATTGTGGCAGTTTGCCCTATTTCTTCGAGTCTATGGAGCCGGGCCAAAGGGAGGTGCAACTTGGCAGCAGTAGTTTCTCATAGAATCTCGGAAAGACTCACAATCCCGATCCTCAATTTGAGAGGGAGGGGGTTCTATAGTTTGAAAAAACGATCCTATCAAAGCTCAGCCGAGCGTCAGCGACTATGCGAATATCAATTAAGCGAGTCTCCAATTAGGCGGGGAAATGAACGCGAAAGTGTTCTTATTGTTGATGACGTGATCACGACAGGCTATACCATTGGTTCCCTTGTTGAATCCTTTTCTCAGTTCAATTTTAAGGGAATGACTATAGCTCATGCGATTCACAGGATTGACCGTGCTGAATATTCCAGAAAACCTCGAAAAACTAACTCCTATGATGCGCCAATTTTTTGAATTAAAGGCGAAAATTCCCGACGGTATCCTATTTTTTCGCATGGGGGATTTTTATGAGATTTTTGGTGAGGATGCCGAACAGGTTGCTCCCCTTCTCGAGCTCGTCCTGACCAGTAGGGAAAGAGGTGACAAGAACCGTATTCCATTTTGTGGTGTTCCCCATCACAGCGCTAAAAATTACTGGATAAAATTGCTAAACAAGGGATTTCGTGTCGCTATAGCGGATCAGATTGAAAATCCTGAAGATGCGAAGGGGCTGGTCAAACGAGATATCGTCAAGATCATGAGTCCGGGCTGTTTGGAAGAGTCAGAGGGGCTAGATGCAAAACAATCTAACTACCTTGCTGCAATATATGAATGTCCCAGAGCCAAGGAGCAGGCGTTAGCCGTGGTGGATATTTCCACGGGTGAGTTTAGATGTGGTCAGATTAAGAACCAGGATGAACTAGATGATATGCTATCTCTATTTCAGCCGAAAGAGATTCTACTTAGACGAGTCTTCATCGAGGCCTTTAAGGCATCGTCCGCCAGATTCTTGGACGAGTACGAGAGTCTGTTGACCGCTATGCCAGAAATGCCTTTGCGGGATGAGAGTTTTCAACAAACCCGGATCGAGAAATCATTTGGTAGTGGTTCTATTTCAAGCTTAAGTTGTGGTCACGTCATTGGTGGTGACGCTCTTGTGGCGGCTGTCCTCGATCATCTCGATAGGCTTTTCGCCACAACCAACCATTTTTCTAGTATAGAACCCTTGGTCTTGCCTGATCAAATCCCTCTAGAGGACACGGTCGTGAGAGATCTCGAAGTATTTCGAACTCTGAGGCGACAGACGGTCAAGGGTAGTTTGCTAGGAGAGATAGACTATACCTGCACGCCCATGGGAGGCAGGCTTCTGAGAGCAAGTTTGGCGGCTCCCTTCATAAAAAAGCAACCGATACTTTCCCGACAGAAAGATTGCCAAGCCCTACTTTCGAGTGGCATAGGTGAATTAACTGAGCTTCGAAAACACTTAGGTGATATTTCTGATCTTGAGCGATTAACGACACGAATCGTAAGTAAAAAAATCTTGCCAAATGAACTAGGGCGTGTCCGCAGTAGTTTGGGTTTAATTCTCTCGTTGCAAAAAAAGCTCGAACCCTTACCTTTTGTTAAGCAGACTAAAGCCAAGATCATGGGACTAAATAAGCTGACTAATTTACTAGGAACCCTTGAACTGGCGCTCGATGAAGAGCCAGATGCAATGGGAAGCCTTAAGGTTTTTAAGAATGGTTTTGATGCCGATTTTGATCATCTTCGTAATCTCGCAACAAATGGACAAGCCAGTATACTCTCTTACGAAAAAGAACTACGCGAGCAAACAGGCATATCGAGTCTAAAAATAAAAAATCATAAAACGTTCGGAATGTTGATCGAAGTTACCAAGGCGAATTTGGATCGAGTACCGAAACATTTTATTCGTCGTCAAACCATGGTTAATAACGAACGATTTGTTACAGAAGATTTAATTGAGCTAGATCAAACTTTGCAAACTGCTAACGAAGAAGCTTGTCGGGTTGAATGGGAAATTTTCGATAGGCTTCTAAACCAGATCGTACCCCAATGTGAGGAATTGAAACAAGCCAGTCGTATTATCGCCTATGTGGATTTGATCCAGTCGTTTGTGAGTTTGGCAAAGCAAAGGCATCTTTGCTGTCCGGAAACAGTAGATCACTCTCGTCATGCGTTACAGTTGGAAGGCTGTCGTCATTTGGTCGTGGAATCCTTTGTTGGCCCCCAAAACTTCACTCATAATGATTTGGCCTTTTCAAAGTGTAAGCGGCACTTTTTAATCACAGGTCCGAATATGGCAGGAAAGTCGACCGTTATGCGTCAAACGGCCATTGCAGCGATCTTGCATCAAATAGGAAGCCACGTCCCAGCAACGAAAGCAAAAATGCCCATATTTGACAGGATATTTACCCGGGTGGGTGCATCGGACGATCTGTCAAAGGGTCAGTCAACTTTTATGGTAGAAATGTCAGAGGCGGCTGCTATTATGCGTTTAGCAACTGCAAAGAGTTTGGTCATATTGGATGAAGTTGGTAGGGGAACCTCCACGCAAGATGGTTTGGCAATTGCTTCGGCAATTTTAGAAAGCCTTAGCGAATCTGTTAAATGTACCTCAATGTTTGCGACTCACTACCACGAGTTGGTTCCACTTGCGGAGCGCTTACAAGATGTCGTCAATATGCAGATAGAGGTCGATACAGACCGTGATAACGTGCTTTTCACCCATAGGCTGATTCCTGGAGGAAGCGGTAGTTCTTTTGGATTGGAAGTTGCAAAAATGGCCGGAATGCCGGACACTATAGTGTCGCGGGCTAAGCTTTATCTCAGTCAAAGTGAGAGTCAAAAAGCAAGAGAACTGTCCGAAACTGCCAAAGAGCTTGTTGAGCCTCAATTAGCGCCTTTAGAAAAATTGGGAATGGATCGGGCAGATGCTATAGTAAGTGACCAAGGAGAAAGAGTGTTGACCAAATTAAGGAAAACTAATCCTAACAGGCTAACTCCACTCCAGGCACTGAATTTAATAGACCAGTTAAGGTCAGAACTTGAAAAGGAAAAACAGGAGGACATATTTTCCATGTGAATTGACAGCTGTAATTGCTTGAAATTCTAAAGTAAAAAAATTACCATTTGTTATTAAATACAAACTCAATTAAAGATAGCCGGTTAAAATACTGGATTTTGCCATGAAGGGAACGAATTGATGGCACAGACAGATCACTTAGATGGTCATGAATTTTTGTCGAGGGAAGAGCTGGAAAGCTTTCGTACTATGCTGCGCGATGAAAAAGAAAAGATCTTAAAAAAATCTGAAAATATGGTCAAAAGCGGAAACATCGAATTAGACAAAAACGAAATGTTCGATGAAGTCGATTTGGCTTCAATGACTACGGAACAAAATCTAACCTTTAAGCTTTTGGACCGTGATCGTAAATTGATGAGTGAAATTGAGCACGCATTAAACAAGATCGAAACTGGCGACTACGGTTACTGCGAGGGTACTGGAGAGCCGATACCGAAGAGACGATTAGAAGTTCGTCCTTGGTGCCGTCACAGTGTCAAGTATAAGGAACAGCTAGAGCGAATGAAGAAAAGCGGCCGCGGTGTAGGTGACGAAGACGAGTTTTAGTCAAGTTACATATATTATGCAGAATTAAGAAAAGAGCCTGTCTGATCCTAGGCTCTTTTTTTTGTTTTCTCTAGGGGCAGTTATCGGGGAGCGGGGCGTTCTCATTGATCTGACTGTACTGATCACAAATATCAGCTAACTCCTCAATATCAGCTCCGGCCCCGAGGCTTTCGATTTGTGTTTCTAGTTTTCGGCTTAAACCTTTTGTCAATTTTGCTTTCAATGCCTTCGAGTTTTCCGCAGTATTGGTGATTTCACTTGAAGTGTTTTTGACTCCCGTAATAGCTTTATCGATTGATTTAGTAAAACTTCTTGGAGCACCTGCAGCGCCAAAGGCTAATGAAGTGGTTTCCAAGTTGTTGAACATGGCGTTAAGCATAGAATCTGAGGCAGCTTCTTCAGAACTGGTGGGGAAGATAGCTTCTACGGTTTCAGTGAGGGCATTGATACTAGCGAGATAGGCTGAGGTATCCTCGGTATTTGCATCAAGCGAATTCACCCCACGCAAAAGGTTTGCTGTGGATTCTCCCGGGTCTGTGTAAAAGAGTACAGAATAGAATGCAACAGCCTCCCCCAAATGGGCCAGGCCCCAGGCGAAGTTAGCTTTTGCATCAAAATACCTAGGTGCTGTCGTAGCAGCACAAACATCAGCAGCATGCCTAGGATCTTCAAGCTCTGCGTCGCCAACGAGTTTAGCTGTTTCGTCGACGAATGGACAAAGAAACTGAACAGCCAGATCAATGTCCGAGATAACTTGGCTTTCGGATGCTCTTGCCTCACTGGCAGTTTTTGGTAGGTAAATATCAATTCCCGAAAGAGAATTGGTTTTTTCTGTACTAAGGGCATCTATTTCCGTGGCATCAACTCCGATGACTGATGATAAAGTTGTGAAGAGGCTGTTGGTTTCTTCGCCCGTGGTCTGCTCGCCGTCGCTTTCATTGATGATGTTTTTACTTAAACTAAAAATATCGACTCCGGAGCGACCCAGGTAGATAAATCCAAGTTGTACGTTAGTTTGCTCGAAAGTTGGGTCTATGACATAGGCCTCGTTCGCCAGTGTCAGAGCGTCATTAAATCGGCCTTTATCGTATTCATACTGTGCCTCAGCGAGTAAAAGATCTATTGCGTCTCTTTGTTTTTCCGTCGCCAAGAAGCTGTTGACGTTACAAGCAGCTAAAAATGTTGATGAAAGAAAGATCGCGGCCAATCTCATAGGAACTCCTAATCTGCAAAAAATACAATGTACTCACTGTCTTCTGTGATATGAAACTTATCCTTTAGAACTTTGCGGGCATAGCGAGGATTGCTCTTTATCTTGTGGAGCTCGTCTTCGATTCCTGCAATATCACCTTCGATGCTACTGACTGTTGCCTCCAAAACTTCTAGCCTATCTTTTAACCTAAAGTACTGACTGGCATTGCTTGGGCTTTTAAAAGCTCCCCAAACAAAGAGTAATGAAACTAACCAAATGGTGATTCGAATTCCTGACATCGTTGCCTCGCTTTTACCTGAGGCTAGTATACCATTATTTCTTAGTTACGCTAAAAGGAGAGATTGGAATTGGGAATTTTCAATTGAGACGCCTTTATTTTTCTAAGGCCAAATTCGTAGAATTTTACAATGACTTTGTTCTGGCCAAACTTGTGATCGAACCCTTGAACTTCGCCGCGGCCGAAAGTTGGATGAGAAACGATGCTCCCCGTACTTAGAGAATCAGAATCCACTTCATAGGACAACTCATCGGACTCATAGTGATAGCCATCGTTGTCTGAATCTTTCCCATAATCGCCAAAAGTTTGACGGGCGGCGAAACTAATATTCAAACAATCTTCGGGAAGCTCGTCAAAAAATCTTGAAGGGCTGTTGACCAAATAGTTATTAAACATCCGACGCCTATTGGCCCCCACCAAACTTAACTTTTTCATGGCTCTTGTCATTCCAACGTAAAGAAGTCGCCTTTCTTCCTCTAGTTGTGCTTGATCATCGACGCTATTTTTGTGGGGAATTAAACCGTCTTCTACACCACTAAGGAAAACTCTTTGAAACTCGAGCCCTTTAGCCATATGAAGAGTCATAAGTGAAACTCCAGTAGAGGCTTCATTTTCATTACTTTCTCTTACCAGAGTAATTGATTGTAACCACTCATCTAGCTTGTGATCTGGAAATCGCTTCGCATAGTCTGCCAAAGCAGATCCCAGTTCATGGATATTGTCCATTTTATCGATATATTGATCTGGAAATTTCTTTTTAAGGTGCTCAGGGTAGTCGATAGCCTCAAGTAATGTACCCATGACCTCTTGTAGTGGTGCTTGTTTAAGGTCATCGGTTAGAGCAGATATTAGGTCACTAAAGTATTTGAGTTTGGGACCAATCCGGGGATAACCCTCATCTGCCATTGCTTTGATGGCCTTTATCATCGGAAGTTCGCGTTTTTTGCCCTCTTCTACAATAGCTTCGATGGCCTTGGCTCCTATACCTCTGGCCGGAACATTAAGGATACGAGTCATACTGATCTCATCACGAGGATTAACGATGACCCTCATGTACGCAAGAATATCCTTAACCTCTAATCGATCGTAGAACTCGACAGATCCAAAAATTTTATAAGGAATATTTTCCCTTCTCAGAGCCTCTTCCAATACCCTGGACTGCGAATTTGTACGATAAAAGATCGCGATATCGTTGTAGGAGAAGGTGGTTTTTTCATCTTTGATAGCATTAACAATCCACCAAGCTTCCATTTCGCCATCGGACTCTATGTGGATATCGATGAGCTCACCTGCTTGGGCTTTAGTAAATAGGGTCTTTTCAGCTCGATTCTTGTTATGAGCAATCATCTTGCTTGCAGAATTAACTATGTTGGCCGTACACCGATAATTCTGCTCTAAGGCGATTCTTTGGGCTTTTGGGAAGGTTTGTTGAAAGTCTATAATATTTGAGGGAGTTGCTCCTCGCCAACTGTATATGGATTGATCGTCATCACCAACAACAAAAAGATTCTGGTGGCCTTCTGACAAGATACGTAGCATTTCAAACTGAGTGCGATTAGTATCCTGAAACTCATCGACCAAAATGTATCTATATCTAGATTGTAAGATTTTTGAGACCGACGCATTTCTTTTCAACAAGAGAAGTACATTGAGTAAAAGATCACCAAAATCCATCGCGTTACAATCTGCTAAAGCCTCTTGGTATTTACGATATAGAGCGACTCCCCCTAAGGGAACAAATAGCCCTATATTAGGACCTAGTGCTTCGATGTCTCCAGGAAAATATCCAAGAGTTTTGACTTGATGGAGGAAGGATTTCATTTCGCTTACCAAAGCTGGTAAGTCACCTTTTGGGTTGGCTTCTTTTATGATCTTTTTAAGGAGTTTGGTGGCGTCAGAATCATCATAAATCGTAAAGTTACTCTGGAACCCCAGCTCTCCAGCAAACTCCCGTAACCACCTTGCACAGGCTGAATGAAATGTCGTGACAAGAACTCGATTGGATTCGGGAGACATCGCGCTCACGCGTTCCTTCATTTCTCCAGCTGCCTTGTTCGTAAACGTCATGGCTAGGATTTCCCAGGGTGCCACACCCTCATCAATGAGTAGTGCGATTCGACAAGTGATGATACGTGTCTTACCGGATCCAGCTCCCGCAAAGACGACAAATGGGCCATCTTTATGACTGGCGGCAGCACGCTGGGCCTCGTTTAGTGTTGTAAGAAGGGGGTGCACAACTGGTCCTTTGTTTGATGGTGTCTGCCCAACATGTTTCGCTATTCGACGGTAACGGATTTGGCCAGATTCCTGGGCTGATCCACGTCTGTACCACGCTTGACGGCGATATAATATGCTAAAAATTGAATGGGTATCGTTGTCAAAATGGCTTGGAATGCTGCGTTGTCGACTTGAGGACATGCGATGACAGCATCACATAATCTTTTTAGAGTTTGGTCCTGATCGTCACCCACTCCGATAATGAGGCCCTCTCGAGCCTTTATCTCTTCAATATTAGAAATGGTTTTATCGTAGTAATCATCCTTGGGCGCGAGTGCGACAATGGGCATATGCTTATCGACCAGAGCAATCGGTCCGTGCTTCAGCTCTCCACTGGCATAGCCTTCTGCGTGAATATAGGAGATTTCTTTGAGTTTTAGCGCGCCTTCTAAAGCAATCGGGTAACTTGGGCCTCGACCAACGTAAAGAAAGTTGGGAAACTCGTAGAACCGATTGACGATATCGTGGATGCCCTCCTCGCAGTTCATTGCAGAATTGACATGAACTGGGAGAGACGATAGTTTTTCGAGCATTTTTTCGACGCCAATTTGATCAAGCGTACCAATTCTTTGACTAAAGGCGTTGGCCCATAGGTACAGACAGAGGATTTGGGAGGTGAATGCCTTCGTCGATGCCACTCCAATTTCTGGGCCGGCTTGCATAAGTAATGTGCTGTCCGACTCTCTATCTATGGAAGAGTATGCAACATTACAAACAGACATGATTTGGCATCCAGCTTCCTTTGCGTGTTTTATGGAAGCTAAGGTATCGGCAGTCTCTCCTGATTGAGAAACAGCGATAACCAGTGTTTTTCCTTCTTTCAGCATATGTGGTTTTCGATAGCGAAACTCACTGGCTAGATCGACATTTACAGGTAAGCTTGTTAAGTCTTCTAGAAAGTACTTGCTTAACATTCCAGCTATGTAAGCTGTACCACATGCAACTATGCTGATGTTGGTAATTTTTTCACAAGCTAGTGCATTTACACCAAGAGCTTCAGAATTTAGCTGATTGCCCTCAACGAAATTGGTGATTGCTTTCGAAATCACAGCAGGTTGCTCATGGATTTCTTTGAGCATGTAATGACGATACCCGTGTTTATCCGCTGACCCTGGAGTCCAATTGATCGGAGTTGGCTTGATTTTCACCGCATTCCCATCATGATCCCAAAGCTCGATACTGTCTTTGGTGACCTTTGCCCATTCACCGTCATTTAGGAAAATCGCATATTTTGCGACCTCAGCAAAGGTTGTGATATCACTTCCGAAGTAGTTTTCCCCCGATCCTCGACCAATAACTAAGGGTGAACCTTGTTTGACCAAGTACATGCTCTCTGGATCATCTTTAGCCAATATACCTAGCGAGAAAGCCCCTTCTAAACGACTAAAAGTCTTGGCGATGGCGCCTTCAATAGACTTTAGCTCGTCGTAGAGTTTTTGCAAGAGAACTACGATGACTTCTGTGTCTGTCTCTGACTGAAAGCGATACCCCTCTTTTATAAGCTCTGATTTGATTTCCTCATAGTTTTCAATAATCCCGTTGTGGACCAAGGCAAACATTTCTGTGGCGTGAGGGTGTGCATTTTCTCGGCTTGGTTTGCCGTGGGTCGCCCATCGTGTGTGACCAATTGCAATTTCTTGAGTTGTCGGAAATTTGCTGAGATGCTTTTCCAAATTGATAAGCTTGCCCTCTTCTTTCTCAAGTAGTAGCTCACCTCCTGAGATAGCGGCAATACCTGCGGAATCATAGCCGCGATATTCTAACTGCTGCAGGCCTTTATATACAATATCAACAGCGTTTTTGGTTCCGATATATCCGACGATTCCACACATGCTTCCGTCCTTTTTAAGAATTTGAAATATTTGACCCAGGTGAGATCACGCTATTTTGAGGGATTTTGGCATTATTTAAAACTGTACCAGCTCCGATGATAGAGCTTTTTCCTATCGTTGTATTCCCCAAAAGGCAGCAATTGGCCCCAATGATGATGTCTGTATCTATTTGACATGTCTCATCGATGTAAACCGTGTTGGGAAGATTAATCGTCACACCTGAATTTAACAAGTCTCGTTTTCTTTGGTCTTGAAGCCATGCTTCGATTTCAACCAGCTGGCTGCGGCTATTGACTCCTGCAAATCGCTGGTATTCTTCGGTCTCAAATACGAATACGGAGTCCCCCGCATGTCTTGCCACTTCAAAACAGTCCGTAAGGTAAAACTCGCTCTGAGCGTTCTGGTTGGTTGTTCTCGAAAGATAGGAAAACAACTGTTCAGTTTTTGCAAAAATCACTCCCGTATTACAAAGTGTGATCCTCCGCTCGGTATCGCTAGCGTCTTTTTCTTCGACGACTTTCTCCAGCCCTTGCGTGTTGACGACCAGCCTCCCATAGCCATACGGGTCTGGTTGATGCATTCCGATGACCCCCACCGAGGATCCAGATGCAATGGCCTGATCCACGAATGATTGAATAATCTTCGGACAAAGAGCGGGTGTATCGGCCGCAGTAATCAAAACATATTCTGACGTAATCCCGTCCCCGGCAATGATTTCACTGCTCGAAAACGTAGGGATATCGTGCGGTTTGAAGATTGCGGCGGCAGCTGCTACGGCGTCTCCCGTGCCCAGTCGGTTTTTTTGGATGACGGCTTGATAGCCAGGTTTTCCTTTCAAAAAGGGTAGAAAACCATCGACTTCCGGGCTCAGTATTAAACAGTGCTCTTTTATGCCAGCTAAATTAAGTGTATCGAGTACCCGTTGGAGAATAGCTACCCCGTTGACGTGGTGAAGGACCTTGGGAGTGGCACTTTTCATCCGAGTCCCTTTTCCCGCCGCAAGAACGATTGACGCGATAGTGGTATCTTTGGGTGGCATTATGTTTCCTTTAAATTTGCTCATTCAGTGCTTTTTTAACACAATATTAGCGTTTTAAAAAATTTCATTTTGCTTTCTATTCTGGCTGATCTAATAATGTGCCCACGGTTTTCGCCAAAATTCAAGGATACACGCGTTTCGGGATGGAGAGTTGGGTATGGTCAAGGCTTTGTTACTGCTAGTTATATCAGCCGCCTTTGCCTTATCCTGCGCGCAACCCAGCCATTCACTTAGGATTCAAAAGCAAAGTCAGAACTATCACTTGCTAGTCGATCATCAGCTTATACATGTCTCTCAAAAGCAAATTTCGAAATTCTCAACTGTTCAACTAGAAGGAGACACTTTAGCTGCGACTTGGTCAGAATACGACCAAGGAAAGGAAACCTTGTACTATGCCGAAAGATGGCAAGATGATTGGCAATCAGCTCGTCAAATAGACACCAGCCTGCGCTATACACCGCCTTCCGGTGACGCGAAAACTACAGGTGAGGGCGATGCTAGTATTTTGGTGGTGTCTATGCGAATCCCTATGAATCAAAACATTTGGGACTGGATGACGAATCACAGGATAGAAATTCTTCACTACTTACCAAGCCATAACTATATAGTGTCAGATCGTGATGGTCATCTAAAAACATTATTAGAAACCGGAGTCATCCAAAGTAAATCGATCTATCCAAACCTGTGGAAGGCGACTGCCAAAGGACTGCGAAGCTTTGGTGCTACAGAGTACTATATTTTGCCCTTTAAAGATCAGCAAATGGAACCTTTGATCGCGGGGTTAAAAGCGATGGGAATTCCTGTTCCAAGATTTTCTGATGCTGGTTGGATTGAGGCTTTCTTGCGACCTGACCAGATAGACCGGTTGATGAAGTGGCCTGAGATCATGCAGATGATACCCAACAACGATCCCATAGGCCTTGATATGGACATGGCGCGAAAACAGGGTGGAGCTGATTTTCTCGAATCGAAAACTCCTGAAGGCCTCGCTTTCTATACTGGGATTGGGGTTCGTGGTCACGTTCTCGAAGGAATCAATCCTAATCACAGAGATTTCTCTGGAAATGAATTTCGTGACAGGCCCATAGCTGTTTTAAATGGGACACCCTCAGGGCATGGTCATCAGGCTTTTGGTGTCATATTCGGAAACGGTGCCGGAAACGAAAAGGCTAAAGGAATACTTCCGAATGCGCAGGGTTACTACACTAATTATGATGCTATTTACTATAAGAATGCTGGACCAACTGTAAAAGGCGGACGATACGAATTAACTAAGCGTGTCATTGAGGAAAATGGCATCATGTTTCAAACAGCATCCTGGGGGCACGGAACAACACGAGAGTATACCATCAGGTCCCGCGAGATGGATCGTATCATTTTCGATCTCGATTTACCCATTATGCAATCTCAAAGTAATTCGGGAAATCCAAACTCGCGACCTCAGGCTTGGGCTAAAAATATCGTGTCAGTTGGTGGCCTGTTTCATTTTGAAACATCGCAAACTGGCGATGATCGCTGGGATGCAGGGCGATTTGATCGAGCTAGCATAGGCCCGGCGATTGACGGTCGTATCAAACCAGATTTGGTTGGTTACATGGACAGTACCGAGACAACCAGCGTCGAAGGTGGTTACGCGCAATTTGGTGGAACATCAGGGGCTACCCCTATCGTAGCAGGGTATATGGGTCTTATTTTAGAAATGTGGCAAAGGGGTAACTTTAGTGAGGTTTTGGATCAGGGTGGCAATGAGCTCATCGAGCAGTCGAGTCAACTTCCTCATGCCTCAACTGCGAAGGCTTTACTCATTCATAGTGCGAAACCTTATCCGTTTTCCGATCGGAAAGATGATTTGTCTCGGTTCCATCAGGGGTGGGGTTTTCCAGATATCAAGGCACTCTACAAGATCAAAGATAATTTGACAGTAATCGATGAGTCTCTGCCGTTGCGGCCACAGGAAAGACTGAGCCGTTCGATTTCGGTAGAAGAGGGGCAAAGACTGCTCCTTGCCACCTTGGTTTACCGAGATCCTCCTGCAGTAGTGGGCTCAGAGTTTGCGCTTGTAAATGATTTGACTTTGCGCCTGACTGCCCCGAATGGCGATGTTTATTGGGGCAATTACGGCCTTAAGGATGGAAACGAGTCGCAACCAAATGGGGTTGCTGATTCCATTGATACCGTTGAAAGAGTCATATTGGCGCGTCCAGCTCCTGGTGAATGGAAGGTCGAGGTGATTGCTTCGGAGATTAATTTAGATAGTCACTTGGAAACGGAAGATATAGATGCCGCATTCTCTCTGGTTACCTCTGTCGGCATAGAATAGCCCCCAAATATCGATTGCTCTGCTTGACTTCCCTGTACTAGTCGTAGAAATTAGCGTAGGTTTTGGCCTATGACTTCGTGGTTATGCTTTGGGAGGTGCTAAAATGGCAGGTAGTGTGGATTCTTCAATCGCAAGCGTCGTTTTTTCGGAAAAACTGGATGGCAGCTGGCAAGCCCTTCACGAGCCCTCAGGCCGGGTTACCCACGGATTGACCAAGAATGAAGCAGAAGTGGCTATGAAAGAGGCACTGGGCATGAACGAAAGTGGGGAGTTTTCTGAACCGCTCACAAGTGATTTGTTCGAAGGTGTTGCTAAAGACATAGCCTTATACTTGGAAGGGCCTGTTTCTACTATGCTGGCTTTTCACTCTGGTTTTGCTCGCTTAGAGAGTTATCAGAATGGATCTGCTAGCATTCGGCTTGGCGGAGGGTGTCAAGGTTGTCCATCTTCGCGATTAACTCTGATGAACGGGGTCTACAAAGAACTCCAAGAAAAATTTGGTGAGGATATTGTCAGAGATGTCCTGCCCGTCCTAGACTAGAATATTGAAATTTATGCCTTAAGTGTGGAGATCGTTCTCATGGGTTTACTCGGCAAATATCGAAGTTATCAAGACAACAGACTGACAAAAAAGATTGCAAAGGCTAGCCGCTTAGCAAATAACCCAAAAGCGATTAAAGACGATCGTTGGGCAGCCCTTCAATTTCTCTCGAAGGAAGCCAAAGGTGACGTCCCAGCTATAGTGAAGGGCTTACTTCAGCGGTTTGAATACAGCTTAGAGCACGGTATCAATGATAGTCGCGAGAAGGATCTTGCCCTTGAGGGAGTGCTGCGTTTTGGTAAAGAGGCTCAAGACGTTATTGTTGATTGGCTAAAGTCTACTGATCGGATAGCGTGGCCCCTGAAAGCACTAAAGCAGATTAGTGAGGAATCGGTTTTTGTCGAGTCCTTGAAGTCCATATTGGTATTTGAAGATGTTAGCATGACAGCTTCCGCTGTAGATAAGAATTTCGATATACTGTGCTACCTTCGAGATTATCAGCTAGGTGACTTTGCTATGAAGCTTGATCGCTTCCTTAAAGATCCCGATGAGAGAGTTAGGTTTGCCGCTTGTGAGGTTATCCTTGATCAAGACAATAAAGAGCTTAGTCCTCTCGTTGAAGACTTCCTTTTAGATGAAACCACCGAAAATAGGCGTTTGAGGCAGGCCGTAGCCGACTCTTTTTATCGAAATAAATGGGAAATTTCAGATTTAGCAAAGTTTTCCGAATGGAATGCTAGCGATTTGGGATATCGGTTGGGTGAGGATCGCTTACTTGTTAAGTAATAAGGTCACGTTGCAGAGAATATCCCGAATAAATTTCCACTTGGGTCCTGAACGACGTGAACCATTCCGTACCCGGGTAGTCTTGCAGGTCCTCTGACAAACTTACCTTTGAGGTTGGAAACCTTTTCCTTAAAGTTCTGAAGGTCGGTAATCTTGCCTTCGAAATACAAAATAGGTGGAGGTTTTATAGCCTTATCTGATTGTCTATGAACGAGACTGATACCAAATGGTTGATCATTTGAAAAATCTAAAACCGTATAGTTATCCAACTCAATGGGAACAGCACGCCAACCGAATAACTCCTCGTAGAATCGCAGACTGATATCGATGTCAGTGATTTGCAGTTCGATTTGGCATAAGTTCTTGGGTTCAAGTTTTAGGATACTATCTTCTTCGGTATCTTTGGGTTCAGGCATGTTAGTGTCTCGTAGTGAATCGTTTCTGTCCAGTTTGCAAGTTGTTCAGCTGAAAGGTGATCTCCCTCATCGGAGCCGATCAGAGTAATCTTGTCGTTTTCTTTAGCGAGTGGAGAGTCTGTGATATCGATCATCATCATGTTCATGCAGATTCTACCGATTACCGGGCAGCGGTTTCCTTGGTGAAGAACATATGCGCCTCTATTACTTGCTATTCTACTATAGCCTTCGTAATACCCCACTGGAAGAACGGCTATTTTGAGGTCTCTATTTGCTTGGTAGGTGCAACCATAGCCGATGTGCTGACCTTTTTTTATCGCCTTTATAAGGGCTATTTCCGTTCGCCAAGAGAGCGCGGGTTTGAGTTCCATAGTGGGCAACTTCTCTGCGGCATAGGAGATCTTTGTGGCCTGGGATGGCCAGTAACCGTACAAAGAGATTCCTACTCGCACTATGCTTTTATGGCTTTCTTCCATAATAAGAGTCGCGGCGCTAGCAGCGATGTGCTTTAGTCCAGTTACACCAGATCTTTCCAGTTTGCCTAGTATTTCGGAAAAGTCATCTATTTGCCCTTTTGCATAACTTTGATCGGTCACGTCCTCAACGTTGGCAAAGTGGCTACAGAATCCTATGATATTACTTTTGTGAGGAAGAGCCAGGAGAATCAACTGGTCTAGGTCGTCTTTGAAAAAGCCTTGGCGTCCCATGCCTGTATCAAACTTGAGATGAATGTTTGGCCGTTTTTCCTTCGCTAAGGTCAACCAAAACTCTAGACTTGGAAAGTCGCCTATAATGATGTCTATGTTTTGGCTTGCTGCGACTTCATAGTCGGTCCAAGAGCTTGGGCCAACCACCAAAATACCTCCTTGAAATCCTAATTGTCTCAGCTCACAGGCTTCGAAAACATAATTTACGGCAAGCCATTTTGGCTGGAGAGCGATGAGAATGTTTGCGACTTCTTCAAGTCCGTGCCCGTAGGCGTTCGATTTGATGACTGGCATGAATTGCGCGTCTTTTCCGCTTCCGGAAAGGACTTTAAAGTTATGCTCAATCGCACTACGTGAGATTTCGATCCAACAGCGCATGAAGGTCCTTGTACATTAACGGATGAGAACAAGTGGAACTAGGCTTTTCTCAGCACTACTGTTTGACCTTAATACTAACTTTTTGCGTTCACTATTGCACATGGTATTAGCTAGGCTTGAAGCAAGTGCAACGGCTACTAATTGGTTATGCTCTCTATATACGGGACCCATGAGTTTTCCACATTGTTTCGGGAACAGTATTTCAGTTTTATTTATTGTCTTTTTTGTTTTCTGAATGCTCACCGGAGGAGTCAACTGTAAAGACATCTTTAGCGCTCTTGCACCCAGCTTCAAGTCTTTTTTAGAATTCAATATGGACGAATCAATTGGGGACCAAATCTTTCTTATGGCGCCGACAGGACATATGGCTTGCGAATATCTTGCGACGGCCATATACCAACGATCGTTGACCAGATTCCTATGAAGTCCGATGGGCGCTTCGTTGCAGCGCCTCAAATATTGATATTTTGTGGGCTCATTGATTCCTTTTTCTGGCTTTATTCGCAAAGGATTCAAATGGATCGTAAAGTCTCTTTGCTTTTTTGAAGTCCACCCAGAGGAAACGTCTTTGAAATTGCTTGATACGCCATTTAAGCGTGCAGTTCTGATATCTTGAGAGCAGGTCTTATTTTTTTTCCGTTTCACGGCAAGTAAATCTGTCTTCAATTCTTGGAGCTTGGCATCCAAAACAAAACCAATGGGATCAGAACAGCTATGGTAGTAGGTGGCTTCCAAGGAGTGGACCTTGTTGGGTGAGGTCTGAAGGCTATAACTTTGGCCCTTCAGTACAGTCAGACGGTGAGAGTATTGGTTAGGTAGCACGCTGACTATAGGCTTTTGATGCTTTGCTAGAAAATGGGAAACATTAATTGATTTTTTGACCGGAAGAGAGGCGCAGCGTTGAAAGTTGTGCTTGAAGACGACTCCAACTATGCGTTTGTTTTTCTCAGGCCTCACAAAAAGACCGACCAAGTCACTTGAACATGGTTGCCAGAAGACGGCCTTAGTCGCCTGAGAACTGGTTAAGAGTTGAACAGGTTCGATGGTCAAAAAGGCGCGATTAGCCAAAATTTGGTTGCTACTGAGTAGCAGAATGATCAATATTAGCGTATTGGTCATGAGTCAGCCCTTGGTTTTGAATACGCCAAGGTAGTCCAACGCTGTTAATATGTCAAGAAGACATTGTAACCTCCGAAATATTCAAAACTTTGCTTGGCAGACTCCTTTGTGTTTGATAAGTTCTCGCGTCTGTTCGGCGTTTCTCAAACTAGTAGAGCATCATTGCCGCCTACAGCGCCACGCAGCAAATTAATGGAGTAATATCAATGAGTAAGAAAACATACCAGCCCAGTAACAAAAAGCGGAAAAGAACTCACGGATTTCGCCTAAGAATGGCATCTCCAGGTGGCCGTAACGTAATCAAAAGACGACGTGCAAAAGGACGTAAAAGACTTTCCGTATCTGTTTATCAGAAATAATCATTTAATATCTGGCGATTGGCGATGCTATCGTTCCCCAAGTCGAGTCGACTACTTAGCAGGATGGACTTCCGAAGCGTACTTTCGGTCGAAAAAGCTAAAGTGGTCAATCCGTATATGGTGGTGATAGCAAAGCCTCGAAATTCTTCGGAGCCGTCTCGATTAGGTTTGATCGTATCAAAAAAAGTCGGGATTGCGGTGATGAGGAATCGGGTCAAACGGAAGCTTAGAGAGTCTTTCCGCACCTTACCATCGCCTAAGACGAGTCTGGACTTAGTGATAATAGCAAGGAAGTCAGCTGTCTCAGCCGACTTTAATGTGATTAAGGATTCCCTGGGATCCTCGCTAGATCGTCTGGTTCGTAAACTTGAACCTAAGTGATAATTGATGGTAACCGATGCGATGGGAGCTTGAACTTGAGTCGTTTCCTGTTCGGGATCATAAGAATATATCAAATCGTCATATCTCCTCTACTGGGACCCCGGTGCCGTTTCTATCCAACGTGCTCGAATTATGCTCTTCAGTGCCTAGATAAGTACCCCGTAAGGACTGCTGTTTTGAAAACCCTAAAACGGCTGTCTCGCTGTCATCCATGGAATCCCGGAGGCGTTGATTTACCATGAACTTTGATAAGAAAACGATGTTACTGATAGCCTTCTTTTTTGTGGGAATTGCGGGCTACAATTATTATCTCCAAGTCAAATATCCAGAGTACTTTCAGCAACAAATGACTGAGTCCATTCAGGAGTCCGAAGGGATCGTTCCCGAAGAGCCGAAGTCTCCCGTACCTCGAAGAGGCGATACCAATGGTAGTGCCGATACAGCTGACGAAACGGCTAGTGAATCAGACGCCACAAACTCGCAGCCATTGTTAACGAACGAAGAGCTTCGTTTTGAGACAGACGAACGAATCATTGTATTCGACCAAAGAAGCTCCTCGATATCGAGTATCATACTGAAGAATTACTTCCAAACCCGAGATAGAGTTCGGCCTGTCGAACTATTGGATACTCCAATGGTTATGCAAGGAGTCATTGACCCTAACGAGAGGACTATGGGTCGGGATTTTGAAGGTGTTCGTGAAGGGAATAAGATTCGATTTTCGCGTACAGACGGAGCCTTCAGAATTACTCAAGAATTCAACGTACCCGAAACCGGCTATGGCTTAGGCTTAAAAGTCTCGTTTGAAAACCTTTCAGACAAATCTCTCGAGCTCAATGCTGGTCTCCTGTCCTTGACTGATGTCATATTGCCCGAAGACTCGGGTGGTTTTGGTCCGGCAGCGATGATGGCTCTCCATAAATCGTTCATCGTGTCTATTGATGGTAGCCGAGACGATGAGATTGCTGTGGATCATTGTGAAGAGCCCGATGAATTGGCTTTCGATTTGAAGAATGAGTTGGTTGACTTCATTGGCTACGATAATCACTATTTCCTTTCTGTGATTCATCCAACCGAAGAAAAAGTGAACTTCACTATGGGTGCTTTACGGCCTGCGCGGAGTTTGATTTGCACAATGGCCTTAGTGGCGAACCAGCGGCAGGGGTTTGTAGAGCCCGGACAAATTGTTAACCTCGAGTTTTCCGGATATTTCGGTCCTAAGGACCTCGATATTTTGGACTCACACGGTCAAGAGTTTGTGAATACGGTTAAATTTGGTTGGTTTTCCATAATTGCAAAACCTCTTTTAGCGGCTGTTAAGTTTCTCTATGGCCTAGTCCAAAACTACGGCATAGCAATTATGTTGGTGACCATAGTATTAAAGATTCTTTTTTACCCGTTGACTAAAGCAGCGGCAGTTTCCATGAAGAGGATGCAAAAACTTCAGCCTGAGATGACTCGGATCAGAGAAAAATATAAATCGGATCCCCAAAAGCAGCAGCGCGAGCTTATGGCATTTATGAGTAAAAACAAGGTTAACCCTGCAAAAGGTTGTTTGCCGATTCTCCCACAAATTCCAGTGTTTATTGCATTTTATAATGTTTTATCGCAGGCGATTGAGTTGAGACACGCTCCATTTTTTGGATGGATTCAGGATCTATCTATCGCAGATCCATACTATGTGACGCCACTTTTGCTAGGTGTGGGAATGTTCGTTCAGCAGAAACAGACTCCAAATCCATCTATGGACAAGAATCAGGAAAAAATAATGCTGATGATGCCAATTATATTCACAGTCCTGATGCTGTCCTTACCAGCTGGTATGGTACTATATATGATAACCAATACAGCAGTCTCTATTCTCCAGCAGCAATGGCTTAACCGAAAGCTCGAAAAGCAATTTGGTTAGAGAATAGAGAGATATCCCCAAAAAGGGAACCTGTTGAAACAGATTGACGGACAAATAGGAGACATAGATGCAGAAAAACGCGAAAGAAATTAGAGTCACAGCGAAAACAGCAGATCTTGCGATAAAAGAGGCTGCTAGCTTGTTAAATACCCAAGTAGAAAATGTGGCGCATAGAATTGTATCGCAGACAAACGGAGGCTTTTTTTCGTTTCTTGGCAAAAAAGTTGAGATCGCTGCATGGGCCAAAAATGCTCAATCGAAATCTGGCGGCACAAAAGGTAGGCGGGGACAGAGTTCTCGTTCTTCCAATCCGAAAGGGCAAAGAGAAACTAAAGATGTCAAACCAAGGGTTGACACGGAAGACTTGAGTCAGGAGGAATTGAGCTTATTGACCGAAGACCTTCGGGCATTTTGTGCAGGGGTTTGTGAGCATATGAGTGGCAATCCTGTTGACGTAACGGCAGAGTTAAGTGACCAAAGACTTGTACTTGATATAGACGACGAATACATATCTCAGCAGATAGCCAAAAACTCAAAACTGGCAGAGTCCCTTGAGCATATACTCAGGAAAAAACCGAGACATTTGAAACGCGAGTTGCCGTTTCGTATTTTTGTCGATGTCAAAGGGGTCAGACGCGGCCGAGAAACAGATCTAGTCGAATTAGCTAAAGATCTGTCAGAGAAGGTTCATGAAAATCGCAGGCCAATCGTTCTTAACTACAAAAGCTCCTATGATCGGAAGATTATTCATATGGCGCTCGATAAGGATGAGCGTGTCTATACAAAATCCATCGGAACTGGCCCTAACAGAAAACTGATGATCTTGCCTATTAAGAAGAAAGATAGCGAAAATCATGAGCAATATGAGGAACTTGGGGTCGATTAATCTCCCTAGACAAAGCAACCACGCTTCAGAGAACTCTCATGAACATGTGACGACTATAGCAGCTTTAGCAACGGCTCCCGGAAAGGGGGCCGTTGCCGTAATTAGGGTGAGCGGACCGGATGCGGCTCATGTCTTAGCAGGATTACTTCCCACGAGAGATAAATTTCCGATTCGTCGAGCGACGCTCGCGAAAGTCTATGATTATCATCAGGAGGTCATAGACGAGGTATTGGTGATATATTTTCACGGACCTGCGTCTTTCACGGGTGAGGATAGTTTCGAAATTCATCCCCATGGCAGCCCATTTATCGTTCAAAAACTCCTGGCACGACTATATGAGTTAGGCTGCACTCCTGCTAAACCCGGAGAATTCACACGTCGGGCTTTTTTGAATGGCAAAATGGATTTGACCGCGGCTGAAGGGATCCAACAGCTGGTAGATTCAAACTCTGAGCATCAATGGAAGGCTGCACGTCAGCTAGCCTCCGGTATCTTGAAAGATCATATAGAAGCCTTGCGAGCAGATATAATCGGAGCTATGGCTTACCTCGAAGCCAGAATAGACTTTCCAGACGAGGGAGATGTAAAAGGAGTCGAACTTGACCCAATAGTCGATAAAGTTAAGGCTATTGATAGTTCTCTTGTTGCTCTTGAGAAGAGCTACGACAGTGGCAAGATTGCAAGCTCTGGATTGACTGTGGCATTAATTGGAGCGCCAAATCGAGGGAAATCCTCTCTTATGAATGCGATTCTCAAAAAAAATCGAGCGATCGTGACGGATATTGCTGGAACAACTCGAGACTATATCGAAGAGTCGTGTTTGGTAAATGGTAGACTGATCAGATTGATCGATACTGCCGGGATAAGAAAAACAGAAGAAACAGTTGAAAAAATTGGGGTTACTGCTTCCCAAGAGATATTAAAGTCAGCAGACGTAGTACTCTTCGTTAGCGCTCTGGATGTTGAGGGAGCAGAAGATACGACCTATCTTGAAGGGATTGATGACGCTAAAATTATCCGTGTCGTTAATAAATACGATCTGAATTTTCACTATGAACCTAAACCAGGTGAGTTTCCAGTATCTTGTATCAGTGGAGCTGGATTGGAATCTCTGAAGGCAGAGCTCTCCGCTAGAGTCGATCGTTCCGTCGCAACCATTGGAAACCAGGCCTTTATTTCCACTCCCCGCCATCTTCATGCGATCAGGCAAGCAAGAAAAGCTCTTCAAGGATTTTTTGCTGGCAACGAGGACGGTGCTTTTGATGAAATGCTTGCCTTCGAGTTACAGTCTGCCGTGAGCCAACTGTCGTCGGTCATCGGTTCCGTCGATCATGAAGACCTACTCGATAAAATTTTCTCGGATTTTTGTGTAGGCAAATAAATACTAATAAGCCTCCAGGCGATAGCGTAAGCATTTAAAAATAATTGTGGAAAACTCACAGAATAAGTACTGCATCCATAGGTTTCCGGGTTATAATTAAACTCGTTAATGGTGAAGACCGATTGGGACCCCTAGGAGGTTGAAGTGAGTCTGGAGGAACTAAACAGAGCGATTCAAGATGATAAATTCCCCATTCCGTTTACGGGACACTGGATATGTGGTGAATGGGTGCAGGACAAAAGATCGCCAGTTGTTGGAGGGTCTTATAATCCTAGTAGAGATCAATTACTTACTGAGATTTCAATTAGTAAATCTATTATTGATCAGGCCGTTGAGGCTGGCACTAAAGCGGCTCCCAAACTTAGTGTTTTGCCGCTCGAGAAACGACTTGGGATTATCGAACAGTTTCGGCATTTGATTGCAGACTTTGAGCAACTTATCACACTTGTCCTGGCTAAAGAGGCTGGAAAGCCCGCATGGGAGGCCAAACACGACTTTGATGCAGCAGTGGGTGTTCTCGACGAAATCATTCAAGACGGTCCCGATACAATATCAAAAATTTGCCAGCAGTATCTCTTGGGAGGAAAACCTCAAGAGGTCAATTTAATACCAGTTGGTGTTACCGCAATCTTACAGAATTTCTCGACCCCACTCAATACGGTCGTTCAATCCTTTGCTGCAGGTATCTTGGCCGGTTGCCCTCTGATAATATTAACCTCATGTCATGCAGCCTTAATGGGGCGGATATTGGGCTATATTATCGCAAAGGTAGAGGGACCCACAGGTTCGGCAAACGTGCTATTTGGTGACTTTAAAAACTTTGTGAAGCTCCTTCAGAATCGTGAGGTAAAGGCTGTTGTTTACTCGGGGTCTCGAGAGCATTGCGATTCTATCAGGAGCGATTCTAGTGATTTCTTGGATCGTCAGCTTTTGCTCCAATCTGGGGGTAAGAACTCTCTTATCGTTGATACCAGTGCCGACATTGACGAGGCCCTAAAGGCTGTGTTTTTTGGAACCATAAAAAGTGCGGGACAGCTTAACACATCAACTAGTAGAGTGTTTATCCCCACCTCCATCCGATCAGAGTTCACGGAGAAGCTGACGCAAATCGTACGAAGCTTAAGCATAGGACCCACGGATACAAAAGATGCTCATGTGATGGGCCCTTTATATTCAAGGAAGTCGGTAGAAAAATTTCTACGGTTCCAAACTATGGCCAAGCGCGAATCCGCTGAAACCATCTCCTGGGGAAAAGCCCTGGATCTAGGAACGGGCGGTCATTTTGTAACCCCAGGGGTTCACATATTCGATGAGTTTGATGATACCAGCTCATTCCAAAGTAATGTATTTATGTGCCCTGATGTCGCTATCTACCCTTATGAGACCATGGATCAGGCCGTGACATGGGCAAATACAACAAATGCTCCGCTAGTTTGCTCCCTTTACGGCGACGAAAAGATTATCCGAGAGTTCTTACCGCAGATTGAAGCACCAAATGTTATGCTAAACGAACCGACTATAGGTGTCAGGGTTCAACCCACATTAACAGGAAAGCAATTATGTGGCGGGCATAGGGTAAGTGGTGTGGGAATCCTATCATTGCTGACATATCCGCAGGCCTGCCACAGCAGCGAAGAGGCGAAAAATATCATTAATTCCTGGCCATGGGCTTAGGAGGGCCGCTTTAGGCTTTCAATTCTAAAATGACTGACCTATGCTAAAAAGCTACTTCAACGAGGTATTCGCTGTGAGGAGGCAGTTTATTGATGGGTGATGTCAAAGCGCAGGCTCACTATTGGGCGACATCCGCTGTATTTGACTTGGATACTAGAAAAGAGATATCCAATCTTATCAAAAGCGGGAACGATGCCGAGTTACACGAGCGTTTTTATCGAAACTTAGAGTTTGGGACTGGGGGCATGCGCGGGGTTTTGGGCGCCGGCACTAGTCAGATGAATATCTACAACGTCAGAAAAGCCACTCAGGCTTTTGCTGACCATTTGTTGAAAGTGTTTGCACACAAATCCGAAAAAAGTATTTCAATATCATTTGATTCTAGGCACTTCTCAAGAGAGTTCGCTGAGGCGACTGCGGAGGTCATGGCGGGAAATGGTATCAAAGCTTACATCACCAAAGAAATGCGTCCAACCCCGATGCTCTCTTTTATGGTTAGGCATTTTAAATGCCTTGGTGGAGTCTGCGTGACTGCTAGCCATAACCCACCAAACTATAACGGTTATAAAGTATATTGGGAAACCGGGGGGCAGATCGTACCGCCGCATGATGCTGAAATTATTAAAAATTATGAAAATATCCGAGCTTACGAGGACATCAAATCGATGCCGTTTTCGCAAGCTTTGCAAGAGGGCCTCGTTATCGAAATTGGTCGCGAGTTGGACGATACCTATTTTGAGAAGGTCTCTGAACTCGTCAGTCGCCAGCGTCGATTAGCACCGATAAAGATTGTTTTTACTCCGCTGCATGGCACTGGTACATATCCTGTGACGAAAGCTTTGGAAATTTTTGGTTTTGATGATGTCCTAGTGGTTCCTGAACAAACGGCTCCAGACGGCAATTTCCCTACTGTAAAGTTTCCTAACCCAGAAGATCCTGCAGCCCTAGAAATGGCTGTAGCCTTGGCAAAAAAAGAGAGAGCTGACCTTGTTTTAGCGACAGATCCTGACACGGATCGAATTGGAATCGTCGTTCGCGAAGGTGATGACTGGGTAGCTTTAAATGGCAACCAAATCGGATCCCTATTGGTAGACTATGTCTTGGCTACCTACAAGAGCAACGATAGACTTCCTGACTCGCCTTTGGTGATCAAAACAATTGTGACAACTGATCTTCAGCAAAAGATTGCGGAATATTACGGAGCTGACTGCGAAGAAACACTAACGGGTTTCAAATGGATCTGTGATCTCATTGAATCCTATGAGTCGGGCAATAAGCAACCGTATAAAAAATATGTTTGTGGTGGCGAAGAGAGTTTTGGATTCTTGCTCGATAGTTTCGTTCGCGACAAGGATGCTGTGACGGCCTGTTGTTTGGCTGCTGAAATGTTGGCTAACTATAAAGAGCAAGGGAAAACTCTGACTCAGGTACTTGATCAAATTTTTCGTCGCCACGGTGTCTACCAAGAATCGCTGGCTACCATTACATTGCCTGGGGCCGAAGGGGCAGCGAAAATCCAGTCGTTTATGGATAGCTTGAGGAAACAGCCACCGACTGCTTTTGCTGATACTGAAGTGGTCAGTTATAAGGACTTTAAGGAAAGTAAGTCTTATTCCTACGAGAACGGAAAATATGTCCCATCAGGTCAGGTCTCCCTTCCCACTTCAAACGTGCTACAATTTATGATGAGCGATGGGTCAAAAATTAGTGTTCGTCCGTCCGGTACAGAACCGAAAATTAAGTTCTATTATTCGGTTAGCCTAGCTGTATCGCCGGATATAAGCGATGAAGACTTAAATATGTCCAAACGCTACTGCCAAGAAAAGCTCGACGCTTACGAGTCGGCGATGGCGGCTTTCTTTCAATAAAGGCGAAATCTTAGGTCTTCGCCTTTTCTGTAAAGGTCGAGGATCAAGCATGTTTTTTCGTATTATTTGTCTTTCTCTATTATCACTCAATCTATGCTTTAGCGATCATGGTTTCGCAGCCGGTGCCTATCGGAAGGCTACCGAAGGTGGTGATGTGGTCAAAGATAAAATTTACCCTAAGTTTGAAACTTGGGAGTTTAGTGTTCCTAATTTCGGTTTGATTATGAACCAATCTTATGTGAACACATACCTGGTGTCCGGAGGAATCAACTATTTTTTTTCTGAGACCTGGGGCTTTGGTCTAGATTTTACCATCGGGAGTAACTCTGACAAAGGTGAGCGGTTTTGTATCGAAAACTTTTTCTACGACCCTGAAGATGAAGTCGGTTCTGCCTGTGGTGATGCCAGTCTTTTAGACGGAGCTGATGAAAACGGAAATAACTTTCCTCGATTTGGTCCTGCTTATGTTCCTGTGCGTGAAATCGATACCATGATCATCGCGAATATGACTTGGACTCCGGTCTACGGAAAGCAGCTGATTTTTATGAGTGGGACTAGCTACTTTGATCTTTTCATTGAAATGGGGATGGGAATCGCTAACTCAACGTTCTATGCAAAACGTGACATTCTAGCTAATGGCAACTCCCCGCGAGATGTGTTCACTCCCGAAACTGGAACAGCAGAACAAATCCAGCAAGCCCAAGAGAGAAACTCGCAAATTGGGGCGCAAATCTCTGAAACATCCGCCTACGGTGAAGCGGGCCGACCCGACCCCAAATCCGAAACCAATCTGATGTTTAATTTTGGTATTGGTCAAAAATTTCATTTTAGCAAACGATTCCATGTGAAGGTCTACCTAAGAAACATGACTCTTCTGGGTACGGCTCAAGGGTTTGATAATCTTCTGGCAATTATGGGCGGAGCTGGAATGCGTTTGTAGTCAAGTTGCTTTCAACTCTGGGCCGCGTCCAAAATTAGCTATCTTTTAGTTTTTGGCGAAATATGCATATCGATTTTTGCAGTCATGACCACAGTTTGATCACTTGAGGCGATGCTCACGTCGACCACTGCAATCTCTTTGTCTTGCGTGAACTTTGGTGACTCGGTTAGGGTGGCCGTTGCCTTCAGATCAGTCGTGGCTTTCTTTAAATATTCAACGGACATTGACTTGGGTATCCACCTATGACTGCTAGGGACGGTGACATCGGTCATGGTTCCGGCAGCTAGCTCCGCCATATTGCACATGGCAATGGCATGGACTGTTCCAAGATGATTACAAACTGAGCGCCTTTTTTTCATGGACACGGTACAGCTACCCGGCTCGAGAGTCTCAAACCTAGGATGAATGGTACGGAAGTAAGGTGCTTTTTGGCAGACTAACTGAGAAAAGACGACCTTACCAAACGGTTTCTTCGCTAATGATTTCCAAAGTTTTTTTGCCTGACTCATAAACAACCGTCCCTTGTTTGGTGGTGCTGCTTGACCTATGTCAAACAGCTATATAAAGTAGCGTGTTAAAAGGGGATGTCGTCGAGGCTGATAGAGTCAGGAGAACCGCCGAAACTGTTCTGTTGATTACTATTCTGGTTTGATTGTGGAGGGGGAGAAAATGAGTTCATACCAGGATTCTGTGATGACTCTGCTGGCTGTTGGGACATGCTTCGACCACCTGCAGCACCGCCAACAAACTGAACCGTTTGGGCAACCACCTCGGTAGAGTAGCGTTTCTGTCCATTTTGATCCTCCCAGCTGCGGGTTTGGATCTTACCTTCAACATAGACACTACGACCTTTTGCAAGGTATTTGGCACAGTTTTCCGCCTGTTTGTTCCAAACTACGACACGGTGCCATTCGGTGTTTTCTTGTCTTTCCCCATTTTGGTCTTTGCGGACATCGGTTGTCGCTATATTTAAGGTGCAAACCGCCGCACCACTTGTGGTATAACGTATTTCTGGGTCTTGGCCTAAGTTGCCGAGAATAATTGCTTTGTTTACGGATGCCATGGTCTCTCCTGTGATTGAAAATTGACATTGCATGGGTGTGGCGACCCGCCTGTGACCCCGTTCTTACAAGGCTGTAAGCCAGGTAACAACAAAATTTTGCCATTGCCAGAAACTGCCTTTCAATGACATTGTAAGAACGCCACGTTTTGATTACATCTCGAGGGAGTATTTATATCAATGTTTTTTCGACCGTTCCAGAAGAGAAGTGTTTGGATCCTAGGACTTGTTGTAGGTCTTTTTGGCTCGTGTACCACTGAGCAGCAGTTTCCAAGCATTGGCAATAGTTTCTCAGGTCCGATTGACGTTGTTTCTCACAATAATTTGCTTTACGTACTCAACTCAGACTTTGATCGGCGATACAACCAAGGGTCTATCCTTGTTGTCAATCCGGCGACTGAAGAGAAAGTCGCTGCTCATGAAGTTCCCAGACTCGGGCGATCGATGCATGTCGTCGATGACTATATGCTCGTCACCTACGATCCCGTTGATGTCGATTCGGCTGGAAGCTTAGCCATCTATCAGCTAGATGGTGCAGGCGGTATCTATGCAAATAATCCTACAGCCGGAGTGCCGGTTTATTCCTTCGCTTTTGACGTTGATGTCAATTGCTCGCCAATTAACGGAAAGCTGAGCCCCTCCAGGACCTATGCGGTCATCTCATGTTTGGATGGGGACTTGTTTGTGGCTCGCTTAGGCACTGATCCCAGTAATACAGATCAATACATGAAGCCACTTAGCGGTGTTTTCAAGCTAGTTCGTGAGTATCAGTATGCGAGACGCGCGCTCCACATACACGAAGAGTTCACGAAGGTGGGCGAGCAGCCTGTGGTGACAAAATCGATACTGCTAGCATTTCCCACTGATATGGGTGAGCAGTCGAGTTCGGACTTCATTGCTCCCGATGTGATCTCTCAAGTGATAACGGTAAAAGCATCAGATAATACCGGAGGTACCACTATTGAGCCAGAGTTTGACTATAGTGTTACCGCTAAAACGAACGAGGTGCCTGATGGGTTTGAAACAGCGGAAGACCAAGATCGCCTGCGTCAGCTTAGGCAGAGATTTCCTTTTCAGTATGTCATCTACGATCTTTTTGCCGAGGAGGCCTTGGACTTTCCCCAGAAAGCAGTGGGGACATTGGGTAACGGTGATGTGACCCGAGAGGTGAATGGTACCACCATCTTTGCTAACGCCAATAACGAACTAAAGTTCATGTACTACCGGCTGCCAAACCCTTTGTCCGATCCAGTGGCTCCCGATGTTACGGGAGATGACGAAGAAGATTCCGCAGATGGAGAAGACCCGGGCGAAGGGGACAACTCCGACGAGGAATCGCCTAAAGTTGACACATTGAATGTTTATCGGACCAACTTCTGGTCGACTCAAGTACCTTCCAGTGCGGGATCTAACCAGTTTTACCTTTCCCAACGAGGATTAGGTGGATCTGGCGACTCGAATAATGTTCTGAAAGTTACGATAAATACCGCCGCGCTAGAGCAATTTAGCCAATGGTATGCATCAGCTCAACCTATCGCTGACCCCGAAACAGCTGTCGACTGGCGAACAGACAGAATCTTCTCTTTTGAACGTGTATCTGGTTTTACGTCTTTTGAGCAGCAAGGGTATCCTGGCGATTTTGAAATCGTCGATAGTGGGACCCGGGAGTTTCTCTTTGTCAATCAGTTCCGCGATGAAGCCTATTGGGATACCAGTCAGACACTCTATGCGGTCGATGCTAAATGGCTTGGCGACGACGCAGAAATTATTACTACCCCCTACCGTTGGCGTAGCCCTAACTTTACTCTATCTGCTTATCAGTTAGCCTCGACTCAGTCGGGATTTTTAGGAGCCTGCTCTTTTTATGGTGATGCTTTGATTGTTTTTCCTATTGATAGTTTGACAGGAATCGATCCTGACGCAGAACCTGCGATCATTAATTAGTGAGACTTGGCTGGTGTGAAGTGATAACATACCGGCCTAACACAATATGGAAACATAGCAATGCAGCTCAAAAAACTGGTAGTTTCCGGCTTCAAGTCTTTTGCTGATAGAGTGACGCTAAACTTTGACGACGGTATCACCGGGATTGTCGGGCCTAATGGTAGCGGCAAGTCCAACGTCATCGATGCTGTTCGCTGGGTCATGGGTGAGCAGAATGCCAAGCATCTACGGGGTCAAGTGGCAACAGACATTATCTTTGCCGGTTCTGACAAACGTAAGGCCTTGGGTATGGCTGAAGTCACGCTGGTTTTTGACAATGCCTCTGCGAGTCCATTTTGTCCTCCGGAATACCGCCATGAACTGGAAATCTTGCTGACTAGACGATTATATGTTGATGGTCAAAGAGAGTACTTTATCAATAAAAAGCCATGTCGCCTCAAAGATATAGTCGGCTTTTTCGCGGCTAGTGGCTTAGGTGGTCGAAGCTACTCCATGATCCAACAGGGTCAAGTTGATCGAATCTTGAACGCCAAACCGGAAGATGTGCGAGAGATTCTTGAGGAGGCTGCAGGTACTATGGTTTTTAAAAACCGTAGACTAGCCGCGACGAAAAAACTAGAAACCACCCAGGAAAATCTGAGCCGTATTGACGATATTATTGACGAGCTGCAGCGTCAGGTGAGTGCTCTCGAAAGTCAGGTTGCCAAAGCAAAGCAATGGCAGACCTTGCAAGATGAACTAAAAACCACAGAACTGAAGCTTTTTAGCCAAAACTTTATTAGTTTTACGGCCCGTTTGCAGGAGTCTTCTAGCAAATACGAAAAAGATCAAGACCAGTTGGTGGAGACCCAAAGAAATCTGGCGAACCTTGAGGTCCAGGCGCAGAAATTACAGAAGGATCTGGCTGAATCAGATCCTGAGCTGGACCAACTTCGCGAAGATATTTCTATGTTAAGGGAGCAGATAGCCCGTGCAGAAGGAACTATTTCGTCTTCGATGGTAGCCGTAGAATCGGGTGAGAAGCGTTTGATTGATATGGAGCAATCCTTAGATAACGATCAGGAGGGTCTCGAACTACTGCGCAGTGCGGTAGAAAAAAATATGACTGATTACGATCAAGCTTCGACAGACTTGACCAGTTGCCAGGCCATGATCGAAACGCTTCGAAGTGATGTCGAGCAGGTGGAAGAGTCAGCTCATGTGTTCTCCAATCGCTCTGAAGACTTAGATGATCAGCTCAGAAACCTAGACCGACTATTGGAAAGCAATGGGTTACGATGTGAAGCGATTGAACGAGAAAGGCAAAGGATCTCAGGAGACCTTAAGCATAGACGTGATCGATTCGATAATTTAACCCAAGAGCTCAGTGGGACCGATCTTGAACTTGCTACAGCCAACACCAGTGTGGAGACTAAGCAAGAGCATTTGGATGCGATTTTAGAGGAAAAGCAGGTCTTTGAATCCAGAGTTTTGGATATCACTGATAAGATCGAGAAAAGTAAACAAGATAAAGAGCTCTTAAGAGAATCCTATCTCGAGAGTAAATCTCAGCATCAATCTTTGGTTTTGTTAGAAGAGGCCTCTACTTCCTTGGCCGAGATCTTGGAGAATGTAGAAGCGAAACAACCGAGTCTGCTTGAGGGAGTTTCGGGTATTCTTAGTGATATGTTGAATTATTCTGATTCTAGCCAAACGCTGCCAAAATCAGTTCAAAGCGGGTTTGAAAGCTGGGCGGAACGACTCGTCATTAAAAACCCGCAGAAGCTTGATGAGATCGCTGCATTTAATTCTAGTTTTGGCCTTGGGTCCGTAGCGGTTTCACTCTTACAGGTTGATAAGAGGTTTCAAACAGATATTGATAACCGGTTAAAGCCATTGGGGCCGTATCTTCGAAATACTGCCGGTTTTGAGGATATCGATCTAACGCCGATCTTAGAAAGGCTCTTTTTCTTACCAAAAGAGTATACTCTTTCTGAATTGAATCAAAATATTGTGCCTGGACTCGTCATTTTTACTGAAGACGGGCTGGTTTGTAATGGAGACTTTGATTTTTCCATTAGTTCTCTTAAACAAGGGCAGGGAAGGCTGTCGCGGCGCAAGGAAATTAGTCGTCACGAGCAAATTATGACTGATACTGAGCGTGACATTCAAAATTGCGACGCAAGCATAAATGATTTGTTGATGCAAAAAGAGGAGGTTGATGAGTCTCTAGTCGATGCTGAAGAGCGTGTTGAAGGGGCAAATCGTGAGGCCTTAGACGCGATTTCCTTGGTACAGAGTCTTAAGCAAACTTCCCAACATCAGCAAGATCTCTTGTCAGATGCGGAATCGACACTAAATGAACTCAATGATCGTGATAAATCTCTCCTTCAGGAACTGGCGGAATTAGGCGAAACTCGAATCAAAATCGGGCAAGAAAAAGAAGACCTTGCCCTTGAATTGGAAACCTTGCGTGACGAGTATGAGTCTATTGGTGAGCGTAAAGATGAGTTGAATCGTATGCTTCAGGCTCGAGAAATTGAAATTGGTAGGCTAGAAACCCGGGTTTCTGGTTTGAAAGAGAATCTAGACCAAAATACTGCCCAACTCGAACGCGCTCAGGGTGGAATGAACAAGCGCCAAGAAGAGCGTCTTGAGATCGAAAACCAAATCAAAGAGGCTGAACTCCAAAAGGCCCAGTGTCATCAGGAGATGGAGACTTACCTATACCGCCGCGATCAACTTGAAGAAGAGCTCAATGTTAGACGAGAGAAGAGTTCTGACATTCTCGAAGGGTTAAAGGATGTTGAGGCTCAGTTAAAAGAAGTGCGTAAACAGGAATCTGAACTGAACACATCCTTGGTAAAAGGCCAGTCGGAGATTGATAAGCTAAGATCTGCCTGTAAAGACTTACTTGCTCAGTCTGAAGAAAAATACCATGTGAATCTGATGGATGAGGCTGGTGAGTACGATCCCGAATTTGATGCACAAGCAGCGAGTAAAATCGTACAAAAAATCAAAGCAGAGATTGAAGGACTAGGAGCAATCAACATGATTGCGATCGATGAATACAATCGTCTTCAGGAGCGCTTTCAGTTTATTCATGGGCAAAGGGAAGAAGTTACCGGAAGTATTATGCTACTGGAGGAAGCGATTACCGAAATCGAAGATACCTCTAGGGAAAAGTTTACTGAAATTTTTGATGTTGTGAATAAAAACTTCCAGGATCTATTCCCTATACTTTTCCCTGGAGGTGAAGCCAAACTTCATCTGACTAATCCGGAAGACGTGCTAAATGCTGGTGTAGAGATCATGGTGCGTATGCCAGGGAAAACACCGAGGAATATGACTTTGTACTCTGGTGGTGAGAAAGCCCTTACGGCTATATCGTTGATCTTTGCTCTACTTAAAACAAAGCCAACTCCTTTTTGTTTCTTAGATGAGGTGGACGCTCCTCTTGATGAGGCAAATGTTGGCCGTTACAACAAGGTTCTGACTGCCTTGGCTGATCGATTTCAGTTTATTGTGATCACTCACAACCGTCGGACTATGGAAGTACTGGACCAACTTTATGGTGTCACCATGCAAGAGGGTGGTGTTTCAACTGTTTTGGGTGTCGACATGAAAAAAGATCTACCTAAGCACTTGCAAAAAGCCTTCAAAGAAGAAGAATCTCGTAGTGTCGAAGGGGCAACGCAAAGCTAGTATCCCCTCGTGCCGGAGACGGCGTCTGTGCTGCCTTAAAGGCTTAGCTTTTCTGAAACGAGCAAAACTGTGAAGCTGTCTGATCTAATCAACATAGAATATAGAATTTTTAAAGATCGTGACCTAGTTGAATCCGAATTGGAAACGAGGGATTATTCCTTAGAGTTTGCGACCAATCTTAGTGATAGCCAGCTTTTAACCGATTGGGCGAGGAAGATTAGTCCTAATAATATTGGTTTATCGGTTATGCATAGGGTCTCTGTTGGGAGGCTTATCACTGGATTGGCTGTTTTCTTACTTGGGGTGGGTCTTGCTTTCGGTCTTACTCACAGAGACCCCGGAATAACGGTGAATCTATTTTGGATGCTTGCTATCTTCATAGGCCCGCAAAGTCTGTTCTTAATCATTCAAGTCCTATTTGGATTCAAAAGCCCGGCTTTCCAAGCACTCTTACGTAGTCGGTGGCCGCAGTTTTCGAGTCTACATTATTATTCTGTGCTCTATGGAAGCATTGAGAAGTGGTTTCTATTTCAGTCTCTTCAGTTAATGGCTATTTTATTGAATATCGGTTTGTTGTTGGGTTTAATGGCAACCTTTACCTTGACTGACGTTTATTTTTCGTGGGGAACTACCTTATCTGTTGGGCCCGAAACCATTTATCTTGTTTGCCAATGGATCAGTATACCTTGGTCTTTTTATCAGGAAGCAGTGCCAAGTATTGAGTTGATTGAGATCACGCAGTATTCGAGTTTAAATCAAAGCTATGCCGGGACTAGTGATAGAGCTGGTCAATGGTGGCAGTTTGTGATGTTGTGTACTGCAGTATATGGATTGCTTCCTCGTATAGTTTTGTATTTAGTCTCTTCATTACGCCTACAGCAAAGTTTAAATCGAGTCGATTTTTCTCATACAGATGCCCGACGCATACTTAGTCGCTTGCGACGTCCGAGCCAGTGGGGTCGTCACATTGACCAAGATACAAAACCAGAAGTCTTTTCCGATGAGAAGGCGACTCCCGTGACCAATGCATCGGCGAGCGCCATTGTGTGGAGGGACCTACCTGTCGATGATCAGGCCTTGAAAACTATGTTTGACAAAGCCAGTATTTCTATTAGGCATATTTATCGTATTGACGGTGGTGAGGGTCATATCGCTTCAGTATTGGCTAACGAGGAACAAGAGCCGGTTCAGCTTTATATCTGTGTTGATTACTGGGAAAGCTTTGGCAAAGCTCTGAAACGATTTACCGATGGGCTTAAAGTTCCGGTGTATATTGTGCCCTTAATTCTTGATCCAGATCCACGAATGAAAAACGAGGATCTTTGGAAACAGGCTCTAAAGAATGAGCCTTTTCTCGGTGTTTGGAGTGGTCCATGATCCCAAAGTTTGCCGTTGTTGGCCGAGTTAATGAGGGAAAGTCGAGTGTCATTGCGACTCTGACCGAGAATGATCAAATTGGAATTGGGCCTACACCTGGTACCACGACGGAGACTCGCAAGTTCGTTTATCGATCTCAAGGTAAAGATATAATAGAAGTCTATGATACTCCTGGTTTTCAAGAGCCTGAGAGGGCTTTTACGTGGTTGCAAGAGACCTATACAGGGCCTGCTACCGGTCGCCCTCAGGCCATTCAGCGGTTTGTCGAGACCTTTGCTAATTCGCGGGAATTTAGTGACGAGTGCGAATTGCTTGAGCCCATATTAGCAGGTGCCGCGATACTTTATGTCATTGATGCGAGTCATCCCTATCGGCCTAGCTATGAATCGGAATTTGAGATATTACGCTGGACGGGAAGGCCTCGCATGGCATTGATCAATTCAGTTCGTGATACAGATTTTTCTGAAGAGTGGAAACGATCTTTGAGTCAGCACTTTAATCTAGTCTTCTCCTTTAACGCTCATAAAGCAGACTTTGGAAAAAGACTAGAGTTGCTACATGCAATGCGTCTTTTGGACTCTGACGTGACACAGGGTGTGGATGAAGCCATAACCATATTTGAGGCGGAGAGGCGCGATCGGGTCCAGGATACAGCTCAGATCATGGCCGCTTTTCTTCAAGAGTCACTGACATATCGTTTTGTAACGGATGACTCTTCTGTTTCCGAGCATCATGGAATGCAGTCCTATCGGGAGGCTATACGCCAATTGGAAGTCAGCTTTCGAAAGGATTTAAGAAAGCGATTTAATTTTTCCACTTACTTTGAAAATCGGACTCCATTAGGGGTTGTCGATTCAGATATATTCGCCGAAAGAACTTGGAGGGTTCTCGGACTTAATGCCAAGCAGCTCATTGCCGCGGCCGCAACCGCAGGAGCTACATTAGGGCTTGGAATAGATATCGCGCTTGGTGGTCAAAGCTTTCTGCTGGGAGCTGCCGTAGGAGCTCTGTTAGCTGCCGGTCCCGCCGCATGGTGGGCCAATGATGCTCCGAAAGTTAAGCAATACGGTATTCAGGTTTCGGGCACAAAACTGAGCATAGGTCCCATCAAATCACCCAACTGGCCATGGTTATTGCTCGATCGCTGTCTGATGTATGTTTCTGCATTGAATGGCCGGACCCATGCTATGTCCGGAGATCTGAAGGAAGACAAAGAAGGTTTCGTCACTGAATTACCCACAAAAGATCGCAACACCTACGCTAAGTGTTTTTTGCTTATCCGAAAATCGAAGCCAGCGCCTGAATTGATGCCTCTTTTGGTCAAATCTATCAATGAGATCTTAGTCATAGATACCAGCCAAAATTGATCTGTCTGTGGTCATTAGAGCTCTCCTTCGTAGTAATCAGCTTTATCTTTTAAATAACCAACATGTCCAAATTTTGTATTTTCGTGGTGACAGTAGGATAAGATTTTATCCGAATCAGGATATTCGCAAATATCATAAGGGTCCTTTGTGCTCAGACAAAGGTATCGAAGAGGTTTGTCGCTCGTATTAATAATTTGATGTGCCACATGTCTGTCCCCTGGAGGACAAGCGATTATGTCATGCTTTTTAATAGAATACTCTTCGCTGCCAAATCTTAGGGTGCCGCTACCTTCCAAAATGAGAAACATCTCTTCATTTATATGATGATTATGGAACGGACAAACTCGTTTTCCAGGTGGTACAATACTTATACTGTACCCTAGTTTTTTAGCGCCGATCTTTTCGCTTATCCCAGCACAAGATTCGCCATATTTACCTTTTTCTCTTGAGCTGAACTCCTTGATTTCGTCCAGGTTGATAAATGGTTTCAAGATTTCGTCTCCTTTGATTTGCCTGTCATGATCTTTTGTAAAACGCCTGAACATGAAATTTTTTTCAATAAAATATAATTGGCTCATTCAGGGTTGGAAGAATCAATAGTGATCATAGGTTATAAGGCACAGGAAACAAAGGATTTAAGATAATATTTAGACTATTAGAAAGAAGGAGCTTGTTTAGGAAGGCATTATAGGGAGATGACGCCTTCCACGGTTTTTATGCGCTTGTATGCGGAAATAATCTCCTCAGCACTTCCCATAACTTTTCTTATGGTAACGGAGGTATATTTGCCTGTTTTGGACTTCTTTTCGGTGATTTCACTATGCTGGGGTACCACCTCAAGTAGTTTACTTCGGCTACCAGAAGGTACAACAAATTTAAATGTGTATAGAGCTGGCCAGGAATAGTGCGAGTTAAGTTGTTCGCGGAGCCCTTCAAATAAATCTTTCATTTTGTCCAACATGTTAGGGAGTTAAGACCTAAATTTAAATGTCTATATGACATGGTGTACAATATTAATGCAAACAGGGAGTAGAAGCAATGGTTTTTAAATTTGTCTTAGGAATCCTGGTAATTTTCATTATATCAAGTGCTTGTAGTAAAGCGGAAGATGATGCACAGATCGGTGTGACTGCTGGTATTCTTGGTTCGTGGCAGGGCATTTTTCGCTATTCTGGGCAAGAAAGTCAGATCGCCGACGTCAGCTTACGGTTGGACCCAACCGTTGGTTTTGAACTCAGAAGGCTAGGTACTGAGGGTGTAGCCAACGGCACCTACGACGATTTTCCTCAATTACGTTCGTTGACTCTTAGAGTTGAAGAGTCAACAGATCAGGAATTGGCTCTTGCAGGTATCGTGCGGGATTACGACTACGAACTGTTCGGAGATGAGCTGCTTCTAACGGGTGTCGATCATATTTTACGGCTCAAACGTCCCCTCAACGGATTGGACTCCAAACAGGATCAAATTTGGACTTGTATTCAAGGTGATCAATCATGGCAGATGACTCTGACAGGTCAAACATTCGTCTTATACTTGCCAAACCCTGGAGGGACGTCTTTGTTCCTTACTGGAGATATCCTGCTTGATGAGATAGATCCGTCTGATACGCAACAGGCTGGGACATTCTATGTTAGGGATGGACAGCCGATCATCCCTTTTACTAAGCTGATTGCTGACTTAAGGCTATCGGAAGGCCAAGTTCTAGATATTCAACTGACACCTATAGACGACGAAAACAATCTTTATGAAATACTCGATTGCACTGTGCTAAATGAGGAAGAGGACTCCTAGCCCTCTAGTTTTTCAACTATCATGGTGATGAGTTCTTCAGGGTTATCGTAAAAATCACGAAAGCTATAGGTCTCATCAAACCATTCGCTGATACTGTCCGCCTCTCCATCCTTTACTACTTTGACGACATCTGGATAGGTGCCAGTAAGATCGACTAATCGACCGATGACCCCACTAGAGGCAGGATTTGTGGGAGGATATTTTTTTCTCAAATACCGGATAGTAATGCTGGTCAAAACGCAGTCAAGTTTGGATATGATACTATAGCAGTCTGATGATGGCAGTATACCCTCTTTAATTCCTGTAAGCAGCCGAAGGCTTTCTCTAATTTGAGTATTGATATCCAAATGTGGACTCCTTTGGTAAACCCGATAATGTCTGGCTACCTATATAGTGTGAGTGTTAGGGCAAGGTCAATGCCCTAGTTAATGCCAGTGAGAAAGATTTAAAGATATCTGTCTTCTTTTGATAAGTAGTTTTGAACGTAGTCAGATATACCAGCCTCAAGAGAAAACAAGCTTTTTGAGTAGTGCCCGTCATTGGTTAATTTATTCAAGTTCGCTTCGGTGAAATACTGATACTGGTCTCTTATGGTATCCGGCATCTCGATCCATTCCATTTTTGGGGGTTTGTTGAGGGACGCAAAAACGGCTTTTCCAAGATCAGAAAAGGAACGAGATGTTCCAGTTCCGACATTATATAGCCCAGATTTGGCTCGCGACTCTTGCCAAAGATGGAGCATGATCGCTGTCACATCCTTGACATAAACAAAGTCTCGTTTTTGATCGCCATGAGAAATACCGTCTCGATAAGATTTGAATAGTTTTAGCGAACTTGATTCTGTTACTTGTGGATAGGCATGAAATGCCACGCTTGCTTGGGGGCCTTTATGGTACTCCTGAGGTCCGTAGACATTGAAAAATTTGAGCCCGTACCAGCGATTTTTCCCTTGTGGTTGTTTGAGGACCCACATATCAAAAACCTGTTTGGACCACCCATATTTGTTAATAGGGATGAGTTGTTTTGCAGCATCATGTGCGTCGCTAAAATTCGATTCCTCCGAGCCGTAAGTAGCCGCTGAAGACGCATAAATAAAGGGGATTTCATTGTCTCGACAAATTTTCCATAGGCGTCGTGAATCGTGGACGTTGTTATTCATAAGAAAGTCTGCATCCCTCTCGGTCGTTGAGGAACAAGCACCCATGTGGAAAATAACCTCTATTTTCTCCTGATTTTTTTTCAACCACTTATGACTTTTGTCTATGCAGACGTTATAAAGGAATCGTCTTTTGACAAGATTTTTCCACTTATTACCCAAGCCTAGATCATCAATACTCACAATATTTTCAAAGCCTTGTCGGTTTAGCTCCCAAATGAGTGCACTGCCAATAAAGCCAGCTCCCCCTGTCACTACAATCATGGCGGATTCCTTAGTTTAGGTTAACAATGGTGGATTGCGCTGGTTGCAAGCCTAAATGATCTAGTATATACAACCAGCTGTGGGAAAGGGAAACAGCAATGTAAACCCTGTCACTATTGACCTAACAAAAAACAGGTTTTGACTAAATATGTATGAAATTGTTACGGGCAAACCCATAGTTCAAAAATATGGTGGAACTTCTGTAGGCAGTGTCGATCGAATCAAATCCATTGCAAAACGTATAAAAAAACAGATCGCAGCAGGTCATGATCGTATTGCTGTTGTTGTTTCCGCTATGTCTGGCGAAACCAATCGTTTGGTCGGCTTAATCGAAGAAATCAATGGGAAGGCTTCCCGCCGCAATTATGATATGGCCGTAGCGGCAGGAGAGCAAGTGTCTGTAGCTCTAATGGCAGCTGCTTTGGAAGGCGAGGGTCTCAGTGCCGAGGGTTTCTTGGCTCATCAAATTGGGATTTATACGGATGGGTTTCATTCGCAGGCCCGCATACAGTCAATCGACTGCGGTGTGTTGCACGATGCCTGGGGCCGGAAGGTTGTCCCCATTATCGCTGGCTTTCAAGGTGTTTCTGCTGATGGAAATATTACAACCTTAGGTCGCGGCGGTAGTGACACAAGTGCAGTTGCCCTGGCCGTGGCGCTAGAGGCGGGATTTTGTGAGATCAATACCGATGTAGATGGAGTGTTTACCGCCGATCCCCGGATCGTTCCAAATGCAAGGCTCAATTTGGATATGGATTTTGAACTGGCCCTAGAGATGGCTTCTTTGGGCAGTAAAGTGCTTCATGCAAGATGTGTAGAGCTTGCGGCAAAATACCAAATGCCTGTCGTAGTAAGGAATACATTTAAAGAAGATTCACATAGTAGGACAAAAATTATGAGTTTTACCGATTCCCAACGATTGGAAGCTCCTGTGGTATCGGGAGTGACTGTCGCAAAAAATGTCGTTAGGATAGCCATCGAAGGTCTCCCCGAAACATCTGCTTCGGTTGCCAGTGTTTTTGAGAGTATCGCAAAATCTGGTGTTAATGTGGATATCATTGTTCACAATAAATCTGAAGAAAGGCAAACTATCCGCCTCGGATTTACGATTGGATCTGGTGAATTGGACAAAACTCTAAATATCATAGAAGACTGGCGCAGAGAAGAAGGCCTCTCTTCGATAAAAGTTGAGCACGAAGACAATCTGGCAAAAGTTTCTGTTGTTGGTTTGGGGATGCAGAGCCACCCCGGAGTCGCTAGTCGATGCTTTGCACTCCTCGCCGAAAAGAATATACCCATTACGATGATATCCACATCAGAGATTAAAATATCTTGTGTTATTCCAATGGATCTATCTGATAGTGCATGTCAATGTTTGCATGAAGGTTTTTTAGAAGGGTAACGATAAAGCCTTTCCACACGGGTATTGTGTGGTAAGGCACAATTCTTCCAAAAATACTGTATGAGAAGGGATGGGCCTGCTATTTACGAAAGCCTCGGATCAGAGTGACCATCTCTTTGATTTCTTCATCTGAAACGACCTGTCCCCATGGGGCCATAGTTGCACTAAGTCCAACGGCTACTCCACCTTCCTTGATGACTTTCGTAATATGAGCATCGTCAACGGAGTCCTGCCAGGCAGCGTCCCTAAGATCTCGAGGTTTAGGGTTCATTGCCATGGCTGTCGGACCATCTGCGCCGCCATCAGCTCCATGACAGGGTGAACAAAAGTTCGCGTATTTGGTCGCGCCCGCACTTTGGGTAGCAGCGACTGCACCGGTTGAGGTAGCAGCACTGTCATCGTCAGTCTTTGGAGGGAGGGTTCCATCTGCTTGCAGTTTTGTTGGTTTTTTGTTTCCTGTTGCTTCCTCTTGCTTAAATAGCTCTCGGTCGCCTCTAGGGTCATGCTGCTCGGTACACGCACTACATCCTGATAAGGTTATCAGCGCAGCCGCCACCAGGCTTTCTGGAAGATACTTTTTCAAATTCATTTTTTCTCCGTCACAAATTGGCCATGATCAGCCTTTATAGCACAGGACCCAGATGATCTTAACTAAAAAAATAACCTTATAACCCATAGGTGAGCCGGACATTGACAACGTCCAAAGATTTTACTTTTTTATCGGCAGTCGACTGATAATTGAAGACATTGTAAAGCTTGTCGTACGCTAGTATCGAATAATCAATGGTTAGTCTAAAACCTTCTTCGAAATCATTGGAGACGGCTACCCCAGTTTGACTTTGGGTCAGACTTGTTGTTCCCTGGCTTTGCTGAGAACAAACGCCACCAATAATTTCGGAACAAGTCGTAAAAACTGGTTCACTGATTTTGATATTTCGTGATTGGTAACCGAGAGCAATTTCGTACTGGTCCAAAATGCGATAGGCAACATCGATGGAGCTAACAATATGGGTTATTTCGGCAGTTCTTTCGGTAGACTCGGCTAGTAGGTAGGCAGGGTCGATCTGAACTGAGCCATCAAAACTAGTTGAGTCGGAAAGAGCGACCTTATCTTGATCTAAGTCAGTAATTTTTGTTTTTTGCCAACCAAGAGTAAAACTTAAACCTTTGTAGCTTTCCATATCGCCGCGTGAGTAGAAAATGGCTGACAATCTTTCTGTTGAGAATCCAAGATCAGAATCAGTGGGCTGATATAGCCATTGGAATGCTTCGGACCCTTTGTTGTTACCATCAAATGAAATTCCAGTCTTAAAATGAATTCCGGGATAAAACTCTACATCCCCTGAAAATGCGCCATACTGTTGAGCATCGAGATTACGGGTAATTTCCCCTTCCCCGTTGCCGATGATTAAAGAAACTTCCGCTCCTTCCAGCAGTGCTAGTTGATAGTCAGCTTTTAAAGCTAGTTGCTGCCATTGAGGACTTTGTAGTAGCCCGTGGTTTGGTAGATAGTTTTGGTCCGGGAGGTTGGTGGCGCTGTCGTGTATGGCAACATTGAAATGAAGGCTGTTTCGAAATTTCCAGATAAGTGAAGCCTCTTCCAAAATTCCGGTACTGCGGTCATCAATCGTTGGTTCATAGTCTTCGTTTAATATAGGTTTGGCTTTTCGATTTGTCGCAGGTGTTCCCAACGGATCTATGGCCGCTTTTAAGGTTATTTTGGGCGAAGCTTCAAACTCGTAGCCTAACTTTAGTGTTCTCAACGTAGCGCAGCTTTGGGTACTAGGTGTATCTTTGCCTACATAGGTTTGACAGTCGATCTTAGCGGAGATAGATGTTTTCCCAAAGAGTTCTAAAGAACCAAATGGAAGGGATAGGAGCAAAAATAGTCGAAACTTCATGGGTTCTTAAGTCCTTTTGATTCGAAAAAGTTGATTCTAAAAACTGATTGAAGAGGCTTCGAAATCAGATCTATAGTTGATGCTTAGAAGTATGCGATTGATACGTTTGACATCATCTTCACCAATGGTAAACCCGCCAGACTTAATCCCTGATTGCTCTAGCTCTCTTATTTCATCGCTAACGAGGAAAGATAGGGTAAGATGAGGATGTAGCTGACTGGTGACCCCTAAAGTAAACTGTTGGCCCCGAAAATTTTGTACGGTTCCGACTATCGGATCACTAGGTACTTCTGCAGTACCGTAGAGAAAACTCACAAAGAAAGATGTGTTGTTTTTGTTAATGTATGCATACTCTATTGAGTAGTTGGTTTGTTCGATCACAGGTAGAAGATTTTCGTCTGCAGTCCATCGCTCTCTCGAATATCGCAGATCGAAGTTTAACAAAGATTTTAACCGATTAATGTTGAAGTGTGAGCGTCCACCGGCAGCGATCATTAGATCTGTGATTTTGCCGGCATCGATATCGGTATCATTGTATCCTAGGAAAAGATGGTACCGACTTCGATCAGCTGAAGTGTACTTGATCAATGTACCTATTCCCGTATAGGCGTCATTTGCGCTCACTCCAGAGTCTTGGCTTTTAGAACTTTGCGTGATTTTAGAGTGTCTATCGTCGGTACCTTCAATGGAAAATAGGGAAACATCCCAATTGGACTTAGACGTGCTTGTAGGGTACCTATCGAGTGACCAGGTTATTTTAAAGGAAGCAAATTTTCTAGGAAACCGTACCTGAAGACCAAATTGGAGAGGCTCCGAAAAAAAAAGCCGGTGGTCCAGAATCTGATCAAAAACGCCATAACTGGCGCTAAAGTTGTCCGTTGCGAAGAACCCTAGCTCATAAGTGTCGAGCAGCTTAATCTCCGGTGCAGATCGATAGGGAACACCTGATCGTGTATCCCAATCCCGAACGATAGAGTCGTTATCACCCTCACGATTTAACTCGGCATCCGGCCTAAGAGTAAACCGCAAAAATGAAGATTTGTGAATAAGGTTGAATCCGATAAGCATGCGGGCTAGGCCGAAAGTTCGGTGGCTGCTTTCTAATTCTTGGCTTTGGCTTCGGCTAGTATTTAGGCTTATTTTGTTGGTATCCAAGCCATCTACATAAATGAAGTCTGCTTCCGCGCTACCCTGAATGGATGGCGACTTGGCGATGGCAGAGAATGAGATGATCCAAAGAAAAAAAAACAGGTACTTCATGATGATCCGTGTCAATAAATAGTGGTTTTTCGCCAATTAAATGACTAGCCGCCAATTTCACGACAGCCGATAACTTAAAATATGACACAATACCTTAAATAATCCAGTCATATTTGTATCTTTCGACGATACGACTTCTAAACAATGAAATTATTGCGGTTAAACGACGTTTATCGTGAGAAATCCAAGTTTTTTGCTCACTTAGTTTTGGCACTTATTTTGTACTGACTCTTCCGGATAGGAGGGTCTTATGGCAGATGACGACGCAGAAGAAACCGAAAGCACCGACGACGGTGGGGGAAAAAGTAAAAAGAAACTTATCATCATCATTGCCGCTGTAGTCTTGTTGATAGCGATCGGTGGAGCTGTTGGTATGTTTATGCTTGGTGGTGGTGAAGAATCTCCGCCTGAGGATACACCCAACGAAATTTCTGACGAAGAGAAAGCTGAAGAGCCTGGAGAGGAAAAAATCGAATCAGAAGGAGACGAGTCGGGCGAAGAAAAAGCTGAAGGTGAGGAAACTGAAAAAAAAGAAGAGAAAAAAGCAGATGATGACAAAGAGAAAGACGATGGGTTAGATATCGGTTTTGGTGATACCTTTCCTATGAAGACCTTCAATCTTAACCTTGGCAATGCACTTGAAAATCGTTTTGTCCGCTTAGAAGTTACTATGGAATTTTCGGGTGGCGAAAAGCAAAAAGCAGAGATATCGAAACGTTTACCTCAGCTTCGTGATGCCGTTATTCAAGTTGTCAGTAGAAAAACTCGCGAATTTTTATTGGCTCCGGATGGTAAGGATGCCCTAAGAAAAGAGATCCTTATTAGAATCAATCGTTATATGAATCAAAAAATTGACGCTGTATACATCACTGATATTTTGATCGAATAAAGGGTTTTCATGAGTCAGGTTTTATCTCAAAGTGAAGTCGATGCCTTATTATCCGCTGTTTCTGATAACAGAGTCGATGCCGATGATGATTTGCCCGAAGAGGGTGGGCAAAACGGAGTCGTTCAATACGATCTTGCAAACCAAGACAGGATAATCCGGGGGCGGATGCCTACCCTCGACATTATTCACGATCGATTTATAAGACTTTTCAGGGTGACCCTATCAAACTCTCTGCGAAAAATGGCCAACTTAAGTGTTAATTCAACGGGGCCGTTAAAATTTTCCGAGTTTATGAACTCTCTTCCTCTTCCTTCTTGCTTGAATATATTGAGGCTTGATCCCTTGCGCGGTGCTGCAGTAATGGTGATCGAATCAAAATTACTTTATGCCTTAGTAGATAGCTTTTTTGGTGGGAATGACGTTCCTTATACCAAGATTGAGGGAAAAGACTTTACTCAAATTGAAATAAAGATTGCACGCCGTGTGGTAATGTCGGCAATCGATGACTTGGAAAAAGCTTGGGAGCCTGTATATCCTCTGAAAATAGGTTATAGTCGGACTGAAATTAATCCGCAATTCGTTGCAGTTGTACCGCCATCAGATGTTGTCATTGCAACAACATTTGACGTGGAACTGGAGAAAGTTTCTGGAACGATAAAGATTGTAATTCCTTACTCAACTCTAGAGCCCATTAAGTCTAAATTGTCTGTGGGATTTCAAAGTGAACAGCTAGAAGTTGACTTTATCTGGATAAATCGAGTCAAAGAGCAAGTCATGCAAACGACTGCAAATATAGTTGTAAAACTCGGTGAGGCAGATATCCAAATGAGAGACCTGTTAAATCTTGAAATCGGTGACATCATTCAATTAAGTTCTGATGCAACCATGCCACTTAATGTTTTAGTCGAGGGTATTCCTAAGTTCAAAGGTATTCCAGGTCTTCTAAAGGGTAATAGAGCCATTCGAGTGACAGAATCGATGTTTGATGTTTAGAGAGGAGCAATGTCCATGTCTAGTGATGATTTAAATGCGGAAGATTTTGGTCTCGGAAGTGATTTTGATGATGCTCTTTCCCAGGCATCAGGCGGCAAAGGGGGAGCAGAAGACGACAAAAGTGTAGTTATGACTGCCGAAGATACCCGACTAGCTCGGACGGATTTTTCGAAACTAAAAATGATTTTGGATGTTCCGTTAAAAGTGTCAGTCGAGTTAGGACGAACTAAGATGCTTGTCAATGATCTACTTCAGCTCGGTCAGGGCTCTGTTATAGAGTTGGATAAAATTGCAGGAGAACCTATGGAGATCCTAATAAACGACAAACTCGTGGCTATGGGTGAGGTGGTTGTTGTCAATGAGAAGTTTGGTGTCCGTCTCACAGATGTCGTCTCGCAATTTGGTTTAGGTGACCTAAATGCTCAAGATACATGAGGTTAGTATGAAGAAAATTCTAGTCTTTCTTTCGATTATGGTAAGTTCTACGGGGTTAGGTCAAAATACAAACTCCGCTACGCAGGTGATTGCGATTGAATCTGAATCTGCCGATGATCACACCCTCATAACGGCAAAGATTCAGGGTTCGGTCCTAGAAAACATAGAAAAGCCTAAGGCTCATAGTACTTTTATTGAGATAATCCTACCAAAGACAAAAAGTCCTATTGAAGGAGAGTTTTTTGATGGCAACTCACCTTTCATACGAAAGATAGCTCTATTTGCTATCGGAAATGATAGTTTGGGTATGCGAATTTTTCCGTCTCAAGAACCTAATACGCTGATGAACTCGCTATCTGTTCAGCCATTGGATGGAAGAATACTTGTTCATTTAGATCACAAAACCGTACCTCCTCCAATCACGGGAATCCCAACTGTAGAGGAGGTGATTGCCAATACGGAAGTAAGAAACGATGCCGTGGACCCGGTTGCGGCCATGCCAGTGAAGGTTAATAAACAAGAGACAGAAAAAAAACCTCCAGAAAATTCAGTATTAGAAATTCCACAGTTTGATTCTTCAGTGCTTTCTGATGATTTGTTACAAGATAAGATGATCTATGCTACGGTTTTTATCGCATTTATGATCCTGTTTGGAGTTGGGTCTTTAATCGCAAAAAAAATGCTCTCCTCAAAATCGAAATATATGAATAAAGATAATCCCATTATCCAGCCTGTTGGTAATTACCAAATCAACCCTAAACAAAAAATCACAGTGCTAGAAATATCGAATCAAAAAGTATTAGTAGGAATTTCTGGTGAGACGATAAATTATTTGACCACTATAGACGATCGCGCTTCTCAAGTATCTAATGATCCTTCCAAGAGCCAAATTGTACAGCCACAGTTACCGAAAACTCTAAATCACGATGTTAGTACACAAAAGTTGAATAAAACAAAACATCAACCTAGCCGCTTAAAGCAAGAGATTAAGAATACTGCATACAATAATAAACAGGATGCGCGTCCTAAGTTAGAGGATAATAATGAAACCATAAATCGCTCCAATTCGGTTTATAGTTCGATTGGTTCGAGCGAAAATGAAAATAGATCTATCGAGGATGTCACTAATCTTATCAGGAAGAAGTTAAAGAATCTTCCAAAGGTATAGGATGTGTAATTTACTAAAAATTTTAGTTATTGTTGGTCTCGGATATGTATCCATGTCTGAGATTGCTTTCTCACAGACAAAAATGCCGACTGTTGAGCTCAACCTTTTTGAGACTGATGATCCAGAGGCGTTTGTACCTGCGTTAAAAATTATTGCTGTACTGACTATTTTAGCAGTCGCTCCAGCAATTTTATTGATGATGACGTCATTTACCCGCATCATCGTCGTTTTGAGTTTTGTGCGGCAAGCTTTAGGAACCCAAACTATGCCTCCGAATCAGGTCATTGTTGGATTGGCTATGTTCCTTAGTCTTTTCACTATGGGTCCTGTCTTCGATAAAATCAATGAACGTGGTATAACCCCATTCCTCGAAAAAGCTATAACTCAAGAGCAGGCCATCGAAGAGTCAATCGCTCCTATGAGAAAATTTATGCTCAGTCAAACGAGAGAAGAAGACTTAGGAATGCTCATGAGAGTGGCAGAGCTTCCAAAGCCTGCAACGGCCGAGGAAATCCCACTGCGCATAGTGATTCCTGCCTTTGTTTTGTCAGAACTTAAAACTGCGTTTCAAATAGGCTTCCTAATATATCTACCGTTTTTAGTTGTCGATATGGTGGTGTCTTCTATACTAATGGCTATGGGTATGATGATGCTTCCACCGACTGTTGTTTCCATGCCTTTCAAGCTCGTACTTTTTGTATTAGTTGATGGGTGGACTTTAATCGTTGAATCCCTGGTCAAGAGCTTTGGGGCTATATGAGGTAGAAAATGAATGAGCAAACTGTCATTGATCTTGGTTGGAAAACAGGTTGGTTAGCTATTCAGGTAGCGGCTCCAGCCCTCCTAGCAACTCTATTCATGGGTCTTGTTGTTTCCATTTTTCAAGCCGCTACCCAAATCAATGAACAAACTCTATCATTTATACCTAAAGTACTAGCGATTGCTGTTGCCCTATTGGTTTTTGGCCCCTGGATTATCACAATTATGATGGAGTTTACAGTTGGTCTGTTTCAATCAATACCACGACTGAGTAGATAGTTGTTCAATTTAAGCTACGATTCAGCATTAATCGGTTTCCTGATCTTTATTCGCATTTCGGGAATATTGTTTACTTTGCCAATTTTTGGCGATGAACCTACTCCTGTGCGGGTACGGGTTCTTTTATCAGTCGGATTATCCATCGTTATCTTCCCTATCGTTATGCCAGAATGGATGGATGCATTACCCAAATCAGGTTTAGAACTGCTTTTCATTGTGCTCAAGGAACTATTCATTGGGTTAAGTATCGGCTTTATCAGCCGCTTGTTTTTTGATGGAATTGTAATGGCCGCCAGTCTTGTTGGTTATCAAATGGGTTTTGGTATCGCAAATCTGTTGATTCCAGACGCTAACATTCAAATGAATTCGTTTACCGCTATGCATAGAATTTTTCTAATGTTGATTTTTTTGGTTCTGAATTTCCATCATACCTACGTCGAAGTCCTTGTGGATAGTTTTCGTCTGATTCCATGCGGTATGCCTGAGCTCAAAGGCGGTTTGGGAGAACTATTTATATACGCAACGGCATCAGTTTTTACTGTTTCGGTTCAGTTGTCTGCACCTGTGCTAGTAGCATTGATGTTTACTATGGCTGCACTAGGCTTGATAGCAAGAGCTGTTCCCCAAATAAATATCTTTACCATGAGTTTTCCGACAAGTTTCTTTATCGGACTTTTGGTATACGTGGCTTCACTTCCCTATTTTCCTGAAATTGTGAAGACGAAATTTGTCGAAAATAGTCGCGATATCGGTAGTGCTATCGGGTGGATGACACCCTAGTTAGGATGATAGATGGCAGAAGAAAACAAAGATAAGGAAGATAAAACCGAGGAAGCGACTCCAGAGCGTCGCGAGGAGTTCCGTGAAAAGGGACAGGTTGCTGTCTCAAAAGAGATCACGTCAGTTCTGATCTTGGCATCTTTGGTGACGACACTTTCTTTCTATTTTGCTTATATGGTTTCATCAATCATTAAGTATCTCCGCCAGTCCTTTGAAGGTCTAAAATATTCTAGTGCATCCCCTTATGAATTTAAGATGCAGCTTGTTTCCCACGGAATAGAGATTATAAAAGCTATTGGTCCACTTTTCATAGTTGGTACAACTATAGCTATTTTTGGGACGTTTATCCAAACAAGAATGAATTTTTCCTGGAAACGTTTGGAGCCTAATTTTAAACGAATGAATCCTCTCACTGGTCTTGTGAGGATGTTTAGCTGGCAGGCAGTCATAGAACTGATAAAAGGTCTTGGTAAAATGTCTGCGGTGGGAATTGTGGGCTATCTCATTTTATATAGCGAGTGGACAACAGTACCTGGACTTATGGAGTATCCTATTGTTCAGACTTGGATCTATTGGGCGGAGATTACTAAGATCTTATTTTGGGCTGTTGCTGGTTTGATGGTTTTTGTCGCAGCGATTGATTACACCTATAACTGGTTTGAAATGGAAAAGCAGTTAAAGATGACCAAACAAGAGGTCAAAGAGGAATTTAAAAAGCGCGAATCAGATCCACATGTCAAGGCGCGAATGAAGCGAATGCAGCGCGATATTTCGATGGCAAAGGCTGTTAAGGCAACAAAAACGGCAACAGCCGTTATTACCAACCCGACTCATTACGCGGTGGCGATCAAATATGAAATGGGAATGACCGCTCCTGTAGTCGTTGCTAAAGGCAAGGAATTAACAGCGTTGAGGATGAGAGAGGTTGCTGTTGAATTTGATATTCCCATCGTAGAAAATAAACCCCTAGCCAGAACACTGTTTAAGATCGTTAAAGTTGGGGAAGAAATTCCTGAGTCTCTTTACCAGGCCGTATCAGAAGTCATTCGTTATGTTTTCTCTATTAAAGGGCGAAAATGATGGCAGAAACAGCAGCAAAACCAACCTCTAAGAATTTCCTGTCTGTTATGAAATCGCCAGATGTTCAGTTTGCAGTTGGAGTTTTTGGAATTATTCTCACAATGATTTTGCCTTTGCCTCCTATTCTTCTGGACTTATTACTTTCTATTTCGATATCCGTTTCTTTCATTGTCTTGCTAGTTGCAATCTATGTAAAAGAACCTCTAGACTTTTCAACATTTCCAACAGTTCTCCTTATAACTACTTTACTAAGATTAAGTCTGAATGTTGCTACAACACGCAGTATTCTACTAGACGCACCGACTGGAAATGTCAGTAGCGTCATCAGTGCTTTCGGGAATTTCGTTGTAGGAGGCAATTACTTTGTCGGTTTTGTGATCTTTGCGATTTTAGTGATTATAAACTTTATTGTAATCACTAAGGGTGCTGGTCGTGTTGCTGAGGTCGGTGCCCGATTTACTTTGGATGCAATGCCAGGTAAACAGATGGCAATTGATGCCGAGCTTAATGCTGGATTAATTGATAAAAAGGAAGCAAAACGACGAAGGACGAAAGTCGAGACACAGGCAGATTTTTATGGTGCCATGGATGGTGCATCAAAATTTGTTCGCGGAGATGCTATCGCTGGGATCATTATAACGGCGATTAATATTATCGTTGGGCTCATCGTCGGAGTTGTAATCTATGGCATGTCTTTTTCAAATGCGGGGGAAGTATTTACTCTTCTGACTGTAGGAGATGGATTGGTATCACAGATTCCAGCTCTGGTGATCTCAACTGCGGCAGGTATTGTCGTGACGAGGGCAGGAGCTGACGAAAGAGCAATCAGTTTTGAAATGAGCGATCAGTTTCTTTCCCATCCAAAAGCGCTTTACATATCTAGTGGAATACTAGCGCTCATCGGGATTGTGCCTGGTATGCCGCTGGCTCCTTTCGGAGTACTTGCAATTGCCTGTTTTTTTATAGCTCGATATGCTTCTAAACTAATGGAAAAGAAACTCAAAGAGGAGGCTGAAAGGAAAGATGCAGAAGAGACGGAAGAAGCGTCGCCGGATACTATAGAATCTTTATTGCATATTGATTATCTTGCACTAGAGGTAGGGGTAGGGTTAATTCCTTTAGTAGATAATAAACAAGATGGAGAGGTGCTTGAAAGGATAGTTTCGACACGAAAACAGTTTGCTCAAGATTTAGGGTTGGTTGTCCCAATGGTAATGGTAAGAGACAACATCCAATTGAAGCCTGGAGAGTACCAACTGTTGTTAAAAGGTAATCCTATCGGAAAGGGTAGTCTCATGGTTGACTATCTTCTGGCCATGGATCCTGGTGATGTTTTGGAGCCTATAGATGGAATTCCTGGAAAGGAACCTGCATACGGTCTTGATGCGATTTGGATCAAAGCGTCCCATAAAGAAGAAGCGACTTTCAGGGGTTATACAGTCGTGAATTGTTCGACTATAATTGTCACTCATCTGACAAAACTTATCGAGGAACATGCGCAAGAACTGATTGGCCGACAGGAAGTTCAAAATCTTGTTGATACTCTCAGAGACGAATATCCTAAAGTTGTCGAGGAGGTGCTAGGAGCAGATCGCCTTGCTTTGGGAGATGTAGTAAAGGTCTTACAAAATTTACTTGAAGAGAAAGTAAATATAAGAGATTTACTAACTATTTTCGAGACCCTAGCTGATAATTGTCGGACTATAAAGAACCCAGAAGTTTTAACACGGTATGTACGCAAAGCTTTGGGCCGTGGTATCATTAAAAAGTACCTCGATTTGGATGCAAAGCTCACTGTAGTCACATTAGATCGCGCTGTTGAAGATTTGATGGTAGCTGGTCTCCAGCATCATGAAGATGGTTCCACGTCTATGCGATTGGAGCCGGAAACTGCTCAAAGAATTTTAAATAGTATCGCTACTACACTCGAGTCTTTTCAAGATCATGGTAGCCAACCGCTGATTCTATGTGGATCACTGGTAAGGTGGGAGCTTAAAAAGCTGATAAATCGTTTTATACCGGGAGTCGTCGTGCTGGCATTTGATGAAATCCCACCAGGTGTGAGCACAAATTCAATCGGAATCGTTTCGATCTGAGGGACTTAGATGAACGTAATGACATTCGAGGCATCTACGATGAAGGATGCAATCAAGAAAGTTAAGTCAGAATTTGGGTCTGACGCGGTCATCTTAGATACGAAAGAGAGGAATGCGCCCGACAGGGGAAAATGGTTTGAGGTTACGGCGACGCCGAGTGGAGTTCCAGGTTCGCGAGAGCTGGGGGCTTCAAAATCATCTGGCGGTTATTCGATAAGCCCCGATGAATTGATCAACTGGCAGAAAAAACTAGACTCCTTTGAAGATAGGCTTAAAGAAATAAAACAGAATGCTTTACAACGGGAGCATCTGTTTCGGGTCGAAAGCTCCATCGAAGAAATACGGGTCCTTATCGTAGACTACCTTACTAGAAAAGTTGATGCAGCAGCTCACGGACTGACCGAGCCAATGGCTAACATCGTAAACCAAATTAAGGTCATGCAGATCAATCAGACCACTGTTTCCAAACTTGCTAAATTTCTGAAAAGCTTGCCTGCAGAACCGTCCAATAACGAAGATATATTTGAATTCTATCAACGCCATGCAATCAAGTGGTTTATGAAACGCATCAAAATTGCCCAGAAGTGGGAGAACGGTGATGAGTTGCCTGTCAGAATCCTTGTTGGACCGTCGGGCGTGGGAAAAAGTACTATTGCTGCAAAAATTGCCTATTATCTTTCCCGTCAGGATAGAGGAAAAACTCTTTTAGTTAATTTCGATAAAAAGCGTTTGGGCGCCGCCGAACAATCGAGGCTCTACGCAAAGGTTTTAGATTTATCCTTCGAGAGAATTACCGAAGCCTACGAACTCAAGCAGGTCATTGAATCACACAATGATATTTCGTCTGTTATTGTCGATACGGGAGGACGTAGTCCTAAGCGTATGGATGAAATCACTGAATTGATGGAATTTGAGAAACTTCGATTAAATCACAGTTATCACCTAGTACAGTCAATGACAGACAACAAATCGCAGATGGAACGATCCGTAAGAGCCTTTCAAAAGTTAGGAATCACGAGCCTACTATTCACAAAGATGGACGAAAGTTGGATCTATGGTGATGTCTTTAATATTTCAGACAAATGGAGAATTCCACTAAGTTGGTTCAGTGTTGGTCAAGGAATTCCAGATGACCTAGAGATGGCTTCCCGTGAGAGGTTGGTGGAGAGAATAATTGGGGTTTAATAATTGAGTAAGCCAAGAAAAACACAATTTATCAGTATCGCCAGCGGTAAGGGGGGCGTCGGTAAAACTCTGACCGTTGTCAATCTTGCTCTTGCCGCAAAGAGGGCAGGAAAAGCCTCAATGATCTTCGATGGAGATCTAGGAATGGCAAATGTTGATATCGTAATGGGTTTAAGGCCGAGATATACGTTAGCGGATGTTCTTACCGGTGAAATCGTGCTTGAAGAAGTAGTCATTCAAGGGCCACAGGGTATCGATCTGATCCCTGGTGGTTCAGGAGTTAGTCGAATTGCGGATACCTCACTAAGCCAAAGGATATCTCTGCTTGATGATTTGGAAACCTTGAGTTCTGCTTACGATTTCATCTTTATTGATAGCGGGGCGGGAATAGCTGAAACGGTAATTCACCTAAATAGTGTCGCAGACAGAATTGTTGTCGTCACGACACCTGAACCTCACGCCATGACAGATGCCTATGCCTTTATCAAGGTAATGAACGAAAAACATGGATCAATTGATTTTGATTTGATTGTTAACCAAACTGTAAGTAGAGATCAGGGGCTAAAGACTGCAGACAGAATATCCGAAGTAGCCCGAAGATTCCTAAAGGTGAATGTAAAACTACTCGGGACAGTACCATTTGAAGATACAATATCAAGGGTGGTCATGAACCAGTCAATGGGTGAAGATATCGTAGCTCACACGAGAGCAGGTCAGGCGTGGAACGATATGGCGATCAGGCTAATAGAAATGGGACAAAAATTCTCGGATCGATCCTGGGAAAGCCTGATATTCCCAGCAGACCAGGGTGTTATTCGAATCTAAATTGTGAAGGACAAGGGGATCGTTGAATGAAGGGACTGGTTAAGCGATACAAACAGGATACCAAGGGTGTTGATGGGAAACTCCGTGATCAACTGATTATGGATTACGCACCCCTGATTCGATTTGTCGCTCAGAGAATTGCTGCGCGTTTGCCGTCCAATATTGATATTGACGATCTTATCAGTGCGGGGGTTATCGGCTTGATGGACGCCATTGAAAAATACGACCCCTCCCGTGACAATAAATTTAAAACATACGCTGAGTTCCGGATTAGGGGCGCAATTCTTGACGAACTTAGGTCGCAGGATTGGGTTCCGAGAAGTGTCCGTGACAAAGCGAAGAAAATTGAAAAGACCTATGCTGAGCTCGAACAGAAATTCGGCAGAGCAGTGTCAGATCAGGAGATATCCAATGCTCTCGGAGTGTCATTGGAGGAGTACTACGACATGGTTGCGAAAGTTAAAGCCGTAACCTTGCTATCCATTGACGAACTATCCGGTCCTAATCAACAGGATAAAAAAAGCCTACTTGAATGTCTTGAGAATGTCAGTTCTAAAAACCCTTTTACCCAATTAAAAAGCAAAGGAGTGAGGGAGCTCCTCATTAAGAACATAGAAGATCTTCCGGAAAAACAAAAACTTGTCCTATCCCTATATTATTACGAAGATTTGAATTTAAAAGAAATTGGTAAGATACTTGAGGTGACTGAATCAAGGGTTAGTCAGTTACATACTCAGGCAGTTGAAAAATTACGTTCACGTTTAAAACCATTACTAACAGATTAGGAGTTCATAATGGGTGGAATAATAAGACCAGATCTAAAAATACTCGTCGTGGATGATTTCCCGACTATGCGGCGCATCGTGAAAACGCTTCTTAAGCAGAATGGTTTTCATAATTTCGTAGAGGCAGAAGATGGGGAAATCGCCCTGCGCACGTTGAAGGAGCATGGTGATTTTGAACTAATCGTGTCTGATTGGAATATGCCTAATATGACTGGCCTTGAGTTCCTCAAAACTGTCAGAGCCGATGATAAATTTAAGCATTTGCCTTTTCTGATGGTGACTGCAGAAGCCGAGAAAGAAAACATTATCGAGGCTGTTAAGTCAGGTGTGAGTAATTATATCGTAAAGCCGTTTACGGGTCAGGCTTTGAAGGAAAAGCTTGATAAGATTGATGCAAGTCTTAAAAAAGCGAACTAAGGGGGATATATGGGACAGGGCACAGATAACTCAGATCGGGGTTTTGACGTTGAACTGATCAATAAATACCCTAGATCTAACAGACGTTTGTCCGTAAACATTGCACGATATGGCATCAGTATCGATAACAAAGAGGAATCTGGTCAGACTGTTCATATAAGTCCTCATGGGATTCAGTTTCGTTCCGTGGATAATTTCTCTGAAGGAGACTTGCTTAAAGTTCACGTTAACCTACCTAACTATTGGGAGAGAAAGCAACGTTTCGTTGATTATGGTCGCATCGACACTCCTAATGATTTCAAAATCCTTGTTAAGGTAGTTTCTTCTGAGGAAATAGGAAAACGCGGCAAAAAGAAAATGATCATATGCCGCACCGTGAATATGGACCAGGTTGACGAACAAGTTTTAAAAGCTTTTCTGCAGGAAGGCTAGATGTTAACGATACTTCTTATTTTTTTGGTCGTAGTCGATCTATTTATGCTAGGGGCTATTTACTTTATTGGTAAAGAGCAGGCCAAGCCTATAGAAATTCTCAAAGAAATTAGTCAAGAAAAACGAGAATTGAAAGAATTAGCCCAATCTCTCAAGGAAGACCTGTCGCTCAAAATGAGCAAAGCAGACGATATTTTCAAAAAAATAAATGCAGTGGCTGCTGAGGCTGAGATTGAAGCCCGAAGGTATCGAGAAACTCTGAATCACGAAATGTCAGCGTCTCTACAAGAATTTTCAGAAAAGATGGAAAAAACCTCACAGTCTTTGAATCGCGATCGAGCAGCAATAGGATCCTTAGTCTCAAAGGCAAAAGGGCAACGAGAGTTGCTACGAAAGTCTATTCGACAAGGCGAAAAGCTTGCTGGATTCTTCAACAAAAAGGTCCCCTACGAACAAGTGTTAGAGGAGATTGAAGATAAAAAATACACAGACGCACGTGAATTACTGTCTAAAGGCATGCCGATAGACGAGGTGGCCCTTGAAGTGGGACTACCTAGTTCAGAAGTGGCGTTGATTTCGCATATAGGCTAGATAGTCAGTTCATATATCAATATCAGATAAATAATAGAGGAAAAAACACGTCCTACTTATTTTTTTTCAAGAATAGGCGTCTAAAAATCCAATCTAGAATATAAAGAGAACAATTGACAATAATAGAGAATCCGAAAAAAGGGCCTTTTATTCTACTTCGTGACGATATGTCTCCTTCAGCAACTCCTAAGAAACTCCAAAACTCTGATTCGAAAGCGGCAGATAGAAAAAAAGCAGATACAATAGTGATAGCAAAATAAATTTTGTGAACGATTGAGCGTTTGCCTTTTGATTCTTTAATACTATTCATCAATTAATGTGTCCATGCCGTGCGCTTTACTTTGCTTCATGTAGGGTTCACTAAAGCTCTCCGCAAAGGAGGTAAGAGAATCTATCATTGCTTTTCCTAAGGCTTTTACTCCTTCTTTTGCATAATGAAATTGTTTATCCCTAGTAAAACCTATCTCTTCTTCTAGAACTTGATTGCTATCAGCATAGAGATCGATCCTTCCGGACCATTTTCCAAAAGAATGCGTAAAATCACCTGTTTTGTTGATTTTAAGTGATAGACCATTCAATGTCCTTGATCCTAGTATATCACCACCCTTGTCAACAAACTTACTGAATTGATTGATTTTCTTGCCGGTATACATAATGGGTTTTGAAAAAATTCCCCCGGCAGCGATAGCTTTGTCAGAGAGGGAGGCGCTTGGATCTAATAGGGTCACCCCATCAGCCACAGGGCTCATAGTATAGATTGTCGAGAGAGACTTTTGATAGCCAAGTATCATGCCTTCCGTTGAAGCTTTTTGAAGGGCGATATTTTGACTAGTTGCTTGATTTCCATAAAAGTCAAAGTGCCAAATCCAAATGGAGGTTAGGCGCATAAGCTTTTATGCTATTGGATCGATTATTTATAATTACTAACCTAATTTAGCTATCTTTAACCCTAAGGTAGGCTCGGATTTTCATCCCACAACTATTGCAAATCTCGCGTACAGAAAAACGATATCATTTAATTGCAAACATTTTCCTACCAATATTCGGTCGTTTAGCCCAATTGAAGCTGGTCGAAAAACAAAATTAGCCACAAAAACGCAATATTTTCTTGTGAAATGCCTCTCCTAAAAGACAGCTAAAACGATGATTGTTCAAAAGGACCAAAGGAAGAGTTATGAAGAGGTTCAAATTTGCTAGCTCAGTATACCTACTAACGGTATTAGGTGGCTTCGCCTGCAATTCTAATTCTACCAGCTCGCTAGATATCTATAATGGTGAATATACTGGCGAAAAATGGAACGCGACAGGCGCTCTTTTAGTAGGCGGTCAAAACTTTTGTAGTGTTTCCCTCATTCATCCAAAAGTTGCTATTACAGCTGCACACTGTCTCAATGAATTTACGACTGCAGACACTCCGTTTTTAGAACTAACATTCGAAGCGGATGCGGAAATAGAATTAATCCCTAGAAGAAAAGGTAATATAGTCAAAGTTAAGAGTTTCGGCTTTCGCGACATTTCATACTTTCATATGACTCGACAAAATAATTTTGATGTAGGTTATCTTTTACTAGAAACGCCAGTAGACGACGTATCAATCATACCTCCTCTTCTTGACTACTACGAACGCCGTGACTCTTTGTTACCGGGAAAAACCGTTACGATAGTTGGTTATGGAAACCGTGAAGACGGTTATTCTGGCAAGCGTCAGAGCACCGAGGTCACTATAGAATCCATCAATAGCTCTGAGGTTAACTTTACTTCAGAAGAAGGAAAAGGTAGTTGCTTTGGTGATAGTGGAGGTCCAGCATTCCTACAACTTGCAAATAAATGGTGAATGGCGCAACTTTGGTGTTACGTCTCGCGGTTCTGAATGTGGCAAAGATAGCATCTATGGTCTTATGCACCATAATATTTGTTGGATCGAGGATGAAACAGGAATCAACCTAACTGGTGAGTTAGATTACTGCAGTCTGGACGACACCCCAATAATTGAAGATACTGAAACACTACTAGAACGTTGTTTAGATCCATTTTCCAAAAAAGAAGAAGAGTCTTTCGCAGCTATAAAGCAAAATTTCAACCTAAATTCATGTGATGACTTAGCAGAGAGAATTGAAAAGCGGATCGATACAAACTATGAAGTAACACTAGACGATCAATTTTTACGTAACCTATCATCTTTATCATTACTAGTAGGGTATGGGAGTATTGACCTATCCGCAAACGGTATTTCCGATGGAGATATCTTTAGGCAGAAAGATAGGCGGGAAAGTCTCACTACTAGTTTTATTCTAGACATGAATAAATTCGAGAATTTGGATTTTCTAAAAGATTTTCCAACGGTCGAATATTTGCGAGCATCCTTCAACAATTTAGGTGATGTAAGTACTTTAGAAGATCTACAGAATCTAACTTATATTAATCTAAGTGATAATCGTATCGAACAAATACCAACCGTCGCGCCAAATACCTTGTCCACACTTGAAATCGCTAACAATAGAATTAAGAATATAGAATCACTGTCTTCACAGACAAACCTAAGGCGGCTAATTACTGGGAACAACCCTATCATAGATTTTTCTCCAATCAGCTCACTAAAAAAACTGAATGCTCTTAATGTAAACGACAGTCAATTCTCCGACTTAGATATTCTGTCAGGTTTTCAAAATCTGGGAGAACTCAACTTAAGGAATAGTAAACTAAAAGAATTTCACCCTGAATTCTCAACTAACAATATCAGGCAACTAGATATTTCCAACAATGAGATTAGCGGGATTCTTGATCTTTCTAACTACGTAAGCCTATATGATGTTGAATTGAATAATAATAGGTTAGAAGCTGTTTATTTTCCAGCAGAGCTGTCTAATTCACAAAATCCTTATTTAAACCTTTCAAACAACAAGATCTCTGAGATAAGGGATCTACCTACGAATATAACTGATTTACATCTAGCGAATAATAAATTAGCGGATTTAGATTTTTTAAATAAAAACCATAGCAAAATAGAATTCATCGACTTGACCGGTAATAATGATCTTAAAGATCTCTCTCGACTATTCAGGTTACCTGCTTTGGAGCTCATTTATCTTCCTTATATTGATGATTATATTACCTACGATCAAGCCGACATAAAGAATTTAAGGTCGAATGGTGTCAAAGTCCTCCTGTACAAGAGTCAAAACATGAATCAAACGAAATTGGAGTTAAAAAATCTTATTTCTGATATTGGAACCGGTGTTTTCACTAAAAAGGAGCTCTCTTTCCTGATTGGACTAACAAAAGTTAGCGGAGCCTTACTCCAAGGCAATACTGTGAGCGAAAAAAAGATTCTCACAGATATGATTTCAGCGATCGCAGATTGCGAGAGTAGCGAATCTTGTACGCTCAAAAACAGCGAAGAAATTGAAAACCTAAGCTTTAACTTTCTTGTGTCGGAGAATTTATGAAACAATTTTTAGCCTTTATTTTATTGGTTTTTGTGTTTGTCGGTTGTCATCAAGACGATAACGGGAAGGAAACAATCCCCTTTAAAAAACAAGATGTACCTAACGAGGTTAAAGAGCCAAATGAGTCTTTAGGATTGAACGGATGTATCGATGTTAGTACACAATTACAACGTCTAACGCTGTACGATAAGAACCATTTCATGGCTATGAGAGGTATAGGAGTGGCGACGGCGCACAAGCTAATCAAGAAAAAGTATAGTTTTCATAACCTTGCTACCTTGCGGGGTTACCTTAATAACTGTTTAAAACACAAAGATTATTCCATTGGTCAACGAGTCGAATAAAGGAGAAAAAACTCATGAGACTATCCATTCAATACTTTTTATTTTTATTACCTCTACTATTCTTAAGCGGTGCTGCAAGCGCCATTGATAGTGGAAAAATTCAGTGGCGTTATGGCGAGGGAATTTGTGTCGGAACTTGGAAGTACGATCAGTTTCAAAAATGTGCTGTAGCTGGAAATCCTGTAGCAACTTACAAGACTTGTCGCCATTCAAGTCACGGTGTAGAGAGATACAAGGAAAGTCGTACTGCCGCTTGTGGAGTGAATGCCTACAATTCTCGAACAGACGCAAGCGTCTGTGGGACGAGCAGCGAGTGTACCAGAACAGAGAGAGCCTGTACAATGCGAAACCCTACAGAAGATCGAAGCTGTATACGCTGGGAAGAAAGATGCTTTGCTACCAAACAAGTCCCAAATAGATGTAGTAATCCAGCATTTGGTGTATCATCTTACAAAAGTTGTCGCCATAAAAATCATGGACCCGAACTATACAATAACAAGGCAAGTTCTTCATGCGGAGTTGCTAGTTACCAATCAGCCTACAGTGAAAACTGCAGTCTAAAGGAAAATATTGTTTCAAAACCCTCGATAAAGCTTGCTACTCACGATGTGCAAGGCTACGTAAAAAATTCAAATGGTAGCTTAGTAGCTGGAACTATTAAGGCGCAAGCTAGCGAATATTCGGGAATGGGGTCCGCATGTACGACATGTGACGACCTACCTATAAGCACTCCTGCAGAACGCCAGAAAAAATTCCTTTGCCTAGAGCAAGCAATTATCAATGCAGAAGACGAAGCGCCAAACTTTGGTCTTAGCGTACTCCGTGAGACTGTCTCAGCTGGTAAAGAGTTATTAAAGATCACAGAGCGTGAGGACGACACTAGCAATCCTAGTTTGACTGAAGATCAAAGGCAATTTTTGCAAGATCTAACAATTCTGCACCCAACAGTAAGGTATGATAATCCACTTTTATTTCAAACTAATTTCAAAGTACTTATCAACTTTCAACCAAGAGGTGAAGAATTTTCTATAGAGTCGGCAGTTTCTGATACTGGTCGTAGATATAGACGAGGAACGCCACTTTCAATGGGCTGGAGACTAGTCGAAAATGGCAGTGGTCTTGACGTAAGAGACAGAGCCTTTGGTGTTGACGCACCTGTTTCAGATGCCGAAAAGCCTTTCCTATCCGGTATCAGTTTTGCTGACAGCGAAGGAACCGCCGCAGCTCAATGGGAAATCAAACTTAATCCCGGTACATACAAAGTCATAGTAGGAATTGGCGAAGTCGAAGAGTCTGAAGGGACCGTTAACGTTGTTAATGTTGAGGGAAATCCAGCCGTATCCTTCACACCTAGCTTTTTTCAAAAAACGGTTGAAGCGGAAGTCACTGTCAACCTTGAAGATGACTTTTTGACTATCGATGGTAGTGGTAGCACAAATGGAAAAATCAGCTGGATTAGCATCGAATCTATCTAGTTTATGCTGAGCGGAGGAATTTTTCCTCCGCCAATTAAGGAGGAATCTACTTGAAGTATTTTTTAGGAATCGCGTTAGTCTGCTTATCTGGTTGCCATCAGTTGGAACGAGAATGGAATTCCACTCTTCGTTCCATTTCGGATGACTGTCTACCTGAGGAATCTAGTCTAACTTTAGAAGACCAGTTAATAAGTTGCCAGGGGGTTTCGGGAAAATTTTCTGATACCGTTACGACCTGTCTGGACGAAATGTATACCTTGTTGCACTACGAAGTCACAGACGAGTGCCAAGATTCGTTCAAGGAGGAAGTTCTCGATACGGCTTACACGATTGTAAGAAAACAAAGTAGATTCTTATCTCGCACGGTATCAAATGAAACGGGCGCTCAGACCATCAGTGAAAGACATGTCAAGGACTTTTTCGGCAACTTGAACTTTTGGTATAAAAACTTTGTCGTTACCTATTATAGCTCAGAAAGCGATGATCGTATTGGTCGAGAGCTTGATAATATCTATACTAGTATGTGGAACAATATTAACGAAGCTCACGCTTCACAGATACTGATCGGCAATGAGAGCGAAGAGTCCATTCAATATGCGACTGATATCGCTAACTGGGGTATGGATTCCCTTACAGAAACGGAGCTATTAATTAGAAATTTGGCTCCTACTCTAGATATTGTAGAGTCACGATTAGCTCTCCATACTAAACTTCATGATTTTGTTTGTCTCTCCAAGCGATGCTTCGAAGGTGGAAGTACTAATTCAAGCGATGCGTTGGATCTTCTAAAAACACTACGTAGCGTAATGCTTGGGAATCGCAATAGTATTAGATCCGCTGATATCGATATTCGCGAATTTGCTGAAAGCCTACAAAGAGTCGAGAAAATAGTCAGCCCAGCACTTCGGACTTCGGGTATTGCTGGTGTTTTTTCGGGGATAAATCTTGAAAATGATGAAGATATTTTACGATTTTCACCTCAAGATGCTCCGACTTACCTTAAAGGCTATCTTAGCTTTCTACAAACACAGAACGCTAGAATTATAAACTACGAAAAGACGGGCCTTTTTAATACTAGAGTCCCTAACAAAATCGCATTCAATTTGGAACGCAACAATATTGATAGAATTGCTGACTATTCCAGGCGACTTGCTACAAAATTGAAAAACTCTATTGGTAGTTGTGAAGAAAATCAAACACGCTATCTACAGCAAGTTCTTGGCAACATCAGTAATATCGAAACCCAGGCTGGACTCGATATACAACAAGCCGGTCTTGAAGCTGAAATGGGCTACATAGTAAATGATATAAAAAATATATCCAGCTCTATTCTATCAGACGAAGAACAGTTAGCAATTTATCTCGATCAATCAAGCCGGATAAAAAACAACGAAGAAAGTGTTTTTAACCGTCAGGCTTATGTAGTCGATGGGACTAGCGTAACTTCAATTTCAGCGAGCGCAGCAAACTTTAACGGAAACCCAGAACAACTTGTCAAGAACGCTACAAAGATTCCCCCTATTTCAACAGGCAATGGTTCAAGCATCGTTCACCTTGAAATCAGTGGACGTTGGTCTCCAACTTGTGCCCTAAACAAGAGCATCTATAAGCAGTCATCGCCAGTAATGACAGGGCCAGAGGGATACTCTCTTAACGTTTCATCGGAAAATGCTCGCGTCAATAGTGAGGATCGCACAAAATCTACAACGAACTATGAGGATCGGAACTTCTCTGTTAGCGCATGTCTAAAAGCGGAAACGAATATTGTCCCAAATCTCTTAAAGGCAACTGCCAGCGCCTGCGCCAATTATACTGTAGGCCAGAGACGAGAAAAGACTCATCGCAGTACAGAGTCAACCATGTCGTCCCTTCGTAATACTGCAAACTTTGCTAAAGGGATGCGCTTGCCAAGTACACCATTTCCAAACGCCCCAGCAGGGAGTCTATTGGCAGTCATTACAAAAGCTGGAGAAGATAAAATTTCAACGGCTGTTAATAAGCAAGTTGTGTCGGGTAGAACTAGCATCATGCTCGGTGCTGGAGAGACACTTCACCTTGTAGTCAATGACTGTAGTGATCAGGAGGCTTCAGCAGAAACTTTAAAAGTCAAGATAGAAACTGCAACTCCTGTAAGTGCAATCGCACAGAATTACCTAGATGTCATGCTCACCACCATGCAGGATCTCGATAATGACTTTATCAAAGGAGCTACTGAGTTAATTTTGTCCGGCTATAGTACACCAAGTGAATTAAATAATCTAAGAGGATTATTGAAAAGCACTTTAGCTCTTGAAACTCCTGATAACGGATCTTACCATGTAGCAGCTCTCAACAGCATGTTTGATTACTGGGTTGATACTTGGATTCTGCAACTAGAGCGGAAGGCCCAGATGATTCAATTTGATCGTAAGCTTGAGCAAATAGCTAATCGCCTAGATGGGATCGAAAGTTCCCGCAGTTATCAGGTAAAATCAAAGCTTGTCCGAGAGACTCTTCTTCATCATGTCTTGTCAAATTCTGACCTACAGCTGCTATCTCGCGATTTTATCAGTAGTCTTGATTATGCCAACAACATACTTTTTCCTATGATTTTACTACACTTTCCAAGCTTAGATGATGGACACCTTAGTGAAGTTTCTGGTGCCGGTGAATACAACTTAAGAGACGCTGATAGCATTCCTATTTTCATCGAAGCCAAAAAAGCAGCCGAGATGTTTCAACAAAGCCTTTCTTCCCTGATTAGTAATGTTGAACAGGAACAAAGTTACATATTTCAAAACGATCAACCTACTATCGTCGCTATGGAAGTACCACGTCCCGATCGTTTTGATGAGACGGAACAGTTTAATGCCCAGTCACCTACTGCTTCGTTTGCGATGGCAAGTCGTATCTGGTCTGGTTTAGAAGAGGTTATCACAGATCCTCAATCCGAACAGTCTACTTTGAGTTTTGAAATTAGACCCAAAGATCTTTACCGCCAAGACGTGTCGGGTGATAGATTAACCTGTCAACAAAGTAATGTAATCGTAGAATCAATGCTTATTAGTTTTGGCCTAAGCGGACGAGATCGTGCTGATCGCATCGCCGCCACCGATACTAGACACAACGTACAGCTTACTATGGGCTCGGAAATGACAGTTGTCAGTCCTGAGGCACCTCGTCGCTACGAGTTAGCTTCGTTTGACGATCGTCCTCTTGGCAACTTTGCTCTGGGCATCCGCTTTTACGATAATGATATACCGTCATTTCGTAATCAACTAACCGTTAACGGCCCAGACTGGGGCGCTATGCAAGGCATGTCTCCATTTACAACTTACGATGTAAAAAACCTGAATGCGTTACGATCTGTAATCAAAACACAGTGTGACGTTAGCAACCTCAACTGCGTGGAAATTGACAATCTGGAAACGATGTTTATCGTCTTTCAAATGAAAGCAACATCAGCAGCGCCAGTAAACTGGCTACCAGCTTGTAACTAGGAGAATATATGCTTACCTCTTCACTAAATAGAAGTCTTTTACTAGCGACCTTACTATTGTTTAGTGCAACGATGTATGGTCAAGATGAAAGTTCTATCGACATACCTAGCCTTAGTAAACCTAAGGTCGGGTCTTTAGTTGGGGAGGTAGGCCTCCAAAACCCGGAAAGCTTGGGAATCGCTACAGGTAATTTTCAAGCAAAGCTGGACTGGCTTATTCCGAACAAAAGAGGAATGATCGGTATAGATATCATTCCGAGATACAGCTTAAATGGAGGGCAGTCGGAGTTTGGTTTGGGCTGGAATTGGCGACTCTCATTGAAACGCGAGAGCCTGAACGGGACTGTGAATTTTGATGGTAGCGATTTAATAAGTTCCCCCTGGGGTTTGCTACAACGCAATCGAGATGGTCAATACTATACCCAATCATCTGAGGGCCTTATAAGAGTCGAAATCAATAATGATAATGCAAGAGCATTTCATCCATCTGGAAAAACTTATGTTTTCGTTAAAGATATAGAATCAAGCTTCGGAGTCTATTCGTGGCGTTTGGAGACAGTTGAAGATGCTCTGGGAAGCTTGACTTACTTTACCTATGAACGCAACGATAGCGGGCGTAGCTTTGTCAAGCAAATTGCATACGGCGGTCGCGGAAGTAATTTTCAATATCGAATTTCCTTCGAATATCAAACTTTTGACAGTCCTTTATTTCGTAGTTGGACATCTGGAAAGATGATCACACTAGATCGGCTCGTAAAAAAAGTGATATTTAAAACAAGACGAGCTAACACCTTCATCACTCGATACTCCTACACATTGGGATATGATTCCCAAGACGCCAACCTTGGCCAATATTTGGTTACAAACCAAAAGGTATTTAAATCTGGGGCCAGTTTTCCCGCAGTCACATACAGTTACGGCAATGATTTTTCCAGTCCCGATTCACATACAGTCGTGGATCTGGATCATTTCAAAAGCCTAATGGACAGTAATGATAATCCAGTAGGTGACAATAAAACGGTTTACTTTGACTATAACCGGGACGGTTTACTTGATGTCTACAGCCAACGCAATCGAGTTTGGTATCTACAAACGGGAGCAGGATTCCAAAACCAAGCACCAATCCCCCTTGCGGATGATTCGGATGCCTTTCAAACAGATTGTGTAACCGGAACACCCCATTTAGCTAGATTAGCCGGTCCCAAGAGCGAGATACTTTCATTAATGACTAGCCCTGGCGAAATTGGAACCAGAATCACAGTCTGCGCATTGGATGGCAGAGTGATTTATGAGAAAGACTTTCCTTTTAATAGTAGAGATAACAAAAAAGTACGCATAGCAGACCTCAATGGTGATATGAAAGACGATATTATTGCTGTTGATACGGGAGTTACCATCCTACAAAACCTATCTGACGAGAATAGTATTAACTTTGTCATGCAAGAACAGGATTTTTCTGCTGAGGATGTCGGTGAAGATGAAGCCTTTCATATGCGTAGAATCATCCAAGTCAGTATCAATGATATAAACGGAGATGGTTTAAGAGACATCGTTGGGATAGAGGAGTATGGAGTTAGGGTCTTCTACAATCGCGGAAAATTACAATTCGATGAAACATCGGAATTTGTCCCCTTTTTCAAAAGCAATGGGAGATCGGATTTTAGAAATCGTGACTATGCACCTGCATTTGGTGATATCAATCGAGATGGTCTGTCTGACATCATATTCTTTGACAGTAGGTTTGTCTGGGTATTAATGAATCGTGAGGGGCAATTTGTTGAGCAAAACTATAACTTCTTTGATGATGTCGAAGGCCTGCGCCCCTATTTAACAGATTTTAATAATACTGGCATGCAGCAAATTAGTTTCGATCAGGGTCGAGATGGAATGCTAAACGTCGCACTTAACAGCATATCTAGTGGCCTACTAAGCACCATCGACAATGGACGAGGCACTATTGTTCGGGTTAAATACAAACGATCTCCTGCGGCAGTAGGTCTCGGCAAAGGCTTGGTTCAGGTTGCTACTTTGGAAAGGCAACAGGTTGGCTATGGATCAAAAGTCTGGCATGTTTCTTTTAACGACCCTCAATTATCGCAAGATCACAGAAGGATTCTGGGTTACCGCAACGTAAACCTTAGAAATCAAAGTAGGGTGGTCGAGTCTAAATATCAATTTGATGACATTCTTGCTGCTAGAATGGAGGAAAAACGCGTCTCTGACCCAAAATTTCCTAGTTGGGAAAAAGTTAACATAACTGCATATGAGACAGCGGAGTTTGATGATATCTTCTTTTACAGACAAAAATCATCAAACTTGCAATGGTACTACAATGGTAGCGCTATTGGTAGATCCGATGGAAGAGAAGTTCTGGCCTATGAAAATCTTTTTTGTCCGGTTAAAGAAAAATTGACAAATGAAGCGGGAACCGCGACCATCAGTAAGATCATGTTCCAAAATTCCTCGTGGGATGCCTTTGCTCACTGCTTAACCAAGTCGGTAACGGAAACTAGTGATCATGAAACATTCGGATTCACAAGCCAAACAACTTTAGAACGCAACAATTTTGGTCAAGTTAAGCACATTCAACGTAAAGAAAACGGAAGTGATGTGACTGTGACACGCGTGTTTTATGACGAGCTCGGTTTGATTGAAAAAATTGAAAAACCCGGAATTGGTGAACAAACTTTTGATTTCGATGGCGAATCATTTTTGTTAGGGCAAACCATCGACCCTACAGGAATCGTAATAAAAGCTAAATTTGATGAGACCACTGATAATATTATTGCATTGCGAACGAATCGATCTACTCAGGGAGCAAATTGGTGGACCGAAGAATTTTCTTTTGATGATTTTGAACGCCTCGAATCCAATTGGGATAATTTTACTAGTAAAGAAAAGCCAGAGCATACCTATAGCTATATTCTTCCAAACGGGCGGCATTTCGGACAAATAGAAACGCAGACTCTGAATGCAAAAGGTAGTTATCAATTATCAAGAAACATTATAGGAGCTGACGACAAAACCTTGGGGCAAGTCAATTTCTGGGACGATAATTGGATTGGTACCGAATTGATGAGATATACAGCTGCTAGTCAAAAAACTGAAATAGCAGCACAAAAAAGATTCTCTGTTCTCAATTCTTTGACAGCAAATGACTTTTTCGCGAATACTGAAATCGTTACAACAGAAATTGCTTCTTCCATTGTAAAGTTCAAAGAACAAAATACTAAACACCAAACTGCTCTGACTGAGACAACTAGCTACACAATAAAGGCGGACAATGGTGTTCGCCGACTGGTAGCAACTACAAACGGTGAGTTTCAAGAAAGCTGGATTCTAGCCTCTGACGACCGCAAGCTCGCGTACCGCAATGCCGAGGGCCACGTCTGGCGTTATGTATGGGATGCAAAGAAGAGGCTTCGGTCAGTTATCCTGCCCTCAGGTGCATCCCGTATGGTCAAATTTGATGATGCTGGTCGAAAAATAGAATCTTTCGCAACGGGCATTGGCGGGGTCAGCTACAGTTACGATAAAGGAAACGAACTTGTAAAAACCAAAAAGCTACTTGATAAAACGAAAAATCCTACACTCGCTATTGTTAACAACTATCGACCTGATGGCAGGTTGGATGTGGTGAATCATCGCACAGATTCTCAAATCCTAGAAAATTACCGTTACTATTACGATGGAAGTCTGGCAGACAGGCAAATTACTGGCCAAAAAGGTTTTTTAAGCGGAATCACATCGAGTAAATTCGCGATAGAATATACCTTCCGTCGCGATGGTCTAATCAAAAGTGAGGGACAGACAGTCCGATCTAAACACAAAGTCTCTACTGTAAAAGACTACTATCCTAACAAAATGATTAAAGAACGGCAGCTGACCATTTCAGGAATTACTAACCCGCAAGACTACACCCTGTCCTACGAGTACGATCAAAGTAATCGCATCAGTAAAATATTATTGGATGGACGAGAGATCGTGTCAGTAACATACGACGTACTGGGTAGAATTGATAGAATTCAGTACACGGAAAATAATTACCTAGAATATGAGTTTGATACTGAGACCAAAAGGCCTAGCGGCTATTCCTTGCGTGGGACTAATGCGACTAACTATTCCTGGGAGCTCGACAACAGGGGGCATATTGTCGAGGAAAGTTTCAATTCGCGACAAAGAACCTATCAATATGATGCGCGAAACTATCTTGAAACAAAAGCAGGTTCCCCAGACCTTTATGATTACGATGAAGATGGGAGAAGAGTTGTCTCACGCAGTCAGCAAGAACTAGAATACGACAGCTCTGGTCGGGTTAAAAAAATCGGACCACTTAAACTAAAGTATGGTGCCCATGGCCGTCTCGTCACTGCAGAAAAGGGTGGCACATCCCAGGAGTATTATTACGATGGAACAGGACTACTAATCGCTACTGAGGGTCCTCATGGACTAACCAGCTACTTTCAAGATATCGTTATCACCGATGACAATACCTTTGATCCTGTTATCATCGCGGGAAAACTAGTTGGTATCATCGTCAGCGGTGATTTCAAATCGGTATTTAGTGATCTTCGCGATTCCGTTCTTGCCGATGCCGAAGGTAATAAATCTTGGGCGGACCCGTTTGGAACGCGCGATCAGAGCATATCCTACAGTGAAGCACTTTCCTTTATTAAAAAGGGAGAGGACAAATTTACAGGATTTATCAATACCGGCCACAGATTCTATGTACCCCAGCTTGGTGAGTTTTCGACCCCTGACCCACTATACCTGAAGGATATTACACAATGCCTCGAAAACTCGGTATCCTGCAATCTCTATAGCTATGGTAACAATGATCCCTTAGGCTTCCGAGATCCCAGTGGCCTTGATGGCGATGCGTTGTTTAAAGGATACGCAACGGCTGCTTGGACGGATTTGAGTCATTATATTGAGCACCAGGCGGCTGCTACAAAACAGTATATTAATGGGTTATTGGATTCCACTTTAACTGGCATGGGGCTTAAACCTTCTATTCCCGCGGGTGTGTGTAAGGTTGGGGGTCGTTTTGGTTATGATAATGAAACAGGTTTAGAGGCATTCGGGGAAGTGTCTATCAAAAAAGGGTATGGTAATGCCGTTGGCCAATTTGGATATTCTAATGGTGGAATGCGATTGGTCGGCCGAGCGGAAGGCGGCTGGCAATATTCCAAAGGAGCTCTGACAGGAGGTACTTCCAATGATTTTCGTATGAAAGTTGGTATCCCTGAATATTTAGAGTTAGAATATAACTCTGATTATCGGGCTCGTCTTAATATTGGCGGAACCTATAAAAAGGTCAATGTAATGGTGTATTTTAACTATAGGCTATCAGACGAAAGCTACGAACACTTTGATAAAGCACAACTCGAGCAGGAATGGTCATACAAGGGTATGCCTTATGGAGGGGCTGCATGGTAGAAACCAATGAGCTTCAATTCTCTGAAGAGCTGATAGGCACATACGGCAGAGGAAAAATTCTTTTTGTCGTCATGTGTAGCTTTCACGCGTTTTTATTATTTTATTTAATTATAAATAGAGAAAACGCCATTTTTGACTTTGAAAGCGGTGCAGCTAGGAACTATTGGGCAGCTGCCTTGATGTTTACAATTTCTTTTCCTACGTATTGGTTACAGTCACGACAAACTATCACCATCACTAATGATTCTATCATCGTAAAAAAGTCTCTTAGTAAGGAAGTTGTTAAACTAGAAGATATCAAATGGGCCAACTACGACGGCGGTCCCTTGACAGTGAAGACTGCTAAAGACCGATTTATCATAGAGCCTTTTGGCACGCGTAAAGAAGCTCGTTTATTCGAAGAATTAAAAGCCATAGGTATTAAATGTCATAATCACTAAAAGGGTATACAGAAAGTGAACACTCGAGTAGAGCTACTTCCTATTAAACTGTAACATAGCTTCTAGACCTTGAAGCACTTAATCAAATGACTCCTCGCACAGCGTTAAATCATTGAATTGTTCAGTTTTTCCAACATTTTTACGTATTTCACAAATTTCTGATATCCTTCCTCCCCTTATTGTCTATCCCATTTTAGGCAAACCAATTCTACTGCTAAATAACCGGAGACTTTACAAGATCTCAGAGTCTTGTAGACACCTAGCTGTAAATCGCAGGCACTATTAAAAACGTAAAGATGCGATAATGTCTGACGGTATGTCGATGGCTTACTAGAAAAATCATAATTTCAATAGTTTAGTGCCAATATTTTATCTATTCCTGTGGTTCCGGAGGTTCGCTTGGCTCCGGACCAGTCACTATCTGCAGTTCTTTACAGGCTTTTGCTAGTAGAGGCATTTTAGCATCGATTGGGCATAGATTAGGATCGATATCGTTGCCTCCAAGTCCGTGATTGGGGCGCGGTGATATGTCGAAGAATGGGGAAAGGGGAGGTGGCTTCAAACTCTCTGCAGAGCGTAGCCCCATAACGTCCTTCAAACTCGGGTTGTCTTCGATGATAAATCCAACGTGAATTGTTTTTACATTTTCGAGGCCATTTAAGGAGGTTAGTCCAGTATCCTTGACAATAAGACTGTATGAAATGGAAGCAAGATTGGTTTGAGAGGGACCAACAAACTGTAATGAACTCAGTACACTGATGTCTCTCAACTTAGGTAAAAAACCCAGGGATAGTCCGCTTGGACCCGAAAGGGTATGTAAATTCCTATAGGCATCTAGAATAGAGAGTTCGTTGCTTTCTACTATCGCCAAGGACCTAGCAATAGAGAGATTATCGAACCCCTTTATCGATGCTAAATTAGGATTACCATTAATTTTGATATCTTTGCCGATAGACTGCAGCGCATCAAACCCTTCAATGGAGAGAAGACTTTCATTTTGTTCGATTTCTAAACTACCACCTATCGAAGCAAGTTTTTCAAATTTTGGAAGCGATTCCATAGCATAATTATCGAAAAAAACAATGTTATCAACGACCTTTTTTAATTTCTGAAATGCATTGAACTCAAGATCGATAGCAGATTCTGAAAATATGAAACTTCCGTGGACCTCTTCGAGTTTTAAAAATGCATTCATTGTATAAGGTCTTCCGTGTCCTAAACTTAGTTCGAGATCACCATAGACCCTTTCAAGTTGATTGAATCCGACTAAATATCTTCCATCTACCTTGAGGTTTGCTGAGCTCTTTAGTTGAGGCAGCGGGTCTCGAGGCGAGATAGTTTTTGTTAAAGAGATAGTTCCAGCAATGGTCTTCAGAATGGGAAAGGTTTCGTGTTCATTTTCTGAGTTTAGCGAAACGTCATCCAACTCAAAACTTCCGCGAACTTCCACCAAGGATGGAAAACTAGCAATGTTTTTTGATTTGATGCCTTCCAAACGAAGCGATCCAAGGCTAACAAGGTTCGGTAGACTTAATTTTTCTCGCGTCGGATCGCTGTTATTGGGTGCCTCGTTTGATACATTTAGGGTTCCGCTAATTCGAGAGACATTTTTAAGAGTAATCTTTTCATCCTTCGAGGTGCGGAGAAAAATACTACCTACGATCTCATTGCAAGATTGCTCGATGATCTCCTTGCTGCTAGTAAAGTTTCCAGAGCAGACTTTGTTGACCAAAAGATCGCGAACCTCCCACTCAGATTTGAGGTCTTCAATAGAAGCTTGAAAAATGAACCGATGAAACCCTGTAGGTAGAGCCTTAGCAGCCCCTTCCTTCCAAATAAGAATCTCATCTTCGTCACATTGCAATGGCAACTCAGGATCTTCCGGAAGAACGCTCTTTATACAATAGCGTACATTGAGTCGATTGAGTCCTTCTCGGATGTAAAAGTTAGGCACGTATCCCTCATCGACGACACCGAATCTACGATCAAAATAAGTTGAAAATCGTGTGATCGGCGCAGCTATATCAACGTCTAAATGATGATTGATAGTATCGATCGGGCAGCTTAGGTTGGGCACAGGTTTGTTTTGGATATGATCAAAGACTGCAAGATCCATCACATAGCTACCGGCATCTACCGAGCTTATATCCCAAGTTCTGTTTTGAAAGCTGGGTTGAGGATCGGAGAAGGCCTCCGTGAGGGCTTTGCTACCTTGCTCTGGCCTCCTTAGACTGGCGTTGAGGGAATAGAATAAAGCCAAAGATGCTGGCACATTTTCGAAGGAAACGTAAGACATGGGATCGATATACTTTTGTTGCAGATAGCGCTTGTGGCAGTTGGCTTCTGGCAGAACGGGAGGTGTGGGTTGTAGCTGGATCTCTTGCATCTTGATAAGAGACGCGGGCGTCAGGACTATGCCTTCAAAATCACCAGACTTTTTTGTTGTTCCAATATGAATCATTTGGGCAGATTGCATGATATCGACGGGAATGCAACCTTTGCTACTCGCTTTAACTTCTTCTGAGATTTGATCGTTCTGGGTACGAGATAGGATGCGGAGACTTGCGCCGCTCAAGCGCTTTCCTTCGCTATCCAACACAGGTAGGTAACGTGAATCCAATAGATCGCTACCGCATAGGTAGACTGTCTCTTTATATTCGTTGCTAGGCGGACGCAGCCCACAGGAAATCATAAGTAGGATGCTAGTGAGAATTAAAATAGATGGTTTAGACATATAGAAAAGACCCTAAGCTAATCGAGCGTCATTATGGCGATATAGGCAAGAAAAGTCAAAAATAAAGCATATAATGTAATAAAATCAATAATATATTGAGTGCAGGCTGTCCGACCAGACCTAATCACAGAAGCCTCCCCAATAAGGGGTTCTCCTTTTATTCTCCGATGATGTTAGCTCAAGTGACCCGAATCAATTTATGAACTGAAGCGTAGCTTCCAAAAGCCCTTTTGGATTCTCTGCCAAAAGAAGGTGTCCACAACCCGAAAATAGTTTCAGCTCCGATTCAGAAATACTGTCTTTAAGCTTTTTGGCTTCTTCTATCGGAATAATTCCGTCCAATTCTCCGTGAAGAATGAGAGTCTTATTGGGGAAATTGGGGATGCCAGTGGAGAGGTTGAACCCCTTCATGGCTGATCTTTGCTTTTGTGCGTCTTCGATAAACTCTCCGTCTTGGACGCGCTTTAATATCTGCTTTGCCATGCTTTTAACCAGGAGTTTGCTATTGGTAGCAAAGCTGGGGGCGAAATAACCATTTAACTTTGATTCAATTTTAGAAAGATCGTTTTCCCAAGGTGTTTCATCAATCACAGTTGCCGCTTTGGATGCAGTGGATACCAGGATCAATCGTGACACTCTGGAAGGGTATTGATTGGCTATAGTTTGAGAGATCATCCCACCCATGGAGATACCCAATAGATGACTTGTTTTGATGGATAGTTCGTCCCAAAGATCGATGACATCATTAACATAATCTAGAAATGTAAATTCTGAATGAGATATAGTCTGCCCACTACCGCGGTTATCAAACAGCAAAACATTGATTCCAGACTCGAAAAGCTTTTTACTAAGACTCTTAAAATCGTTAGACGGCCTTGTGTGTCCATTCACTAGTGTAATAACAGGTGAATGGGTTTCATGGAAAAGATATTCATAGTATATTTTGGTATTTCTTTGGTCCAAAAATGGCATATAGAATCCTAGGCAGAGAGTTTTTGCGCATGTTCGGCGCGCTTGTCCTTTATCTCTCTAATAATCCCAGGATCTGGAGTCAATCCCTTTTTTTTCATTTCCTTGTATACCCTGGCAATTGCTACGTAGGCCTTTTCAAAGTCAGGCGCAGAAAGATAGCACTCACCAAGTACCTTTAAGCCTTTTTCGAGATCACCTTTTTTGCGATAAGCTAACCCTAGGTTGTAATGTAGAAGGTACAACCTAGTTTTGTCAGCCAATAGCCTTATAGCATTCTCGTAAGTTTGAATACCGGTATCGTGATGGCCCTCATTAACCTGTGAAATCGCCATATTGTTGAATATGCGTGCTAATTCATTACCATTTTCAGTTTCTGCGATCAGTTGCTCGGCTAGACTGAAATTTCCCTGACTGAATGCCACCGTTGCCATATGGTCCTTCGCGTTTTGATTATCAGGATCTTCTTCTAAGACCCCCTCAAACACCTGTTTGGCCTCATCAAACCGATCCGCTGTAACATAGGCAGCACCTAGATTGACTCTTGTGCTAAGGTTCCTAGGCGAACGGTCCATTAAACCCTTTAGAATCTCTATGGCTTCCTCATGAGAGCCGTCTCTAGAGGCGAGTTTTGCCTTGAGCTGGAGGGCTTTGTAGTCATCTGGGTGGCGTTCCAAAACATCTGACACACATTTTTTTGCCTTATCGTACTTGGAAAGTCCGATAAAAACCTCCGCGGCTGCAACTAAGGCGTGGTTGCGAAATGGCCCTGGTTGAAACAACGAGTCATTGAACATTTTGAAGGCCTCTCCGGGCTGGCCGTCAGACATGTACATTTCGATTTTACGAATGGCGACTTCTTTAGGATCGATATTGTTTTCGTGTTCAATGATTTCGGACAATAGTTCCTTTGCCTTCGCTTTTTCAAAAGGCATAGGAAGGATATTCTTAAAGCCTAGTTCCTTGGTCAATTGGACGTCTTGTTCGTTCATTCGCTTTGAGTAAATCACACAGGGAATGTATTTCCGCTTTTTTCTTGCCCTAAGTTTTTGGATAAAAACTGTTCCTGGCATACCTGAAAGTTCCCAAGAGCAGATAACAAATTGAATATGGTTTTTTTCTGCAATTTTAATGGCATCAGCTCCCGTTGGAGATATAAACACTTCCTCAAACCCTAGGTCTTTGAGAAGTACCTCAAAAAATAGGGTATTCGTCGTATTATCATCGAGAACTAATATACGTTGGATTGCCATAAGTCCCAGCTCTTATAAGTCGTGCATTGATATCGGCAAAAGCAAGGGAGATATTAATCCGTTATTGTTTCAACTATCCGATCGATAAGGCCTTTAAGTGGCAGATAATTCACCTTCTTTTGGAATTTCTTTGCGCTCCATTAAATATGAAATGACTCCGAAAAGATTCAAAAACAAAAGCGAAACAATGTAAATATTTGCAATAGTCGCTCCAGAGGTTAATCCTATCATGTCAAATAACTTGTCAAAAGCGACATGGCCGACTCCTAAACCACCAGGAGCGAGGGGAAGGGCCATAGAGAATATTCCAATAGGAAAAATTAGGGCAATTTTGCCAAAAGAAACATCTGGAATTGCGAGAGTTTCTTTCGTTATCAAGTAGAAAAGCAACAAACTCATTAATTGGATCACTACGGAAATTCCAAAACACCTGACAATGGTTTTGGGTTGATCACGGTAGGCGCGCAAAGACTCATAGATCTTCAAAATTTGTGGAAATCCAAAAATTTCCTTCGATAAAATTTTGCTAAAAGGATCTTCTTTCTTATAGCGATACAAAGCTGCGAAGAAAAACAAGAAGATCCCAAGGATCAAAACAATTTTCGTCAGAAAAATTGCTGAAAGAATTGGGTCACTAAAAACGAAGTCCAATTCGAAACAGGAAGAAACTAAACCAATACAAAATAAACCGGATAACCCAATAACGCGATCGAGGAAGATGCTGAGCATAGCAGGTGTTTTGCCACGACTAGGGTTATCTCTGATGACGTACAATACCTTGATCAAGTCCCCTCCGACAGCGCCTGGCATGGCAGTATTGAAGAAAAAGCCCATAACCTGGAGTCGACAAGCCTTAATGAGAGTTATGCTGTACCCTACCCCCTTTAATAGGTACATCCAGCGTGTTGCCCCCAACAAAATTTGCCCTAATAGAAAAAAGCCGAAAATTGATAGGCCTAAGAATGGCTTGGTGAAAACTGAAAACACGGCTGTAAAATTTAGATCTCCGGAATGGATCAAATAGTAGATGAGACCCCCAGCGAACAGGATTTTTCCTAGCTGAACGGCCAGAGATTTGTATTTGCTCATACTTTTCCTCAGTGAATACGCCTTCTAAACCTACAGAAGGGCAGATAATAACTCAACGATAAAATTCCTCTGTAATTTTAGAAGTTTAACTAGCGAATCGATTAATCTCTACATTTTGAATAATTTCATCCGAAACGGCGGAGTATCAGGGAGTGTGTTATGGACAGTTTTTTCAAAGAAAAAGAGGCGAAGGTTGTTGTCGTCGATCCGTCTGGCGCGGCGCGAACGTTGTTGACCGAGTTTGTCAGAGGACTGGGCTTTAGCGATGTGACTGGGGTGCCCGGAGTGAAGGAAGCCATTGGCATGCTCGAGGTTGAGTCTGTGAATTGGTTGATTACTCCACTTATGGAGGACCAAAACGAAAATGGTATGAAAGTCCTGAAACTGTTTTGCGATCATAGCTCCCTAAGAGATCTGAGGGTTACGTTTTTACTCGAGGAAGGAGAATATGAGGTCCTGCCTGATGCCTTCTCCAAAGGACTTCTGTCCTATCATATGAAACCATTCACAAAAGATTCTTTGACTCAAGATTTTACGGCGTTCTTTGAACGATTCGAGTCTTACGACTGGAATTCAGCGCTAATGGCAGCGTCCTACATCAGAGACATCATGATGGAGCACTTTCGTTACGAAGAGCTCCTCAGTTTTGAGCGTAAACTCTTAGACCTGTTCCCTGGGCATGTCGACCAAATGATGAATTTAGTGCCACCTTTGGCACTGCTTGAAAAAGAAGAAGAGGCCCTGTCAACGTTAAAGCAGATCAAATTGATCGATCCGGATCAGGACGAAAAGATTACTGAGCTGATGGAGAAATACCTTGAAGGAAAATCTATTGCGGACATTGAGGGAGACGCTATCAATTTCCTCCATATTCGAAAAGTACTGGTGGTTGATAGTGACGAATCAGTCTGCAACGAGGTGAAATCCTGCTTTTCCAAGATGGGTGTCGAGGATGTTATCATTTGCCACGATGGTGAAGAGGCCATTGAGGCTGTGAAGGAAAATGAAGAGATTGACATTGTAATCCATGAATGGCGTATCCCGAAGCTTACCGGGCCTCTTTTCTTACAAAGGGCGCAGGATGCGCTTCCTTCAAAAGCTCTCTTTATTTTGCTAAGTAGTCTCATAGAGGAGCAGGATCTGCCATTTGTTAGAGAAATGGGTGTTGCAAATACGATTAACAAACCGCTTTCAAGTGATTCCTTTACTAAGGATGTAATTTGGACCGTCCAACAAGATCAAATGCCTACCGAGCAGTCGGCTATGGAACGTAAGATGCGGGCTCATCTGGATGCAAAAGAATTGCCTGCGGCGGAAGAGATCAAATCTCGGTTTGTCGGTGACCATTCCATACGTATTGGTGCTAAGCAAATTATCGAGTCTGAATTCGCTTTTTATAAAGGCGACTACGAGAAAGCCCGGGATTTTGCTGTAGAAGCAGTGAAAAATGCTGGGGATTCCATATTCATCCTGAACCTGCTTGGAAAGACGATGATGCATCTTAGGCAGTTTGAGGTAGCGTTACGCTGCTTTGAAAAGGCCAAGACCATTGCGCCACTTAATATTGAAAGGCTCTGTCAGATAGCGGAAGCTCAATCTGAAATGGGCGATAAAGAAGCTGCACAAGAAACCATGGAGGAAGCTGGTGAACTTGATCCGGATAGTGAGAGGATCAAGGAAGCTAGTGCTAAGCTTGCACTTAACTCAAGCGATACAGACGAAGCAAAAAAATTGATGGCCAACTTAAAAGCAATAGAAAATGTCGTTGCATACATGAATAACCAGGCAGTAGCTCTAGCTAAATGTGATAAATTTGACGAGGGTTTGGAGCAGTATACAAAGACTCTAGAAGCGATTCCCCCTCAGCGTGCGGATATCGTAGCTATTGTAAAGTACAACATCGCCCTAGCCTATATACGTGCTAAGGACCTTAAAAACGCCGTGGAACCGCTAACAACAGCTTCTGTTGTCCAGTCAGTTGTTATGGAAAGAGCAAAGGCTTTACTTAAAAAATTAAAGTGGGCTATTGAGCATGACAAGCCACTTGTCCTGAAAAAGGCTCAGCCAGCACCTGCTCCCGAAACTCCAAAACCAGAAGGTGACGCTGATGAAGAAAAACCAGGTAATGTTCTTTCATCTGCGACAAATACTACCGTCGTATCCTTGATGGCAGCTGTTGCTGGAGAGATGGCAGCATTTAAAATCTTCACGGTGGAAGAGCATAATCCAAAAGCTCTGAAGCTACTGGCAGGAGATGTTAGATTTAATCCACGGGATGCCATCGAGAGAGAGGCAACTGGTGGTGCAGATAAAGCAATGAAGTACGGCTAAAACTTTGTACCTGACAGACGAAAGGCAGACCAATAAGCAGGATGCGGAAAAAACTTCCTTGTATTTGCCTGAGCTTTTTGTAATGACCGACTCAGGCTGTTGCCCTCTGATAGATATCGATAAAAGCGCTTCATTGTCATCGCGCTAGCTACATCATCAATTCGCCATAGTGTGCTGATAATAGACTTGGTGCCGGCAAGGAAAAATGCTCGATTAAGGCTTACGATCTCATCGCCCCTTGATACATCTCCCAAACCTGTTTCACAGGCACTAAGTGTGATTAGGTCAGTTTGAAAACTTAGACTCAAAATACTCTCTACAGTCAGATCGCCTTCTGAGGAGGAGTCTGGAGCAAGAAGTATTCGGGACTTTTTTGGATTTAACATATTGAATTCGCCATGGGAAGCGATGTGGAGGTAGTCGATTTTTTGATTCAGCTTTTGTTTTAGATTGGAAATACTGGCTTGTTGGTTAAGTAGGAGTGTGGACTCAGGGAAATATCTTGTCATGACCTCCACTTCTCTTTGTGCAAACGGTAGGTCTAAATCTTTGCCGCGGTCTGGATTTCCGAGTCCGACAATCCTAGGCTTTTCATGATGCCTCGTACCCGTGAGATCGGCGATCATACTACCATGTTCAAGATTAAAAACTAAAAAACGATCTGTTAGGTATTCGTCAGAAATCGGTAATGCTGGGAATGGTAAATAGTGTAGGGGCCCGTGAGGTATAAATCCAATAGTGGCTTTGTCATTTAACTGAACCATGAGTGGACTCAAAATCTCAGCAAAAATCTGCTCACCGATAATATCTGGGCTTCTGTAAGCTAGTAAAATTTTGCGATAGGATTCAATCATATTTGTGAGGTTCTGATAAGAAACAGGCATTGTGAAAACTTTAATAGCCTCTCTGTCCAACACCCATGCTAGCAACTTATCTTCGGTGGCCATATAGACGACAATTGAAGTGTCTTTTGGAATAGCAAGTTTGATTTCCTCGTAAGAAATAGCTCCTACTACCGCCAAACGGTATATTTTTGGATGGTTCTGTTGAAGAATATATTCAATATCCTTCTGTCGATCTTTAATGGATCTTTGTTCTTCTGTTGTTAATTCGGGCGAATGCAGACGTTTTTGATTGTTTTTATATTCAAGATAAACTTCGGGAGGATTTTTGATTTTGGAACCTGCCAAAGAATCAATAAAAGATCTTGACTTTGACCGCTCATTGACTTCCCAAGACTCCTCGATTTTCCCAGCTGTAATGAGAGCGAGTACATACTCTTCGTAGACTTTTTGTATGGAAATATTTGCCCTAAAGGAAGAATTATATTCTTTATTTGCTAGGCTTGCTTGTAAGGACTCGATGACTTGAATAGCATTCTCATAGAAATTCAGTGCTTTCTGTGTTTGATTCTGTTTTAAGGCAATTTGACCTAGAAGGGCTTTGGTTCGCCATCCGAAATCACGAAAACCTAGTTTATCGGATTGTTCTAATGACTGACGAGCATAGATCTTTGCCTGTTCTAAGTCTCCATTTGCATAATAGAGTTCGGACAAACCGAGTAGACTGTAAATGGAATTGTAGGCTAGGTTTAGTCTTAAGCTCATCTTGAGGGCGTTTTCCAAAAATCCCTTAGCATTGTCATATTGTTTGATGGCTAATAAGCTAAACCCAAGATTACGGTAATCATATGCTACGGCCTTTTGATCTTTAAGGCGTTGATCTATGGCTAATGCCTCGTTGAATCTAGCAATAGACTCTTGATAAGATTGGGAGTTACGAAGAATGAAGCCCCAGTTTGATAGCAACAGTGAAATTTTTCTAGGTAGATTTTCATTTTTAGACTGGTCCGTCGCAGATTTGATGAGTTCCAATGCTTCCTGGCTACGTCCAAGTTTGTTGAGTACTAAAGCAACATTGTTTTTGATATCAATGGATAGACTTATTTTTTGTTTTGGGTTCGTAATCTTCTCTAACTGGTCCTTGACTTCGTTTTTTAAGCCAAGAGATTTAGAGTAGTCTCCCAATAAGTAGAAAGCTTTCATTAAGCTCAGGGTCGAACGAACCTTATCGATTGCGGTAGTGATGTCAGCATACTGTTTGAGTCGAATCAGTTGATCTACAGCATTTTCTAATAAGCCAAGTTCAAGATAAGTATTAGCAAGATCAACTGTGATTTTCGCAATGCTGGCATTATCTTCGTTGTCCCGGTAGATTTCTATGCACTTTTTGTAGCCTTTTAAAGCTTTAGAAAAGTCATTAAAAAACTCCTTATTATAATTCGCTAGACTTCTGATATATACGGATTGTTCGACGGGGTCATCCTGTACTAGCTTAATGGCATTTTCTAGGGCCTCTCGGCCTTTCTCAAAATCACGGTTTTTTTGATAGGCAATACTCTTGAGTCTAAGGGCCAGGGCTTGCTGATAAGTATCTTCATTTTCTTCGTATATCTTATAGGCTTTCGTTAGGTCTTGTAGTGCTTCCTGAGGAGTATCAGCTTCTAAGTATAGGACTCCCGAATTTATAAGTTCATCGGCTAAGTCGTAATCACCGATAGGTTCGACTTGTCGTATGATGAGCCCTTGAAAATGCCTGGCACTATCTAATCTTTTTTCTATTTGCCTCTTGCTCCTAAGTTCTACTAAAGTGCTAAGTAGTAAATCGTCGTTTTTCATTTTTCGTGACCAAAATAACCGCTTTTCAGGTCCTAGGTTTGCAAGATTCTCTGGATTAGGTGCCTTTAGTATTTTATCGGTGTTTCCGGGATTGCCGATAACAATGATCGATGGATCTTGGACAGCGTCAACGAGATGCATTTCGGTTAAGCGGCAAAATAAGTCGTCTATATGTTTTTGATGGTCGAGGATAAGTGAAACCTGTCCACCATGCATCCTAGTTTTTATGTGAATGGCCTTCAGGTCGATGGGTTTTAAAGATTCTTGCTTCTCTAAAAGGTATACGTGGACGATCGAACTAGATTCTGAATAAACGCTTTCTTGGAATGAATTATAGGCTAGATTTACTTTGTTGAAGTTACGATGAATTCTAATATCAAATGTCTCTCTATTCGATTTGTCGAAATTGGCATAGCATCCACCTTTTAACGCCTTACCTTCGAATCTGACTGTAGTCAAAATTTGGTTTTTGACAGGTATTAAGTCCGTTTGATCCTTTACAAATCGTATATGGGGCAGTCTCTTTTTGATATCCTTACGCATCCTGAAGGATAAATCATTCAATAAAATGCTATCGAAATGATCAGATTGCATTTCCAAATAATCGATAACTTCTGATTCTGTCGTATAGGTCTCTTGCTGTATTTTGTTTTTAGTTATTATAGCTACATGAAATCTATTTTTTTCCGGGAACATAAGAGCGATTTGTGCTTTATCGGGATTAGACCAACTTATTTGTTTAAGATTGCCTTGGTTCCGTCTATTTAACCTTGACAGTAAAATTTGAGTCTTTGCTCTTTCTTTATTCAAGTATTTTTCAATTAATATACTTTTGTCTTCTTCGTTGTAGATGTTGGTAATGAAGTAGTGATCTAAAAAATCATAGATGGCTGGTAGAAAACTGAAGGGGTCAAAATTTCTGGTTTTTAAAATTTCTGCGTAGGCCTCGGACCATAATCCTTCTTCAAGATAGTATTTCCAAACCAGATTACTTTGAATTGCTTGTGTTCTGCGTTTGGCTTTGGTCTTTAAGGGTGCTGTCGGTGTTTCTTCTGGAAAGGTACTAGAGTCCTTATAAGCTAGGTAAAAAGCTGCGATGTCGCTTTTTGGTACTTCTATTCCTACAGCTTGTTTTTTGTCCTCTTCGGGCTTTTCGTTATTTTGATTGATTTGTTGGTGAAGCTGTTCCGAAAGTGAATAGTATTCCTTTGATTTTTGATACTTGCCGTTCAGAAAGTTGACGAAACCAAGGTTGTCATATGTAATTAAGATATCTTGGGGAGTACTTAGTTTTTTCGCTTGATCTTTTGATTTTTGTATGTCTAATTTCTTTTGAAGGGCAATTTTGGTTTTTTCGTAGTTACCCATAGCTAAATAGTTTCTAGCTCTAGACATGGTCGACTGCATCGCAAAGGTACTTAGATCAAAACCCTGAGCGTTGGTACTAGCTCCCGAAAGATTGACAGCAATGGCATCAGACTCTTCCTTAGTTTCTTGATTTAGGGTGGAAATAATTTGATCAGTTTGGTCGAGAATAGAGTTACTCTTTTGGAAGGCTTTCATTCCTCTTTCTGCTTCTGCTAACGAAAGCAGTACTGATATTCTTCCTTTTGAGCTTAAATCAGTTTGATTTAAGCTTGATAGCGTGGTTTTAGCCTCTTCATATTTTTCCATATCCAAGAGGGAGCGAGCCATAAGCAGACTTGCTATCCTTTCCTGCGATTTAAAGCCATAGGTTTTTGACTTATTCGCTGCGATTTTGAGATAGCTAATAGCTTCTTTATGTTTTTCAAGTTGAAAGGCAACCTGACCGGTCTGTAACGTTAAGGCTACTTCTTCTTCAGGACTTCTAAAGCTCAATCTATAGCTATCGGCAAGCCTTTGTCGAAGGAGGGGGAATGCCTCACCAAAATTTCCCATGTTTATATAGGCAACAGCGATATTTTGGTCAAGTATGATTCGCTCAAGGCTCTTTTTTGGCAGAAGATCTTTAGCAAATTGATAGTGAAAAATACTTCGCCTTAAATAGTCTCTGTCTGATGGATTAATATAGTCTAATATTTTTAACCAGAAGCCTTTTAGATCGTCGAAAAAACTACTTTCCGAATTTTGGTCTAGCCAGCTAAATTTCTGAAAGTAGAGCCAACCTAGTGTCTGATGGGCATAGGCTTCGTTTGGTATAATAGTAATCAGTTTTTCAAGATCGGCCTGAAGGGTTTCAATGATATCTAGTTTTTCATCGAGAGACTCTGCCCCATCAATATTATATGTGTTGATATAGATCTCTAAAAAATCCTGCTTATTCTTGTGGTAAAGTTGATGTTTTTGATAGTGATTGCGAATATCTTCGATTTTTCCTAGGGCATAATAGCTATCAACAACGGCTTTGTGTAGTCTCATTGAAGTTGGTGAATATTGAATTCCAATACGATATATGTCTGCCGCTTGGCCAGGCTCTTTATCCCTACCCTTGCGATCTCCTGCGCTTTTGTAGATATTGACGAATTTTTCTTCGATTTCACTGTACCGATTCGTTAAGGTCATCGACTTAAGTTCATTTCGAATCGCACTGTAGGTTTTTCCTAAGTCCGGCAAAATCGCGTCGATGTAATTTAATTGACTAATTTTATCTAGTATTTTCTCTAGGATGACAGGGTTGCTTCCCGACTTTCGCATGGCCGATAATAGATCGTATCCTAAGTCTTGGGAATCTGGCTCGAAAATCTTTAAGATACTATGATACTGAAGAATACTGGCCACTATATTACATTGTAAATCCACATTGCGGTTGGTAGCTTCATCGTCCAGTTTAAGTAGGTCGGTAACGGATCTTACAAAATGACTTCGATGACTTTTTTGAAAATTTAGACAGGCATTGTCTAAGTTTTTAAAGGCAAGGTTTTGATTAAGTGTTTGAATTTCGAGATCAAATACTATGATAGCAATATCCGAAGCTAGTTGAGATGGTGTTTCACTCTTTGTAGCAACAGTTTTTAGTTGAGTGATTATTGTCGGCTGTATCTTGTTTTTTCGTTTTTGTAACAGGGCCCGATTTAAAAGGCAGAGATTTCTAAGAAAGTGATCCTTATGATCGGCAGCGACGCATAGTTTATGTATTCGTTTAAGCTTATTCTGTCCCGCAGCTAGCCAAGGATCGCCACTAAGTATTTGATTGAATTCACTAATGATCTGAGCTACTTCAAGGCCTCCTAGACGAAAATAATTACCTTCACGTAAATGCCAATAGATTGCGTCATCAGAATTTCGAGACTCATCGTTTTTTTCTAATAATAGGTTAACTTCTCTCTTCCGAAAAAAAACATCATCATTTTTAGATGAGTCATTATAAAGACCTTTTGTCGGTACTGAACTTATATTATGACTATTACTTTGGCGTCTAGAAAAGTAGAGGATACCATTACTAATATCAGGATGATTTGGGTTGTCGGTTATGGTCGTTACCTGAGATGCTGTATTCGTCTTAAAGCTGTATTTCCAAATAGATCCTTCGTCGTAAACATCGAGTTTTCGATCAAAGTTAGTGTCATCATTCTTTCTGTGAAAATAGATGTATTGATTGTCGTCGGAGAATACGGGAAATGAATCAAGTGCGATGCCCGAGGTAATAGATCGATTTTTTCGTGTTTCAATGTCATAGAGGAATATATCGTTTCGGTTTTGGTAGACAATTTTTTTTCCATTTGAAGAGAACCTAGGCTGGACACCAAAAATACTGGTATTTATAGTTTTTTCTTCTTTTGGAAGGTAAAGTATGATTTCAGGATCTTTCCGAAATTTTTTTCGTGCAAAAACGATTCGTTGTGCATCATTGGATATATCAGGATCAAAGTCCTCTGTTTTATCATCGGTGATGCGAAGAGGTTTGCTTAAGTTAGTTATGGATGTAGAGTCAAGAAATATGTCCCCCTTAGCATCTAAGTCTGTGCTGACATAAACGATTTGATCGCCATCTGCTGAAACACGACCCATATAGGCGTTGAGTTCTGTTTTGATACTATCCGAAATATAGGTTTTGTTTTTCATCCGGATAAGGCGTTGGCTTGCACGCTGGGACGTAAAGAAAGTGCGTCCCAGTTGATCTGTTGCTGGCAGTATATTGTCTGCATTGCCCGCGGTTACGAGACTAATTCCATTCCCTGATTCCGAATTTTCTAGCGCAATCGGATGAGTGGTGGACTTTGAGTCTGCATGCGAGCAGGCTGTAAATATACAGGCTACTAGTAAACTAAAATTTTTGGGTCCATTGATCATTTCTTTTAAACCAGTGTCCTTTTGGTGCCGCTTCGTAAATTTGTTTCGCGTAGGTTTTTTGTACTTGCTGAATGTCACTTGCTTTGATTTCAGGATTCGAAGTGATAATTCGTTTCCATAGAATTTTTCTATCCCTATTTTCTTCTGCAATGAGAATTTCAGCTAATTTTGGGATATCGATATTTGGTTTTTGCGATGTGGTCGTTACGATTTCTAGTAAACCATCTTCTGTTTCACCAATGATACCTAGATTTTTGAATTCAAAGATATCATCTTGATTAAATTCTTGATTCTGTTTGGCTCTTAGGGCAGTTTCATGATTTTGCGAAATATCGATTTTTTTTGTTGTTCCATCTGTATCTACTGCACGTACAGAGCTAATCATAGCCATGTCATGTCGCAGGGCTTTTTGACTTCCAATTATTTGATTTTCTAAGGCCGTTCTTTGGCTAGTGACCTCTACTTTAAACGAACAGGAGTTCGTAAAGATCGAAATTATCAGTATTTGCCTTCTAAATAGATTCATAGTACTCACGGTTCGATATATTTTCTGAAGGATTTACAAAGTTTTCAATAATCTTCACTAAGGGGAGGCCTTTGATTTCAGGTAAGGGTACAGGAACAGCGGCAACGGAGACTCCCATATTTACCGAAAGCTGACCATTCTCAATAGGAAGAAACACATAGCTGATATCTCCTACTTTAAGAGCGCTACGAATATTATCAAAACTACTATCTTTTTCTTCTGGGTCTAGAAAATAGATGATGCAAAGCATTTGGTCGTTTCCAATTTCACTGATTTTTATAGCGCCGGATAATGACTTTTTAGTTAAATCACCATTGAGTGCAATAGAGCCAGATATTCTTGGATCGCTGTTGAAGAGACTGGATGACAGTTTTCTTTTGACTTTTGGGAAGCTATTGAGTAGCTCACTAGAGTCCAGTTGATTAAAGCCTATATTCGCACTTACCTTAGAAATCTCATCAGTAACCGCAGCGGTCAGATTGATTTCTGTTGTGCCGTTTAGTAGTTTTGCAGCCATATTTGATATATTTATTTCATCCTGCGTAACAGATATAGAGCCAGTGACTTCGCTTACCTCGATACCGTTAGCCTGAATTGTTTTGATCGAGAATGGCTTTTCGTCTGGAAAATGGCTTTGTATTGAAGGGTACATAAGATGACGGAGAACATTAACGTCGTTGTGAAGATCAAGTGATGACTGATCACCTAAGTAGATCTGTCGGTTAATTGGAATCGAACCCAACATATCGGTCACTACTAGGTCCTGTTTTCCTGTTTGTTGTAATACTAATCCATAGTTTTCGAAGGACTGGGTCCCCTTGATATCTAGGAAATCGTCTTTAAGTGTGTATCCCACCGATAGCTTCCCCGCGCCACTGGTGTTTAATTTCAGATCTTGATAGGAAAGCTGACTATCAGCTAGATTGACTTTTAATTGGCCAGTGATAGATTTTGGCGAAAAATCATCATTTAGTCTAGCAACTACCTTATTTTGAATATCAACACCAAAATCAGGTAGTTTGATATGTAACTTATTAACATGGATGTTCAGCAGATCTTCGATAGCAATGTTTGACGATAGTTGGTACTGAGGCAATGTTGGTAATGTGTCAAATTTAATATCTTTGATACTGGAATTGAGATTTAAACGTATGGTTGAAGGTACCGTTTCTATGGCCTCAATCACTGTAGCTAAATTTGACGATACCGCAAAATTTTTAGCAAATAGGTTCTTGCCTTGATGTGATGCAGCTATTTTGTTGATTGAATTTTTGAAATCAATTTTTAAGCTTTTATGTTCTGCCGAAATGTCGACAGATGTAGAGAGTCCCCTAAGGCTAAGATTATTCTTTGGGATAGTGAGATTTACAGACTTTATATCTGTTTTAGCCTTTAAATTTAGGCTTTCTAATGCTGCGTTTAAGTCTCCACCTAGAGGAGCGATTCCTTTGGCCTCGATTTTTTGATTGATCTCTCCTGATATTTTCGTCGGTATTAGGTCAATAGGAATGTATTTGACCATGATCTTGCCATAGTGGCCCCATATGTCCTCAAGGGGTTGGAGATTTGTGTTACTAGTAAGGTCAAAGGTTGTGTCAGCTAAATTAAAGGCAAATGATGTCTGATTTGTTAAAAGCTTACTTAACTCTACGACGGTATCCGAGTTAATCGTATCTCCCGATTGATGAGCTGATGACTTGACAGAGATATCAAGTGATCGGGACTCTATGTCCATGGAATTTGACTCAACCTCTAAATTAAAGTTTTTGAGTTCAATGGTTCCGGAATTAGCAGATAGATTCAGTTTAATTTTGGTTTCGGGTGCGTATATTGGCAGATCTCCTGCTATGGCAGCTTTTTCCACAAGAACATCAAGATTGGTTGACGCGATACCCTTTTCTAAGTTTAACGCTAGATCTGTAGTTAGATTAGAGACTGTCAAAGGCTCACCAGAAATCTCATTTAGTATTATTTTGGTGTTGAGTTTGGCAAAATTATCTAAATGATGAGGATCAAGTAAATGGAATTGACTTTGAATGAAATCTAATTCTAAGGAGCCTTGGAATTTATAAGGAATTTGCTCATCATATCCTAACGTACCTATGATTTGATCGAGATCAAAAAAACAATAGTTAGTTAGCTTGTCGACGTTTCGTAGGTGAAATGATTGTAAATTGATTTGGTGAGATAAGCTACATCCAGAATTACCGGAATCGACTCTAAAATGACTGTGGTTATTCACGAGGGATTGTAGCCAGTCGATGCTAGTATCTGAACGGAAGGACACTTTGGGGACCAAAATAGACTTTTCATCTTGACTAAGTCTCACCTGATTCAATCGCAATTCTACTCCCGCGGAATTTAGATCGATTAAATCGGCTCGTAGTAACCAATTAAGTTCGACAACACGATCATCGATCACGACGGTGGTTGGTTCGGTCTCAGAGTTAACCCCAAGATGGAGCGTAGAGTGAAATCCGTAGGCTTTAAATCTACTTATCAAAGAAATGTTTTTTATTTCTATGGCTCGAGTTTTTACTGATTTTATCTGAATTGCGAGATGACCTATCTCAATAGGGAAAGGAATGGGTGGTTTAAAAGGTAGCGCGACAGATAGTGGTTCTGGTGATTCTGAACTTTTCTCCTCGATTGTCGTATCTTCAGGTAAGCTTTCGTCTATGAATCGGAGGCCCTGTATCTCAAGTGATCTAAGGTAGATTTTACCCAGAATTGCTGCAGGTAATGAGTAAGAGAAACTGATTGATTCGACAAATAGAGTACGGTTTTCATCGATAGTAAATTCAACTGTTTCGAAGTTTACGCCTGAGAAGGCAGTATGGGTGAGTTTTTTGATCTTCAGACTATCGGAATTAATACTCGAGTTTAAGGATGCAAAAATATGGATCCCGCCGGTTATCGATACAACGATAACTGCGTAAAATATGAACAAAAGACCAACAATTTTAAGACATTTTCTGATCATTTAACAACCGTACAACAGAGACCGAGTCTTCATTGTACGGTTTTCGATAACTTTGGGCGAGGGTAAGTTTTTACCGCTGGTCAGCCGTTAGATAGACCATGTTTACAATATCTTCAACGGTTGCTCCGCGCTCCAAAACATGTACAGGCTTCGATGGGCCCACCAGTATTGGACCAAATGATTTTGCTTCCGTGAGGTTAGCTAATATCTTGTAGGAAATATTTGCCGACATAAGGTCTGGAAAAATCAAAACATTCGCGCTACCACCTAGTTTGGCGAAGGGAAACTCCTTTTCTTGGAGTTCAGTGTTAAGAGCCGCGTCAGCCTGTATCTCGCCATCAAACTGAAAGTCGACACCCATGGTCTTCAGTAAGTTCGAGGCTTCTGTGATTTTATTGGTGGCCGGGTGCCGGTTGGAACCAAAACTTGAAAAAGAGAGGAAGGCAAGGCGTAGAGGGTCTTCCGTGTACTGGGAAGCTAGTTGAGCCGTTTTTTTGGCTATGGCAGCCATTTGCTCGGCACTTGGATCTACGTTGATAGTACAATCTGCAAAAAAGTATAACTTTTTTTCATAAATAATCATTTGTATTCCCGCAAGCGTATCAGATTGGACAGTGCCCAAAACCTCAAGGAGAGGCCTGACACTCGCTGCGTAGGGCTCTACTAGGCCGTTTAGCATGCCATCGACATGACCAGATTTAACCAGCATGGCTCCAAAATAGTTATTGTTTCGCACTAACTCTTGAGCGTTTGAGCGGGAGACACCTTTTCTGGAGCGAAGCTCGAATAGTTCGGACGAAAACTGACTTAGTCGTTCGTCATGAAGGGGGTAGATGATCGTGACGCTTTCGCCAAAGTTCTTCAAACCTAACTCGGAGGCTTTTTCAATCACTTCTTTCTCTACCCCTAGCAGGGTAATATCAACGTCACCATCATAAGCAATCTGCCCCGCAGCCTTTATAACCCTACTATCGTGTCCATGAGGAAGAAGGATATTAGGCTTCTTTCCTGATTTAATTGTGGCTGCAGTTATGTTCTTGCGCATATTACGAACAATACGTCTGGTTGGTCCAAGTATCTGCTCTATCTGATGCATATAGTTGTCGATGTTAATGGTCTTACGAGCCACTCCAGAATCCATGGCTGCTTTAGCTACTGCAGGTGCTACATACATGAGAACCCGAGGGTCCACAGGTTTTGGAATAAGATAGTCTTTTCCAAAGCGGTATCCTTCGGGATTCCGATATACCTTCAGAACTTCTTCAGGCACGCTCTTTTTTGCGAGTTCGGCGATAGCTTTGACCGCTGCCAGCTTCATTTCATCGTTAATACGGGTGGCCTGAACATCGAGAGCCCCTCTAAAGATAAAGGGAAATCCTAAAACATTGTTGACCTGGTTTGGAAAATCACTTCTTCCCGTAGCAATAATAGCATCAGGTCTGACTTTTCTTGCTTCATCGGGATGGATTTCTGGATTCGGATTGGCTAAAGCAAAAATTATGGGGTGCTCGTTCATTGATTCAAGCATTTCTGGCTTTAACACGCCGGCAACTGAGACGCCAACAAAGGCATCAGCTCCTTTTAGTGCATCAGCTAGGGTTCGTAACTCAGTTGATCGAGAAAACTTTCCCTTGTAGGGATTTCCAGGATCGCGACCATCATGTAAGACTCCTTTGCTATCACACATGATGAGGTTTTCAGCTTTTACACCTAGATTCAAAAACAGATTTGCACAAGCGATAGCGGCTGCACCGCCTCCGGAAAAAACCACCTTTGTTTCGCTTAAATCTCGATTGGTAATCTCGCAGGCATTTAAAAAGGCAGAGCTTGCGATAATTGCTGTCCCGTGCTGATCGTCATGAAACACTGGTATATTCATTTTTTCCCGAAGCTGCTCTTCAATATAGAAGCATTCCGGAGCTTTGATATCTTCCAGGTTTATACCCCCGAAAGTTGGCTCTAATGCCGCCACAGTCTGAATAAACTCGTCAGAATCTTTGCTGTTCACTTCGACATCAAATACGTCGATATCGGCAAATTTTTTGAATAGCATAGCCTTGCCTTCCATGACTGGCTTTGAAGCGAGGGCTCCAATTTTGCCAAGTCCAAGGACGGCACTACCATCGGTGATCACCCCAACTAAATTACCCCTGCCCGTATATTTGAACGATAATTCGGGATCTTTTTCAATTTCTCGACACGGCCCTGCCACACCTGGCGAGTAAGCGATCGATAGATCTTCTTGAGAGTCCAAAGGTTTGGTGATGCTCGTTTTGATTTTTCCAGATGGTTCTCTCTCGTGATATTCGAGGGCAAGTTTTTCATAATCCATAGTGTTTTCCTTCGCTCTTCATTAATTGAAGTTTTTTATTATATTTCTAATAGCCAAATCCTGACGTCTCCTGAACTCAGTAACGCCAGGTTGCGACTTTCTAGCAACACCATTATCAATAATGGCGAACGCTAACATACCGTGCTTGGGGTGGTGGACATAACCTGCTAACGAAGAAACCGTAATCGGTTGTGTTAGTGTCCCTGTTTTTGCTCTCATGTGACCCTTCAACTGAACTAAGTCTCCTCGATTAAACCGACCTTTCAAGGTACCGTCCCATCCCGCTGCAGGCAAACTAGCGAGAAACTCTGGATACAAGTCAGCTCTTTTTGACATGTATTCAAGTAGGTTCACAACATCGGCTGCACTCAAACGGTTACGTGGGTCTAGGCCGCTACCATTGTAGAGTTGAACTTTACTGGGAGATTTGCCCTTCGTCTGTAAAAACTTGGTCACAACAGCAAGGCCCGTCTGAACCGACCCCTGACCCCTGACGGATTGACCACCACGATGGTAAGCCCCTAGAGCTTTTAGCAGAGAGTCAGCGATGTGATTGTTTGAGTAGCGATTAAGGCCAGCGATGAGTCTTCTAAGCTGAAACCCTTTCAGCGTATACAGTGTTTTTACATTTTTTGGTGCCTTGCCGAGTTTTGTGGGTCCCTTGATATCAATGCCATGTTGTTTCAAAAACCCTCTGATCACGTCACCTGAAATGATGGCAGGGTTTGACATAGCGCGATAGACCTTTCGGATCGGAGCATTTAATCCAACCTGACCACTTGCAGTAATCGAAATATTTCCTGATGGTTTCGTGGTCCTGACTGCTTGAACCCTTGATCGAGTCCCTTGGGTTGTTTTACTCGTGTTGGTAATTTGTATCCCGGCGACTGGATAGGGGTCGATACTCACACGAGCAGGGGAGCCGATCCCTTCGCCAGAGGCAAAGGCAACGGGGAAGGTATTAAAATTGACTGAAAAACCACTGATAGGGGCGTTGTAAGCGTTTCGACTAAAAGCCTTCGATGATTTGCGCGATCGGTCCAGATCTTCTGCGTCAAATATGGAGGCGTCGATAATTAATGATCCTGAAATTTCCTTAAGGCCCATATGTGCGAAGTCGGCTGCTAGCTGCCAGAGTTTTTCATTTATAATCATTGGGTCCCCACTACCGCGGATATATAGGTTGCCTGAGATACGGCCGTTGCGCATGGAGCCGTCGTAGAGAAAGTTCGTTTCAAATTGATAGGTAGGAGAAAAATGATCAAGTGCTGCAGCAGCGATCACGAGTTTTGACACTGAAGCTGGTGAAAGAGCCGTATCGCTATTTTTGGCAAATATTTCCTTCCCGTCACTTAACCGCTTCACCAATACTGAGCTTTGATGGGCCGCCCGAATCTGATAGAAAGGATTTTTAGGATTGGCCAGTAGGTCCGGGATTAGTAAGCCGCTCAAAATCGTCAATAGTAGGCAATACTTGGTCATAAAAGGTGCTCCTCGGGAGTTAAACGATACGTTGATGATACTAGACTCTGGTGAAAAACAGTTAAATTGTAAACGTATAGAGGTTTTATGAAAGTTTTAGGAATCAATCATATCGGAATTGCTGCTAAAGACCCACAAAGGGCCCAATGGTTTTTTCGTGAGGTATTGGGGTTGCCCTTCCATGGCGATGAGTTAGTTAAGGAGCAGAAAACTATGACACATATGTTTGCCGCTTCAACCAAAGGTGCGAGTTTTCCAGACAGCCGACTTGAAATCGTAGCGAATCATCAGGATGAGGACGGACCGATTAAAAAGTTTATTGAAACGAGAGGTGGTGGAATTCACCATATCGCCTTGGCTGTCGACGATGTCAAGGAGGCCATATCCCATATCAAACGTCACGATGTTGTCATGATAGACGAGGTGCCACGGGCAGGAGCCCACAACACCCAGATTGCCTTTGTGCACCCAAAGTCTACTGGCGGCGTATTGATCGAGTTAGTTCAGGAAGCGTCAACCTAAGATCGATTGCACAAAAACAGTCGATAGACCAATCCATATCTGTGCAATCCAGGCCAAGATGCGAAATGCGCCAGAAAAAATAAGAAGTATGAAAATAATCATAGAATAAGGCGCTATCGACTCGTACTTTTGTCTCAGGTCGTAAGGTAATAGGGCGGAGACGACTTCGCTACCGGCTAGGGGCGGCAGGGGTATCAGCTGGAAGATGGCCCAGAATGCGCAAATCATGACCATGTTTTGCAGGACTCTGTAGATGGCAATCATTGGATTTCCGTCAGCCACCGTTCCGATCGAAAACAGAATGGCGATGGCAACTGTCGAAAGCATAAGATTTAGGGCTGGACCAGCCAGTGCCGTAATAACGGGGCTCCATTTTGGATTTTTCATATTGCTGGTGTTTATTGGCATAGGTTTTGGGTAGCCGAACATAAAGCCACCTATCATCGAACCAATTAACGGTAAGACTACGCTCCCGATTGGGTCCATGTGTGGTAAAGGATTAAAGGTCAATCGGCCGTTAAGCTCTGGAGTATTGTCCCCCTGAAACCTTGCCATATATCCCTGTGCGATTTCATTGGCGATTAATGCTATGACAAATGCTATAAAGCGGTTCATGACTTCAGCAGCTGTAGAAAAATCCATTTTGAGTCCTTATAGTTCCAAAATTGTCGATCGAGTCTAATATAGGATCTCATCGAAGCAAATAGTTAATAACGCGTTAGAAAAAGGGTGATCAATGCTTAGACTGGTATCGCAACCAAATGAATCGTTTCCAAAGGTGATCAAAATGACGGTTGAGAGCGAGCTTTTGGCCCAAAACCCAGCGGGGGAAGATCACCTAAGGCCTTTGGCTGTCTACCTCCCTAAGCAGGCTGAAAACCCCGATTTGCGATTTCCTGTTTTATATTGCCTGGCACCTTGGACTAATGCCGGAAGGAGCCTTTTCGACTGGCAGCCCTTCAAGGAGTCACTGTTTGATAGGGTGACTCGTCTTATTGAGCAGGGGCAAATGCCGCCTTGCGTCATCGTTTGCCCAGATCTATATACTAGCTTTGGCGGGAGTCAGTTTATCAATTCAGACTATCTTGGTCCGCATGGCGACTTTCTGGTTAAGGAGTTGTTTCCTTTTGTCGAGCAGCATTTTCCCGTCAGACCTGGTTTCAAAAATCGTGGAGCTTTCGGACGATCGTCGGGCGGCTTCGGGTCATTGAGACTAGCTATGGACTATCCAAATGAAATTGCGGCTGTAGCCTGTCATTCCGGAGATATGGGCTTCGATCTGGTTTATCGGCCGGATCTAGTGGATTTGTGTAAAACTCTGGATAAATATAATGGCGATGTGGAGCAGTTTATTAGCTACTGCCAAACTGCAAAAAAAATTGGTGGGCGCGAGGTACATGTCCTAATGCTGCTGGGCATGGCAGCCACCTATAGTCCAGATCTGGGCGTCCCTTTGGGATATCAATTACCGATTGATCTGCGGTCCGGGGTTATTGAAGAAGAATTATGGCAGAACTGGCGTAAAAACGATCCCGTTCATATGCTGAAATCTCATAATAATCTACAGAGGTTAAGTCAATTGTCAGCACTGTATATTGAGTGCGGAACTCGCGATCAATACAATTTATTGTATGGGGCCCGTCAGTTTTCAGATCACTTAAATGTAGCTAATGTTGAGCACCACTATTTTGAGTTTGACGATAATCACAGCGGCACCAGTTATCGCTATGATGTGAGCCTTCCCCTTATCCTTGCTGCTCTCACTTAGGGCATTCACTGCTTACATGACATCCATAGCAAATACTGTTAGGGTAGGTCGCTACGCGGTGAGAGGTCTCACCATCCACTGCTACTAGTTGGAAATAGGAGTCTAAAATGACTGAAAAAATTCATAATGTCGTGATTGTAGGAACAGGGCCTGCTGGTCTGACTTCGGCTATTTATACTGCTCGGGCAAATCTTGAGCCCATCATATATGCTGGTATGCAGCACGGTGGGCAACTTACCATTACCACGGATGTGGAGAACTGGCCTGGCTTTGAAAATGGTATTCTAGGACCAAAATTAATGCAAGATATGACGGCCCAGGCAGAGCGTTTCGGTACAAAAATCGAATACGATCTTATTACTAAAGTTGACCTTGAAGGCCCTATTAAGACCCTTTGGGCTGGCGACAAAGAAATAAAGGCGCGAACAGTCATTATTTCTACTGGAGCCACCGCCAGAACTCTTGGACTTGAGGGAGAGGCTGAGCTCATGGGGAAAGGGCTTTCTACTTGTGCAACCTGCGATGGTTTCTTTTACCGCAACAAAAAAGTTGCAGTTGTGGGGGGCGGCGATTCAGCTATGGAAGAGGCAACCTACCTAGCGAAGCTGTGTTCTGAGGTCATACTGATTCATAGGCGCGATGTCTTTCGAGCCTCGCCTATCATGCTAAAGCGGGCGCAAAACGAAGAAAAGATCACCTTCAAGGTGCCCTATGATACTGTGGAAACAGTGGCCGATAGCAATGGATTGACTGCAGTGAAAATTAAAAATCTTGAAACAAACGAAGTCGAGACCATAGAATTGGATGGTTTGTTTTATGCTATTGGGCATACTCCCAACTCTCAGATATTTAAAGACTTCGTTGATGTCGACGATCACGGATACATTAAGGTAAGTGAGTTCACCAAAACGAAAACACCTGGCGTGTTTGCTGCAGGAGATATCGCAGACCCTCACTTCAAGCAGGCTATCACAGCGGCAGGTATGGGGTGTCAGGCAGCGATCCAAGCGCAACACTATATCGAAAACCTAGATTAGAGAGGTTCACTTGGGAATCTTCGGTAAGAAAAAACCAGCGGTTAGCGAACAGCAAATTAAGGAGGCTCTGAGCCAAGTTCAAGATCCAGATTTGCATCAAGACATCGTATCTCTTGGATTTGTTAAAAAAATTGATTTTCATAAGGGTAAGGTGTCACTAATCGTCGAGTTGACGACACCTGCATGTCCCATGAAAGAGATGCTTAGAGATCAATGCGTTGACGTGGTGAAGGCTATTGAAGGGGTTGAGGACGTTTCGATCGAAATGACAGCTCAGACTCATCGGGCGCGTGCTATTCCAGACTTGGTTCAAGGAGCTCTCGGCCAGGTGAAGAATATTATCGCAGTAGCGAGCGGTAAAGGTGGTGTTGGAAAATCAACCAGTGCGGTTAATCTTGCTTTTGCCCTCCAGCAAAAAGGATCTAAGGTAGGCCTCCTTGATGCTGATATCTACGGCCCTTCGATCATGCAGATGACAAAAGTCGGAAAGCCGGAAGAGACAAAAGGAGACTTTATCGTCCCTCCAATTTTTGCTGGAGTCAAAATAATTTCCGTGGCTATGTTTACCGAGGCTAAGCAAGCGCAGCTTCTTCGAGGTCCCATGGTAGCACAGATTATCAAACAGTTTTTAACGCAAATTGATTGGGGTGAATTAGATTATTTGATCATTGATTATCCTCCAGGGACTGGGGATATTCAACTTACCCTGTCTCAAATAGCACCCATTACTGGTGCGGTTGTAGTGACAACTCCTCAAGAGGTTGCCTTAATCGATGTACGTAAAGCGATTTCCATGTTTGAAACCATGAAGGTTCCTGTCTTGGGGGTTGTGGAAACCATGAGTTACTTTATGTGTCCTGGTTCCGAAAAAAAGCACTTTATTTTCGGAAAAAATGGTGGACGGAAAGTCGCTGACGAGAATGGGGTGCCTCTTCTAGGTGAAATTCCTATTGAGCCAGTTGTTGCGGAGAACTCGGATAAAGGGAAGCCTGTGGTGATATCTGATAGTAATGCCCTCGCCTCGCTAGCCTACAATCATATTGCAGGGCAGCTGGCAGCCCAACAATCGATCGTCAATTCCCAATCGGATCGAGCTTTGACTCATTTTAAATTGGAGTGGGTATGAGCGTAAATATTCAAGTCAAAAAAATCTGGCAGGAAGATGCACGGACTCTAGGTATTCTTTGGACGACTGGTAAGAAAAGCTTGATCGATAGCGTTAAACTTCGCGAAGCTTGTCGCTGTGCTCTATGCGTAGATGAGTGGTCAGGAGAGTCCAAAATCACTCCTGGCTCCATTGGAGACGATGTTAGGCCGATTGTGGTGCAATCTGTAGGTCGTTATGCACTCAATGTCCATTTCACAGATGGGCATACCACGGGAATTTATACCTTCGACTACCTTCACGAAATTTTTTGAGTATTAGTATTTAGGTTTTTGAATCAGACTGCTTTTTTTGAAAGCTCGCGCGAAGGGGCTTTAGAGCTTCTTCATCAAAATTGTTTGCTTTTGATTCGCCAATAGCATGCTTTAGGTCCTCAGGGAGATGGCCTAGGATTTCCATCTCATACTCAAGCCAGACCCCAAAACGTTGATAAACCCGATCTCTCATTTTTAGGGTTAGCTCGATGATTTCGCGACTACCGGCTGATCTATTAAAGACAAAGTTTGCATGCTTCGGGTTTAGAAATGCGTCTTTAGTACCTAAATCATGAGCCTCTGCCTGATCTAATAGCATTCCACTCGGCACGCCCACAGCGTAGTTATTCTTAAAGACGCATCCGCAGGAAGGATAGGTAAACTGACCTTTAGAGACGCGATCACTTTCACAGTGAATCATGAGAGATTCGATATCCGGGTAGTTGCCCGGCTTCAGCTGGCAGATAACGCTTGCGATGATATCAGAATCCTTTCGATCCATAAATATCGTGTCTTTGTAGCCTCGAAAAATAGGGTTTTGCCTGTCATGACTGTATTTATGAATCTCACCCGTTGGTCCTACTGTGGTCACCTCGATAACGATTTGGCTGATTTCTCCGCCATAGCATTTGGCATTCATACGTGTGGTTCCGCCGATTTGCCCTGGAAGTCGATTCATCCAAGCGCAACCTTCCAGCTCATGCTTAAGGGCAAACTTCGCAAAGTCTGTATTGTCCACTCCACCCTCTGCTTTGACCTGGTGGGAATCAAGAATTTCCATGTTTGTCATATAGTTGAGGTTGATAACGGCGCCTTTCCAGAACTCGTCAGAGACCAATGAATTTGTACCGCCTCCCAAGACATAATATGGAATCGATTTCTTAGAAAGTTCTTGGACAGCTTGGGATAGCTCTTCAATCGACTTTGGTTGAACTAGGCTTTGACAGGTTCCACCTGTTTTATAGTACGAGATATCTTTTAGCATCGGTGTCCTTACGATTCAGGGAACACAGAAAATAAGGCCTTTTGAAATACTTCGTATCTGCCTTTTGTATCAACCACTATCGTAACACGACGGAGCAACGGAGTGTTACTCTGGCAATCTAGATGGCTTTTTAAGGCCGTCATCATCGTCGATTCTTGGATGGCCAAACCCTCGACAGCTATGGCGATATGGGCAAGAGTTTGTTGCTTTGCAATGTTTAGGATGGCATGAACGAGTCTGACGAAGGTGCTTTCGTCGGTAGAAGGTATGGGTGCCATGAGGACTTTTAGTGTGGGAAACACATCCGATGATGAGATACCTATTTTAGGGGGATCATCATCGGATTCATATTCAGATGAAAATGTGACCCAGCCATCACAATAGAATTCATTTAACTGTCCTTGAAATAAATCTATTGCGACGCCGCGGTATTGCCTGATTCCGAGCACTGAATTACTTTCCCATAGCCTTGAGTAAAGCACTGCCGATTTCGGCAGTAGTATCAGCGACAACACAGCCCGCTTCTTTAAGAGCAGCGATTTTTTCTTCGGCCGTACCTTGCCCTCCAGAAACGATGGCACCTGCGTGTCCCATCCTTTTTCCCTTTGGGGCAGTTTGGCCTGCGATAAATGCTGCGACCGGTTTTTTCACGTTTTCCTTAATGAACTGAGCTGCCTTAATCTCCGCATCCCCTCCAATCTCTCCGATGAGGACGATGCCTTCTGTTTGAGGGTCGGCTTCAAATTTTTCTAAAACATCTATGAAATTAGTACCGATAATGGGATCACCACCTATACCAACGCAAGTACTTTGTCCCACTCCAGCCTTTGTCGTTTGACCAACAGCTTCGTAGGTTAGGGTTCCTGACTTTGAGACGATGCCAGCCTTACCAGGTTGGTGAATATGTCCAGGCATGATTCCAATTTTGCACTCTCCTGGTGTGATAACTCCAGGGCAATTCGGTCCTACGAGTCTAGAGTTTGATCGTTCTAGAGCCTTTTTAACAGGAACCATATCAAGAACTGGAATACCTTCCGTGATGCAAATAATTAGCTCAATTTCGGCATCGATTGCTTCCAAGATCGCATCAGCTGCGAAAGGAGGGGGCACGAATATCATAGACGCATTTGCTCCAGTTTTATCCTTGGCATTTGCGACTGTGTTGAAGATAGGTAAGTCTTTAGTAGCTTTTTGCCCCTCTTTTCCTGGGGTAACGCCGCCTACAAAGCAGGGAGCATATTCGTGAGATAGTCTGGTGTGGAACTCGCCAGACTTTCCGGTGATACCTTGCGTGATGACTTTCGTTTGACTATTGATTAGAATCGCCACAGTTGAGTTCTCCTGATCTATCTATTTTGATAATTTAACAATTTGTTGGGCACCATCAGCCATATCTTCCGCTGCAATCAAATTCAGACCAGATTCATTGAGAATCTTTTTGCCTTCTTCAACGTTTGTGCCGGCAAGCCTTACAACAAGAGGGACGCTTAATCCTAGTTCCTTCGCAGCTGCGACGACGCCATTGGCAATGACGTCGCATTTCATGATTCCACCGAATATATTGACGAAAATACCTTTTACCTTTTCGTCAGAAAGCAAAATCATAAATGCATTTTTCACTGTTTCTTGGCTGGCTCCACCACCAACATCAAGGAAGTTTGCGGGGTCTCCACCATAATGCTTAATGATATCCATTGTGGCCATGGCAAGGCCAGCTCCATTGACGAGACAACCTATGTTTCCGTCCAAACCAATGTAACTCAGGCCGTACTTTGAAGCTTCAATTTCACGCTCGTCCTCTTCATCAAAGTCGCGCATGACCTCGATTTCTTTTTGTCGATACAAAGCATTGTCATCAAAACCCATCTTACCATCCAGGGCAAACATATCGCCTTCTTCAGTGACGACTAACGGATTGATTTCGAGCATTGAGTAGTCGTATTTCAAAAACATTTTATAGAGGTTTTTGACGACGGCAGCCAATTTCTTTTGCTCTGGCTTCGGTAAATCTAATCCAAATCCAAGGCTACGGAGATGGTGACCTTGAAGTCCGACAGTGGGATCGACATTGACAACGATGATTTTTTCAGGGGTTTTTTCGGCAACTTCTTCGATATCCATTCCACCTTCGGTGGAGAACATAATACTGACGCCAGCAGTCTCTCGGTCCATTAGTAGTGCAAGATAGTATTCTTTTTCGATTTTGCTACCGGCTTCGATGTAGACTTTTCGGACAAGCTTACCTTCTGGTCCTGTCTGATGAGTGACTAGGGTCATCCCGAGCATCTCTTCAGTTAGCTTGCGGCATTCTTCTGGGGTTTTTGCAAGCTTGACGCCACCTGCCTTCCCTCGCCCACCGGCGTGAACTTGAGCTTTGACAACAGCTACATCACAGCCTAGGCGGCGCATGGCAAATTCGGCTTCGATGCCGCTTGCCGCCAAAAATCCATCTGGTACGGGTACGCCGTTGTTTCTGAAAAGCAATTTAGCTTGGTACTCGTGAATGTTCATTCAGTTTAGTCCTCCGACGGTTTGTCGTAATTTCTTTGCACAGATCCAAAGGCTAACATATTATCTGCCCTTGAACATTATTAATAACGAGGAAAACTATGCGTAGTCTAGGGTCAAATCGGGTGCTGATCACTGGGGGGGCCGGGTTTTTAGGGAGTCATCTTTGTGAGTACTTTCTAACGCAAAAATGGGAGGTTATTTGCTTAGATAATTTTCAAACAGGCTCTAAAGCTAATCTAGCTATCTTTAGAGACAATCCCAGGTTTGAATTGGTGCGTCACGATGTGACTAAGCCCTATCTCTGTGAGGTTGATCTTATTTTGAATTTTGCCTGTCCCGCTAGTCCAAGACATTATCAATCGAATCCCATAAAAACGTTAAAAACTTCCTTGCTCGGATCACTGAACATGCTCGGACTAGCTAAGCGAGTCGGAGCTAGACTGACACATGCTAGTACTTCCGAAATCTATGGAGATCCGCAAGTTCACCCTCAGCCAGAAAGTTATTGGGGGAACGTAAATTCTGTCGGGCCCAGAAGCTGCTACGACGAAGGAAAACGCGCAGCAGAAACGCTTTGTGCAGACTATCGACGGATACACAACGTTGATGCCAGAATTCTTCGCATATTCAATACCTATGGACCGCGAATGGCCGTCGATGATGGCAGGGTAGTCAGTAACTTTATCATTCAAGCATTGCGCAATGAGAATTTAACGATATTTGGCGATGGCAGCCAGACACGATCGTTTTGTTACGTTGATGACCTTGTCGATGGCATTTTGAAGCTATCTGATCATGACTGCTTTCAAGGGCCTGTCAATCTTGGCAATGATGCAGAATTTACTGTGAAAGAACTCGCCGAAAAAGTCATCGATATTACTGGTAGCAAATCAAGGTTAGTATTTATGCCACTGCCACAAGATGATCCAAAAATTCGACGTCCAGATTTGTCTCTTGCCAATGATAAACTCGACTACCAACCTCAGACTCCGCTTGAACTTGGATTGAAAAAGACTATCGCTTATTTCGATAAAGCTTTATCGCGATAATTTTTGCAATAAATACTCTTGTTTTTCATCGTGAAAAAAGAGAAAAGGGGGGTGCCTGCCCTTTGCAGAGGACAGGCATGCCAAACGAGCAATTTGGCTGGCAGTGGGATGCTATCCCAGGGAAATAGGGCACTTGTAACTCTCGGACTGGTTGGCTTCAAAAGAAGGGGCAGGAGTTCCTTTCTCCACCTGTGAGAGTAACGATGAGTCTAACTGAAAGTTTCCTATTCAGTAGCTAGACTAAATCTATACGGCCCAATCTACTTGGGCCAATATTTTACCTGGTCCGGAAAAAAAATTAATAAATTCAATTACTTATCTTTGTGATCGTATCATACGAAAATGCGACATTATTTTTCCATAAATTAAAACTAGTAATTTTAGATGGTTATCTACCTGAGTTGAGAAGCTAATCGGACTTGGGATAAAAGGTGGGCCGGTTTATAAATTTTCTTCATGAACAAATTTATTTTTCTTCATGAAAAATTTGGCAAAAAGTGCCACACGGACCATGGCACCTGAAATATTGTGAGCTTACTTTTTTAAAGCCATCGTTTGCATCAGACGCCCCGATGCTTGAACAACGACGCCGCCAAGAGGTGACCACCCCTTTTTCATAGAATAGTTGACGCTATCTTCCAAAGACCTCGTGTTGTCTTCTATGAGGAGTTTGTAGTCTTTGTATTCCGGCGCAATGGGACTGGGTTTGACCGCTACGACACGTTTTGCCTTTGCTACGGTGCGTTTTGCTTTTTTCTTCGTTGTTTTAGCAGTCGCTTTTTTTACGTTTTTCTTTGCCGTAGTTTTCTTTGCAGGCTTCTTTTTTGCTTTGGTTTTAAGTTTCGTCTTCACTTTTTTCGAAGCGGCTTTTTTCTTCGTCGCTTTTTTTTTCGTCTTTTTTGCCATGATAGGCCTCCCGAGAGTGTTTGATATTATTCTTTATAAAGGTTTTAATCATTGCGTTAGTTATGATCAACGTAAATTTGTTTGGACAGTTTTTTAGTGATGGGATCTGCTTATGTTTTTGCGAAGCTTAGTCGTCATTTTTATTTTTTTGACATCACTCTCCTGTGGGAGCAATACGGGAGCGGTCTTGGGACTGCTCTGTGGGATTGGTCATCAACAGTCGGCATTGACAGTGGGATTAAACCTTGAAGAGTTGGTTGGGCTAGGTCTGATTCAAGATCCAGCCATCAGTAACGATCAGGTTAAAGAATTTCTAAACACAAACCTGGAAAGTGTTGTTTCTCAAGATACTCTTAGAGTTAAGACCGTCGATACAGCCATGCCTGATGATGACACCGATAATGTGAGATTCCTTGAGCTTGACGGGACGTTTGCGGGAGGATTTGGTGTTGCCTCTAGCTTTCTGATTGATGCCTTCACTGGAACGAATCTTCAGTCAAGCTCCGTATTCGAATTTATCAATGATTCGTTCCAGATTCATGCTGCGACGTCTTATATTGCGAGAGATACGCGCCTGAACCATAACGATTGGAAGCACAGTTGGCAGCCTTTATCTGGATTGTCTGCATTGACTCAGGATATTGCCCCCGATCAATGGGCATTAAAACAAACTGAGTACGCTGCAGCTTTGGAGCACCTCGAGACCATAGGACAGTCGGCGAGCGCTAACGCCAAAGACGAAGTGATAGTTGCTGTCTTGGATACCGGAGTCGATCTACAGCACCCCGATCTAGTGGATATCTTGGTGGATGGATATGATGCAGTGGATTCTGGAGTCGGTGCAGATGACGAAAATGGTCATGGTACACACTGTGCGGGTATTATCGCCTCCTAAGTAAAAAGTGCCGGCACCTCACCTTTGGGCGTTGCCACATCAAAAAACGTCAAGATTATGCCAATAAAAGTGCTTGGAAAAGATGGGTCTGGAGGCTTTCAATCCATTGAGAAAGGGATGAGATTTGCTATGAGAAGTAATCCCAAGCCCGATGTCTTGTCATTGAGCTTAGGGGTTGGCTTGGAGTATAGCGATCTGGATGCTTCGGCTAAAACACTAGTCAATGAGCTCTTTCGTCGAGCAATAGAAGATCACAACATGATCGTAGTCGTGGCTGCCGGTAATGAAGCTTGTCCCTTGGGGGCCGTTTGCAAAGATCAAGGCGGTATCTTTCCTAAGACTATCTCCGAGTATATTGTTCTCCCTTGCCTTTATGAAGGCGTGATTTGCGTCGGAGCTAGCAGCCCAGATGAGTCGTTAGCAAATTATAGTAATTTCTCAGGTAAAGTGGAAAAAAGCTATCGCAGTACCGCTCATATCAACGCTCCCGGGACCGATATCTATTCGACTTGGCCTGTCGAACTTGGGTCCTATAAAACAATTAGTGGCACATCGATGGCAACGCCCTACGTAGCGGGGGTAGCGGCATTATTTAAATCGGTTAAAAAAGACCTTACGCAAGACGAGTTTTTGCGCATTATCCAAAGCGGCCAAGTGAACCCCGAAGCCATGGTTGAAAAATCAGAGGTGGGGAGGCTTGATCTATATAAAGCTACTGTCGCTCTAGGTACAGATACAGATTTAGGCTTGGGTGTGCCAGCACCTGATGGTTATACAGAGCCAGCGGTGACTCCAGTGGAAGCTCCAGAGTCAGGTAATTCGAGTGGTAGTGCTGATTTTAGTCTTTGGTCTGCCATCTGTAGCTAACATCTTGCGGCTGAATCGGGACTCAATGACTGCGTTTCATCGAAACACTAAAATCCTCATGTATCATTTCTATACACTGCGGTTTTATGGTTTCTCGCGCCTTGTCCTAGAGTCCCGATTCAGCCGCACCATATATTGACTCAATGACTGCGTTTCCTCGAAATCCTAAAATCCTCGGATGTTAATACTGCGACTCTATGGCTTGGCTAGTGGCTGCTCTTTCGTCCCTTTCCCATTCGGTTTTAATGGATTAAGTTAGGACCAATTGGGGCAACGAGCAGATGGAGAAAAAATGACTCAAGAGGTAGAAATCTACAAGCCGAATCACCATATAAGACTAGTCACGGCAGCGTCTTTGTTTGATGGGCATGATGCAGCAATCAATATTATGCGTCGTATTTTACAGGCTTCTGGGGCTGAGGTCATTCATCTCGGCCATAACAGATCAGTAGCCGAAATCGTTTCCTGCGCGATCGCCGAAGATGCACAAGGAATCGCTATCACCTCCTATCAGGGCGGTCATGTTGAATATTTTAAATACATGTACGATTTATTGAAGGAGCAAGGCGCTAATATAAAGTTGTTCGGGGGAGGTGGCGGTACCATCTTACCTACGGAAATCGACGAGCTTCATGAGCACGGAATCACCCGGATATACTCACCTGATGATGGTCGGAAAATGGGACTACAGGGTATGATTAATCACCTTTTGCAGTCGTGTGATTTTCAGACCTATGAGCCTCCGATCGACTCATTGATTGAAACGGTTAAGGAACGTAACCCTCAATGTCTTGGGCGTTTGATTTCGGTGGCAGAGAACTTTCCTGACTATAGAGATACCTTATCAAAAGGAATTCATAGCAAAATCGGCGAAAAAAAAATTCCGATCTTAGGAATAACTGGGACGGGAGGATCGGGAAAATCGTCACTGGTGGACGAACTAGTTCGCCGATTTCTCAGCGATTTTGAGGATAAAACAGTGGCCATAATTTCAGTTGACCCATCCAAACGACGAACGGGTGGAGCTTTGTTAGGCGATCGCATTCGAATGAACTCCATACATCACCCGAGAGTCTACATGCGCTCCCTAGCGACCAGGCAGTCCAATTTAGCCCTCAGTAAGTACGTTCAGGATAGCATCGATGTCTGTCGAGCCGCTGAGTTTGATCTGATTATTGTGGAAACCTCGGGAATTGGGCAGTCGGATACCGAAATCACCGAGCATTCTGACCTCTCACTTTATGTCATGACGGCGGAATATGGGGCGGCTACTCAACTAGAAAAGATTGATATGTTAGACTTTGCTGATTTGATTGCCATCAATAAGTTTGACAAACGGGGGTCCTTGGACGCCCTGCGTGATGTTAGAAAACAGTACCGTCGTAACCATAACCTGTGGGATGGAGATGATGAGGGGCTACCGGTTTATGGGACTATGGCATCACAGTTCAATGATCCTGGTATGAATACCCTATATGCGGCAATTATGAAGAAGATTCAGAGCAATCATAATTCCGGTCTAAAGTCGCAATTTGAAGTCACCTCGGGTATGTCAGAGAAAAAGTTTGTGATACCTCCAGACCGGGTTAGATACCTAGCAGAAATCGGGGAAAGTGCTCAGGCTCGTCAGGTGTCGGTGCAACAGCAGTGTCTAATAGCAAGCCAAATGTATCAGTTAAAAGGAGTCATTGAACTGCTTGCTGATCAAACAGCCATAAAAATCGATGGCTGTGCTGAGCGCATTGATGTCGACGGTGACCTAGGCAGCGAGTTGAATGGTCTGGTACAGCGATATAACGAACTTCACTCAAGGCTTGATCACGATTCCCGAAAACGTTTGAATCAATGGCCGAAGATTCGTGAGTCATATACCAACGATACCTATGAATTTAAGGTTCGGGATAAGGTTATCAAATTGGACCTTTACTCCGAAACCTTGGCTCACCTAAAGGTTCCAAAGATTGCTTTACCGAAGTTTAAGGATTGGGGCGATATTTTAAAATGGATCCTTGAGGAAAATATACCTGGCGAGTTTCCTTATGCTGCAGGCGTCTTTCCACTTAAAAGGCAGGGCGAAGACCCAGCCCGTATGTTTGCCGGCGAAGGAGGCCCTGAGAGAACCAATCGTAGATTTCACTATGTGTCTCGAGGTATGCCAGCAAAGCGACTGTCAACGGCCTTTGATTCGGTAACACTATACGGTGAAGATCCTGATTTTAGGCCTGATATTTACGGTAAGGTCGGTAACTCAGGTGTTAGTATCGCTACGGTTGATGATGCAAAGAAACTATATTCTGGCTTCGATCTAGCAAGCTCATCTACCAGTGTGTCTATGACGATAAACGGACCTGCGCCAATGCTATTGGGCTTCTATCTCAATGCAGCTGTTGACCAGCAGTGCGAGAAGTATATCCGAGAAAACAGCTTGGTTAGGGAGACGGAAAGTAAAATCGATAATATCTTTGCTGACTCGGGAACTAATCGACCTAGCTATCAGGGAGAGTTACCCGAGGGTAACGATGGTCTTGGTCTTTTGCTTCTCGGAGTTTCAGGAGACGAGGTTTTACCTCAGGACACCTATCAACAAATAAAGGCTGACACATTAAAACAGGTTCGGGGAACCGTTCAAGCCGATATCCTTAAAGAGGATCAGGCCCAAAATACCTGTATTTTTTCAACAGAGTTTGCTCTGAGGCTCATGGGGGATATGCAGCAGTATTTCATTGACCGATCGGTAAGAAACTTCTATTCGGTATCGATTTCTGGTTATCATATTGCCGAAGCTGGAGCCAATCCCATCACCCAGCTAGCCTTCACACTGGCCAATGGCTTTACCTATGTGGAGTACTATTTGTCCCGTGGGATGGATATAAACGAGTTTGCACCTAATCTATCCTTCTTTTTCTCGAATGGAACCGATGCTGAGTATTCTGTGATAGGTAGAGTGGCAAGGCGCATTTGGGCGAAGGCTATGAAGTTTAAGTACGGCGGAAACGAAAGGTCTCAGAAACTCAAATACCACATACAAACCTCTGGCCGCAGTCTCCATGCCCAGGAAATTGCCTTTAATGATATCCGTACTACGCTACAGGCTCTTTATGCCTTATACGATAACTGCAACTCGCTGCATACCAATGCCTATGATGAAGCTATCACAACACCGACTGAAGAGAGTGTACGCCGTGCCATGGCGATTCAGTTGATTATTAACAAGGAACTTGGATTGGCAAAGAACGAGAATCCGATGCAAGGGTCCTTTGTCATAGAAGAACTGACGGATTTGGTCGAAAAGGCAGTGCTCGAGGAATTTCGTGCAATTTCTGAACGAGGAGGTGTCCTTGGAGCAATGGAACGCATGTACCAAAGGACCAAAATCCAAGAAGAGTCGCTGTATTACGAGTCTCTCAAACACTCAGGAGAACTTCCTATTATTGGTGTGAACACCTTCCTAGATAAAAAGGGTTCACCAACGATCATTCCAGAAGAGGTTATTAGAGCAGAAGCTGCCGAGAAGGAGTTTGCCATTCACTCAAAAGATGCCTTTCAGGAGAGAAATCGTAAGGCAGCCGAGAGAGAACTACTGGCTCTCAGAAAAGCAGCATTGGACAACAACAATACCTTTGAGCGGATCATGGAAGCTGCCAAGGTTTGTAGCCTTGGTCAGATATCGGCCTTGCTTTACGAAGTGGGCGGCCAGTACCGAAGGAATATGTAGCACTGCTCGATGAATGTTTTTCTTTGGTTTTTACCAAAATATTTTTAGTGTCTTTATAAGTTCTGCCCACCTACAAATATTTACTCTCTTCCCTGCTCAATATCTTCTTGAGCAGGGCATTCAAAGGCTGTACGTTTGTATTAGATCACTATACAAATGGAGAAAGCTCATGGCTGGAGATCGATCTCAAATCATTACCTTCGCCAACATCAAAGGTGGGGTTGGCAAAACCACTGCGGTGGTAAATATCGCCTATCTGCTAGCAGTTGAGATGAAAAAACGGGTGTTGGTCATTGATTCGGATGATCAGGGTAACGCTAGCAAAGCTTTGGGAATTCGAGATCAACATGATCTGGAGACAGAGTCTCTATGGTATGCGTTGAAGCACAAAAAAAGCTACCGAGATGTCATGGTTGAATCGGCTTATGAAGGTATCTGGGTGGTACCGTCTACTAAAGATCTCAAAGGAGCTCAGCTGGCCTTTGGTCAATCAGTAAGAGGAATCAGACTATTTCAAAAACTTTTGAAACAGGTGGAAAAAGATTTTGACTTTGTTCTTATTGATACCAAGCCCCAAATCAATATTTTGCTTCAGTCTGCACTAGCAGCGTCTACTTGGTATCTGATACCGAGTTTTCCGGAACCAGATTCCTATGATGGATTTATTGATTTGTTAGCAGAGGCTGGCGAAATTCAAGAAGAATTTAACGAGCGACTGGCCTGTCTGGGAGTCCTATTGACTAGCGTAAAAAAGATTCCTGCGCATGAGACCTATTTGGCCTTTATTAGTAAGCATATGAAAAAAGCTAATGTACCCTATTTCAAGTCCCATATTCGCTCATCGAACTCCATGGCGACCGGGAGTTTGCATAGTTGTCCAGCTGTATCGCTTCCTGGTTCCTACAATATAAAAGAAGACTATATGAAGATCGTCCGGGTTATTCTCCGTCAAGTAGCAAAGAATAAATCGTCGATTATGATTCCGAATCTCGAGGTGTTGGGAATTTCGGGACCCCACGAAGAGTTCGGTTTGGAAGTCAATGATGGTAACGAGCAAGTCGAACTTTAAATTGGGGGGGGGTGGAATTTGACACAGAAAAAACGTAAGTTGGCAAACTCAAAGCTTGAGCAAATGGTCAAAAGCAGCGCTCGACAGGTCAAAAAAAAGAAGCCTGTTAAATCCAAATCCTCTGAGGCTTTTGGAAAGATCGAGAGTCTGATAAAGGCCAATGGTAAAACTGTTCAAAATATTCCCATAGACTTGATAGAGCTTAATGAAAATATTCGAAGAATCTATGATGAGGATCAGTTGAGTCACTTAGCTAAGTCTTTGAATACCGATGGGCTCATCCAGTTCCCTACTCTTTGTTTGAAACCTATGGATCGGGGAAACTATAGGCTCGTTTGTCGTAATGGTCATCGACGAATTTTGGCCGCTAAATCGCTAGGCTGGAAGAATATAGAATGCATTATCAAGTCATTTGATTCTGTGGCAGAGGAACTTTATCTGGCTATCAATGCCAATATTCAAGAAAACGTTTTTTACCTGGATATTGCTAAGGCTTATCAAGATACAGCCGATCTTGGCGAAACTGACGGGAAAATCGCATCTAGAGTCGGTGTCAACCCTCGGACTGTTGGTTGGTATCGACGGTTGCTCGATATGTCGATGGAGTGCCAGGAACTTTGCCGTCGTCATCCAGACATTTTTACCGCTACTTGGGCTATCCAGCTCGCAAGATCAGGCCCAATACCTGCAGAGTCCGTTTTGCTACCAAAAATGAAGCAGATACTGGCTAAAAAAGCTAGCAAAGAAAGCGAGCAAAATAAGCCGGCACGACAAGATCGCTTAAAGGAGCGAGATCAGCTTCAATCTATGATCTCCGGCTATTCGGGTAGTCAGCTCGATGAGGTTAAGAAATTCACTGAGCAGTTGGTTAAAAGCGGCTTTTTATCGAAAAAAACCTTTGATTCACTTAGAAAGAACTTCTTCCCGGCAGAAAGTGAAACCTTTATTCCACGGCAAAAACGACAACGTCCGGGGCGGGCTAAGCGCGCCTAAGGCTTGTGTCTCTTCGATTCTAGTGGCATAAGATTTCCATTAATCGCTCGACCTTGGAGTCTTTATGCCTGAATTACCTGAAGTAGAAACCCTTACCAATGCGGTTAAAAAAATTGCTCTCGGACGGCGGATTATCCAATCTAAGTTCTATCGTAAGGACTTGCGCTCAGAAATTCCCGTCGATGAACTCAATGATATTTTGTTGAATCGTAAGATCATAGAAATCAGGCGAAGATCGAAATTTATGATGATGCGAACAGACAAGGGCTGGGTTCTCATACATCTAGGTATGTCAGGCCATATGGACCACCATTCGTCCAAAAGCCCCCAGTTACCCCATACCCATGTTGTGTTTACCTTAGAACCTCGGCATAAGGGAAGTGACCTAGAGTATTTGCATTACGTCGATCCTAGGAGGTTTGGTTGGATGACTTGTACGAGGTCTCTCGACCCGGAAGCCCATGAGCTTTTGAGGCATCTTGGTCCCGAGCCATTAGAGACTAAGGATCTGGGTGACTATTTGTGGCGAGAATCAAGAGGTAAGACGACCTCTGTCAAATCGTTCATTATGAACGCAAAGGTTGTGGTCGGTGTCGGTAATATTTATGCAAATGAGGCCCTTTTTCGAGCAGGTATAAGGCCCGGAAAAGCTGCTGGTCGAATATCGAGAGAATCGATGAAAAAACTTGCCGTTGCTATCGCCGAGACCCTAAGGGCAGCGATATCTCAGGGTGGTACGACGTTGCGAGACTTTAGAAGCTCGGATGGTAGTCCCGGATATTTTGCTGTTGATCTGCAGGTTTATGGGCGTGGAGGTGAAACTTGTCTTTCCTGCTCGGACACAATTAAGTCTATCAGGCAATCTAATCGAGCGAGTTATTATTGCCCAACATGCCAACGATGAAGAGGATTCACCATGGCGGTTCGATTTTTTAGATGTTTTCGCAGGCAGAATATCTCTAAACTCTGAGGTCCTTGCTCCCAAATGGTGCCAATTTTTCGCTGTTATTTACGACTTTTACAAATATGACACAATCTCTACCTTTGCCAAAATGCCTGTAATTCATGGTGCTTAGGGAGAATTTGACCCAGTTGAATCGTCATTCAGTCAATTAAACCTCAAAAACCCCACTAAAACTATTGACATTGCCTACCAAACTGCTAATTTGTCGCAGCTAAGGAATTTTTGTTGACACGTTATGTCTAAGGCTGTGGTGGGTAAAATAGCCGCTGCATTGAAGATTGCGCTTTCAAAAGTCGCAAACTTGTCTTATAAGACGCGTCGAGGATTCAAATTAACTTGGTTTCACTGTTCACTTTCTGTAGACATTGGTTGGGGAAGCCGTGCTCTATGGGATAAAGGAAAAAAGATAAAAGGCCAATTCGGAGGAAAATCAGCCATGATGACACCTGACAACACTAACGAAACAGTTTTAGACCCATCTTTTGATACGTCTTCAGTTACTTTTCCTCCGGGAACCAAACTAAGAGAGATTGAAAGAATTGTGATCCTAGAGACTCTAAAGCAAAAGAACTTCAACAGAACTCACACAGCTCGTGCACTTGGAATTGGTATCCGTACCCTTCAAAGAAAGCTAAAGCGATACGGTGCTTCTGATTGGGGCCTTAAGACAAAAGTCGCTATGGGTTCTGATGTCATAGACATGGTAAGTAGCACTCCAGTTGCTCCAGAAGCTCCAAGCCTAAACAACTAATCCTAGGCTAAGGCTTTGCACGACTGGGGTCGTGCGCAACTGACCTCTTTAAGGTTTTAAGGTGGTCTTTACCGGCAGTGGTGCTTGTCTGATAGTGCTAGACAAGTTGAGCCATCCGAGGTTCGTACGGTGATTCTCGTGGTAGTAACGAGGCTGAAGAAATTCAGTACAATATCTTAAATTTTGTTGACATCGAACGGCCTAACACATATAAGAAATTTCCCAACGACGAGGGAGTGTAGCTCAGGTGGTTAGAGCGCACGCCTGATAAGCGTGAGGTCGATGGTTCGAGTCCATCCATTCCCACCAAATCATTGAACTTTTTCTGATGGTGGTTAGTCGTGGTTGAGGAAGTGGTTAGTCTAGATTTCTGCATAAAGTTTGTTCAATTCTATTAAGTTAATTTAACTCTACTCACATAGAATTTTTAGATACTTGGCTCGCTATAAGAGCCATATTTCTGTCTGTCCTCGCGAAACCCGTGTAATGCTTCCTACAAGCCTCGATTGTATCGCCTATCATGTCTGCAACAACGTCTAAGGTTATTCCGTGTTCTAATAACCGGATTGCATAGCAGTGTCGCAAATCATGGAAATTGATTTCTGCGACTCCAGCTTTGCGACAGGCCTTCCTTACAATTTCCCACCATTTTTTGTTTCTATATTGAATCCTCGTATCTTGATCTACAGTAATCCATCCATTCAAAAATTCTCGACCCTCAGGAAAATAGAAAGCGTGACGATCTTTTCTGTTTTTTGTAAGCCCCTTTTCCCCATTTCTGTACATTTGAAACTTAATATAGTTGCTATGCTTCTTGATGTGGATTTTTTTATCAGGAAACCAAAAAAGCTCACCCTGCCGAAAGCCGCCAAAATAAGCAATGTTACAAATGACCCTGTCTAGACGATCTTCAATACACTCTGAAATTGCCAAAAACTCCTCATGTTCGATATACTTTACTTCGCTATCTCGAAATCTCGCATCTAGCCTATGCAGTCTCTCGCCTTTTGGTCGATCAATAAAGTCAAGAAGTGAGTTGAGCCTTCCACAGGCCGACGCATGTTGCTCATAACCCTCGAAGTATTCGTCGACACTGTTTTGGATGAGTTCTATTGAATCATTCGCTAAGTCTACTTCGGAAACAGCTTTTAGTGCTCTGTTTATGTCGTTGTATGCTGCCTCGACGCTCTTTTCCATCATTCGTTTTACTTTTGTTGAACCATATGCTTTCAAAAAGTAATTTTCAAAAATTGCTCTATTTGTTCCATTCACTTTTGGGCGAAGTGATTCACGTTCTTTATAGAGATGCCGCATTATTGCTTTGCAAGCTTCGGTGCTCTCTGCAAATGAAAGCTCGTTTGATGAGTAAGCTTCATTTATTGCTTTGATATCTTTTGAATCATAAACCTTCCATCCAGTTGATTCATGAAAAACTGAAATCGAAAAAGACCTTCTTCTGTAATCTGGTTTTTTAAGGATAAATTTAGAATCTTGCCTGATCATTACTTTTTTCTCCTATTCCTTTCTATCCAAATTTCAATGTCGCGTTTCAAACCGAAATTTCTCCGGCCAATTCTAACTGAAGGAATCTTTCCAGAAGACATCCAGTTTGCAATTGTTCTAGGGGAAACCCCTAGTTCAATAGCAATTTCTTCCTTCGTTAGAAGGTTGTTGAAACGTTTTTCGAATTTTTTACTTAAGTGCATATTAAAACTCCTTAAAGAAAGGAGTAATAAACTTAGAAAGGAAAGGGCTACCACACCCACAGAAATCATTATCCAAAGAATTAAATAACGCAAGCCTTTTTCGTAATAGAGAAATACCTAAGAAGAACTAGCAACTTGAGGACTACAAGCCCTCACTTATTCGTTCTACCAATTTCTCTCTAAACCTATCTATATGGCAAATAATCTCGTCTTCGCTAGTTAGAGAGATAAAGTTCAGGCTACTCATCCTCAACAAGAATCTACATCCATCCATCTCATATTTGTTGGAAAAATACTTATAGGTTAACTTCTTATGCTCAAGAATCTCCAGAAGAGTCATGCATTCCTGAGACTGAATATTTAATGCCTTCTTAAAATAACTATTGTTTAGAACTATCTCTGCAACATTATTAGTTATCTCATATTGCGACCCTTCCCTATTTTTAAATAGTAGCCAAAGATCTTTTCGGCCCTGTTCACATAGCAAGTTTTCAATAAGCATTTCTAAGTCGTGATCTCCCTTCCTCAAATTCTCGATTTTACCATCAACAAAACCCTTGATTTTGCGAATGGTAGAGTCTTTTGGTTTTCTATCGAACACATTTAGAAAATATCTTTGATAAACAGAAGGCGGACACGTCCCACCAAACTTACCATTAATGACTTGTCGTATCTTCTCGTTAAACAATTTTCTACTCATGATATTTCTCTTTCCCCCTAGCCACAGCTTCCATCATCGAGTTAAAAAAATACCCAACCGGATGTCAATTAATAATTTGGTGAAGAAAAATTGTAGATAAACGTCAGAACAACGAAAAATCCAAAACCTACCAAATTATTTTTTAGTAATCACTGCCCCTCTTTATCCTAGTGGATTCGTAACAAGTAACGCTCCTTGTTCATACCAAAGCCACTCATCAACTAACCAAACAACAAACATAGCAATCGTAATCTTAGTTGCCTTCAAACTAATACAATTCCTGTGCCATTGTTTTCGAGAAAATAAAGACGTTGAAAATAGACTTCTTCAAACAAATTGAAAAAAAGTTTTACGTAGGTCGACGGAAAAAAGACGTCTGTTTCATACGTAAAGTTCACGTTTATCAGCAATCTCAGTCCAATTTATAATTCCAAATTATGACGCAATCAATGATTTCATATCGCTACGTTTTTAGTGAAATATCAAATCAACGTCTTGGAAACGGTTTATTTTAAACGCGCCATCAAGCAGGATTTACAGGGCTTTTTCACATTGTTACCTTCCCAATTGTCAACAGAGATTTCGACAAACTAAATGAAACGAGAATAAGAACATAAGAGAAAGTCACTAGGAATATAAAGCAATGGATAGAAGACATTTAGAACGTGCCGTCATCGGCGTGCCAGGACTCGTATTGTCTGGATTCTGGTCTAAAAAATGCGACTGCTATAGAAAAGAAAGAATCTTGATACTAGATCGGCCAGAGTATCTTACGGACTTCATACTATTGGTTAACACCATTCAGAAGTCAAGACTGAAAAAGCAAAGCATCGGTAACAAATCGGCAAAGGATCGCTATGGCTTGCAAACTATTAAGGGGATCATTGAAAAAGAACTTCATCAAGAGATTCATATTGGCCTTCTAATAGCAGCATTTAACCACCTTGGTTATGAAATCAAAAAAACGGATGACGAAACAAATCCTTTGATTGGATTTGAATCTACAACAAAAAGCCTCGGTTTAAAAATTACAAAGTAAACAGATTTAGAATCTGCCACTGGCAGTTATTTTTAACTCATACAACAAAGGAGATTTTGTATGAAACAGTATCTTATTGCCTTATCACTAGCTTACGGACTTACAGCCTGTGAGTACGAGGACGGAAAGGACGGTGTCAATGGAATAAATGGTGCAGATGGCCAGAGCTGCGAGATTGTAAACGATGGAGAGTTGCAGTGCGGCGAGGATGTCATTGCGATCAGAGGAGAGAAAGGAGAACCAGGTGAAAAAGGAGAAAATGGTGTTTCTTGTAGAATAGAAACTAACCAGCGTGGTGATTTTTTGATCTGCGGAGACCAAAGTGTTCAGATTCCTCCTGAAACCTCGGAACAGGGTAACTGCACGTCTGAGAGTTTGGAGAATGGGAATCATCTGATCACATGCGATGGAGACACGATTGAAGTACCAGGCTCAGAAAGCATACCCGAAATCATCAAAATCGCGTTGACTCCCGTAGAGTTAGTAAAATCAGGGGTTTTCGTCGACGCTGAAGTGGTTACATCTATTTTAGAGTTTAACGTACCTGTTTCGTTGGACGAGACTCTTCTATCAGAAGTGAGACAAGGTTTTACCAAATCTGGGCCTAAAACTGTTCAGATTACGTCCAAGATCGGCGAGTCAAATTATGGCGATTGGACTCTACACATTGATGGTAGTGTATTTCAGAACACATATAACATTCAGTCAACAGCGTCAGAGGATATTGAACTTCAGATCCTTGAGTACAGTTATAAGGAAAACCTCGAGACTCTTCTTTTCTCCGCGACCCCGTACACACTTTGTGACACCTCGTTTGCACTCGTCAATTTGGAGGAAGCTAAGTCATTAGGAAGGAGAGACGACCCTGTTCTCTTAAACCTACTAAATCGAAAAGCCTTTGATTACAAAGCCGGAAATGTAGTCACTGTCGATCCATCGGAAAACGTAGAGGTTTATTGCGTACGATAGGAAGTGGGCCTTCGGGCCTTCTTTTTTGAAGGGGGTTCTAAATTTGACAACCGAGGCACAGAATTTTGCGAGATTTTTACGGAGTGAGAGCGAGGCTCTAGAACTACCTCTAATCAGGTTTTTGGAGATGATTGATCTGAACTACCGGACATTCAAACAGTGGGAGGATGGAATCCACGCACCATCAATAAATCGGGCCGCAAAGATATATGAAATGCTGGCCGCGTTAAAGGAGAAATAGAAAAAGTGAAGATTATCGAGAACGAGCCAATAGAAAAATACCATTCAGAAAGAGAGCATCTTTCCAAGTCGGGTATTGATCTATTGCTGAAATCACCAAGGCACTATTGGGATAAATATTTGAAAGGAGAAAATGAATATAAGCCGACACCAGCTCAAACTCTTGGAACGATGATCCACGAGATGCTTTTAGAGCCGGAGCTTTTTGCAAGCAAATATGCATGTGGGCCTAAAGGAGCTAATCGCAATCACAAAATCTTCAAAGAGGTGCAGGAGGAAAATCAGGACAAAGAAATTCTAACTTGGTCTGACTGGCAAAAGCTGCAAGCAATCAAAGACTCTGCAATGAGCCAGCGACACTCAAGAAATCTACTAGAATTTGGCGGTAAAAATGAGGTTTCGTACTATTGGCAAGACGAGATCACAGAACAAAAACTAAAGTTCCGTCCGGACAGGATCATTGACGACCGTAAAATCGTCATCGATTTAAAGACGACGGAAAATGCTGAATTCAATAGCTTTTTAAGGAAGGCAGCAGACTTTGGTTACTATCGATCTGTTGCTCTCACCAGTCGAGGTTTGAAACAAATAACAGGAGATGATTATAGATATATCTTTCTAGTTCTTGAAACTAAGCCTCCCTATAACGCTGCATTTTTCGACTATGACTTGGAAGATATCGCAGATGCAGATGCTGAGATTGATCTCGCCATTGAGCGTTTCCAGAAATGCAAGCAACTAAAAGTTTGGGAAAGCGAAAGCAACATTCAGCGCCTCTATATTCCAAAATGGAAGAAAATGGAGATTGCATGAGCGAATTAGTAAAGCAGCCGGAAAATCTAACTATCTCGCCAATAGTTAGGGAGCATATGATAGTCGCAGAAAAGTACGCCTTATCAGATATAGTTCCAATTCACTTCAGAGGTAAACCAGAGGACATTTTCATTGTTTTGCAAATGGGTGAAGCGCTGGGTGTTCAAAATTACATGACCGCTCTTAACGAAATTACACCAATTAAAGGGAAACCCACCCTGTCAGCAAAACTTGCAATGTCTCTTGCATACAAGTCTGGGATTTTTAAGGGTCGGTTTTCGTACAGGCATGAGGGTGAGTCTTGGGAGGATCTTATTGTTTTTGCATCTGCCACCCTTAATTCAGGAGAGAAAGTCGAAGTAAACGCAAGCATTGCAATGGCGAAGGCAGAAGGATGGACTAATAATCCGAAGTACAAATCAATGCCAGTGCAAATGCTGTGTTATCGGGCAGCTTTAATGCTCATCCGTAGATATGCGCCTGAGTGTCTGCTTGGTGTGCCGGTGGTTGATGTCGAGGCGAGAGATATTAAATCTACAACAGTTCAGGACACTAAAGCAAATGTGGATCAACTGCTAGGATTGGAGGAAGGCGAGGAATAAACAATTGATTGGAGAGGCTACCACACCAAAAACTTTTCAACCAATTGGAGGAAATATGGATAGCAAAGAATTAAACGGAGTTAAAGAGAAATATGTGAAAGAGGAGCAAATTCCCGTCGATCTTCTTAGCGACGACGATCTCGATTGCGAGCTTATCGAACACTGGCATCTAGAGGAAGTTATTGCGAAATCTAAAAACGATTTCGCAACTCTCGCAAGGGATACTTTGAAACTAGTTAAGGCTAGAAGGGAAGAACTTATTAAAGAAAAGGACTCAAGATTAAAAGTAAAAAAGGCTTAATATGGGATGGAATAGGAAAAATAAGAGAGTTAGCACGATCGATCCTAGAAGGATTATCGAAATTGACAAGAAACTCAGAGAAGGCGCATTGGAGCGAGAAGCTCCAGCGCAAACAGTCTCTACAAACACGAATAGATAAGGAATATTTAAAATGAAAAAACTTTTATTTGGCGCAGCAATGCTATTGGCTAGCTGCAACTCACAGGAAACATCTGATCTTGACATCATCGGAGGCATTCCAACCACGGAAAGCTATAGCTTTTTTGCAAGCCTGGAAAAGTCGTTCTCGTCAAGCAAATTTTGCGGAGGCGCATTCATTGCAGATGACGTGGTTCTAACTGCCGCGCATTGTGTTACAGGTGACAACTCCGATCTAGTTGTAAGGCGTGAAGGCTCCAGCACCACAATTGATGTGGTAGCAGTGAAATCTCACGAAGGCTACGACAACGAAGCATTGACCAATGATATCGCGCTTTTATTTCTAGATAGAGGTCAAGTCGAAAGTGGTGAGGTCATTGATTTGTCTTCGAACCTTAGTCTTGATGGAAAAGACCTTAAGATTATTGGATATGGCAACAAGTCAAGCTATGGCTATCTGTTCGATGACGAACTACACGAAGTAACTGTGCCTATACTGTCAAATGAAAAATGCTCGAATGATTATGGCTCCGAGTATCACGAAGATGTCCAATTCTGTGCGGGTACTGAAACAGGAGGCTATGACTCTTGCCAAGGGGATTCAGGTGGTCCTGCACTGGTTGAAGCCGAAGGAGGTTACAATCTCGCCGGAATAGTGTCTTGGGGTTATGGCTGCGCTCAAGCAGAATATCCTGGTGTTTACACTAGGGTTACGACTTTCTTAGATTGGATAGATTCATCTATTGCAGCGTATAGGAAGCCAATTTCAGACTACGACGAAGCGGTAATTGGTGAGCAATTAGCACTTCATTGCAGCTTTGGTACTCGAGCATACAACACCATTTTCGACGAGGTTAACCCAGAATCTTATCGAGACAGAGTGTTTAGTATCGAGCTTGATAGCTACAAAGAAGTCGATAGCGCAGAATTCGCGGTATTGACTACTGAGGGTGAACTTCAATCAAAGTGTGACTTCGTTAATGGCTCAGGCGACAGACTAAGTGCCAGCCTATTAAAATCGAATGGTGAAACTTTCCAAATAGCTGTGCAGACACCCAGAGGATATGGCGTTTTTTCAACGGATGCATTGCTCGAATACGATGTCTTTACTTGTAACTCTGATGAACTAAAGATCCTTGAATATAGCCTATTTGGTTATCTGCAAGCAAGCTTTGGAGGATATTCATTTGAAGGATTTAAGGCAAACTTACCCAATCTAGATTTGGGAAATGTTGTTAGCCAATGTTCTATGCTTGGCTACCAATACACAATCTACCAGGATAGTGCCGGAGATTTTATTGCTAAAGTAGAATCCGAGTTTGGTGTTTCTTTCTATCCTCTTGATTTGCAAGAACAGGTAGTTAGATCAAATCAACTCCAAGTTACTGCTACCCCTTCTCAACAGTTTTTATCTGAAATCACAATCCGAAATGTTGGGTTTTCGGATATTTATACTTGGGAGCTTCAGTGTCCTTTTGATTTCCAAACAAATGTTGAAGCAGATGTGTATCACGCTGCACCTAATCGGCCTGGACTGTGGTCAATAAGGTTTGATCACAGGATAAATCAGATCGGAGCCATCATGCGATCGGATGAGGTTACCTTTGGATTCCGCACCCAAAGCATCGACCCCATGATTGCAATTGGCTCCTGTGAGATTAACGAAACACCTATCCAACTTATCAACTGAATCAGAGTCGGTCATAGGCAAGGACTCTTTTCATATTCGCTGAATAAAAATAATTTAGTAGGGCTTCCGCCCTGCTATGGGAGATAGATGTGAGAGAAATAATTTTTCCCAAAGGCTGGGCTCCTCTGGATCTTTGGATCTCAAGACTTCGGATCTCTGGAGATTATAGACATCAAGAATTGGAGCAAAAAGTCATGGAGATGACAAGATTAGTTAAAGGCTGCGTCAAAGAAATCAACCGTCAAGGAAGCTTTCACTTGGTATTCCACAAACGGATAGTTGCAGACGTTCTTATTGGTGATGGGATCATGGAGGAATTGCAGGACAGACCAGAAATTCCTGAACTGATTAGGGTGGGAGCAAAAAATGTATAAGCTTCATCGGCCTGTTGAAAAACAGGCGAGTTCTCAAATTCAATATTAAGTTAACAATAAATGCAAAAATCTGGACCTGATTAA